>JAEWWT010000021.1 GCA_023396225.1 Bacillota bacterium
TGTATTAAAAGAGTTGGGATGTGTCGTAGGGGTGCAGTATGAGCATGAAAAAAATTGAAATCTTGCTAGCATATATCATAAACAACCGTTTTCGGCTGGAGTGTGATTATAAGCAATTGCAAGGCAATATCCGATACAGAAATATAGATGCTGTTGATTGTCTTGAATTGATTATTGCCCAGGAACGTCTCCGAAGCTTCAACGAGTTTTCGGCGCAGGCTATGGAAATTTTAAATTTATCAGTACCCGAGGAAGTCCGCAAGCAGTACATTACAGTTGATTTTATAAGAAATATCAATCAAATTAAAAAGGAGAGTAATCAAAATGAAAAAGTATAAAGTCAGTATAATTAATAATTTAGGTAGAGAAATCAATTCAACTGTTCTCAATAAGTCCATAAAAGCTATTGATAAGGAAGATGCAATTGGAAAAGCTAAACAATTAATAACTCAAAATTGCAATGGTATGAAATGCTATAAAAATTTTGATATGTTTCTATATTATGTAAAAAGAACAATATTTTAAAAAGGGGAGTGCTAAACAATGAAAGAATTTTCAGAATTATATGAAATTACATACATACAAAATTATATGGGTAAAAGATTTGCTACAATCTATAAAAAGTATTATACACAAGAAGAATTGGAATGTAGCATAAATGCTCTGTATGATGATCCTCACGTTATTGATGTTAAAGTTAAAAAATTAAAGGGGAGTGCTAAACAATGATTTGTAATAATTGTGGTGAAGAAATGCATTTGGATGATGTTGATTTAATTTCCAGCGAAAAGATTTAAGTGCAAGGTGGATGAAGCTCGCAACTATGGGAAAAAAGCCACTTTTTTATGACTTAAAAAAGTTAGATAATTGCGCTAAATAAAAGTTGCTCCACTTAAGTACATGCTTGAATGTAAAAAAAATATGCTGACAAAATTCCATTGACAATGTAAAAAAGCTTATGTATAATATAAGCATAGAAGAGGTGATACAAATGAATACAGAAGAAGTATTAATGCAGTTACTTGAGGGGCAAAAACAAATAAACAGTCGTCTTGATAAAATTGATAATCGTCTTGATAAAATTGATGACCGTCTTGATATAATTGAAGAAAATACATCAATTACTCGAACAGCAACCAATCGGAACGGTGAACAGCTTGATGAACTTGTTACATTGTTACAGGATACTGGAGTTATTTCGAGATAATACATAATCATATTGACGCTCTGAATTAAATTCAGGGCGCTTTTTTTATGTCCTCAAACATTCGCCCATCCGGCGATAGAGGATATCAACGTTTACTTCTTCCGACCTTAGATGTGTTACCGTTCCGGGGCATAGTCTTTCGTGTAAGGCTGTTTTTATTCTCGCTTTATCAACAGAGGGGGACACCTTAAACTATAGCACACAACAAAATAATCATTGGGGGCAACGCCCCCACAAAGCAAAAGCACCGAGAGCGTATGCTCAAACGGTGCTTTATTCTTTAATATTTTCTATTATAGCTGTTTACCTCTGCCATGTTCTCCATCTGATACATGTATGGAGCATTAATGTTTCTTTCGTTCTTGATACTCTGAATTCTTAATTCTTCTTTGATTTGTATTAGTTCTTTACGCATTAGATTAACGTTTGAAGCCATTCCCCAAAAAATAATAATATTTCCAAAAAACACTACAGCTAAAAAAATATAGATTGCAATTACCATATTGTCCATAATTATTGTCCTTTCAATTTTAATGTCTTATTATCCTACATCTCGTCTCTTGGTAGATGTCTTTTCCTGATGTTGAAGTTCAATTAGCATTTCAGCTCTTTCTGCAAGTTTAATTTTATTGTCATTATTAAGTAATTTGTATAGGTCTAGTATTTTATTTTCTGATTCAGATATATCACAATTATTTATAGATTTTAAATTTGATAAACCTGCTAAATATTCTAAACTAACTTTATAATAATCAGCTAGCTTAATAATAATTTCAAACGGTGGTTCTCTAATTCCTTTTTCATAATTTATATAGGTGTTTTTTGCTATATTGAGAATTTTACATATTTCAATTTGAGTTAAGTCTGCATCTTCTCTTAAATCTCTTATCCTTTTGTAAAAGCTCATTTTTTTCACCACCTATATTATGTAATTTTATTTTATCATAATACCACAAATGTATTGACATATATACATAAACGTGGTAATATATTTTATAGATACCACATTCGTGGTATTAGTATTAAATTAAAAGGAGGAAAACACAATGAAATGCATAATTAATGGTATTAAGCCAAGACAGTACACTAGGAAGAGTGGAGAACTTGTAAATGGACTTGATTTAAAGATGCTTGTTGATAATATTGATGTATATGGTAAGGCACATAAAGAATGTTTCATTTCAAACAATTCTCCTCTTTATAGCTTGTACGCAAAGGAATTAAACGACATGGACTCTTTAAAGGGTAGGGAATGTATTTGCGAATGGGATACAGAAATGTATGGCTCAAAAGCAGTTACAAGACTTATTGCTTTTGAATTGCTCCCAGACTTTTATGACCTTGTAAAACGTGGCAGTTATAAGCTTATCGAAAAGCCTGTTGAGGTTAAGTAATGGATGTGCCTGTACTAGATATATCACCTATATTAGCATATCTTGAAGAACTTAAAGAGCAAAATGTGTCGATTCAAGAACAAATATCTGTTCAGAATGATGTTCTTTATTCGATTGAAAAAGATATGCAGATTTCAAACACTATTTCGTTTTTTTTAATTGGTGCTCTTGGAATTATAGCAGGTGCTCTATTTGTTAGTATGCTTAAAAAGTAGGTGATTACATGACAGCGAGTATTACACAAGATATTTTTTTGATGTATGCTCAAGGTTTATCAATTGGTATTATTTTTTCGGTTTCAATTCTGCTATGTAAGCAGATTGTCTCAATATTAAAAATTTCATCAAAATAAGGAGTGTGTGTTTTATGTTTGAAAAAATGAAGACTTGTGTACTTAGTGTGGAAAAGAAAGTTATTCCTGCTGTAGTTGCTGTATCTTGTGCTGTATCTACTATGGCTGTTGGGGCATTTGCTGAAGAAGCTGGCGGTGGTGGAATTGATATTTCTTCTGTTACTTCTTCAATGCAGTCTGCACTTACTGGACTTGTAACAGCTGTTGCTGTTGCTTGTGGTGCAACTGTTGTAGCAGGTCTTACAATCTTTGGCTTGAAGTATGCAGTTAAAACTATTAAGTCATTTTTCGCAAAGATTGCCGGCTAATCGTTTGGAATTGGTCGCTGGGGTAGGAACAATAAATGTTCTTACCCCTTTTTTATACAAAGGGGTGCTATTATGATTCAGTTATATAGCGGGACACCTGGTTCTGGGAAGTCATTACATACAGCACATGAAGTTAAAAATAATTTGCGTGATGGTAAATATGTAATCAGCACTTGTTATATTGACACATCATTGTGCTTTCTTAATAAGTTTCAAGAGTGGTGGTTTAACAAAACAGGGAAGAACTTAAAGAAGAAAAAAGATCCTCGACAAGATAAATTTTTTTATATAGATATAAAAGCAATTACACCTGATTATTTATATCGTTTTGCGGCTCAACATCATGTATTCGGTAAGGAACATCAAACTATTGTATATCTTGATGAATGTGTTGCAATATTCTCTCCTACGGTCATAGGTGAAAAAACATCAGAGTGGAACGCCTGGGAGGACTTCTTTCGTAAACATAGACATCTTGGCTATGATGTCGTTTTAATTCCTCAATCTTCAAAGCTTATCAGCAGAAAATGTATTGAATACTGTGAGTTCGATGTAAGGCATTTTAATAGAAAACATCATGGAAACTTAGGCTTTTTTCTTTCTCTTATATGTGGTGGTCTATTTAGCTATTCTGTTCGTTGGAGAGGTACAAAAGAAAAACCAATTGAGCAAAAATTTTTCAGATATAAGCGTTTGTATGGCTCTATGTACAATAGTTACAGCATGTTTGAGGAAACATTAAAGCCATACCAAGAAGCCGAAAAGAAAAGGCTTATGTTACAGCTTGCTGACATACTTAAAAATCATATTGGGGGTGTAAATTATGCCGAAAATACTTAAATCAATCATTATTTTTATGATTGTAATTGTTATGAGCGTTAATTGCTTTATTGTTCCTGTACGGTCTGAAGCTGTTGCTGGTGGTGCAGTTGTTGGTGCTTTGGCTGGTGGTGGTAGTGCTGTACTTTTAGCTGTTTTAGGTACTGCGATTGTTTTAGCTGGTGGTTCTATTGTGTCAGAAATTGCATGTAGTGACCCTACAACACAAGCTTATAATTATAATAGCATGTATAAGGACGCTAACGGTATTTGGGTGCCAAGTGCTACTGATAGTTGTATGGCTAATCAAATACTATCAAAGTATTATGAAATGACACCAGAACAGCAAGCTTCCCTCGACGGTCTCGCTAGTCAGTTTGTCGGTGTCAAGCCTACTGAAGTTCAAGGACAAATTTTATTAAATGAAGCGTATTTAAATACCTTGAAATTAGGCTCTGGTGCTGTTCTTGTTGCTACTATTACAACTAATACTGGTCAGCTTGTAAGAACTTATTTTGGTGAATATGGTGTCATGTCTGATAATTCCAATACCATGTATGGTTCTTTGTATGGTTGTTTTAAGTTCATCGAAGCTAAAACTGTTAATGATACTACAACAACAAAGGAAAACATTTACAGTATTACTATTACAAGAAATGCATATTTTTCAGAAAATACTACATACAAATTTCTTGGTCAATGGACTAATGCGGCTGGCATTGGTGTTGGTGAGTCTGCTTTGCCTTGGGGTGGTTCTGATATTTTAAAGGTTGCGGGTGCAGATGTTCCTGTCACTTATACTCCAGCTGGTGTTCGAGCTAATCTTCGCGATTTAATAGATGGTTTACAATATCCTGCAATTGCTCTTAATCCTTCAACTGCTCTCCCTTATGACTTGTCTGTTCCCAATGTTAATATTGGTGAATTAGATAAATTAAAAGTTCCTACTGGCATTTCTACTGTGTTTCCGTTTTGCCTGCCTTTTGATTTTGTAAGAGGTCTTAGCCTGTTTTCTGCAAAGCCTGCAACTCCTCGTTTTGAATTACCAATTGAATTTAAACCTATAGGCTTGTTTGAGGGTTTTACATATGACCTTGTTGTTGATTTTGATAAATTAGAGTTGCTTGCATTTATTTCTCGGTGGGTATCTACTTTTAGTTTTTCAATGGTTTTGATTATCTTGTCTACAAAAATTGTTAAAGGAGCACATTAATATATGGACATTTTTAAATGGTGGCTTGATGGCTGGGAACAAATCGGCAATACTCTTGTAAATGCTTTGCCGAAATCTCCTATAGTTTTTTTGCAATCTAATGATACTATAAATCATTATTTGTCGTATGTTAATTGGTTTATCCCTATTTATACTTTTGTATCAATGACGGAAGCATGGCTTACAGCCATAGTTGTCTATTATGTTGTATCTGTTGCTTTGAGATGGGCAAAAGTCGTTGAATAAAAAATTTTTGAGAAACCGAAGCGTAGCGGAGGAGAGGCTCAAAATATTTTTTATTCATAAGACTTTTTATAAAAATTTATTTAAAAGAAAGAGGTTTTATATTATGAAGATTTTTAATTTTTTTAATTCCTTATTTTATGGTGATACTTGGTTTATTTGGTGGGGTATTGTTCTTTTGATTGTTTCAATTACTATTGCTATACAGCTTCCAGCTATTATAAAATCAGTAAAAGCAATTGCTATACAGCTTCCAGCTATTATAAAATCAGTAAAAGCAATAAAAGCACGTAAAAAGAAGTAATAGAACTGAAAAAAGCCGAGGTAACTCGGCTTTAACCCCCAGTAGCTAAGGTAGGGGGTTAATGACTGCATTTAATTATTTTTATAGGGGGTTTTACTATGGCAAGTATAAAAATTGGTATCTGTCCTACATGTGGCAAAACTAGAGAATTGGTCTTTATAAAGTTTGGTGTTATTCAATCTACAATGTGTCCTCAATGTCTATTACGATATTTACAACAATGTGTATTACCTAGTTTAAAAGATACTTCTGACGATACTTGCATGATTGGAGTAAACGCAAATGGAACAGAACAGGGTAATTTATGACTGGTTTACCTTTACTACAAAAATACATAGCTTATCGGATGTAATTGAATTGCTCGGCTTGCAGGAAGTCAAGTTTGAACAGTTTGACAAGGGTCGGTATTGTTATCAGAATAGGCTTTACTATGACGGTATAAATATCATGTATAACGGTCGTGAAGATATGGGAATATGCGTTGAAATGAGCGGTCAAGGCTGTAGAAATTTTGAAAGCTTCGGAAGTGGCAACTATCAAGAAATATTTGATATGATTATTGATAATTGGTGTGAAAAAGCTGAACAAAGACAAATGAACATTACTCGACTTGATGTTGCATATGATGATTTTATCGGTTTACTTGATTTGAACTATTTTGTTAAGGCTACACAGCAAGGCAATTTTGTTTCAAAAAACACTAACTGGGAAGTCATTGTAAGTAATAAGGGTTGTACTGTCGGTCATGGTGATAGTCATTCTTCGCCTGTCTATATTCGTATTTATGATAAAAAAGCCGAACGTCATAGAACAGATATTGAACATTGGGTGCGCTGTGAAATAAAAATGAAAGACGATAATGCAAGAGGTTTTATAAAACTGAAAACAGATGTCCGCAAGTCATATTTTCAAGTACTTAATAATTATCTTCGTTATATTATTCCGTCTAACGATAAGACAAAATGCAGAGTGTCTGTTGCTCCTGAATGGCTGCGCTTCATAGAAGATTTTGAAAAGGTTTCAATCTTTGACAAACCAGGATCATAGTATAATATTTTAAAGCTTGATTACTTTGTGTTTAACCAGGGCGGAAAAGCTATAAAAACAATGATTGATGTTCTCGGTCCTGAAAAATTTCTTTTAGATCTAAATGAAGCAAATAAGAATAAAAAGACTAATCCTAAATATAATGCAATTCGTGGAAAGATGGGTGTTAAAACATCAGAAAATGATAATATACTTGCTTTCTTAGAAAGTAGAGGTGCAGTATGAATAATCAAGAAAAAGCAAAAATCAAAGAATTAAACTCATACAGCAAAAAATTACATGATGA
>JAEWWT010000031.1 GCA_023396225.1 Bacillota bacterium
CAGGAAGCTTTCTATATGACTATTACTCAAGCAGGTACAGTAATGACAGTGAAATAGTAGAAGAGCTTATTGAATATGCAGGTTACTTTGGGATTGATCCAGAAGACATCATAATGCTTATGGATTATGGTTATGATGAAACCGAGATTGAAGAAATGTGTTTCGTGCTTATAGCATAAGAATCAGGTAAATATTGGAGTAATGTGCTTTTATTTAATTATTGTGACAAAATTAAAAGGCAATGCATAAAAAATATGCATTGCCTTTTAGTTATGATTTTTGTCTGAAATGCCCTGCATATATGCTTTCACCATAGCTCTTTCACTTGGCAGCAGAGAACGATATTCAGAAACAAGAGATATTTCATCAATGGTATATGCCCCGCCATTCTGAATGTTTTTCACGTCTGACAAACCAAGAATATAATCGCAGCTGACATTAAATATTTCTGATATTTTGATAAGACTCTGCACACTTGGAAAATGTTTTCCGTTTTCATATGCGCTTACTGTTTCCTGTGATACTGAAAGTTCTATACTAAGCCTGATTTGCGTCATTCCCTTTTCTTCACGTAGCTCTTTGATTCTATTCATAGTCACACCCCTTATACTAATAATTATACAGGTTTTACTTGTAATTATTACATGTGTATGCTATAATTATACAATATAAAACTGTATTTAAGGAGAAAAGATGATGAAAGCTAATAAAGCATTACAAGTAATTGCATTGAAACATGGTGTAAGTGTAGAAGAAATTCGAAAGGAAATTCAATTTGCTATTGATGAAGGTATGAAAAATTCAAATCCACAGATACAGGCATATTGGAATTCTATTCCTTGCAGAGGTAATAAGCCTACACCGGAAGAGGTTATTGTTCATATTACTAAGTCGATAGAAAACAAAATATAATAACATTGAATTAAATATATATGTTGATTTGATATTAAGCAGTAAAAACTTCTTGCACCTGTTTGGTTAACTTATTCCTGCACTTACAAGGCACCTTATTGAAAAATTTTGCTTTTTATATCAGCGAGAAGGCATTAATTTGATTAACATTCTAAATTAATGCATAAAAAACATAGAATATCGTAATGCTTTTTTATATAAATGGTATCGACAAACACTCAAAAATTTGATATAATTATAATGTATAAAAAACAAGACTTTTCAAAAAACTATCAAATTTATATATAGTGGAGGATAGGAATATGGCGAAAAAAGAAGTAAAAACTGACTTGTGGGTATATGACCTACTTAAACAAGCCAAGATTAAACTTGATCCACAATGAAGTTCTGTTAAAGAAATAAATAGTGCCTTAAAAACAGCTTCGAAAAAAGGCACTGGAAATGTTGGGTTTCCGGAATATGTTGGAGTGGTTAAGGATTATCTATTAGTAATAGAGGACAAAGCAGATTTAAGCAAGCATATTAAGTTGGATGAAAAAGGTTGTATTAGTACTGAAATAACTGCCGTAACTGATTATGCCGTAAATGGGGCTTTGTTTTATGGCAAACATTTAGCTCAAAATACTACATATAAAAAGGTTATTGTATTTGGTGTTTCAGGTGATGAGAAGAAACATAGAATAACACCTATATTTATTGATGAAACGGAATATTATCGTGAACTTCCTGAGGTTGAGTCGTTTATTACATTTAGCGAGTATAATATTGACGAATATTATACAAAAGAAATATTAAAGGAAGACACAGATCAAGAAAAAGAAACTGCTGAAATTCTTAATGATGCTGCTGAATTACATGAAGATTTAAGGAATTACGGTAATTTGAAAGATACTGATAAACCTTTAGTTGTATCAGGTATTTTATTGGCATTGAGAGAAAGTGAGTTCAAAAATTTTTCGATTACTGATCTAACAGGGGACGATATTAAAACAGATGGTCAAAAGATTTATGATGCTATTAGTGCAAACTTACAAAGATCAAAGGTTGCTCCAGAAGTAAAGAAGGATAAGCTTTTGAGCCAATTTGCTATAATAAAAGATACCGTCAAACTTAATGAGATTGAACCTAAATTAAAAAAGACACCTTTAAAGCATTTTGTAGAGTTTTTAGATAAAAAAATATATAAAACAATCCGTTACAACAGAAGTGCTGAAGACTATTTGGGTAGATTTTATGGTGAGTTCATGAGCTACTCAGGTGGTGATGGTCAAACTCTTGGTATTGTGCTTACCCCTAAACATATAACACAACTATTTTGTGAGTTACTAGATGTAAAACCTGATGATATAGTTTTCGACCCATGCTGTGGAACGGCAGGCTTTTTAATTGCGGCTATGCACAATATGTTACAACAGACCGATGATAACAATGTAAAAAAGAAAATAAAACAAAAACAATTACACGGCATTGAATTACAGCCGTATATGTTTACTATTGCCACCACCAATATGATTTTGCGTGGTGATGGAAAAAGCAACTTGATAAATGAAGATTTTTTAAAGCAGGAAGCAAGTAAATTGCAACTTAAAGCTTCAACTGTAGGAATGATGAACCCCCCTTATTCTCAAGGATCAAAGCAAAATCCAGATTTATATGAAATAGCGTTTACTGAACATCTTCTTGATTCACTTGCAGAGGGAGCACGATGTGCAGTCATTGTTCCTCAATCATCAACGACTGGCAAAACAAAGGAAGAACAGTCTATAAAAGAAAATATTTTGAAACATCATACCTTAGAAGGTGTTATTTCGTTAAGTAAAGATACGTTCTATGGTGTTGGTGTTATCCCTTGTATTGCTGTTTTCACTGCAGGTGAAGAACATCCTAAAAACAAAGAATGTAAATTTATTAACTTTGAAAATGATGGATTTAAGGTTGCTCCACACATTGGACTTATTGAAACAGAATCGGCAAAAGATAAAAAGCAACATTTGCTTGATGTTTGGTTTGACAGGATAGAATCAGAAACAAAATTCTGCGTAACTACTAATATTGAAGCATCTGATGAATGGTTGCATAGCTTTTATTATTTCAACGATGAAATACCTACTGATGAAGATTTCAATAAAACGGTTGGCGATTATCTTTCTTTTGAATTTTCTATGATTATGCAAGATAAAGCATATTTGTTCAACGAAAGTAAAGGTGAATGATATGTTATTAACTGATAGAAAGTGGGGAAAATATACACTTGAAACATTGTTTTATATAAATAGGGGCAACGCAAAAAATATTGGTAAAAAGCCCAAAGGCAACATTGCTCTAATTTCGGCAATTGACAGCAACAATGGTTTAAGTTCTTTTTCTGAATTATCCGATTCAGAAACTGTATATAAAGAAGTTTACACCGTAAATAATAATGGAAACGGAGTATGCCTTGCTTATTGGCATCAATATTCTTTTATTAGTTCTTCAGATGTTTCTGTACTAACTCCCAAAATAGATAGATTGAAAAATAAATATGTTGCACATTTTATAATTGTTTGTATTGAAAGACAAAAATCTAAATTCAATTATGGTTATAAAATGAGTAATGACAGAATGAAACGTCAAACTATTTTATTGCCTATTGACAATAATGAAAATATAGATTATACCTTTATGGAGGAGTATGTTAAATATCAAGAAGATAAGAAAAAACAAGAATATATTATGCATGTTAAAAACTCCTTATCAAAACTTGAATATAAAGAAGTGCCTGCACTTAGTGAAAAAGAGTGGAGTGATTTTAAAGTACTAGATCTATTTCATTATAAAAGAGGCAATCAAAATAATATGAACTCATTAACTGAAGGAAATGATATGTTGATCTCTGCAAAAAATATTAATAACGGACTAAAAGGTTTTTATAGTTTCAATAATGATAAAAAATCATTATACGAAGGTGATTGTATAACATTAAATAACGATGGTGATGGTGGGGTGGGGCTTGCGTATTATCAACCATATAAATTTCTGTTAGATACTCATGTTTATGCATTATATTCAAAAAAGAATATAAGCAAATATTCCAAATTGTTTATTACGTTTTCAATATCTAAACAAAGAATATGTTTTAGCCATGGTCGTTCAATAAATATAGACAGATTAGGTAAAATGAAAATACTGCTTCCAATAATGAGTGATGGAAACCCTGATTATACGTATATGGAACAATACATAAAAAATATTGAATATAAAAAACTTACTCAATATTTAACCTATATAAATAACTACAAGTAAGATCTTCTAAGTAAAATCATACAGGAAGGTAAATTTATGCAACTAACAAAAATAGAAATTCGCAATTATAGACTGCTTGTCAACGCAGACTTAAATGTTGATAAAGATACAACACTAATTGTTGGACGTAATAACTCTGCCAAGACTTCCTGTATGGATTTTTTGTCAAAGATCTTAAAAGGTAATAATTTATCTTATGATGATTATCCACTGTCTCAAAGGAAGTGTGCGTTTATATTACTTGCAAAATTTTTAAAAGGAAAACTTTCTTTCGACGATTTTTCTAGCAGGCTTCCCAAGCCATCAATGAAATTTTTTGTTGATTATTCACATGAAAATGATGAGGATAATTTAGGTTCATTATCACCTTTTATTATTGATGTAGATGAAAATATAACAACTGCTATAATTGTTGCAGAATACAGTTTAAAAGTGGGCGAAGATGGAATAAGAGAATTGTTTGATTCCTACATAAACTTTGATGAAAAAGGTTCAATAATATTCTCTGTTGATGAAGTAAGGGAGAGAGTTTCTTTTCATTTTGCAAAGTTATTCTCACTTTCAATAAAGGCAATTAATCCCTTAATTCCTGTTGATACACAGAATAAAAGCCTCAAGGAATTACAAGAGCTATTTCCACTGTATACTATTTCAGCAGAAAGAGACCTTGACGAAACGGGAAATGACAGCCCCTCGTCTCTTAAAACTGTTATATCAAGCTATTTCAGCGTGGATATTGATGATTTGGATGCAAAAATTGCGGACAATGTTAAGGCGTTGCGAAATAAGGTGGAAATTGCTAATGCGGAAATTCAAAAAGAGACAAATACTCTATTGAGCAACATTATAAATAGCTCAATTGGGTTTGGTTATCCTAATGCAGAAGAATTGCAATTAGGTGTTTCTACAAAGGTAGCCCTAAGTAATCAAATACAAGATAACAGTGAGCTAAATTATTCAAAGATTGGATCAAATGAGAAGTTACCAAGTAGTTACAATGGGCTGGGGTATAAAAACCTTATTAAAATTCAATTTCAGCTAGCACAATTCGCCGAATTGATAAAGCAAGGAAATTTAACTTGTATACCTCTTTTATTTATAGAAGAGCCTGAATCTCATATGCATCCGCAAATGCAGCAAACTTTTGTGAGTTATTTAGAAACCTTTTTGAAAAAAATTTCAGAAATACATATTCAAGTCTTCCTTACATCTCATTCATCTCACATAGCCAATACCGTTAACTTTTCAAAGATTCGATACGCACAAAAAACAAAAAGAGGCGTTATTTACAAAGATTTGAATGTTTTTTCAAAAATAGATCCTGATAATATAGATTTCATCAAGAAATACCTTACAATTAGTCGATGTGATCTATTCTTTTCAGATAAAGCAATTTTTATTGAGGGTGCATCAGAACGATTGTTATTACCTGATATGATTAAAAAATGTGAGAAAACTGGTCTATTTGATACACAAGATTATAAGTTATCAGCGCAATATTACACTTTGGTTGAAGTTGGTGGGGCTTATGCATATAGGTTTATACCATTTTCGAATTTTTTGGGCATACCAAGTTTAATACTAACAGATATTGATGCAATGCTTGATGGCAGAACTAAGTCAACTGTCAAAGCAGGAAAAACAACATGCAACTCAACAATCAAATATTGGATGCGTAAAGTTAAAAAGCTTACTGAAAAAGATAAAGTTAACTTAGCTGATATCATATCTTTACCTGATACTGAAAAAACCATAGAAAAGGCACATATAGAATATCAGATTGAAGAGAACGGTTTATGTGGTCGTTCATTAGAAGAATCTATTCAAAATGTAAATAGAGCAATTTTTGGGCTTACTGACACATTAACCGAGGAGAATTTAGAGTTTACTGGAACAAGTAAAACTGAATTTGCTTTAAATTTAATTTTTGATACACCTGATTATAGTATTCCTCAATATATTAAGAATGGCTTGGTTTGGCTCAATGACCAAAAAGTTCTTGTCTAATCGGGAGGCGTTACAATGAGTGAAGAGAAAAATTCAAGCAACTTCCAAAAAGCAAAAGAAGAAGCTGATAAAGTTGAACAGTTAATTATATCTACACTTGAAAAAAGCAAGAATTTTCGTGTTGAAGCTGGAGCAGGCTCAGGAAAAACATACTCATTAAATAAGGTTATAGAATGGATTCAAGAAAATAGAGGAGTGTATTTTAATCGAAAAAGGCAAAATGTGATTTGCATTACCTATACTAATGCAGCAGTTGATGTTATTAGCGATAGGCTAAATGACAAATCGTTTATTCTTCCATCAACAATTCACTCTTTTGCATGGAATGCCATAAAACAGTATCAAAACTTCTTAATTTCCATTGTAAAAAGTGATAAAGCGTATCATCCAAAAGAAGGAGCGATAGAAGATATAATAGAAATTCAGTATACTTTGGGACATAAATATATTGATAACAAAGTGTTGTATCTTTATCATGGTGATGTAATTACTCTTTTTGCAAAATTATTAGATAACAAAAAATTTCGGAATGTTTTTTCAAATAAATATCCTCTTATTTTGATTGACGAGTATCAAGACTCTTTTGAAATTATAATTAGTAAATTTATTCAGTATTTTATTTCTGAAAATCAAGGGCCTCAGTTTGGTTTTTTTGGTGACTCGTGGCAAACAATATATCAATCAAACAAAGCCTGTGGGTTGATTGAACATGATAATATTTTTGAAATAAAAAAAGGATCAAATTTTAGATCTGCTCCTAAAATTGTCAATCTCCTTAATGAAATTCGTCCTGACCTCCCTCAAATTTCAGCAATCGACAACTTTCAAGGAGAAGTAGTTGTTGTTACTTGTAATGATTATTCGGGTATGCGCAGAGATGATAGAAACTTTAAAGGTGAGTTGCCAGATAAGGAATTACAAAAAAGGCTGAATGAATTGAACTCAATGATTAAAAAGCATTTGATGAGTGAGAATGAAACTATCAAAACATTGATGATTACGCACAAAGTTTTAGCTTCTCAACAGGGATATGAAAAGTTATTAAGCATTCTTGATGACAAATTGAAAGATAAGGATGATCCATTGTTATTGTTTTTTATGAACACAGTAGAGCCAATTTTGAAAGCACTTCAAAGTTCTGATATGCCTTTACTATTTGAAACATTAGGAGTAAAGAGATATCCAATAACTAAAAAATCACAAAAGAAGCAGTGGAAAACTCTTCAAAATGATCTTATAACGGCACAAGGGAAATTGGCAATCGATGTTTTAAAAACGGTAATTCAAAGTAATTTAGTGCCTATCCCAAAACAGATTGATGATATATATTCATTATATTCAAAAAAACCAGATTCAGCATATGGGAATACCACCGTAAATGACTACTTAAATATAGAGTATTCTCAATTTTTGGCTGCTATTGGTTTCATTTATCCAGAAACAGAATTTTCAACAGAGCATGGTGTTAAAGGTGAAGAGTATGATAATGTTATTTTTGCTATAACTAAAGGATGGAATCAGTATCAATTTGATGTATATGCTCCAATGATAAAATATGGTGTACCTAAAGACAAGGAAGATTCTTTTATACGAAATCGAAACTTATTTTATGTTTGTTGTTCTCGTCCTAAAAAAAGATTATTTATTTTTGTCTCAACTTATGTGGAAGGTCAATTTGAAACATTTTTAAAGTTGCTATCAGGAAATGACAACTATTATGCTTATTCTGATTATATCAAATCACTATTATAAAAGTTTAAATTTAAAAATATAAAACCCCCAGAAAATCGATGATTTTCTGGGGGTTTGTTGCAGGGGGATGTTTGATTTTGTTTTTGATAGGAATGTGTTTTCGATAATATAACGCATATCTCGCTGTATGCCCTTTTGTGTTGCGATAAATAAACTTTTTGAGCATCTTCAAAACTCTTATATAGCATATTAAAACAGAGAAAATATCACTTTTCTTTATTTTAAAGTTATTATATTCTATGTGTTTTACAAGATCACCAATATTTGTGTTTTCGTTTTTCTCATTATCAGATACTACAATTCTAAGTCTGTTTTTTGCTCTTTATACAGCAACATTAAGTATATTTGTATTATCAGTAAAATCAGTAATTTCATTATCAACGGTTGAAATAATATCATCATTTTTACGCCCTTGAAACTTGTGAACTGTTGATATAGGGATTTCTTCTTGAATTTGATGAACCAATGTAGAAGTTTGAACCTTATAAGGCGTAATAATATGGGAAGTTGGGTGAAATTACGATTTGTGAAATAATGTGTAGCTCGTAATATTTAGATATGCAATATAAGGAGTAAAATAATAGGCAGGATAAATTAAACATGAGTTTATTTGACGTTATAGGATAATACGTTTTTTTGGATACGGATTTACAAAAATTATGTTGACAATTAGTTTTAAATGCTAGGATTATTATAAGCAATTTTTGGCTCACATTAGTAATATAAATTGACAGCGTATAGACTAGACGATTGAGGAATATTTATTAGATACTGCTAAATATGCAGGACAAGCATTGATAAATTGCGGCTTTTTTAACTGCAGTTATCTTGCCGGACTAATTCATGATATGGGTAAGTTTAAAAATAAATTTATGGAATTTCTTGAATACTCATATGCAGGTAAAAATCCTATAAAAGGATAAGTAAATCATACCTTTGCAGGAACAATTTATCTATTTAAAAGATATAATACGGATCCGAATGACAAATTTGAGAAGCTGACAAGTGAAATTATTACTTTTGCTGTCGGAGGTCATCATGGTGATTTTGATATTCTTGAAAACAAAATTGATTTTGCTATGCTTGTATCAGTAAATAATGTAAAACCTAACGGGGATCCGCTGAACGGTAACTGTCTCCGTACTACATATATAGTACAGGGAGAAATTTTTGTTGAATCGGATGAACGGCGTGACGACGGTTGCGCAGCAAGGCATTACTGAGAATCTAAAAGTAACCAATCAAATGGTATGGGTAGGTGTCATGAATAATATTCTAAATCCAGCTATAGAGTTTATTATGAAGGACTTTGTATATAATTGATAGATGACTAATCGATCCATGAAATTAATTCTGATTTCATGGACCTATTTATATACAATTATTGTAGTAAGAGATTTTTCTGCATTTTTGTTGGCAACTGCAGCTTTCCGTTGTTTACAAGTTCTTTCATGCAACGAAGCACAAACTACCCGTATAAGCGTTTCACTATTGGGTTATTAATGAACTAATTCAAGAATCTCACTTAAGTCTTTGAAATTATAATCCCCCGCGTTTTTTTCGGAAGCATCACCGACACAGGCAACCATCATCCCTGCTGCCTTCCCAGCTTCCACACCTGCCAGCGCATCTTCAACAACCAAACACTCTTTCGGGTCAATACCGAGCATTTCCGCTGCTTTCAGGAACACCTCTGGGTCGGGTTTGCTATGGGATATATTATTTCCGTCCGATATAGCATCAAAAAAATTCTCCAAACCTATTTGTTTCAAAATAATCGGTGTATTTTTACTGGACGAGCCAATCGCCAGCCGTGTATTCCTACTTTTTAAGGTTTCCAGTGCCTTCCTGTTTTGCTCAGATAAATCCGCCGGCGTCATTGTGGTCAGATAGCTCCTATAAATATTATTTTTTTCCTCCGCCAGTTCATTCTTTTGATCTTGGCTTAAAGAAGTCCCCTTATAATTTTCAAGAATAATTTCAAGACTTTCCATCCTTGAAACGCCCCGAAGCCTATTGTTTATTGTACGGTCAAACGGTATGTCTAATTTCAGTGCCACTTCTTTCCATGCTTTATAATGAAATTCATCTGTAAAGCAAATAACGCCATCTAAATCAAAAATCACTGCACTATATTTCATAAATTCTCCACTTTCTTTTAAAAAAGCCACACAAAGTCATTCTGAAACCTGTATAAAGAGACTTCAGAATGACTTTTTCAGCTGCTTCTTAATGTTTTACAATCTTGTATCCCAACGTCCGCAAAACGGATCAATCGGATTGGTGCCTACAAATTTACTTCTGCCCATTAGCTTGTCCATAAGCGATTCAAGCACGGTGTCATTTGAATTATAACAGTTAATAAAGGTCTTTATTCGCGGTACATCCAACAGGTGATACGGGTTTTCCACCGAGACAAACACTGTCGGAACCGATTGAATAAAGTGCGGGCAATTTGCCCCCATTGGCTGTTGCCATTCGATGCGAACCGTTGTCTGATTACTCTTTGTAGATATATTAGCCAGATACAAAATCAAATCATAATTTTCTGTCACTACGCTTGACGGAGGTACCATTCCTTCAATGGCTTTATGCGGTACAAAAACATCCACCTTAAAGCCCTCCGCTATAAGTCTTTCACGAATCTGATCACAAACACCTGCTCTGACCGAATAGGCAACTCCCTGCTCGCTTTCGATAGGATAATAAAGAATTTTTTTGTATTTATTTGTGTCCAGCGGTAAAACGTCTTTTTGTTCTTTAACTAATGTAATGGCTTTTTCGGCACATTCCCGTGCCCAAGCCTTATGCTCGTCACAGCCGATAACTGACCTTGCATTTTCCAGTGTAGGAAGTGTTGGCTTTTTGTGTAGCCCCAACGCCGCCTTTAAGCCGAGAATTCTTGCTACAGCTTCATCAAGACGCTCCGGAGTAATGGTTCCGTCATTAATTCCTTCCAGCATGAAAGCATAGTCTTCTTCTAAATTTCTGGTAAACAGAAACACATCAGCACCAACAGCAATGCTGTAAGGAACCGCACGTCTTCTTTCCATTGGAATCGTGAAGCCGGCCATTGTCGTCGCGTCAGTGCAAATCAAGCCGTTAAATCCCAATTTTTTACGAAGAAGTCCCATCATCAGCTCTCTTGATAAGGATGCAGGCAGGATTTCATCATCCTTCAAGCTCGGGTTCAGCTTTTTTGAATATTCTGGATGCAGGATATGACCCACCATCACAGTCATTGCACCTGCATCAATACAAGTCTTATAAATTGCACCATAGGTTTTATCCCATTCCTCACAAGTTGTCGTATTGACACTGCTCACCAAATGTTGATCGCGCTCATCCATTCCATCGCCGGGGAAGTGCTTAATGGAAGCTGCCAACCCCAATGCCTGTATATTTTTTACATAGGCAAGCCCCATGTCGCGTACTTTCTCCCAATCAGAGCCAAAAGTTCTGATATTAGTAATAGGATTTCTAAAATTATTGTCAATATCAATAATAGGCGCAAACGCCCAATTCGCACCGACAGCTTTTCCTTCACGTCCGCATGTTAGAGCCAATTTTTCTGCCATTTTAACATCATTTGTGGCTGCAACCTCAAGAGGCGAACCAATCAGCGTTCCTTCGGTAACAATACCGTTTCCGCCTTTTTCAAGATTTGCCGCGATAAGCATGGGGATGTCTGACTTTTTATATAGCATTTCGGTTATGGAAACAGCCTCTTCAGTAGAAAAAGGTCTGTACATAATCCCACCTGGCTTTAGGACCTTGAATATCTGGTCAACCTCCTCCTGTGTACCTTCAGCAGCACAAATACAAAATAGCTGTCCTGCCTTTTCTTCAACGCTCAGCGCATTCAGTGTCTCCTGCACCCATTCTAAATTATTATCATCCAGATAAAATGGGGCTTTTTTTAAAAAATCAAGACTCATAAATTTTTCTCCCTTTTATATGATTTAAAATGCATATTGCCATGTATTATACCCGCTTATAAAAATTATAGTAATCATCAAAGCAATAAAAAGATTATCAACCGCTCTCGATGACATTCGCCGGTTAAACAGTCTGCCTATTATCCCACCGGAAATCCCGCCGATTGACATAAGAATCAGTGCCAATAATTCAAATTCAGGAACTGTTTTTGTCAGAATAGTAGAAATCAAACTGGCCGCCTGACTAAAAAGAATGATATAAAGACTGTTCTGTGCTGCCGTTTTTGTTTCCATTGAAAAGAAAAAATAAAGTACAACTAGATTAATTGGTCCTCCTCCAATACCGAGAAAGCTCGACGTGGCTCCCAAAGATAAACCTATAGTCATACAAAGCAGGGTATTCCGAATATGTACGGTTTTGACTTTATGCTTGTTTAAGGTGTAAATCAGAGTGCCGACGGTGATAACCAGCAGACAAAATGCCTGTACAGCACCGATAACATCAGGGTCTGAAAACATCCCCTTGACGTATGTAAAAAGCTGTTTCCCGAGGATTCCTCCAATGACTGCACCGATGGACAGAGGGGTTCCCGTTTTAAAATCAATCATACTTTCTTTTGAAGAAATTACTTTTCCAACAGAATATAAGCTCATACATAGCACTGTGCAACCAGACAAAAAGCTAATTGTTGAAACACTGGCAATTTGAAAAATATCAAGGGTAGGCTTAATAATCACACCACCGCCAATGCCACAAATAGCGCCAATGACGGATGCCAGCGCACTTATTATAAAAAATAACAAATACATAATATTTCCATTTCGTTTAATTTTGTAATTAAAACAGAATCACATTGATTGATTAAAATAATGCTTCTGCTATCATTAGCAAAACCGGCAGTGAAGCTATACATAACAAAGTGCTTAAAACAACCGTTTTTACCGCGTAAGGATAATCCGCATCGTTAAGCTGAGCATAAACCGCCACATTTGCTCCAACAGGACAGGCAGATACAATTAAAAATGCCAGACGGATTTCATTGGAAGCCGGAATAACCATAAGCGATCCTAAAGTTAATAGAGGGATAAAAAACAATCTTACCAAGCAGGTGCAATAAAGCTGTTTTGAATTAAACATTGTTTTTATATCCGCTTGAGCCAGATAGACACCCATAACAAGCATCGCAATCGGAGTATTTAAGGCGCCCAGATAATTAAGGGGCATTCGAATAATTTCCGGAACCTGTATCCTCAGCAGGAAAATAGCGGTTCCCAAAAGGACACTTATGATAATGGGATTGATAATAATTTTTTTCCATTCTGTTTTTTTCCCATTGGTAAGTAGCCCAACACCATATGTAACCTGCATAATATTGATTGCGGCAATAAAAGGCGTGATATAAAATACCGCACTGCTCCCCAGTGCCGCTAACGTCAGTGGGATTCCAAAAAAGCCTGGATTTGAAAAGCTGGTTGCAAAGTTATCTATAGGTGATTTTTTAAAAATGAATCCACTAAGCAGAACGGATATTCCTAAGACCATCAAAGCCAACCCCGTGCAAACCAGAAGCTCAGTGGTTTTCTTTTTCGAATATTCTGTGATGAAGCTATTGAAAATGACCACAGGGATAATAACATTCACTAGAAGAGAGGCCATATCCCTGCTTCCGGCCTTTGTAATCTTTTTGGTTTTAAATAAAACATACCCTAAACCCATTATCAAAAACATGACAATAGTTTGCTTTACAACAATTATGATTGTATCCATAAATCCTCTTCTATTTTTTTAAACTCTCTCCATTTGTAGCGATAATATTTTTATACCACTCAAAACTCTTTTTTTTATAGCGGTTTAACGTGCCAGAACCATCATTATTGCGATCTACATATATAAAGCCATAACGCTTTTTCATCTCTGCGGTTGACGCGCTTACAAGGTCGATACAACCCCAGGAGGTGTACCCCATAACCTCAACACCATCTTCAATTGCCTCGCTGACCTGAACCAAATGGTTATTGAGATACTGTATCCTGTAATCATCCAATACAGTCGGTCCATCCGGTCCTTCCACTAGCACGTCATTGGCACCGAGGCCGTTTTCGACAACGAAGAGCGGCTTTTGGTAACGATCGTACAATGTGTTAAGAACATAACGCAAGCCCTTAGGGTCAATTGCCCAGCCCCATTGGCTTTTTTTCAGATAAGGATTCTCCACGCCTAATAGGATATTCCCTTGTTCTTTTTTCTTATCGGTTCCCGCCGTTTCACAGGAAGACATATAATAGCTGAAGCTAACGAAATCCGCTACATTTTCACGCATTAGCTTTTCTTCCTCTGTGGTGATATTTAAATGGACATTTTTTTGTTTAAAAAGCCGTTTGGAATAGCTGGGATAGTAACCCCTGATCTGAACATCGCTGAACAGTAAGTTCTGCCTGTCCGCCTCCAAACTTGCCAGTATATCCTCAGGCTTTGGCGTTAACGGATACACTGGCATGGCAAGAATCATGCATCCTAACCTATTTTCAGAATCTATTTCATGTCCAATTTTAATTGCCCAGGCACTCGCTACAAGCTCATGATGAATTGCTTGATACAAGTCCTGACTTGTAAGCTGTTCTGGATGTGTGGTAATTGCACCACTCATAAATGGAGCAAAGATAATACTGTTAATTTCGTTGAATGTCAGCCAATAGTGTACCTTTCCTTTGTAACGGTTAAACAAAATTGTTACATACCTCTTATAGAATTCTATAAGTTTAGGGCTAGTCCAGCCATTATACTTTGTTGCTAAATTAAGGGGCGTTTCATAATGGCTGATTGTAACAAGCGGCTCAATTCCATATTTATGGCACTCATCAAAAACTTTGTCATAGAACATTAAGCCTTCTTCATTCGGAGTTTGGTCATCTCCGTTCGGAAAAATTCGACTCCATGCAATGGATGTTCTGTAGACCTTAAAACCCATTTCCGCAAAAAGCTTGATATCCTCCTTATACCTATGATAAAAATCAATTCCGATAAGCTTTAAATTATCGGCAGTAGGTTCACTTATCGGTGGTTCAAGAATGCCCCTTGGCATTACATCTTGAATATCAAGACCTTTGCCGCCCTCGTTATACGCACCTTCATACTGATTGGCTGCTGTAGCGCCACCCCATAAAAAACCTTGAGGAAAATTAAACGTTTTCATTCATTATCCTCCTATTTTTAATTTTTTCCTTGCATTTAAAAACAGCACCGATAATGTTTGCATCATTCCCATTTCTGCTTTGAACCACAATGGGTGCCGTAGGTCTTAGTATACATAGTTTCATCAGATCCTGTATTTCTTCGTTAATTGTATCAATAAATATTTTTTCCCTGCTGATTCCTCCGCCTATAGCAAAAATCTCTGGATCCAGCACGGATTGAAGATTTAAGATATGTATCCCCAACCTTCTAGCAAACGTGTGCAAGGCTTTTATTGCGTCTTTATCTCCGCTGTGAATTAATTTGAAAATTTGAAAACCATCCAGTTTTGTTTCGGTAGAAAGGTTCTTTTCCTTGATAATTAAGTCCTGTAATCCGCCTACCCCACCTTTAAATGCAAGGAATGCATCCCAAGTTCCCAAATCTTCTGGCTGGTCTATTAGATAGCTAAACTCACCGGCAAAATGATTTAATCCGCGGTGAACCTTTCCATTTATTAAAATTCCACCTGCTACTGCTGTTCCTATTGCCATCACAACGCCACATGTTTTGCCAGAAAGGGTACCGCAGGCATATTCACCGTAAGCACAACTCTTACCGTCGTTCTCCACAGCGCAAGGAAGCCCCGTTTTTTCCTCCATGATTCTTCCGAAGGCAATGCCTTCCATAAAAGTAAGGCTTCCTCCTCGCAGGATTGTTCCGTTTTCATCATCCAGTATCGTACCTGGCATACTGAAACCAATACCTTGAATTCCACTCAAATAAGGCTGTGCAATTTTCATAACCTTATTGACAACAGCATCAACACCCTTAAAATTCGTAGGAAACCTATACTTTTCGATAATTTTGAAATCTTCTGATACCAACGCATACTTTATTTCGGTTCCGCCCATATCAAAAGATAGATATTTATCCATAATTGATTCTCATACCCTTCACAAAAACCTTAATGATTCTAATATTCCCTTGCTTATTAAACCAGATTAGAAAGCGTTTCCTTTTACATCTTCAGTGGGTATCAGCAGGTTTATTGCCTTTTCAATTGACATGTCCCAGAACCGCCACTCGTGGTCGTATTCGTCAACTTCATCAAATTCTGCTTCTAGCCCGATTTCTTTAGCGTATTTTCTAAATTTCTGAAATTTATCGTATACCAATCTGTCGGATGATCCGCAGGTGAAATACAGTTTTGGTAATATTCCATTACGCGCTTTGTCCTTTGCCAGTTGCCAAAGATTATGTTTTGAATGTAAGAACTCCTGCAATCCGCCCGCATTATTTAACTGATTTATGGTTCTGGGATACCACATTCCATTAGGGTCCTCTTTATCAATTTCATATGGGCAATGGGACATGATATACGCAGCCGCAAATTTTTCAGGATAATTCAGTGCATATCCGCAGGCGCCAAGTCCGCCCATGGACAGACCGGCAATAAAGGTGTCCTCCCGCTTGGTACTGACAGGAAACCAATTACTAACCATAGGCATTAATTCTTCCGTCATAAAATCAAACATGTTATACCCAATGCCAAAGCCGCCCCAATTGACATAATCCGAGTTCAGCGCCGAAGGCATAACCACAACGAGGTTCTTTTCACAAGCGTATTGTTCAACATTTGATTTTCGTACCCAATCGGAATAACAGCCAAACGTACCATGAAGAAGATACAAAACCTTGAACTTCCCCTGAGTATTATAAAAATCTTTTGAACTTTCAGACGAGAATCTAGATTTATCTGGGAGAATGATATTCACATCTGTACTGCCGTTTAAATAAATGCTGTCAAAATTCAAATGAACCAATGCCATAAGCGACCCTTCCTTCTTATAATTCTTTTGTAAATTGACGGTTAAATCAAATTGATTACAAGTATTTTGAGATTTCCGCTAATCCGCCGCCGTTATCCAGAATGTTCTGTACGACTTCATAATTTTCAGGAGCGATTTTGGGTTTAACCATTGCCCAAAGCATTTCTTTACTAAATCTTGCATCATAATCAAACGGAACTATGTCGCAGGTGTTCTGATACCATTCCAGCATTTTTTCCTTTAGTCGTGAAATTTCCGAAGAATATTCTGATGCTGCAATTTGATTTGTTTTCTCATTCGGATCCTTGAGAAGGTCGTAAAATTCGTCGCTTCCCTGTGAACGTTTTATATATTTATAACGCTCACCGCGAATCATTGTCGCCTTTGCATGAGCGAAATCATCTGTCTGAGCCTGTTGTCTCGGCCAATATACAAAAGCCTTGTTGGCACCGTTGTTATGGTTTTCCGTACAATGTTTTTCATCGGGCATTCTTCCGCCCTCGCAAAAAACATAATCTCTTATCTTCGTTTGCCTGTTTTGCAGAATCGGTATTAGGCTTTTCCCAAAATGCGTATGGTCAGGCTTGATTTGTGCAAATTCCATCGCAGTCGCATAAAAATCAACAAGCTCAACTAGGCTATCTGAAATTCCTGGGTCAACCTGCATTGGTTTTGGAGGCTTTACTAAAAATGGGACGGATACAAGGCATTCCTCAAAGCAATTTTGCGCCTTCTCAGGGATGCCGTAATCCCCGTTAAAATCGCCATGGTCGCTGAAAACAAAAATGGCGCAGTCATCATAGATTCCCGCGGATTTCAGCGCTTCGCATAATCTTCCGAACTGCTCGTCCACCTTCATGCACATGGCATAATAGGTTGCGCGAAGTTCGTCCCACTCCTGCTCGCTGTATCCGTCCATATTCTGATATTCCCGCAGCACCGACTGCATTGCCGGTTTTCCAGAACAATCCTCATGACAGATTCGTTTTGGAAGCTTTTTTCTGTCTATTGCCGAAAAATAAGGTTCCTCCACTTGATACGGTGTATGTGGGTACATCAGCCCTATAAATGCACAAATTGGTCTTTCGTCAACAGGATTCAGTAGCCGATTTATAGCTTCATCCACCGCCTCATCATCAGAGGTATAATTCTTTCCGTCAGCATTGGTTTTTAGTTTTCCTAAAAAATGCGAGTAATATTGCTTGCCGCCGGCTTCTCCTCTTGGATTTGGATTTTCTGTGCCGCAAGGCTTTGGAATATTTCCACCGTAAAAAATCTCATGTGCGTGCGATTCCAGCCAATTGCTATTCTGCGCCGCGTAAAGGTCATTTCGCCCGTTCATCCAAACATAATAACCGGAATCCATCATCTGCGAAAACAGAGAGGTTTCCCCCGGACGCAAAAGATGTGCCATAGTTCTATGTCCTCTAACATGAGGATACAACCCTGTAAAAAAGCTGCACCTGCTGGGAACACAGACCGGATTTTGACAAAAAGCATGGCGGAATGAAACCGCATCGTTTTCTTTAAACCTATCAAAATTAGGCGTAATCGCCGCTGTATTGCCCAAATGCGCCAAAGCATCTGAACGCATTTCATCAGGGTTGAAAATAATAATATGCGGTTTCTTTATCATATTTATGACCATACCTTTCTGAGTTTTGTGTTTTGCGTAAGCAAATCGAGGCTTAAGCCGAAGAAACAAAACTCGTAGATTGAAAGATTTATCTTTCAATCTTAAACTCCTTAAATCACTTCAGCACACTGCATTTCAGTGGCAGATTACAATCCGTAACGATCATAGATTTCAGACGGGGCGTCATTTTCTTTAAGAATTTCCAAAGCCGCTTTTTTCATTCTGTCAACTACTTCCTGATTTGTAATTGGAGCGTTCTGACAGGGATCCGTTACAACATTAAATAGCAGTGTGCCTCCTGCACTTAAATCCTTTGATAACCATTTTGGTGTGGCTGGAATTTTCAACACCTTTAAGCCCTTTGTGAAGGAGAATGGGCCTGCAAGCTCCATATTTTCAAGTTCTGAAATACTCATTCTGGAACGCATATGTGTGGGCATAAGTGTATAATTGTATGGTGTAGAAGCATCCTCCTTTGGTGCCAGCATAAGAACATGAACACCGTCGGTAATATTGAGAATCCCACTGTGTGAGCCGAAAATTCCATATTCACGAACAGGGTCGTCACATTGAATCACCCTGGAAAGTGGTTTACCAATCATATCTTTAGGTATGTCCAGTCCAAAATACTCTAGAATAGTTGGAGCCAAATCAATTGTCTGGACAAGGCTGTTTCGCTTTTCACCTGCCGCCTTATAACGCGGATCCCAGATAAACAAAGGTGTATGAGCAATTTCCTGATATTCCGGCATCATGCTTTTTGCCCACCAGTCATGCTCTCCTAATAAGAAGCCATGATCGGTATTGACAATCAGCATGGTATCCTTCCACAAATCGTATTCATCAAATTTGTCTAATACCTTACCCAGATTTTCATCGCAGAAAATTAACAGCGCCAAATACTTTTTCCGTATATCTGCCACAACCTCCGGCGTTTCATTTACCTCAGCATAAGGCGGCCAATCAAGCTCAGAAACGGTATCCGGATCAAAAAGCTTTGCAATATACTTATCTGGAGAGGTGAACGGCTCATGGGGATCAAATGTTTCTATCTGCAAAAACCAATCGTCAAAGGTATGATTATTATTAATAATAAATTCTATCCCCTGCGAAAAGGTCTTTGCCTGAGGATAATCCTCTTCTTCAACAATCCATTTCCTGTTCACCGCATCCTGATTGTAAAGACGTGTCATGACATTCTTATAAACTTTGGGCATGTCTTCTTTAATAGGTATAGTATGCGGCAAGACATCGGAATCCCGTTTTACAAGACCCTTCCAAGGGTCTCCTTCCTGTCCACGATTACATTCCCATACAGAATATCTCGGAAGATAAGTTCCGCCGCCGTCCTCAACATAATGGTTGTGGTCGGTCATTATCGCACTGAAAACTCCATTTGTTTTTAGAATTTCTGGCATAGAATCGTCAAACGGCTCTAGAGGTCCCCAACTTCTGTGAAGAAAATTCGGACGTCCTGTATGTAATTCACGCCTTGCCGGCATACATGGAAGACTACATACATAGCTGTTGTTAAAGGTCGCGGTATGCTGTTCGAGTCTCTTAAAATTGGTTAACTCAATCTCTTTGCCGCCGTAGCTGGGAAGCATATCAAGCCGCAATGAGTCATACATTACCATGATAGCACGCATATGATTCTCCTTTTTTTAACAATATAGCCTTGAAAGAGCTTAAAGAGATTTGCTTCGTAAAGACCATATTACATGTAAAATGTTTTCGTATTCTTATTTTGCCAAAGCAGCTTGCTGTTTCAACATACTTTCTGCTAAAGCAATGCGGGCACGTTTCTTTTTAGCATATGTGAATTTCCATATATTTGTATTGTATACAACAAACAAAATGAAAAGGGAATAAAGAATAACGCTTTGCATACTGGTAGACAGACCAAACTTCGACAGACCAATATTGAATATAGTTATACTTAATGAGCCCATTAGAATTCCAATCTGATTATTTCTTACAAAGCTTCCAATCCATATGCCAAGTACCATAGGAAACATGTTACTGAATACAAAGCCGTTGCTGCTCATTCCAAGTACAGGCCCAAGAGAACCATTATAAGCTGCAGCAAACACGCCGGCACATGCAACTAAAACACCAGCAATTAAATAGGATTTCACACAATTATTGAAGATATTAATACCCGCATCACTGGCTAATTTCTGGCTGCCCTGAATAGCACGATATCTAAAGCCAAATACGCTGAACTGGAAAAGATAAGATGATACAAGAATAATCAACACGGCAATCAGAATAATAAATGAGGCATTTGAGAGAATTTCCACACCAGGACTTCCATATAAATTTACGCCCTGTTGGTTATTCACTGCAAAGCACATACATTCAAAGACAAGCGTCATGCCAAGTCCGAGAACCATAGGTAGAATTCTTAAATTTACAAAAATTAATCCTGTAACAAGTCCGCAAAGTCCACCTATTGCAGCCGCACATATTAACACACCTACACCGCCCCAATTGAACATCAGCGCAAGATTTCCGCCAAAAATAACACCGACATACATTTGAGAGCCAAGGGACAAATCCATTCTTCCATGACGGAGGTTTGTACTGAGAGCGAGAGTAAAGGCAAGCGAAGAAATTAAATTTCTAAACAAGGTTTTTTGGTCCGCCGAGTTTGCGATGACACTGGTGCCTGTCGTAATGGAAACAATAACCTCCATAATAATCCATACAACCAGCGGAATTGCTATTGCTTTTATTATTGAAAGTAAAAGACTTTTAACTTTATTCGTTTTATTTTGCATAATATAAGCCTTCCTTTTATAAATTCTATTTAACCACCGCCCTTTGTGAAGAGCGGTGGTCAACTTGAATTAACCTAATCTTTGTTTTATTGAATCGTATGTCACTGTATAAATCTTATCTTGAATATCCTTGTGGGTAATATCCTTATTGAAATCGCCAAGCAAGCTGTCTACAAAGTCATAGTCTGCTACCCAATTTCCGTTAGTATCCCATTTATCCATGCTTGAAAGCTGTTCTGCGCTTGTTACAGGTTGCATAGTAAAATAAAGCACTGACGCATTTCCCTTGTCGTCTTTGTTTACATTTGTATAGCCTGTCAAAGCGTTATATGCCTTCGCAAAGCCCATTGCACTTACAAGTGAAGTGAATTTGACTGTACTCATACTAAGGGTGTTGTTTCCAAATTTATCTTTTGTGGTAAGTGCGTTTTTGAGCGCAGTGCCAAATGAGCCAAAGCTAATGAATGTGATATCCATGTCCATTGCTTGTTCAACTTCACCAATTGCAGTTTCTACCTTACCAACATTATTTGATGAGAAAAGTGCATAATTGTATTTTCCGGTCTGAAGTGCTGCTGAGAGACCTTCAAGATAGCCTTGAATATTTGTTCCGCCCGGATAGCAGTAAACTGCAATGCCCTTATCATTCTCAGCCATAATAGGCGAAGAGGATGAAATAAGATCTGTAATAGACATATCAAAGGTTAAACCATAAATTTCAGAAATAGCCTTCAGCATACTTGTAGAAATTTCAATTTGCTGTGCATTGCCCTGATATGCCATACCTGTGTTTATTAAGAATCCGTTTTTATTTTCTGGCTTCATGGAATCCTTTAAATAATCATAGAAAAGTTTACCGGTTGCTGGCTGGTCAGCCATAAATCCACCGAGATAATTTTCATATCCACCATTATAAGCATTTATATTTTGCGGATTGACACCGCCATTTTCTACAAGAACTATATTCTTTTCCTTGCAGAGCTGCGCAAGTTTTTCGGAATTTGCTCCAACTGCATAGTAATTGATAATTGCATCTGCACCGGAATCTGCGGCGTTTTCAACAAATGTCATTGCTGCATCAAGGGTACTGATTGCCTCAGAAAACATGAATTCAACATTATATTTAGGTGCAATGTAATCTTTAAAGTAATTTGCCCTGTTTGTACTCTCGTCGTTTAGCTGAACCTCCATAACCGCAATTTTGAATTTTTTATGGTTGGAAGTCTGCTCCGATTCACTGCTTGTTTCAGATTGGCTGTTGCCGCTATTTTCGGATGAATTTGAGCAGGCCGCAAGACCTAACATTAAGGAACCTGCTACTACGAGTGAAAGAAACTTTTTCATAAATTTAATTTTCATATTTATACTCCTATTTCAATTTTTAATCTGTTAGAATTGTGAACGACTCGGTAAAGTTTTTTGATATTCGCTGTTTAAGAAAACCAGTGCCAGAAACACCAGACCTCGAATGCCCTGAATAAGTGTGGCATCCACGCCCAACATTAAAAGTCCCTTGTTTAAAATAGTAACTGTTATCGCGCCTATGAAGCCTGCATAAGCATTAGATTTAACACCACCGAAAATTGACATTCCGCCAAGAACAGTTGCAAGCATAACATCCATACCAATACCGTTTCCTACGGATTGAGCTACGTTTCCCGTGCGAATAATCTGCAGTACGCCTGCAAGCCCCACACCAACACCCGCAAATAAGAATGCAATAAGCTGACTTTTCGCACTGCTAATACCTGTTTGCTTTGCACAGTTTTCGTTTCCACCAATAAATCTTAGTTTTCTTCCTATTGCTGTTTTATGATAGAGAAGAAGGCAAAGTCCAAAATACAACGCAAATGAAATAAATTTGAAACCGCCTACAAGGCTCTTAAGTTCATTATTGTCAAACATAAGCGGCTGTGCTCCTACCAGAACAATTGTCAATGCATTATAAATAGACATTGCCACAATAGCCACCGTGGCACCTTTCACATTAAATAAAACGCCTAAAATACAATTGAACATCATTAATCCAAGGCCTGATAGTAAGGTGACAATGATAACAAGCGTCATATTATGCGTTACCTGATAGGTTAATGCTCCGAAAACAGCTGCAAGACCCATGGCATTGCCGACTGAAAAGTCAATATTTCCTGTACTGTAAATAAACGAAACTGCCGTTGCCATAGTTCCCACAATCAGGCTTTGGTTTAGAATTCCCGTAATTACATTTGAAGTCAAAAATCTTCCGCTGGTTGTGATTGAAAACAGAATGAATAGAACTACCAGCATTGCTATCGGAAATACAAGCGGAAAAGACTTTTTCCCTTTTATTATTTCCAGTTTGTCAAGAAAAGTCAGCTTAGGAATGTATGATTCCTCCATACATCCAACTTTAGAATTTACTGCCATATTTTCACCTCCTTATATCATACAATCAATCAGCTTTTTCGTATCAAAACCGTCCTTTCTGAAAAATTCTCCTGTGACTTTCCCATCTTTCAGAATGATAAGCCTGTCACTCATGCCGCATAGCTCCGGGAGTTCTTCAGATATCAGAATAATTGACTTTCCGCGTTTTTTCATGTCATAAATTAATTGATACATAGCAGCCTTAACACCAATATCAACACCTCGTGTTGGGCAGTCAAGAATCAAGATATCCGCATCGGCTGCCAACCACTTGCCGAATACCACCTTCTGCTTATTTCCTCCAGAAAGTGCTTTTACAGGCTGAAATATATTTAAGCACTTAATAGCAAGCGAATCTACCTGAAGCTGGGAATACTCCTTTTCCTTCTTATCCGAAATAAAAAAGCCCAATCCTCGGTTTTTCTTGTAACCGGTACTGTTTATATTGACTGCTATATCACCTGATAACACCAAGGATTCTAAATCACGGTTTTTAGAAACATATCCCATATTGTTTGCAAAAGCTGTTTCCGCTGACTTAACAACGATATTATTCTTTGTCAATGTAACTTCACCAAAAACTACGTCTTCAATTCCATAGAGTGCTTTGCCCAATATATGCATTCCGCATTCACTTAAACCGCCAATGCCCAAGATTTCACCTTTATGTAGTTCCATATCAAAACAGAGTAAATCCTTCATTGTAGTGATGGATTTTGCCTTTAAAACTACATTGTCTTCATAACTGTCATTGTCAACACGATAATAATGACCTTCCACCTCGCGGCCAATCATTTTATGCTTTATACTGTTTGCTTCAAAATCTTTGCGTTCAATGTTGTCAATAATGTTACCATCGCGTAAAACTGTTAGTGTATCGCTGTGTTTCATGATTTCTTCAAGGTCGTGACTTATAAACACGACCGCTTTATTTGCCTCTGCAGCTTCATGCATAATTTTGTAGAGAATCTCACGTCCTTTTTCAGAAAGGGCCGTGGTGGTTTCATCTACTACAAAAAGCTCTGGGTCATTCGCCATGACTTTTGCAACTTCAATAAGCTTTCTTTGCTCCATATTGTATCTGGAAGTTATTTCTCCCGGATCAATATCATCAATGCCTGTGGCTTCAAGCGCTTTTTTAGCTGCTTCAATCATTTTCTTTTTGCTGATTATGGGACCAATTCGAAATCTGTTATAGTCGCCTAAAAAAATGTTTTCAGCAACAGTAATGTTTGGTATCGTACCCATTTCTTGAACAATGATGCCAATACCATTATGTACAGCTTCCAACGAGGTTTTGGGATTCCATAGCTTTCCTTTGTAATAGATTTCTCCTTTGGTCGCAGTTTGTATGCCTGCTATAATTGAAGTCACCGTAGATTTTCCTGAACCGTTTTCACCAATTAAACCGCGGATTTCTCCTCTCTTAATTTCAATGTCAACATGATTCAGTGCGACTGTGACACCAAAGTTTTTGCATACATCTTGAACCTTTACAAGAACTTCTCCTTTAATAGACATTTGAGCCATCCTTCCTTTGAAATTTAAAGATCGTAATAGGAATCAACTTACTTTAGATTCCATATCTGTAATGAAATAAAGAGATTTTGAAAAAACTTAGTTGGTAATCAGTGTTTGTTAAATTGTTTTACTTTCTTTCAATTTCCTTGACTTAATATTAATACATTTGGTTAATCATTAACTACACAAATCACGATTAAAACATGTAAATATTACGACATGATTTAAAAAAGCTAATTGACTAAGATAAAAAAACGATATTTAGTTATAAAAAAACGATATTTAGCATGCTTTTACAAATAATACATTTATTCTAAGATAAAGGACAAAGTAAAAAAATTACGACATTGCTTTTTAAAAAGTATGTGTTATAATATGAATATATATTTTTAACAAATCTAAGGGGAGCTTTGATGAAAAAAATTGCTTTAAAATATAAACTTTTGTTTCTTATAATCATTGTTCAGCTTCCTTTTTTCTTTTTTTTTATGTTATACTCAAACAACGTTAGGGATAACATAAACCGTCAACTTGTAAAAGGTCATGCAGAAACGCTTACGGCTTTTTGTAATGAACTAAGAAATCAATTAAGCAATTCTGATATTTATTTTTCTAAAGAGTTATTTACAAATCCAACTTATCAGAGTATTCAAAAGAGCACTAATTTAAATGAAATTGTTTTTCTGTTAAACAGCGAAACCGATTCTTTCAATCAATTTATGAGCATAAACTCGTATGCTTCATCCATTGCTTTTTATTCAACCCAGACAAATACTAATTATTGTTTTTATAATAATCTGCATAACTTAACTCCATCTGAAAAGGAGGCTATATCCAAAACATTTAAAAATGAATTTTCTAACAGCAAAGACGGCTGGTACATCGTTACAAATTTTGAACAGCCTATTCTTATACGTATAGTTGAAAATAATGCTCTGAAATGCGGGATTGCCATTAATATGGATAGAATCACCAAGAACTCTCAGTATATATATAATTTATCCTCTCCTGTGGTCTTCATGCAGGATACAAATTTTTTAACTAGCTCCATGTGGGTTAGAGATTATAAAAAAAGCCCCCAAATTATCAAAGACACTTCACAATATCAGATACTCAGAGTGAAAAATATTAATTATGTTGCTGTCAGTGAAAATGTTCTAAATTTCAAAGCGGTATATGCGGTGCCCTATCTGTACGATTGGAAATGGCAAGAAGTAACGCTATGGACACTTATTTCTACAATTATTTTCTCCTTTCTTATAGCTTGGTTTTATTTATATATTTATTTTTTTAAGCCACTAAGAAAACTCAATGCCGTTATGCGTGAAATCAGAAACGGCAATATCACTGCCCGAGCTGAAAATTACGGTAACTTTGAGTTCAATCAAGTAAACACCGTATTTAATCAGATGGTAGACCACATTGAAAATTTAAAAATCGAAGCGTATGAAAACAAGATAAGTGCACAACGCTCTCAGCTGAATGCATTAAGGCTGCAAATAAGGAGGCATTTCTTTTTAAATTGCTTAAAGAACGTATATGCCATGGCAGAATTCGGCGAAAAAAAAGATATACAAGGCATCGTGATTATGCTTTCGGATTATCTTAGGTATACACTTGATATCAGCAATAACTTGATTCCATTGCGTAATGAACTGGAAATGTGTGAAAACTATGTAAATTTGCAATATATTAGTCAAACTTCCAAACCAAAATTAGAACTGTCCATTGACGCCAGTCTAATGAATTTTAAAATTCCACCTGTAAGCATTCTGTCATTAGTTGAAAATTGCTGCAAATATGGTATATCGACCGATAAGATTTTAACCATCTGGATAGACATTAATCACAGGCGTATTGAAGATGAAGAATTTGTCAATATAACTGTAAGAGATAACGGTAGGGGATTTTCTGAAGAAACACTGAAAATTCTTAATTCTACATCTGGAATTGACAAGCTGTTCATGGAAAAGCATATCGGTATCGGAAATGTTATTTTAAGGTTCAGGATGATTTATGGACAGGACTGCTTAGCGATTTTCAGCAATAACAATGGGGCAAAAACAGAGATTATTGTGCCACTCAAAAGGGGGTTCCTCAATGAAGCTGTTGATAGTTGATGACCAGCCTACAACGTTAAAGGGGCTGCAAAAGGGAATTGATTGGGCATCAATGGGAATGGATACTGTTTCCGTCAGCGAAAACACCATGCAGGCAAGAATTTCAATTAAAGAAGAGGTCCCGGACATTATTTTATGTGATATTGAAATGCCGGTAGAAAACGGCATTGAACTCTGCAAATGGATGAGGGAGCAAAAATATTCCACCCAGGTAATCTTTCTTACCTGCCATTCCGAATTTAAATATGCTAAAGAAGCAGTGACCATTGGTGCCATTGATTATATTTTACAGCCTGCACCCTATAATAAGATTCGAGAAGCCGTACAAAAGGCAATTACCAAGATAAAATTGAATCAGGATAACAGTGAAACTCTGGATAAAGCCGAAACATATATCGAGCAAAAAGATATTTTTAATCAAAGCCTATGGAGGAGTTATCTGCAAGGAATTATTGAAGAAGATGCTATTAATAATATTGAGGATTTGCCCTCCAAAACCTTTGACGGGTATATGATTCTTTTGCAGATTGTACGATGGAATTCTTCCGTTTCACACTGGGAACCGGCTCTATTAACAGCTGCCCTCAGCAGCTTTGTTGCCGATGTTTTTCCAAAGGATAAATTTATCACTTATACTACGTTTATGAGCCCCAACGTCTACAGCATCTTTTTAAACACCACAAGGAATGGATTAGATAAAAACGATTTGGTTCAGCAATTGTCCTATTTATGCAATATTTATGATATGTATATGCCTTGCGCAGTAGCCTGCTATTTATCTGAAAAAAGCACGGTGAGTGAGCTTCCTCTTAAATGGAAGGAACTTGTTAGCCAGCAATTTGCAAATGTAACAAGCAAAAAGGGCGTGTTTGCATCACCAATTGATGTGCAGACTGGCACCTTATATTTTTCAAGCAAAATTCATCATTGGAAGGAATATCTGTCGCTTAATCAGGGCGAAACCATGGAGGCTGAGGCATTTGAGCTACTGGACTCTTTGGATAAAAATGGTGAACTGAATATAACTTCATTAATGAGTTTTTATCAGGAGTTTATGAAAATGCTGTATAGCGTAAATTCCGACTCAGGCCATGATCTGCTTGATTTATTTGATTCTCAAGGCAAAATTGAAATGTACAGCAATGCAATGAAATCCCTTAATGAAATGAAAAATCTGGTGCATTATATTGCGGTATCGTTTAATGAACACTCCCAGCTGCGAAGCCAAAAGGAAACCGTTGAAATCATTGAAGAATATATTAACTCAAACCTCGACGCAAATATTCGGAAAGAGGATATTGTAAAGCTGGTTCATTTAAATACTGATTATATTACAAAGCTTTTTAAAAATGAAAAAGGAATTTCTGTAAAAAGCTATATCATTCAGCAAAAGCTTAAAGCATCTCAAAATCTTTTAAAAAACACATCCCTGTCCATCAGCTACATTGCTGCAAGGTACGGATATTCTAATTTCAGTCATTTTTCGTCTGCATATAAAAAGCAATTTGGCATTGCCCCTCAGGATGAACGGAAAAAGTCATTTCCGAAAGATTAGATATAATGCATGAAAGAGAAGCTGCATAAATAATTTTGAAAAAGCCAGCGTGAAAGAACTTAAAACAAGAAGAAAGGCAGGTGTGAGCCCAAGCATGCTTTCATTCCTATTTGTACAAGCGCAAATGCATGGGTATTTAAATGAAAAGACGTACTATAATGTTAAAACCGGCTTCATCACTATGCAATATGAGATGCAAGTATTGCTTTTATTCGGATATAAGCAAGAATAGAGAGCAATACTCATTTGGAATAATGCCCATTGATAAAGCAAAAAAAATTATTGACAATGTATTTTGTGACATGGAAAAAGGCGATGAAATTAACATCGCCTTTCAAGGAGGAGAGCCGACTCTCGCCGGGTTGGATTTTTATCAGCAGTTTACACAATATGTTGAAGAAAAAAAAGCCGAAAAAGGATTGATTATCTCCTATGCTTTTCAAACAAACGGACTGATCATTGACGATAGCTGGTGTGAGCTTTTTAAAAAATACAATTTCCTGTTAGGTCTTTCCCACGATAGTATCGTTCACAATGACAATCGGCTGGATGGTGTGGGAAAGGGTACGGCATCAAGAGTCCTAAAAACAAAAGACTTATTTGATAAGTATAAAATTGAATATAATATTCTGAGCGTGCTGACCTCTGAGCTTGCACGCTACCCCGAAAAGACTTGGAATTTTATAAAACGAAATAATATACGGTATATACAATTTACACCCTGTCTTGGAGAGTTGTCGCCTACCAAGCCGGAGCCTTACCGCCTTACACCGGAGCGGTTTGCTTCTTTTTACTCAAAGCTTATCCCTCTTTGGAAAGCGGATTTTGATAGCGGCAACTATATAAGCGTAAAGCTTATCGATGATTTGGTGCATATGTATTTTATGGGACAAGTTACTGCCTGCGGATTAAATGGATATTGCTCCGTCCAATGTGTTGTTGAATCAGACGGCAGCGTATACCCTTGTGATTTTTATGCTTTGGATGAATATAAAATTGGCTCATTGGAAGAGAACACCTTGGAACAATTAACTGCATCCAGCTCAGCAAAGGAATTTGTCAAGAAAAAGAATTATTATCCGCTTTGCACAAGTTGTCCGTATGTAAAGGTTTGCGGCGGCGGATGTAAACGTATGAAAAATGAAATCTATATTAATCAAGTGGGTGATTTTTGTGGAATGAGAACAATTCTTAATAATTGTATAGAGCTTCTCCGCGAGGTGGCTTTGAAGGTTTACCGATAGACTTTTTGAATGGGGACAGGACACTAATTGAAGCTTTTAAATCGATCAATTTCCAACCCGACTACGAGGATTTATATTTAGCGTGATGGTGGATGAGTAGGAATAAAAACAAACAAGCCACTCTACAAAATTTAGCGTAGGGTGCCTTATTTTAAATTTATACAATATTCATATTGTTGCAGAACGTAGAGTTCATCTGTTTGTGGAAAGTAGACTTTGTTATTTGCCAATTTAGCTGAATCATCGGTAATTTTATAAAAGTCCTCATTAGAAGTACTTGATATAATCCCCATAGAGTAGACACTTGAAGAAACAAAATTTCAAGTCTACACTAAGGGGATTGTTTTATGTCAAGAAAAAGCAAACTAAGCTATGAGGAAAAAATATCAGCAGTAGAAGATTACAAGAAAGGAAAAGGAAGTTGTACAAATATAGCAAAAAAATATGGGATTTCAAATATAAGCTAAGGATTAGCATTTACTGCTGCTTGAAGCTGGCTGTTGTCAACATGGTTATTGATTTCTGTAGTTGCAGTTCTTTCGTGTTCGATCTGCTGCAGTGAACGAAAGGGCAGTCTATAAATATTCTCTGATATAACGATTTGATAAAATTGAAACAATATGTTACACTTATAATCACTAATATTTTAAATAGAACTGACAAAAGGAGTAACATTATGAAAGACTGTTATTATACTGTAGGTCAGCTAGCTGCGATTTGTGATGTTTCTGTACAGACGCTTAGGTACTATGACAAAATCAATCTCTTAAAGCCATCAAAAATTAATGAGAACAATAGTTACAGGCTATATTCGGATACAGACATTCTGACACTAAGAATAATCCGAGACATGAAAGAAATAGGTCTCTCATTGGAGGAGATTAATGAGTATCTCAGGAATGACAACAGCGATTTTGCATTAAATCTGTTGGAGAATAAGAAGCGTGAGTATAATGCCAGACTATCATCAGTAAATTTTATTTTGAACACAATAAGTGAAAGGATTGATAAATTAAAGTTACATGATACAGCAGCAGACTCTTTGACAGAGTTTTCAAAAACCATAGAAATAAAGCAATTATCTGAAAGATACGTTGCCTTTACAAGGTATCATTCAGATTGTTATCATGAAACCCTTGCAAAAAGATTTTTTGAGTTAGACAGAATTGTAAAGGAGTATAATATTCAGGCTTCTGGTTCTAGATTGGCTGTTCATCATGACTTTCTAAAAAATTTTGATCCAGAGGATTGTGATCTGGAGATTTGTCTGCCTGTCAGTGATAAATACAGCGGTGAGAAATTTGTGCACAAAATAGATCAGGGTATATATGCAACGGGAATATATAAGGGCGAATATATAGGACAGTGCAGCTATCTGGCGACATGGATAAAGGATCAAGGCTATGAAATAACCGGCCCAGGAATAGAAATATACATACATAGCTTCATGAATACAAGGTTTCCTAAGAATTATGTGACAGAAGTTCAGTTTCCTATAAAAAAGTATTGACATTATAGTTACTATAGGGTTTATCATTATCATTAAAGGAGGATTTTAATGATGAAAAAAATAATACACTTAGTAGCAGTTTTAATATGCTTTGTTTGTCTAACATCCTGTGAAAATCAGAATGAAAAATTAACTGAAATAACAGTAACCAAACAAGAGGAGCAAACAACTGTTAAGTATGAAACCGAACAATCAACAAGCAATTATGAGGAGGGTGACATAACGGAAACACGTGAAGCAAAAATATTCGCAGAAATCAATGGCTTTGTAAGCGCAGGAATTATATTTGATAATAACAAGTCAATGTATGTTGCAAAAAATGATGAGCTTGTAAAGGTAACGCCTGACGGAACAGTATCCACATTCTGCAGTTTTGCAGATATAACTGATACTAAAAACTATTATTTTAATAGTCCGTTGATATGGGATATGACTTTTGATAGTGATGGAAATATTTTAGCTGCTGCCCAGGACAGAATTATCAGAATAACGCCCGAAGGAAAAGCGGAAACAATCATAAGGGAAGATTTCAACGGATTTTTAGGGGCAAGCGGAATTGAGTGTGACAGCAATGGAAACATTTATATCACCAATGGAAGTAAGATAGAAAAATATAACTCTGAACTTGAAAAATCAACATTTATAGATGGTGAAAAGGATGGGTACAGAGGCTTCTTCTCATTGGAATTTGACCCGGATGGCAAGAATTTATACATCAGCGACTTTTTTATAAAAAGCCTTGTAAAATATGAGGTTGATTCTAATGGTAATGCTGTTGATGTTCCGATTCAGATTGTTAGGAATCCTATTGAACGTTCAGGAGACTTTGGTGCACCGCTGAATATTACATTTTCTGAGAATGGTATAATGTATGTCTCAATAGATGGAATGGGCAAAATATTGAAGATGGATACAGACGGAACAATAGGATATATTGACTTGGGAGAGTTACACGTTTCCAATCACATTATTGCTTTTGGAGGCAATGGATTTAACGAAGAATCCTTATACATAACTTCATACTATGGCAAAAATATATATGAATGTAACGTTGGCGAAAAGGGCAGACAGAAGTAAAATTTAAATTAAGTTATATTAGCTATCAAAGTTGAATGATACTATTGAAGTTAATATATCAAGTGTATTCAGTATCCTATAAACTCTTGGAAACGTAACGTCAGAAATATCATTATACAGAAACGGCTCACCGTCAGGAACACTTCTATATGTATCACGATTACGAGGAGCAAACTCATCACGATGATGGCTAGATCGCCATGCTTTAATTTTCGCCTTATGGGAATTCAATTTTGAATGCAATTTACACTTATCATCCAAGATTGTAATTTGCTGCGCAGCAATGAATAAACGGATTCTTTCATCTTCACTTAAAAATGAAAGGGCATCATCAGATTCGGCTTTTACTTCAGAATCATCAAACGATTTAATTCCTATTTTTTGTGCCGGCCCATCATATACTGGCAATGGAATCTGTTTCACTGGTTGCCCAGCATTTTTCATTGCCCAGTAACCTCTTGGTGGTACTGGTATAGATAAAGATTTGCATACCTTATGAATGGCTACATCGGATACCCCGTATCTTTTTGCTACAGTAGTTACCGGTTCATTCCAAACTTCATTATAAAGTATCTCCCGATCATATACATTCCTCTGACCTTCAACATATGTACGTTGGGGTTGAGTTTTCAATTCGACTTTTTGCAAATCAGTCGATTGAAGTACTGCTTCTTCAATTACTTGCGTAACATTAATTTGAGGTGGGATACTCTCTTTACTCTTAATACTATATTGAACTACAACTTCTTTTACTTCTAATGGTGGCAGAGGCTCCTTTTCCACTTCTTTTCCAATTGATAAACTTGACCAGTAAGATTGAGTTGGTGTAGGGATATTAGCGTCTTTGCATGCTTTTTTTAATTTGTCATAAGGGATGCTATATTTTTTTGCAACCCTTGATGTCGATATTGACCAGATTTCATCATATAACTGTTGACGTGAAAAAGTCATGTTTTCGTATTGAGCCATATCCTCACCACCATTTCTTATATTCAAACTCATTTCTTCATATAATATTGCCGTAGCATCTATTTTCATTAGTGCTTGACTATATAATTCTTTTGCCTTTTTCACCTCTTTTAATCTTCTTTTCCTCGCAATAAAAAACTTAAATCATCCTTCATGGTTTTAAATTCTTGAATTATTGTTTCTAAGTTTCTTTCAATTCCTTCTACTTGCACCTCAGAAATTTTGCCATGATTGTAAGCAATTAGCCTTTCTGGAACAATATTATATGACCAACTATCTGTATACCGATCTTTATTGTGAACAGCAAAACCTATGGGAAGTTTCTCTTCACGCATACCAAAACTCACTGCCATAGGAGAAACTCCTAAATAATCAGCAGCAATTTTACAAGTTATTTTTGACATCTGTCGGATTTCTTCATCACTGTATTTCGCCACAAGAACTCACCTCCAATCCAATCTAAATATAAAAACAACAGACTTTCAGCAAAATTTAAATTTACAAGAAAGTCTGTATAAATTTTAAATTAAGCGTTTTACATCTGTTCGAACATTTTCTGAGCATAACCCTTAATATCATTTGTATTAATCATATTGTGCTTTTCTTTAACAGCACTAAAGTAAGTTCCAATCAGTTCTTTCTCAATAGTTCGGTCTGATGCTGCAGTCGGCGAAAGTTCTCCTCTGGTTGACAGCCACGGAGTTTCTGAATGAGTGAAGCCTTCAAGAACTTTCCCACTATAGCAACAAATATTCTTTATCACGCTATCCAAAATTGCTTTTTCGGAGGAAGAAAATACCGAATCATCAAATTCTTCATTTCCTTCAATAGGGTCAAATCGATAATCACGATACCTAAAGTATATATCTCTATAAACAGGACCATGCACCCAGGCTTCACACTCCTCAGAAAAGAGAAATGTTTTGTAGAAAGCATAATAAAATCCCTGAATATAATACAAAGCTTTCTGTAATGCTAATGGCGTAATGTCTTCACATTGACTCAGCAAATATTCAATTGCCAAATCTATCTTTGTCTTTGTGTTTTGAGTTCTTCCAAGAAGTTCATTTACTGCTCTTTTGCTCTTCTCATAAGATGCAGTAGTTTTCAGATTTTCTTTATTGTTTTCCAACATTTCTGCATAATAGGCTGGATCATCATAAAGCTTTTGCAGAATTTCAGAATACTGCTTTGTTGGCATATCTCCATCGCAATATCGAGAAAATGTCTGTTCTCCCCAACCAAGCAAAAGGGATAGTGGTCGTTTTCCAATTGCATATTTTTCTGGAATTGCTAAAATCACCTCAAGTGATACGATATTATTCTTTTCTCGATATGCATCATATAGCGCTTTCAAATTAAAATCATTTACCTCTGCAACATAAATTTCAGAGCCGCAGTCTACACAACGCGCTTCTTTTCCAATATAAGAATATTTTTCACCTTTAATAGTGCCTTCCATTTTCTTTTCATTAATAGTAAAAGTAACATCATTTCTACATTCTTCGCAAAATACTTTTCTTTCACTCATAACAATGCCTCCTTTCAATTCCCGACTTACCTAAATAGGTAATCAATCGGCTTGTTTGGTTTATGAAAAGATATTACAACTGTACGACTTCCGTTAGACATATCTATCACGTTAAATTTGGTATAAATATCTACTGTTTCTTCTTCTCCGTCAGCATTAAACAATTGAACCTGTGGCACAAAAACATAAAGAACTTCATATTCAAAACCAATTTTAGTATTCTGCAAGGTATGACAAAAATCTTCTGTTCTGAGCTGTAGTAATATTGATTTTTGTTTATCACTTCGAATATTATATTCATTAATAAAGTCTATATTTTCCTTTCTGTTTTCGTTTAGTGCAATCGTATATTTATTATTTACCACACAATCTTTTATTTTATCAAGAATAGCATCTATCTGCTCTCTTGTGTAGTTCTGATTATAGTACGGATTCATTGCATCACCTCTTTGTAATACAATGATACTTTATTATATGCCATTTGTCAAGATTTATGCATCAATTAGTGCATTTGTATTTGTAAATTTTTTAAGACAAAAGCAAAGATGCACCCTACCAATCAAGGAAGGATGCATCTTCTGCTTTTTATTTACTTTATATCTTCACATCAATCTCCATCCCAGATTTAAAGGCTACTGTGGCTTTTTCATCATGCACAATAATCTTTTCTATCAACTTGCGGACTATCTGCTCATCATACTCCTGTATTGTACCTTTCTGCTCCTTAAGAAATTTTGTCATTTCAGCCATTCTTTGTTTTTGACTTGCGAACCCAGCGTTCTTAGCCAGTGCAGTCTCCTTCTCATCTCGAAGTCGATAAATCTCATTGACAAGAGTGGAGTAATCTTGGTTGTTATTTGCCAGCTTAACCAGTTCCTTTTGCAGCTGTTCCAATTTCCGTTCAATCAGTTCTACCTCGCTGCCATCGACCTGGTTCATGACTACTGCAATATTTCGATTTAGAATATCCATGAACTGTGTTTTGGATTCAAAAACGGAATTAACTGCCTGCACTACAGCGTTCTGCAAATCTTCTTCCCGTATGGTTCTTGCCGAACAATCAACTGCTGTTTTGTCAAGCCTGCTTGCACATCGCCACACAATGGATTTGCAGCCATGGTTATTCCAATGGATTCTTCTAAAGATATCCCCGCAGTGTTCGCAGAAGACAATGGTTGATAAAGCATATTTGCTGCTGTAAATACGTTTCTTGCCACTTTCACCGCTTTTGATGTTACCCCTGCGTTCCATCTCTTCCTGAACCTGCATATATAAATCCCGTGGTATGATAGCATCATGATTGTTTTCCACATAATACTGGGGAACAATACCATCGTTCTTTACTCTTTTTTTACTAAGGAAGTCTAACTCTATGATTTAGCTAATCCATCCTTGAACGAACTCTTAAATTTTAATAAGTTTTTCCTCGCAATTTTCATAGCTTCTACAGACTCTTCAGCATTTTTTATCTGCCTTTTTAGTTCCTTTTTCTCTTTTCCGTTTGCAACATCAGCTTTCAACCTCAGCTCGGTTAATCCGTTTTCAATATCCTTTATGCTTTGGACATATTGTTCATAAACAGTATCTGAGTATTCCGTGTCATGTTCATCATTCAGGAATATCTCGCGAACGGAGACAAGCAATTTTGCCGACTGCAAAATTGTGTTCTGTTTACCAATTAGACCAGCAGCTCCTACCGCTCCACCTACACCTAAGCCCGCGCCTATTCCGAGGGCTGCTCCTCCACCAACAATCACAGCAGTACCGCCCAGCATTCCGGCACCACCGGCTGCTATTGCACCGCCGCCAAGATAAGCAAGACAGGCACTTGTTAAGGCCGCGCCGCTAAGCCCAACAAAGTTCGAGCCGACCAAAGCAACTGCGATTGGTCCTGCTAATGCTCCGGCGGTTGCAATGGTGACTATGGCAATACCGGCAGTTATGACCCCACCGATGAGAAGCCCCTTGAGAACTTCTTTTATTTCAAAAACGACCTTTTCATAGCATTTACGAAGACGTTTTATGTAACCTTTATGGTAGTAGTCACCATCAAAATATGAGTCAAGAAACGCATCACCACTGTTTTTAGAATACCCGCAAGTAGGTATTTGCAACGAGTGGTATTTTTTGCTTGGTATTGAGTTGCCTTTTTTATCTTGTTCAAAGCCCAGCGTATAATAGGGCTCAAAGAGCATTGCTTCGAGGAGAACCAACCTGAACCAAGTTTTCTCGGGCTCATTCTGTTCAATTTTCTTAATAAGTTCCTGTTTGGAATACCAATGAAGCGTAGCACCTTCAATTCCCAAAAAACTCGCAAATCCTCCTGTTATGAATGCTTTCCACTCTTCAAGCCACTCATATTTGAGGTTCTTAATCCCATCTTTATTTATGGGCTGCTTTGTGGCTTGGATGTCGTTTAAAGTTTTGTAGTATTCGAGGTTGTATAGAATCTCTGTTTGTTCAATTGTTAAACCTAGTTTGTCGATTTCCATATCAGCACCTATCTTTTTATAAATTTTATTGTCTTCTTGCCTATATGCAAACCGCTTCATATCCTCATATACTTGCCTAATTCGTTTGCTATTCCGGGCTTTCAGACACCAAGACATGTCTTCGCCGATGGCAATAGCGAAATGACCGACACCAACATAGTTAATCGAAACCCAGTATTTTTGTGTTATGACAGCTTCGCCGACATCGATGGTAGTGAATACGCCTGTTGAAATCGTAAGCATTCTGGCTATAGTAGGATTATTCAATGGCTTTACATTGTGCCAGTTTATCTGGTTCATATCTGAAATCGACTGTATGTCGTTCGATCGTATTTCTATTGCAAGGTGCCGAATGAAGTAGAATGTCCTGACGATACAGTCATTAGCCACAACCGGAATAGCCTGTCTTCCAAGTTCGATGCCAACTCCTAGTTCACCACGCAAGTCAAACTTGATAGTTGTTTCTTTAATAATCTTGCCGTTCTCATCGTGCTTTGCAAACAGAGTACCGTTGAATAGCTTCGATAGGAATACCGACAGTGAATTCTCACTGACATTCATATTTTTGAAAATTGGCAGGACAGAAAGTTCTTTTGCTAAAGCAAGCATAGGACCAGGTATTCCAGTGCCGCCACTTTTGCCGACTGAACTGCTTGAACCAGCAACATCACTAACGAGATGAAAGAACCAAGTAATCGTACCGAAGAGTATATCAATTCGATTATCATCTCTGCACTTCTTAAACATCTATTACTCATAAATACCGTAAGCTTTGTTTATATTTTGAATAAAAATGATCCCATTACCTGGCTTATCAATTTCAAGTTTTTTTCGTATTGACGTTACAATGGCCTCAGTAATATCTTCTTTTGATAGGATAATAACTATTTCTTTTTCAGGTTCTATATCCATATTAAATAGTTTGCTCGTTTCATTTACCCCTGAACCTCTTGCATTAATTATTGTGCCGCCCTTTGAGCCAGCAGCTTTTGCTGCTTCAATTACTTCCTCAGCTTTACCTCTATTAACAATGGTTATAATATTTTGATACATTAGCTTATTAACACCTCTTCTTTCTTCGTTTTCTTCAGACTTATAACACTTAGATCCTACAATTTCACAAGCACTTGTGGTAAAGACAATACCATGATTTGGTTTTTCAAACTTGAATTCTTTGTTTAGTTCAACTAAAGCATGGTCTGCAGTATGGTTATCTGTTCCCAATAAAACTATTTCCTTTCTTTCATCGTATAAAGATAAGAAATTTAACAGGGAATTATTTATAGTTCCCTTTCCAAGGAAAATAGTCCCACCAGAAATTCCATGTTCTTTTGCCTTCTGTAATATCCTGCTACCCATTCCATAGTTAACAACTACATATATTAATTCAAAAATCGGTATACTGTTATAATTAGTCATCCCTCTTTTCAACTCCTTTTGTTTTTGATTTTATAGCAAACACCAAGCCCAAAGCTTGTAAGGTGATAATTGGTGTCATTGCAACCATTGCAATCATTCCAAAGCCATCAACCATTAAATCTGCTCCTTCAAAAGCATGTGCTGCTCCTTGTATAAATGCTAAAATAAAAGTTGCAGTCATAGGACCAGTAGCCACCCCACCAGCATCAAATGCAATTCCTACAAAGAGCTTTGGTATAAAAAACATCATTGACAGACATATGATGTACCCTGGTAGCAAGTAATGCCATAACTGTATCGCAGGCACTAATACACGTATAACCGATAAAGCAACGGCAAAACCAACTCCAATTGCCAGCGGAATTAGAACTGCTTTTCTCTTTACGTAACCGCTTGTTACATCTTCAATCTGGTGAGTTAAAACATAAACAGCTGGTTCTGCTAAAATCGTTACAACTCCAAGAACAAATCCAATGATTATGATATAAGCTTTATTATCCAATAAAACCAAATTATTACCAATGCTTGTTCCTACATCCATAAAACCTGCATTTACACCTATTAGGAATACAAGCAAACCTGTAAATGCAAATGCAAATCCCGTAAGTAGTTTTCGAAGTTCTTTTTTCTTTAGTTTAAAAGATATTTTCTGCAAAACTAATAATATTACTAATAATGGTAAGATTGCCATAAAACTTTCCATTAAGTAATTAGGGATTATATCTATAAATGGTCTAATGATTGAATTTGAATCAGAAATTCCTGAATCAAGCCCAGCAGAGAACTCATTTGTTTTTGAAAATATGTCTAAGAGCAATACGGACATAATTGCACCAGTTGACGCGATGGCAACCAATCCAAAACTATCTTTTTCTGATGCCTTACTATCCTTTTTTAGCTTTGATATACCTACTGATAAGGATAAAATAAATGGCACTGCTAGTATTCCTGTTGTTGATCCGGAAGCATCAAAAGATATGGCCAAGAATTCACGTGACGCAAAAATTGCTAATCCAAAAATGATTAAATATAAAGCAAAAAGCACTTTATATAAAGGGACATTGTAGAAAACTCTTAAAAAACCCAGTGATAGCATTATTGCTAACCCTATTGACACAATAATTAGTATACTAATTCCGGATATTTGACCTGATGTCACTAGATTGACTTGATTCGCAAGAACCATTAGACCCGGCTCCGCTATTGATATAAAAAACCCAAGTATTAATCCTGCGATCAACACAATCCATAGCTTGTTTGATCTAGCAAATGATGTTCCTGTTAACCCTCCAAGCGGAGTAATACCAATGTCTACTCCTATTAAAAAAATGGTCAGACCCAATACCACAAAAAAAGAACCAATAAGAAATCTAATGATTAATGTTGTGTCAATGGGGGATACAGTAAAATTAAGTATTAGTACTAATACTGTAATCGGGAGGACCGAGAACAATACTTCTTTAAACTTTGATACAATCACATTCAAAACAGTCATCCTTTCTTTATGCATATTATGCTTCTATGATGTAAGCATCGCCTCACTTATAAATTTCGTTTTGTTTTTGTCCCTTCATCATTATTTAGTAGTCTTTTTATACCTTTGCTGGTGAGATGAAGTTTTTTCAATTGCCATCAGATCAGATTCATTTTTGTGAACATAGTTTAAAAATGGTGTTCCTAACAAAAGTCTATCTTTAACAACAATCCGATTCCATTCGTAACCTTTAAACAAATCTTTTACAAGAAACACCTCTCCATCCAAAACATGATCTGTCTCCTTTATAGCAAGTTCCAGCAACTCATTTACATCCATAATAATCACCCTCTCATACAATGTTCATAACAACATTGTATACCACATTTATATAAAAATCAATCTATAACTGAATTAATACTGCCAATTAATGAACCTTACTCGGCGGTAGTGTTCCATAAACAGTTCTTATACTAATTTGTATTAACTAATTAGATTACAAAAGAAAACCCACAACTCTACTCTAAAGTCATGGGCTATTGGGGGCCATTTTTCATACTTTAATTTCAATGCCTGATTTAAAGCATATTACAAAGTGGTCATCATACACCGTAACATTTTGGATGATCTTCCTTACAAGGGTATCATCATATAGCAAAGTCCGATATTTATTGATGCGGATAAATTCTATCAGTTCGTTGATCCGCTCATTCTCACCACTTAAGGATGCATCTTCCACAAGAAGGGTCTGACGCTTTTCACGTAACTCTTCAATCTCATCTGCAAGGGATTCAAAATCTTTTC
>JAEWWT010000013.1 GCA_023396225.1 Bacillota bacterium
TGAAATTGAATTTGGTATTCAATGCAAAGTCTACATCAGCAAGCCAACTCTGCGGAAGCTTCGGCAAATCTCCATTCTCTATTGCAAATGCAAGACACTGCATTACTGTGATAAGTCCCATTGAAAATTCATGATCCTTGTCACGCAGCATAAACACAACACGCTCAAAACAATTATCACAGTGTATACGTTCAGCCTTATGTAGTTCAGCTCGATTGAAAAAAATATCCTTTTGATTCATTTCATCCATATTATATAATCCTTTCGCATTTTAGCATAAATATGTTATTTCGTCAACAAATGTCTGCGGAGTAACGTTTATCACTCCGCAGACATTCCCCACTGGGGAATTATCTTTCAGCCCCTTGTAAATCACGCTTCGGCGATTCTTTTTCTTTTTCAGAAATACGTTCATATCCTTGCTGTTCAATGTTTTCAAGCCAAGTCAGAGTAAAATCATTACATTCTGCTTGTTTTTCAGGAGAATCAGTGTACACCTCATATATTCCCAAGCCACTATTCTCGAATTCCACAGCAGTTGCAGTACGTTTTTCATGGTCAATCTCATAAGTAATCATAGGATCATACATGAGATCTCCGTTCTGAACATGAGTATGAGCCACGGTTATTTTATTTTCAGCTATCTTCTCAACAGACAAATTATTAAAGCATTCTCCGGCAGATAACTTTATGTACTTCTCCTTTCCAGACATAACATCAGGGAACATTGTTTCAAGGCTTTCATATATTTCAGACAATTCTTCATTGCTTTCTCCGACTTCTGATACCTTAAGCTGAGCATCAACATCTATTAACTGACGTTCTTTTTCTTCAAGCTCCTCCTGACGTGGGAAAACCTCCTGGGAACGTTCTGCTGCTTCATTGTGTCACCATCGGCACGATAATACAGCTTATTATCAACAACGGTATAGCTGAAAAAAGAAGAATCAGGGCTTGCTTCTATTTCATTCTCATTTTTTTCAGCAGTATAAAAGGTTTTTTCTGTGTTCATCTCACCCTGGATGTTTTTTATAGCTTCAGAAAGCTGCTGTTTTAAGTCAGTACCTTCAATAGGTACGCACATAGTTTCATTCTTTTGATTGCCGTAAAGCTTGTTGCCTTCAACAATCTTTCCAAGCACCATTTCAGGATGATTAATGAAATACTGATTTATTTGAAAAAATCTAAGCAATGCATATTTTTAAGCTATGCTTAGAGATAAAAAATAAGTGTTACCCTATACTGAGTGATTTATGATATACTGTTTTTAACAGATTATTTTGAAGGGATAGTTATTATGAAAACATCAATTATAGGGTATCCAAGAGTAGGCTCTCTCCGTGAGCTGAAATTTGATTCTGAAAAATATTTCAAAAAGGAAATCAACTCCGAAAAGTTATTTGAAACTGCAAGAAGCCTTCGCGCTGAGCACTGGAATGTTCAGCGCGAAAATGGTATTGATTTTATTCCGTCGAATGATTTTTCATTTTATGACAATATTCTTGATACAGCGTATCTTTTTAATATCGTTCCCGAAAGATACAAAGCGTTAAACTTGTCAGAGATTGATACATATTTTGCAATGGCAAGAGGTTATCAGGGCGAAAGCGGTGATGTTAAAGCACTTGCAATGAAGAAATGGTTTAACACAAATTATCACTATATGGTGCCTGAAATTGAAGATAACGCTGATATAAAGCTTGCAGGAACAAAACCTATTAATGAATTTCTTGAAGCACAGAGTATAGGTATTAACACAAAACCGATTATAACAGGCGCATTTACATTGCTTAAGCTTGCACGTTTTACAGGGAACAGAAGTATATCTGATTTTGCTGATAGAATTATTTCTGTTTACTCTGAACTTATATCAAAATTTAATTCTCTTAGGGCTGAGTATATTCAGCTTAATGAACCTTATTTGGTTTTTGACCTTACAGATGAGGATAAAAAGCTGTTTACTTCTCTTTATAATAAAATTCTTGCTGCCAAAGGAAATACAAAAGTTATTTTACAGACCTATTTCGGTGATGTTCGTGATTGCTACAGCGAAATCTGTAATCTGGATTTTGACGGTATTGGACTTGATTTCACAGAGGGCAGAAAGTCGCTTGAGCTTGTAAAAGAGTTTGGCTTCCCGAAAGATAAAATTCTTTTTGCGGGACTTGTAAATGGTAAAAACATCTGGCGCAATAACTATGCAAAGACTATTGAAGCTGTAACAGAGCTTAAAAAGCACAGTGAAAACATTGTATTGAACACTTCATGTTCTCTTCTACACGTTCCGTATACACTGAAAAATGAAACAAAGCTTTCCGAAAGCTACAAAAAGCATTTTGCTTTTGCAGAGGAAAAGCTGAAAGAGCTGTCAGAGCTTAAAACAATACTTTCATCATCAAATCAGCAGAATGAATCTGTACTTAAAGCTAACAGTCAAATCTTTGCTGAAAACAGAAACTGCACTGATAAAGCTGTTCAGAAAAAAACTGCAAAGCTTAATGAAAAGGATTTTATAAGAACCCCTGAATTTGCTGAGCGTGAGAAAATTCAGAAAGCAAAGTTTAATCTGCCACTTTTCCCGACAACAACAATAGGCTCTTTTCCGCAGACAGCTGATGTACGTGAAAACCGCCGAGCTTTCAAAAACGGTGAGATTTCAGAGGAGCAGTATGTTTTATTCAATCAGAGAAAAATTGCTGAATGTGTGGAGCTTCAGGAGCAAATCGGTCTTGACGTACTTGTTCACGGAGAATTTGAGCGAAATGACATGGTTGAATACTTCGGTGAGTGCCTTGACGGCTTTATTTTCACGGAAAAAGCATGGGTGCAGTCCTATGGCACACGCTGTGTAAAACCGCCTGTTATCTGGGGAGATGTTTCAAGAGCAAAGCCAATGACAACAGAATGGTCAAAGTATGCACAAAGCCTAACAGATAAGCCGATGAAGGGTATGCTTACAGGTCCTGTAACTATTCTTAACTGGTCTTTTCCTCGTGAAGACATATCCATTAAAGAAAGTGCTTTGCAGATAGGTCTTGCAATACGTGAAGAGGTTCTTGACCTTGAAGCAAACGGCATTAAAATTATCCAGGTTGATGAAGCTGCACTTCGTGAAAAGCTTCCTCTTAGAAAATCAGACTGGAACAAGGAGTATCTTGACTGGGCAATTTCTGCATTCCGGCTTGTTCATAGCGGTGTAAAGCCTGATACACAGATACATACACATATGTGCTACAGTGAATTTTCAGATATAATCAAAGAAATTGACGACATGGATGCAGATGTTATCACATTTGAAGCAAGCCGTTCCGACTTAACTATTTTAGACGCTCTGAAAGAAAATAACTTCCGCACAGAAGTTGGTCCGGGTGTATATGATATACATTCGCCTCGAGTTCCGACTGTTTCGGAAATAAAGTCAGCGCTTTATAAAATGCTTGAAAGAATATCAAAAGAAAAGCTTTGGGTTAATCCTGACTGTGGTTTGAAAACAAGAGGAGAAAAAGAAACTGTTCCGAGCCTTGAAAACCTTGTGCAGGCGGCAAAGGAGATAAGGAATGAAAACAGCTGAATTATTTAAGTATAAAACAGTCTTGTCATTTGAGGTTTTCCCTCCTAAGCCAACAGCTTCTGATGATACAATATACGAGACGCTAGCTGAATTAAGGAAATTAAGCCCTGATTTTATCAGCGTAACCTATGGTGCAGGCGGTGGGGCAAACTGTGAAAAAACACTTGCAATTTCGTCTGCTGTAAAGAATAAATATGGTATTGAAAGCGTGGCACATCTGCCCGGAATCAATCTCACAAAATCTGATGTACTTGGCATTTTAGACGGATTTCGTGAAAATAATATTGAAAATATTCTTGCTTTGAGGGGTGATATAAATCCCGAAATTATTGCAGGTGGTGATTTTGTTCACGCTGACGAGCTGATTGAATTTATTAGAAAAAATGGAGAGTTCAACATTCTTTCAGCTTGTTATCCAGAGGGACACCCCGAAAGCAAAAACATTGTCGAAGATATACAAAATCTGAAACGAAAGGCTGACGCAGGTGCAAATCATCTTGTAACTCAGCTTTTTCTTGACAATGATTATTTCTATACCTTTAAAGAAAGAACTGCACTTGCAGGAATTAATCTTCCGATTGAAGCGGGAATTATGCCTGTGACAAATAAAAGTCAGATTGAACGCATGGTGAAAATGTGCGGAATAAATCTGCCGAAAAAGTTCATGAAGATGATTGAGAAATATGAGAATAACCCTATTGCCTTACGAGATGCGGGCATTGCATATGCAATTGACCAGATTGTTGACCTTATTTCACAGGGCGTTGACGGTATTCATCTTTATACTATGAATAAACCATATATTGCTCATAAAATCTATGAAGCAGTTTTCAGATTAATAGTAGCATAATATAGCATACCAAAAGCACTTCGGACCGCAAAATGTTCGGAGTGCTTTACTTTATAACGACTTGTCATATGTGTTAATTAATCGCTTGAGTTCATCAATATAGTTTAGAGCAAAGTTGCTTAGATTAGCTTTTTCATTTTTAATGAATCCAACATTCATTTTTTCATCTGTTTCAAGCGGAACAGAAATTATACTATCACCATTAAGATTGCTGTTAAGCACTCCTGTGCAAATCGTATAGCCGTTAAGTCCTATAAGTAAATTGAACAATGTCGCTCTGTCGCTCACATGGATAATTTTTTTATGGGATACTGTACTTAGAATTTCCTCCGAGAAATAAAAGGAATTGTTTTCGCCTTGTTCAAAGGCAAGGCAAGGATAATCCTCCAAATCTGAAAGTGAGATTGATTTTTTATCTGCCAGCGGGTGAGAAGAGCTTACAAAAACATGAGGATTGGCTGTAAACAAGGGTGTAAAAACAAGATGACTTTCTTTGAGCAGTTTAGTGATAATCTTTTCGTTGAATTCACTGAGATATAGTATTCCTATCTCACTGTGGAAATTCTTAACGTCCTCGATTATTTCGTAAGTTCGGGTTTCACGCAGAGTAAATTCATATTCATTCGTATCAAGCACAGAAATAACATTGACAAAGGCATTGACGGCAAAAGCATAATGCTGTGTTGAAACAGAGCAAAGCTGTCTTGACGGCTTTTTATTCAAATAACGCTGTTCCATCAGCTCAGCCTGTTCGACAACCTGCCTTGCATACGAAAGAAATTCAGTACCATCCGAAGTAAGCGTAATACCCTTTACGGAACGCTGAAATATTTCAATGCCTGTTTCCGTTTCAATATCCCTAACAGCATTTGAAAGGCTTGGCTGTGTGATAAACAGTTTTTTTGATGCTTCCGTAATTGAACCGCACTGAACGATTGTTATTATATATTTCATTTGCTGTAAAGTCATACGATAACCCCTTCATAGCTTTTAGCTATATTATAGCAGTGTTATCATGAATTGTCCAGCGAAAGTGAATAAAGTGCTGGCTAGATAAGTCAGTTATAATGGTATTATTGTTAATGGGATGGAGCATTTATTATTGCGTTTCTTGACATAAACACTATGATGAGTGCGAAGATAGTATTAATCGGAGTTCGTTACTATTTATTAGTAATTTTGAAATAGACAAGCTTTATGGATAATTATAATAATTGTAAAGTTTTACATTGTTTAATTCTAGTTTTTGTGCAAAAAGTAGAACATATTTTATTTTTTAGTAATGACCATAAAAATGCTTCTGAAAATAAACAGTAAACAATATTGATAGAAAGTAAAACTATTTACTAATAATATATAAAAATTAAAATAATGAAAATGTGAGGTATAATAATTTAATAGAATTTTATGAAAATCAGGCTAATAACTGAAAAGCATCCGAAGGGAGTAGGAATGGTCTTGACACAGATGTTTACTGCGAAGAAAATCCAATTACCAAGTCATGTTATAATTTGTAAATAATAAAGGTTGCGTAGTTTGAAAACTATGCAACCTTTACATTAAACTTCTTTAAGAATACTATTTTTGGCAGCTTATTTATTTAATATCAACTGGTGTCTTTGTAGCAGCTTCAGTAATTTTTATACTGAAAAATGTTGCATAATAATCATCTACGTCATTGACGGTATCATAAGTAAGATTCATCGTGAATTCTACATCAAAAGTATTACAGTTTAAAGTCTTTACATAAACCAGATCCTGATCAATGCCTTCAGTTCCAGTCATCTTTCCTTTTGCTTCAACACCATACTTAGCAGCAAGCTGAGCAGACTTTTGTTCAAAATACTTTTCAGCTGTTGGTCGGTCAAGAACACAGGTTACTTCCTGCATATATCCATTCAAAAAGTAATTATCCTGCTTACTGTCATAATTAAAGAAATATGTGATTATAGAATCATCAGCATAATAATATGCTGCTTCAGCTGGAATCAGATTTCTTACTTCAATAATTTCTGTATCGTTATTAATGCTCCATATTTCTGTGTCCGTTTCATAATAAAGATCAATGCCGTCCTGCTGAAGACTGATTATTTTATTAATATCCATTCCAAGTCTTACCTTGGTAAGAATACCTGAATATTCAGTTGTTTCTTCTGAAGCTTTTTCTTCCTTTTTACATGAAGAAAACAGCACACAGCATAGAATTACGGACATAAGAATACATAGTAGCTTTTTCATAAAGGCCTCCATGATAATATATGATTATGGTAAAAAACAATTAATTATGTAAAATTTAATATTATTATAAAGCATAATGATAATATTGTCAATGCTTTGGTTGAATTTATAATAATAATTATGCAAAATAACGAAGAATGGGAAGAATATAATTCTTCCCATTTGTTAATTACATTTCGTAAACTTGCTCGCTGGTGAGCAGTGTAAAGTTGTTTTCTTTTAATGCCTCAACAGCTCGGTCATTGTTGTCAACACGGAAAATCACATAAGCCTGGTCTTCTGATTTGGATATAAATGCATACATATATTCAACAGAAATATTTGAAGCATAGAGTGTATCCATAGCATCTGCAAGTCCACCTGGCTTATCAGAAATACCAATTGCAATTACATTAGTAAGTGAAACTGTACAATTTGCATTTTTAAGAACTTCTATGGTTTTCTCAGGTTTGTTTACAATAAGTCTGAGAATTCCAAAATCTCTTGTATCAGCAATTGACAAAGCACGGATATCAATATCATTTTCCTTAAGCAATCTCGTAATTCCTGAAAGCCTGCCGGGCTTATTCTCTACAAAAATAGAAATCTGCTTTATTAACATAATAATCCCCTCCTAATTTTAGTGAAGCTTACGTTTATCTATAACCCTTACAGCCTTGCCTTCAAATCTTGTAAGGGTTTTAGGTTCTACAAGAGTGATTCTAGCTGAAATGCCAAGTGTTGATTCAATTGCAGCCTTAATTGCACGTTCCTGTTCTTCAAGGCTCTTTACTGTATCAGAGAACATTTCATCTGTAAGTTCTACCTTTATTTCTAAAATATCAGTATTGTTAACTCTGTCAACGATAAGCTGATAATGAGGTGATGTGTTTCCAAGGGAGAGAAGCACAGATTCAACCTGTGAAGGAAATACATTTACTCCTCTAATGATAAGCATATCATCAGTGCGTCCCTTAGGCTTGAGCATTTTGATGAGAGTGCGTCCGCATGAACATTTTTCTCTTGAAAGAACGCCGATATCTTTTGTTCTGTATCTGATCACAGGAAATGCTTCTTTTGTAATGCATGTGAATACAAGCTCACCCTGTTCACCGTCAGGAAGAACCTTTCCAGTATCAGGATCAATGGTTTCAACAATAAAGTTATCTTCATTGATATGCATTCCTGTCTGTTCTTCACATTCAAAAGCAACACCAGGCCCGATTATTTCAGTAAGTCCGTAAATATCAAATGCCTTCAAGCCAAGCTTATTCTGTATTTCAGTACGCATTTCCTCGGTCCAAGGTTCTGCTCCGAAAATACCGACTTTAAGCTTAATGTCATCCTTTGTAATTCCCATTTCATCCATTGTTTCAGCAAGGAAAAGAGCATAAGACGGAGTACAGCAGATAACAGTTGAACCGAAGTCCTTGATTATATTAATCTGCCTTTGTGTATTACCTGTTGAAACAGGGATAACAGTAAGTCCCGCTTTCTCAGCACCGCCGTGCATTCCAAGACCGCCTGTAAACAGTCCGTAACCATATGAAACATGCATAAAGTCTTTTTTGCTTGCACCTGCAGCAGTTAGAGACCTTGCGCAGCAATCTGCCCACATATCAAGGTCATTCTGTGTGTATCCTACAACAATTTGTTTACCTGTTGTTCCAGATGAGGCGTGAAGTCTTACAACTTGATCCATAGGAACAGCAAACATGCCATAAGGATATGTATCACGAAGATCCTGTTTGACAACAAACGGAAGCTTGTAAAGATCGTCAACACTTCTTATGTCATCAGGCGTTACTCCTATTGCATCCATCTTTTCACGATAGAACGGAACATTTTGATAAACACGTCTTATAGTCTGTGAAAGTCTGAAGCTCTGCAGCGCACGCATTTCATCTTTTGTGGCACATTCAATTGATTCGTTCCAATACTTTGACATTTTATAACTCCTCCCAGCTGATATGCTGTTACTTTTTTTTACCGTTATTAATACGATCAGATATTTGCCGAACTGTCAGTGAAGTGATACATCCGATAATAAGTACTGCCCAGTAAATTGAAATACATTGAAGAATATTTTCTATAAATGATATAAGAAAAGGTACAAAAACAATTAAAGTGCATATTACATTAACACCCAGACAAATAAGTACATCTCTGAATTTATGTATATAAAACTGACTTATTGCGCCGATAATTATAAATCCCGAAGGTATTATAACATAAGCTCCGAAAAATATAATGTCGGAAATACTTTCTTCCGGTGATATTCTTACCAATGCAGGCATAAGTGTGACAATCAAGGAGATAAGATAGATAATGATTATAGTCAATAAGTAATGTTTGATGTTTTCTCTTGTCACCTTCTATCATCTCCATTGATTATGTATCATGCATTATAAGGTCCTATTAGCAGTTTTTACCTAATTCAAAGGCTTTCTTATTAAGTTCAAGAAATTTAGCAGGTACGCACTGTTCAATTGCATCTTGCCAAAGCTTATTGTCAAAATCTGTTTTTGAAGCTACAACACCCATGAGAACAACGTTGGAAGCCTTTGAATTACCTGCCTGTTCAGCAAGTGAAAGAGCATCAACAGCAGTAACTTCGATATTAAGCTTTTCCATTTTTTCTATTATATCATCAGGATACTGTGCAACACCTGTAATTACAGGCATAGGGTCAAGCTTTTGTGTTGAAGTAATAAGCTTTCCACCCTTCTTAAGGAAGGACAGCCATCTTGCTGATTCAAGCTGTTCAAATGATATAATAACGTCAGCTTCACCCTTTTCAATGACAGGTGAGAATACCTTTTCGCCGTACTTAACATATGTTACAACGGAGCCGCCCCTCTGAGACATTCCGTGTACTTCGGAAACCTTAACATCATAGCCCTGAGCAAGAAGTACGTTTCCGAGAAGGCGTGAAGCGAGCAGGGAACCCTGTCCGCCTACACCGACTATCATTATAGATCTAGTTTCAGACATAATTATTTAATCCTTTCCTTGTGGCTTTAAAACGTCAGATTTAAGTTTTATATATAAGCCAAAATTTTTCATAATAGGAATATAGCTGATAAGGAAGCCAAAAAGTGCGACAAAAATAATCATTTTTTTATTTTTACTAAGCAGTGCACCTATAAGAATACCAAATGAAATAAGGCATATTTTTATAAGGGCAAAGTTACTTATACTAAGACTGCGAATATAACTCGTTATGTCCTTAAAATTAAGAATAGTTGTTTCAGCATTAAAAGACGGCTTTTCCATATAGATACTTCCATTTAAAAATTCTATTCTGTAATTGCACCAAACTTGCAGACTTCGGTACATATTCCACATCCGACGCACTGCGTATAGTTAATAACAGCCTTTCCATCCTTCATGGAAATTGCAGGACAGCCAAGCTTCAGACATGCTTTACAGCCCTTACATTTATCTGAATCTGTCTTAAGAGAAGCATTATGCTTAACATACTTGAGAAGTGCGCAAGGTCTTCTTGATATTATTACAGAAGCTTCATCTGCAGCAAGTTCTTCCTTGATTGCTGTTTCAGTTTCAGCAAGATTATATGGGTCAACAACTCTTACACGCTTTATGCCTATAGCTTTACAAAGCTGTTCAAGATTTATAGAAGCAGCAGGATCACCCTTGAGATTCTTACCCGTAGTAGGATTCTGCTGATGACCTGTCATACCTGTGATTGAGTTATCAAGAATGATTACAGTAGAATTAGTTGAGTTGTAAGCAATGTTTACAAGACCTGTCATACCACTGTGCATGAAAGTTGAGTCACCGATAACTGCAACTGATTTGTGTTCTGATTCTTCCCCTATTGCCTTGTTGAAGCCATGAAGAGCACTGATTGATGCACCCATACAAATAGTTGTATCCATTGCATTGAGAGGAGCACTAGCGCCAAGAGTATAACATCCGATATCTCCTGAAACGGTAACCTTAAGCTTTGAAAGGCAATAGAACACCCCTCTGTGAGGACAGCCTGCACACATAACAGGAGGTCTTATAGGAACGTTTTCAGAGAAGTCTATGTAATCATTTTTCTTGCCAAGAAGCTTATCAGCAAGAATTGCCTGTGAAAATTCACCTATAACAGGGAAGAGTTCCTTCCCGATAACGTTGATTCCAAGCTTTTTACAATGTGTTTCAATTATATCATCAAGTTCTTCAATTACATATACAGTCTTGTATCTCTTGGCAAAATTCTTGATAAGATCAACAGGAAGCGGATTTACAATTCCGAGTTTCAGATATGAAACTGTATCGCCCATAACTTCCTTTGTGTACTGATATGAAATACCGCTTGTGATAATACCTATTTCAGTATTGTTGTCTTCAACTGTATTAAGAGAAGAGGTTTCAGCAAATTCACGGATTCTATTTGTACGTTCCTCAACAAAAACGTGTCTGCCCCTTGCATATGCAGGCATCATAACAAATTTCTGAGGGTTCTTTGTATATTCCTTAAGTGCTGGTTCTTTTCTGTCGCAAAGTTCAACAGATGACTGTGAATGAGAAACTCTTGTACAAAGTCTTACGAGTACAGGAGTATCAAACTTTTCAGAAAATTCATAAGCCTGCTTGACAAATTCCTTGCATTCTGAAGAATCGGAAGGTTCAAGCATCATAACCTTTGAGGCAATTGCATGATGTCTTGAATCCTGCTCATTCTGTGATGAATGCATTCCAGGGTCATCTGCAACTGCAATAACCATACCTCCGTTTACGCCTGTATAAGCGGCAGTATAAAGAGGGTCAGCGGCAACGTTAAGACCAACGTGCTTCATAGCACAAAAAGAACGTGCGCCTGCGATTGAAGCACCTAAAGCAACTTCCATGGCAACCTTTTCGTTAGGAGCCCATTCAGCATAGATTTCTTCGTATTTTGCGACACATTCTGTAATTTCTGTTGATGGAGTACCAGGGTAACTTGAAGCAACTGTAACGCCTGCTTCATATAATCCTCTGGCAAAAGCGTCATTACCAAGCATTAGCTTTTTCATAATAATTATATCCTTTCTTTTAGAAATGTGCTGATTTAAGCATAAAATCCCTTTATGCTGATACTAAACTAACGGGAAAATAATATTGCAAAAATCAGTTTTTTCATAGCATACATAATAGTAATTATAGCATATTTTTTGTAGAATGGAAGTGCTTAAGGGAAAATTGTTATAAAAATTGCAGAAAAAAGTTTTGATAATAGTAATGCAATTCTTACTTATGAATTTTCAAGCATTCAATAAATAGATACTTGAATTTGTGTTTCAAATTAAGACTTGAGTATACATCTCTGCTTAAAGTGTAAATCTGTTTTCTTGCTTCAAGCAGTTCACTCTTTTCAATTTTAGAGTTACCATAGTATGCTCTTAAAGACAAATTCATAATATTCTGGGCATAACCATTCCCGAAAATCTCTTTATCAGAAAGATAATCAGAAAATTCCTTGTATGTCATACTTCCCTGCAAAATATCACAGAACAGCATAAGCTTTTTAAGATACTGATATATATTTAGGATTGCTTTGTTATTGTCATGGCTATTTATTTTTGAAGAGTTGACATATTCTATAACCAATCTCCTTATTAACACAAAAGCTACAACACTGACTGATAATACTATTAATATAACATAGGGATTAATTTTATTTTTTTCAGTCTTTTCAGGAGTTGGCAATATTTCTGTTTCAGGAACAGTTTCTGAAATGCTTGTTTCAAATGAAGTCTGTGTATCTGAAACATCCGGCGTTGTAGTTGTAACTGAAGGTGATATTTCCGACTCTGATGTAGTTGAATCAGTAGGTTTTGTTGTTCTGATATTTCCATATCCGCTTGTTACTTCAACAGGGTACCAGCCATATCCATCAAGGTATATTTCAACCCATGCATGACCTCTCTTGTCGGTAACAGAAACTGAATATGTTTCACCATCAAACGCTCCCTCCGGAAAATCCTTGTCCTTGATGACATAACCTTCAGCATATCTAGCGGGAATACCACAATATCTGAAAAGTAAAACAGCAGAAGATGAGAAATGGGAACATGAGCCCTTCCTTGTATCTGTAAGAAACTTTGTAACAAAATCTTCACCTGAGTCAAGACCTTCGGTTTTAAGACTGTACAGGCAGTTTTGGGACAGCCAGTTCTTTACATGATTTATAACAAACAAGTCAGCTTCATAAGCATCATTGTTCGCACGGAGTTGGGATAACTCGTTTTCAAAGCTGCCATCAAAGACCACTTCTGCTACAGTAAAATTATCCGGAAGCTGCAGATATGTTTCATATACATATTCACGGTATGCTACTTCTGCAACTGATGGGTTATTATCTTTTTGAAAGTTTGCAAAACTAATAATTTTGTCAGTGTTCATAAAATTATCAGGCATATAACTGTATACATCGTATTCATTATTTTTAAAATCGCCTGTATAATACAAATCATAATATGACTCAAATCCATCTACAGACGATTGGTTAATATTGTATGGAATATATATATAATGTTTATTTGCATTAACATTTTTAATGCTGAAAAATTGAATATTTAAATTTTCAGCATTTGTCCAGTATTGTTTATCCCAGAAAAAACTGCTGAATAATGATGGATTAAAGCTGTCGGCTGAATAATGTCCACTGATTTCATCAAACTGTTTCTTGCTTTCGTCAGAAAGCTCATTCCATCTGTTGTTTTTATATACAACACCTGTAAAGCCTTTCAAATAAACTGTTTCATCAGTTTTTGCAAGTGATACTTCAAGAACTGTTTTATTATCAAAGCTGATATTATCATTATTTTTTAAATTACCATGATTAATTGCTCCGGAAGATTTTTGAGGTGTCAAGACTGATTTGACATCCTCACGTAGCTTTTCAAAGCTGAAATCCTTAATATAATCCTGAACATCCTGCTTGGTTATATCAATTTCTTCAGGACGTTCATATCCTGATAGCTCGGTTATTAAAAAAGAGCTGAAAAAACTTACAAGAACTATTAGTGCAAGAATAGAAGCTCCCTGAACGGATGCCTTTTTGTTTGCTGACATGTATTTGCTTTTGTCAACACAGTACAGTTCAGTAATTTCAGCACATATAATGCCAGCCCAGTATGCAATCAGAGCAGAGAAAGCAGCATAATTCGGAACAAGTCCGTAAAACAATACAAGTTCAAGCAATGGAAATGTTCCTATAAATGAAATGACAATACTGGTTTTGTAAAATGTACCCAGACAAATAATAAAGCAAATTAGAAATTCAACGGCACAAATTACCAAAGTTGTATCAAACTGAACAGTTGCTGGATTAATAAGTGCAGAAAACTGAGTATTTTCATAATTATATGATGTTGCTGACATGTATGAATTTGTAATGCTGATAACTCCGTTTATAAGTCTGTTTTTAAATATGAAAACAAGGTTAAGGTACACCCATATAACCAGTGCTGTGCAAATAATCATAGCTTTCTTTTTCATAAACATAATAAGAATCAGTACAGCACAAAAAAGTAAAGGCATAATTACAGCTGTATAATTGAAGCTGATTTTAATGCCTGAAATAAAGCAGAATACAGCCCCGTAAACTCCCATGAGAACCAGTATGAATTTCAAAATATAAATATAGAGCGTGTTTTTCTCTTTTTTGTCAATATTAAGTACAGCGCTAAGAGTGACATCGTCTGTCTTTTTTCTTTTGCTTTTTTTCATAATAATAACCATTCCTTTATGCTGTTTATTCCGTTTTTGCGAAGCAAAATGTCTGCTCTTGTATGTGCAGAAAGGAATAAATAGCTGTGTGAAAATTATTTTTCACACTAATATCCTTAAAGTATGATATTTAGTGAACAGCTTGAATTTACATCAATAGGGATATACTCGTCTATACCCGTTGAAAGTACAAGCGTAGTCTGAACTTTTTCAGAATTAAGATAAGGCTGAACAAAAGTAATTGTGCCATTGTATATCTCCCTGAATTGTGCAAACCGTCCGAATGACCATTCAGGAGAAATATAGATAACATGAGAATAACTGTTCGGTTGCAAATTCATTGAAATGAAGTTATCTATATAGCTGTGCTTTGTGTTTTCGGCAATGATAGTGAATATCTTATCCGAAAGTTCATCCTTGTTTGCAATAAGATCAAACTTGTTTTCATTTCTTTCATTGTTGCTCATAATATAAAATCCTGAGTTGTTTTCGGAAGCAAGGTTTCCGACTGAAAGCAGAATATCAAGTGTACAGTCATATAAGACAATATTTTTGCATTCAAATACTTCACATATAATAAGAATGGAGTTTATACTATTTGCTGAAAACTCTTTTACAATAAGTTCATCTTTCTTACTGCTAAGTTTCCAGTGTACACGATTCTGACTGTCCCCGTCACGGAATTCACGGAGGTCAAATATTTCTGAACAGTCATTTCCTGTTTTATTCGGATAATATGTGTTTGTTTCTATATCGGTAAGGCAGGAATTTTCAATATACCCGTATGCCGGCAAGGCAACAGGCATAAGAACAATTTGTGAAGTAACATCAGATTTTCTTGAAAATCTGAATAGCTTCAACAAGTCAAAAACAGTATATTTGACTACAGATACTTCAACCTTATCACAGTGACAGTAATTAAGATTAAGGCTTATCACTTGCTCGGAATATGCAGGGAGAGGCATGTTTATATCCTGAAATCTTGTCTTGCCGTCAAATTTAGTTATATATTTTATTTTAAGCTTGATATTGCAGGCTGGTAAAAAACATTTGTTGGCTATTTTCAGATTTATTGAAGCAGAATCATTTCGAGAGCAGATGTTGGTTTCATTCTCGAAATCAATAGTGATGTTTCTTGCAAGAATTATTGCTGAAGCAAAAAGAAACAGCATTAATATAAGCAGTGTTAAAAGTGTTATAAATGAAAGAGTATCCTGATAACAGGCATAGAAAACAACAAAAATTATCAGAAGAATAAAATAAAAAAATCTCATATCTTATAAATTGGGTACCTCATTGTTTCTCATTATTTCCTCAAGTACAGAGTATGAATTAATACCGTTTGCCCTTGTCCTTGTGGACATTACTATTCGATGAGCGCAGACATCCTTGAAAACATACCTAACATCCTCAGGAAGAGCAAAATCCCTGCCTCTTAGCATTGCAGCAGCTTTAGTCATTGCTGCAACTGCAACAGTTCCTCTCGGACTGATTCCAAGACTGATTGCAGGGTGCTTTCTTGTAGCTGCAGCAAGGTTGGCAATATAAGAATATATTTTGTCGTCAATATAAATATTTTCGCAGGAATCCTGCATATCTACAATGTCGTCAGGAAAAGCAACTGGCTTAATTTTGCTTAGAGCACTGTTGTTTTGCTTGGACTTCATAATATTGATTTCACTTTCAATGTCAGGATAGCCCATTGACAGCTTTACAATAAATCTGTCGAGCTGTGATTCAGGAAGAAGCTGAGTACCTGCAGAACCCGCAGGATTTTGTGTTGCAATTACTATAAATGGCTTAGGCAGGTGTCTTGTAACTCCATCAACTGTAACAGATCCCTCTTCCATGACTTCCAGAAGAGCTGACTGTGTTTTGCTTGAAGTACGGTTGATTTCATCAGCAAGAAACATACTGCAGCAGGCAGCACCTGGCTTATATTCAAAAGCCTGTGTCTGTTTGTTATATATATTAAATCCGACAACATCACTCGGAAGTACATCCGGAGTAAACTGCATACGCTTGAAATCCAGAGCAGTTGCCTTTGAAAAGGCAACTGCAAGAGTCGTTTTTCCAACTCCAGGTATATCTTCAAGAAGAATATGACCTCTTGAAAGAATTGCAAGCATACATTTAATTATGATTTCATCTTTTCCGATGACAGCCTTTCGCACCTCTGAAATAACATTCTTAACCATATTGATAGATGTAGAATTTATGTTTGTCTGTGGCATTTTATGACCATACCTTTCTGAGTTTTGTGTGTCTGCAAATTGAATAAATTCAATTAAGCAAATCGAGGTGACAACATTGCCGTGGCAAAATAAATAAAACTAGTAGGTTAAAATTTATTTTTAACCTTTTACCCTTATTTTACATAATACATTAACAGTATATCACAATTATCTAAAAAAACAAATTACAATTTATATACAAATAACAAATAAATTATTTAGAATCATATACCATTTTATAATTTTATTATTAACACGTTTTCATATTAATCTGCAATGATTAATAAATTTTATTTTAATATCTGTTAAATTAAAAAACATCCTTGAAAAAAAAGAGAAAATGAAGTATAATATTATAAAATTAACGATGTGACGACAGTATGCTAAAAGCTTAATGTGGTCAGAAACGGAGCTTGTTATGAGTGAGAATAAATTTACTGTCCCTTTAAAAGCAATAATTGATGAGTTTCAGCTTGAAGCAATTTATCTTCCGATGAACGCGGAAAGTATCTTGATTGATGAAACAGACGTTAACCGTCCCGGTCTTCAGCTTATGGGTTTCTATGAGTATTTCAGCAATGCAAGAATTCAGATTGTTGGAAAGATGGAATTTGCTTATCTTTCAACAATTGATGAAGCTACAAGATATGAGCGTATTGATAAACTATTTGAACAGAAAATACCTGCACTTATCATTTCAAGAGAGCTCCCGTATTTCCCAGAAATGGTTGAACTTGCCAAAAAACACGAAATTCCGCTTTTAAGAAGTAAGGAAAGCACATCAAGCTTTATGTCATCGTTAATTGCTTTTCTTAACCTGCATCTTGCTCCAAGAATAACACGTCATGGTGTTCTTATCGAAGTATACGGCGAAGGAATGCTTATTCTAGGCGAAAGCGGAGTAGGTAAGAGTGAAACTGCTGTTGAGCTTATCAAAAGAGGTCACAGACTTGTTGCTGATGATGCTGTTGAAATCAGAAAGGTTTCCAACATAAGCCTTGTTGGTTCTTCACCTGAAAATATCCGTCACTTCCTTGAAATCAGAGGTATCGGAATTGTCAACGCAAGAAGACTTTTCGGTATGGGAGCTGTAAAGGTGACTGAAAAAATTGACATGATAGTTGAGCTTGAACCATGGGACAGCGAGAAGGTTTATGACCGTATGGGCGTTGACAGTGAGTTTACTTCAATTCTTGGCGTAAAGATTCCTTGCAATACAATCCCTGTAAAGCCAGGACGTAATCTTGCTGTAATTCTTGAAGTTGCTGCAATGAATAACCGTCAGAAAAAGATGGGCTATAATGCTGCTCAGGAACTTCTTGATAACCTTGGACTTGATATGGATAAGAAAGAAACAGTTAAAAAGTGGGATATATTCTGATAATGATAATGGAGGATACTATACAAAATGCTGATACAGGCTGATACACATACTCACACCATTGCTTCGACACACGCTTACTCAACCGTTTATGAGATGGCACAGGCTGCCTCTCAGAAAGGACTGAAAGCACTTGCCATAACTGACCACACACCTGCTTCACAGGACGGGCCTCATATCTGGCATTTCCATAACCTGAAAAGAGCATTACCAAGACAGCTTTGCGGAGTAAATCTTATTTTTGGCGCAGAAACAAGTATTATTGATTACAAGGGTAAGCTGGATTTTGATGATAAAGAATGTTCAAAACTTGAATGGATAATTGCATCGGTTCATGATGATCCTGTTTCTGTTGATGGAATAAATGATCCGACACAGCTATATCTTAATGTTGCAGAAAATCCACTTATAGATGTAATCGGACATTGTGCAAATATAAGATTTACTTTTGATTATGAAAAATGTCTTAAAAAATTCAAGGAATATGAAAAGCTTGTTGAGATAAATGAAAACACAATTCTGTATAAGAAAACTACTGATAATTACAAGGAAATAATCAGAATCTGCAAGAAATACGAAATTCCTGTTGTTGTTAATACAGATGCTCATTTCATGGGAGTAGTTGGAGAGGTTTCAGCTTCTGAAAAATTGCTTGAACAACAGAACTTCCCGAAAAAACTCATTGTAAATTCCGATTGGGATATATTAAAAGAGATTATCAACAAAAAGCGTGGAAAGATTTTTGATTAAATAGCATATTTATTTTATTATAAATATAATGAAAGTTGGGTTTCGTGGTAATGATTGACTGCGGCAGTATTTATGATCTTGCAATCAGTTTGGGCTGTAAGGCTGAAAAAGAAAAAAATCTCAGGAATTATACAACTATAAAAATTGGTGGAATTTGTCCGTTATTTATAGAAATTAACTGTGCCGATTCATGCAGAGAGCTTGTAAAGAAGTGCAGTGAAATGTTTGTTTCTTTTGTCATTTTAGGAAAAGGTTCAAACGTAATAATTGATGACAATGGTATAGATTCTGTTGTGCTGTATATGGGTAATGATTTTTCAGATATAAAGCTGACAGATGAGAATACTATCTGCTGTAATGCAGGTACTCCTCTTTCAAGGTTGTGCCAGTTTGCACTTGAAAACAGTCTTGGAGGACTTGAGTTTGCATGGGGAATTCCCGGAACAGTAGGCGGAGCAGTATACATGAATGCGGGTGCATACGGCGGAGAAATCAAGGATGTGATTTTTTCTGCATCTGCTTGCGATAACAGCGGATACATATTTGAGTATAAAAACAAGGATATGAATCTGTCATACCGTAAAAGTGTTTTCAGCGATAATAAGCAGATTATTCTTTCTGCAAGCTTTAAACTGCAAAAGCAAAATACTGAAAATATAAAGAACAGAATGGCAGAACTTTTGGAGAAAAGAAAATCTAAACAGCCGCTTGAATATCCAAGTGCGGGAAGTATGTTCAAAAGACCGGAAGGCAATTATGCCGCCGCACTTATTGAGCAGTCAGGACTTAAAGGGTTCAATATAGGCGGTGCTGAAGTAAGCACAAAGCACAGCGGCTTTGTTATAAATAAAGATAATTCATCTTTTAATGACATGATGAAGCTTATTCAGTATGTAAAAGATAATGTGTTTGAAAAAACAGGCTATATGCTGGAGCATGAGCCAATAATATTGTCTGATAGAAAAGATTGAAAGATAAATCTTTCAATCTACGAGCTTTGTGCTTTTTAAACTGCCGTTCAAAATTTTGCTAAGCAAAAGCACACAAAACATCAAAAAGGGAGCCATGCTTCCTACGGAAGCATGGCCATAAAATGAATCAATGGGGGGAAGGTATATGCGTTTTCTTATAATTACAGGATTGTCCGGCTCAGGAAAATCTGGTGTAATTAATGTTCTTGAAGATATGGGATATTATTGCATTGATAATATACCTCCTCAGCTTATCCCAAAATTTGCAGATATATGTCTGCAGTCTAAGGAAGGTCATATAAACAAGGTTGCAATAGTTACTGATGTCAGAGGAGGAGAATTTTTCTTTGAATTTGATAAGGGTATACAGACGCTTAAAGAAAGCGGAATTGATGTGTCAATACTTTTCCTTGATGCATCTGATGATGTGCTTATAAAGCGATACAAGGAAACAAGAAGAAAGCATCCTCTTGATGAACAGGCTTACGGAAGTCTGCAAAAGGCTATTGATACAGAGCGTGAGATATTTGCATCAGTCCGTGAAGCTGCTGATTATTACATTGATACTTCCGAGCTGTCAATGGCACAGCTGAAAGAAACTGTTCATTCATTGTTTCTTGACAACCCTAATCAATCAATGGTTATAAAGGTTATGTCATTCGGGTATAAATATGGTATTTTAAGAGAAGCAGATCTTGTTTTTGATGTAAGGTGTCTTCCTAATCCTTTTTATGTTAAGGAACTTAAAAACCATACAGGCCTTGAAAGCTGTGTTTCCGATTTTGTGCTTAAGTTTGAACAGTCAACTGAATTATTACAGAAATTAATCGATCTCCTTGACTTTCTTATTCCTTTGTACATACAAGAGGGTAAGAGCCAGCTTGTCATATCATTCGGATGTACAGGCGGGAAGCACAGATCTGTTACCTTTGCGGAGTCAATTTACAAATACTTGAATGGCAAGGATTATTCGTGCCGAATATCCCACAGGGATGTAGGCAAGCATTAAAATGGAGAGTTTGATATGTCTTTTTCATATTCTGTCAAGAAAGAATTATGCTCTTTGATAGAGGACACAGAACAGAAGTATTCCTGTTTTTACGGAATGCTTTTGTTTTGTAAGCAGTTTACACCTGATATGATAATATTCCAGACAGAAAATGATATTACCGCCGAGTTGTTCTGTAAACTTGCAGACGATATACTTTTTGATAAAAAAGTTGTTACTGTTGTTAAGAATGAAAAGAAGAATAAAGTAATACTTTATTCTTTAAGTATTGAGCAGGAACATCACAGAGATAAGATTATTTATCTTTATCATATTTCAAGCAGGAAGATTATACATAGAATTCAGTGGGATATAATAAATCAGAATAATATGCTCAGCTTTATAGCAGGAGCATTTTTGTCATGCGGAAGTATAACCGAGCCATTAAAGGAATATCACCTTGAAATGGTTATCCCATATTCTCAACTCTGCGAAGATGTTACTGCGCTTATGCAGTCAATTGATATAAACTTCAAGCATACCGAGCGAAAGGGTATGGATATTCTTTATCTGAAGGAAAGTGAGCAGATAGAAGATTTCCTGACGTCAATGGGTGCAACAATGTCTTCAATTGAACTTATGAATGTTAAAATTTATAAAGATGTCAGAAATAAAGCAAACAGAATTGCAAACTGTGATGCCGCAAATATTGAGCGTACGCTTATTGCCAGTGAAAATCAGATTAAGGATATTGAGTATATTGCAACAACGGTTGGTCTCAACTATCTTTCCAAAGAACTGCAAAATATTGCAGAAGTCAGAATGGAGTATCCTGAGTGCTCATTAAGAGAAATTGGGGAGATGCTTGATAAGCCTCTTGGCAGATCAGGAGCGAATCACAGGCTCAGGAGAATTTCAGAAATAGCCGAAGAATTGCGAGAAAAAAAGGAAAAGTCCAATGAATAATTTTGTTCACCTTCATGTGCATAGTCCATACAGTTTGCTTGATGGTGCATGCAAGATAAAAGAGCTTGTTGCATATGTAAAGAAACTGGGGCAGAGTGCGGTTGCAGTTACAGATCACGGATGTATGTACGGTGCAATTGAGTTTTACAATGAAGCAAAAGCTCAAGGCATTAAACCTATTATTGGGTGTGAAGTTTATGTAGCTCCGAGAAGCAGGTTTGATAAGGTTCATCATTTAGACAGCAAGCCTTATCACCTTGTCCTTTTATGTAAGGATAACGAGGGGTATCAGAACCTTATAAAGCTTGTTTCTATCGGATATACTGAAGGCTTTTATAATAAACCAAGAGTTGATATTGAGACCTTGCGTAAATACAGCAAAGGTCTTATTGCTTTGTCCGGATGTCTTGCAGGCGAGATTGCAAGACTGCTTGTGAACGGCGAATATGATAACGCTAAAAAAACAGCTTTGCTATATAATGATATTTTCGGTAAGGGCAATTATTATCTTGAAGTGCAGAATCATCGTATAGCAGAGCAGATAAAGATTCTCCCTCTTATATGCAGGCTTTCAGAAGAAACAGGTATTCCTATTGTAGCAACCAATGATGCTCATTATATAGAAAAGTCAGATGCAAAAATGCAGAAGATTCTGCTGTCTATACAGACTAACAAACTTTTGGATGAACCTAATGCTATGGCTTTCCCGAATGATGAGTTCTATATAAAATCTACAGAAGAAATGACACAGCTATTTAAGAACTGTCCGTCAGCAGTAGAGTATACAGCTGTTATTGCAGAAAAGTGCAACGTTGAATTTGAGTTTGGCGTTATCAAGCTGCCTAAATTCCACATTGGCAAAGACATTGATAATGCTAATTATTTCAGAGATCTTTGCTATAAGGGAATGAACAAAATATATGGTAGCAATCCGTCACAGGAAGTTCTTGACCGTATGGAGCATGAGCTTGACATTATCATAAAAATGGGATATACAGACTATTATCTTATTGTTTGGGATTTTATAAGATTTGCACGTGAACATGATATTCCTGTAGGTCCTGGAAGAGGCTCAGGTGCCGGAAGTATTGCTGCATATTGTATAGGAATTACAAGCATTGACCCGATGAAGTACGGACTCCTTTTTGAAAGATTTCTTAATCCTGAAAGAGTATCAATGCCTGACTTTGATATTGATTTTTGCTATGAGGGAAGACAGCGTGTTATTGATTATGTTGTCGAAAAATATGGCTCAGACAGAGTTGCTCAGATTATTACTTTCGGAACGATGGCTGCCAAAGCGGCTGTTCGTGATGTCGGCAGAGTTATGAATCTGTCATATCAGCTTGTGGACAGCGTTGCCAAACTTATACCTTATGAACTGCATATTACTCTTGATAAAGCGTTAAGTTCAAGCAAAGAGCTTGAAACTCTCTATGAAACAGACAGAACTGTGCATGAACTTATTGATAATTCGATAAGAGTTGAGGGTTTGCCAAGGCATGCCTCAACTCATGCGGCAGGTGTAGTTATTTCAAATGCGCCAGTAAATGAATATGTACCTGTTCAGCTTAATGACGGTTCCCTTGTTACACAATATCCTATGAATATCCTTGAAAGCTTAGGACTTCTTAAAATGGATTTCTTAGGTCTTCGAAACCTTACTGTAATAAAGGATTGCGTCAACAGTATAAGAAAAAATATACCTGATTTGGATATTAACACTATTCCACTGGATGACAAAGAAACTTATGCAATGATTTCAAGCGGAAACACTACAGGTGTTTTTCAGCTTGAAAGTACCGGTATGCGTCAGGTACTTATGAGGCTTAATCCTGAAAACATAGAAGATATTATTGCAGTAATCTCACTTTACAGACCTGGTCCTATGGATAGCATACCAAAGTATGTTCAGAACAGGCATAATCCTGAAAAAGTAACATACACGCATCCTTTGCTTAAAGAAATTCTTGACGTTACCTATGGCTGCATAGTATATCAGGAACAGGTTATGGAAATCTGCCGTAAACTGGGCGGGTATTCTTATGGACGTGCCGACCTTGTCAGAAGGGCAATGGCAAAGAAAAAAAGCGATGTAATGCTTAAAGAAAGGGATGCTTTTGTAAGCGGTTCTGTTAGGAATGGTGTCCCTGAAAAAACTGCAAATGATATTTTTGATGAGATGGCTAGCTTTGCATCGTATGCATTCAATAAGTCACATGCTGCTGCATATGCCTATATTTCATACCAGACAGCCTATCTGAAGTGCCATTTCTATAAGGAATACATGGCTGCCCTTATGACAAGTGTTCTTGACTTTACTGGCAAGCTTATGGAGTATATTTCAGAATGTGAAAAAAATGGGGTCAAAGTTTTAAGACCTGACATAAATGAAAGTAAGTCTGGATTTACTGCTGTTAAGGATGGAATAAGATTTGCTATGCTTGCCATAAAAAATCTTGGTAGGAACACAATTAATCAGATTATTGACAGCAGACATCAGCATGGCGATTTTAAAACCCTCAATGATTTTTGCAGCAGAATGAAAGATAAAGATCTTAACAGAAGAGCTGTGGAATCTCTTATAAATAGTGGGGCATTGGATTGTTTCTCAATGAACCGCAGGCAGATGACTGAGAATTATGAGAGAGTTTTTTCTAACTTTGCTAATGAAAGCAGAATGAATGTTGATGGTCAAATTGACTTCTTTGGCAATAACAGCGTAAGTACGGATATTAATGAGGTAAGCGTTGCCTATGTTGATGAATATGATTTTATGACTTTATTAAAAAAAGAAAAGGATGCAACAGGAATGTATATTTCAGGACATCCTCTTGATAATTACAGACTATTTGCGGAAGCAAGAAGATTTGACAGAATTATTGATATTACCGAGGATGAACGCAAGGCAAAAGTATTATGTACGGTTCAGAGTGTGAAAACATTCCAGACAAAAAATAAAGACAAGATGGCGTTCGTTACTTTGGAAGATGATACAGGAGAAATAGAATGTGTTGTTTTTCCGAATCTGTATATTGATAATCAGCTTTTGTTTACAAAAGATAATGCGATAGCTGTTGAGGGTAAAACAAATGAAAAATCCGGAAGCATAAGCATTGTTGCTGAAAGTATTTATTCTGCCAACGAATTTATAAGGACAAGCTGTAATATGGATATCTGCATAAGAATTTATGGTAATGATGAAAAAATGCAAATACAGGATATTATAAACATTGCTACTGATTTTCCTGGTAAAAACAAGCTTTACTTCTATCTTGAAGCACTTAAGAAAAAGATTGTAAACAAGAATATTTCCGGGGTAATGGTTAGCAGGGAACTTATTGAGAAAATTCAGAATGTAGCAGGTAAGGATAATTTGTTATTAATTTAACAACTGTAAATTATTATTATTTGTATGCAAAAAGAATAGAATTTATATATTTTCACTTGACAAAAAATATGGAGAATAGTAGAATAGATTTGATAAATAGCAAAATACTAATTTTTAAAATATAATTTTTATCATTAATTATTCACAGGAGGATTTTAAAATGGCAAAGAAGATTGGAATACTTACAAGTGGTGGCGATGCACCTGGAATGAATGCTGCTGTCAGAGCTGTAGCAAGAGCTGCAATTGCAAGAGGATATGAAGCAATAGGCATTAAGAGAGGATATAACGGATTGATTAACGGTGAAATCGTTCAGCTTGATGAACGCTCCGTTTCAAATATAATTCAGAGAGGCGGAACAGTTCTTTATACTGCAAGATGCCTTGAATTCAAGGAAAAAGAAGGCGTTCAAAGAGCTAAGGAAAAGTGTGAAGAGCTCGGACTTGAGGGTATTGTCGTTATCGGAGGAGATGGTTCATTCAGAGGAGCCGCCGATCTTTCTGCAATGGGAATCCCATGTATCGGACTTCCTGGAACAATAGATAATGATATTTCCTGTACTGACTATACAATAGGTTATGATACAGCTATGAATACTGCTGTTGAAATGATAGACAAAATCAGGGATACAGCTCAGTCACATGACAGATGCAGTGTTGTTGAAGTAATGGGAAGAAATGCAGGCTGGATTGCACTTAATGTTGGTATTGCTGTAGGTGCAAGTGCTGTTGTAACTAAGGAAATGCCTTTTACAATTGAGCAGATAGCAGAGAAAATTAAAAAGTCCCAGAAGTCAAGCAAGAGGCATTTCATTATTGTTGTTGCTGAAGGAATCGGCGGCTCAGAAGAAATTGCAAAGAAGCTTGAAGAACTTACAGGCATCGAATCAAGAGCTACTATCCTCGGACATGTTCAAAGAGGCGGAAATCCTACACTTCGTGACAGAGTTGTCGCAAGTGAAATGGGATATTATGCAGTTGAACTTCTTGATAAGGGTATGAGCAACAGGGTTGTTGCCCTCAAGGACAACAAGATTGTTGATTACGATATAAAAGAAGCTTTGGCAATGAGTAAACCATTTGACGAAAGGCTCTATAAGGTAGCTGATGCTATTTCTTTCTAAGAAATCTTAAATATATAGCATTAACAGAGTAGGAAAATGTGCGTATAGTGTCTGACGAACGGGGAGTTGTCGTCAGAACGAAGAGGAAACTCGCGGTATATTTTTCGCATCCCGCTGAATAATGCATAATATAGAAGAATGGTTATATCTTCTGATTATGCACTGACAGCATAATTTTAAGGAGGTATAAACATGACAAAATTTTTCTCCCTGTTTTCCGATTCAGCTAAGGAGCTGAAACAAATTAGGTGTATAGTTGTAACTGCACTTCTTATTGCTGTATCAATGGCAATTGAGTCAGTTCAGATTGTAACACCTTTTTTCAAAATCAATTTTACTTTTTTGGCCTTTGCAGCAATAGGTATGCTGTTTGGACCGACGGTAGCATTATTTTCCGGAGCACTATGCGATCTACTCGGATATTTTGTTCGGCCTGATGGAGCTTTTATCCCGGTTTATATTGTGATAGCAATGCTTCAGGGATTGATTTATGGTATTTTCCTGTACAAAAAAGACATTAAAAAGCTGCTTGTATTTATAATTATTGCAAGACTTCTGGATGTTTTGATTATTAATCTTTGTTTGAATACATACTTTAATATGTACTACGGATTTATACCGCAAGTTCCGTTATGGGTTGCTGTTTCAGCAAGGGCATTAAAGAATTTCCTTGAATTGCTTGCTGATATTCCGTTGCTCTATATTATACTCCCGACGGTTTATACTGTATACAATAGGTCTTTTGTTAAAAAGGCAAATACTTAAATTACAAAACCACTTGCTATTCTTCTCTTTTAGAGGTATAATAGTAAGTGGTTTATTTTATGCAGAGGTAGCGTGAAAAAATTTTTTTACGCAGCTATTTATTCTTTTCTGCAAATATAAGAGCAGAAATTTTGCTTAGCTGAACTCAGTTCAGGTTCAAGACCTGAATAAATAGCACAAAGAAATGGAGATTAATATGTCAGAAATGAATATAGGCTTTATCGGTGTCGGAAATATGGGATTTGCCATTGTTAATGGCATTATGAATATCAAGGATAATACACATAAGATTTCAGTCTTTGCATATGACAAGGATGAAACCAAGATAGAAAGAATTAAAAAGCTTGGAGCTTATGGATGTGATTCTGAACAGGAAATATTAAATAAATGCAAATATGTATTGCTTGCAGTTAAACCTCAGATGTTTGAGGATATTTTAAATACTATAAAGCCTGCAGTTACTAAGGATACTGTAATAATTTCAATTGCAGCAGGAATTACAGCTGAGTACATAAAAAAGATGACAATACCTGAAGCAAAGGTAGTACTTGTAATGCCTAATACTCCTTTACTTCTTGGTGAGGGTGCAACTGCTCTTGCAAAAGGTGACAACGTAAGTGAAGATGAATTTGCATTTGTAAAAAATATTTTTGATATCTGCGGTGAAACTGCTGTTATTAATCAGGATAAAATGAAAGAGATAATTGCAATCAACGGAAGCAGCCCTGCTTTTATTTATCTCTTTGCAAAGGGATTTATAGATTACGCTGATTCTGTTGGAATTGACAAGGAAGAAGCAAAAAAACTATTTGCAAAGTCACTTATCGGTTCAGCTAAAATGATGACAGATTCAGGAGATAGCCTGGATGAACTTATTAAAATGGTTTCATCTCCTGGAGGAACAACTCTTGCAGGCCTTGATGAGCTTTATTCAGGAAAGCTTACTGATGTTGTTGATAAAGCATGCAAAAGCTGTACAAGAAGAGCATATGAGCTTTCTAAATAACTTCTAAACTGCATTGTACAAGCATATACCTATTAAAGAAAAGCTGATGATCAGATTTTATCAGCGTATCCTTAATAAAAAAGGACGAGGTATATGAAAAAAAGTGCAGTTAAAAGTGAAAGAAACCAAGATAAAAGTATTTCAATCTTTGCTTTGATGGGAATATTGCTTGCAGGTGTGCTTGCAGGTACGTTGATGTATTGCAATATTGATGAGCAGCATTATCAGAACATAGCGGCAATCACAGGTGGTTTACTGGAAAACAGAATGAACTATTCCTTTACGGAAATGCTTGTAAACTCATTTGCAGGTTCGTTTCTGTTAATTGTGCTTTGTTTTATTCTCGGAACAGGGCCGGTATTTCAGCCGGTTGAGCTGCTGATACCAGTTTATAGGGGCCTTGGTTTAGGAATATTGCTTGCGGATATGTATTGTTCGTTTGGTTCATATGGAATAATAATATCTGTTCTGCTGATTCTTCCTAATGCAGTTGTATCTGCGTTTATTCTTTTGATTGCAGTGAGAGAATCCATCAGAATGTCAAACAGCGTGAGGAAAGTTGTTTTTAAATCAGATTCTTCATACAGCAAAATTGACTTTAGTCTATATTTTACTAAGTTTATAGTTATAATAACAATACTTTCACTTTCTTCACTTGCAGATAGTGTTGTAACAGTTTTTTTATCCGATTATATCATTAAGTAAATTTGAATTATAGGGAGATGTATAAATTTGGCTTTAGGACTGTTTAATTATGTTAAGTCAGGCAGAGGCGTGTCGAAAAACGCCTCGAAAAAGAAACCTGCTAAGCTTTTCTTTGAGATTTATGTAAGAAAGTTTTGGAAACTGATTACTTTGAATCTGATAACATTTTTGTTCTGTCTGCCTGTTGTTACTATAGGTCCTGCAATTTCTGGCATGACAAAAGTTTTGAAAAATTATGCTATTGAAAAGAATGCCTTTATATGGCATGATTTCTGGAAGGGCTTTAAAGAGAACTTTGTGAAATCTCTTATAATTGGTCTTCTTGATACGGTTTTTTGTATTTCATTTTTTGCCGCAGTAAATGTTTATCCTCAATTAGCGGAGAACTCTAATTTGGGAGTACTGTTCTATGCTTTATGCGGAATATCAATATGCTTCTTCATTACAATAATAATGATGAATTTTTATGCATTTCCTATGATTACTTCAACTGAACTAAGCTTAAAAAACATTATTAAAAATTCATTTATACTTACAAGTGTTGCTCTCAAGAAAAATATACTTGTATTTATAATTTCTGCTGTGCTTGTTTTTGCTGTGATGATTGGTATATATTTTAATTTTATGGTAACAATATTAATACCATTCTGGCTGATTACATTTATAGGATTTATAATTGTCTTTAATGTATATCCTGTTATTCAGAAGTATGTCATTGAGCCTTATTATGAACAGCGCGGTGAAGAAAATCCTGAGTATGATTATCTGAAACCAGTTAGCGGAGATGAAAGTTTATTTACGGATAACGGCGGAAATGATATTCCTGTTGATTTAACTGGACATAATTCATCAAAAACTAAAACTATTTCATAAAAAACTCTTTACAAAGTGTTTCTTATGTGATATAATTTTAATGTTATTTATGTAACAAGATTCCTCATTCTTGGCTTGCGGTTTAGCCTTTGTTAAGGAATTAACCCGTCCGTTTGCTGGGATGATGGAGAAATAATTAAAGGGGTGAAATAAATGCTACTTAAAGAAGAAAAGAATGCTGTTATCGAAGCTAACAGACTTAGCGAGAATGATACAGGTTCTCCTGAAGTTCAGGTTGCAATTCTTACAAAGAGAATCAATGATCTGAATGAACACCTTAAGGTTCACAAGAAGGACCATCACTCACGTAAGGGTCTTCTCAAGATGGTAGGTCACAGACGTAACCTTCTCAACTATCTTATGAAGAAGGATATCAACAGATATCGTGCTACTATTGAAAAGCTTGGTATTCGTAAGTAAAAAATTAAAGACTAAAGGCAGTATGTAAAGGGTTTTCCTTTACACTGCCTTTGTGTGTTTAATTTTAAGGAAAGCAATTATCGGAAGCAGTTGCTTAGCATTAAATCGTACCTGTTTTATTGAAGCAGGCAGGATTTATTGCTAAAACTGTTCCCGAAATAATATTATTTAGGAGGCAGTTAAATGTTTGAGAATTATAAGGTGTTTAAAACAACTTTTGCTGGGAGAGAACTTACAGTTGAAACAGGAAAAACTTGTGAATTATCTAACGGCTCATGTTGGGTAAAATACGGAGAAACTGTTGTTATGGCAAACGTTACAGCAAGCACTAAGCCAAGAGATGGTATTGATTTTTTCCCTCTTTCAGTTGATTATGAGGAAAGACTTTATTCTGTAGGAAGAATCCCTGGCTCATTCATGAAGAGAGAAGGAAAGCCATCAGAAAAGTCTATTCTTACTTCAAGAGTTGTTGACCGTCCTATTAGACCGTTATTCCCTAAGGATATGAGAAACGACGTTTCAGTTGTTATGACTGTTATGGCAGTTGATCCTGACAATTCACCTGAGATCTGCGGAATGATTGCAACATCAATTGCAATTTCAATTTCTGATATTCCATGGAATGGTCCTATCGGCGGAATAAACGTTGGTCTTGTTGATGGAAATGTTGTTCTTAATCCAAATCTTGACGAAAGAGCAAAGTCTGACCTTAACCTTACTGTTGCCGGTACAATGGAAAAGGTAGTTATGATTGAAGCTGGAGCTAAGGAAGTCGATGACGACACAATGCTCAATGCTATTATAAAGGGCCATGAAGAAATAAAGAAACTTGTTGCATTCATTTCAGACATCCAGAGCCAGATTGGTAAGAAGAAGTTTGATTTTGAATCACAGGAAGTTGACCATGATATGTTTGATGCAATTGAAGAATTTGCAGCAGACAGAGTAAAGGTTGCTCTTGATACAAATGACAAGAACATCAGAGAAGAAAGACTTAACCCTATAAAGGATGATATTCATGCAAAATTTGATGAACTTTATCCTGAAAAGATATTAATGATAGATGAATGTATCTACAAGCTCCAGAAGAAGATTGTAAGAAACTGGCTTTATGATGGCAAGCGTGTTGACGGAAGAGGTATTGATGAAATTCGTCCTCTTGCTGCTGAAGTAGGACTTCTTCCAAGGGTTCATGGTTCTGGCATGTTTACAAGAGGTCAGACACAGGTTCTTACAATTGCAACACTCGGACCTGTAAGTGATGCTCAGAGAATTGACGGACTTGATGAAGAAGATTCAAAGAGATATATGCACCATTACAACTTCCCTTCATATTCAGTTGGTGAAACAAAGCCTTCAAGAGGACCTGGACGTCGTGAAATCGGACATGGTGCTTTGGCTGAAAGAGCTCTTGAACCAGTTATTCCATCTGTTGAAGAATTCCCTTATGCTTTGAGACTTGTTTCTGAAGTATTGTCTTCAAACGGTTCAACATCACAGGGTTCTATCTGTGGATCTACTCTTGCTCTTATGGATGCAGGCGTTCCGATCAAGGCCCCTGTTGCTGGTATTTCCTGTGGTCTTATCACTAAGGATGACGGCAGCTTTATGACAATGGTTGATATTCAGGGGCTTGAAGATTTCTTCGGCGATATGGACTTTAAGGTTGGCGGTACACATAAGGGTATCACAGCTATCCAGGTGGATATCAAGGTTGACGGACTCACTTATGATATAATCAAGGAAGCTTTTGCAAAGACACATAAAGCTCGTGACTATATACTTGATGAAATCATGCTTAAGGCTATACCAGTTTCAAGAGAAACAGTTGGAAAGTATGCTCCTAAAATGCTTCAGACTAAGGTTCCGGTTGATAAGATCAGAGAAGTTATCGGTCAGGGCGGCAAGGTAATCCAGAAGATTTCTGCTGATTGTGAAGTTAAGATTGATATAAGCGATGATGGAAAAGTATTTATTTCAGGTGTTAGCTTGGAAAAGGCACAGAAGGCTCTTCAGATTGTAAATACAATTGCAAACGATCCTGAAATCGGTGCTATTTACAAGGGCAAGGTTGTAAGACTTATGAACTTCGGTGCATTTGTTGAAATAGCTCCTGGTAAAGATGGACTTGTTCATATTTCAAAGCTTGACAAGCAGCGTGTTGAAAAAGTTGAAGATGTAGTTTCAATTGGTGACGAAATTGTAGTCAAGGTAATGGAAATAGATCAGCAGGGAAGAATCAATCTTTCAAGAAAAGATGCTCTTGCTGATATTGAAGCAAAGAATAATAAGTAATAAAATGAAAATCCCCCTGCTGATTAGGGGGATTTTTGTGTCCTTACACACTAATTTGCATATAATGAACAAATAAGCAGATTAGGGGTGAATATATGGAAAAACAGCTTGTAATACTGTTAATTGGATGTATTTTGATTGCTGTATTTGAAAGTCTTATAATATTAAAGACACATAGAAAGTTTGCTGGTGAGGCTGTTATTATTATTCCATTAACAGCAGAAACAAGAAACGCTGAGTACATAATGAGAGAAACAATCTGTAATATTATTGACAGTAATTTATCAGTATCAGTTATTTTCAGTGATTTTGGAGCTGACGAAGAGACACTGATGGTTTGTAAGAAAATGATGGGGAATTATAGAAAATTTTATCTGGTTAAGTCGGAAAATGTTCAAAAAATAATTGCAAATCTTGTATAGTTGTGCTATAATACTTTTATGTTTATTTATAAGGGATAGTAATATGATAACTGATGAAAATGTAGTTCAGACTATTGACGGTGTTGTTGAAGATATTATTTTCAGAAACTCCGTCAATGGTTATGTTGTTCTTGATTTGAATACAGGCGGAGATTATGTTACTGTTGTCGGTGAACTTGGCAATGTTGAAGAGGGAGAAGAACTTGAAATTACGGGTTCATTTACTTCTCATCCGAAGTTTGGTATGCAGTTCAAGGCGCAAGTTTATGAACGAAAAATGCCTGCTACTACATCATCAATTCTAAAGTATCTGTCATCCGGAGTAATAAAAGGTATAGGAAAGACAACTGCCAAAAGAATTGTAGATGAATTTGGTGATAAATCTCTTGAGATTATTGAGAAAGAGCCTGAAAAACTTACTGTTATCAAGGGCATTACCAAACAAAAGGTTGAGGAGATTTCTCTTGAGTTTCAACGTATCTGTGGTATCAGAGCATTAATGATTTTCTTGTCAAAGTATGGTGTGTCTCCATCCATTGCAGTAAGTGCATGGAGAAAATGGGGACAGTTTGCAATTGAAGTAATTCAGGACAACCCATATGCCCTTTGTATATTTGGGATTGAGCTTGAATTTGAAAAAGCAGAGTTTATTGCTTCAGAACTTAAACTTCCTACAGACAGTGAAAATCGAATAAAAGCAGGTATTTTTCATGTTCTGTATCAGAACACTTTTTCAGGGCATGTCTGCCTTCCATATGACAGATTGAAAAAGAAAACTTGTTCATTATTAGGTGTAGATGAAGAAAAATTTGATAACTGTCTTGATTCTGAAAAGGAAGAAGAAAATATCGTTATCTATAATAAAAATGACAGGGATTTTGTATATATTCAAGAGTTTTACAGAGCTGAAAATTATATAACAGGTCGACTTGCAGTCATGAACGATTGCCTGAAAGATACAGGCACAGATTATGACAAGCTTATTGAAATAGAGGAGAAGGTCAAGGATATTACTTATGCTGCACTGCAGAAGAAAGCAATATCATTAGCCTTGTCAAAAGGATTTATAGTTCTTACCGGTGGTCCCGGAACAGGAAAAACAACTACGCTTAAAGCTATAATTTCATTGTATGAACAAAAGGGCATGAAGGTAATGATTGCCGCTCCGACAGGTCGTGCCGCAAAGCGTATTTCAGACTTAACGGGGTATGATGCAAAGACTATTCATCGTTTGCTTGAGGTTGCATTTGATAACAGAGGTTTGCTGAAATTCAAGCATGATGAAAGTAATCCTGTAGCATGCGATGTAATGATAGTAGATGAGATGTCGATGGTTGATACATTGTTGTTTGAGGCATTGCTACGAGCTTTGAAGCTTTCCTGCCGACTTATTATGGTAGGTGACAGTGATCAGCTTCCATCCGTCGGTCCGGGAAATCTTCTTAAGGATATGATAGACAGCAATATGCTTACGGTTGTTCAGCTTAATGAGATTTTCAGACAGGCAAGTGAAAGCTGTATTATCATGAATGCGCATAAGATTGTAAATGGTGAATATCCTGATCTTAATAAGACAGATAATGACTTCTTTTTTATGCAGCGTCTTGATTATCAGACTGCACAAAGCACAGTCATTGATCTTTGCAAGGAGCGCCTTGTAAAGGCATATAACTATTCACCGATTGAGGATATTCAGGTTTTGTGTCCTTCAAGAAAGGGTGCGCTTGGTGTTACAGAGCTGAATAAGCTTTTACAGCAGGCAATAAACCCTCCTGCAAGTAATCTTGCAGAAATTAAAGCTACGTTTTACTTATTCCGTGATAATGACAAAGTCATGCAGACCAAAAACAACTATGATATTACATGGACTAAAGACGGCGAAGCAGGTACAGGAATTTTTAACGGTGATATAGGTATTATTATTAAAGTCAAGCGTAATGAAAGTACGGTTGTAATTGACTTTGAAGGACGTATTGCTGAATATAGCTATGAAATGCTGGAGCAACTTGAGCTTGCATATGCAATTACAGTTCATAAGAGTCAGGGCAGCGAGTTTAATGCAGTTATTCTTCCTTTGCTTGGTGGATTTGACAAGCTGTTTTATAGAAATCTCTTGTATACTGCAGTAACACGGGCAAAGAAAATGTTGATTATAGTTGGTTCAGGTAAAGTTGTTGAACAGATGGTTGCTAACAACAGGCGTTCACTAAGATATTCCTGCCTTAAAGATATGCTTGAAAAGGAGTTGGGGTAATTGAACTCCAGAAAAGGCTTTGGCAGATATGTTCTTGATATGTTATTTCCAAACCGTTGTCCGTTCTGCGATAAAATTATAAGGTGGGACAAACTTTCTTGCAATAATTGTTTCAGTGACATAATGTGGACAGATGAGGGCGTTTGTAAGATTTGCGGCAAAGATGTCTGTAAATGCAGTGAAGAACTGAATTATGATAAGTGTTATACAGCGGCATATTATAAGGGCAATGTCAAAAATGCCGTGGTTGCTTTAAAAGCACATTATGGTATAAACTTTGCTGACATAATTGCGGATACAATAGTATATAAAATGATACAGGATGAAATACATAAAAAAATAGATTGTATCATACCTGTTCCTATGTCTGATAATAAATTAAAGATACGAACTTATAATCAGGCAGAAGAAATTGCAAAAAGCATAAAAAAGCTTACGGGAATATGTGTTGAAACTAAGATACTGAAAAAGCATTACAGAGATATTGACCAGCATGAGCTTAATGCAGAGGAAAGAGCAGAGAATGTTAAAGATCTGTTCTATTGTATTGATTCTGACAAGATTAAGGGACGCACAGTCCTGCTTTGTGATGATGTTCTTACAACAGGGGCTACAATTAATGAGTGTGCAAGGTTGTTAAAAGAAAACGGTGCAGAAAAAGTTGTTGCTGCAATTGGTGCAACAACAAGCTTAATAATTTGATTTATCTGAGAGGAGGCTCATTAGATGAATATTGGTATAGATTTGGGAACAGCCAATATTATGATTACAATGGGCAATAGAGGTTTGGTTCTGAATGAACCGTCAGTCGTAGCATTTAATAAGAAAACTTCTTCAGTAATTGCTGTCGGTGATGAAGCATATAAAATGATAGGAAGAACACCTGACTACATTACTGTTATAAGACCTTTGAGTGATGGAGTAATATCGGATCATAAAATGACCGAAAGTATGATTGCTGCTTTTATTGAAAAAGTAACAGGAAAGCAGCTTATGATGCCAAGTATTATTTTATGTGTTCCTTCATCAATAACTGACGTTGAATCGAGAGCGGTAATTGAAGCGGCTAAATCAGCCGGCGCAAGGAATGTATATCTTATAGAAGAACCTATTGCTGCACTTATAGGTGCTGGCATTGATATATCAAAACCAAATGGATGTATGGTTGTGGATATCGGCGGCGGTACAACTGATATAGCGGTTGTATCTCTTAATGGTATAGTAGTTAAGAAATCAATTAAGCTTGCCGGAAATAAAATTGATAAGGCAATTGTAAAGTATATTTCAAACAGGTATAGAATACTTATTGGTGAAAAAACAGCTGAGAATGCAAAAATAACAGTTGCAAATGTATATAATCCTGATGGAACAAAAAAGATGTTTGTAAAAGGACGACATCTAATAAGAGGATTGCCGGAAAAGGTCGAAATATCTGATTATGATATCTATGAAGCAATAATAGATATAGTTAATGAGATAGTTGGTGCTGTTAAGGATGTCCTTGAAAAGACTCCGCCTGAACTTGTCGGAGATATTCTAACAAACGGAATTGTAATGACAGGAGGGGGAGCTCTTATCTGTGGCATTTCAGAGTTGATGAGCAGTACGATGGGTGCAAGATTTTATGTAGCTGATGATGCTATTTCGTGTGTAGCAAGGGGAACAGGAATAGCTTTTAATTATGTTGACAAATTGCTTGACGGTTTTGAGCATATTGCATTGTTAAAATATACTTAATTAAATAGGACGTAGGGGGTATTATTTATGAAAAGTAATGTGACATTTTTATGTAAGATTTTATGTTCGGTTTTATGTGTAATGCTGTTAAGTTCTTGCTTGTTTGATAAATATTCTGTTGTTTTGGTTGTAGATAAAGTAATATCTGAAGATGATTCATTTAATAAGCAGGCTGTTGATGGAATTGATTTAGCATCAAAAGCTTTTGACTTCTCATCTGAAAAAAAAATTGTAAAGAATGACGATGAGTTTGCAAACATACTTGATAGTGTGTCAAAGAATACTAATCTTGTTATTGGAATAGGATATAAACCTCAGGATAGCATTATTAAATCTGCTGAAGAAAATCCGAACATTAAATATGTTTCGGTTGACTGGGTTTACGATGGAACCCTTAAAAATGTTACCGGAATCAGTTATAAAGTACAGGAAAGCAGTTTTCTCGTAGGATATATTGCTGGTATGACAACAAAAACAAATAAGATAGGATTCATTGGCGGTGTTGAAAATGAATCTATCCTGCCTTTTGAATATGGATACAAGGCTGGAATAAAATATGCCGAAATGGAATCAGGCAAAAAGATTGATGTTCAGACATTTTATCTGAATAATTTTGATGATGTTCAAATGGCAAAAAATACTGCACTTGATATGTATTCAAATGATATTGATATTATTTTTCAGGCTGCCGGTGGAGCAGGAACAGGTGTAATTAATGCTGCATCTGAAGCAAAGAAATATGTAATAGGCGTAGATAAGGATCAGAGTTATTTGGCTCCCGACTATGTTCTTACAAGTGCATTAAAGGATGTAAAATCAACCGTATATACCGTAATTGAAGATTACATAGACGGAAATTACTATGATGATAAGACCGTATATATTGGCTTATATGAAGGTGGTGTAGGTATTCCTAATGATAATCCTTTAGTAGATAAGGATGTTATGAAGAGAACACTGGAGCTTAAAGATCTTATTATAAATGGTGATATAGTGCCACCTACAGATAAGAATTCATTTGAAACATATGTTGAAAACATGAAATAATAGAATACATATCTTATAGGATGTTATTGCGAAAAGCAGTAACGTCCTTTTTTGTTTTATAAAGTCATAATAATATTGTTCTATACTTGTCCTCGGATTCATACAATTAAACTAAGACAAGTACTATAAAACAGGATATGTAAAAAAAGAATGGAATGATAATATGCACATAAATATAAGCAAACATTTTAACGGCAGAATAAAATCTGTTTTAAATAGTATTGGCAGTAATAAATGGAATGAGATACAGGAAATAAGGCTTAGGACAGGAAAACCACTTTCCTTTTCATGTTTTGGAATAACCAGATATGCAGCAGAAAACGGTTGTCTTGCAAGTGACCCTTCAGATAGAAATATTGTTGCTCAGCAGGATATTGATGATACATTCAACTCAATTTGTCAGTACAGTATACATAGTTTTCAGCGTGAATTATGTGGTGGTTTTATTACAGTTCTCGGAGGTCATAGGGTAGGTTTGTGCGGAACAGCAGTTTATAGTAATGAGAATATCCAGAGTATAAAGCATATCAGTGGGTTGAATTTCAGAATTGCAAGACAGATTATCGGATGTGCGGATGAAATATTAAACAAATTATTTTTTTCTGGTTTGCAGAGTGTGCTGGTAATAGGCCCTCCGTCAAGTGGAAAAACTACCATACTGCGTGATTTGTGCCGCCAGTTAGGGAAAAGATTTAAAATTTCTGTCATAGATGAACGTGGAGAGATTGCAGCTGTATTCAACGGTATTCCTCAGAATGATATTGGGATAAACACGGATGTATTTGACGGATATAAAAAGGCAGACGGAATTGAAATGGCAGTAAGAGTAATGTCGCCAGAAATTATAGTGTGCGATGAAATAGGTACAAGCAGGGATGCGGATGCAATCATTAATCTTCTGAACAGTGGTGTGAAACTAATTGCTTCTGCTCATGCCGGAGGAACAGACGAACTTAAGAAAAGGCCGTGTATAGTAAAGCTTATAAAAGCAGGTGTATTTGATCATGTTGTTGTGTTGGATGGCATGAAATCACCCGGAATAATAAAAAATATAGTAAGGACTGATAGCATTGCTGAAACTTATTGGAACGATACTTATTATTACAATGACAAGTCTGATAGGGTGTTATATGTCTGACAGGCTCAAGAAAAGACACAGATACCTTAAAATAGTATTGGTAATGCTTGAAGAAATGTGTGTGCTAATACGATATAAAGCGGCAACTGTTTATGAAATTGTGGACAGCCTTAAGAAAGACAGCAGATTTTCTGACCTGTATTTTCTTCAAAAAATAAAAAACAGCGAGGATCAGAAAAGCTTTTCTGATCAATGGAGAACAGCTATTGCGCAGTGTCCGGTATATTTCCTTAAAGCTAAGGATTTGTCATGTATAGAGGCGTTGGGAAGTAATCTTGGAAACAGTGATATTGACGGACAGTTAAGTACACTATTGCTTGAAAAGGAAGAACTTAAATATCAGATAAGTGATGCAGCAGAAGATCTTACAAACAAATCAAGATTATTTAGAACACTTGGGGTTTTGTCCGGAGCGTTTATTTCGGTAATTATTATATGAATGAATATATATCGTTAAAAAGTTACGGAGGCTGTGTATGAATTTAGATCTGATATTTAAAGTTGCAGGGGTTGGAATTATTGTTGCAGCACTTAACTTGCTGCTTAAAAAGGCAGATAGGGACGAGCAGGCTATGATGACAACACTTGCAGGTCTTATAGTTGTTTTAATAATGATTATAAATGAGATATCAACACTGTTTGATACAATAAAAACAGTGTTTGGGTTTTAAGTATTATGAAAATAATATCAATAGCCGTAATTTGTATCATAGCTTCCGTAATGTGCAAGCTTTTTGAAGTGCAAAATAATAAGGAATACGGACTATTTATAAGAATATTGTCAGCAGTTGGGATACTTGCATCAGTCATAATATATGTTTCGCCGATAGCTGAAACTGTCAATAACATTTTTATTAAAACAGGAGCAAACGAAGAATATGTCAGTATTCTGTTCAAAGCACTTGGAATATGCTATATAACCCAGTTTGCACATGATGTCTGCAAGGACAGCAATGAAAATGCAATGGCAACTCAGATTGAGGTGGCTGGTAAGATTTCATTGGTTCTGATTGCCCTTCCTATGTTCAATTCACTTACTGATATTGTAATTATGCTTATGGGAAATGCATAAGAGCAGAAGTGTAACTATGGACAAGGATAAAAGTTTGAGCATGATTAAGCTTAGAGCTTTGTATTTGGACAGGTATTTGAAAGGACATAAAAATGAGAAAGTTGATATGTATATTAATCTGCTCCTTATTATATTTGTTTTTCTGCGGACAGTATTATTCAGCAGATGAAGAAGAACTTATAAGCAGATTAGAATCTGAAGCAGGAGAAATTAATGAAAATCTTCCTGATGAAGTAAATGACTTTTTGGATGATAATGATATATCTGTTGAAGATACAGAGAAAATGACTTCTATTACACCGGGAGATGTTTTCAGATACATATTGGGTGAATTTAAAACTAAACTGAAAATGCCGCTAAAAACCCTTGCTTGTCTGTTAGGAGCGGTACTGATATCTTCATTGGCTGGCAGCATGGGTGATACTATAACTAATAAATCACTAACCAGAATTTATGAGGTTATTACAGTTATTATTACAGTAGGAGTAATTTGCAATCCGATTTCACAATGCATAAAAAATACTGCAACAACTTTAAGTCAGGGCAGCAATTTCATGATAGGATATATTCCGATTTTTGCAGGAATAACTGCATCATCCGGAAATGTCACATCTGCCGTTTCTTATAATTCTATTGTACTGATTGTTGCAGAGATTGCAGTTCAGCTTGCTTCAAATTACCTTATGCCAATGCTTTCAATATGTATGGCTCTGGGAATTGTTGAGGCAATAAATCCTACTTTTAACCTTTCTGGAATAACAAAGGCGATAAAGAAAGCGGCATCATTTCTGATTTGCTTTGTAATGACAATATTTGTCGGACTTTTATCAATACAAAGTATAGTAGGTGTTTCCGCTGATACTCTTGGAGTAAAAGCTGCAAAATTCATGGTTTCAAATTTTATTCCTGTAGTTGGAGGGGCAGTAGCAGATGCATATACAACTCTTCGGTCAAGTCTAGGTTTGTTAAGGGGCGGTGTAGGCTTCATAGGGATTATATCCATTTCGCTGCTTGTACTTCCGACAATTCTTGAAATAACTGCAATGAGAGCAGTTATATTTATTGGGGATATTCTTTCAGATATGTTCGGGTTACCACAGATCAAGGTTCTCATGAAGAATACATCACAGATACTTGCACTTGCATTCAGTATACTGGTCTGCTTTTTTATAATTCTTGTAATTTCAACTACTATTTTGATGATGGTAGGCTTGAATATATCGTAAAAAGAAGGGAAGTGCAGGAACTGTGGATTTATTCAGAGCAGTTTCATATATAGCATGCTTGATTGCAATAATCATAGCAATCATAGATTCACTTTATCCAAGCGAGAAATATGCAAAACAAATGAAAATGATATTTTCTCTGGTATTCTTGTCATGTATTACAGCTCCAATTGTAAACAAAGAAATTTCATTAGATGATATTTCAGTGTCTGCCGAAGCAGACAGCAGCCTGTTGGATGAGAGAGCAGAAGAGACATATGATTATTTTATTAAATCAATTGAGAATAACCTGAACATGGAGTTGAAGAGCACTTTAACCCAAAATCAAATAAATGTACAAGAAATACTGACAAGTATAAATATTTCTGATGACAACAGCATATGTATTAGAGAGGTTGAAATAATCATGTCCGACAAGGATAAATATGAAAAAGCCATAAAATTAATAGAAGATGAAGTTGGTGTGGATGTTTATGTATGCGTAAAGGAGTGTGAAGATGAAGGAAATAATTGATAAAATAAAGGACTTCCTTAAGAAAGAGAATGTTCTGAAAGCAGCAATATTTATAGGAATAATAGGTATGATTCTCATTCTTGTTTCAAACATTGACAGCGGAGATAAAAAGGACGAGGAGATAACTTTTGCGGAAGAAAATATAGACTTCACTCTTTCAGAAACATATAGCAAGAAAATGGAGTCAGAGTTAAAAGATATACTTGTGTCAATTGACGGTGTAGGAAAAGCAAATGTTTTGCTGACAATAACGTCAACGGAAGAATATGTTTATGCGGAAACCATTAAAAATAATTCCTCAGGCTCGGAAAATGAATATGTGATAATAGACGGGGGTTCAAAAAAGGAGGCGCTGGTCAAGAAAATTAACACGCCGCAGATCAGCGGAGTTGTTATAGTATGTGAAGGAGGAGGTAATGCAAAAACCTGTGAGAAAATATATAAATCGGTATCAACTGCTTTAGGTATACCAACAACAAAAATTTATGTTACAGAAATGAAATAGGAGGATTTTTTATGAGAAAGCCATCATTTATTATTGGAAAGAAACACATTATTCTTGCATGCCTTACATTGATTCTGGGTATTGCTATTTATATGAATTATGCGTTTTCTTCTGTCGGACAGGAAATTGCAGCTGATCCTACATCGGCTAACACTTTATCAGATGATGCAGAACAGGCAGCAAATTATGGTGATGCTGAATTTGTAAGCACTGAAAATGTGGATAACGATTATTTTTCACAAGTAAGGTTAACCAGAATGACTTCAAGGGATCAGGCTGTTGAAACATTGTCTGCTATTCTAGGTGGCGGCGATCTTTCAGATGAAGAAAAAGCTACATATACAATGCAGGCAACTGAATTATCAAAGCTTTCAGAGAGCGAAGGTAAGATTGAAAGTCTTATAAAAGCACAGGGTTTTCAGGATTGTGTTGTTTATCTTGACGGCGAAACTGCAAGCATAGTTGTAAAGTCAGAAGGTTTACAGGCAGAGCAGGCAGCTCAAATTAAAGACATCCTTCTTTCTGAATATACTGTTCCGGCAGAAAATATTAGAATTTTTGAGGTTAAGTAGTTGTGTCTTGCAAAAAAATTTGTTATAATATTAGTGTATAACAAATTGAATATCTGATTAGCTGGTTATTCCGCAGTCAGAAGCAGGAGGATTTGATATGAACAACGTTAAGGAAGTACAAAATAATTGCCTGAAAGTTTCCGAAGATGTTATTAATCGTATTGTTGAAATAGCAGTAAGCGAAGTAAAGGGTGTATACGGATTAAGTAATGTAAGAATTCCGTTTTCAAACATCTTTGTTAATAGTGAAAAATCTCCTGCTATTAAAATAAAAATGCATGGAGATGCTGTTGAGATATCTGTAAGTATAATTGTGACTTATGGTTGTAAGGTTAGTGTAACAGCTGAAAATGTTCAGAAAAAGATTAAGGAAGACATTCAGACAATGACAGGAGTAACTGTTTCTAAAATTAACGTTTTTATCAGCGGTGTATCATTATCGTCAGATAAATGATTAAAAGCAGGCTCTCAGCAAGGGGGCTTGCTTTTCTGTGGTATAATATAGTTTAAGTGGTTTTTGAATTTATAAGTTTATATATAGTCTGAAAATAATATCAGACTGTGGACTTTGCTTTTCGTATAAAATATTTTTTGTGGAAATGCATGGTTCGGAAAGGACGGATGAAAATGAAAAGAAGTGAAGTGAGGGAATCAGCTTTTTTACTGACTTTTGAAAAATTGCTCAATGATGATTCTGTTGAAGAAATTATTGATATTGCTCTTGAAGCGGATGTTTTTGATATAAACAATGATGCAAAGCAGTTGTTTATAAATGTAAACAGCAAGGGCTCTGAGCTTGATGAGATTATTGCAAAGTATAGTGAGAAGAGGCAGCTTTCAAGAATTCCTAAGGTAAGTATTGCTTTACTAAGAATTGCTATATATGAAATCATGTATGATGATAAAGTTCCTGTAAATGTTGCAATCAGTGAAGCAGTTATTCTGTCAAAAAAGTATTCTTTTGACACTGATGTTCAGTTTGTAAACGGAGTACTTGGCGCATTTTCAAGAAGCAGAGAGGCTGTTTAGTAATGCCATTGTTTCTTGGAATTGACACAAGCAATTACACAACTTCACTTGCAATATATAATTCTGATGATAATTTTGTCGTACAATGTAAGAAGTTACTTCCCGTAAAGGAAGGACAGCTTGGCCTGCGTCAGAGTGACGCTGTATTCCATCATACACAGCAGTTACCTGAACTTATAAAAGAAATGCTTAGTGATACTGATTGTTCAAAACTTGATGGAATAGGCGTGTCTGTGAGCCCCAGGAATATTGAGGGTTCATATATGCCTTGCTTTACCTGCGGTTCTGGACTAGCTGAATCTTTGTCTGCTGTGTTGAAGAAAAAAGTTCATAAAACATCGCATCAGGTTGGACATGTTCTTGCTGCACTTTATTCTGCGGATAAGCTTGATTTGATTAATGAAAGGTTCATTGCTTTTCATGTAAGCGGCGGAACCACTGATTGTCTATTATCTGAATTGTCACAAGAAAACATTTTAACCTTGACAGAAACAGGAACATCTCTTGATTTGAAAGCTGGACAGGCTATTGACAGGGTTGGTGTTATGCTTGGCTTGCAGTTTCCATGCGGAAGAAAACTTGAAAAGCTTGCAGAACAAAGTAATATGATTTATAAGATAAAGCCTGTACTGAAAGAAAGTAACTGTTGTTTATCAGGCATAGAAAATCAATGCAGGAAAATGCTTCAGGATGGAATGGAACATTGTGATATAGCCAAATATTGTCTGACTTATATATATGCTGCTGTGAGAGGTATGTTTATTTCAGCAAGGAATAAATATGGCGAGCTTCCTGGTATCTTTGCAGGAGGAGTAATGTCAAATAAATTTATTAAGAACAACTTAATGAAAGAATTTGATAACATTTATTTCGCTGCACCTGAATTTTCATGTGATAACGCTGTAGGGACGGCTGTATATGCATATTTAAGGAGTATTGAATGAGCAGTATATTAACTGTTTCACAGTTGAACAGATATATTTCTTTTAAGATAAAAGAGGATAATAATTTAAAGCTAATTCTTTTAAGAGGTGAAATATCCAACTTTACAAATCACACAAAAACGGGGCATTTGTATTTTACAGTAAAGGATAACGAAAGTTCTGTAAAGGCTATTATGTTTAACAGCTTTGCATCAAGACTTAACTTCATTCCTTACAATGGAATGAGCGTTATTGTTTCAGCTTCGGTGCAGGTTTTTGAGCGTGATGGATTATACCAGCTTTATGTAAATGATATTCAGCCTGATGGAATAGGTGCTTTGTTTACTGCTGTTGAACAGCTTAAGATGAGATTATTAGAAGAGGGTTTGTTTGATGAACAGTATAAGAAACCTCTTCCTGCATATCCGTCAAGAATTGCAGTAGTAACAGCTGAACAGGGTGCTGCATTACAGGATATACTTAATATATTAGGCAGAAGATATCCTATTGCTGAGGTTATAATATTTCCTGCAATCGTTCAGGGAGAGAAAGCTCCGCAGTCTTTATGTGAAGCAATAATTTCTGCTGATGACAGCTATTGTGATATTATTATAGTTGCAAGAGGCGGAGGTTCATTTGAGGACCTTATGTGCTTTAATAATGAAAGTGTTGTTAGGACAATATTTTTTTGCAGTACGCCTGTTATTTCTGCTGTCGGACATGAAACAGATACAACTTTGTGTGATTTTGTTTCAGACCTGAGAGCGCCAACGCCATCTGCAGCAGCAGAGCTTGCCGTTCCGGATATAAATGCCTTTTATAACAAGCTTGAAGAGTATAGGAAGAATCTTGTAATTTCAGAACAAAATTACATTGAAAGCTTATATGATAAAATTAATTTACGTTATGAGTTGCTGGATAAGCAATCACCAGAGGCGAAAATAGCATCATATATTCAGATATGTTCAAGTAACAAGCAGAAACTTGATACTGCTATTAAAAATGTCATGATGAATAAGTATAATGACTTCGTTAAAAAAGCAGAAGTTCTTGAAAAGCTTAACCCATTAAGGATAATTTCAAGCGGATATGCTGTGATATATAAGGATAATAAGAGAATACAGACATCTGAAGAGCTAAAAAAAGACGATAAAGTTAAAATAAATTTGTCAGATGGCTCTGTTGATGCTATAATAATATAATGTATTTATGAAGGCTATGAAGGGTAACAAATATGAATTTTGAGCAGAATATGAATAGGATAGAAGAGATAATTTCATCTTTGTCACAAGGGGAGATTGATCTGGATAATTCAGTTGAATTATATCAGGAGGGACTGAGCATATTAAATAACTGTAAAAAACAGCTTGATGAGGCTCAGCAGAAGATTTCTTCTTCGGGTATTAATAATGAATAGCGAATTTGAATCCAGACTTACGTATTATGCTGAACTGGTGAATAATGAATTAAGAAGATATTTTGACTCTTTTAGAATTTCTGAAAACAGTTTGCAAAGTAAAGTTATAGATGCAATGTGGTATTCTATATCGGCAGGGGGCAAAAGGATACGACCTGTTCTTGTAATGGAGTACAACAGGATGTGCGGTGGAGAAGAGAGGAAAGCACTCTCATGTGCCTGCGCTATAGAAATGATTCATACCTTTTCACTTATTCATGATGATCTTCCTTGCATGGATGATGATGATTTTCGCAGGGGACGGCCTTCTTGCCATAAGCAATTTGGAGAGGCTGTTGCACTTCTTGCAGGTGATGCTCTTGAAAATCATTCGTTTGAAATTATCTGTAAGGATAATAATATCAGTGCAGATATTAAAGTGAAGGCAATGTCAATTCTTTCAAAAAATGTCGGAATATCAGGAATGATAGGAGGGCAGGCTATCGACATTAGTAATAGTGTGGATATAAGTAGGGAAGATATAAAGAAAATGTATTTGCTTAAAACGGGTGCATTGCTGTCAGCTTCATGTGAAATGGGTTGTATCACTGCTGGTGCAGATGACAGACTGCTTGCAGCAAGAATGTATGCAGAAAATCTGGGTGTTGCATTTCAGATTATTGATGATATACTTGATATTATGGGTGAATCTGAAAAACTTGGTAAGCCTGTCGGAAGCGATAAGAAGCATAATAAGAATACTTATGCTGAACTTGCCGGAGTAAAGAATGCAGCAGAATATGCAGAAAAATATACAAACAAAGCAATTGAATCGTTATCTGATTTTGAAGATTGCGGATTTATGATTGAACTTACTAAGAAAATGCTGACTAGAAAAAAATAAGGATTGTGAGATAATGAACAAACTTGAATATAACTACATTTTAGTTTCGGCTGTTTTATCTTGGACAGTTGCACAATTAATCAAAACTTTTTTATACTATTTTCTGAATAAAAAATTCAGAATTGAAAGGCTATTCGGAGCTGGTGGAATGCCTAGTTCACATTCTTCGCTGGTATGCTCTGCTACAATAGCTGTTTTGAGAACATGTGGTATGGGCTCATCTGAGTTTGCAGTAATGTTTCTTGTTGCAATGATCGTAATGTATGATGCAATGGGTGTACGCCGCGCAGCAGGACTTCATGCCCGTGAGCTAAACAGAATGAATAAGCTGTTTACGAACCCTGAAACTGCAGTGCAATTATGCAAAATTAAAGACTTTGATCCAAAGAGAAAAGAACTTAAAGAGTATCTTGGTCATACTCCATTTGAAGTTTTAGGAGGGGCACTTTTAGGTATTTTGATTGCATTGATTGTGCCGATGTGATAAAATGAGCTATGAAAAAAGATTAAGTCTTTGTGACCTCAAACTTCCAGGAGACTTAAAAAAACTCTCTGTAAAGCAATGTGAAGATTTATGCCGTGAAATCAGAAAAGAGCTTATAACTACGGTACTGAAAAACGGCGGACATTTGAGTTCTAACCTTGGAACGGTTGAGCTTTCTGTTGCTGTGCACAGAATTTTTGATTCTCCTAAAGATAAGATAATATGGGATGTCGGTCATCAGGCATATACTCACAAAATTCTTACCGGACGGTTCTCACGTTTTTCAACATTGAGAAAAGAAAACGGATTGTCTGGTTTTACTCGTCCGTCAGAATCTAAACATGATGCCTTTATAAGCGGACACAGCAGCACATCTATTTCAGCAGCATGCGGATTTGCAAAAGCAATGAAACTCAAAGGTGATAATCATCATGCTGTTGCAATAATCGGCGATGGTGCGTTTACAGGTGGAATGGCTTATGAGGGACTTAATAATGCCGGCAAGAGCAATGATAATATTATTGTAATACTTAATCATAATGACATGTCAATATCTAAAAATGTAGGTGCTCTTGCGAAATATCTGACTTCAATAAGAGCAAATCAAAAATATCTTAATGCAAAACATAGTGTTGAGAATGCGCTTGATAAAACTCCTGTTGTAGGTCAATCACTGAAAAAATTTCTTGTTTCTTCAAAATCTGTTGTTAAGTGGGCGTTGTATCGTACAACTATGTTTGAGGATCTGGGGTTTGTATATCTTGGCCCAGTAGATGGTCATAACATAAAAGAACTTGAGGAAGTCCTTACAGCAGCAAAAAGCCTTAACAAGCCTGTATTTATCCATGTAAATACAATTAAAGGCAAAGGATACAGACCTGCTGAAAAAAACTCTGGTGCTTTTCATGCATTATCTCCAATTGAAAAGTGTAGTAATCCTGAAATTATTACAGATGACATTTATTCTGCTGTGTTTGGAAAGGAATTGCTGAGATTATCAGAACTTGATGATAAAATATGTGCAATTACTGCTGCAATGAAATATGGAACAGGTTTGCAGTTCTTTGCAGAAAAGCATCCTGAGAGATTTTTTGATGTAGGATTAGCTGAACAGCATGCAGTTACATTTGCAGGGGGACTTGCTTATGAAGGGTTTATTCCTGTAGTGTGTGTTTATTCAAGCTTTTTGCAGAGAGCATATGACCAGATAATACATGACCTTTCTATTTCAAAGCTTCATGTAGTTTTATGCATTGACCGTGCAGGAATAGTTGGCGAGGATGGGGAAACACATCAGGGTATTTTTGATGTTCCTATGCTGACATCAGTTCCAGGTATTACTATCTATTCTCCGTCATCATATGGGGAGCTTAAGAGTAGCCTTAAAGAGGCTCTTTATTGCTGTAAAGGTGTTGTAGCTGTCAGGTATCCAAAAGGAAGTGATTGCTTGGAAAAAGAAACATATTTATCCGAATATGAGTATACAGGTAAAAATAATTCTGAATTGATAGTTTCTTATGGCAGAATAACACAGAAGATAATTTCAGATAAGAAAAATATCAATGCTGATTTTTTAAAATTGATTAAGATATTTCCTATTTCTGATGATGTCGCACAGATATGTCTTAATTATAATAATATTATATTCTTTGAAGAAGGATATGAATACGGTGGAATAAGTGAACATTTTGTATGTTTACTTAATAAACTTGGATTCAGAGGAACAACTGAAATACATGCAATTAATGATTTTGTAGCTCAGGCTGATGTTTGTTCTGCACTTAAAAAATATAGTCTAGATTGTGATTCTGTTAAAAGAATAGTTAATAAATCATAGGAGAAAAACGGTGAGGCTTGATATTTACACTGTTCAGTCAGGCTTGATAAAAAGCCGCGAAAGAGCAAAAGAATATATTAAAAACGGTTATGTTACTGTTAATGAACACATTATAGAGAAACCTTCCTTTGAAGTTTATGAAAGTGATAATGTAGAAGTAACCTGTGATCAGCTCAAATATGTGGGACGAGGCGGCCTGAAGCTTGAAAAGGCGCTAAATTGTTTTAAAATAGAACTCAATAATAAGGTTTGTATTGATATTGGCGCTTCTACCGGAGGCTTTACTGATTGTATGCTGCAGAACGGTGCTGTAAAGGTGTATGCAGTTGATGTCGGACACGATCAGCTTGATTCATCTCTGATAAATGACAGTAGGGTTGTTAACCTTGAGAAGACAAATATAGTTAATGTAAACTGTGATTTTTTTAATGAGAAAATAGATTTTATATCTGTGGATGTTTCATTTGTATCATTAAAACATATAATTCCTAATGTTTCTGACTTGTTATCAGAAAACGGTCATAGTGTATTGCTTATTAAGCCACAGTTTGAAGCGGGAAAGACTTGTATTGGCAAAAATGGAATTGTGAAAGACAGGAAAGCACATATAAGGGTTATTAATGAGATTATTCTATGTGTTGGTTTAAATGGATTGTCAGTTTGCGGTCTTGATTTTTCTCCTGTTTCTGGTGGAGACGGAAACATAGAATATTTGTTGTACATTTCTAAGCCGTCTAAAGCGGATAAAGCGCCTGCAGTTAATTATCAGGTTGATAAAATTGTTAACGAAGCATTTTGCAGTTTGAATAAGAAGAGGTGAAGAAATGCGTATTGTCCTAATGCCGAATTTTAAAAAGAAAAACGCTCTTTCAGCAGCGTTGAAAACATGTGATATTCTTAAAAATCTGGATTGTGAGATATACACTGATAAGAATAATATACATGAGTTTGACTGTAAAAATTTTATTAATTACGGAGATATAAATGAAATTTCTGCTGAATCGGACATAATAATTGCCATTGGCGGCGATGGAACTATTTTAAAGGCTGGAAGGTATGCATCAGCATATAATAAACCACTTCTTGGCATTAACACAGGAAGAATAGGATTTATGGCTTCACTTGAAATTGATGAGCTTGAAAGTCTTTCAAGGCTTATTGACGGTGATTATTCCGTTCAGGAAAGAATGATGCTTGATGCATCCGTGTCTTCAGAAGGAAAAAATGAAGTTTATTCTGCTCTAAATGATATAGTTATTTCAAGAGCTTATTCAAAGCTGACAGACTATAGTGTTTACACTGGAAATAAGCTTGTTAGTTCAATCAGGGCTGACGGAGTTGTTTTTTCTACACCTACAGGTTCTACGGCATATGCTTTATCAGCAGGAGGACCTATTGTTGAACCAGCAATGAAGTGTATTCAACTTACACCAATCTGTCCGCAGTCGTTATGTTCCAGACCTACGTTATTTTCAGACAGCAATGAACTTAGGCTTACTTATTCGTCAGTTCAGGCAGATGATGTTGTATTTATCGTAGATGGTAAGGAAAAAATTAGCCTTTCCGATGATCAGATCCTTACGATTTCTAAATCAGATAAAGTTTTAAATCTGATTGACATGAAGAACAATTCTTTTTTTGATGCTGTGAACAATAAACTTATGAATTCTATTAAGGGGTAGCATGATGAAAAAGGAACGGCATGAGAAGATAATTGACATAATCAGAAATAATATTGTAGATACACAGGAGCTGCTCAAAGAATTTCTGTCAAAGCAGGGTATTGAAGTAACGCAGGCAACTCTTTCAAGGGATATCAGGGAGTTAAAATTATTTAAAGATTACGATGATAATAAGAATTATAGATATGTAGTACCTGATAATTCTCTGCCAGTATTCCCACAGATGTTTCTTGACGCGGTAATATCAGTTGACTTTGGCATGAACATGGTTGTATTGAAGTGTCATACAGGCATGGCTATGGCTGCTTGTTCAATACTTGATAAAATTAATTACAGCGAAATATTAGGAACCATTGCAGGTGATGATACAATATTTGTATTAATGAAGTCAGAGGAAAAAGCAGATTGGTTTTCAGAAACAATGAATAACTTATTATTAAAATGATAAAGGTGAGTTAAATAATGTTAAGTGAACTTTATATAGCTGATCTTGCATTGATTGAAGAAGCTGTTATTCCGTTTTCGGACAATTTCAATGTATTTACGGGAGAAACAGGTGCAGGTAAATCAATACTGATAAATGGAATTAATGCAGTTCTTGGACACAGAACATCTAAAGACATAGTAAGAAGCGGCTGTGAAAAGGCCGTTATTACTGCTATGTTTAAAAACTTGTTTCCTGCCACTAAACATAAACTTGATGAATATGGTATTGATTATAGCGATGATGAATTATCTATTACAAGAGAAATATTTGCTGATGGGGGCAGTTCTGCAAGAATTAATTCTAAACCTGCAAATATATCAGTTGTAAAGGCTATTGGAGAAACGCTTGTAAATATTCATGGCCAGCACGATAATCAGATTTTGCTGTCACCTGACAAGCATCTTGGTATACTTGATGCATATGCAGGACTTGAAAATCAGCTTGAAGACTACAGAACAGATTTCAAGGAACTTCAAAGCGTATCCCGACAGCTTAAATCCTTGGCAAATACTGAAAAGGACAAGGCTGAACGCATACAGCTTTTATTGCAGCGCATAGCTGATATTTCTACACTTGATATTCAGGCGGATGAGGATCAGCAGATTGAAGATGAATACAATCTTGCAAAGAACAGTGTTGAAATATCAAGAACGGTCCAGGAAGCTGTTGTGACACTTAATGGGGATGATATTAACCAAGGAATAATAAGTCAGATTAGTAAAATTGCTGATAATTTAAGCGTGTATTCTGATTTGATGAGTGATTTGTCCTCGCTGAACAACAGGCTCGTCAGCTTAAAAATTGAACTTGATGATATTTGCTCAGAGCTTATTAATATAAATGACAGATCTGACTGCAATCCTGAAAGGTACTCATATCTTCTTGAAAGACGTCAGAAACTTTATGAAATAAAGAAAAAGTATGGTCCTGACCTGTGTGATGTTCTAAATACTCTTTCTGTGTCAGAGAATGAACTTGACAATCTGAATACCAATACTGATAATATAAAAAAGCTTGCTGAACACAGGGAAGCTTTGCTTAAGCGTGTTTCAGAAAAAGCAAATAAATTATCTGAAAACAGAAAAGAAGCTGGGCTGCGTTTTGCTGGTCAGGTTCAGGAGGAGCTTAAGTTCCTTGACATGCCTAATGTTCGGATAGAAGTGAAATTTGTTGAGGGAAAACTTACGTCCTATGGCATGGATTCTGTTGAATTTTATGTGTCAGCAAATATCGGTGAGGAACCAAAGCCTATAAGTAAGTTTGCATCCGGCGGAGAGCTTTCAAGAATTATGCTTGCCCTCAAAAACGTTATTGCTGAAAAAGATGAAGTTCCTACAATGATTTTTGATGAAATAGATACAGGTGTAAGTGGACGAGCTGCGCAGAAGATTGGAATTAAGCTTAAAGAAATTTCCAGAATAAGACAAGTTATTTGCGTAACACACTTATCTCAGATTGCTGTTAAGGCTGATAACCACTTGTTAATTGAGAAAATGTCAGATAGTAACAGGACATTTACAACTGTAAAGAAACTTACATTTGATGAAAGAAAATATGAAATAGCAAGAATTCTGTGTGGGGATAATATTACTGAGACAGTACTTAAAAATGCTGAAGAACAATTAAAATAAAGCTTTATTGTGTAAATAAAGGTTGTAAAGTCTTTAAGCTTGATATACAAACTATACAAATATTATTCTGCAAATTCTAAATATTCTTTTTGTAATTGTGTTGACATAATTTAATGCGTACTATATACTTGTATTTAGCATACATCAAACCACTATATGTTGTGGTAGCAATTACGGAGGGATATTGATGATTACACAGATAATTAAAAGAGACGGACGAAAGATGCCTTTCAATGTTGAGAAAATTGCTCGTGCAATTTATAAGGCAGCTCAGTCAGTCGGAGGCAGCGATTATAACGCTTCATTGGAATTGGCGGATAAGGTTTGCGAGCTTATTGAAAATACATATGGTAAAAGCATTCCTACAGTTGAACAGGTACAGGATATAGTTGAAAAGGTTCTTGTTGAAGAGGGTCACGCAAAAACTGCAAAATCATATATTCTTTACAGAGCTGACAGAACAAGGTCAAGAGAAATGAATACCAAGCTTATGAAGGTTTATGAAGACTTAACCTTCAAGCCTGCTAAAGACAGCGATATTAAGCGTGAAAATGCAAACATTAACGGAGATACTGCAATGGGAACTATGCTTAAGTATGGTTCTGAAGGTGCAAAGCAGTTCTACGAGATGTATGTACTTGACCCACGTCATGCAAAGGCTCATAACGAAGGCGATATTCACATTCATGACCTTGATTATCTTACTCTTACAACAACCTGCTGTCAGATTGACTTGATAAAGCTGTTTAAAGATGGGTTCTCAACAGGGCATGGCTTTTTACGTGAACCTAATGATATTTATAGCTATTCTGCTCTTGCATGTATAGCAATCCAGTCAAACCAGAATGATCAGCATGGTGGTCAGAGTGTTCCAAACTTTGAGTATGCTATGTCTGAAGGTGTTAAAAAGACATACAGAAAGAAATATGTTTATAATATTGCAAGATGTCTGGAAATGATAGCAAGCCTTGACAATGGTCAGGAGATAGCAGATAGAATTGCAGATGAAATATTGAATGAAAAGCATATTTATCCTATTCTCGACAATAACAATGGTTATAAGGAAATAGAATTTGAAAAGCTCTGTAAATATACTGATCCTGAAACAGTAGAGAGAGTCCAGAAGTTTTCAGCGCAGAATACATTGAAGGAAACAGATAGAGCTACATATCAGGCTATGGAAGCATTAATTCATAACCTTAATACAATGAACAGCCGTGCTGGTGCACAGGTTCCATTCAGTTCTATTAACTATGGCCTTGATACTACTGTTGAAGGAAGAATGGTAATAAAGAATATTCTTCTTGCAAATGAAGCAGGTCTTGGAAATGGTGAAACACCTATTTTCCCTATACATATTTTCAAAATCAAAGAGGGAATAAACTATAATCCTGAGGATCCTAACTATGATCTATTCAAGCTTGCATGTCGTGTATCTGCAAAGAGATTATTCCCTAACTTCTCATTTATTGACGCTCCTTTTAACCTTCCTTATTACAAGAAGGGCGATTATAACACAGAAGTAGCATATATGGGATGCAGGACCCGTGTTATCGGCAACAATTATGATAAGTCAAGAGAGATTGTAACAGGCAGAGGAAACTTAAGCTTCACATCTGTAAACCTTCCTAGACTTGCAATGAAGGCTGACCATAATGTTGGTGCATTCTTTGATAGTCTTGATGAAATTATGGATCTTGTAATTGAACAGTTAATGGAAAGATTTAAGATTCAATGTCAGAAAAAGGTCAGAAACTATCCTTTCCTTATGGGACAGGGAATATGGATTGATTCTGAAAATCTTGGCCCTGATGATGAGGTTGGAGAAATACTGAAGCATGGTACTTTGTCAATGGGCTTTATAGGCCTTGCAGAGTGTCTTAAGGCTTTGATTGGCAAGCATCACGGTGAGGATGATGAAGCAAGAGCTTTAGGAGTTGAAATTGTAAATCATATGAGAAATCGTATGGATGAAGAATCAAAGAGAACAGGTCTTAACTTCACGCTTCTTGCAACTCCTGCTGAGGGGCTTTCAGGAAGATTCGTACGTATTGATCAGGAACTCTTCGGAAAAATTCCTGGTGTAACAGACAGGGAATACTACACAAACTCATTCCATGTCCCTGTTTACTATAACATAAGCGCATTCGATAAAATCAAGATTGAAGCTCCTTATCATGCATTTACAAATGCAGGACACATAAGTTACATTGAGCTTGATGGTGATCCAATGAACAACCTTGCAGCGTTTGAAAAGGTAGTAAGATGCATGAAGGAATCAGGAATTGGATATGGTTCAATCAATCATCCTGTTGACCGTGATCCGATATGTGGATACACAGGAACTATTGGTGATACTTGCCCTAAGTGTGGAAGAAAAGAAGGTTCGGGTGGGGTAGGTTTTGACAGAATCAGAAGAATTACAGGATATCTTGTTGGTACTATTGACAGATTCAATAATGCAAAGCGTGCAGAAGAAAAAGATCGTGTAAAACACGGGGTATAATAATTGAACAGGCGGGCTTCTTGCCTGCCTGTTTTTATATTATGAGAAAGGAATGTCATTTTTATGTCAGATATAATGCTTAGAATAGCTGGAACAGCAAATGATTCTATAGTTGATGGGCCAGGCATCCGCTTTACAATATTTACACAGGGTTGTCCTCATCACTGTGCCGGATGTCATAATCCTCAGACACACAGTTTTGATGGAGGAAATATTGTAACTGCTGACAGTATACTTGAACAGATATTTACCAATCCATTGCTCGATGGAGTTACTTTCAGCGGCGGAGAACCTTTTTGTCAGGCTGAAGCGTTAGTATATATGGGGAAGAAGATAATTGAAAAAGGACTGAATATTATAGCTTATACTGGTTTTACATTTGAGTATCTTATGAGTAATTCTAATGATACAAATCATTATGCAGATTTGTTGAAAGTATGCGATTATATTGTTGATGGTAAGTTTGAGCTTGATAAAAAGAATTATTTGCTCAGATTCAAGGGAAGTTCCAATCAGAGGATAATTGACTGCAAAAAAAGCATCAGCGAAAATAAAGTTTGTGAAACAGAGTTTTGATGGCTTGAAAAAATTATAAATTAATGTTATTATATAGATATTATATAATTCGGAGAAAAAAAGATTATGTCTGGAAAGAAAGTTATTGTTTACTTGTTATCGTGTATTTTAATAGTGATATGTGCATTAAGCGGATGTGGCAAGGATGATGGATCTGGGTATATTTTTAAAACCAATATATCTTCAAATCCACAGAATCTTGACCCACAGCTGGCTTCTGATAAAGCCTCTCTTATGATTATCGAAAATATGTACAGAGGATTGTTCAAAATGCGTGCGGACGGCTCTGTGGAGTCTGATGTTGTATCTGATTATCAGGTGTCAGAAGATGGATATACATATACATTTGAATTGAAGAATGATGTTTACTGGTCAGGTAAAAACGAATACGAAGCGCCACTGACAGCATATGATTTTGAATATGCATTCAAGAGAATATATGATGACAGTACTAATTCTCCATATAAAGAAACATATAAGAGTATAAAAAACGCTGACGCAATAAATAAAGGTGTAAAGTCAAAGGACGAACTTGGAGTAAAGGCTTTGGATGATACAACACTTGTTATTGAACTTGAGTACCCATACTATAATTTCTTGCAGTTGCTGACGCTGACGGCAGCATATCCATGCAATGAGGATTTTTTTGTCAGTACAAAAGGAAAATATGGCTTATCTCCTGATGATTGTATTTCGGATGGTGCTTTCTATATCAAAGAGTGGAATTACGATCCATATTGGGACAATAACTATATAATAATGAAAAGAAATCAGAAGAATTCTGAGAATGATCGTGTTTATCCTTTGGGACTGAACTTTTTTATAAAAGATGAATCTGAAAATATAAGTGATTATAAAAATGGAAGCATAGATTGCATTATTTCTGACGATTATAGTCAGCTTGCTGATATTTCTTCAGTAATGTCAAAGCAGACAAAGTATTCAGGTATTATGTTCAACACAAAATCGACTTGTTTCTCAAATATAATTCTTAGGAAAGCTCTTGCTTATTCTTTAGATCGTACAGAATTGTCCGATGCTATGCCTAAAGGATTTGTTTCTGCAAATTCAATTATTCCTGAAGGCGTTACTGTGATGAATAAAAGCGTTAGAGACTTGATTCCTGAATCAGATTATAACTTATTTGATGAAAATGCTGCAAGAAAGCTTTGGATTGGTGAGCTTAGCAAAATGGATGTTGCTTCTCTTGACGGATTGAGTATCATGGTTAATGATAACTATGAGGGGAAAGATGTAATAAAGAATATTGCAGAGCAGTGGCAGATTAATTTGAATTTTCTTTGCAGTGTTGAAATTGTTTCAGATAAAGAATACAATGACAGATTAAAAACAGGTGATTTTGATATGACTGTTGTTGAAGTAAATAACTCAGTAAATAACGTAAGTGATTGTTTCGGCCAGTTTGTTACAGGAGACAGCAGAAACATTCTTGATTATTATAATTCTGATTTAGAGTATGCAGTAAGGAATATTGAAATGTCAACAAGCCTTAACGATGCTGTAAAGTATATTCAGATGGCAGAAGAAGCTGTCAATGAAGATGCAAGCTATGTTCCTGTTGCATTCAGTGATACGTATTTCTTTGTCAATAAGGATGCTGAGGATGTGTCATATAATGCTTTTACTGAGCAGATAGACTTCAGCAAGGCAAAAATGTTTGACTAGCAAGTATTCAATATGTTGTATTTTAGAATAAATACAACATAAACAGTAACTTTTTAATCCTTCTGTGAATAGTATATATTGAAGTTTAATACTTTAATAATTTTATAGGAGGATCTTTATGAGCGAATTAAGTGATAGCTTTAAGGAAGCGGTTTGCGTAGAAGTCCCACGCATTTTTGACACTTGCTCAGACCGTGACTGTATTGTTGATTTGCCAATAGTTCTTAACAATCCAAGTGATTTTACAAGTGACATTACTAATGTAAAAACAACTTGTGTTCAAGTTACAGACATCAGCATTACAGTTGATGAGTTACAGTTCAAAAGAGGTTATTTTTCCGTTGATATGACATTTACATTTAGTTGTGAAATCAATGGATATACTCAGGCAAACCCAACAGTTGCAATACCTCTTACAGGAACAGCAACATGGAACAAAAAAGTTATACTTTATGGAAGTCAGGGAAATATTCAGACATTTGCAAGCGATGGAACCCCATCACAGGGCGTTGTTGGAGATTGCTGTGAAATCATCAGTCTGCCAAAGGCATCTGTAAGTGTCGTAGAGCCTATAGCTTTGGATACAAAAATTGCATCAATTCTTTCCGGAAACAATATACTTACAAGAGGCATCGTTATTACAATAGGTTTGTTTTCAATTGTACAATTATCAAGACCTGTTGCTTTACTTATTCCAACTTATGATTACTGTGTTCCTAAGCACGAATGTTGCCTGGGCGGTGGCGGAACAAATTCTGAAACAGCTTGTGAAGTATTTGAAAAAATATCTTTCCCACTTGAACAGTTCTTTCCTCAGCCTACTTCTGACTATGATCCTAGAAAATGCTGCAAACCGGATTAATAATTTTAATTTAATTAATAAAACTGTTGCTTTCCGGATAATAACCGGAAAGCAACAGTTTTATATGGAGTATGAAATGTGCAGAACAATTTAAATTGTAAGGATTAAAGTATTATTTGATATGACTTGCAATTTCCTCATATTTATGTTTGGTTGCAAGGCCACCCCTGATATGACGTTCCTGTTTATTTATTTCAAGTATCTTTTTTACTTCTGGATATAGTTGTGGATTAAGAATGGGTAATTTTTCTGTAACATCCTTATGAACTGTGCTTTTGCTTATTCCAAACTGTTTGGCAGTAGCCCTCACAGTTGTTTTATTATTCAATATGTATTCTCCAAGTATTACTGCTCGTTCCTGGATTTCCTGCTGAGTTCTGACTTTCAAGATACTCACTCCAATACATAGTATTTCTATTTATGTATATGCTGATATTTTTTAAATGATGTTATTGACATAAACAATAAAATTACTATCAGTATGTAGAATATTTACCAAAGTTCTAGGATACTATTTTTATTATTTTTCAAAAATCAAGATAGGTATTATTTTTTATTATAATGAAATAATAATTGACATTTGTTGCGGTTTTGGTATAATAAATATATGTGCGTATATGCAATTCTATATTGAATGGAGATATAAAATTATGAAGTGGACAGGCCTTAATGACCTTAGAGAAAAATATTTATCTTTCTTTGAAAGTAAAATGCACACCCGTATGGCAAGTGCTTCACTTATTCCACAAGGTGACAACAGCTTGTTGCTTATTAACAGTGGTATGGCTCCGCTTAAAAAATTCTTTCTTGGTACGGAGACTCCTCCAAATGTAAGAGTAACTACTTGCCAGAAATGTATCCGTACACCAGATATAGAGCGTGTTGGAAAAACTGCTCGTCACGGAACATATTTTGAAATGCTTGGAAATTTCTCTTTTGGTGATTATTTTAAGAATGAGGCCATTGTCTGGGCTTGGGAATTTCTTACTGATGTGCTTGAAATTCCATCAGACAGACTTTGGATTACAATATTTGAAAACGACGATGAAGCAGAACAGATCTGGGAAAAGAAAATAGGTATCCCTCATGACAGAATTATCCGTCTTGGCAAAGCAGATAATTTCTGGGAACATGGAAGTGGCCCTTGTGGTCCATGCTCAGAAATTCACTTTGACAGAGGTGAAAGTTACGGTCCTTTTGAAAGCTTTGAACAGGCAAGTGACTGCGACAGAGTAATTGAAATTTGGAATCTTGTTTTCAGTCAGTTTGACAGTGACGGAAACGGTAACTATGCTGAAATGAAAACAAAAAATATTGATACAGGTATGGGACTTGAACGTCTTGCTTGCGCAATTCAGGGCGTTGATAACCTTTTTGAAGTAGACACAGTTCAGAATATCATGAAGCATATATCTGAAATTGCCGGTGTTAAGTATAAAGAAAATGAGAAAACAGACGTATCACTCCGAGTAATTACAGACCATATCAGAAGCACAACATTTATGGTTGGTGATGGTGTAACAGGTTCAAACAGCGGCAGAGGTTATGTTCTTCGTCGTTTGCTCAGAAGAGCTGCCCGTCACGGCAGATTACTGGGTATTAAGAAGCCTTTCCTTTATGAAGTTGTTGATACAGTTATTGCTGAAAATCAGCAGGCTTATCCTGACCTTGCTGAAAAGAAGGATTATATAAAGAAGCTTATTCTCAGTGAAGAAGAAACATTCGCAAAAACAATTGATAATGGTATGGATATTCTTACAGAAAAGCTGAATGCACTTACAAAAACAGGTGGCAAAATACTTTCAGGTGAGGATACATTCCTGCTTTCTGATACTTATGGGTTCCCATTTGACCTTACTCTTGAAATTGCAGAAGAAAAGGGCATAAGCGTTGATGAGGATGGCTTTAAGAAATGTATGCAGGAGCAAAAGGATAAGGCAAGAGCTGACAGAGCTTCAAAGACAAGTTCTTCATGGGATGAGGGAAGTGTCATCCTAGATTGTACAAAGACTGAATTCACAGGCTATAAAGATATTGACGCTTCAGCTGAAGTTGTTGCTGTAATAAAGGACAACACTGTATGTAAGAGTGTTGTAGAAGGTGATGAAGCAGTAATAGTTCTTAATAAAACTCCTTTTTATGCTGAAAGCGGCGGACAGGTTGGAGATACCGGTGTAATTAAAATTGGTGAGAGTATTTTTAACGTATCTGATACTAAGAAAGATTCAAGCGGACATTTCCTCCATATAGGTTACGTTGAAAATGGTGGAATTTCAGTAGGGGACAGTGTTACTGCGGTTATTGACAGTAAGAGAAGAAACTCAATTATGAGAAACCATACTGCTGCACATCTTCTTCAGGCAGCATTAAGAAATGTTCTTGGTAATCATGTTCATCAGGCTGGACAGCTTGTTGATCCACATAGAGTCCGTTTTGATTTCTCACACTTTGAGGCACTTACTGCTGAACAGTTGGTTGAAATTGAAAGCATGGTAAACAGCGATATTCTCGACAGCATTAATGTTACAATTAAAGAAATGCCTATTGATGAAGCTAAAAAGTTGGGTGCGATGGCTCTGTTCGGAGAAAAATACGGTGATGTTGTAAGAGTTGTAAATGTTGAAAATACATCTATTGAATTCTGTGGTGGTACTCATGTAAGCAATACTTCACAGATTGGTCTTTTCAAGATAATTTCAGAATCTTCTGTAGCTGCCGGTGTAAGACGTATTGAGGCAGTTACAGGTACTGGTGTGTTGACACTTTTAGATGAATATAAAGATACAATAATGAAGTCAGTTCAGGCAATCAAGGCTGCAAATCCATCTGAATTGGTTTCAAAGTGTGTTGCTGTTTCTGCTGAGGTTAAGAACCTTGAAAAGGAAATTGCACAGTTGAATTCAGAAATTGCTTCCGGTCAGATAGATAGTATGCTTGAAAGTGCTAAGGATCTTAACGGTATTAAGGTAATTACAGCAGTGCTAAAAAATACAAAACCTGATATTCTGAGAACTATCGGTGATAAAATCAAGGATAAGTCTTCATGTGCAGTGGCAATTCTTGCAGCAGATAACGGAGACAGCGGCTCAATGCTTTGTGTATGTGGTAAGGACGCTGTTTCAAAGGGTGCTCATGCAGGTAAGATTGTACAGAAAGTATGTGCATTGACAGGTGGTAAGGGCGGCGGACGTCCTGACAGCGCTATGGCTGGTATAGGTGACTTGTCAAAGACTGCAGAAGCTCTTGTTGCAGGTATGGCAGTTATCTCTGAATTAATTAATTAATTGCTATAATAAGTTTGTAAATAAGTTTTATAATTTGAGTTATTTATTGCCAGAATAGTTTGCCTAGAAAGTATTAAAAACTCAGAAAGGATGTTCATAATTATGGATTGTATTTTTTGCAAGATTGTTGCAGGAGAAATTCCAAGTAAAAAGGTTTATGAGGATGATAATGTTTTAGCTTTTGAGGATATTAATCCTCTTGCACCTGTTCATATTTTAGTAATTCCAAAGCAGCATATTGCTTGTGCAGCTGATATAACACCTGAAAACTCTATGGTTGTTGCATATATCTTCGAAATTATTGCTAAAATTGCTAAAGAAAAAAAATTGGATAACGGTTTTAGAGTTGTTATAAACTGTGGTGATGATGCATGTCAATCTGTAAAGCATCTTCACTTTCACATCCTGGCTGGACGCAAATTTGACGAAACAATGGGCTGATAAGATAATGACATAATTTTAGGGAGACATTTATATGGTGCGGAAAATGGCTTGTGTCGGATTTTCATATCTTGTAGGTTTATTTTTTGCATCATTTTTTAATTCAATGACCTTAATCCCTCTTGCCGTAGCAGTTGGATTAATTGCAGCTATATGCCATGTTATTTGTAAGGTTGGTGACAAGACAAAGACAGCAATAGTATGCATATATTTCTGTGTTATTGGTATAGTTGTTTATTCTGCGTATTATGTTTTTATCCATAATAATATAACAAAATATGATGGGTATGAAATCATTATTAGCGGAGAGATTCTGGATGTTAATGATTATAGCGGGGATAAGTCGCTGTATATAGTCAAGGGCAAAGTCAATAATGATGTCGAGGCTACACTGACATGCTTTTATGATTCAAAGAATTGCAAGAATGGCGATAAAGTAATTATTCACGGGAATGCAGAAAGGTATGAAAATACATACGAATTTGCTTCTGAAGATTACTACTCATCAAAAGGTATATATCTGCAATGTGTTGATGTACAAAATTTTATTATAATGAGGCACAATGGTTATTCTGTAGTTAATCTCTTGGATTCATATAGTAATAAGATTTATGAAACCATTGAAGATATTTTGCCTGAGCAAGAAAGTGCTGTTCTGATAGCAATGCTTTTCGGAGATAAATCTGGAATTGAAAGCAGCACAAAAGAAATCCTTTACAGAGCCGGAATAGGGCATATGATGGCTGTTTCTGGGGCTCATCTTGCTATAATATCAATACTTGCTTCTGAAATCTTGAAAATGTTCAGGGTAGGCAGGTATCCAAAGTTTATATTACAGATTTTGTTCATTCTTACGTTCACAGTAATGTCGGGAATGTCAATATCAGTAATCAGATCTGCTATAATGATATTGATTCTACAGGTATCATCTTTATTTAAGCGAAGATATGATCTTCTGAATTCATTAGGTCTTGCTGTTTTATTGCTGACGGCATTTACTCCTTATGTTGTAAGGGATGCGTCATTTCTGCTTTCAGTTGCAGGAGTGTTTGGTGTTGGTGTGGTTGCACCTGCAATTATAAAGGAGTTTGAGAATAATTTTAATATTATTGCTCCTATTAAGTCTTTGATAATGTCGTTTACTGCTTCAATAGTGATGCTTCCCGTGTCTATGATGTTTTTTGATGAAACATCAGTGGTATCGCCTATATCAAATCTGTTATTGATACCATTGTGTACAATTGCATTAGTGCTGGTTGTGTTGGTTGCTATAACGGCATGTATACCTATTCTGGCTGTTCCGTTACTTACAATAAGTGGATTATGCTGTAAGTTGATAATAATTATATCTGAATATATAGGAAAACAGAAGTGGGCATGCATTCCATTGGGGTTTCATTGGCTGAAAGTTAGTGTTATTATTATTTCATTATTAATTATAATTTTGTATTTTATATCTAAGGATGCATTAGTTATTTTCTTTTTATCAATTTTTGCATTAACCTTGTCTGTATTTACTATTAACCTCCATAAAGCTGTGGAGGATGAAAACATAATTATTGCAGTTATTGGTGATAAGGATGCTTCTTCACTTGTTATCCACAATAACAACACCGCATGCATTGTTGATTTGAACAGTGGAGGAGAATGCGCAAAGTCTATAAAAAAATATTTGTTTAGAAATGGTATTTATGACATAGATTCTGTTGTTCTATCAGTTGATTCACTTACTTCAGAGCCTGTTTATATTGAAGAAATGGGGTTGTTTGATATTGATTCTGTTTTAGTTCCTGAGGGTCAGTATATGCTTGGAGATTCATCTGCTCTCGGTAAAATAACCTGCAGATATGAACCTGAAAAGGGTACGGTCAGAATGCGTGGCTATGACATAGAGTTCAGAAAAGATAATCAGGTAAGGATTATTTTTAACGATGTTTCTGTTGATGCTGTAAATAGTAATAAGGAATATTCCTTTGGTTTAGATGAAGTGTTTATTGCATATGCAGGAACAGATCAACAGGATGTTTCAAGTAATATATATATTGCCTGCAATAGTGAGGCACAGGCTTGTACCTATAAGGAACGGCAAGTATTTATTGGTCAGTGTGTAGAGTTGGAATTAACTCCTGAAGGGCATATTTCTGCGGAGGTTTTATTTGATGGGGATAATAACTGATACTGAGTTAAAAAATAATATAAAAGCAGGTAAGTTTGATAACGTGTATCTGTTCTATGGTAAGAATGTTTTTGCTATTGAACAAAGCACAAAACTACTTGTGTCAAAGCTTGTTCAGAAAGACAGTGAAGCATATAATCTTCATAAATTTGAGGGCAAAAGTATCAGTCTGAATGAGTTGTCAGATGCCGCTGAATCACTTCCTTTTTTTTCTGATCATTTATGCTGCACAATATGCGATCTTAACTGTGATTCTTTAAGTGCAGATCAGATTAAGCAGTTGTCAGAAATATTATCAGGTCTGCCTGAATCATCAGTTGTAGTTATCTATAATATTTCTGTTGATATAACTGACGGGAAGCGTTATCCTACTGCAAAGAACAAGAAAATTGTTGATCTTGTTTCTAAAATTGGTACTGTTTGCTGTTTTTCCAACAAAACATCAAATGACTTGTCCAAAGATATAATAACAAAGGTTTCAAAGAATAATTGTTCTATATCTAAAAAGGATGCCGTTTATCTCGCTGATCTGTGTTTATGCAATGCACAGATTATCAGTAACGAAATAGATAAGCTTGTTTCATATGCTGAAAATTCAGAAATAACACTGGAAATGATAAATCAACTTTGTCCGAAGCAGATTGAAGCTGCAGCATTTGACCTTGCAAAAGCCATTGCCAGAAGAGATAGAAGAAAAGCTATTGTATTGTTAAAAGATCTGCTTGATACAAAAGTTGAACCGATTACAATTCTTTATGCAATAACATCTAATATATTAGATTTATATCGTGCAAGGGTTGCAATAAATAACAGGAAAAGTATAGATGATGTCATTGTGGATTTTAATTATCCAAAAAATATGAGCTTCAGAGTAGGAAATGCTTTTAGAGATGTTACTGATATGTCAGTTTCACACCTTAGAGAGTGTGTAAGTATTTTAACGCTTACGGACATATCAATGAAATCACTTAAAACCGATAAGCAGATATTATTGGAGGAAGCGATTATCAAAATGATGTCTGGCAATTAAGGAAGTGATAATTTGATTCATATTGATCAGGCTGTAATTGTAGAAGGAAAATATGACAAAATTAAGTTGTCGTCTATAATTGATGCTATAATAATTCCAACACATGGATTTTCAATTTTTAAAGATAAAGAACAAGTTGAATTTATACGATACTTAGCCAAAAATAAGGGAATAATAATTCTTACTGATTCAGATTCTTCCGGATTTAAAATCAGAAATTACATTAAGGGCTGTATATCAGATGGTAAAATAATTAATGTATACATTCCTGATATTTTCGGAAAGGAAAAAAGAAAGCTTGCTCCCTCAAAAGAAGGAAAGCTTGGAGTTGAAGGTATTGATAAAGATGTTATAATAAATGCTTTTAATAAAGCAGGGGTAGGACTTACTCAGAGTTTTTCGGAAGGTAAAGAGGAAGTTTCAAGAGTTGATTTATTTGAAATAGGTCTTATGGGGCGAGATAATTCCTGCGCAATGAGAAAATTGCTTCTAAAAAAAATGGGCTTACCTGAACTTTTATCTACCACTTCAATGCTGCAAATCATTAATACGACAATGAGTAGAGAAGATTTCTTTGCCTTTGTGAACTCAAAGGATTTTGAATAACTAACCGGAGGAATGTATGGTTTTTTCTAGTTTAACATTTATATACTTTTTTTTGCCAATAGTGTTACTTGTATATTTTATTGTTCCTGATAAATTTCGCAACCTGGTAATCTTGGTATCAGGTCTGTTCTTTTATGCATGGGGCGAACCAGTTTATGTATTAATAATGATTCTGTCAACGGTAATCGACTATACTGCAGGTCGCCTTATTCATTACTTTGATAAGAATAATAAAAAGCGTACAGCTTGCCTGTTGGTATCTGTAATCATGAACATTGGACTGCTTGCAGTTTTTAAATATAGTTCCTTCCTTATTGGAATTATAAATTCTATTTTCAAAACAAATATACAAGACCCTCAGCTTCCTCTTCCAATTGGTATATCATTTTATACATTCCAGAGTATGTCCTACACAATTGACATGTACCTTAGAAATATAAAGGTTCAGAAAAATATTATCAGTTTTACTTCTTACGTAACATTGTTCCCACAGATTGTTGCAGGACCAATTGTAAGATATGATGATGTTGCAAAGGAACTTGATAGCAGAACAGTAACAGTATCAAAAGTAAGCGAAGGAATAGGCAAGTTCTTGAAGGGTCTTGCAAAGAAAGTACTTCTTGCTAATAATATTGGTCTTGTTTGGACTGCTGTAAAAGCAATGGATTACACACATATTTCAGCCGGGACAGCATGGCTTGGTATTCTCGCATTTACATTTCAGATTTATTTTGACTTCTCAGGTTATTCTGATATGGCTGTCGGACTTGGCAAAATGCTTGGATTTAATTTTCCGATTAACTTTGATCACCCCTATATTTCAAAGAGTATAACTGAGTTTTGGCGAAGATGGCATATCACACTTGGATCATGGTTCAGGTCATATGTTTATATACCTCTTGGAGGCAACAGAAACGGAACTTTCAAGACTATTAGAAACCTAATAATTGTTTGGGCACTTACAGGTTTATGGCATGGTGCAAGCTGGAACTTTATTCTATGGGGTTTGTATTTCGGTGTTCTGATAATAATTGAACGTCTTGGATGGGGTAAATTACTTGAAAAGCTGCCTGCTGCAGTGAGTAGACTATATTCTTTTGTTCTTGTTGTTTTTGGATGGGTATTATTTGATATAGATACTTTACCGAATGCATGGAGTTTCTTTAAGGCTATGTTTGGCGCAAATGGCGCTTTGTACGATAATACAACAAATTATCTGCTCATTTCAAATATAATTATATTCATAATCTGCATTTTTGCTTCTACGAATTTATATACGGATAATATTAACAAAATTAAGGAAAAGAAAACAGGTATAATAACCTATCTTGCCCCTGCCGTACAATTGATTATGCTTCTTGTTTGTACGGCATATCTTGTTGATGCAACATATAATCCGTTCTTGTATTTTAGATTTTAAGATAAGGATATTACGTTGTTTGTTCATTGATTCAAACAAATATAGCTTTGATTAACTAGGACAAATGGCTCAAAGGAATGATTATTTATGAGTGAAAATAGTAACAGCAAAATCAATCTTATAAATTGCATATTGTTTTTTGCTGTTTTAGTAACGTTTCCTATAATGACAATTATACTGCCAAAGGACAGCTTTTCTAATGTTGAAAACAGAAATTTGCAAAGTATTCCGAAAGCTTCTGCTGAAAATATTAAATCAAGAAAGTATATGAATAATCTTGAAACATATATTGCGGATCATTTTTCTGGACGAAGTAATTGGATAAAGCTTAAATCCGGACTTGATATAACTATAGGAAAAAGAGAGCGAAACAATATTTATATATTGAATGACAGACTGATTGAAAAGATTAAAGTTCCTAATTATGAACTGATAGATAAAAGCATATCAGGTATTAACAAATTTTATGAAGATAACAATTTACCTGTATATGTTATGATTGCTCCGACATCAGCTGATATATATAAGGATAATGCTCCTTACAATGCGGATACAGTTGATCTTAAGGAAATGAAGGATTATGTTTATAGTAACCTTAATCCAGGTATTGAAACAATAGATATTTATTCAGATATGGTGGAGCAGAAAGATAATTATATCTATTACAGAACTGATCACCACTGGACTTCTTTCGGTGCATATCTTGCTTATTCTGAAGCTGGAAAAAAGATGGGATACACGCCTGTTTCTCTTGATTCTTATGATATTGAACATGCAAGTACCGATTTTCTTGGAACATTTTATTCTAAAACGCTGTATGATAAAATTACGCCTGATATTCTTGATATATATCACTGCAATGGTGATTATAAAGTTACAAGTGTTGAAGTCAGCAAGACATTCGGAGAACCACCTGAAGTATTCGATGATATTTACTTCATAGAATTCCTTGATAAAAAGGATAAGTACTCTGTGTTCACAGGTACAAATCAGCCAATTGTTACAATTAAAACTAATTGTCCGGGACCAAAGCTTCTAATTTTAAAGGATTCATATGCGCACAGCTTTGTTCCTTTCCTTACACAGCACTATTCTGAAATCACAATGTTTGACTTAAGATATGTTCAGATCTCCTACAAGGACATTATTGATGTTTCTGAATATGATAAAGTTTTATTTTTGTACAATTCATCAACATTTTCAACTGATGAAAATATAAAAAAGCTTAATTATAAATAATAGCAAATATATAAAAACTGTTCCTGCCTGTTCTTATGTAGCCAAAAAATTGTTTTGGCATAAACTAAGATAGGCAGGGTTAATACCAGGTCGTTAAACTAAAGTGGTATGAAAATACCTGTAGGGGAGCTTTAGTTATTTATCTGATTAATACCTTGCTTCATATAAATTTTGCCTTACGAATTAATCCGGCGCTGATTCGTAAGGCATTTTATTTTGTTATTACATACCAATAGAAATCAGCAGGAAGTAGTTCTCCTGCTGATTTCTGAATGTCTAGCATGGATTAAAGAATGAAGCAGATTAGACCGCCACAGCCTTCGTTTATAATTCTCTCGAGGGTTTCCTGAAGTTTAAGCCTTGCATCTATTGGCATACGGTATAATTTATTGTGAAGTCCTTCATTGACAAGCTCATGAAGTGATTTCCCGAAGATATTTGATTCCCATATTTTCTGAGGATTCTCCTCAAACTCATTAAGCATATACATTACAAGTTCTTCAGACTGCTTTTCTGAACCGACTATAGGATTTATTTCTGTAATAATGTTTGCTTTCATCAAATGGATAGACGGGGCAGATGCACGAAGTTTAACGCCATATTTTCCGCCTTGCTTTACTATTTCAGGTTCTTCAAGAGCAAGTTCGTCAATTGTAGGCATAACTATGCCATAGCCTGTTGCTTCAACTTCGGAAAGTGCATTCTGAATTTTATTGTATTCTTTCTTAACAAATACAAATTCCTTCATCAATGGCATAAGATCACTTTCACTGTGAATTTCAATTCCTGTTTCCTCACCGAGTACTTTATAGAACAAATCACCATTGAGATTAATGCATATTGATGTGCAGCCTTTACCAAGGTCAATCTGGCAAACATTTGCGTCAGATATATGATTACACTTTTTGATGTTACTAATTATATTGTCCATGTCCCTGACATAATGCATATCATTAACAGATCCTCTAATTGTATCAAATATTTCATTCTTCAGCCAGTGACCTTTATTGAGAGATGTAATCCATTTTGGCATTGATATGTTTATTTCCTTAATAGGGAATGCATAAAGAATGCTAGTCAGAATGGTATTTATATCATCCTCGTTTAGTGCGAGACAATTAACTGGCATAACAGGGGAGTTGTATTTGATGCTCATATGTTCAGCTGTAGCTCTGCTTTCAGCAGAATTAGGATTAACACAGTTCATCAAAATTACAAATGGCTTGTTGATTGCCTGCAACTCTTCAATTACTCTTGCTTCTGCATTTTCATATTCATGACGAGGAATATCAGAAATGCTTCCGTCGGTTGTAATTACAAGTCCGATGGTTGAATGATCCTGAATAACCTTTTGAGTGCCTACTTCCGCAGCCATATTGAATGGAATTTCTTCATCAAACCATGGAGTTCTTACCATTCTGGGCATTTCATTTTCAATATATCCAATAGAGCTTGGAACTATGTATCCAACGCAGTCAATCATCCTAACATTAAATTTAGCTTTGTTGTTAAGAGATACTTCAACTGCATCCTCAGGAATAAACTTTGGTTCAGTTGTCATGATTGTTTTTCCGGCAGATGACTGCGGAAGCTCATCAATTGCACGCTCTCTTCTGTAATCGCTGGTTATGTTAGGGATAACGAGTGTTTCCATAAAGCGCTTGATAAAAGTGGACTTACCGGTTCTTACAGGTCCGACAACACCGATATAAATATCGCCGTCTGTTCTTTGGGCAATATCACAATAAATATCATTATTCGTCATTTTAATTTACCTCCAAACATTTCAGACTATTGGAATAAGTATCATACCTTGTTCTGCAATTATGTCATCTGCCAGATTGTTTTCCTCCATAATTGCATTAATAGAAGTACAATACTTCTTAGCAATTTCCCATAAGTCTTCTTTTGCTTCTGCAAAATACAGCCTTAATGCATAATCGCCGTCTTTTTCAACGGGAGCATTTTCATTTACAATGATATCCGTAAGGGCGTTCATATATATATTATTGCTGATGATTCCTGAAACTTTTATCTCAACTTTTGCTTCAACAGTACTGTTGGATGTAAGATTATATGAACATGTAACTGGCATTATTTTTAGGTCGGCAACAGAATTATCTGTAATGCTGTCACAGCTCACGCTGATTTCAAAAGGTTCTTCTTTTTCCATTACTACCGGAGCGCCGTCACTGTTACGAGCAAATACTGTGTATATAGCATTGCCATTTATAATAGCCTGTTTTCCTGCTGCATCAATTTTAGTTGTATAGCCATTCAAGTTGCACCATACATCGTATATGCAGTCAAGTTCTCCGTCTTTATAATCTACAGCTCCCTTTATTACCTGAGAGCAAGCAATATATTTTGGTGATAATTCTACCTTAATGTCTGATGTCTGGGATTCAGTTTGATATTGAGTTGAGAATTGATCTGTTGCAATATCAACTGTAGATAGCATCTGTGCAGAAACACTAATTAACAGCATAGCAGTGCAGTCAATAACTTTTGATTCATTGTATCCATCTGATTTAGGATTCAAATCACAGGATAAAACGTCAGCATCAACAATGCAGTCAAATCTTTCATCAATGCCTTCAAGCTCAATAATCTGAGAAAACGGCAAGGTGAATTGCATGGACTCAATACCATCAACAGAATCTTTCATGCAGGTATAAAGCATACTAATAAGTATTTCGCCTTTAGCAACAAGTTTGTTAGCAATAACCTTTTTGTCAGTGGATGTTATTACTGCATCACTTCTTATAATGCTCATTACAGAAGGCTTTGAGACACCAAGATCAAATTCATCTGTAATAGTAGCACGTTTTGTGGTAAATAGCTTGTTGGTAGGGTATGTAACAGGCTTTTTGCGCAGTTGGATGTTCATACCGAAAGCATCTGAAATAACATTCCTATTGCATATGTCTGTTACATTTAATTTAATTGAAATTGCACCACGAACATCAACTCTGCGCTGATTAACAGCACGGCAGTTAATGTAGTCTGTTTTAGGAATAATACATACCTTTGGTTTTGTACCTGCACGTCCAAGTTCAACTGTCTTAGTATAATTAAGCTTTTGATCAAGTACCTGAAGGGTGTTGCTTTGCTCCGAACAATACATAATACGCAAACACACCGACAACTCATAATTAAGCTTATCACCATTAATGCAGTATGAAACTATTTTGGGAGTAGTAATACACTTGACAATTTTAAAAATTTCAGGATAATAATCAGGCAACACATAATCCAGCTCCACCGCCTGTTCCTGAGAACCATCAAATATTACTTCTGACGTAGTTATTTCTTCTCTGTTCAATTTAAAGTCCATAAATATATCCTCCTTGTCTGCTGTTCATTTTACGCAGTAACTATGATAACTATATTCTTGATTAAAAGCTTGTATGCATTAGTTACTTAATATATATTAAAAGATATAACAAATATTCTGATATTAGAATAAAATTGTATAGAATTTCGAAAAAAATATGTTGACATGCATGCAATATAGTGATATAATAATTAAGTCAATTAAAGCGAGTGTGCTGGAATAGGCAGACAGGCACGTTTGAGGGGCGTGTGTCGATAGACGTATGGGTTCAAGTCCCATTACTCGCACCAGATATTAAAAGCCGTAAGTAACATTTATTTGTTGCTTACGGCTTTTAAGTTATAAAATAAGGTATGCACTTCAAAAGATGAAGTGCATACCTTATTTTTATTCCACATCTTGCTTTGTAGAGCCTGCTTTATATAAGCTCATGTACTCTTCAGCCCAGTCCTCCATACTGTCAATAATAGGTATAAATTTTTTCCCTATTTCAGTTAAACTGTAATCAACTCTTAATGGAACTTCGTTATAAACTGTCCTTATAATGATATGATCGTTTTCAAGAGAACGAAGATGCTGTGTAAGCATTTTTTGCGTTAGCGTAGGATCTTCAAACGCTTTTTTCAGTTCTCCGAATCTCATAGTTTCATAGCGAGCAAGAAACCATATTATAGACATTTTCCATTTTCCAAACATGATTTTTTGTGTTAGAAGAAGCGGACATTCTTCTTCATCTGATATAACATCATTATTATCATTCATTGTAAACACCTCTGTCAATAGTTACTTTAATGTAAGTATACCACATTATAGTGCCTACTTGCAAGATTTTTACTACTATGTTATTCTATATACATAAGAATTTTCCGGAAAAATTCATTATTTACTCTTTTTATAATCGTTTACAGAGTATAAGAGAAAATCATTGGTTAAAGTTTTTATTTTCAGATTGCGACCAAGAATTATATTGGAAAACTGCAGTTGTTTTGAAAATACAAAACTTAAGAAAGGAATGGGTATTAATATGAGAAAAGTAAATTTTGCTGGAACAAATCAGGAAGTAAGCTGTGCATGTTTAGGAACCATGATGATGGGCACTTTAATAAATAAAACGGATTCTTTCAATATACTTGACGACTTTGTCAGTAAGGATGGAAATTTTATAGACACAGCTAACTGCTATTCATGGTGGTGGGGTAACTCTGAAGCATGGGGCGATGAAAGTGAAAACATGTTAGGAGAATGGTTCACAGAACGTAAAAACCGTGATAAAGTCTTTCTTGCAACAAAATTTGGTGGAAGACTCAAGGACCCTAAAATGGTTCGAGATGCAAATGGCGAAATTATGTGGGATAAAGTAGTTCCGGCTTATGAAGGAACTAGCGCTAAGACTATCAGGGCAGCAATTGAAGGAAGTTTAAAGCGTCTTAAAACAGATTACATTGATCTGTATTATGTACATGTAGATGACAGAAGTGTTGCACTTGAAGAAACACTTGAAACCCTTTCTGATTTGGTTAAGGAAGGCAAAGTAAAGCATATCGGTTGCAGCAATATGAGAACATGGAGAATTGCAACTGCAAAGGAAATATGCAAGAGCAATGGTTATCCTTTCTTCAAGGCTATTCAGCAGGAATATACATATATAAGGCAAAATATCAGTGCTGATAGAGGAATAGGATTTGGCGCTGATGATGAAATGTTTGATTTCATGAAGTCAAATCCTGATATGACTCTTATTGCGTATTCTCCACTTTTGAAGGGCATATATGCTAGTGAGGAGAAAAGAAAGAATTACTATGGTTGGAATGATTTCAATAATGGTGAATCAATTGAAAGAATTCAGGTTATTGATAAATTGTCAAAGGAAATGGGCATCTCGGGGAATAAACTTGTTCTTGCTTGGATACTTAACAAAAAGCCATCGATAATTCCAATATTAGGATTTAGTAATATAGCACAGTACAAGGAAAACATGGATGCGCTTTCAATAAAATTAACAAATGAACAGATGGATATATTGAATAGGGGTAAATATTAATAATATAGGCAATATTCAATGATACAATATTGCTGTACATAAAGCACAAAAAAATAGCACACACAATAATTTAGGACCAACTTAATTATTTAGTTGGTCCTAAATTATTATTTATTAATACTAAAATAATTGCCTAATATCATACATAATAAAATATATACACAAGTATTAATTACTGAGTCTCCAGAAGCTTATTAATATCCTTACTCGTGTATTTTTTATTTATTTTATTGATTAAAGATTTTACTTCGTTATAATTAACTTGTATATTACCATAGCCAGTAATTAATTCAAGATGGGGTTTTGTTGCTCCATGAAAATCTGTACCGCCGCTGTATACCAAATTGTATTTTTTAGCATATTCTCTGATTTTTGTTATATGACTTTTGATATTTGAAGTATGTTTCAGTTCTATTCCATCAATTCCTGCCTTGACAGCTTTTTCTACAAGCATATCAACTGCTGTTTCGGAAATTCCATAGACAAAAGGGTGAGCTAAACAAGCCAGTCCACCAGATTCATGAATTACATTGACAACTTCCTTAAAATCAGGTAAATCAAATGTAGCATCAACAAAAAAATCAGAATCTCTTTTAGAGAAGTGATTCCAGTAGAAATCTATATTATTTGCAATGAAAGGGAAACGCTCTATATTCGAAGGGTAACGATTAAGCTCGTTGCTCATAACAATAAAACCTTCAGCTTTTTTACCATCTTTTACACATATTGACTCATCAAACTCCAGCGCTTTGTTTCTGCATATAGATTTTAGATTTTCCAGAATTAATTGTTGCTTTCTTAATCTGTTTTCATGACTATATTTGTTTCTCAGATAATTTTCTACATACGGGATTGAAATACCATAACCAAGTATATCTCTTAGGCAATTATCTTCTTTGCAGCTGAATTCTATACCGGGAATAAGAGTAACTCCGGAATACAACTTTGCACGCCCATTAATTATATCGTAATAGCAGTCAACGCTGTCATGATCTGTAAATGAAATGTAATCTGCTCCTTTTTCTTCTAGAATATCTAAAAGCTGTTGAGTAGTGTACGTTCCATCAGAATTATTACTATGTATATGTAAGTCAATTTTAATATCATTATCTTTCATCTTAATCCTCCATTAATTAAGTAAATTGTATCACACAGTGTTTTTAAAATCAACTTGTGTTTATTATTAATACAAATTTACAATACACAAAAAGCGAAGACACCATTTATGAGGCATCCTCGCTTTTGAATAGTAATAACAATTGTTGCTACCATGTCCATTCTGACATGAAACGAGATACTTTTTCTGAAAACTTTGATTTGTCAGCTGATTGCTTTTTAAGTTCATTCAGTATACCAATTGCAATGAGGATAAGTCCTGCAATAAGAAGATATACCCACCATGCAGCATTTGTCCAGAATTTCCTGCTAAGGAGAACTGTTGATACTACTATAACAATAACAGACAGCAGGAACCATTTTTTACGCTTTACCATGAAGGAATAAATTAACATTACAAGCGCAGATATTACAATAATAAGTCCGTCTGAAAGCAAATCACTTACCAAAGCACTTAATAACAGAATTACATAAGAAATACAATAGGTGATATATGTTATCCGATAAACAGTTTCCTTGTTATCCTTCCAAATGAAAGTAAGGGCATACATGAAAAGCAGTATGGAAACTAAGTTGAGTTCTGTTACTATTACATCAGGAACCGCAAAGAAGGGCTGTGTTATCCATGCTAAAACAAGACACGCAGCTGACATGGTAAACATACCTCTGTTCGTTGACAACTTATTCTCACGTCGGTACATTGAAGCGAACGATTCACTTAATGCAGGTAGAACCAGCCATCTGAGATCATCCTCAATGAGTGCTAAAAACATTACTGTGCATCCAAAAAATCGTGTGTATGCCATAACGTCCGCATAAATATCTTTTCTTTCTATAGAGATTACAAGCTTGTTTGGATGCAAAAGATAACTGAGGATAATTGTAAAAAATATTACAAGCATGTATAAAAGTCCAGTTATCGCATAATCATCCGAAATTCCACGAATATTTGATAAAGTAATATAAAGCATTATTAATTGTGGAACAAGTATCAGTGTACTGCGGTTTATATAATTTACAAACATACTTATTACAAACACTATAGCTATTGCCAGAAGATAAATATTTTCATTGTTCGAACCTAAATATGCAAACATTGTACAGGTAGAAAGAATTGCAAGCATATATCCTGAAACTTTAAGTGTTAATAAATAGAAGTGAGGCTTTTTTTCGCTTATGTTCAGAATAAGCTCATTCACTGCAAAGATTGCAAAGGTAGACCCGCATGTAAAAATAAGTATCCACTTAATGTTTAGATCTCTGAAAATAATCATAGAGCATGATGTTACAAATACTGCCAGTGAAAGCAAAGTTGTAACATGCTCTGACTTGCTTTTCAGTACTGCAGAACGTACAGCTGATACAGCGATAAGAGCGAGCAGTGGAATAGCTGTGTTTGCACCGAATTGAAAGCTGTTAGAAAGCAATCCGTTTATATCGTAAATAAATTCAGTTATTACTAAAACAACAAGAGCAGAACGGAATGCAATAACGAGCGCCAAGTCAATGTTTTTCCAGATTACTGAATCATTTTTCTTTTGAAGCATAAATGTTGAGCAAATCGAAAATGCTGCAAGTGCTAATGAACATAAGCCGACAGATGTAGTTGCAGCAACATCCGATGAAGCATTAACAAAAATTATCCGTATAAGTTCATATAAAGGCAATGCAAATGAACAGGAGAAGAATGCTGCAAAACCAACATAAATCTCTGGGAATCTTCTATCGCTTTTATTTATTGCAGGGATAAGCAATGTAATAATCAGCGCTGTGCATGCATATGCAAGATAAGCGTAATCAGTCCCACCAACATTTCCTTTAGAACATACTAATGAAAGAACAATTAATTCAATGATTACTGATACAATCGAAAAAGTAATATCAGACATAACCGTTCTAAGTTTTAATTGTTTTACAAAAACAAACAGTACTTGTAAAATCAATATAATAGTTGCCGTCATACAGCATATTGTTGTTAAATCAGAATTCTTGAATATCAGTGATACAAACAGATATTCAAGAACTACACATGCCACTGAAAATAACGACAGCAATATCTTGCTTTTTTCCTTGTTTAGTTTCGCAAGCAATAGCATGTCAGCAGCAAGAACAGAGTATGCTGCAAAAGTTATCCATGTAGTATCACTTGTAAATATGCACATCAAACATATGCAGACAGCTGAAATTTGAAGTATATTTGATATCAATGTGAATGCTGACTTAAGCTTTTCCGGAACAATATTCATGAGTGAAAATGCTGAAATTATAAGGCTTATACCAATGACTATATAAGTAAAACTGTCGAAGCTGTCGGGAGAAATTAAGCTGAAAAGACCCGCTGAAATGAAAGCAGTGAATGGTAAGGCACCACCAAATCCACTTTTATCAGTAAAACAATTATGCAGATATGATACTGCAAAAAGCATACAGGAGATCATTGAAACAGCTTGGTTTCTTCCGCTGTCAAAACAACTGATAATAGAACTCATACTAAGTACTGACACATTTACAATGGCAAATAATTTTAACTGGGATATTATAACAGAAAAGCGTTCTGAAGATGACTTTGAAAGCCATCCGCAGATTAATATTACAGCAAATCCGTAAATTGAAAGAATAAGTGAAACTACGTCAGTGCTGTTACTTATCTGAATGGCAGTGGCGCAAACTGCAGCTGAAAAGCTTAGTAACGAACACCATGAAAACGCTTTGTTTTTATAGTCCAAAGCCCCTTTGAATGTTACAGCTGAAAGTGCAACAAAGGTAATTGAAATAAGAAGTGGGCAACCTTCTCCTGAAAGTGAGAACCATTCACCAAATACATTAAAGTATCCTGCTGCAATAAGTGTTATTGGCAGAAAAAAGCTTCCGAGTGTATAGAAAAGCAAACCTGTTTTAGGAAGATTGAATTTACGTTCAGCAAGAGAAGAAGTAGCAAAAAATATTGCAGAAAAGGAAATTAAAACAGCTGCTCTAATACCGTTTGACATGATATTCCATGTTGTCGTAGCAAAAACAAGTCCTGAAGTAATGATAAACAATGCACCAATAATCAGCATAATATTAATTGTACTGACACCATGCTTTTCATTTTGATCTTTTTGCAAACGAATGTCAGGCAAAATATCTTGTGTATTTACTTCGCCAGCATCTTGCAGAGTAATTGTTGGCTGAATCTGCTGATTTTCATCAAATGCATTTTGAGTAATATTTGTTGGAACAGTTTGTGTAGACGTAATGTTAACATCCTGCTGAATATTTGTCGGCATGCTATTATCATTTTTAGTACTGAGATTCTGCTGAAAATGCGTTGTTATTCTCGAATGATACATTTGTTCAAACTGCGAAATATAATCATTCTTTTGTTTCAATTCTTCATTTAACCTTTTTTTATCAATTTGTGCAGTAATAAATAATACAAGCAAAACAAGAGGAGAAATAAGCCATGCAATAGCCAGACATATAAGTATTCCCATTTTATTCCCTCCAGTATTTCAAAAGTCAACAATCGTTATTGTTTCTGTCTAATTATAACATATGTGTAAAAAATATAATTAATATAATTAAATTTGACTTATGAATTGTGACTAGTAATATAAAATCACAGTTAATATTTAATATAGTTAATTATAAAAAAGCAGGAACGACATTAGACGGACCTGCTTTTTATTTAAAATAATATTACTTATTGCTTATTCAAAAGGGAATTTATTATATATTTTAATCAATATAACATATGTATTTATGAAATATCATTAAAGTAATCAGGTGAATAAAAACCAATAAATATGAACAATTCATCATTATCACCCTTACAGATAGCCATACCTATATATGAGTTTTGGATTTTCCATACTCCTACATTCTTATCATAAATATCTTGAAAAAAAGTGTCTTCATCAAGTGTGCCATTGTTATTCCTGCCGTCTAAAAGAGCATTTCCATATTTTTTCTCATAATAAGAAAAAATTGTATTGAACTCTGAAACATAAGCTTTTTTATCGCTTAAATCTGTTAGCATATATGCACCAATTTCAAGTTTGCCAGTTTTGTCATCAAATATATATCCGACATCATATGAATTATCACTTAATTTTATTTTAGTGTTTGACATGTATGTATTATCTGACATGATAATACCATTATTTTCAACTTTCTGAACATCTTCTAATGTGTCGCCCCAGTTTGACTTTCTAAAATCATATCTTGCTACTTTTGTTCCTGCTTTCCCATTCCAGACACCATTTTTGTCAAATGTGTACTGTTTTGAACCAATATTATATGTACCTGTTGCCATTATCCCTTTCTTATCAAAATAATAAGTTTTTTTATTAATTTTAACCCAACCATTTTTCATTACACCCTCAGAATCAAAATATCTTGTACCTGTTTTAAATTTCATAAAACCAGTTTTTGCAATACCGTTTACATCAAAATAATATGTTTTGCCATCAATGGTTTTAAGACCGGTGACCTTTTTGCCATTATCATCAGTGTATGTTATACCCTTATCTGTCTTTTTAAAATCAGCAGATACTTGTATCATCATTACTGAAATAGAAATAGAAGCTGACATAGCCAAGCTTAACGCTTTAATAAATATTTTACCCATGTTGTAATCCTCCAAGTCATAATTAATTATTCAATTTTATCATATAAATACACATAATTCAATACGTTTTAATGTATTTGGAATATTTAATTCCATTAATCTATATTATTAGTTGCCCATATAGTACCATAGTTTAAATCAATAATATCTAATTCTGTATAAGCTATTACTTAACATGTTTATTTTTGTATGTAGAATCCAACTTTTATCTTATTCTATAGCATAATATTTGCAATAGTTGACAACTTTTTTCTTTATGGTATAATTTCAACAGACATAAGTATGCTGCACAGGAATTATATTTGCTATTTACAAATAATTTTTAACTATAAATGACAGTAACTATATATCATTTTGATTGGACTAAACCCAACAGGACAAAGTAATTGTGAAGATACAATTTAATACGAACGGAGTTTTATTATGATAATATCGGTTATACTGGCACATCCATATGAAAAAAGCTTTAATCATGCAATAGCTGAAGCAGTTATTGCAACTTTGAAAGAAAATAAGCATGAAGTTTATTATCATGACTTATACGCAGAAAATTTTAACCCTGTTATTCCAAAACAAGAACTTATAGAGCAATCTGCTGATCCACTGGTTATAAAGCATATGAAAGAAATTACCGAAGTAGACGGAATTATTATTATACATCCTAACTGGTGGGGAGAACCTCCGGCAATACTTAAAGGATGGGTTGATCGGGTGTTGCGTCAGAATGTGGCATATACATTTGAAGACGGTGATAACGGAGGCGGTTTGCCTATTGGACTTCTTAAAGCTAAAGTCGGTCTTGTATTCAACACATCAAATACTGAGGAAAAACGAGAATTAACCGTTTTTGGTGACCCTCTTCAAAATATATGGAAATTATGTATTTTTGATTTCTGTGGAGTCAAAACTTTTGACAGACGAATGTTTCGTATTATTGCCGACAGCACTGAAGAAGAACGTAAGCAGTGGCTTTGTGAAGCAAAAGAACTAGTAAATAAATATTTTACACATTAAAATAATTAAGGTAATGAAAGCTATAAAAAGAAGTATGGGATTAGAAAGAAGGACAGGCAAAAAACTAATGTGAAGCATTTATATAATAAAAGGAGATTAAAAAGATGGATATAAATTTTCATATGCCAACAAAAGTAATTATGGCTAAGGAATGTATATTATCGAATTCAAGTAGTTTTAAGTCATTAGGAACCAAAGCACTTATAGTGACAGGTACACATTCAGCAAAAACAAATGGTTCTCTTAATGATGTAATTGCAGCTTTGAAAAAAGAGGGTATTAGCTATGCTGTTTATGATAAAGTTATGAGTAATCCTACAATAGCTTGCGTTTATGATGGAGCTAAAACTGGTAAGAGTGAAAAGGCCGATTTTGTTATTGCAATAGGTGGTGGTTCACCAATGGATGCTGCTAAAGCAATTGCACTTTTATCAGCACAAGATATTTCTGAAGACGATTTGTTTTCAGGTAAATATAAAAATAAAGTGTTGCCAATGGCATTTGTACCAACTACTGCAGGAACAGGTTCAGAAGTTACACCATACTCAATTTTAACAAATGACAAAGCACAGACAAAAACAAGTATTGCATCACCTCTGTTATTTCCTGCAATTGCATTTTTAGACAGTAAGTATACTAATAACTTATCTCTAACTACAACAATAAATACAGCTATTGATGCATTATCTCATGCTGTTGAAGGAATGCTGTCAATCAGAGCTAATGCAATTACTGATATGATTGCTGTTCAAAGTATTAAATTGATATCTGAATGTTTTGAATCATTAAAAAATAATGTACTTACTGATGAGGTAAGAGAAAAGCTATTATATGCATCAATGCTGGGCGGAATTGTAATTACACATACTGGAACAACAGCTGTTCACTCAATGGGCTATTCATTAACCTACTTTAAAAACATTGATCACGGTCGTGCTAACGGGTTGTTAATAGGTGAATTTTTAAACTATGTTTATAATATAAAGCCTGAGAAAATCAGCCAAATTTTAAGTGTTATGAATTTTAGTACAGTTAACGAGTTTAAATCAGTAATTAATAGCTTATTTGGTAGTAAGGAAAAAATAACAGCTGAAGAATTAAGAAAATATGCATCAATTGCTATTAAAGCGAAAAATATATCTAACTGCATTGTAACACCTAATGAAAGTGATTTATTTAATATTTATAATGTAAGTTTTTGAGTACGGTTTAAAGCTTTATAAATTATGTTTAATAAGATGCGCTATTTTATAATAGGGTTTGACTTGTTATAAATTTTTTTAAAAATATGACACCTTAATTTTCCAAATAGTTATGTATATAATATTATAAAATAGGTGATTATATACATAATACCATTTAAAGACAGAATATATTAGATGGTTGAAAAACTGGCTCAAAATCAGATTATAAAGGTTAGTGTCGGATATGCGCCGCTGTAGAAAATCAAATTTGTTAAGTGTTTAAAAGAAATAGCTTCTTGCAGATGGTACAGTGAATAAGCAGATTTAAGCATTAACTTTGAGGATATTGAATACGAGCATCAAATGATTTATTAGCATATAATAAAATTACTTTTTTGTAATAAAATGCACTTTGAAAATGTAGTTGATAGGCTATTTTTGAAGAATAATTGTGATAATTTACAAGAGAATTAAAGAAAGGGAAGAATATATGGAATCATTTCAAGATTTATATAATCGCCTTACTAAAGCTGCAATTGAAAATAAAATAGGATCAGAAATAGAAAAAATTGAGCAAGAGCCTTACGATCCTCATCACCTTGACTGTCTTCTTAATCCGAAAAATCACCCTGTAATAATTAGGACAAGTGATTGTGATTGTTCAGAAAAACAGAAGGAAACTTGTGTCAGCGAATGCTTATTTAATGCACTTTATAAAGATGAAACAGGGAATATTTCAATTAAAAAAGAACTTTGCGTTGGCTGTTCTGATTGTATTGATAATTGCCATGCAAAAAAACTGACAGCAAGCAAGGATATTCTCCCTGCACTTGAGGCAATTCATAATTCTAAAGTGCCTGTTTATGCTATGATTGCTCCTGCGTTTATTAATCAATATAGTGGTAATGTAACACCTGGAAAACTGCGTTCTGCATTTAAGCAAATTGGTTTCACAGGTATGATTGAGGTTGCATTATTTGCAGATATATTAACACTTAAGGAAGCACTTGAGTTTGATAAAAATATACAAAATGAAAAGGATTTTCAGCTTACAAGCTGTTGCTGTCCGATGTGGATAGCAATGATAAGAAGGGTTTATAATGAACTTGTTACTCATGTGCCTGCATCTGTTTCTCCGATGGTAGCATGCGGAAGGGCAATTAAAACACTATATCCTGATGCAATTACAGTTTTTATAGGACCATGCATTGCTAAAAAATCTGAAGCAAGAGAGCCTGATGTTGCCGCCTCAACAGACTTTGTGCTGACTTTTCAAGAAATTCAGAATGTATTTGATTTTGCACAAATTAATCCTGCGTTATTGGAAGAGGATGAGAGAGATCACTCTTCAAGAGCAGGAAGAATTTATGCAGCTACTGGCGGAGTAAGTGAAGCTGTGCAGAATACAGTGAAACGCCTGAATCCCGATAGAAAAATTACTGTTAAAGCTATGCAAGCTGATGGAGTTTCTGCCTGCAAAGCAATGCTAACTGATATACTTGCAGGGAATATTACTGTAAATTTCCTTGAGGGAATGGGCTGTGTAGGCGGATGTGTGGGTGGACCTAAAATTCTTATTCCAAAAGAAGAAGGCAGAAAAAAGGTGCTTGAATATGCTAATGAAGCACAATATCAGACTCCAATCGATAATCCATATGTAATAGAGCTTCTTCATAGGTTGGGATTTGATACTTTAGAAAGCTTACTTGAAAATAGTGATATTTTTACACGAAAGTTTTAATTTAAATTATTATAAATGTGTAAAAGATAATTAGGTTAATTCCATTGAAACAAAGTTCGATTTTGCTGACAAAACAACATCTTATATAATAAGCATTCTATCCATATTGTTTAAATATCGCCTTAAATAATTAACGAAATACAAGATTATTTTTTTAGTATTCTCTTTAAATTGTTGACATCTAATAAATTCACCGTCTCAAAAGTTCCTTTATAAAACACACTCCAGTTATTAAAAACACAAGGCAATTCCTTTGCTTTTTGCAAAGTATCCACTTGGATTAAAGATATAGGGATGTCATTTATTTCACAATACTGTTTTATCATTTCAATGTTTTGATAGACATATGGACATTGCATGTCATAGTAAATGGTCAGTTCTTTGTTTTTAATTTCTTGGAGTTTAGCATTTTGTGCAAACTTTGGCGTTGTTCCGTCATAAGAAAGTGCAAGCAATTCATATCCATTATCAGTAATATCAACAACCTCAAAGCCGAACTTTTTCGCAAATGATTGGTCAGTAAGCCATGCTTTTTGTTTTTTTGCTCCCATCATACAAACTCCGGATTTACCCCTTTGTTTGGCATCAGCCAAACAATACTCCATTAGAGCCTTCCCGTACCCTTTTCCTTTGTAATTACCTAAAACCCATAAACAATAAATATAATAATAGTTATCTCCTAAGATTGGAACCCAGGATGTTTCAAGTGGCGCATATTCAATAAAAACCGCAGCTTTTTGATTTAGCTTTCTAAAGACATGCCCCTCTTTCAGTCGTTCTGAAAGCCATTGTCGCTTTGCCTCAACACCAGGATGAGGCTTTTTACTTCTTATAATGCAGCATAAGTGCTCATCTTTAAGATTTTCTTTTGTTATGTTAATAAAATCCGTATCCATGTGTATCCTTTCTTTAAATTTAAACTTTTGTTTTTATTTATTAAATACCAAATGCATATGTCAACATGCGCATTCTATTACCTAATTAATAAATAACATATGTTCAATTTCTATATATTTAACTGACCGTCCGTAATTCACTTCCATTTTTTATTATATACATATTATGAGCTTATGTCAAGAAACATATATACATAGATAAAAAATATATAATTGATAATCTATAAAATAATTATTTAAAAAAACTATTGACAAGTCTACTTATTAATGATACTATACAGTATAGACACTATACAAGATAGGGGTGATCTTATATGACAGAATTCCATAGGCTGTCAGAATTAATGGAACGTGTTATTCATAAGTACAATCAAGTAGAAAACAAGAAGCGACTTTATGGTGCAAACATTTTGTTAACTAGAACAGAAATTCATACAATTATAGTGGTTGGGGAACAACCTGGATTAAATGTTACAGAACTAGCTCAGAAACAAGGCGTTACCAAAGGTGCAGCTTCACAGATGATATATAAATTGGTTGATAAAGGTTTTATTAATAAAACTGTATCACCCAATTCTGATACAGAAGTATGCCTAATGTTAACAGAAATGGGGAATACAGCATTCGATGAACATCGAAAATATCATGAATCTAACAGCAATCGTTTTTTTAAGATTATACGTGATATGACACCAGAACTTATGGAACAGTTTGAATATACCCTAAAGAAATTTGATGAATTTCTGGATGAAAGTTTGAAAGATTAATTAAGTTATTATTAGCACAGTAAAAAGGCTGATTAAACAGCCTTTTCTTATGTTATTAAAGTATAGCAACTATATAGTATATTATTTAAACAAACGACAAATAAGAAGGACTGAATTTTATGATTAATAACAGCAATAAAATATACCTATTGAGTGAAGAAAAAACATCAAAGGCATTATTAAAACTTGGAATACCGACTATGATAGGTATGATGGTATCTGCACTATACAACTTGGTTGATGCATTCTTTGTTGCAAAACTAGGAACATCACAGATGGGAGCAGTTACTGTAGCATTTCCGTTAGGAGTTATTTTGCTTGGAATAGGTTTACTATTTGGCTCAGGTGTATCTTCATATCTTGCAAGATTATTAGGGAAAAAGCAATATAAAGAAGCAAGTGAATGTGCAGCAACAACCATTATTAAGAATCTCTGCTCTTGGAAGCATGATTATATTTGGTTTTCTCAAGGGTTATCAGGCGTTTGTAGTATATAACTACGGTGCAAAAAATATGGATCGTGTAAACGAAGCTACAAGAATTACGCTGATTTGGAGTACAATATTTTGTTTAGCATCTGCTACTGCGTTAATATTATTCAGAATACCAATAATGAACGCATTTTCTAAAGATGATGAGATGGTGGTTTCAATTGGATGCAAAGCTATAATTGCAAATGCAATTGCATTTATAGGAATGGCATATCAAGTTCTACACGGGACAAGATTTTTAGCGTTAGGTAAGGCAAAACAAGGTGGTTTAATAAGTATTGGACGGCAAGGTGCATTTTTTATTCCTCTTGTATTTATTTTAACTGCGATTTTCCACTTAAACGGATTAATTCTTGCTCAGCCTATTTCTGATGTCTGCTCTATTATTATGGTTATCATTTTAGTTAGTAAAGAAAAAGCCATTTCCCCAAAAATATATGACCAAATAACCGCCTTAGAGAATTGTGATTAACAATTTGCTTGTTTTACTGTCTTGATTTTTAAATTCTGTGAATAGAATTTCCAGAAGCAGATTATTGTTATAAGTGTTGAAACAATATCAGTTATCGGTTCTGCCAAAAGCACAGCGTTGTATTTATTTTCCATGAATATTGGAAGTATATAAATTAGTGGAACCAATAATATCAATTTTCTTAAAACTACAAGAATAAGTGACTGCTTTGCTTTTCCTAGTGCTAAAAATGTTTGCTGACAAGCTATTTGAGCGCCGAATATAAATATTCCGGCAAAGTAAATTTTCATTGCTTTAGATGTAACTGATACTAAATCTGCATTTGAATTAAAAATCATAACTGTTTGCTTTGAGAACAACATAAAAGCAGCTACAATGATCACAGAATACGACAAGCATGATATGAAAAGTTTCTCAAAGGTTTTCTTAACTCTTTCAATCTTGTTTGCGCCTAAATTATAGCTGAGGATTGGCTGCGCACCTTGTGCCAAGCCCAGCAGCGGCAAAACTATTATTTGTGTCAGACTACTCATAATTGTCATTGAACTTACAGCAATGTTTCCTCCGTATTCCAACAGCTGTCTGTTCAGTGCAATAAGTATAATACTTTCAGAGCCATACATAATAAACGGCGCAATACCAAGGCTCAATATTTGTTTTATAATTTTAAAATCTAGCTTTATGTAATGCTTTCTGACTTTTATTTTTGTTTTATTACCGAACAGAAAATTTAAAACCCACAGCATTGACAAAAACTGTGCCACAACACTTGCCAATGCCGCACCTTTTACGCCCATTTTTAACCCATAAATAAAAATCGGATCAAGAATAATATTTGCAACTGCACCGATAAGAACTGAAAGCATTCCTGTTTTTGTATATCCCTGTGTGTTTATAAAGGGATTTAGCCCTAAAGTAAATTGAACAAACGCAGTACCAAACAAATAAACTGCTGTATAATCTGCTGCGTATGAAATAGTATCGTCATCGGCACCGAACATTCGTAATATAGGTATCTTAAAAATCATAAACACAGTCATTAATACAGCACTGCTTATAAGCAGTAAAGAGAAGCTGTTGCTTAGAATTTTTTCTGCTTCATCATTTTTTTGTTTACCCATCTGAATTGCGGCTAGTGGCGCTCCTCCTATCCCAATTAATAGGCTGAATGCTGATATCAGCATTACTATAGGCATTGCAATGCCTAATCCTGCCATAGCCATATGCCCATCCGGCAGTTTTCCAATATAGATTCTGTCAACTATGTTATATAACAAATTTACAATTTGAGACAATATTGCCGGTACAGAAAGCCTAAGCAGCATAGCTCCGATTTTTCCTTCACCCAAATTTATTTCTGATTTTTTCATGCTTTAATACTCCAATCTTTTAATAAAAACAATTTATAATTGCAAGTGTATACTATGTATACACTTATTGCTTTTTTAACGCTGTATACCATTTATTATACAGCGTTAATTATTCCTTAATAAAATCAGTAAAAACCTTATCCAGCTTAGATAAAAAATCACTTAAGCAACTTTCAAAATCACTTGATTCATCCGCAAGAATTGACTCTATCACATTATTAATTTTTTCATGCAGCTTTTCGTGATTGCTATACGCAATTTCCCCCTTTTCAGTTAATTTAAGCAATAACCTTGATTGATTGGTGCTGTCAGGCTGCTTTACAATCATGCCTTTTTTTTTAAGCTGAACCAAACTATGTGATACTGCTCCTTTGGTAACTTCCAACATTTCTGCCAATGCGGTTACATGAATTCCTTCATTCTCTTTAACCGCCTTAATGACACGCACTTCCGCTTCATACAAAAGTTCGTTTGTACCATAATTACGTGTCATACTATTGATTTTTGACAGCTTTCTAAAGACTTTAAAAAATTTACTGCTAATTATTTCATTGTTTTTATTATTCATCATAGCAAAAGTATATACTATGTATACGCTTTTGTCAATACCAAATTATATTTTTTTCTGACAATAAACTTAATACATGCTGTTCATGTTTATTGTACAATGCAATTGTACCCATAGTGCAAATAGTGCAAAAAAATAACGTCAAGAGCTTTGCTTATAGAATAAAGACAGTATGACAACTACTATTGTTGTGAAACAATGATTATGTAAAATACTATACCTTAGTGTAACCCTGTGGACTTTAATTGAATATAATGTACTATTAAAGCAGTTATGCATAATAGGATACATACCACGCTGAAAGGAGGTATACTTTATTTATCGCTGCTGTAGATGCACCTGCCGACTCTGTAGATGCGGTTGGGTTTGGGATGGCAATAGTTGGAGCTGTCGCTGTGGACCAATTTGTAACCGCTAATAAATTTTAACTAATTTAAAATTACACCAAAATATTTATATAAACGAAGTACCACCTTATGCTGGTACTTCGTTTTCATATTTTAATAATGTATATAATTTATTAAGTAAAATGTGCTATACTTTTAAGTAACCTTATGTTATGTTCCTTAAAAAATAATACATACTTTGACATTTTAAAATTTCAATGCTATAATAAAAATTAAAGATTTTTGGGGGAATATAAATGGATGCATTATACAAAACTAAACAACGTGATTTGATTTTAAGCTATTTCTTAGAACATAAAACACAGCATACTACTGCTGACGATATTCTTGATTATTTTCGAAGAGCTCAAAATCCTATCGGTAAATCAACAGTTTATCGCTATCTTAATATTTTAGTTAATCAAGGCATTGTCAAGAAGTATTCGATTGAAGAAGGGGATTGTGCTTGCTATCAGTATTGCGAAGAATGCAGGAACTATAACAATATTTTTCACCTTAAATGCAGTAAATGCGGAAAAGTAATTCATATAGAATGTAACACTTTAGTTAAGCTAAATGATGATATTTTTAAAAGATTTAATTTCAAAGTAGATAGTTCAAAAACAATTCTTTATGGACTTTGTGAGAATTGTTCCGAAAAATAATAATACTTATAAGATTTTTGCTTGTAAGTATTTTAGTATTGTATATCTTTCCCCTTGACAAATACAATACTAAAGCCTATAATATGAAATTGAGTTTCAGTTTCATATTATAGCGTAAATGTTAAAAAAACAAATTGATTCATGATTAGAATTACAAAAAAACACCTATTCTATATTATGATATATGCAAACTTTGGAAGCTGTTCTTTAGTAAGATAATTACAGTGCCACAACCATTAACAAGTGATAGCTTACAAAATCAGGAGGAAAAAAATGAAAAAGATCATAAGCAGTTTATTATTATTTGCGATTTCATTAAGTGTTTTTGCAGGATGTAATTCAAGCGGAAACAAATCTGACAGCAAACTAAATGTTTATACAAGCTTTTATGCTATGTATGATTTTACAGAAAAAATTGGCGGGGATAAAATTAATGTTACAAACCTAGTTCCTGCTGGTGTTGGACCGCACGATTGGGAACCATCTACTACAGATATTACAAACCTTAATAAGGCAGATGTACTTATATATAACGGTGCAGGTATGGAACATTGGGTTGACAAAGTTTTAGGTTCACTTGAGAACAAGGATTTAGTAGTTGTTGAAGCCTCAAAAGGAATATCATTAATAGAGGGACATCATCACCACGAAGATGAGGAAGCTAAAGAAGCTGAAGATGCTATAACTTATGACCCTCATGTTTGGTTAAGCATTAAGAATGCTAAAGCAGAAATGGAAACAATAAAGAATGCCTTAGTCAAGGCTGATCCAGAGAATGCTGCTTATTATGAAGGAAATTATAAAACATATGCTGAAAAGTTTGATACTCTTGATAAAGAATATACTGATACTCTTTCGGCTTTACCTAACAAGGATATAATTGTTGCCCATCAGGCATTCGGCTATTTGTGTAAGGACTACGGCTTAAATCAAGTGGCAATAGAGGGACTTTCTGCTGATTCAGAACCAGATCCAGCAAGAATGGCAGAAATAATTGAATTTGCTAAAGAAAATAAAATAAAAACAATTTTTTTTGAGGAACTGGTAAGCCCAAAGGTTGCGGATACTATTGCAAACGAAATTGGTGCAAAAACTGCTGTCCTAAATCCTCTTGGGGGACTATCTGATGATGAAATTAAAAACGGTGAAGACTACCTTTCAGTTATGAAGTCAAATCTTGAAGAATTAAAATCAGCACTCCAGTAGAAAGGTTTGAAACGGCATGCAAAACACAGCAGCAATAGAAGTTACAGATTTATCATTTTCCTATGGAGAAAATCCTGTGCTTGAAAATGTTAGTTTTACAATTATGCAAGGTGAATTTGTTGGCATAATAGGCTCTAATGGTGCAGGAAAAAGCACACTGCTTAAGCTGTTGCTTGGGTTGCTTGATCCTGTCAGCGGCAGTATATCTTTTAAAGAGGATAAGTCCAAAATAGGTTATGTAGAACAAAATGCATCTCGCAAAAGTAATTTCCCGGCAACTGCTGAAGAAATTGTTTTGTCAGGCTTGTGGAGCAAAATCGGGTTTATGAGATTTCCAAAAAAGGAACATCGTGAAGCGGTTCAAAAAGCTTTGGAAGCAGTTGAAATGCAGGATTATGCAAAGCGAATGATGGGCAAAATGTCAGGAGGACAACAGCAGAGAATTATGATTGCAAGGGTACTTGTCAACAGCCCTCGTGTTTTAATTCTTGATGAGCCTACCAATGGCATTGACTTAAAATCGTCTGAGGCATTGTATGAATTGTTAATGCACCTCAATAAAAAGCATGGTCTTACCATAATACTAGTATCTCATGATATAAAAAGAGTGTCAAAAATCACAGAAAGACTGCTATGTCTTAATGAAAACTCAATAAATGAAAATCCTGTAGGGGAGGACAAAGCATAGTGATATTTGAATATGAATTTATGCGAAAAGCCTTCCTTGTTGGAATATTGCTTGCTGTTGTTATGTCATGTATTGGCTTGATAGTTGTTCTAAAAAGACTTTCAATGATTGGTAACGCTTTGTCGCATACTTCGCTCGCAGGTGTTGCATTTGGTTTAATTTTTAATATCAATCCTGTTTTGGGAGCTGTTATTGCATGCATCATAGCTTCCTTTAGTATAGAAATAGTAAGAAAGAAAATCCCTAAATACTCTGAAATGTCAATTGCAATTATTACTTCTGCTGGCATTGGCTTAGCAGGTATTCTTTCAGGATTTGTTAAGAATGCCGCTACTTTTAACAGCTTTCTTTTCGGAAGCATTGTTGCAATAAGTGATTTTGAAGTTGTTATGGTTGTTGGCATAAGCATTTTAGTTTTAGCTGCATTTACTCTTTTATATAAAGAATTATTTCTGATTACTTTTGATGAAAATACCGCTAATCTTTCAGGAGTACCTGTAAAAACAGTAAATTTTATTTTCACAATATTAACTGCTGTAACAGTTTCAGTAGCAGCAAGGACGGTTGGAGCGCTTATTGTTTCGTCTATGATGGTTGTTCCTGTTTCCTGTGCAATGCAATTTGGGAAAAGCTATAAGCAGACTTTGTTTTACTCGATTGCTTTTGCGGTAAGTTTTACAATTGTAGGATTACTTGCTGCTTATTATTTAGGATTAAAGCCTGGAAGCACAATTGTCATTGTCGGTGTGATAACTCTGGCTTTACTTTTTATTGCTAGATCCAAGTTTAAAAATAATTAGCTAGGAGAAAATTTAATGCTAGAAAACGAACATGATCATAGTAACAGCCAAAGTAATATAGAATCTAAAAGCGGTCATGATAACATAATTTATACAATACTTGTTGTTATTGTACTTTATTTTATATTTTCAGCGCTTTTGCACAGCAATGCCGATTTAACAGGCTTTAAAACACTTAACACAATTTTTATAAGTATTCTTCTTCAGGCTTTTCCGTTTATGCTGGTCGGTATTATAATTTCATCGGTTATACATATTTACGTACCCGATAAATACCTTGTTAAAGTATTCCCCGTAAAATATGGCTTAGGTTTTATTACAGCTATGTTTTTAGGATTACTGTTTCCTGTTTGTGAGTGTGCAATTGTCCCTGTAATGAAACAGCTTGTAAAAAAAGGGGTTCCAGTTCCGATTGCCTTAACTTTCATGCTTGCAGCTCCTATAATTAACCCTATTGCAATTATTTCAACTGTCTATGCTTTCCCCGGACATCCTGAAATAGCTGTAATTAGGGTAGGCCTTGGACTTTTTACAGCTTTGATTATAGGTCTTATGTTTCTTTTATTAGGTAGTAAAAACGATATATTAACTGAACAAGAACATCATCATGCTCATGAATGCTGCCATTGTCACACCCATGAACATGAACACGACTGCTGCGGACATGAGCATGGTGAAGAGCATAGCGAAAATAAGCTTTTTCATAAAATTAAAGAGGTATTTCTTCATACTGGAGAAGAATTTTTCGGAGTAGGGAAATATCTTATTATTGGTGCTTTCATAGCCGCATTAACACAGAGGCTTATTCCTCAATCCGTTTTTACAAGTATATCTTCACATAATATACTTCCTCTTATTGTAATGATGTTAACTGCATTTTGCTTTTCGGCATGTTCAACATCCGACGCATTTATTGCAAGAAGCTTTCTGAACAGCTTTCCGCTGAGTGCTATAATGGGCTTTATGGTGTTCGGACCTATGATGGACATAAAAAATATGATGATGCTGATCGGCATCTTTAAGAAAAGCTTTGTTGCTAAGCTGTGTGCAGTAATTTTTATTGTGAATTTTCTTGTTATGCTACTTGCAGCATACTTTATTAAATAAAGAGGTATTTATGCAAAAGATAAAACTGCTTAATCTTAACACAATTGTTAAAATACTGATTTTGTTTGGGTTTTCAGCTTTTTTTATTTATACGGTTGCACAGGGAACAGTCACTAAATATGTTCATCCTCGTATGATACCTATTATAATAGTGGCTTCAATTGTTATGTTTATAACTGCTATACTCTTATCTTTAGGCATATTCAATTCAGGTAAAGACAAAAAATTTAATCCTTCGCTTATAATTTATGCTGTTCCTATACTAATGGCATTTTGTTTTCCGGCAGTTTCATTTGATTCAAATACTGTCTCATCTAATAATTTTCAATTTGAAATAGCTTCTTCGCCACAAACAGAGACAGCGGAAAGCACATCTGTAGACGAAAAAATTAATGCTGATAATGATATTGATACTTTTTTAGAAACAGAAGCAGTAACAGAAACTACAGCTTCTTTGGAGTTAGTCACAGAAGAAGCTGCTGTGCAAAAAGATACGGAGATTCTTGATGACAGCAATTACTATTCATATTTATATCTTATATATGAAAATCCTGAAGAATATGTTGGCAAAAAAATTGAGCTCACAGGCTTTGTATTCAAAGATAAAAGCTTTTCGGAAAATGAATTTGTTCCAGCAAGACTTGTCATGGTATGCTGTGCGGCAGATATGGTTACTTCTGGTTTTTTATGTAAATACGATAACGCTTCGGAACTTGAAGCAGACGCATGGGTTAAGGTAACTGGAACAATTCAAGTCAAAGAAGACAACGGTGAAATTACTCCTTATATCGAAGCAATCAGCGTTGAAAATACCGATAAGCCAAAGCAGGAATATGTATATCCGTATTAATTATAAAAACAAGCATATTAATTTTGAACTAACCCGTATTAGTTGGATATTAATTTAAAAGTCATTTTTTAAAATAAAATTAATTTATATAATCTGATACTGTTTTTCAAATGGTATCAGATTTTTTTGGTAAATAGGTTAGGGATTTTTACAACGATGGATTTTTAGAGGCTCAATTTGTAAACGTCAGAATCTTAGTGTCCCTCAGTGGAGAAACTATTAATACATAAAATTAAAGTTTTTTTGAAAAGTTTTGACTCAAAACAGGCTTATTTTTGTATTAGCACGTCACTTTTTTGTATTTTGTGCAGCACTTGCTGTGAATCTAAAATGTACTAATCCATAAATTTCTGCCAAGTATAATTCTATTATCACAGATCATAATACAAATGAGGTGATTTACTATGCCAAAAGATAGTCAGCTTGATCCTAAAGAAGTGCGTAAAATGAAGTCAAACGGCGGTCATACTACGGCGGAAAGTGCACTTGACGGAGAAGGCAGAAACAGTAAAAAGCAGTCTGGAAACAGGCATAAGCCAGGTGATGATAAATCGAAATCATAAGGAAGGCTTGATATGGATAATAATAAAAATAGGATGAAAGATCGTCCCAAAAGTAATCCGGAGCTCAGAAAAATGAAGCCGAAGGAAAATTCTGATATAGGTATTATAAACGGTAAAAAAACCGGCCTGCATCAAAGTAAACACGAGAAAAACATGGGGGATGAAATATGAATCAGATGCTCTGCAGTATCTCAGGAATAAAAAACAAGGAACAAAAGACACAAATCAAGAACTCACTTAATAAAATTGACGGTGTTCGCGAGGTCGGCGTAAATATGGTTACAGGTACAGTCGATATAAAATTTAACGAGCCTGCAACAGAAATCGACCTGAAAAACTGTATTGAAAACAGCGGTTTTAAAATAGTTTATGAATAAAATTATAAAACCTAAGGATTTCCCTTAGGTTTTAATTATTAGATAAGCCTCTGAATTCTTGAAAATTTAGAGGTGATTTTCTTTAGAATGTTAAAAATAGAATGAAATAACCTACGTCATACAAGCCCTTGATCATAACCTATCCGTCACTAAAAAAAGCCGTTACCAATTCTTTGGTGAACGGCTTTTTTTATGACTAAGAAACCAGTTTGACTTCCTTAAGGTGAATCTACATGTGCTATCCTCACAGAAATATACTTTAAATTTTACTTTAAAATTAATTCTTTTGTATACACGCTTTTAACTTTTCTCAAAGTAACAAAAGCTGCAATAAATACAAACACCATAACAATAGCTTGGGGAATTAAAAGACTTGTATAGACTAGATAATTTGTATTATTTAGTTTTTAATTACAAATTTATTAAATCATAAAAAAAACAATTATAATATGCTATAATATAGATTGAATATGTAAGACAGTATTTTTCTTGAGTTGCAGATCAGGAGCGCCCTGACATTCGGAATTGCTTAGGAGTTATTCCACGCAGCCGTTTAAAGCTTTTTATCATATGACTGCAATCCGAAAAGCCTGTTTCCTGACATATATAATTCAGATCATAATCTGTGAACATCAGAAATTCTTCAACTCTAAAAATACGCATGCGTTCAATGTATTCCTTGCAGCTCATTGCATAAATATCGTGAAATTCTTTTGCAAATCCAGAATAACTAATACCACATCTTTCAGCAAGATCACTCACTTTTAACTTATCACTTATATTGGAATCTATGTATTCGGTAATACTTTCAACTCCAGCATTTCCATCACATGGAATAATTTTACTATCAATAACTAGTCCCATATCAAGCCATCTTCGGATAATATTAATCAGCAAAGTATATATATTTGATTTTATTACAATGTCAAAACCATAATTATATTTATTTATCTCATCAGTACAGCTTTCAAATATATTCCTGCAATTCATCTTTTCTGTAATATCTGATGGGAAATAAATACACATATTGCTTTTCTGTGCACATTTTAAAATATTACAAAGCTTTGGCGCATAGAAAGGTGTGATTTTAAATTTATTGATGTCAAATTTAAGTACTGCATAATTAAGTTTTTCACATTCATCAGAATATATCGCATGGACAGATTTTGGATGAAAAAGAATCATATCTCCCTTGCTGACATTAAACACTTTGCTGTCGGCGTGCATTTCTGCATTTCCATCAATTATATAGATTATTTCCATAAAATAATGCCAATGGCTCTTTACAGGGAATTTTTCCTTTGACGCTTCAAACATAAAGCATTCAACTGGTCTGTTAAGTAAATCACTTTCTTCAAAAAGATAATGCATTCTATTACTCCTTAGAGATTTATACAATTTTTTATTAATTATATTATATCATAATTTTTTTAGGTACACTATAATTAAATAAAAAATATAAAGGATGTATACTATGAAAATATTATTTATTGGTGGAACCGGAACAATTAGCATGGCAATAACTAGAAGTCTTGCTAAATCAGATCATGAACTTTATATTCTTAACAGAGGAAACAGAAATAGCTCTTTACCTGAAAATGTAAAAACTATTACAGCTGACATAAATAATGAGGAAAATGTATGTCAGAAGATCAACGATATGCAGTTTGACTGTGTCTGCGACTTTATTGGTTATGTCAAACCACACCTTGAGCGTGATTACAGATTATTTGCAGGTAAGACAAAGCAGTATATGTATATCAGTTCTGCCTCTGCATATGCAAAGCCTCCCGCAGATTATATCATTACAGAAGGAACTACACTTGCAAATCCATACTGGGAATATTCCCGCAACAAGATAGAGTGTGAAGAGTATTTGATGAAACTATACCGTGAGAAAGCTTTCCCAGTTACTATAATACGTCCAAGCCACACATATGATGAATTAGGAGTACCTCTTGGAGTTCATGGTAACAATGGAAGCTGGCAGGTCATTGAGCGTATGCTTGAAGGTAAACCTGTAATCATTCATGGAGATGGAACTTCTTTATGGACAATGACGCACAACAGCGACTTTGCAAAAGGCTTTATAGGACTTATGGGTAATCCTCATGCAATCGGTGAAGCATTTCAGATTACATCCGATGAAACTCTGACATGGAATCAGATTTATAAAACCATTGCTTCATGCCTTAATGTAGAATTCAAACCTTACTATGTTTCTTCTGATTTTCTTGATAGAGCAAGTAAATATGACTTCAATGGAAGTCTTATTGGTGATAAATCAAACTCTGTTGTTTTTGACAATAGCAAGCTTAAAAGAGCTGTGCCTGGTTTCAATGCTGAGGTAAGATTTGAAACTGGAATAGAAAACACTTTGAAAAATATTCTTAGTCATAAAGAACTTCAGAATGAGGATAAAGAATTTGATATATGGTGTGATAATGTAATTTCATCACTTGAAAAAGCAAAGGAAGAAATACTGCGTAAAATTAATTAAAAAGGAGAATTGATTATGGATAATTTTAATTTTTACAGCCCTACTGAATTTGTGTTCGGTAAAGAAAGAGAAAACGAAACAGGTAAGTATGTAAAGAAGCATGGTGGAAGTCGTGTTCTATTACATTATGGTTCTGGTTCAGCAATAAAATCGGGACTTGTTGATAAGGTAAGACAATCTTTAAAAGATGAGGGTATATATTTTACAGAGCTTGGAGGAGTAAAACCAAATCCACGTGATACTCTGATTTACAAGGGCATTGAAATATGTCGTGATGTGAAAATAGACTTCATTCTCTCCGTAGGAGGGGGCTCATGCATTGATTCTGCAAAGGCTATTGCAGCTGGTGCATTGTACAGCGGTGACTTCTGGGATTTCTATTCAGAAAAAGCCGAGATTGGATCAGCATTACCTATCGGAACTGTTCTTACAATTGCAGCAGCAGGAAGTGAAGGTTCTGGTGCCACAGTTGTAACTCAAGAAAGTACAGGACAAAAGAGAGGAGCAGGTTCAGACTATCTGCGTCCTAGATTTTCAATTCTGAATCCAATTCTTACATGCAGTCTTCCTGCATATCAGACAGCTTGTGGTGCAGCAGACATTATGGCACACGTCTTTGAGAGATATTTTACAAATACTTCTGAAGTTGAAATTACAGACAGGCTTTGTGAGGCAGTCCTTATTACTATGGTTAAAGAAACTCCAAGAGCAATTGAAAATCCAAACAATTATGAGGCAAGAGCAAATATCATGTGGGCAGGAACCGTAGCACACAATGATATTGTTGGTGTAGGCAGAAGTCAGGACTGGAACAGCCATGCAATTGAGCATGAGCTTTCCGGACTTTATGACTGTGCTCATGGTGCAGGACTTGCAGTAATAATGCCATCATGGATGGAGTTTGTAATGCATCATAATGTAATGCGCTTTGCACAGGCAGCAGTTCGAATCTGGGGATGTCAAATGAATTTTGAAAATCCTGAACAGACTGCATTTGAGGGAATCACTGCTTTCAGAACATTTCTTCATAACATTGGTCTGCCTATAAATTTTGAACAGCTTGGAGCTAAAGAAGAGGATATTTCTAAGCTTGTTAAAAATCAGGGCTTGAATGGCGGTAAAACAGGTGGATTTGTTTCTTTAAGTGAAGATGATATTTCAAAAATATATAAGATAGCAGTTAATGCAAAGGCTTAAATATAATAACATAATAAAAGGGGAATTGTATAATGGTTGATGTTAAAGAAAGATGGGCATTTATTACGGGTGCAGCAAGAGGCTTGGGATACCTTGCAGCAATCTTTATGGCTCAAAGAGGCTGTAATTTAGTTCTTCACAGCAGAGATATTTCACATACTGAAAAGCTGATAAAAGAAGTTAAGGCAATGGGTGTTGAAGCATATGCTGTCAGTGCAGAACTTTCAGATATAGAAAGCGTTAAAAAAATGCTTGCTGAAATCGACAGCAAGTGTACACAGATTGATATAGTTCTAAATAATGCAGGAATGCAGATTGCATATCGTACTGAGTTTTTCTCAACCCCAATATCTGATTATACTGAAAGCTTTAAGATAAATACCATTGCTCCGGCGGTAATATGCTATCACTTTATGCCCAAAATGATTGAACGTGGGTTTGGACGTATTGTCAATACAACAAGCGGCATACGTCTTGAACCGGAACAGGCTGGTTATTCAGCAAGTAAGGCAGCTCTTGATAAGATAACTATTGATCTGGGCTCAAAACTTGAAGGAACAGATGTAATGATTAACCTTACTGATCCTGGCTGGTGCAGGACAGAGTTAGGTGGGCCAAAAGCTCCTAACACTCCTGAAAGTGCACTTCCAGGCATAGTTGTAGGTGCTTTTGTTGATGATAAGAAATCAGGACGTCTTTTTACATCGTCCGATTTTGCAGGACTTACTATTGAACAGGCAGTAAGTAAGGCAGAAAAGGGAATTAGTAGTCCATATAATAATTAGTAATCAAATAATGAATATGCCATGACCAGATTTATAGGTTATGGCATATTTTAATTATGACAATAAAACAGTATTATAGCACCCCTCTGAAACCCTTGCCGATAATTTCACTGCTGTTGGTAATCATCATAAATGAGGTAGGTTCGTATTTTTTGATAAAGTTACGTAGTTGTACCGCTTCTGAGCGATGAAGTACAGTGAGTATAACATACTCTGTTTCACCCGAATATGTGCCGACCGCAGTAAACTGAGTTGCACCTCGTTCGAGAGTATGGTGTATATAGTCACAAATAAGGTCAGGGTTTTTGCATACTATTGTGAAATATTTGCAAAGATTGATATTTTCTATTGCGTTGTCAATAACAAATGACTTAAAGAAAAGTCCGCATAAAGAGTAAAGACCTGTTTCAATACCGAAAACAAAAAATGCAGCTACAACGGATATCGTATCAACAAGTAAAAGTGCTGTTCCAACATTGAAACTTGTATATTTTTTAAGAATCATTGCTATAATATCTGTGCCACCGCTGGATGCCCTCATATTAAAGAGAATGGCAGTGCTTATTGCAGGGAGCATTACCGCAAATGCAAGTTCAAGAACAGGCTGTGACGTAAGCGGCTCTAAAATAGGAATTATCTTTTCAGAGGCAGCAAGAAATGCTGAAAGAAGAATACTTACATAAACAGTTTTTGCGCCAAAACTTTTCCCAAGAAAAACGAAACCAAAAACAAGTAGAACCATATTTAATGTCGATGCAATTATTCCTGCACTTATATCAACGAAGTTTGTAAGTATTACTGCATAGCCAGTAACCCCTCCGAATGTGAAGTTGTTCGGAAACTTAAAAGTGTATATTCCAATTGCCATTAGGAGTGTCGCTGCAGTAAGAATAAAATATTCCTTAATTGTCCCAAATATTTTTGAACGCATGATAAATTCTCCTTGCTTTGTATATTTACCATGTAAATATACACTGTTTCATTAGTAAGGTCAATAAATCTGAAAACATGTCAGTTGAAGAGTCTACATAATCTTGGCAAAGCTTTGCAATTATATGAATGTTATTTTATTTGTATGTTCAAGATATTTTTTTACCTCATCAATATAAACTTTTGCAATGTCGCTCAGGCGACTATTTTTTTTTGCAATATATCCAATTTCCATAATAACGTTCGGATTGTTTTCATCTTCTTTGAATGGAACTGCAACATAATCACCACCGTTAAGTTCCTCACAGATAATTCCCGAACAAAGAGTGTAGCCATTCAACCCTACCATAAGATTCAGTTGTGTGGCACGATCATTGCTTTTTATTATTCTTGAGTATTCTTTTTCACCCAGTATTTCTTCAGCAAGGTATACTGAGCTGCCGCTGCCTTGTTCAAATGATAGACAAGGGAAATCATGAAGTTGTTCAAGCGAGATCTCTTTCTCATTTGCAAGAGGGTGACTTTTCCACAAATAAACATATGCATGACAGTTAATAAGAGGATAAAATTCCAGTTCGTTTTCGTTTAATAGTTTGTTAATTATTTTCCTGTTATAGTTGCTTTTGTATAGTATTCCTATCTCACTTGCAAGATTGCCGACATCAGAAATAACGTCAAGAGTTTTGGTTTCTCTGATAGCAAATTCAAAATTTAGTGTATCAAATTTCTTCACTGTTTCTACAAATGCCTTAACCGCAAATGAATAGTGCTGTGTAGAAACTCCGAATTTGCGCTTGTGATTTCCTGCCATACTGTACTTATCATTAAGAAGTTCATATTGTTGGTACAACTGTCTTGCACGCATAAGAAAATCTGTACCCTCGTTGGTAGGAATTACACCTTTACTAGTACGCAGAAAGATATTAACACCAATTTCTTTTTCAAGTTCTTTTATTGCGCTTGTGAGTGATGGCTGTGAAACATAAAGTATCTCCGCTGATTTATTCATTGAACCAGTATCTGCAATTGTAATTGCGTATCTGATTTGTTGTAAAGTCATGGTAGTTTTCTCCTCAATATTATTTTACTTAATTTTATTCTATTATCCTGATTATGTCAATAAGTGATATAGATAAAATTTATAACAATATATAAATAATATGAATTTTACTTATAAAAATAAGCATCATGTACATCGGTCGTGAAGATTTGGGAATATGTATTAAAATGTTGCGTCAAGGATGTAGCGACTTTGAAAGTTTCGGAACTGGCAACTATCAAGAAATATTTGATATAATTCTTGATAACTGAAGTGAAAAGGCTGAACAAAGACAAATGAATATTACTCGACTTGATGTTGCTTATGATGATTTTATTGGCTTGCTTGATTTAAACTATTTCGTAAAGGCTACACAGCAAGGTAATTTTGTTTCTAAAAATACTAACTGGGAAGTCATTGTATCTAATAAGGGTTGTACTGTCGGTCATGGTGATTCGCATAATTCACCTGTTTACATAAGAATTTATGATAAAAAAGCTGAACGTCACAGAACAGATTTAGAACATTGGGTGCGCTGTGAGATAAAAATGAAAGATAACA
>JAEWWT010000030.1 GCA_023396225.1 Bacillota bacterium
TATATTCGAAGAAGTACATCAAACCCGCGGCAACACTTTGGCAACAAAAAATCAGATACTCTATATTTGACATACAATAGAGATAATTCAGATACCACAAACGATATTTCTTAAACAAAACCAGTTAAGATCACTATTTAAGGAGTGCATATTCCGTTTTCCGAGTGCGCCTTAACCGTTGAAATTGTGCATGGATTCCGTTGAAATTGAGCAGTGAGGCCGCTTAAACTGAGCACCACTGCCGCACAAATTGAATATTGACAATCAAAATGCAATGTGTTATCATAAAAATGCTTTTAGCCATAACGGAGGATAGTGCAATGCTGAGGAGCAACACGAGCGCCGATTATGGGGTTTAGCAAGGAGAGTGATACTGGGTGTATCACTCTTTTTCTTTTTGCCGATGGGAACATATCACTCTCCTTGGAAAACCGTAAAGCGATAAACCTATGACCGACGAAGTCGGTCTGCTTGTAGCCGAAGGCTCTTAATTTTCGGCTAATCCTTTTCTTTTACGCATAGAATCCTTGCAGTCAATCAAAATTGAATATGAATCATGGACAATACGGTCGCAAATTGCATCAGCAAGAATCGGATCATTAAGCTTGTCACGCCAACCAGGCACATCAAATTGGGAGCAGAAAATTGTTGAAGCTTTTTTGTATCTTGATTCAATAATTTCCAGCACATCTCTTGCTTCAGTTTCATTTAATGCATAAAGCAGCCACTCATCTATGATAAGAAGCGAATATTTTTTGTATTGTGCCATGACTTTTCGGATTGTTCCGCTGCCTCTTGCAATAGATAAATCTGTGAGCAATTCAGGAAGACGTATATATTTTACAGAAAGGAAATTGCGGACTGCATTCATACCAAATGCACACGCAAGATAAGTTTTACCGCTTCCTGCTGCACCAAGCAGTATAACGTTATGATGTTCCTGTATGTAGTTGCAGGTTGAAAGCCTTGTAATCATGTTTTTGTTAAGATTTCTGTCACTCTGATATTCGATACCCTCAATACAGGCATTGGGTTCAGATAGATTTGCTTGTTTAATAATTCGCTTCAAATAATTGTTTTTTCTTGAGTTCCACTCTTTGTCTACAATTAGGCTGACTCTGTCTTCAAAAGGCATGGACTGAAAACTTGAATCAGAAAGCTGTTCTTTGTATGCAGCTGCCATAACACTCAGATGCATTTCCCTAAGTTTGGATACAGTATTTTCTGTCAGCATTACTTTTTCCTCCTGTCATAATAATCGGCACCGCGGGTAAAGCCGTACTGTGAGGAAGAAGCAGCTGTTTTAGTTTCTTCTTGTATTTTATCTTGTCCTGAGCTGAGAATTGCCTGTATGTTTTTCAGCGACGGTCTTGGAGTATAGCTTAAAGCTCTTTTGCAAGCGTTTTCAAGACGTTCTGCGGAATATTTGTCAGCAAGCTTCAGAAGCCCCATACAGGACTTGTAGCCTTGCTGTTCGACTTTGTAGCCACTGAGGATAGCTCGTATAACTGTTTCTGTATCACTTCCGATTTTTTCTGCCCATTTGATGAATCGTTCTGCATTCCACTGCACATATTTTTGATGATTAGGCGGCATGTGATTTTCCATGGTGCTGTACTGATTAGCTCGCCCATTAAGCCTTGGATGTGAACATATGCGATTACCGTCAAAGAAAATTTCTATTGCAGTTCGTGTTAAGCATACGTCAACCTTTTGTTTGATGTATTCATATGGGACAGAGTAGTTAATTCGGTCAACAGAGATATGGTAATTCGGACCTACCGTTGCAATTTTCCGCAGTGCAAGCTCAAATGGTCTTTTTGGCAGGGGTAATAGAAAAGTCTTTTCTTCTTCAAAAACCGATGCACGGCTGCCGTCTTTCTTTTGAAATGGTTTGCGGTTAAAAGCATTGAGCCTTTCCGATATTGCAGAATTTAATTCCTGCAGAGATAAAAACTGTTCGTTTCGGATTGCTGCTAATATGAACGTAGATACTACTCCTACTGTTCCTTCTACCATAGCTTTATCCTTTGGAGCTCTGACTCTGGCAGGGATTACAGCAGTACCATAATGCTCAGCAAGCTCACGATAATTCTTGTTAAGGGTAACTTCATTAAATCCATGTTTGTCAACGCCTGTTTTAAGATTGTCGCACTGAATAATACGTGCAACACCTCCAAAATACTTGTATGCGTTAACATGCGCTGCTGTCCAGCACTCCTGATTCATAGAGAAAAAAGCTTCCACATAACTGTAACCGCTGAAAGGCAGAGCTGCAACAAAAATGTATGCAGGAATTACTTCACCCGTATCTATGTCAATTACAGAGGCAGTATCTCCTGCCCAATCAACCTGCATGATTTCTCCTGGTTTGTGATTCAAATGCATTGTTGCATTTTTCTTTACCAGGAAGTCACTGTAATACTTGTTGAACTGTGTGGACTGATATGAGATTTCTCCTGAATCACGGCAAGTGTCGCAATATTCAAGCCACAAAAGATTCAGCGTGACCCCATTCCTTTGCAGTTCTCGATATTCCTTTGCAGTTCTCGATGCACATATTCGTAATCTGGCATTTTGTACACTGGTTTTGATGCTGCTGGCGGGTAAAGCAGTTCTGCAAGTTCTTTGTCAGACATGGTGTCTGGTAATGGATAATGCAAGCCACTTCCCTTCAGCACGATTCAGTATTGCTGCTACGGTATTTCTGGAACATCCACAGCTTTGAGCTATTTCCATCTTGTTAAGTCCTAAACTATTCAGCCTAAGGACTTCGCGGTAATTGGTCATGTTGATGACCTCCCTGAGTATATTTACACCGATTTATCAGTGCATATATTCATTATACCGTATATGCTCAATTCCAGCGGTTACCGTGCTTAGTTTGTGCGGTCTTCATGCTCAATTCGTGCGGTGGAGGTGCTCAATTTTGGGCGGAATATTCATTCCCAAACTTATAGAACTATGGGGTCTGAATATTGAAACGCAGGTTGAATCTAAAAAAAACATCGCCCGATTGACCGCCCGATGACAACACCACTTTTTCTGTTAAGATGTACACAAATAGGACTATCCCTATGTGAACTGGATATGCTCACAATAGGGATAGTTAATGATATTTTTACGGAAAGAGAGAATGATAATTATGACGGATGGATTGAGGTGGCTACGCAAAGGGATATGGACTTCTTTTAAAATAGCATCGGTGAGCCCATAGATACATGCACTACAGAAACGCTTTGACTGTTTAATCAAGTAGTAATGAATTTTTTAAATATTACTTGAACAAGCGTTAAGAGTTACTGATACTTATTATTCCATCTTCTATTTTTGCGTTCAGTCCTTTATCAGTTAGAATTTTTATTATCTTTTTTGCTTCTGATTCGTCTCCTGAATATGTACATTTAGAAATATACATATCTTTAATAGTACTTAATTCTGGAATAACAGTTAAAAGTTCATAGTTTAATTCAGAATTGTATATAGTTAATTTTGTAATGCCATTTAATGCTTTTGATTTTTCAGAATTCTTAAATTCGGATACATTTTGTAACCATAATTCATCCAATGATGGTGCTTTAATTATTTCAGCAAAATCAATATTTAATGCATCTATATCCAAAAATTCAAGTGATTCGAACGTTTCAAGATCGCTATATTTTATCTTTTCGCTTGTTTGAATACTAAGACAGGACATTTGTTTAAATCCTTTTAATAAAGAAAAATCATTAAAATTAGAATTGATGACATAAAAATTATTAATATTTACGCAATTCTTCAATGCTGACCAATCGTCACATTTACCGCGAAGGCCAAGTTCTTTAAGTTTATCTTGTCCTTTTAAGAAATTTAAATTTTTGTAATAATCTCCATACGTTTCTATTGCCTTTATATTATTGCAATATTTCAATGCATATTGTGCTTTTTTTAAAGTATAATCATATATACTGATTTTATAGACATCTTTTATACTAACAATTCCTCCATCGGTATTATCATTATAGCTGTTTAAATACACATATTTTGGAGGGCCTAATATTCCAGTAAAAAATTTTAGAAAAATGCATAATAATAAAACCAATACAGACGCTACTACAATAAGAGTTTTTTTTACTTTTTTCTTAAATTTATTCAAAAAATCATCTCCCATCTCCATTATAATGATTTAAAATCTGTTCTAAGTATAGTTTTTAAAGAGTTATCTAATATATAATATCTATATACATAATCATTTGACCATAAATTACTTTCAAACTGTTCACCAAAGCCCTGATATTTATGCAATGATATGCTCATATCTTTTGAGCAATTGTTAGATAGTGTTTCTTTAATGTTATCTTCAAAATCCTGCCTACCAACCGGAAATGATGCAATATATGTCGTAACAACACCTGTAGCAGTTGCAATATCGGCAAATGCACCAATAATCGGGCCAATCTTTGGAATATTGGAGCCAATAGAAAGAATAAAACCACAGTAAGTAGCAATAGTTGAAACATCGCCTGCTGTTTGATATATTTTATCATTTGCCATGCCAAGGTATTGTTCATTATTGCTATAAAACATTTCACCTAAATATGCAGCAATACTAATTGAAAAAATTTTTTTATCTTTATATTTTTTCCAATCCTCTTCATTATAATCTGCTAAAACTCTTAAAGCTTCATCCTTTAAATATACTGCAGAATATTTTTTAGCATCATTATAAGCGACCCCACCATTAGGAGCATATATCCAGTTATCCTCTTCAAAGCAAATAGTATATTTATTATCTCCACCTGGAATATCATCGTCAGGAGAAATATATAATTCTATGTAATATTCCCAACTTGGCGAAGATTCATATTCATATGCCCAACCAGAACTAAGCGTAGAAAAAGTATATGTCACGGTATTATTGTTTGTGTCTTCTTTTACATCGTAATTTATACTTTTAGTTGCATCAATTGTCCTAAAAATCCCAATGTTGAATTTGTTTTTATAGTCAGATTTAACTGTGATTTTGTAATCAGTGCATTTCGATGAATATAAAATCCTGTACTTTGATAGTGTTCTTTTTTTAGAATCCGCATACCTTGTGTATGTTACTACAGGTTTTTTTATTGTATTTGAGCCTTCAAGATTCATATACTTAAATTCTCCATTTTGTTTAACGTCTATGCTTTTTAGTGTATTATCATTAAATATTTCCGAATCATCAAGATTACTTGCATCAATTTCAGTAGAGCCCTCTCTTGAAGGGGTATCATCAAGCATGTCGTCTGTTCCATCATAATCACTGTCACTCATTGTTGGATTTGACCTAAGCAAAACTACTCTTGTATTTGCAATATCAATTTCAATACCTTTTAACTTACATTTCTGCAAAAACTCAATAATTCCTGTACTTGACAAATCGTTATTTTTACAAAGCTGTTCAAAAGTTGGAAAAATAATTTGTCCATTTTTTATTGTAGCATAGTCCCATATTATCTCTTCAAAGTCATACTTGCCATCTCCATCTGAATCTGGAAGTCCTAACTTTTTAATTTCTTCAGCAGTAAGTTGACCTTTTGCTGCTTTATACCAGTCATATGTAATTTCTCTATTAAGATTGATATTTCCAAAGATTCCAGTCTCATAGTTATAGTATACTATATCATTTCTAATTTTAGTAACCTTATTTATTATTAGCTCCGAAAAATCCGGAATCCATCTGTAATGGCTTCCATCTGAAGAAAGACTTTCATAATTTGCAATATTATCATTATTATCGTTACATATAAAGCTAAAATCAACACCGTATTCCTTCATCTCATCA
>JAEWWT010000032.1 GCA_023396225.1 Bacillota bacterium
TGTTATCTTTCATTTTTATCTCACAGCGCACCCAATGTTCTAAATCTGTTCTGTGACGTTCAGCTTTTTTATCATAAATTCTTATGTAAACAGGTGAATTATGCGAATCACCATGACCGACAGTACAGCCCTTATTACTTACAATGACTTCCCAGTTAGTATTTTTAGAAACAAAATTGCCTTGCTGTGTAGCCTTAACAAAATAATTCAAATCAAGCAAGCCAATAAAATCATCATAAGCAACATCAAGTCGAGTAATATTCATTTGTCTTTGTTCAGCTTTTTCACTCCAGTTATCAAGAATTAAATCAAATATTTCTTGATAGTTGCCAGTTCCGAAGCTTTCAAAGTTCCTACACCCTTGACCCGACATTTCAACACATATTCCCATATCTTCACGACCATTATACATAATGCTTATACCGTCATAACTTAATCTGCTTTGGTAACAATACCGCGCTTTATCAATCTGTTGAAATTTGATTTCTTGTAAACCAAGTAATTCAATTACATCAGGTATGCTATGTATTTTTGTAGTAAAAGTAAACCAGTCATAAATTACCCTATTCTGTTCCATTTGCATTAACTCCTATCAAACAAGAATCATCCGAAGTATCTCTTAAACTAGGTAAAACACATTGCTGTAAATATCGTAATAAACATTGAGGACACATAGTCGCTTGAATAACTCCGAACTTTATAAAAACCAATTCTCTAGTTTTTCCGCAGGTTGGACAAATACCTACTTTCACATTTGCCATAGTAAATCCCCCATAAAAATAATTAAATGCAGTCATTAACCCCCTATTTAGCTACTGGGGGTTTAGCTGGATTGCTCCAGCTTTTTTGAAAATTAATAGAAATATTTTTTTATTAAATGAACACCTATTTTAACAAAAATAGTAGCAAATAAAAAAGCAATAAATACCTTAATAGCAAAAACAATAATTAACTCAAGCATTATCAATCACCTTTTCATCGATTTTATCTAAAAATTCATAACTATATTTAATTATTTCGTCTTTAAAATTACATTGTGGAATAACCTTAATATAATAAACATCACCAATTTTAGAATCATAATAAACTTTAGTACTTTGACATTGTCCCTCACCGTTATAACCGTCAATTGTAAATTTAACATAATAATCAGTATCAAAAGCATTACTTCGCTCAGTATAACCAGTAATAGTACATTGTTCTATAATAGGTTCTTTTTCATAAGCAACAAGGAATTGAGATAACCAAATAGCACAAGCAATAAAACCTGTAATAAGCAAAACATTTTTAATAATATCTTGAATTAATTTACATTTATAATCATACATAATAAATCCCCCTTATAACCTTACTTATTTAATCTTTTATCAGCTATCAGAATCAGAGCCAAGAGAGCAACTCCAGTAGCTACACCGAGAACAAACCATATAATATTAAAATCACAGAATAAGTTATAACACCTTAACAAACCATTAAGAATTAAGTTAAACATATAAATGTCCTTTCTATAAACCGTTTGAAATACTTGCTTTGCGCTTCCAGTTGGAAGCGCAAACGAAAAGTAATTACAATTCGGTAATTATTTAGAAGCCAACTGTTTTTTTATTTCAGTAAAATCAACACCACTATAAATTTGTTCATGGCGAGGCTTGAAACCTTTGTTAGCAAGACGCTCAATTTTTTGATATGTATCAAAGCTTTCTCGAAGTTCTTTATCATGTACAAACATCTCAAGCTTAATCAAACGTAGTTTATCAACAGCACCATCATCTTTAATTTTAGGCTTATATAACCTAACAATAGTTAAACAGCCAAATACAGTTAAAGGCTTATATAATATAGTTGTCTGTTCCCTAAAAGGTTTAGCAATACGTTCAAAGACCTGTGATGTACCTATAATGGCTTTACGTTGTTTACGCTGTTGACAAATCTCTGCAAGCAGTTCCGGAGGAATGTTCTTACTTTCTAAACTGCTCCACCAATTTTGAATTTCATCAAGTACGATTATTTGACCATAAATACCATTAGTCAATTTAAGTAAATCATCACCGGATATTAATTTGTTATCTTGAAAATTAATATCCATGTTACTTGCAATATTAGCAAGTGGAAAACGTTCTTTAAGTTTCTTAAGCAACCATATTAATGTCATTGTCTTACCGCTTCCTTGTTCTCCGCATATCATATGTAACCCAAAGAAATTAAAAGAATCAGGATCTAAACTGAATCTATCAATAACAAACTGACGAGGAAAAAGAACATAAAAACAAAACAAATTATGTAAAATACCTTTTTTATTGTAAACTGGCTTATCCCTCTTTACATGCGACTTTTTTAATCGACATCCTTTAATATAATAATAAACAAAGAAAACAGCACACATAAGAAAAAAAGGAATAAAAGCAACAGCAAAAATTTTAAAAACAAATATCAATAAATCTTTTACTAGTCCAAACATAATCAAGCCCCCATTGTCGGAATTAATGATTTAGTACGAATTGCAGCAGCAAAAACTAGTTTAAAAAAAACCCAAGCTGAAATCATTTGAAACATCAAGGATAATTCATAAAGAGGAATAAAATAACATACACCATTAAGAATATCAGTAATTAGTGAAGCAATACTTTCAAACTTATCAGCAATAGTATTAAAAAACTCAACATTAGGTAACAAATCATTAAATTTTAATATCAATGAATTAATCATAATAGCAGTAGTATCTTGTAAAAGTTCACCCAAAGGATTAAGAAAACTTAAAAGCAAAGACTTAATTAATTCAATAACAGCAATAATCATTTTTTATCACCTCCAGTTTTATCATTACCAACAGCAACAGGACCAATAACACCAGGCAACTGCTTAAAAACATGCCAGACAAAACCAAGCCATAAAAGCGCTTTAATAACAATTCTAATTTCACAAATATAATCATCAAGAATAGAGAAATCAATAACAGCAGAACAATCTTTACCACAAATATTAAAATTCATAGTGAACTGTGGAGCAGATGGCGAAACATTGTCAATCATTTCTTTAAATGTATCTGAAATTTTATAAAAAGGTGAAAACTTATCGACAAGAATTTTTGCTGCTTCAGATGATAAAATTACACCCCATTCATATTTAGAATCTTTATCTTCTTCATCTTCTTTAGGTTCTTCAGTTTCATCCTCAGGCTTATCACCGTCTACACTACCAAAACTAGTATCAATTCCATTAGCTAATGAGCCATCATCGGAAAAGTAATTCATATCAACATAGTAGTATTTATTATCTTTATAAAGCAATGTTCCATCAGTTTCAAGGTAATAATTTTTACCCTCATATTCGACTAGCATAGTGTCTTTATGGAATAAATCTTGAAAGAAATTTTTATCCTTTGGAATGACATTATATAAAGTTCCTGCAATTTCCTTACCGTTAAAGTATTCATAACCTTTAATTAATTTATCAATACCAGTATTAAAATCATTATAAAGATTATTAAGAGTATTAAGAATTTCAGCAGTAACATCATTTAGATTATCTAAATCAATTTGTTTGTCAGATAAATCATCAGCAATCTGATTAATAAAATTATTAAATTGATTGTCTGTTAAATCGGAAGGACTTGACGGACGAGGTGCAGATGTGGCACTGGTAGGGGCTTGAGTACCGTCAACATATCTAATATCACCATAATACTGCCAGTCTGTACCCCATCTATAAAATAAACCAGTTGTAGCATTTAACGAAGATGAAGAAATAAGTTCACCGCTTTTATTGTAGCTTTTTTTATTACCATTTTGAGCTACACAAGTTAAAAATGACTTAGAAGAATCATTACTCATATAATCAGGATATAAAATACAATAATCAACATAATATTTATTTAACCATCCGTAATTGTTCTTATAACTAACAAAAGCACCATAGCCATTAAGATATGTAGCGTTATAATCTTCACCGTATGTAAAATCAAGATACTTTTGGAAATAAGCACGTGTATCAACACCCATATCATTTAAAATATGAATAAGTATTGTCTTATCAACAAAAGTATTATAATAGGCTGTGCCTTGTCTTTGATTGACGGAACTGTAAAACTGGTCAACGGTTATATCACCGTCATACAATCTCTTATAGTCTGCAATAGCGTCTATTGCGTAATCGGTTATTGTTTGGTATTCTTCTGTGTAGGTATCTTCTTCCGCAGAAACAGGAATACATAAAGCAAAAGATAGCGTTATAAGCGCTATCAATATACTAAGTATTTTCCTCATGTACATCACTCTTTTCTCGATTAGATTTATCATTTTGATACTTTTTTATCTTGTACTTCCAAACAAGATAAGCGACTATAACAATAGCAAAAACAATATTTATAACAATCTGTGTAGGAGAAAACATAAAAACAACCCCTTTAATTAAAATTTAAAGGGGGTAAAAGAAATATATTCACTTACCCCCCTACGGCTTACGCACCGTAAATTGCGCTTGATACGAATGAAAGAACCTTACGAATTGCAGCTACTCCGACAATGAACGGAAGAACCTGAGGAACTGCACTTGAAAGCGCTCCAGTGATAGGAGTAAAATCAAGTGAACTCAAATCAATTGTCGGAGATGTTGCAGCATCGGCAGCAACAAACATAAAATGATTAAACATAATAAAAAAACCTCCTTATCAAAAATTTATCTTAATTTAAAAATTAAGCATGAAAAAAAGTTTTAAGAACGCAAGCAATAACAGCATAAATTACTATAAAAGCAAAAATATTTCCTGTAAGCTGATATGTATTATTTAACAATGCTGTTTGCTGTTCTATAACTTGCTGTTGTTCTGTTATAAGTTCGTTCTGTGTTTCAACAAGTTCAATTAGAGAATCAAACTTTGCTGTATAATCAACTGGGTTAGTTAGCGGAACTTCAACAACAGGCTCTGTAAAAGGAATTTCAATTGTTGAATCAATAGGAACAGAAGTTACATCTTCAATAGGAACAGTCGTTACTTCTTCAACTGGAACATCTGTAACTTCTTCAACTGGAACATCTGCTATTTCTTCCATGAAATTAATTATCCTTTTCTTCCTCACTTAAAAATTGTTCAAGAATTTTACTGCACGTTTCTGTGAAAGTCTGTGAAGCTTCAATTAATTCAATCAAAAGAAATTTATAAGGGTTTTCCTTAAATACATCTTGCTTTACTTTATCTAAATTTGTCATGATGTTACCTCACTTCTTGACCGAAAGTTCAAAGCCGACAATGTCAGTAAAAGTATAATTGCCACGCTTTTCGGACATATAGTCTATCATAATTTCTGCGCCCTGGAGTTTATCAAGATCAGACATATAAGGTTTAAGCTGTTCAACAAATATCGGACTATCAGCTTTTATGAACTCTGTCTTACTTGCGAAGCCAAACCAATCCTTTGACTTATAATCGAAGTTTAAATTTAAACCCTTGATTTGCTCCTGTTTCTTCTCGCTCCAGTAATCTACTGGCTGAATACCTTTAATAATGCCACGCATAAAAACACACACCTTTCAAACAATAAATTTAATTTAATATATACAAACAAGTAAATACTTGCTGTGGCTAAGGGGATAAGCCTTTTAAAGTCATGCTTAGGACATATAACTTTCCTATTAAGAAAGTTTACATTTATATTATATATTCCTAATAGGAAAATGTCAAGAGAAAATAATAAAAATAATTCCAATTAGGAAAATACCATTTATTTATATATAAACAATTGTTATAATAAAATTTGGAGGTGAGGTATTGAATAGAATCAAAGATTTAAGAAAAGAAATGAATTGGACACAAGCAGAATTAGGAACAAAACTCAATGTACAAGAAGCAGCTATATCAAAATATGAGTCAGAAAAAATACCTCTAACCGACCAAACACTAAAAAAGCTAAACGAAATTTTTAAAACATCAACAGATTATATACTTGGATTAAGTAACAATAAAAATAACATAGTATTATCTGAAGAAGAAATAAATCTTATTGAACAATTTAGAAAATTAAATAATAACAATAAAATTAAAATTGCAGAAAGAGCTGAAATGTTAATTGAACTTCAACATCAGGAAAAGACATCTACCAAGAGACGAGATGTAGGATAATAAACATAAGGAGCGACAATTGATGAAACAGATTAAATGTAAAAAGTGCGGAATGAAATACGACAATAATAAAAAAGAATGTCCGTACTGCCACAAGAAAAGATTTAATCCAACTGGATTAATTATTCTTATAATTCTATTGCTTATTCTGGGCGGTGGAACTGCTCTATACTTCATGGGTTATATTACGATACCTACATCAATTAGTAATCTATTTGTAAAAAAACAAAGCGAAATGGACGGAATTAAATTTGCAGAACTAGAAACAAAGCAAGAAAATAATAAAATTGGAATCACGTTTGAAGCTGAAAACACAAATAGTTATGATGTTCAACTTAATTATGAACTTACAACATATGTAGATGATTATCTAACTGGAAATTATAATGATTATAACGATTATTTTTCTTGGACAAATATAGAAAATAATGTGACAGAAACAATTGTTGCAAAGAAGAAATGCAAATATACTTTTTACATAGAAGTTCCCGAAAGCTGGACAAACATTGAAATTTTCTGTAGAAGAAATGAAAATTGGCATAACCCAAATAATAACACAATAGAAACAGATAAAAACAATCAGAACGTACTTGTAATGACAATTCAGAATAACGAGCAATAAAAAACAAAGCACCGATTGAGCATACGCTCTCGGTGCTTTTTCTTTGTGGGGGCAATGCCCCCAATGATTATTTTGTTGTGCGCTTTAGTTTGAGTTGTCCCCCTGTTAATAAAGCGAGAATAAAGACAGCCTTACACGACAGACTATGCCCCGGAACGGTAACACATCCAATGTCGGAAGAAGTAAACGTTGATATCCTCTATCGCCGGATAGGCGAATGTTTGAGGACATAAAAAAAGCGCCCTGAATTAAATTCAGAGCGTCAATATGATTATGTATTATCTCGAAATAACTCCAGTATCCTGTAACAATGTAACAAGCTCGTCAAGCTGCTCACCGTTCCGATTGGTTGCAATTCGAGTTATTGATGTATTTTCCTTGATTTCAACTACATCTGATTTGAGTTCTGAAATATCAGTCTTAACGCTCGATATATCAGTTTCCATTCTATCAAGACGTTCATTAACTTGCTTAAATTGTTCATTCATTTGTTTGAATTGTTCAAGCACAGTTTTTTCAAACTCTGTCATCTATATCACCTCTTCTATGCTTATATTATACATAAGCTTTTTTACGTTGTCAATGGAATTTTGTCAGCATATTTTTTTACTTGCAAGCATGTACTTATGTGGGTTAACTTTTATTTAGCGCAATTAGCTAACTTTTTTAAGTCATAGAAAACTGGCTTTTTTCCCATAGATACTAGGCTCATCCAACTTGCGCTTAAATCTTTCCACTTTATTTTTTTAATTATTACTTTCA
>JAEWWT010000020.1 GCA_023396225.1 Bacillota bacterium
CGAAACTGTCATGCGTGCTGTTGCCGATTGTAGCCTTCGCTGAACTTAAAAACAGAGATTGTCTCCAGATGATCTCTGTTTACTTTTTGTATACCGCTTTTATTCTGATTGATTTCCATCAAATATCGTGATTGTCAATTTCTATGCTGGAATTTATACCTCATTTAATGTGACTGATACTTCCGCAGATAATCTGCTAAACAACAAGTGCAAGAGCTTCGCCTACACGCATTCCTGTCGAAAGCAGTAAAATAAAAGCCATACCGAGTCTATAAACATATTCACCTGAAGGTTTTCTCGATAATGCTTCTTTTTTAAATACCTCAACTTCATCATCGTTCCAAAACTTAATATTTTCTTTATTTTCAAATTCATTGTGAAACAGCTCAACAAAATCAGCTGGATTCTTTATAATTTTATTTTCAAACGCTGCAAATTTCAAGCATGATCTCACTGCCTCAAATGCTTTCTTTACACTAGAATAAGAATAATTCTGCTCCTTAAGCTTATCAATCATTCGCTGTATATCAGATGTAGATAATTTATTTAATTCAATATCGCCCAATATGGGTAATACCATATGCTGAACAGTTATCTCCTGACGATCAAAGCTTGTCGGTTTAAGCTTTCTTTTTTTGATTTCATACAGCCAATAATTCATATATTCAGATACAATTGTTGCTTCAACTTGAGTCTGCAAATTATTATAAACTATTTGTATTGATAGATTAACATATAGGTTCCGCACTGATCCATCACAAACATCCGACTGAATATTATTTTTTTTAATTATGACTTCTTTAACGTCATCATCAGCTAATAAATTATTAATCACTTCAATACCCCATTTCTACAATAATATATTCGTCACATAACTGAAAAAATAAAATTTTCCTGTTTGAAACGCTCACTTAGGAAATTATAAAAATAATTAAATTGTGAGTGACATCTTCAATCGGTGTAAACGAAAATGGCCATGCAAGAGTAAAAGCATTCAAGCATGGTCATTTTTATTATTTAGTCCTCTTTTTTCTTTTCACCATAATGGAGGGTGGGGACGTTTTTTCGTACCAATTCTTCAATAATTAAGTCCAAGACTGCATCTATATTCAACAGGACTTTTGCCACCAAGCGACATTTTTATTCTTTTTTCGTTATACCAGTGAATGTAATTATCAAGCACGTTGATAAATTCTTTTATTTGCATATTTATCCATGATCTGTTGTAAAACATTTCATTTTTTAATCTGCCGAAGAAACCTTCACAAGCTGCATTGTCAGGAGAACAGCCTTTTTTAGACATTGAACGTATTATCCCTGCCTGCGTAGTTAAGCTTATCCACTCAGTCCAATGATAATGACACCCTCTGTCTGAATGAATAATTGGTTGTTCACCGTCTTTAAGCTTCGCTATTGTATTTCTTAACATTGAATTTGCCAGTTCCGCATTTGGACTTTCACCGATTGACCAACTGATTACAATTCCATCAAAACAATCAATTATAGGAGATAGATAGACTTTTCCTGCAGGAATAGCAAATTCAGTAATGTCAGTGAACAATATCTTATTAGGTAACTTTGAGTGAAAGTTACGCTTAACAATATTAGGAACGCTCTGACTTATCTCGCTCTTGTATGAACTGTATTTCTTACACTTTGGAACATATACATGCAATCCTTCCTCATTCATTATACGAATAATGACCTTGTCAGAAACAATATAATTTTCTCTCTTTAGCATAACGTTTATACGCCTGTATCCATAGGTTTTATGGCTTGAATCAAATATATTTCTGACTTTATTCCTCAACTCATAATACTTGTCAATAGATTTTTTGACAGTTAGTTTATAGAAGTAACTGCTTTTAGGAATATTAAACAATTTCAATAATTCAACAAGCCGGTAATTGTTTTTTAGAGCATTAATCACATCGGCTTTTTCTAAATTATTTAGTTCAGTAAGATTAATGCTCCTGTCTTTTTTTATGACTTCACTTGCCACTTTTAGTGCATCAAGTTCCATCTTCATATGATAAATCTGCTTGTTTAGGGAATCAACCTCTGCCTTAAGTTCACGAACTTTGGGATCCTTTGTAGCTTTTAAATCACATTTATCAGTTACATGAGATGATCTTTTACTCGATCTATTCATTGTTGTATAACTTCCCTTTCCGAGAAAATCATTTTTCCACTTTGAAATTGCTGTTTTGATTACACCATATTTTGTGGCCAATTTATATATAGGTTTATCACCATTGAGCCATTCAATTACAATGTTTTTCTTTTGCTACAAGGTATATTTTATCATACCTTTTTTTGATTTACAAGGTACTTCTTCATAATCGATTGTAGGTTTAGGACTTGAATTAATCCAATCTGACATTGTTGTTCGACTTGGATATCCCAAAGCACCAATAGTTTGAGTGATACATTTCCCGTTGCTGTAATAATACTTTACAGCATAATCAATCTGTTACTGAGTAAAGCGAGGTTTACCTTTTGATTCCTTACGAAGGTCATTATTACACATATACTCCTTATACCACGAACGCAAAGCTCCCGGAGATGGATAGCCCAGATTTTTTATTACTATATTTTCGTTTATGTTTGATTCTATAAACAGCTTTACTGCTTTCATCCTTTGGTCATATGTATACATTGTATTTCCTTTCCGTTGGTACGAAATTATGTCTTCATCCTCATCGCACTCATCAGTACAAATCATATTTTACTGCTGTTTTCTTTATTGCTTTTGGCTGTTCTATCGCTAATCCCTGCATCAGCCATACAAACTGATCTTTTGTCAGTAACTTTGCTTCTTCTACATTCCTCGGTCAGCGAAAGCAATTGTCTTTACTACTCAGTGCCTTTGACAAAAGAAGAAATCCATCGCCTTCCCAGCATAGTCCTTTTAGCTTTCTTGAATTTCTTCCGCAGAATAGAAACAGACTTTCAGAATACGGATCAAGATTGTACGTGCTTTGTATTATCTGAATCAGACCAGCCTGACCTTTTCGCATATCTGTGTAGCCACAGATAACATAGATGTTAGGGATGGTAGTTTCTC
>JAEWWT010000018.1 GCA_023396225.1 Bacillota bacterium
TATTCCTGTTTGTCCCATCCGGTATATCATCAAGCGTAAGAGATATATCATAATTCGGAGCTGATGGAGTTTTCCCGTTAATCTCAGAGATTTTGCTGTATAGCTGATTCTGCAAAACTATAGCCTGATTGTCTGTAAGATCCTTTGCTAATCTCTGTTGCCATTCGTCAAAGATAGCCAATTGTTGCGCCATAAAGTCAGTAATGTCAATACCAGTTGCAACAGTTGCCATAAGCCCACAAAGTTCGCTGTTTGTTCTTGTATCAGTTATCAATGATTGTGTAATTTCAGTTGTTCCCGCCTTTACAGAAATTTGTGCAAGAACAAGGTCATAGAACGTCCCGTCACGAACTGGAGTGGTAGCTCCTGCGCCAAGAGCCCCTGTTATTAACAGAAGTTCAAACTTTTCGCTACCTGTTGTAAGGTTTTGTCTGATGATAATTGTATCTGTTCTGCCAGAGCTTCCGTCAGCCTGCGCAAGTGTAATCTCCTGATCAGCGTCAAGCTGAAATGTTCTGCCCTCAATTATGCCGCTACCTTTTTGTACTTTTATGGTCATATTCTGATGAGCAATAACTTTCAGACTTTCACTGTCAGGATTGACGCCTGTTTTCAGCAAGCTTCTGTTAGCCTGTGCAAAGTTTTCAGCCTTGTAGTATCTTCCGTCAAAGAACTGGCTTTGTATCTCCATATCATTTACCTCTTTTCTTAATTAAATCAAGTATTGTCAGCTTTGCATTGCCAAAGGTCGGAACGATTGAATTAGTCTGATTATCATATGTTTCAGTAACTTCGGTTATGGTTTGACTTACTGTTATTCCCCACTTGTTATGGAAAATTGTAATTCTGTCGCCTAAATCAAACTTGCTTTTGTACCCGTGCTTGAAATCAACAGTACCTTCAAAGAATTGTTGAACTGGTACAATTTCAGATATTGCAGCAGTTTTAAGCGCCTCAAGAGTTGCGTTGCTGTCCAGATATGTTCTTGTTATCGTAACGCTTCCGCCTTCTAACGCTTGCGTAATCTGCAGGTCGTAAGTTACAGCGTCAACCTGAACATATTTCTCATACCTTTCACCTGACGAAGGTACTATATCATAAGTCGGGGGAGTACAAGGCTCTGTTCCAGGAGGGACAACAGCACGGGCATAAACTGTATTTACAACGCCCTCATTAGAGTCGGAGTATTCAGCCTCCTGAAGATTTTCGTAATCATCAGAAAAAATGCAGTAATTATTTGCAGTCTGCTCCGTTGAGCTGTCTATGCCATAGTAGATTTTCAAAACAGGAGAACCACCCTTAAACTCACACATAAAGCAGAAATCATTGATAACAGCACTTGTTTCAAGAACTTCGAGCAAGTTATATCCAATGAAATTATCAGTAATTGCAATATTTTGAAGGGTAGAGGATAAGGTTATATCCAAGCCCCTCAAGTTGTTTGAAATAATATCATACAACGTTGTTGCATTAGCTGTAACAACTCGTTGAGAAAGTTTGCCTGTATAGAGGTTTCCTGTTGCGCTGATAACTTCTCCATCCTCGCTGCTTGATATTGTAAAACCTGTGAAGTACCCGATTTCTGAATCATCCTCTTTTTTGATGATGTTGTGCTTTTTAATCAGCATAAGGTTGTTTTCTGTAGCGGGAGCCTGTAATTCAAAGGTACCCGCTTTTTTTGAACGCCTTACCCAGATAAGAGAGCTGTAATTATCAATGCAGCCAATAGCACTCATACCAGAACTGTAAACCATAAGTAGCATACTTTATACACCCCCATAATTTACAGTCCACTGCAATGTGACCTGTAATCCATTAGGATTTGTGTCGGCATCATATTTCAGCCAGTTATCCCCTGCGTAAAGTTTAAGGAATTTGAAGTCGCTGGCAATGCAGTTGAAGATGTTAGTTTCTCCGTTATTAGTTATTTTGTGAATGGTCTTTTTTCCTATCCTGGTATCAATCCTGATAACATCATTTGCAGACATACTGACGAGGAGCTTTGACTTTTCATAAGTTGAAACATTCATTATTGACGGGTTAGCCAGTGCTGAATTTGCTTTAAAATATATTATCGGCTGAACATCAACAGTGCTTTTGTTGAAAAAGTTATCAATAACCCTTTCAGCAACCTTTGACAGCATAAAATCACCGTTGAATAAATGCGGAAATCTAAATAAAGGTGTAACGGATGCCATTACCTTTGATTCCTGATCTTTGTTGTGGAAGTATGGGTCAGGGCAGATTATGCTTATTTGTGTGTTAATGAACAATGCACTTGTGTCCGAATAATCTATGCCGGAAACAAATCCGTCAATGAATTTGTCATCGATGAACAATGAGCCATAGCCACTCACAACAGAAACAAGCTTTAGCCTGCTGTCAGTTGTGTTCGGTATGCTGATTGACAATGATATTTCGCGTTCCGGAGTGCTGGTGCTCGTGATGACAGAACCGTCATAGCCCGCTATGCTTGATGAATTGACCTCTTTTTCAATGCCAATGCCTTCAATGCTGTTACACTTTGAATCTGAAAGAAAGTCGTATTCTTTATTGGTTTGCTCGTTATGCCATTTTAATGTCACTTTATCATCACCGCCAGCTTCTGCGCCATTTTCTTATCGTTATAGTAAATCTCTTTTGCTGTAAGAGCCTTAGGGCTGTTGTTAGTCTGATTGATAGTAATGTTAGTATCTGAACTTCCTGAACCTGCGCCAGAACTCATTGCACCTAAAGAACCTTTACCGCCAAGACTTCTGTATATTGCCGCTTCATCAGCTGTAAGAACAGCTTCACCTTTGTGCAATAACGCAGGCATATCGTCAGACGGGACATAATCAATACCTGTTTTGAAACGTGGTAATTGAACTTCTGAAATATTAGGTATTGCGTCAAATCCAACCTCTGTTGTAATGCCGTTAATTCCGTCAATGAGCTTGTTTATAAGATTGATAGCTCCGTTCAGAACGCCCTCTATTATTGAGGGGAGTGTATTGATAATACCTTTGAACATCTGAACAATTCCGCCCCATGCCTTTTCCCAGTCTCCCTCAAACACGCCGGTAATAAAGTCGATAACACCGCCCAAAACCTGCTTTACGTTGTCGAGAATAGGCTTTAATACTTCAAGTGCTATATTAAGGCGGTCCTTTATCAATCCTGCTGTTTGAGCAATAACAGGCCCCAGAGTCTCAAATAATACCGCAACAAGTTCAAGCATTTGCGCTAAAGGAGGCAACAGCACTTCAACAAGCTCCAGCAATGGTTCAAGAAGAATATCAAGGAATTTAAGAAGAGGAGGTAAAATCGCCTCAATTATCTGTATCAGAGGGGGTAAAAGAAGTTCCATAACCTCCACCAGAACGGGCATAACCTGTTCTATGATTGGCATTAACGCTTCTACAATAGATGCAATGAATTCAATTAAGGGGGGTAATATAGTCGAAATAAGTTCTGAAAACACCGGCATGATTGAAGTAAGGAGGTCTGATATGACAGGTAGTATCTGCTGAACAATTTCCATTAACGGAGGTAAAAGGGTTGATAAAATCTCCGAAATAATCGGGAGCATTTCCATTAAAATAGGTTGTATTGTCGCAAACAGTTCAATTGCTGTGTTTTTGAGCTCATTCATAAACTTGTTGAACTGTTCACCAGTGGTGCTTGATACTTTTTCAAAAGCATCACCAACAACATCAGCCTCGGTTGACATAGCGGCCAGATTGTCGGCAAAGGTTTCAGCATTTTCACCACTCATTGATAATGCGGCCTTGCCGGCATCAATTGAGCTGAACATATCGAGCATTGATACTCCGCTTTCTTCCGCATTATCATTTATTAGCTGTAAAACATCAGATAAGGGCACACCATCTGCCATTAATTCCTGAAAGCTTTTACCCGCATATTCCGTTCCCTCTGTTGCTGCTGTTAAGGCAAGATTTGCTTTTGTACCTGATTTCCCTAGCTCTGCAAATAGCTGATTAAGCTGTGTTGTTGCTTGTGCTGTTGGTACGCCTTGCGCTGTCATTGTTGCAAGAGCAGCGCCAACCTGTTCAAACTCTACGCCCATTGATGCAGCTGTTGGAGTAACATTACTTATTGCGGAAGACAGTTCAGCAATTGTTGTTTTACCTTTGTTCTGTGTCTGCATAAGAATTTTGTGAACCTTGTCAGTTTCGTCAACCGACATTCCATAAGCATTAAGTACAGAGGTTGAAACATCGACAGCGGAAGTCAGGTCAGTAAAGCCGGCTTTTGCAAGCTTTGCGTTTTTCTCCATAAATTCAGTAGCGCTTGCCATATCTTCCGTAACAGGGATACCTGCAGATAAAGCCTGGTAAAGTCCATCACCAAATTCGGATGCGGCAATTCCTGTTGAATCCGACATTTCAAGTATTTTTGAGTTGAGGTTTTCTGTATCAACAGTAATATCGCCTAACATTGTTGATGCATTTGCCATTGATTGCTCAAACTCTGAACCGAACTTGATTGATGCAGCGCCTGCAGAAATTAGAGCTCCGCCAATAGCTACACCCGCACCCTTTGCAATTGAGGCAAGATTACCACCGCTTTTGCGAACTTTGCCTTCCGCTTCGTCAAGGTCGCCCGATAGCCCGCTTGAATCTCCTCGTATCTCAAAAATTACTTCACCATCTGCCATATTACTTCACCGCCCTTTCTTTTAAAATGCTGAACAAGCCTGCAATTCCGCTGTCAAAATTGTTATTGTTATCATATCTATATTAGTGCCTGACCTCGCGGTTCTGCTGTTGTTAGCCTGCTCATTCTGAACAGAACTGCCTGCAGTAAATTTTGCAGACGTTGCGGACATCTCTGCATCGACAGTTTCCTTTACTGTAACAGATAAATCATCTGTGCTGAATGCATCATCAAGAGCTGCTAAAACATCAGGAGATTTAGCTTCCATCTCATTTATAAAGCCATCCACAAAATCATCTGCAGTTTCTTTTGACAGCGTTCCGGCATCAATGCCCTCGGAAACCGCAGATATAAGGTTATTACAGAACGTTTCTGTTGATTCGATAGCACTTTCTGATGAAAGATTAAGTCCCTCAACCCAAGCCACCGCTGATTCCAAGCCGATGCCCTGAATCTCCGCAGGTATAGTTCCCACAAGAGCCTTGACTTCTGAAACAAACCCTGTGTTGACTGCCTCAAGCTTATCCCCATAAAGGCCATTGCCGGATTCCTCAATCATGCTGTTAATTTCAGCATAAGCTGTGGGTTATCCTCTGCGCTTACAGCAACACCTTTTCCGTACTTAAGCTTTGTAAATATATCTACAAAAACTTGAGCATCATACCGCCTGTCACCATTACGGCTATTGAAAAACCCTGAACGAATACCCAATTACATCACTCCCATCTTTCGTAATTTATCATTGATTGTGAGCTTCTGACTTCCGAACGTCGGAACAATCTTGTTTGAAGTAAAGTCATAATACTCTGTAACCTCAACTATTTGCGTATTAATCGTAATACCCATCTGAGATATAATGCTGATTGTATCTCCCAAATCCCATTCAGTGCGATAACCAATCGGAACAATAATTCCCTCGACTTGTGGTTCTGCTTTCTGTATACGGTTCTTACAGCTGTTATTTGCATTTTCCCTTGTCTTAGCTACGTCAACATATTTGTGGTCGATTGTAACTGTTGTGACTAAAGCCCCCAAACTGTTGTATATCGGTAATTCCTGAGGTACATGCTCAATGCTTGCATTTACTTCAACGTGTGTTTCATGCCTTGCAAAGCCTTGCAGATTGCTTTCTATTCCTACATCAGTAGGTGCATTCTGTGGATCATCTGCACCGTCAGTATTAATACTGCAAATAACCGTATTAACTGCATTTTCATCCGAAATGGTGTAGTTCATAGAAAGAAAGTTGTCATACTTCTGTGCAAATATAACCTGCGGATTTATGCTCTGTGCTATGCTCCTGTCGGTGCAGGTTATACCTTGCAGTTCTCAAATCCAATAACGGAGAAAAGATGGATGCAAAGAAAATTGTAAAGAATATGGCTACAAACCCACCATGTATAGGTATGTTTGCAGGTATAATATGTGGTATAACAGGCGTTGATACTCTCATCAACAGTACATCAGTCGGAGCAGTTTTCAATGAAATAATAGCATTTATTACAGCCCCAACAGCCGCAATTATACTTATAATAATCGGATATGAGCTTTCTTTCAAAAAGGAAATCATGAAGCCTGTAATAAAAACAGTTCTGCTAAGACTTGTTATAATGGCAATAATCTGCACAGCCGCATGCTTGATAGTCTTTGCAATAGTTCCGTTTGACAAAAATATGCTGACAGCAATAGTACTGCTTTTCTCTCTTCCTGCACCGTTCGTTATTCCTTTTTTTGCAAATGTGGAAGGTCATGCAGAGTATATTTCAACAACATTATCGGTGTGTACTATTGTAACAGTAGTATGTTTTATAGGAATTTCAGTCTATAATATGGCATGAAACTACTGAACTTAATTGAATAATATAAAGAAATCACACATATATCCAGTATATATGTGTGATTTTGCATAAAGATGTCGAACTCTTTCTGTTGACAAATACCAAATGCTGCAATATTATAATTGTATATAGACAAGCCATTAGTTGTAGTGTTTATGGAGGGATGTCAAATGATTTGTCCGGAGTGCGGCAAGGAATACGGAAGCAGGCTGCTTTATTGCGTAAGCTGTGGAGCAAAACTTATCCCCCAATCGGACAAAGGGGAAGAATCAAAAGACCTGAATGATATTTCGCACAATATCTATCATGTTGATAAAGATCAGCTAAGCCTTTTTAATTTTACAGACGGCATGAATTATGATAACAATACCTCTAAGCAAAGCAATGACCTGATTTCTGAATATACCCATGTATATAATGAAACACAGAATAATGACTATTTCAATGATATTATTTCGGAAACAGAGCCTGTTGAAACAGTCGAAAGAGCTCCTGAAAAGCATAACGAACTGTCTGTAGTGGCGGCAAGAACAGCCTGTTCCCTTGTAACATCGTTGTTTCTGATTATCTTTGTGTTTATGGCAGTATTCACTTTTTCAGTAAGGCAAGGCATTATTGACGGAGGAATTACAAACCTCCCCGAGCAATATGATTTTCTTTCACTTCCGATTGCTGATTTTTATAATATGAGTACTACTGGAGCAGAAATTTCAGATGATACAACATTACTTGATGCTGTCTATAATATTACAGATGAGTATGGTATAAGCCGAACGCAGATTATTGATGTATATTACAGTGAACAGTTTCAGGCATATCTTAAAGAGAATCTCGGTGGCTGTTCAGACTACTTTCTTAACGGATATACAGATAAAACTGTAAATGTTCAGTCTGTAAAGGAACTGTTTACCGATAATGTTGATATAATCAACAATCTTCTTGGAGTAGAACTTACACAGCAGGATATAGAAACAGCATTAAGTGAAATTGACAATTCAGTAATGATAATTGATTCCCTTTCCCTAAAGAAAATAGAAAACGGACAGAATTCAAATACCATAAGCATAATAAGAGCATTTTTGTCAATGCCTGCAATGGTAATTGAAATAATTCTTGTGTTGAGCCTTATTGTATCAATGATGGCAATACACAGAAAACCAGTGATTTCATTGCGTTGGACAGGTGTACCGCTGATAATATCAGGAATAGTAGTAATTGCAGTAACAGCAATGATAAACTCAAGGCTTATACTATATTATAATTACAGCGAAACAGAAAGAATGATTATTTCAGCCGTATCTGAAAGTTCTTCTCAATATGTATACCTCACAGGCATAATAATCCTGATTACCGGCTTTGTGCTTATGTTTTCAGCATCCCTGATAAAAAAAGCAGTAGTGAGATCATCACTAAAAACTCAGATAGCATAAAAATAACCGTGTAGTACAAATCAATGTATTACACGGTTACAGTTTGATAAAAATTAAATGGATTGACACCAGCACAGTGTTACATCGGTCAATCCATTTTTATTATTTTCTAAGTGAAGAAAACTTAATTTCCGGCATTGATCCCGGTCCTCCTGCTGCAGTATTGCGACGTTTAGTAAAGAAAAGATCTGCATCGTCAGGCTGTGTAATACCACGTCTTTGAGGTTCCTTAGATCTTGCTTGTTCTTTCTGCTGTTCTTTTATGGATTCATCAAGTTCACTCTTTAGTTTTGAGAAGTCATAGAATTTAGACTTTTCATATGTAGGTACAGCAGGCTGTTGTGGCTGTTCATATGAAACAGGCTGCTCTTTTTTTGTTTCAAATGATAGCTTTGAAGGCTGATGATCAGGATCTAGAGCCTTTCTGCTATATGAGAGCGGCGGTATGGTTTCATCGTTGCCTATCTTATTCTTTGCAGGCAAAGGTGAAAGCTTCGGCATCAGGTCGTCAGAAGTAAAGTTATCTTGCTCTTCCATTTCAAATGCGAATTTTGATTGTGTTGAAGCATTATTTCTATAATTTGAAACACTAGGCTGAACATTAGAAGCATCAAAACTTGTTTCATCATTGCCAGTATATTTATTGTTATGTATTGAAGACGAAATATCAAATTCTGCTTTAAGCTGCGCAAAACTATCTTGAATGTTTTGTATAGCTTCAGCTTTGACTTCCTCTTTATTCTCAACATGTTTTTCGGCTGGTTTTTCAATTGGTTTCTCTTCAGAATTTACAACAGAATTTTCAGCAGGCTTGACAGGAGGTTTTTTAATTTCAGGGAAAATTGATTTCTTAGCAGTTTTTTCCTTAATACTTGATGTATTATGAGTGATTACTATACTATCAGTATTTGATGTTTCAGCAAATATCGGTGTTCTGAATGAAGGTTTCTCATGTGTATCAATTTTGAAGCTGATGGAGGATACAGATGAAGAAAACGTCGGAGCCTTATTTGTATCCGTTGTTGATTTATTAAGATCCTGCTTATAAATATCAAGATAATCGTCAGCAGGCTTATTTTTATAACCTTCAGTGCTTACAGCAGGAGTAACTGGCTTATCATTATAACTTTCTGTGCTGATAACTGGTTTAACCGTCTCTATGACTTGTTCTACAACAGGCACAGCTACAGGAATAACTGTTGCTGTTTCGGTAGGGGTTGCAATATCCTCAATAGTTGAAGCTGTTTCAACAGGTCCATAATCATCTTCAGAACTCATGTCAAAGTCAGCTGGGCTATAAACATATTCATCTTCATTGTCTTCGGTAACAATGAGAGGTAAATCTTCAATTTTATCTTTAAAGTTATCTTTATTCTGGATTGACTCAACAATATATGATTGTTCAACAGTATTCTCAGCCTTTTCTTCTTCCTCATTAATATAGTAAGAATCATCCATGTTTGCAGAGATTATCTCATCAAATCCCTTACTAACAGGTGCAGGATCAGATGTGACAGGCTTTGAAAGTGAAGGCACAGTAAAGTTTTCAAGATCAGAGAGGTCCAATACCTTTTTAGGAACTGGAGTATCTTGTTTCTGAACAGGTCTTGCAATTGGTTCAGGTTTTGAAACAGGAACAGGTTCTTTTAATGCCGATACAATAGGGCTTGGAGCTTCAATAGGTTTAGGTGCTGGGAATTCCTTTTTCTTAGGAGGATTCATTAATTCCTTGATTCCTGCAACTACAAAATCCAAATTTTCCTTTGAAGTCTGATCAGAGTATCCTTTAATTATAGCAAGTGAATTTATATCATCCGATGATCGATCCTCGTGCTTTTCAATACTAAGCTGAGCGGCAAGGAGCTTTACATTATCAACTGCAGATATTTTTTTCTTGTCAATACCGCTGTTGAGGACATAAAGAGGAACACGGTTCTTGAATGCATCAGGATAATTCCCATCAATGAGCATATTTTTAGCAGTAAGTGAATCATTTGCATACCATGTGGAAACCATAACAGCAGTACGCTGAACATTTATTGCAGAAAGATTCTTTTTTATAATATCCATAATCTGTATTTTATCATTATAAACTCCGCTGGCAAAAACTATAAGCTTATATGATAATAGCCTTGAAAAATCTGTCTTGTCACCAATATACAAATCACAATTCAATTCATCTTTAAGCCATTCTGCATATTGTTTGGTATGGCCACATTTGGAAATATAAACAATAGCAATATCATTCATCTGCGTTCTACCCTTCATGTTTGGTAATTGAAAATACAGTTCATATTATTTTCATACAAATATATTATACATTAAGATGTTACTTCTATTCTTTAATATAATATGTATAAAATATTAAAGAATTAATAATTATGGTTTTAAATTATTAAAATAACTAATTTATTGTAATAATTTATCTACAATATTTATACTTAACCTAATTATATAATAGATAAATTCAAAAATATATAAAATTTTATTTTTTTTACCAAATAAGAATAAAATCACCAAAACAGTCAAAACTATGCTTGAGGTGATTTTCAGTATGAAAAAAAGTATTTTTAATATTGCAAAGCTTACAAGTAAAAAATTTATTATCACAATGCTTGTATGTCTTGCAGTAGTGGCATCAGCAGGTATTTATTCCTATAATAAAATCGTTGAAAAACTTGAAAACCAGCTTGAGAGCAATAATGGCAGTACATTGTCAAATGATGTTGATGAACAGGTAAACAATGAACAAACAGATGTGACAAAGCAAACTGAGGCTGTAACTGAAGCAGAAGTTCTTGCAGAAAATGTTCCTGAAGATGTTGCAGTTGAAGAAAAGGTAATGGTAAAGCCGATTGACGGTGAAATTATCAACAGCTTTTCAAATGGTGAGCTTGTCAAGTCACAGACACTTAATGTCTGGAAGACCCATGACGGCATAGACATTTCATGTAATCCTGATGAAAAGGTCAAGTCAATGACAAGCGGAGTTGTTGCTTCAGTCAAGGAAGACCCAATGTGGGGCTATTGCGTAATCATTGACCATGGCAACGGTATTGAAGGGCATTACTATGGTCTTGGCGCAGATATTCCGGTAACGGAAGGCACAGAAGTTGCAGCCGGAACAGTAATCGGAACAGTAGGCAACACAGCTGAAGCAGAAGTTGCAGAAGAATCACATCTCCATTTTGGCGTTAAGGAAAACGGCGAATGGGTTGATCCTGCAGCAATGCTTTCAGGCATGGGCAGCTGAAAAACAGAATAAAGAATTACGGACAAGCAATATAAGCTTGTCCGTAGTTTTACATATTTTTATGTCTGTAATTTCTACAGGCATATTTTTTTGCCTTTAGAAACTTCAACACAGCCAAAATATAGCTCAATTATAAACCCATCATCAATTGAAGCTCTTATAGTTCCGCCTGTTTTTTCAGTCAGTTCCTTTGCTATTGCAAGCCCAAGACCGGTTGATGTTTCGCTTCTTGCCTTGTCAGCCTTGTAAAACCTGTCAAAAACATGTTCCACGTCAATTTTTTCAGCATCCATGCATTTGTTCTTGAATAAAATTATGTTAAAGCCATTTTCAGTATTAAGTGAAACTGTAAAACTTTCGCATCCATGTACAAGAACATTTTTTATAATATTGTGGAATATTCTTTTCAGCGCAGATTCGCTGCATATAGAAATGAAAGAATCATCCGGTATATTTATATCAGGTGTAATTCCTGCCCTCGTAAAGTCATCATAAAACCCTAGCAGTGTATCACAAAGAATAGTATTTATGCAACATTCTTTACTTTCAAATTCATAAACATCATTCTGCAGTTTTGCAAAAGTGAACAGTTCTTCAAGCATATCGCTGAGGTCCCTTATTCTGTTCTGGATAATAAGGTCATAATGTTCTTTTTCTTCTGCATCACTTGCCTGTTCCAGCAGTTGAAAATATCCGTCAAGAGAAGTCAGCGGAGTGCGGATATCATGTGAAAGTCCTGTTATTGTTTCTTTGATGTTCTTATCTTTCCTATGATACTTGATCCTGTTCTCACGACAGTCAATCAGAACGCCGTTCACAATGTCAGAAAGCTCCTTCATTTCCTTGAATGAGTATGCGTTTTCAAGTAAAGCATTGCTTTCATTTTCTATAATAAATGCCAGACGGCGGCAGATTTTTTTTACCTGTCGCCTGTAATTAAGCAATATTCCAATAAATATTATTAAAAACGCTGATAGTGTAATAATTACCGCCGTCATAGCACCGTCCATATTTAAAACCCTCTTTTATTTAAAGTAACATTTTATAAAGTGAAAAAGCAAAATTATCATAATGGTAACTGTCATAAAGTTGACTCCTATCTGATGTCCTTTTTCTTCATAAGAATGACACTGATTATGCCGATGATTACTAAATATGCCCCACCGACAATTGCGGCATCGATAAAGCTTTTATCAGGAGTAAACGCAAGAGAATTCATATTAAATGTAAGTAATGAGTTTTGTAGCGGTGCATTCTTGAGTTTAAAGTAACCTTCAATTCCTCTTGCAATAAGTTCTAAAAGATTTACAGTTGATAAAACTGCAAGTGCCATTGTAATTGCGATATTTTTTGTAAGTAAATAGATAAGATTCACAACCATGCAGAAAATTCCGGCAAGAATTGACCAAACAGCATAATAGAATATGTGGTTAAAAAGTTCAGCTGCATCAAAATGAATATATCCAAGCCATATCATAGAGCCAATAGAAGCAGAAATTATTCCTGCTAATATTAACAAAATGGAAATTAAAACCGATATTATTAACTTAGAAAATACTGTATAAACTCGAAAGCCTTTGTAGTTAGCTAAATTTTTGATAAAACCCGTACTGATTTCTGCTGAAGCAAAGATTAAAGAAAAAATTGCAACAAATATTATAGCGCTTAGGTTGTTACTCATTTTTTCACCAAAAAGATAGAAGTTGCTTAACTTTTCTTCTGAATAGAGAGGATCATCTGAATCCTTTGCCAGTATCTCTACATATTCATCTTTTGCTTCATCATACACATAAGTTGTGTATGTATCCTGATTCTCCATAAAATCAACTCTCTCATCACACTGAAAGTAAATTGTAAGAAAAGTCATTCCAAAGAATATGATTAATGTAACAAGCAGTCCTTTACTTCTGAAAAGACGATATAAATCCATTTTTAATGTCTTAAGCATTCTTTTCGCCCCCTGTAAGATTGATGAAATAGTCTTCAAGTGATTCACTGTTGACAGAAACTGAAGTTACATTTATATCTGCATTAACAAGTGCCTTCATTATTTTCCCACTTTCATTCAGGCGTTCGTATACGCATATTTCAGTTTTATCTGTAACCTTGTAGTTTTTAAAACCAAGATTATCAAGAACTGTGATTGCTGATGCGGTGTCCTCAAGTCTGATTTCGATTTTTTCACAGCATTTTGCAGCAAGTTCTTCTTCTGTAAGTTCCTCAATAAGTGAACCATTGTGAATTATTCCGTATCTTGTGGCAATTCTTGAAAGCTCGCTAAGGATATGGCTTGAAATAAGAATAGTTATATTCTTTTCCTTGTTTAACTTTAAAATCATTTCACGTACTTCTGCAATACCCTGAGGGTCAAGTCCGTTGATAGGTTCGTCAAGTACAAGAAGATCAGGTTCGCTGACCAGCGCCATTGCGACACCAAGACGCTGTTTCATTCCAAGAGAAAAGTTCTTTACTGCTTTTTTACCTGCATTTTCAAGTCCTGCAGTTTTAAGCAGATCTTCAATGTAACCCTTACGGTTTATACCGTTGCATAAGCATTTCATTTTTAAATTGTCATATGCGGTCAGATTAGGGTATAGTCCCGGGTTTTCAATAAGTGTTCCGACTCTTGAAAATAAAACTGAATTTCCTTTGGCTTCTTCTCCAAAAAGCTTGATTTCTCCGCTTGTCTGAAAAGCAAGGCCACTGATTATTTTCATAAAAGTAGTTTTTCCGGCACCGTTTCTTCCGATAAATCCGTAAATATCTCCCTTATTGATATGCAGGCTTACTTTGTCAACAGCGTTCTGAGTTTTGTACGTTTTTGTAAGATTGTTTGTACTGAGCAGACATTCCATATGTTATTCCTCCCTGTCCTTTATGAGTATAAGTATACGGTACATCTGCTAATATTTCGTCAAAAAAGGTTAAAGAAAGTATAAAGATGTTATTTAGCAAGTTTAAATCCGATACCCCAGACAGTTTCAATGTATTCCTCTTCTGAAAACTCTTTGAGCTTTTTACGGATATTGCTTATATGTACATTGATAGTCTTGTCTTCACCTATATAATAGTCATCCCATGCATATTCATAAATGCCCTGTTTGCTGAAAACCTTGTCAGGGAATGAAAGAAACAGCTCAAGAATCTTGAATTCCTGCCTTGTAAGGCTAATCTGATTGTTGCTGACTGTAACAAGATAATGTTCAGTATCAAGAACAATGTCCTTGTATTTAAGAATTTCGTTTTCATTCTGAGCAGGTTGTGAGCGTCTAAGCTGTACTGCAACCCTTGCAAGTAATTCCTTTATTTCAAACGGTTTTGTGATATAATCCTCTGCTCCGAGAGTAAGCATGTTTACTTTGGTATCTAGCTCATCCTTTGCCGAAAGAATTATTACCGGAGTATTATAAGATTTTTTTATTTTTCTTAGCAGTACGTCGCCGCTCATACCAGGGAGCATAAGGTCAAGAATAATAAGCGAATATGAACCGCTTTCAATACGAATTTCTGCTTCTGTCCCTGAAAAAGCCTGAACGCATGTGTAACCATTTTTATTCAATGCTGCTGCAATGAGATTATTTATATCATTGTTGTCTTCAACTATCAGTATCTTGCTCATTTAAAATTCCTCACACAAATATTATAGATGGGAATAAAACTATAAACATAATAACATATTTTTCTTGTAAATACAACAAAGTGTTTTTATTACATAAAATCCAACCAATCATATTGAAAATAATATACAAGCCGTGATAATACCGATAATAGATGAATAAAATATATTCTGAGATAACAAAATATAGTCTAAGATAATAAGTATAAAGGATAAATATTGTAATAAAGCTGTAAGAAAATTGTAAGAAGACTGTAAAAGAAAAATAGTGTACAAACAGTTGAAAATATGATATAATATTAAATATTTTGTAAGTTTGAAAGAAGGATTTTTATCATGAAATATATGAAAGCTTCAGCTGTGCTGTTATGTGCTTTCTGCCTTTTACTGACAGCATGTTCAAAAGTGAACGACAACCTTGAAAATGTGAATTCTGAAGCAGTTCCTGCAGGTGCAACTATTACTCAGTATCAGCCGACAGAAACTACAACTGTAACAACTACTGAAACAACAACAGAAACTACTACTGAAGCAACTACTGTTACAACTTATGCAAGCCATGAAGATATTCCAACTGAATTTGACAAGACTTTTTTTGAAAACGACCTTTTCATAGGCGATTCAATAACAACAGGCTTTTCAGGCTATGGATATATTTCTGAGGATAACGTATTTGCAAAAGTCGGACTTAACCCTATATCCGTACTTACAACTCCTATAACAACACCTGACGGCGATATTATGATCAATGATGAAATTGCAGCAAAGTCACCTGAAAGAGCATATATCATGCTTGGTTCAAACGGAATAGAGTGGCTTGATAACGATAAAATGCTTTCCAGCCTTGATGAGCTTATCAAGTTGATAAATAATACAAATTCTGATACTAAAGTTGTAGTTCTTTCTGTTCCGCCTGTAACACAGGAATGTGAAAGTAAATCAGATACAGCTGACTTAAATAAAAAAATCAGCGATTACAATTCAAGCCTCAGCACATATTGTTCTGAAAATAACATTACCTATATTGACATCTCAACAATGCTCTGTGATGAAAACGGATATTTTGCTGAACAGCTAGCAGAATCTGACGGCAGACATTTCAAGGGCAATTCATATAAATATGTACTAAGTCTGATACAAAGAACATTTGACAGCAATGAACAGAATGAACAGTAAGGTTAATTATCAGCTTGAGCTTGAAAAAATTCTTGCGGGAATTGATAAAGAGAATCCGCCGTCACTACTTTTGCATAGCTGCTGCGCTCCATGTTCAAGCTATGTTTTAAAGTATCTGTCTGAATATTTCAAGATAACTCTGCTGTATTATAATCCGAACATTTCCCCGGAAAATGAATACATTAAACGAATTAATGAACAGCAAAGGCTTATAAATGAAATGCCTTTAAAAAATAAGGTGAAGTTTATAGGTACTGAATACACCCCAGACCTTTTCATCAATGCAGTAAAAGGATATGAAAATGAACCAGAGGGCGGGGAAAGATGTTTTATCTGCTATAAGCTGCGTCTTGAAGAAGCGGCTAATGCAGCAATAAGGGAAAATTGCGATTACTTTACTACTACTTTGTCAATAAGCCCATATAAGAATGCTGAAAAGCTTAATTCCATTGGTGAAGAGATTGGCGAAAAATATGGCATAAAGCATCTGCCATGTGATTTCAAAAAGAAGAATGGTTATCGTGAAAGTATAGCATTATCAAAGGAATATAATCTTTACAGACAGGATTATTGTGGATGCATTTATTCAAAAGCTGAAATGCTCAGAAAAAACGAAAAAGTATAAAAATGAGCAGAACTTAATTGTTCTGCTCATTTAATTTATCAACAAATAATTTAAGACGCTGATATGTTTCATCACTGATAATATGTTCAATCCTGCAAGCATCCTGTTCGGAAGTCCTTTTATCAACACCAAGAACCAAATGAAGAAAATCCCTGATAAGAATGTGTCTTTCGTAAACATTCTGTGCTTTTTCGTAACCTGATTCAGTAAGCTTTATCTGACCATCTGTTTCAATGGAAATAAATCCGTCAGATTTGAGTATACTCATAGCACGACTCACAGAAGGCTTTGAAAAACCAAGTTCAGTTGCAATATCGATTGAACGAACATATCCTGTTTTCTTTTCCAACAGCAAAATGGTTTCAAGGTAATTTTCACCCGATTCATAAATTGCCATGAGTTCACTTCCTTAATACAGTAATAATTATTTCTTTATTCTAGCACATAACACAAAATAATTCAAGCAATATTGACTTAATTTTTACATAATGCTATACTAAGGCAATACCGCACAATACGTTTCAGTCAATTTTCAAAACAGGCTCAGTAACATATTTTCGCTGTTTCTCAAATCGGGGAAACGTAGCCTAATGCTTTGTGCGGTATAGCCCTAAATTATTGGCTAATAATAAGTATACTATTAATAATATATTAAATCCGTTTTTGGAGGAAAAATATAATGGAGATACTCGACTTATATGACAGACACATGATTAAAACAGATAAAACAGTAGTACGTGGAGAAAAAGTTCCCGAAGGAATGTTTTATTCGGTTGTGCATATATGGCCAATAAACAAAAATGGTGAAATCCTTATTCAGAAAAGAGCAGATTCAGTTCAGTGGAATCCGAATATATGGGCATGTACAAGCGGAGCAGTTTCATCAGGTGAGAACTTTTATGAAGCCTGTCAACGTGAACTAAAAGAAGAGCTCGGAATAATTGCTGATGGCAATATGCTTTCTATGGTTGGAGTTTTCAAAAGACCTGTAAATTATTGTTCAGTATGGACTTACAAAACCGATGCAAGCATTTCTGAATTGGTTTTTCAAAAGGAAGAGGTTTCAGATGCAATGTGGGTAACAGTACCCGAGATTTGCAGAATGATAAGCATGAAAAGCTTTTATTCTTATCACTACATTGATTATCTGTTCTGGTATCTTACCAATATATTGTAGACATAAAAAGAATTGCTTGTGTTTTAAACAATTGTGTGGTAATATTAATTTTAATATTATTATATTAAAAACGAGGGGTATTTTTGAAGTATATAGCGATAATTGTTCTTATAATTTTTTCTGCTTTTTTTTCATCTATGGAAACTGCTTTTTCGTGTGTAAATAGAATAAGGCTGAAACATGAGGCATCAAAAGGAGATAAACGAGCTGAACATGCTCTTTCAATAGCTGAGAAATATGACAGAGCTTTAACAGCAATACTTATTGGAAATAACATAGTAAACATTATGTCCGCATCACTTGGCACAGTTATATTTACAGAAATGTTCGGAGCATCAGGTGTAGGCATAGCAACAGCGGTGATGACAGTGTTAGTTTTGATTTTCGGAGAGATTATTCCGAAAACTTTTGCAAAAGAAAATGCTGAAAAGCTTTGCCTGAGTTTTGCAGGACTTCTTTCATTCATAATTTTAATTCTTACACCTTTTGTATGGATTTTTTCAAAATTGAAAGTATTGATTTCTCTCATGTACAACAACAAGGATACTTCTCCAAGTGTTACTGAGGACGAGCTTAAATATATCATTGATGAAATTGAAGATCAAGGCGTTCTTGAAGAACAGGAAAGTAATCTTGTAAGGTCAGCACTTGAGTTTGACGAAATATCTGTTGACCAGATTCTTGTACCGAGAGTAAGGGTTGTTGCCGTTGAGAGAACTGACAGCCTTCAGCATATTAAGGATATTTTTCTTCAGCAAAGATATTCGAGAATGCCTGTTTATGATAAATCTATCGATAATGTAGTTGGAATTGTTCATGAAAAGGATGTTTTCAGCCTTATGATGAAAAAAAATCCTCCTGCTTCAATAGAAAGTATTATTCAAAAAGCAATATATATCCTTGACACAAAGATGATTTCAGAAGCTTTGAAAGAAATGCAGAAAAGTAAAATCCATATGGCAATTGTAAAGGATCAGTACGGCGGAACAAGCGGTATTGTTACACTCGAGGATATCATTGAGGAGCTTGTCGGCGAGATTTATGACGAAAATGACGAGGTCGAAAATCCTGTTGTAAAGACAAGTGACGGCGATTATATAATCTCATGTGAGCTTAGTATCAGCGATATGATTGAGCATCTTGACCTGCCGGAGGGAATAATTGAAAGCGAAAGTAATACCATCGGCGGTTGGGTAATGGAGCTTTTTGGGGATATTCCTTCTAAAAATGAAGTTACTGAAAACGAGTTGTTTGTAATTACCGTCCTGTCCATTCAGGATCAGAGAGTTGAAAAAATAAAATTAAAAATTAAATCTACAGCTACAGAAGAGTAATTTAAGCACTTTTACAGTAATTCTGTTTCAAATTTGTTACAGATTTGCAGTAAAAGTGTTTCTTTGTTATTGACATGCTATGTACTGTGTGGTAAAATTATAGTACGTAAAAATACATAAACCAACATTATTTATAATTGGAGGAGATTTATATGCAGTATAAAGTTGAAGGAACACCATTTCCTGTAGTAGTTTGCAGACTTAATGCAGGTGAAGTAATGTCATGTCAGAAGGGCGCAATGGCATGGATGAGCCCAAATATGCAGATGTCAACTAATGCAGGCGGCGGAATCGGAAAGATGTTTTCAAGAGCAATATCAGGAGAATCAATTTTCCAGAATCAGTATTCAGCTCAAGGCGGACCTGGTGAAATTGCTTTTGCAACAACTGTTCCTGGTCAGGTATTACCTGTTCAGGTAACACCACAGAAGCCAATCGTAGCACAGAAAAAAGCTTATCTTGCTTCTGAAACAGGAGTAGAATTATCAATATTCTTCCAGAAGAAAATTGGTGCAGGATTCTTCGGCGGTGAAGGCTTTGTCATGCAGAAGCTTTCAGGACAGGGTATGGCTTTCCTTGAAATTGACGGTAGTATCGTAGAGTATGACCTCCAGCCGGGCGAATCAATGATTGTTGATACAGGTTACCTTGCAGCAATGGATGCAACTTGTTCAGTAGATATTGAAACAGTCAGCGGTATCGGAAATGCACTTTTCGGCGGTGAAGGCCTCTTCAATACAAGAGTAACAGGTCCTGGTCACGTATGGCTCCAGACAATGCCTATTACTTCAATTGCAGGTGCAATCATTCCTTATATTCCATCAAAGTAAGATTATAAAAGTACATAACAAGAGCGTTCTGATTACAGAACGCTCTTTTCATATTCCATAGAAAGTGAGAAAAGAGCGTCCTGAATTAACAGAACGCTCTTTCATAATTAGAATTCAATTTTTTCTTCAAGATACTTTACAATATCATTGATATTGACTCTTTCTTGTGCCATTGTGTCTCTGTCACGGACAGTAACACAGTTATCTTCAAGTGTATCAAAGTCATAAGTTATGCAGAAAGGAGTACCGATTTCATCCTGTCTTCTGTAACGTTTACCGATCTGACCGGCTTCATCGTATTCAACATTGAACTTCTTTGCAAGCAGTGAGTAAAGTTCAAGTGACTGATCCCTGAGCTTTTTTGTAAGTGGGAGGATAGCAGCCTTAATAGGAGCAAGTGCAGGATGGAAGTGCATTACTGTACGAACATCGCCATCACCGATTTCTTCTTCATCATAAGCTTCACAGATAAATGCAAGTGTAACTCTGTCAGCACCGAGTGATGGTTCAATAACATAAGGAACATACTTTGAGTTGTCATCAGGATCAAAGTATTCAAGTGACTTGCCGCTGTTCTTGATATGCTGATTAAGGTCATAATCAGTTCTGTCAGCAATACCCCAGAGTTCACCCCATGCAAATGGAAACTTGTATTCAATGTCTGTTGTACCCTTTGAATAGAAGCAAAGTTCTTCAGGATCATGATCACGCAGACGGATATTATCTTGATTCAGACCAAGGCTGAGGAGCCAGTCACGGCAGAATCCGCGCCAGTATGTGAACCATTCAAGGTCAGTACCCGGCTTGCAGAAGAATTCAAGTTCCATCTGCTCAAATTCTCTTAATCTAAAGAGAAAGTTACCAGGAGTAATTTCATTTCTGAAAGCCTTACCAACCTGACCAACACCGAAAGGAATCTTCTTACGTGTTGTACGCTGAATGTTTCCGAAGTTCACGAAAATACCCTGAGCGGTTTCAGGACGGAGATGAAGTTCGCTCTTTGTTTCTTCAGTTATGCCCTGGAAAGTTTTAAACATAAGATTAAACTGTCTGATTGAAGTAAAGTTTTTCTTGCCGCAGCTCGGACACTTTATATCATTCTTTTCAATAAAGTCAGCCATCTGATCATTTGTCCAGCCTGCTGGATTGGCATCTGACTGTGTTTCAATAAGCTGGTCAGCTCTGTGACGGGTCTTACAATCCTTGCAGTCCATAAGAGGATCAGAGAATCCTCCAACGTGACCTGAAGCAACCCAAACCTGTGGATTCATGAGGATAGCACTATCAAGACCTACATTGTAAGGGCATTCCTGAACAAATTTTTTCCACCAAGCTTTTTTTACATTGTTCTTGAATTCGACACCGAGAGGGCCATAATCCCATGAGTTAGCAAGACCTCCGTATATTTCGGAGCCAGGATAGATAAATCCTCTGCTCTTGCAAAGATTAACGATTTTTTCCATAGATTTTTCAGATGCCATAAATATTTTCAATCCTTTCTGCTGTTCGTTACGTTTTTATAAAGAAAAATTTGCATTTATATTTGCAGAATAGAAACAAACAGTTGCGTGAAATCATTCTCACGCTGAACCTTGTAAAACTATTTTAAACCCATATAATTATAAGATATTCCTGTAATAAAGTCAATATTTAAAAGGATTTATACAGTAATAGGGCAGAATTTGTTCAGATATGACTGCAATTTTTCGTAATTATCACAGAGAAAATTCAGATCCGTAAAACCGCTGCGATAAAGTTCAAGCATAATGCATCCATTAAAACCTATATTCATAAGCTCCTTGAAAAAGCTGTCATTATCATAATCACCAAAGCCGAATGGCAAACAGTCACCGTTTTTACTGTAATCAGAGTAATGCACATGAATAATAGAAATGCCAAGAGCCTTTAAAAAATCAAGTGGATCTCCGCCTACTCTGTGAGCCTGTTTGGTATCAAGAACAAATTTAGCTGTATCACCAAGCTGCTTTTTCATATTAATCAGAAACTGAAGCTGACCTGAACAGCATCTTGAGACATTTTCCTGAGCAACAGTAACACCAAAAGAGTTTGCAAGCCTTTGAAGCGACGCATATCTTTCAAAGTATTTTTCTTCCGAATAAGGATTCTGAGGTTTGTTTCCATGAAGAATGAAAATTTTCGCACCAAGCTTATTCATGTAATCAAAGTAATACTTGTGGTATTCAAGCCCATCCTTGAATCTTCTTTCATAATCCGTAAACAGCATAAGAGGTTCTGCAGCACAAGTATATGGATGTATGGACGGAACATTGATGTTATATTTATCCTTGATATTCTTCATTATTGAGAGATATGGATCAAATAATTCACAATGTGTATTAATAAATATCTCTACATTCTTAACATTTCTGACAGCAAGGTCAGAAAAAGTTTTTTCAAGTTCATCAGGATAGATACATGCAGTTGAAATACCAGCTTGCATAAGTTTGGCAATGCTTCCCCTGAGGAAACATTTCTCCTTTCCACAAATAAATACTTTCGTTTAAAAATTATAGGCGGCAAAGGATTTTCCTCTGCCGCACAGTAATTATTTAATTATGCTTTTTTAGTTCTAGGTTTAGAAGCAGCATTTTTCTCTTTAATAGTTTCAAGTGCATCCCATAGCGGACTTGCTATGCATATTGATGAATATACACCTGAAATCATACCGAATACCATAGGAAGCGAGAAAGAAATAATTGAATCAATTCCAAAGATTACTGCAACAATTGTAACTACTATCATAGTTGCTACTGTTGTGATTGAAGTATTAATCGAACGAGTAAGAGTCTGATTGATACTGAGGTTTACAATTTCACTTCTGGACTTGGTTTTCTTAAATAATTGCTGGTTTTCACGGATACGGTCATAGGTTATGATTGTATCATTAATTGAGTAACCCAATATTGTCAGTACAACTGCCATAAAGTTTGCGTTAATGGACATGTGGAATACAACAAACACTCCGTAAACGATAAAACAGTCATGAACAAGTGCAACTATAGCACATACTCCTGCAAGCCAACCACCAATGTTTTTAAATCGAATTGCAATATAAATTATGAGAAGTAATGATGCAAGTGCAACCGCAACAAGACACTTATGGAAGAATTCCTTACCTGATGATGGAGAAACGTCAGAGGATTCAAGAGTCTTAATTGAGTTTGCTGAAAACTTTTCTTCAAGTGCAGATGTCAGTTCAAACTGTCTGTCAGAAGTCAGACCTGAATTTGAAACAAGAGAAACCTGAATATTGTTTTTTCCTGTTGAAAAATCTTTACCGGTTGTAATGTTTACATCAAGTCCGCCAAGAGCATCCTCAGCAGTTTTTTCAAAATCTGCTTCATTAATATCCCCATCATAGATATAGGTAATAATTGTACCGCCCTTGAACTGGATATCAAGCTTTGCACCAAAAACAAAAGTTAGAATAATTGATAATGCAATAAGAATAGATGATATTGTGAAATATTTTTTTCTGTTTCCAGTAAAACTAATATTAAATTTTTGATTATGCATTTTTTCCACCTCCATAAAGCTTAGGATTTCTCAAAAGCTTGAATTTTGAAAGTGAAGCAATCATAAGTCTTGAGCAGAAAACTCCGAAGAACATATTCAGAATAACACCTGTAAGAAGAGTGAAACCGAATGAGTAAATTGTTCCTGCAGTTGACTGACCAAACATGAAGAATACAAATTTAAGAAGCTTAGAGAATATACTGTCAGGTGAACCGAATGCACCCATCAAAACTATTGCTACAAGAATTGTTGTAACATTACCGTCAAGGATAGCTGTAAAGGCTCTCTTGAATCCTGACTGAATTGATCCATCAAGTGTCTTGCCTTTATAGAGTTCTTCCTTGATACGCTCAGCAGTAATAATGTTAGCGTCAACACCCATTCCGACAGCAAGGATAATACCTGCAATACCCGGAATCGTAAGTATAGAGCTGTTCATAAATCCAAAGTAGCCTGATACGAAAGCAAGTGTACCTGCAACCTGGCCAGCAATACAGATAATTGCAACAGCTCCTGGAAGTCTGTAAACGATAATCATAAATATTGCAATGAGAACAAAAGAAATAAGTCCTGCAATAATCATAGCCTGCAAAGCACCTGAACCAAGAGATGGTGAAATTGTTGAGAAGCTTGCAGTTTGAAGCTTGAACGGAAGTGCACCTGAATTGATTTTGTCAGCAAGCTGTTTCGCATATTCACCGTCAAAGTTGTTTCCAGAGATCATTGCTTCGCCGTTTAAGATTGGTTCATTTACATTAGGATTGGAAATCATTGTATCGTCCATCCAAATTGAAATTACGCCATTAGTCTGTGAAAGCTTTGTTGTTGCTTCAGCAAATTTGCTCTTTCCTGAATCGGAAAGTTTAAGTGAAACAACCCATTGAGCAGCCTCATTTTCCGGCTGATAATAGCTTGGATATGCTTCCACAATATCTGAACCGACAAGAATTACATTTTCAGCAGTAGTACCGGTATAAAGACCATTAGCATCAGTTTCCATTCCTTCACGGAAAGTAAGTTCAGCTGTTTCACCGAGTTCCTTTACTGCAGCTTCAGGATCGAAGTTTGTTTCTCCTTCTTTCCAAGGGAATCTGACAATAATTCTGTCATTAGAATTATCAATATAGCATTCATAATCAGTAATTCCAAGGTTAATCATTCTCTGTACAAGAACTTCCTTGGCAGATCTGAGCTGTGACTCGGTAGCATCAAAATCACCTGACGGAGTAAAAGTAACGTCAACACCGCCCTTAATATCTATACCGAATCTAATGTTATCTACACCCTTAATATACACTGTTGTCATGTCACCGTAATGATAGGATAAACCGAAAATAACAGAAGCGGTGAACAAACAGATCAGTATAAATACGATGAAGAAAACAGGCTTTTTAACCTTCCTCACGTTTAAACCTCCTGTTACGGAACATAACTATCCCGCATTAATTATCGTTTAATTATATCATTTTTAATTATTTATGTCAATACAAATATAACGAATGATTATACTATAATAATTTGTAATAAAACAGTATAATATTTTTTTATTGTATTGAAATCAGAGAGATTATAAGGTATAATATCTTTATGTATATTTATAAAGAAATGAGGCTTATTATGCCATACAATGACAATAAGAATAATTACCACTCAAAGGGCAGTTCAAATGACCGACACGGTAAAAAGGATGACAGATTCGGAAAAACAGATGACCGATACGGTAAAAAGGATGGTAGATTCGCTAAGAAAGACGACAGATTCGGAAAAAAGGATGATAGATTCGGTAAGAAAGACGATAGATACGGCAAGAAGGATGACAGATTTGGCAGAAAAGATGACCGATATGGCAATAAGGACGATAAGTTCGGCAAAAAACCATATGCACCTTATGCAAAGAATGATCGTAATGACCGAAATGACCGCAACAATCATGCCGAAAGAACTGAAACAAGAAAACCTTATGGCAGAAGTGATATCTATGAAGAGAATGATTCATTGGATATTATTGAGGAAAAGGGTCTTATTATTGGAAGAAATCCTGTAATAGAAGCTTTGAAATCAAAGAAGAATATTGATACAATCTTTGTGAACGGCGAAGCAGGGGGAAGCATCGGACTTATCAGCAGAATGGCTAAGGAACAGGATATTGTCGTTAAGCAGGTCAATGATACAAAGCTCTCATTTATGTGCGGCGGTGCATCACATCAGGGCGTAATTGCAAGCGGCGCATGTGCTGAGTATGTTTCTGTTGAAGATATACTTGCTATTTCAAAAGCAAAGGGAACACAGCCTTTTATTATAGTATGTGATGAAATTGAAGACCCGCATAACCTCGGCGCAATTATCAGAACTGCCGAAACTGCCGGTGCGGATGGAATTATTATTCCAAAGAGAAGAAGTGCTTCACTGAATCAGACAGTTTACAAAACCTCTGCCGGAGCAGCTAGCTGGCTGCCAGTTGCAAGGGTTGCAAATATATCAGCAGCAATTGATACTTTAAAAGAAAACGGCGTATGGATATACGGGACTGATGCTTCGGGAGAAGATTATACGAGCACCGATCTTACAGGAAGTGCCGCAATTGTTGTAGGCTCCGAAGGAAATGGAATCGGAAGCCTGATAATGAAGAAATGCGACTTTTTAATGAAACTGCCTATGATGGGCAAGATATCATCCCTTAACGCTTCTGTTGCGGCGGGAATATTCATGTACGAAACTGTAAGGCAGAGACAGCTTAAATCCAGATAAAGGGGAGATATAAGTTGGCGGACGGACGCTTTTCGCTTGATGATATTCTGAATGAGTATCCTAAAAAGAATTCTTCAAATTCAGAAAATGATGTAAAACTTGATAGTATAATTGATAGCTACGGCAGCCAAAAAAGCCATGAAGCAGAGTCCACAAAAGATTCAGGCACTGTAAAATCAACTGGTCAGACAGTAAAGGAATTGCTGACTAAACCAATTGAGTTGTCGTTTTCAGAAAAAGATAAGAAACAGCAGGAGCAGTTTGAGAATAAATACAGCAAGCTTGCTACTGCTGAAATAAGTACCAAAAATATACCTGACGAGGAGCTTCCAAAAAAGAGCGGAACTAGTAAGAATGCACTTTCATTTTCAGAAGGCTTTGATGATCTTGCTAAAAATGATGACGGTTACGTGCCCCTTATCAGAAAAGCTCCAGAAAAGACTACTCCTGAAGGATCATATAAAAAAGAGAAAACAGGACTGTTTTCTGTATTGAACTCAACCCTCTCTTTGTCAGGTAAAAATGAAGATAAATATTCAAGTGCTTTTGACAGCTATTCATCTAAGGATGATATTGATATAAATTCTATCCTAAATGAATATGCCTTAAAAGAAGTTCGTGAAAAAACCAATCGTCAGCCTGCAAAGCCTGAGTATACTTCACCGCTTAAAGGACTTACCGATGTTTTTTCCAAAATAGGAAAAAAGCAGGATGCCGAACAGCAGGAACCTATTAAGAAGCATGAAAAGTGCGAAAGAAATTCCGTTCTTGATGGAAACACAGAGCTTCTTGACGGTATGATGAAGATAAAAAAAGACCGTTCTTCAAGAACTTCGCATATTCAGCCGATAGAAAGAAAATCAATTTCAGATATTGATTTGAAGATTAAAGATAAGATTCTTCCTGATACAACTCAGCTTCCCGTTCCTGATGAGCAGGCTGAAATAGAAAAAATTAATTCACTTGCGGAAAGAAGAAACCGTAAGGTCAATGATTTTATCTTTGTAGGCGATGAAGAGGACGTTGAAGAAGAAACTAACGGTGAGGAACCAATTGAGCAAAGGGTTATTGATGATTTTGAAAATTATGAGGATGCCCCATCAATAGCAAATGATATTATTCAGCTTAAAAAGACACTTGTAATAAGATTTTTTGTCCTGCTTGCTTGTTTTGCTGTGACAATTTATCTTGCATTGATGAATGATTATAATAAACTTCCTATGATTGATTTTCTAAACAAGCGAACAGAAACCACATCATTCCTTTTTGCAAATTCTGTTATAGGGCTTATTGCAGCTTTTGTATCATATACAGTCATATCCTGTGGCTTGTCTAAGCTAATTAGATTTAAAGCAGACGGTGACAGCCTGACAGCGGTTGCGGCTGTTACAAGCATATTATCTTCAATGATAATGCTTGCAAACACAAATCTTATCAAAGGCAGTATTGTGCATAACTATGTCCCTGTCGCAATAGGAGCGCTTCTTTTCAATACAATAGGAAAGCTTCTTATCGTTACAAGAACACAGCGCAATTTTAAATATGTTTCAGGTTCAAGTGAGAAATATGCTGTTGTTACTGTAGATGATGAAGAAAAAGCACAAAGCTTTACCAGAGGTGCGCTTAATGACTTTCCGACACTAGCCGTTATGAAAAAGACAGAGTTTATCAAGGAATTCCTTAAAACATCTTATGCAGCGGATTCTACTGACGGGTTCTGTAAGATATTCACACCTATAATTATAGGTGTGGCACTTATTATTGCAATAATAGCAAGCCTTTCGGCTAAAACTGAATATGGTGCATTAGAAATTTACATTGCTATATCAGTATTTGTTGGATGTATTTCTATATGCTCATCATTCGGTATGCTCCTTGTTGTCAATCTTCCTATGGAAAAGGCATCAAAGAAATATGCTGAGGTAAACGGAAGTATTCTCGGATATGAAAGCATTGAGCATTTCAGTGAAACAAACAGCGTAATGATTGATGCAGCACAGCTTTTCCCACAGGGAAGCGTGAAGCTTTCTGCTATAAAAGTATTTTCTGATACAAGAATTGATGAGGCAATCGTTGAGGCGGCAAGCCTTACACACCAGTCCAACAGTATCCTTAAGAATATGTTTTATGATATAATTGCAGGAAAGACAGAAATGCTCAACCCTGTTGAAAGCTATATCTTTGAAGATTCAATGGGACTTTGCGGTTGGATAAACAATAAGCGTATTCTTCTTGGCAATAGGGAGCTTATGACAAATCACAGTATCGAGGGTATGCCGTCAGAAGCAAAGGAAAAGGAATATTCCGAAAACGGAAGAATTGCAATTTACCTTTCCATTTCAGGAGAGCTTTCCGCAATGTTTGTTATAGAACTTTGTCCGACGATGGAAATCAGACAGTCCTTGAGTGACCTGGAACGCAGTGGTGTTTATGTAATTATAAGATCTGTTGATTCATGTATATCAATAAACAGACTCTCCGAAATGTACGGAATTTCTCCTGAAATATTCAAGATTCTGCCGTTCAGATTACATGCAGACTTTGAAGAGGTTACTTCATATTGTCCTGAACAGACTGCATCACTTGCATGTACAGGAACATTTGCGGCAATGTCCTCTCTTGTTCTCGGTTCAAAAAGGCTGAAAGGAACAATTACAGCAGGTCTTGGTCTGCAGGCTGTATCAATTGTCCTTGCATTGCTTATTTTTATTACAATGGTTCTGCTCAAGTCATTCGGGGAACTCAATGTATCAATAGTATTGCTGTATAATTTTATATTCACAGTTCTTCTTATGGTATTCCAGTCTTTCAGAAAATTGTAAATGAATTGAACTGCTTACAATATTATTTTTGTAAGCAGTTTTTGTATGAATTACATTATAATAGTATAATATCAGCTTTTTACTCTTATATATAATAAAGACATGCTTTTTAATGTCAGAAAGAAATATAAAGGATGATTGACTCTATGATTTTTGCACTTTCCGGAAACCAGAATTGTGGAAAAACCACTCTGTTTAATAAGATTACCGGCTCTAATCAGTACATAAGTAATTTTCCTGGTAGTACAACTGAGGTTATAACAGGGGAAATAACAGGTCAGGAAGATTGCAAAGTCGTTGACCTTCCCGGAATATATTCGCTGACTCCCTATACAGCTGAGGAGCGGTCAGCTTCAGAATTTATTATTAATAGCAAACCTGATGTAATCATAAATGTTATTGATGCGGCAAATGTTGAACGTAGTCTTTATCTGACATTACAGCTTATGAACCTTGAAATACCTGTTGTAATTGCACTGAATATGATGGATGAACTCCGCAAGAGCAATTCTTCCGTGAACGTGAAAATCCTTTCAGAAAGACTTAATGTTCCGATAATACCTATAAGTGCAGAAAAAAAAGAGGGGATTGACCTCCTCATTGAAACAGCAAAAAAAGCATGTGAAAATAAAACTTTGCCGCAAATACCTGCCATTGAATCGGATATATATCAGAAATACATTAAAAAACTAACTGAGATAATCAGTAAAAATGTTAAGGAAAAGTCATTTCCTTGTATGTATGCTGCAGAAGCTGTTGTTCTGGGATATACTGATTTTGTTAAGAAGCTTGAGCTTGATGAAACACAGCAGGAGAATATTGAAGCTACCCTTGTGAATATGGAAAAGGAAATGGGCATGGATAGAATGTCTGCTGTGTCATATAGCCGATATGCTGTTATAGACAAAATCTGTGAAGGCACTAACGTATTCAAAAGACGAAAAAACAATTACAGACATAGCTTGAAAATAGATAAAATCCTAACCAACAAATATCTTGCAATTCCTATTTTTCTGCTTATAATGTTCGGAATATTCTGGCTAACGTTTGGTGTAATCGGTGCTTTTCTAAGCGGCCTTTTAAGTTCTGGAATTGACTTCCTTATAAATTCTGCTGATAACCTTTTTACGCAGATTCACCTTAACCCTGTTATAAGAGATTTGCTTGTTGAGGGAGTATTTGCAGGAGTAGGCTCTGTCCTAAGCTTTATTCCGACGATAGTAACACTTTTTTTCTTTCTTGCCCTCCTTGAACAGAGCGGATATATGGCAAGAACAGCTTTCATAATGGATAAGCTTCTAAGGAAAATCGGCTTGTCAGGACGTGCATTTATTCCGCTTATAATCGGATTCGGCTGTTCTGTTCCTGCAATTATGGCAGCAAAAACTCTCCCAAGCGAGAGGGAGAGAAACAAAACAATTATGTTGATTCCTTTTATGAACTGCAGTGCAAAGCTTCCGATATATGCAGTGTTCATTCAGGCTTTCTTCAAGGATCATAAAGCATTAATAATGATGGCATTCTATACAGCATGTATATTGATAGGTATATTATGCGTGTCAATTGCAAGTAAGAAAACAGATGAAGATCTAGATATGTTCATTATGGAGTTGCCAAAGTATCGTATTCCGTCCCCTGAAAATGTTCTGTCACTTATGTGGGACAAGGCAAAGGACTTTCTGAAAAAGGCGTTTACAGTAATTTTTCTTGCTTCAGTAATCATCTGGTTCCTGCAAAGCTTTGATTTATCACTTCATATAGTTGAGGACAGCTCCCAGAGTATACTAGCAATGATAGGAAGATTTGCAGCTCCTATTTTCAAGCCACTTGGTTTCGGCGACTGGAGAGCAGCCACTGCACTTATTGCAGGTATCAGCGGAAAGGAAGCAACTGTTTCAACACTTGCTGTCCTAACAGGTTCGGCTTCATCAGGGCTGACGGAGTCCCTTACATCAATGTTTTCACCTGTATCAGCAGTAAGCTTTCTTATATTCACATTGCTTTATACTCCTTGTGTTGCCGCAGTAGTAGCAGTAAGAAAGGAAACAGGAAGTGCAATGATGTCATTCAGGCTTGTTGTATATCAGTGCGCTGTTGCGTGGATGTGTTCATTTGTATTTTATAATATAGGTTTGCTTATTACAAAAATAACGGCATAAATTTAAGCACAGAAGTAGTAAAAGGCATAAGCAAGTACAGTAAGAAACATTACAAGTTCAACTGCGAAGATAATCTTTCTGATTACTCCGTTTCTGAGCTTGTTTTTTACGGGTACCCTTGAGGTAATATCCATAAGGTAAGCTTTGGCTTCAAGATCAAGCTGATTTTGCGGAAAACTCATCTTTTCTGGACGTATATATAATACAGCTTTTTCAAAATAATCATTCTCCATACTCGTGATTTCGACAATTCTCCTGTTTACTCCTTTTATCATAACAAAATTCCACCCTTTTCAACAATATTTCAACACATAAAAAAAGCCCATAATGTAAAGATATTATAGGCTTTTGGTGTATATTATATACTACAAGTATTAGAAATTAAGTTAAAAGCGTTGAAAACAATGTGGAAAACTTTGAATAGCAAGGAAAAAGTGTTGAAAACTCTGTGGAAAGTGTGAAAAACTTCGTATCTGCGTTACCTGCTTTATCTCGTGATAAGTTGAAAACTTCTTTACATAAAGTTGACCAGCCTTTACTTATAAGAAATACAGAAAAGTGTGTTTCTAATTTCTTGAAACAAGGAATTTTATTGCTCGTTCAATGCTGTCCTTTGAATTTCCCCAATCAGCGTCCTTGCCTGTGTTTCTGTAGTCATACATTGAGCAGTAATGTGAAACATCATCATAAAGTGACTTAATATAGTTCTGTGTAAGGCTGCCGATAAGTGTGTTAAACTCATCAAGAGTGCCTTTCTGCAAGTAGTTTGGAGCCATTGAAAGCAAAAGGTCGTAATGGTTTAGGCAGATATATTCCTGTTCTGACATAAGCTTCTTTATATCAGGCTGTGCAAACATCTCAAAAAATGTACGCATAAGCCTTTCCATACCCCAATCAACTTTTTCGCAGACAAAACAAGTGGAGTTTATCTCTGAAAGCTTTTTCTGCTTCATGTTTTTAGGTTCAAAAAGCTTCTTTCTTGTAAACAACTGTCTGTTTACTTCCTCAAGGTGTGTCTGTAGCATAAGAGCAAGTGACAGACGGTTTTTCTGTTTAAGCATCTGCTGAAAATGTGTTTGGCAGAATCCAGCCCTGTTGGTTTCAATTCTTACATCAGGCTCCATCATTGCCGCACCCATTATATATTCAACTGTTCGGCTTTCAAGCATATCTCTCATTCGGCAGATAGGACAGCCGTCCTTTGGTTCAAGAATTTCACTTATCGGTATAGTTAAAATGCTTTCTCTCATGTTGTCTTTCCTTTCATACTATTCAAATTTGACAAAAGTACGCATGTAGTGGAAAAGATACTGTTGTGCAATGCCTTTGTAAGTGTCAAGATAAACAGGTAGCCCATTTGGATAAAACTTAGCCATGACACGCTTTATCCACACATCAACGGGGAAAGCCTCAATTCTGTACATTCCATAAAGCAGCGCACATTCTGCAACTTTAGGGCCAACTCCCTTAATTTTTATCAGTTCCTTACGGGCATCTTCTATTGGCATATCAGAAATACTGACAAGGTTTATTTCACCTGTGTTGACTTTGCTTACGCAGTCTTCAATATATTTTCCCCTGAAACCTGCACGCAGAAATGCGAGCTCTTCAGCAGTAACTCCTTTCATTTGTTCAGCAGACGGAAAACCGCCGTATCTTTCACAAAGCCTGCTTACAATGCCTTTAATTCTTGGAATATTGTTGTTCTGTGAAATAATAAAGGAAATAAGAGCCTCCCATTTGTCCTGTCGTAAAAGGCGTATTCCTTCAGCATATTTACAAGCAAGTGATAGAGTTTCATCTTCAGAAAACATCCTTTTCAGCTCGCTGTAATCTGTGTCCATGTCAAAATAATTGTGCCATACTGATATGTAATCCTGTTCAGAAGTATGATGGAGTATAATAGTATCCTTTTCTTCGGAAATATGAAGTTCGTTATTCAGAAAATATCCATGATATTCTGCATTATTTCCCGAAGAAGTACGCTCCCATCTGAATGCCTGTCCGCAGTCAAGTGTCTGATCAAGGCTGAAATCTTTTTTGGGTATAATAATATCATTACCCCGTACAATATAGCTTATTTTTCTCACTTCCTAATATATTAATAAAAACGCACTCCGGCAATTATGCGGAGTGCGGAGTCAATTAAAGCAAGTCCTTTGGGTCATATTCTGGTTTCTTGTAAAGCTTGTCTTGTTTTTCTTCAATATCTGTAACAAAAATCTCCTGCCACTCCTCAGCAGTATAATCTTCAATAGTGCAGCTTACATGAGCTGCGCCACATCCGACAGCTTCACAAAGAGCTTGAGTAAGCTTTTCGCAAGCTGCTTTTTTCTGTTCCTCTGTTCTTCCCTTGAGCATTTTAAGTGAAATATGCGGCATATAAACCATCCTTTCAATGTATAACTATTTCTTCTTGGACTTTTTAGGCAATGCATTTTTTATGCAGGCAACATCATCGAAAATACAGGTGTATTTTGGTGGTATAAGCTTGTTTTTATGCAGCTTTCCGAAATACCACATATTGAATACACAGTCATTCTTGATTGCGTCAAAGAAAATGTGCATTGTGCTTTGCTCCTGTGTTTCAAAGTCAAGGAAAGCTTTAAGCGATCCTGGCGGTTCATGAGTAATTATGTAGTCAATTTTATTACCGATATTCTGGAGATTAAATGCACCTTGCTGAATCTCCTGAGATGTCGGAAGTTCATCCTTATACCACGTATTATTATCAGTTTTAATGTCAAGATCCTTTGACTGACCTCCTCCGAAAGCAAAGAAAGAAAGTCCTTGCAGATTGAAAATTCCGCCTCTCTTCATCTGCATAAGCCTTCCTGAAATCACCCTGACCCTGCCGCCGCAGAAATCTTCTTCAGGATATTTTTCAAGCAGATCATAATTTTCGTGACAGCCCTCAATAAACAAAGTAGTAAAGCGTTTCTTACCTATTTTTTTAAGAATTTTTTCTTCTTTATCAGAGCCATCCCAGATAAATCCGAAATCTCCGCATATAATAAGAAAGTCGCCCTTTTTAAGTTTCTTTATACTTTTATGTTTAAAACGAGCCAGATCACCATGAGTGTCACCGGTTATACAAATCAAAACACACACTCCAGACATAAGTATCATTAAAAATAGTATACCATATTCTCGAAAAAAGGTAAATAGAAAAATAAATATTATTTCTTGTGTAAATACTCTTCCATTTAAAACAGTAATTTGTTATAATATTATTGTATATATTTTTAGGAAAGGAAATAGTTTTAATGAAAAAAATTGCAATGCTTATTGCAGCTGTCATTATGATGACAGTAATTATGCCGTTAAAAAGCTCTGCAGTAACATTTACACCGGGTTTCAAGGTTGAAAGTGAGGCAGCTTATCTCATTAATCTAGACAAGGATATCGTTGTTTATGAGAAAAACTCCCTTAAAAAAATGTACCCGGCTTCACTTACAAAAATTATGACAGCTATAATTGTCCTTGAAAATGTCAAGGACCTTGATAATACTTATTTTGAAGCACCGCTTGTAGTATTTGACGAATTATACGGACAGGGAGCATCAGCAGTTGGATACAGCAGGGGAGAGGTAGCAAGCGTTACTGACCTTATGTACTCAATGATGATGTATTCTGCATGTGAATCAGCAGGGATTCTTGCTTATCATGTCGGAGGTGAAAGCATTCCTAACTTTGTTGATATGATGAATCAGAAAGCTCAAGAGCTTGGATGTACCGGTACACATTTTACGAATCCACATGGCCTTTACGATGATGACCAGTATACAAATGCAAGGGACATGGGTGTAATAACTCAGTATGCAATAGTAAATTATCCTAAGTTTATGGAATTTGCATGCACAACAGAGTATACTATGAAAGCTACAAACTATCAGCAGGAGGGTTGGGCAACAATATACCATACCAATAAAATGCTCAGTTCGACCAGTGAATATTATTACCAGTATGCCAGAGGAATAAAGACCGGAACACTTGATGAGTCCGGAAGAAACCTTATTTCATCAGCAAGAAAGGACGGCAACAATTACCTTCTTGTAACATTAGGCGGACCTATGTATGATGACGATGGAAATTCTGTCTTTGACCACTTTATTGATCATAAAAACATTTATGAATGGGCATTCAATACATTCGAATTCAAGACGGTTTTATCCTCCACACAGGAGATAACAGAAGTTCCGGTCAAGTACGGTGAAGAAAAGGATTATGTAATTCTTGTTCCTTCGGGAGAATATGCAACGCTCTGGCCAAATACTCTTGATGTTTCAACACTTAAATCAGATATATCAATAGAAGGATTCCTTGACGAAAACGGGCAGATAATGGCGCCTGTCAAGAAGGGGCAGAAGCTTGGCACATATTCACTTTCTCTTTCAGGAGAGGTTTTATGTACTGTTGACCTTGTTGCAAATCAAGATATATCCCTTTCAGAAACACAATATAATCTTGACAAGGCAAAAGCGTTTTTGGGATCATTCTGGTTTAAGCTTGCAATAGGTATTGCTGTTTTGCTGATAATTCTTTACATAGTGATTTATATTAAGATAAATGGTAAGAAAAAAAGACGAATGAAAAAGGTAAGAAATAAAAGAAAATTTTGACAGAATTTATTGACACATTTGCTATAAAATGTTATAATTTTATTGTTTATAGTTATTGTTTTACTAACATATGCTTAATAAATTGAAGTAGATAATGACATTGAAATGCTGGGCGGACTTTTAGGTTAGTTGTAAAATGACGGGGTATTGCCCTATTAAATGTGGAGGTAGTTTAATGAATAACACAGAAAATAAAAATCAGATCCAGAAAATATGCGTTTCTAGTCTGGCACTTGGAATAGTGGGACTTGTTTTTTCATCATTCCTTCCTGTTGTATCATATGCTTGTTCGATTCCTGGTCTTGTTTTTGCAGTAACAAAGAAAAAAAAGAATTATAATTGCACAGCAGGTTTGGCACTGAATATTATTGCAATTTCGATTGCCGCAATAAATTCTTTGCTTGGAATAATTATGACTATAAAAATATTTACTAAGGGCAAAAACAAGGTAAGTTCTAAAAAGAATTAAAAATTAATAATATTATGTTTAAATAAGACCATTAGGTACATAATTATTGTACCTAATGGTTTTTATTGTGAGAAAAAGGCAGCTATGATTAAATCATAGCTGCCTGAATTAATATTATATTACTTCAATATTGCAACGTAGTAACCACCGTCAGATGTTGTGAATGAAGCTGAGCCATCTGAACCAACTGTTGTTGTACCAACAGATACAAGACGATTATTAGCTGAATCATAACGGTAGAAAGTAACCTTGTAACCTGCACGTTTTTTGTTAAACTTGATTGTAGCAGTTGTTTCAAAACCAAGAGCGCCTTCTCTTCCAATTGTGTACTGTGTCATATAAGAAGCGCCTTTAGTTACCTTCTTTAAAAGTGAAGAAGGAATATTTTTCTTGCCTGATGTAAATGAAAGGTCTGTTGAGTAAGTATTATCAACATCCCCACCATAGATAGAATACTTAATTCCATCAGGATTAGTAAGAATTAAAGTTTTTCTTGTTCCTTCAAGTTCTTCGAGTATATCACTAGGAACTGAACTCTGTTCATTCAGGTAAACAGTAATTTTTTCACTTGAACTTGCATTACTAATAGTGCTCTTGATATAAGACCAACCAGCCTTCTTTTTGTTTCCTGAGAGGTAAGCATCTCCATCATCTGCATTGCCGTAAGTAGTTGAAGATGTTGAGCCATTCTTGATGTAGTTATAATAATAATCAGCTGGATCGTAGTAATAACCATTATTGTAATAACCGTTATTGTAGTAACCATTGTTATAGTAATAACCGTTGTTGTAATAATCATAGCGGCTACCGTAATAACCATAATAGTTATTGGAACCATTAGAATAACCGTAGTATTTAACCTTTGATTCATCATTGTTTGCATAACTTAGAGCCTGACTCTTAGTTGAATAGAAGAGGCCGTTTTCCTGACAAAAATAAAGATTGTAGCTAGTTGTTGAATGAGTGGATACCTGACCCTCATTATCTGAAGCGTTACGAGCATCATACCAACTAAGGTAATAATCACCTGTCTTTGAAGAATAATAATATGTTGCGCTTGTATTGTTGTTATTATTTACAGTAGTTGAAGTATCCGCAACATTAGTAATTCTTACTACGTTTGTAGTAACATTTGAAGCGCCTGCAAGAGCTTCTGCATAAGAATTATAATATGTACCATTACTGCTGCAGAACCAAGCCTTAGGTGTTGTCGCAGCATAAGTTGATACTGTAGCTGCACCTGCTGCATTTGCAGAAGTGATGTTAGGATAATAAAGACCTGTTGCAGAGTTATAATAGAGGTTTGAGCCACTTGAAGTATTAGAACTTCCGTAAGATCCAATAGTTGTACCATTCTGAGTTATTGTTGCACTTGGACTTGCGTTGTATGCACTGTTGTAACTTGAGTAATAACCATGTGTGTTTGAGTTGTAATACCATCCTGAAATGCTAGGATTTGTATAATACCCAATGCTGCTTGAATAGCCACCAGCTACATTAACAGCACTCTGATAGTCAGGATAATATACACCATTGTAGTAATAATAATCTGTTGCACTTGCTGTAATGCCAAATGCTTGAACTGCCATTGTTGATGCCAAAGCAGCAGCAACAGCTATTTTTTTAATTGAACTTAACTTGCTCATTCTAATTATCTCCTTTAAGTTATTTATAGACAAACTAAACCATATGCATATTATAGCACATGAAATATATTTTGCCAATAGTTATTTGGAAAAAAATAATTACAATACGATTACGAATTTGTATAATAAACTGTAATATCTTTACTTTTTAAGAGAAATCAGCTTACAACTATAATTGCCATATCGCCGTTATTATTCTGTCCGGATAATTTAGATGCATTTATTACTCTTGGTATAATTCCTGGAATCTGTTCACGCAAAGCCTTGTCAAATAGAGTAATTGCCTCTGCAAAGTCATCGTCACTCTTCTCAGGCATATAACATGTAAGCATTATCTTTATAGCATTGTAAAGCATACACATGAACACATAGTTGTCCCATATTGTAATATCATTTGAAGCAAAAGGAATTGATAAATTGAAAACATAATTTATCATAATATTTTCAATGTAATGCTCCTTGTCTTTCATTTCAGATGTTACAAAGTCCTTTTTGAGAGTAATATATTTGTTTATATCAAGATCTCTTAAGGTTTCAGGACCTGAAACACCGAGATTCTTATATACTGTATCCATAATCTTCTTGAATTCAGGAGTAATTTTGAACAACCCAAGGAAAGCCATACCTTCAGCAAGTGAAGCTTCAAATAAAGGCTTTAGTGTCTTGAAATACTCAAGAACTCTTGTAAATGATTCTGCAGAAGTAATTTCATGTGCAAACTTAGGAATAAGGTCAGAGCGACCCTGTTCAATCATGTCGTTCATTGCCTTCATGCAGTAATTCAATATAAGCATTCTTTTCTCAAAAACAATATTTTTCTTCTGAAGAACATTGATAATAAGAGTTTTTATCTGCCAGTAATATTCAAGGAAAGGATACTTTGCAATCTTTTCAGCAGACTTCTTTGTGAAGTCAGCAGTAATTTCATTATCAACCTGAGCCATATTGAACTGCAGAGGCTCTGATATTGACATAAGTTTTCTTACAACTTCAATTTCGCTCAAAGAAAAGATGTATTCAACTGCAGATGCTGACATAATAACATCGCACTTAGGACCACTTGCAGGATTTTTTACATCCGGTACAAGTTCTTTATAAAATGATGGTGTAATAATTGGATATCCCATAAATTTCTCCATTCCCGGCACAAGCCAAAAAAATAGTATGTGTGGTTATAATTAATAAGCACATTAAATCTTACTTTAAAACGTTTAAATTAAATTATAAAGTAAAAATTGCACTATAATAGTATATCACTATTTATAAAAAAATGCAATTAAATATAATAATAAACGATTAATATCTGCATATTTGCTTAATTGCAGTGGTGATTTTTATTAAAAACTAATATATCTATTTCTGATTACCGCATCCTTTGCACGTTCTTGATGAATTTGGATTAAGTTCGCCGCATTTTTTGCAAAGCCACTTATTATCTGCCATATTTGTAGTTGTGGAGTTATTGGTATGTACTGCATTGCTTGAATAAGAATAGTTAAATGCACTTGGCTGTTGTTCTGCTGTTGGATTTTGAAAATAAAAGTGAAGTTCCTCTCTTAGCCTTGTTTGTTCGTAAAGCAGTGCATCATGATCGGCAGATAAAGACGCAAGAGCATACCAAGGTGTAAGTGTTATAACTCCAGAAATTATAATAATTAATATATAAAATAATACTTCCCCAAGATAATATGAAGAATAATAAGAATTTGAGTCTATTAATATGCTAGTAGTAATTGTAGAAACAATGTAACCTAAAATTACTATACCATATACAACCGTAAAAAATATTGCCATTGCCTTTAAAAATTTTGTTCTCATAATAATTGTCCCCCAATAATGTTTTATAATAGTATACAATAAGCTAAATATTTTGTCAACATTTGTATAATATTCCATTATTTTTTACTTAGTTGCATGCTTTTATGCAACTTTTTTTATTTTTTACCTGTATACAAAAGAAGTCTATCTATATTAAAGGAGAAAAATATGAAATCAATTATCAGACAAAAAATCTTTATTGGCGGCAGGGAAGTAAGTCAGGATGAATTTGACAGGCGGAGAAAAAAGTTTCTTGCGCTTTGTTTTTATTCTCAGACAAAGAAATACGGACTTTCGATTGAAAGAATCGTAAGTCCGTATAAAGATTTTTTTTATAAATTATTTGCCGTAGTAAGCAAGTCTGTAAAGTTCCTGAAGTTCTTCAATCTTAGGAAGACGTGGGTTAGCAGTTGTACACTGATCCTCAAAAGCCTTGTAGGAAAGCTCAGGGATTGTATCCAGATATACCTTCTCGTCAACGCCCATTTCCTTTATTGTAAATGGAATATTGAGTTCAGTCATAAGCTCATGAACTGCCTTGATGAGGCTCTTTACGCCTTCTTCAGGAGTTTTTGCAGGAAGTCCGAGTTCCTTTGCAATATCCTGATATCTTTCAGGAGCAATGAACTTGCCGTACTTAGGCCATGCCATGAACTTTGTAGGGTTTGTTTCGCCATTGTAAGCGATAACGTGTGGGAGAAGAATAGCATTTGCACGTCCGTGAGCAATGTGGAATTCACCGCCAAGCTTATGAGCAAGTGAGTGGTTGATTCCGAGGAATGCATTTGTAAATGCCATACCTGCTATACATGAAGCGTTGTGCATTTTTTCTCTTGCTTCAGGGTCAGCAGCACCGTTCTTATAAGAACGTGGAAGGAATTCGAATACCATCTTGATAGCGTGGAGCGCAAGAGCGTCTGTATAATCGGAAGCAAGTACTGAAACGTATGCTTCAATAGCATGTGTTAGAACGTCAAGACCTGTATCAGCAGTTGGTCCCTTTGGAACTGTCATTACGAATTCTGGGTCGATGATAGCAACGTCTGGTGTAAGCTCGTAGTCAGCAAGAGGGTACTTCATATGCTTGCTCTTATCGGAAATAACAGCAAATGATGTTACTTCTGAACCTGTTCCTGAAGTTGTTGGGATAGCAACCATTTTAGCCTTTTTGCCCATCTTAGGGAACTTATAAACTCTCTTACGGATATCCATGAACTTCTGTGCCATGCCGATGAAGTCAGCATCAGGATTCTCGTAGAAGAGCCACATTGCCTTAGCTGCATCCATTGCTGAACCGCCGCCTACAGCGATGATAACGTCAGGTTTAAATCTGTTCATAACCTCTGTACCATTACGTACTGTTGTGAGGTCAGGATCCGGCTCAACTTCACTGAAAACTTCAATTGATACCTTGTTAGCATTTTTGCGGAGCTGGTAAGTTACTCTGTCGAGGAATCCGAGCTGAACCATCATAGGGTCACATATAATAAGGGCTTTTGAGATATCAGGCATTTTTGCAAGATACTGAACTGAACCCGCTTCAAAATAAATTCTTTCAGGAATTTTGAACCACTGCATGTTGACTCTCCTCTTTGCAACCTTCTTTTTGTTAATAAGGTTAGCAGCTGATACGTTTTCAGATACTGAGTTATGACCGTATGAGCCACATCCGAGTGTAAGTGAAGGCATCATGGAGTTATATACGTCACCGATACCGCCGAATGATGAAGGGGTGTTTACAACAATTCTTGAAGCCTTCATTCTCTGACCGTAAGCTGTAATGATATCATTATCCTTTGAGTGAATAACAGCTGTATGACCAAGGCCGCCAAGTTCGAGCATTGTTTCAGCCATGTCAAAGCCTTGCTCAACTGTCTTTGCCTTAACAACTGCAAGAACAGGAGAGAGCTTTTCTCTTGAAAGTGGATGAGCTTCGCCAACGCCGTCAATTTCACAGCAAAGTATTTTGGTATACTTAGGAATTGTAATGCCTGCAAGTGCAGCAATTTCATAAGGATATTTACCAACGACTGCAGGGTTTACTGACTTCTTTTCAATGTTGATTACAACAGGTTCAAGCTTCTTGACTTCTTCCTTTGTTGCAAAATAGCAGCCTCTGTCCTTCATGAACTTTACAGCCTGATCGTAAACAGGAGCTTCAATGATAGCAGCCTGTTCAGATGCACAGATCATACCGTTATCAAAAGCCTTTGAGAGGATAAGGTCTGTAAGTGCCTGTTCAAGATTAGCAGTTTTTTCAATAAAGCAAGGTGCGTTACCAGGACCAACGCCGAGTGCAGGTTTACCAGCAGAATATGCTGAATGAACCATTCCAGGTCCGCCTGTTGCAAGGATCATTGCTACCTTAGGGTGATTCATAAGAAGTGAAGTAGCTTCAATTGAAGGATATTCAATCCACTGGATACAGTTTTCAGGAGCGCCAGCCTTGATAGCTGCGTCACGAACAATAATAGCGGCTTCTTTTGAACACTGCTGAGCAGATGGGTGGAAACCGAAAATAATAGGGTTTCTTGTTTTAGCACAAATGATGGATTTAAACATTGTTGTAGAGGTAGGGTTTGTTGTAGGTGTAACACCGCAAACAATTCCTACAGGTTCAGCAATTTCCATGTAGCTTTCATCAACGTTATCATCAATGATTCCTACAGTCTTTTCAGCCTTGATTGAGTGGTAGATGTATTCAGTAGCAAAGATATTCTTTGTTACCTTATCTTCAAATACACCTCTGCCTGTTTCTTCAACAGCCATCTTAGCAAGCTTCATCTGAGCGGACAAACCTGCAAGTGCCATTGCTCTCGTAATTTCGTCGATTTGCTCCTGATTAAGCTTCATATACTCATCAAGAGCCTTGTCAGCCTTTTCAACAAGTTCATTAATCATTTTTTCAACGTCAACCTGTGGTTTGTCAGTAGTTTTCTTCTTTTCATCTGCCATTATAAATCTCATCCTTTCGGTATAATATACTTCTCTTATAATACTTAATAGCAACCTGCTAATTGTTAATTCTTTAACAATCTTATTATAACAGAATAACATCTGACCGTCAATAGTCATTTAAACTAATTTTGACAGTTCAGATGTCGATTTTTCTACTATATATTAAAATATGCATATAACATAATAATATTCAGATACAAAAGTCAATTCTATATCATATTATGTTCACATATTTGTTACACCATATGAGAGCATCATAAGACTGTCACCGAGATGGACATTCTGAACAATGATATCTTCATGGTTTACTTTAAGATCAAAGTGGCTGAAGTTCCAGAACGCTTTGATTCCAAGAGAAATGAGCTTGTCAGCAAGCTGTTGGGCGGAGGCTTTCGGAATGCACAGAATTGCTATAACAGGCTTTTCTGTTTCGAAAAAAGCTTCAAGTTCCTTTATAGGTTTTACTTTTATTCCTGCAACATTTTCATTTGCTTTTCTCATATCACTATCAAAAATTGCAATTAAGTTGCAGCCGTGTGCGTCAAAATCCATATGAGTTGCAATGGCCTTGCCAAGATTTCCGGCACCAATCAGAACTGTTTTGTGACCCTCGGTAACACCGAGAATTTTACCAATCTCAGTTCTTAAATCAACAAGATTATAGCCATAGCCTTGCTGACCGAATCCGCCGAAACAATTGAGATCCTGTCTGATTTGTGATGCAGTCAGTGACATTTTTTTTGCAAGTTCGCCTGATGATATTCTTACCGTTCCCTGCTTGATAAGTTCACCGATGAAACGGTAGTATCTTGGCAGTCGTTTTATGACTGAATGTGATATACCATCTTTTTTTGTATTTGACATACAGCACTCTCCATTTCATTTTGGGCGGATATGCCTTATGCTATCCGCCCAAAAGTAATTATAACATCTTTACGAGACGCTCATTAATTTCCTTAAGAAATGTTTCAGTATCAACAGTTTTTTTGTTTGGAAGAGTTGAAAGAAGTGCAAGGTCGCCTGTCATAACGCCTTCTTCAATAGTCTTGATTGTAGCAGCTTCAAGCTTATCTGCAAATGCGCAGAGGTCAGGCGTGTTATCAAGTTCGCCTCTTTTTCTGAGGGCGCCTGTCCATGCAAAGAGTGTCGCAACAGAGTTTGTTGAAGTCTTTTCACCCTTGAGGTGCTTGTAGTAATGACGCTGAACAGTTCCGTGAGCAGCTTCATATTCATATATTCCGTCAGGAGAAACAAGAACGGATGTCATCATTGCAAGGCTTCCGTAAGCTGTTGCAACCATGTCTGACATAACGTCACCGTCATAGTTCTTACAAGCCCAGATATATCCGCCTTCACTTCTGATAACTCTTGCAACTGCGTCATCGATAAGAGTATAGAAGTATTCTATGCCTGCTGCTTCAAACTTAGCCTTGTATTCATTTTCAAAGATTTCATTAAAGATGTCCTTGAAACGGTGGTCATACTTCTTTGAGATTGTATCCTTTGTAGCAAACCATATATCCTGCTTCTGGTCAAGTGCATAGTTAAAGCATGCTTTTGCAAAGCTTGCAATGGACTTGTCCTTATTGTGAAGTCCCTGAATAATTCCTGCGCTGTCCTTGAAATCATAAATAAGTGAACGTGTTTCGTTTCCGTCCTTGTCTGTGCAGACAAGTTCACACTTTGAATCCTGTGGAACCTGCATTTCAGTATTCTTGTAAACATCGCCGTAAGCATGACGGGCAATGGTGATTGGCTTTGTCCATGTAGGAATGAAAGGAGTGATACCATTTACAATAATAGGTGTTCTGAAAACAGTACCGTCAAGGATTGCTCTGATTGTTCCGTTAGGGGATTTCCACATTTCCTTGAGGTTATATTCTGTCATACGTTCAGCATTAGGAGTGATTGTAGCACACTTTACTGCAACGCCATATTTCTTTGTAGCTTCAGCTGAATCAAAAGTAACCTGATCATTGGTTTCATTTCTGTATTCAAGTCCGAGGTCATAGTATTCTGTATTAAGGTCAACATATGGTGTGAGAAGAATATCCTTTATCATCTTCCAGATGATTCTTGTCATTTCGTCCCCGTCCATTTCGACAAGCGGGGTTTTCATTTTAATTTTTTCAGCCATGTGTTTATTTTCCTCTCATAATTTACTTATTCTATTCATGCTTTGTAATGCTTATCATAAATGCGACAGCAGTACCGAGAAATGCTCCGAGAATAATCCAAAGTACAATGCTCGCAGTTATACTGCCGATAATTGCTCCTAAGATAAGCCCTAAAGCAGTTCCGGTAATAAGAGAATGACGCCTTGAATCCTTTTTTGCATTATTTTCTTCAAGCCAGTGTTTGCATTGAAGTATTCTTTCGCCGTCATCGCCGTCCTCTTCATCAAAGGACATATTTCTCAGCATATCGCAGGGAAATTCGGGACATTCGCCGCAGTGTTCAAAGCCTTTGCTTTCGCAGCAGACTTTGACTTCACATTCTTCTCCTGCAAGCGGAGGCTTGTCAGCAAGACAGCCGTCACACCCGAATTCTTCCCTTGACGGACATAAACTGCATTTAAGTCCGCATCTTGATTCGTGCATATAAATAATCTCATTCCAAGTTAGAAATTAATTTTCAAACTTTACTTCTTGAGGTTTTCTCTTGTGTAGTCAAGAAGTCCGCCTGCAAGGACAATGTCCTTTGTTCTTCCTGTAAGTTCACAGAGAACCTTGATTTCTGCTCCGTTTGTCTTGTTTACAACAGTAAGCTCTGACTTGCCTGCTTCAATAGCGGCTCTTACGTCAGCAATTGAAATTTCATCGCCCTGTGAAATCTTATCATAATCTGCCTCATTTACAAATGTGAGCGGGAGAATACCTGCATTAATGAGGTTTGCTCTGTGGATTCTTGCAAAGCTCTTTACAAGAACAGCTTTAATTCCGAGATAGAGTGGAGCAAGAGCCGCATGTTCTCTTGATGAACCCTGACCGTAGTTTGCACCGCCTACTATAATAGATTTGCCCATTTCCTTTGCTCTTTCAGGGAACTTTTCATCACATACTGTGAAGCAGAAGTTTGAAATAGCAGGGATATTTGAACGGAGTGGGAGAATCTTTGCGCCAGCAGGCATGATGTGATCTGTTGTTATATTGTCGCCGACCTTGAGTGAGCAAGGAGCGGTGATTTCCTTATCAAGCGGACTTGTTGTAGGGAAAGGCTTTATGTTTGGTCCTCTGAGGATTTCAACCTTGTCCATATCCTTTTCGTCAGCAGGAAGTTCAACCATATTATCGTTGATGATAAATTCATCAGGAAGCTTGAATTCAGGCATATCTCCGAGATCTCTTGGGTCAGTAAGAACTCCTGCAAGAGCAGAAGCTGCTGCCATTTCAGGTGATACAAGGTAAATCTGTCCGTCCTTTGTACCTGAACGACCTTCAAAGTTTCTGTTGAATGTTCTTAGGGAGATACCCTTTGAGTTAGGGGACTGTCCCATACCGATACATGGACCGCATGCACTTTCAAGAATTCTTGCGCCTGCATCAATCATTACAGCAAGTGCGCCGTTCTGAGCAAGCATATTGAGAACCTGCTTTGAACCCGGAGCAATTGAAAGGGAAACGTCAGGATGAACTGTCTTGCCCTTTAAGATATGTGCAACCTTGAGCATGTCAAGGAGTGATGAGTTTGTGCATGAACCGATACAAACCTGATCAATCTTCATAGAGCCTATTTCTGCAACGCTCTTAACGTTGTCAGGTGAATGAGGACAAGCTGCAAGAGGAACAAGCTTGCTGAGATCTATTTCAATTGTTTCATCATAAACTGCGTCAGGGTCAGCAGAAAGTGCTGTCCATACTTCTTCTCTCTTCTGAGCCTTTAAAAATGACTTTGTAATTTCATCTGAAGGGAAGACTGAAGTTGTTGCGCCGAGTTCAGCGCCCATGTTTGTTATTGTTGCTCTTTCAGGAACTGAAAGAGTCTTTACACCCTCGCCTGTATATTCGATAACCTTGCCAACGCCGCCCTTTACAGACATTCTCTTGAGTACTTCAAGGATAACATCCTTTGCAGCAACCCATGGTGAAAGCTTTCCTGTAAGTTTAACGTTTACAATCTTAGGATATGTTATATAGTATGCGCCGCCGCCCATTGCAACTGCAACGTCAAGTCCGCCTGCGCCGATAGCAATCATGCCAATTCCGCCGCCTGTCGGTGTATGGCTGTCAGAGCCAATGAGTGTCTTTCCAGGAATGCCGAAACGTTCAAGGTGAACCTGATGGCAAATTCCGTTGCCAGGACGTGAGAAATAAATGCCGTGCTTTTTTGCAACTGAACCGATGAAACGGTGGTCGTCAGCATTTTCAAAGCCTGACTGGAGGGTATTGTGGTCTATATATGCAACAGAGCGTTCGGTTTTAACTCTTGGAACACCCATAGCCTCGAATTCAAGGTAAGCCATAGTTCCTGTTGCGTCCTGTGTAAGAGTCTGGTCTATTCTGATTCCGATTTCCTTGCCTTTGACGAATTCACCGTCAACTGTATGTGCTTTAAGAATTTTTTCTGTAAGTGTAAGTCCCAAATTTCTCTATCCTTTCATATTAGAATGATACACAATTAATTATAGTTAATTCTTTGTGTTTTGTCAATTATTTATCAATTCTCTGTTTAATGATTTATTTCTGAAACAAAAATGCATGTATTTTGTTGAAAAAATTTACTGTATGTTGTATACTATTGAATGTAAGTTGAATGTAAGTTGCGCACGTCGGGTATTTTATTCAAAAATAATGTATTTTATACTATTACGACGCAGCTATACAGCCAAAAAACAGAACAACAACGCAAGTAATATTTGCTGTAAGCTATAAAAGAAAGATATAATAATTATGATAAGAGAAATGAAACTAAGCGATTGGGACAGCATGGTTGAAATATATAATCAGAGTGTTAAAAAGGGCGACGTTACATTTGCAACGGAATGCCCAGCTTTTGAAGACTGGGATGCTTCACATATAAAGGAATGCAGGTTTGTTTATGAGATTGACGGCAAGGTTGTTGGATACACTGTAATTGCGCCTACATCAAAAAGACAGGCATACTGGGGAGTTGTTGAGTTAAGTATATTTGTTGATGAGAATTATCTTCGAAAGGGAATTGGAAAGGCTCTTCTTGAAAAGCTTTGTGAGGAAACAGAAAAATTGGGTTACTGGACTTTGTATTCAGCAATTTTCTCTGTAAACAAGGCAAGTATTGAACTGCATAAAAAGTGTGGATTCAGGGTTATTGGCACTCGTGAAAACATTGCAAAGGACATTTTCGGTGAGTGGCAGGACACTACTATATTGGAACGCAGAAATAAAATTATGTGAGTGATATTATTGGAATTACTATGTCTGAAACAGTACACTGTACTGTTTCATAGTCAGATTTGCGGAGAAATATAATTAAGGCAACACCGCACAAAGCCCCAGGCTACGTTTTGACGATTTTAGAAACAGCGAAAATACGTTACTTAGCCTGTTTTGAAAATCGACAGAAACGTATTGTGTGGTATTGCCTTTGGAGAGCGATTTTGTTCTCTTGTATAAATAACAGTTAAGGAGTGTTCAGATGAAGTTCAGACCTTGCATTGATATTCACAACGGGAAGGTTAAGCAGATTGTCGGCGGAAGTCTTGCTGACAGTAACAATTCTGCTTCTGAGAATTTTGTTTCGGAGTACAGTGCAGAATATTATGCGGAATTATATAAAAAATATAATTTAAGCGGGGGGCATATTATTCTTCTGAATGCTCATGATTCGGAGTATTATGACGCTGATGTAAAGCAGGCAAAAGCGGCTCTTTCAGCTTTCAAAGGCGAATTGCAGATTGGCGGAGGAATTAATCCCGACAACGCAAAGTGTTTTCTGGATATGGGAGCTTCGCATGTTATTGTGACTTCCTATGTTTTCAGCGGCGGGGTCATAAACTATGACAGGCTTGATAATATGAGGGATAGTGTCGGCAGGGAAAGGCTTGTTCTTGATTTGTCATGCCGTAAGAAAGATGGTAACTATTATATAGTAACGGACAGGTGGCAGAAGTTTACCGACACTGTTCTTGATATGAAAATAATTGAAAAGCTTTCGGAATACTGCGATGAGTTCCTTGTTCATGCTGTTGATGTTGAGGGTAAGGCAAGCGGAATTGAGGCAGATGTTGCTGCTATGCTTGGTGAGAAATGTGATGTTCCTGTTACATATGCTGGCGGAATAAGTTCATATGAGGATCTTGCACAACTGAAAAAGCTTGGCAGGGGAAAGGTTGATTTCACTATTGGTAGTGCGCTTGATCTTTTTGGGGGAAAGCTTAAATTTGAGGATATTGTTGCTTTTGGAGAAAAACTATAATATGAATTTTATTCATTTGTGAAAGGATTGTTTACTATGCAGAGTGAAATCAGGGATTTGTCATTATGGCAAAGCGGACAGACAAAAATTGAATGGGTAAAGGCTAATATGCCTTTGTTAAGAAGTATTGAAACGGAGTTTTTACAGACACAGCCTTTCAAGGGAATAAAGATTGCTCTTTCTGTTCATCTTGAAGCAAAGACGGCATATCTTTGCAAGGTTTTTGCAGCAGGCGGTGCAGAAATGTATATAACGGGAAGCAATCCGCTTTCCACACAGGACGATGTTGCGGCGGCTCTTGTACATGACGGACTTAATGTATTTGCTTGGCACAACGCTACAGATGAGGAATATCACAGACATATTTCCCAGGTAATCAAGGTTGGTCCGAACGTAATAATAGATGACGGCGGTGACCTTGTTCACCTTATCCATAATGAGTACACAGAAATGATTGACGGAGTAATCGGCGGCTGTGAAGAGACTACTACAGGAATTATCAGACTTATTGCTATGGACAAGGAGAAAAAGCTGAAATTCCCAATGGTACTTGTAAACAATGCTGACTGCAAGCACCTTTTTGACAACAGATACGGCACTGGTCAGTCTGTATGGGACGGTATCAACAGGACTACTAACCTTATTGTTGCAGGCAAGAATGTTGTTGTAGCAGGCTATGGATGGTGCGGCAAGGGTGTTGCTATGAGGGCAAAGGGACTTGGCGCTGATGTTATCATCACTGAAATAAATCCTATCAGAGCAATGGAGGCTGTTATGGACGGCTTTAAGGTAATGAAGATGGAGGAGGCCGCTAAGATAGGTGATTTCTTTATCACAGTTACTGGATGCAGAGATATTATTACGGAAAAGTCCTTCAATGTCATGAAGGACGGAGCTATATGCTGTAACGCTGGGCATTTCGATGTTGAAGTTGATGTTGCAAAACTTAAGGAGATTGCAGTTGAAACCAAAGTTGCAAGGAACAATATTCAGGGCTACAAGCTTAAAAACGGCAGTTGGATTTATGTTATTGCAGAGGGCAGACTTGTAAACCTTGCTGCAGGTGACGGTCATCCTGCTGAAATCATGGATATGAGCTTTGCAATTCAGGCACTTTCTGCTTTGCACCTTGTCAAGAATAAGGGTAAGCTTGATAAGATGATTATTGATGTTCCTGTTGAAGTTGACAGGGAGGTTGCTGAAAGAAAGCTTAGATTCTGGGGAATGGAAATTGATAAGCTTACAGAAGAGCAGGATAAGTATCTTAACAGCTGGGAAGCATAGCATGAAAAGGAATGGAGATTGACATAATGAAACTCAAAAAAATCAGGTATAATGCTCCTGTTGTTCTTACATTTACGCTGATTGCGTTTGTGGTTTTGATTATAGGGTATTTCACAGGAACGAAATCAACGCAGATGTTCTTTACGGTTTACAGGACATCTTTTGCAGATCCGATGCAGTATGTAAGGCTGTTCACACATGTTCTTGGACATGCTGATTTTCAGCATTTTTCAGGCAATTTCATGATAATTCTGATTATTGCTCCTATGCTTGAAGAGAAGTACGGAAGCAGGAATATTCTTTTAATTATTATTTTTACTGCTTTTATAACTGGCTTGTTCAATGTTCTGCTTTTTAATACGGGACTTCTTGGTGCAAGTGGAATTGCATTCACATTTATTTTGCTCGGGTCATTTGTAAATGTCAAGGACAGAAATGAAATACCTCTTACACTAATAATAGTAGCTGCATTCTATATAGGCAATGAAATTGTTGCAGGTATTTTCACAAAGGATAATATCTCACAGATTACGCATATTATTGGCGGTATCTGCGGATGTGTGTTCGGGTATATACTTAATACAAAGAAAAACGAGAGCGTATAACAGAAAAGTTCGCAAGATTGCTTGTTATTAGAATAAAAAAATAAAAGTTCGTCAACCTTTCGAGGTTGTAAGGTTCAAAGGGACAAAGTCCCTTGTCGCACTCCGCAGAGTGCGAAATCCAAAACGCAACCCCGCAAATGGAAATAAAATAATGAAACCGCAAATAGTAATTACAGACTAACTATTTTAGTACGTAATTGCATTTGCGGTTTCTTTATAAAACAACAAATTATCCTCTGAAATCAGGCACAACAGCGAAGCGAATTGTGTCTGATTTCAGACAAAGCTAAACTTGAAAAATTATAAGCGAAAACATAATCTTTTTAACTTTGCAATAAATTGAAGATATACTTTTTATTGTTTTATGGCAAGATAATTTTGTTTTGTCTTAAAGTAATTTCAATTCGCTGCGCTGTTGAAATTACTTTAAGAGGGAAGTTTATTTTTATACGAAAGAAAAACCGCAAATGTATATTTCAGATCAGATTTGACTATTTGAAATATTTGTTTGCGGTTTTAATATTTACTTTTCATTTGCGGGGTTACGGGAGTGTTTCGCACTCTGCGGAGTGCGATGAGGGCTCTGCCCCTCAACCCTGCCGCCTTGAAAGTCGGGCGAACTTTTATTTGTTTTATTATTTGAGAAACAAGCAGGCTTGCGAACTTTTCTTTATTTTTCTCCATTAATCTGCGTCATAGAACACACGGTATTTCTTTTCGGAATGTGAGTATGTACTCATTACAATTCCTATACCTATAAACATACTTAGCATTGCCGTTCCGCCCTGACTGACAAACGGCAGAGGAATTCCGATAACAGGCGTTACTACTATAACCATGCCTATATTGAGAATACAATGTATGAAGATTATAGCGGCAAACCCTATACAGATATATTTGCCCGTTCCATCCTTTGCTACTCTGCTGTCTGAAATAATTCTCATACAGATAAATGAGAGACCGGCTACAAGCAGGATACAGCCAAAGAACCCAAAACATTGTCCTACATATGTGAAGATAAAGTCTGTCTGAACTTCAGGTACAAAGGCATAAGTATCAGCAAAAAGTCCTTTGCCGAACATTCCTCCCGAACCAAGTGCAATCTTGCCAAGACGTTGCTGATAGCCATACCCTAAAGGGTCAAGGTCTTCCTTTATAACAACAAGGAAACGCATTTTTTGGTGATTTTGCAGGACATATTTCCACAAAATGAATATGCCGACAGGTGCGACTACTACGCAAGGGGCAATGTATTTCCATGAAAGCCCTGCGGCAAACATCATGCTTACAAAAATAGCAATGAACACAATTGCTGTTCCGTCATCTCCCTGTGCTGCTACAAGCAGAATAGGTATTGCTCCGTGCAGGCACAGCAGCAACACATTTACAATGTTGTTAATCTTGTCGCCAACTTTGTTAAGATGGACGGCAAATGACATGACAAATACTATTTTCAGTAGTTCAGATGGCTGGAATGTTGTTATTCCAAGGTCAATCCATGCCTTGTCATCGGTTCCTTCAACCTGTACTCCGAGAGGTGTAAACGTCAGAAGAACAAGGCCGACTGCTACCGGAACATATAGAAACCACAGCTTTGTGAATTTTCTGTAGTCAAGTGCGGATATAAAAAGTGCCATGCCTGCACCAAGGCATAAGGCGATGAACTGAATTTTATACATGCTGTCAGTTTTGGATGTTATTCCGTTCTTAACTATTGAATACATTAAAACAACAGAAAAAAACGATACTCCGCAGACCGTAATAAATAGAATTTTATCCAGCTTTTTGAAATACTGAAATATTATCTTGAATACTGTATTCACATTAATCTCCATTCCATTTGCTTTTTTATGAGGTTATACATATCAAAATTTCTGACAGTATATTTTTATATTGGGACAAATAGCTGCGTAAAAATACTTTTTCTCGCTAATATCTTAAAAAGTCTTAATTTTCTGCAATACTACATAGAAATTTATTTAATTATACAACATTTTTCTATAAATTTCAATAGCAAAACACTAGCATAAAAATAAATCTCATGATATAATAGAATGAGTATTTGCTATGTAAAGTTTTACATACCTAAAAACAGCATTATGACATTAACGGCATATGAATCCTGCATTTTGCTGTGAAAGGCATTATTTATAATATATCTTTTATAGGGGGCAGAAAAATGTTATCTGATATTGAAATTGCACAGCAGGCAAAAATGCTCAAAATATCTGAAATTGCAGCAAATCTTGGTATTGATCAGGATGATATTGAGCCATACGGTCACTATAAGGCAAAGCTTTCAGAGGCTTTGTTCCAGAAAACCACTGATAAGCCTGACGGCAAACTTATTCTTGTTACGGCAATAAACCCTACTCCAGCCGGTGAGGGAAAGACTACGATTTCTGTCGGTCTTGCTGAATCTATGGCTAAGATTAACAAGAATGCTGTTCTTGCATTAAGAGAACCTTCTCTCGGACCTGTTTTTGGAATTAAGGGCGGTGCAGCAGGTGGCGGATATGCACAGGTTGTTCCTATGGAGGATATTAACCTTCACTTCACAGGTGATATGCATGCTATTACTGCGGCAAACAATCTTCTCTGCGCTTTGCTGGACAACCATATGCAGCAGGGCAATGAGCTTAATATTGACCAGAGAAGAATCATGATAGACAGATGCATGGATATGAATGACCGTGCATTAAGAAACTGCGTTATCGGAATGGGCGGAAAGGTAAACGGTATTCCTAGACAGGACAGCTTCAGAATTACTGTAGCTTCCGAGGTTATGGCTATACTTTGTCTTGCACTTGACCTTGCAGACCTTAAAAAGCGTCTTGGAAATATACTTGTTGCATATACATATGGTGGTAAGCCTGTTTATGCAAGAGATCTTGGTGCTGACGGAGCTATGACTGCTCTTCTCAAGGATGCGCTCAAGCCTAACCTTGTTCAGACACTTGAAAATACCCCTGCTATCATGCACGGCGGACCTTTTGCAAATATTGCTCATGGATGCAACTCTGTAAGAGCTACTAGACTTGCACTCAAACTTGGAGATTACTGCATTACAGAGGCAGGCTTCGGTTCTGACCTTGGTGCAGAAAAGTTCTTTGACATCAAGTGCAGATTTGCAGGACTAAAGCCTTCATGCGTTGTTCTTGTTGCTACTATAAGAGCGCTTAAATACAATGGCGGAGTACCAAAGGCTGAACTTGTCAACGAAAATGTTGAGGCTCTTGAAAAGGGTATTATAAACTTAAAGACACATATTGAAAACATGAGAAAATTCGGTGTTCCTGTTGTTGTTGCAATAAACAGATTCCACACAGATACTGATGCTGAAATTGCAGTTATCGAAAGAGTATGCAATGAAATGGGCGTTGCTGTATCACTTGCAGAAATATTTGCAAAGGGCGGAGCAGGCGGAACTGATCTTGCACAGAAGGTTTGTGACACTATTGAGAAAAACGAATCAAATTTCAGAACATTGTATGACGAAAAGCTTCCTATCAAGGAAAAGCTCAGCATAATTGCAAAGGAAATTTACAGAGCTGACGGAGTAATCTTTACAGCACAGGCAGAAAAGGCTCTTGCTGACATTATTGCTCTTGGATATGACAACATACCTGTTTGTGTTGCAAAGACACAGTATTCATTGTCTGACGATCCAAATAAGCTTGGTAAGCCTGAAAACTTTGTAATCACTGTAAGAGATTTAAAACTCAGTGCAGGTGCTGGTTTCGTAGTAGCATTAACAGGCGACATCATGATTATGCCGGGACTTCCAAAATCTCCGGCTGCACTCAGAATTGACTGCGACAACAATGGATGTATTAGCGGATTGTTCTGATATATATAATTTGTATAATTATTAGACAGTAAAACTGCTTTTACATATAATAATAGTAAACGCCTGCATATTTTTATGATAAAGCAGAAAGGGGTGACACTAATTTGTTAAAGTTTGATTTTAACCCGGATGAATTAAAAATAATTAATAATGAAATTGACTATAATAAACTTGATGATCATGAGTTGCATTCAGTTGTTGATGTTCAGAAAGATCTTATTTCAAAGCTTATGAATCTTGCTGCAAGAGATTCACTGACTGAACTGTACAATAATATTTCTGTTAAGAATTTAGTTGAACAAGCGCTTAATAATGATTCCGAGTCCGTACATTATTTTCTTTTTATTGATATTGACAACTTCAAATATATAAATGACAATTTTGGTCATATGTTCGGGGATTCTGTTCTGTATGATTTTGCAAGACAGCTCACCGTAATCTGCAAGGATACGGACAGCATTATCGGCAGAGTCGGAGGAGATGAATTTATTGTTATGCTAAAGAATTCGGACGAAGAGCAGGTTAAGTTGATTGCCCTGAAAATCTGCAATGCTTTTGATGAAATCTGCAGCGGCAATCTTTGCACAGCAGTGTCATGCAGTGTCGGAATTAGCAAATATCCCGATGACTCTGTAAGCTATACTGTTCTTAAGGAATATGCAGATAAGGCTTTGTACAGGTCAAAAAGAGGCGGGAAGAACTGTTATTCCATGTTTGACAAAGAAAAAGATTTGTAAAAAATTTTTTTGTGAGGTAAGTTTGAAAGGTTTACCTTTCAAACTCTGAGTTTTGTGCTTTTCGAACTTCCGTTCGAAGTTTTGCTGAGCAAAAAAGCACAAAACATCAAAGAGGGGAGGCATGCTTCCTACGGAAGCATGGTCATAAGTATGTATACAGATAAGCAGCTTATTGATTTAGCAAAAAAACAGCTTGAGTTTTCTTATGCGCCTTACTCAAAGTTTCATGTTGGAGCGGCACTTCTTACAGAAAGCGGAAAGGTATATTCGGGCTGTAATATAGAAAATGCCTCTTACGGAGCTTGCAACTGTGCTGAAAGAACGGCTGTGTTCAAGGCTGTTTCGGAGGGTGACAAAGGCTTTCTGAAAATTGCTATTGTCAGCAGTGCAGGAGGGCTTACCTATCCTTGTGGAATATGCAGACAGGTGCTTGCTGAATTTGCTCCTGAAATTGAAGTTATTCTTGAAGATACTGACGGAAGTATTAAGTCTTTCAGGCTGGATGAACTTCTTCCTTATACTTTCAGGCTGTAAAATTAACATTACAATATAGGCGTGATACAGTAATTTTAACTGTATCACGTTTTTTACTTTATTCTGTTGCGTGATTATAATTTATGTGATATAATAAGGTATTAATGTAAAGTGGGGGCGGTATGCTTTTGCGTATATTAGGCATAGATCCGGGATATGCAATTGTAGGATTCGGAGTTCTTGAATATGATGGATACAAATTCGTTCCTGTTGAATTCGGCGCCGTTACCACTGAAGCTAAAACCGATTTTAATATAAGACTTAAAACTATATATGATGATCTTACATATGTTGTAGAGAAATTTCATCCGGAAGCAATGGCTATTGAAAAGTTGTTTTTCAACACTAACCAGAAAACAGGTATTGATGTTGCACAGGCAAGAGGAGTTACATTGCTTGCGGCCGTAAATGCAGGTGTACCAGTTTATGAATACACACCTTTGCAGGTTAAGCAGTCTGTTGTAGGTTATGGTCGTGCTGAAAAGGCACAGGTTATGGAGATGACAAGGAGAATTCTTGGTCTTGCTGCTGTTCCGAAGCCTGATGATACTGCGGACGCACTTGCTATTGCTATATGTCACGGACATTCTTGCAGAGGATTAAATAAGTATGAAAACAGGGGGAATCCGTAATGATATACAGTGTCAGAGGAAAACTGATTCACATTGACACAGAACTTGCTGTCGTTGAATGCGGCGGTGTCGGTTATGCATGCAGAACAACCTATTCCACACTTTCTAAAATCGGAAAGGTCGGAACAGAGGTTACTCTGAGAACATATATGTACGTTAGGGAGGATAATGTTGAGCTGTTCGGATTTGCTACCGAACAGGAGCTTAACTGCTTTAAAATGCTTATTTCAGTTTCGGGTGTAGGCCCTAAGGCTGGACTTGCAATTCTTTCAGATACTACTCCTGAAAAGTTTGCACTCACCGTTGCTACCGGTGACTATAAATTATTTACCAAAACAAAGGGCGTTGGTCCTAAGCTTGCCCAGAGAGTTGTTCTTGAACTTAAAGACAAGATTGCAAAGGATCAGCTTGTTACAGGTGGGGGAGATACTTATGACTTTATTCCTGCAGGAAATGCAGGTAATGCAGTTTCAGAGGCTATATCTGCTCTTGTTGTTCTTGGTTACTCACAGGGTGAGTCAGCATCGATAATTTCAAAGCTCGATCCAACTTTGTCGGTTGAGGAAATGATAAAGGCGGCACTGAAAAAGCTGGCAATGAATATCTGATATAGTAAATACTTTTTCAATAAACAATATAGGGGTGTGGTAGTATGCTCGCTTATCCTAACTATGACAAATCTGTACTTGGCGTTATATCTTCAATTAAAAACTACTACAGAACTTCTTATGCTTATCCGACCTCTGAGATACTTGACAAAGAGCTTTCAAAGAGGTATAAAAATATAGTTCTTATTAATCTTGACGGACTTGGAACAAATCTGCTTGAGGATTGTGTTCCGAAAAGTGATTTTCTGCGGAAAAATTTCAGGATGTCTGTTTCATCTGTTTATCCGTCATGCCCGACAGCATCACTTGTAAGTCTTGCTTCGGGACTTTCTCCGAATGAACATGGCTGGCTTGGTTCATCACTGTATCTTAAAGAGTACAGCAGAATGATTGATGTTGTGCTTAACAATGATGCATATACAAAGCAATCCGTTTCCAATATCAGAATCGGAGAATATGTGATGCCGTTTGAATCTTTGTTTGAGGATTTTTCGCATTTTGCGGCAGGTAAGGTTCAGCCGTTTGCTGTTTCTGTGGATGGTATCGGGATTTCTGATAAAGATTTTATTCAGAAATATGCAGAGGATTTTGACAGGGTTTGCGAAATTATTAACATGATTTCAAGGACAGATCAGAACACTTTCACTTTTGTTCAATGGAATAAAGTAAGGGAAACAGCTCAGAAACATGGCTGTGGTTCTGCTCAGGTCAAAGAAAATATAAGCAGTATCAGCAGGCATATTCAAAATTTATGCGGAGAAATTGAAGATGCACTCATAATTGTTTCTTCAGGACATGGAATGACTGATATTTCTGAGGAGATACTTATTAATAAAATGCATGAAATAATGGAGTGTCTGATAATTCCTCCTTTTGTTGAGGATAGGGCAATCAGTTTTTTTGTTAAGTCAGAGAGACGTACAGATTTTGAGAGACTATTCAATTCTGAATTCAGCGGAGAATTCCTGCTTATGTCCAGAAATGATTTTTTGTCAAAGGGTATTCTGGGTGCAGGTAATACGCATGTCAAGACGAGTGATTTCATCGGGGATTATTTTGCTTGTGCAATTTCCGATGTTTCAATAAAATACAGAAGTCCTATAGAAAAGCCGAGAGCCGCATTTAAGGCAGGGTTTGGTGGACTTACTGATAATGAGATGTTTGTTCCCGTTATATTTGCAAGCACTGCAAAAAAGAAAAAGCCGGTACTGAAAATATCTGAATTGTTGATTAATTAAGCGGTTATTCCGCAAACGGTTCTGTAAAGGAATGATATTTTGTTAGAATCAAGTGAAATGAATTTTGAAAGCAGGATGGTTTCTCCTGAGGTTATTCCGAATGATTCCGAGGAAATAGACTATACACTGCGTCCGAAAACGCTGTCGGAATATATTGGTCAGGAAAAGGTCAAGGAGAATTTGTCTGTCTTTATTGAGGCAGCTAAAAAGAGGGGAGAACCTCTCGACCATGTTCTGCTTTATGGGCCTCCGGGTCTTGGAAAGACTACTCTTTCCGCAATTATTGCTCATGAGATGGGCGTAAATATCAGAATAACTTCCGGTCCTGCAATTGAAAAGCCGGGGGATCTTGCGGCTTTGCTTACAAACCTGTCTGAAAATGACGTTCTGTTCATCGACGAAATACACCGCCTTTCAAGAGCGATTGAAGAGGTTCTTTATCCTGCACTTGAGGATTATGCGCTTGATATAATCATTGGAAAAGGCCCGTCTGCACGTTCACTTCGAATTGATTTGCCTAAGTTTACGCTTATTGGTGCTACGACGAGGGCTGGTCAGCTTACTTCTCCTTTGCGTGACAGATTCGGTGTTATGATGAGGCTGGAGTTGTATACATTTGAACAGCTGTCTGATATTATCATGCGTTCGGCTGTTATTCTTGGAATAGCATGTGATAAGGACGGGGCAATGGAACTTGCAAGAAGATCAAGAGGAACTCCTAGAATTGCAAACCGTATGCTTAAAAGAGTGAGAGACTTTGCTGAGGTTATGGGTAACGGTAAAATTTCATGCGACATTGCAAAAATTGCTCTTGACAGACTTGAAATAGACAGTCTTGGTCTTGACAGCCTTGACAAGAGAATGCTTGAAATGCTTATCAAGGGCTATTCGGGGGGACCTGTCGGACTTGAAACACTTGCTTCCGCTATCGGTGAGGAAGCTGTTACACTTGAGGACGTGTGTGAGCCGTTCCTTATGCAGCTTGGATTTTTGTCAAGGACACCGAGGGGACGCTGTGCTACAGCACTGGCTTACAGGCATATGGGATACAATGTTCCTGACAATGCAGTTCAGGCAGGGCAGCAGACCTTGTTTGAATAATAAATTTTAACTGTAATTTAATTTCATTTTACATATAAGGAGAATTACTTATGGGAAGACTATTTGGTACTGACGGTGCAAGAGGAGTTGCCATAACTGAGCTCACATGTGAAAGGGCAATGCAGATAGGAAGAGCTGCTGCGATGGTGCTTACCCAGAAAACCCACCATAAAGCAAAAATTCTGATAGGTAAGGATACAAGAATCTCATCTGATATTCTTGAAGCTGCTCTTGTTGCGGGCATATGCTCGACAGGTGCGGACGCTGTCATACTTGGTGTTGTTCCTACTCCTGCTGTTGCTTATCTTGTAAAAATGCGTGAAGCTGATGCTGGTGTTATGATTTCTGCATCACACAATTCCGCTGAATTCAACGGAATAAAGCTTTTTGCAGGAACAGGCTACAAGCTTTCCGATGATATTGAAGAGGAAATAGAAGCGCTGATTCTTGATACTCCTGAAAAGATAACTGCTGAACTTAAAACAGGCGGTGATGTTGGAACTGTTACTACAGATAAAAATTCACAGTGGGATTATATCAGAAATATAATGAAAACAATTGACTGTGATTTAAGCGGGGTAAGAGTTGCTGTTGACTGTGCAAACGGTTCTGCAAGTGTTACTGCTGAAAGGCTTTTTGGCGGACTTGGCGCTACTGTTTATCTTATGAACTGCACTCCTGACGGAACAAATATAAATGAAAAGTGCGGCTCAACTTATCTTGACAATATTTCAAACTTTGTCAAGGAAAAGAAGTGTCATCTCGGTGTTGCTTTTGACGGTGATGCTGACAGATGTCTTGCTGTTGATGAAAATGGTGCTATTGTTGACGGTGATAAGCTTATTGCTATTTTTGCAAAATCAATGCGTGACAAGGGTACGCTAAAAAAGAATACTGCTGTTGTAACTGTTATGACAAACCTTGGTTTCACACATTTTGCAAAGGCAAATAATATAAACATGGTTACTACTAAAGTCGGCGACAGATATATTCTTGAGCAGATGATTTCAGGTGGATATTCTCTTGGGGGAGAACAATCAGGACACATTATTTTCTCTGACTATGCTTCAACTGGTGACGGTCAGCTTACAGCTGTTCAGCTCCTTGGCATTGTAAAGGAAAATGATATCAAGCTTTCAACTTTATCTGCACTTATGGACAGATATCCGCAGGTTATGATAAATGTTAAGATTACCCCTAAGTGGAAGGAAAGTTGGAAGAATGACAGCGAAATTGAGGAGATAATTGCTTCAAATCAGAAGAAACTTGGTTCAAGCGGAAGAATTCTTGTTCGTGAAAGCGGAACAGAGCCGCTTATAAGAGTTATGATTGAGGGCAGACGTTTTGATGTCATAAACGAAATGGCTATTGAAATTGCTGATAAAATCAAGGAAAGATGTCCGCATACGGAGAATAATTAGTATAAAAATGTGAAAAAATTTTTCACCCTGCTGTTTGTTTTACAAAAAAATAGATAGCTGAGAGGATTGTTTAATAAAATGAGAATTGCCGATAAATGGAATGATTATAAGCTGATTGACTGTACGGATTCAGAAAAGCTTGAGAGCTGGGGCGACATTGTACTGATTCGTCCCGACCCTCAAATTATCTGGAAAACGGACAAAAAAACTCCAATGTGGAATTCCGCTCATGCCCACTACTACCGTTCCGACAAGGGCGGCGGACAATGGAGTTACAAAAAGAAAATCCCCGATTCATGGCATATAAGCTATGGCAATCTGAAGTTTAACATCAAGCCGACAGGCTTCAAGCATACGGGTCTATTCCCTGAACAAGCCGTAAACTGGGACTTCATGGACGGACTTATCCGTAATGCAGGTCGTCCTGTAAGTGTGCTTAATCTCTTTGCATATACAGGCGGTGCTACTCTTGCTTGTGCAAATGCGGGTGCTGAGGTATGTCATGTTGACGCTTCAAAGGGAATGGTTGCATGGGCAAGGGAAAATGCAGTTTCATCGGGACTTGGTGACAAGCCAATCAGATGGATTGTTGATGATTGTGAAAAGTTCGTTGCAAGAGAAATAAAGCGCGGCAGAAAATATGACGCTGTTATAATGGATCCTCCGTCATACGGAAGAGGTCCTAATCAGGAAGTATGGAAGCTTGAGGATTGTATTTATGATCTTGTAAAGCTTTGTACAAATGTACTGAGTGATGATCCGCTTTTCTTCCTTCTTAACAGCTATACTACAGGGCTTTCCCCGTCGGTAATGGCATATATTCTCGGCGAAACTATTACAACAAAGTTTGGCGGAAAGGTTTCTGCTGATGAAATAGGGCTTCCTGTTAAGGAAAGTAAACTTGTTCTTCCATGTGGTTCAACTGCTATATGGCAGAAATAAGGTAATACCGCACAAAGCCACAGGCTACGTTTCGACGATTTGAGAAACAGCGAAAATACGTGACTGAGCCTGTTTTGAAAATTGACAGAAACGTATTGTGCGGTATTGCCATAATAAGGAGATAACGTGAAAATACTTTTACGTTGCTATTTGTTTTGATTTTGCTATGCAAAATTGAGAAGGGAATGGAGATTTTATGACACTTTATATCAAACAAAAAGTATTTGCACTGGTTGACAGCTATTCTATTTTTGACAGATGTAATTCACCTGTATTTAATGTTAAAAAGCAATTTTTTTCTTTTCCACCAAAGTTTTTTATTTATGACCATAATGGGATTGAACTGATGAGGCTTGAAAAGAATTTCACTCTGTTTCTTGCAAGCTATGAAATTTATCAGGGAGAAAGACACCTTGCAAGTGTTCAGAAAGAGCTTTCATTTTTAAAATCCAAATTTTCTATTAAAAGTGGATTTGGAAGTTATACAATTGACGGGGAAATATTTGATTATGATTTCTCAATATCAAAGGATGGGTATTTAATCGGACGTGTTCACAAGGAATTATTATCCTGGGGTGACAGTTATGTTCTTGATATTGAAGACAATCAGAGTGCAGAATTTTTCTGTGCGTTGGTAATTGCAATTGATAATTGTATTCACAATCAAAACAGCTGATATTTTTGAAAGAAAATAGCATAAAAAATAAGCTTTTCACGCTGCAATTTGTTCATTTACTGTAAAAATGACAGCATAAATTTTGCTTTACTGAACTAATTTCAATTTCAGATTCAAGACAGGAACAAATAGCAAAAAGGAATGGGGATAAAAATGTCTGAAGATATAATTGTTTCGGAGGGTATCAGGTTTCATTATTCTAATGAAATTGAAGATGACCAGAAACCACCGAAAGAAATATTAAAGGGAATAGACCTCAAAATTAAAAAAGGTGAATTTCTTGCAATATTGGGGCACAACGGTTCCGGAAAATCAACCATAGCAAAGCATATGAATGCTATTCTTATTCCGAATGAAGGTCAGATGCTTGTTGGCGGAATTGACACTAAGGATGAGGACAGGCTTTTCGATATAAGACGAAAGGTCGGAATGGTTTTTCAAAATCCTGATAACCAGATTGTTGCGACAATTGTTGAGGAAGATGTAGCTTTTGCGCTTGAAAATATCGGTGTTCCACCTGATGAAATGAGAGAACGTGTTGACGATTCGCTAAAGGCTGTCGGCATGTATGAATACCATGAGCATGCTCCGCACCAGCTTTCAGGAGGACAGAAGCAGAGAGTTGCCATTGCCGGAATTATTGCAATGAGGCCAGACTGTATTGTTCTTGATGAACCTACTGCCATGCTTGACCCTAAGGGCAGAACGGAAGTACTCAAGACGATAAGAAAGCTTAACAAAGATTTCGGCATTACAATTGTTCTTATCACTCATTACATGGATGAGGCGGCAAAGGCTGATAGAATTGTTGTAATGGACAGCGGCAAAATAATACTTGATGATGTTCCTACAGAGGTGTTTTCAAATGTGGAAATGCTGAAAAATGTCGGACTTGATGTTCCGCAGGTTACGGAATTTATGTATCTTCTCGGACAGAGCGAGCTTGATACTGACACACATATCATTACTGAAGATGAATGTGTTGAAAGAATGATTAAGATATTATCATAAATATGGGTAATATCTCGGAAAGGAAACACCGAATAATGTCAGTTATTAAGACTGAAAATTTAACCTATACTTACAGCATAGGATCTCCGTTTGAAAAAACTGCGGTTAACAATGTTAACCTTGAAATAGAGGACGGTGAGCTTGTCGGCATAATCGGTCATACAGGCTCGGGAAAGTCCACTCTTATTCAGCATCTGAACGGACTTATCAAGCCTACATCGGGCAAAATATATATTGACGGACAGGATATATGGGACAAAAGCTGTAAAATCAGGGATATACGCTTCAAGGTGGGGCTTGTTTTCCAATACCCTGAATATCAGATTTTTGAGGAAACTGTTTATAAGGATATTGCATTCGGGCCTAAGAATATGGGACTTGATGATGAGGAAATTGACAGGCGTATCAACACTATTGCTGAGCTTGTCGGACTTCACAAGGATAATCTCCAGAAATCTCCGTTTGAGCTTTCAGGCGGTCAGAAGAGAAGAGTTGCAATAGCGGGAGTTATGGCAATGGAACCAAAGGTACTTATTCTTGATGAACCAACGGCAGGTCTTGACCCTAAGGGACGTGACCGTATTCTCGGACAGATTAAGGAATATCACAAGCAGACTAAGTCTACTGTTCTCCTTGTTTCACACAGCATGGAGGATGTGGCTAAGAATGCTTCAAAAATTCTTGTTATGAACAACGCAGAAGTTTTCTGCTATGATGATCCTCCAAAGGTATTTCAGAGGGCTGATGAACTCACTAAGATGGGACTTGCTGTTCCGCAGATTACAAGGGTATTCAACCGATTGAAGCAGAGCGGAATTGACATCCGTACAGATGTATATACAACAGAATTTGCCTGCAAAACTATCCTTCAGTACCTTGAAAAAAGGGGGGACGGCAATGCTTAAGGACATTACAATCGGTCAGTATTTCCCTGGGAAATCTATTATACACAGACTTGACCCTAGATTCAAGATAATCATTACAGCTTTCTTTATTACAATGCTTTTTGCGGCAGATGGATTTATTGGCATTGGTGTCGGTATTATTTTTCTTGCTGTATCATTTATGCTTTCAGGCATTCCCTTTAAAATGATGCTAAAGAGCCTTAAACCGATTATTCCTATCATTGTATTTACGGCTGTGCTGAACCTTTTCTTCATTGAAGGGGCAATTGTGGTCAAGTTCTGGATATTCAAAATCACAGATTCAGGAATTACAACATCGTTGTTTATGATAATAAGGATTATAGCACTTATAATGGGTACAACTTTACTGACATACACAACTTCTCCGATTACACTTACAGACGCTATTGAAAGGCTGCTTTCTCCATTAAAGAAGATTAAGCTTCCTGTTCATGAGCTTGCAATGATGATGACTATTGCTTTAAGATTCATACCTACTCTTATTGAAGAAACAGACAAGATTATGTCTGCTCAGAAGGCAAGGGGAGCTGACATGGAGAGCGGAGGGCTTATGCAGAGGGCAAAGGCTCTTGTTCCTATACTCATACCTCTTTTCGTATCTGCATTCAGGAGAGCAGAGGAACTTGCACTTGCTATGGAGTGCCGCTGTTACAGGGGTGGTGAAGGACGAACACGCTTAAGACAGCTGAAATCTATGGGTAAGGATTATGCTGCGCTTGGTATTTCTGTTTTATTTCTGAGCGGTGTTATTGTAATAAATCTGTTTACAGGTATTTGAGGAAATTGAAAATATATGCGCAATTTAAAAGTATTTATGTCCTACAGAGGGACAAGGTATCATGGCTTTCAGAGACAAGAAAATGCTGTTGCAATACAGAATATTCTTGAAGAAAAGTTATCATGTATTACTAACTCACAGGTTAATATTGCAGGGTGTTCAAGAACTGATACAGGTGTTCATGCGAATGTGTACTGCTTTTCATTTATGACAGAACACTCCATTCCATGCAACAATATAGTTAGGGCGATGAACTCAATACTGCCTGATGATATTTCAATCCAGTCCTGTGAAGAAGCACCTGAGGATTTTCATGCAAGATATTCATGCAAGGGTAAGGAATATGTATATCTTGTATCAAACAGAGCAACAAAGGATCCGTTCAAGGCAGATCTTGCACTGCATTATCCTTATGCAATGGATGTAACAATGCTTGACAGGGCGGGAAAGTATTTTATTGGCACACAAGATTTTGAATCTTTCTGCGGAACAAACAACAAGAAGGAAAACAGTGTCCGCACTATATATAATTTTAGTGTAGAAAAAAACGATGATACAGTTAAATTCACTGTAAGCGGTGACGGATTTTTATATAACATGGTAAGAATAATGGTTGGCACGCTTATTTTTGTGAACGAGGGCAAAATAAATCCTGACAGCATAACGGATATTATTGCTGCAAAGAACAGGGCGGCGGCAGGAAAGACTGCACAGGCGCATGGATTGTATCTTAACAAATTGTTTTATTGATAATAGATTTTTAAAATGATACAGAAGGGATGGTATAAATATGCCGGTAACAGATATTTCGGATATAAGAAAAAAACGCAGAACAAAGAAATTTCAGCGGTTCCTCAATAAGTTGATTATTATTCTTGCTGCTGTTCTTGCTGTTCTTATTATATATGTTACCAAGGACAAGTGGTATCCTTATCTTGATGGTATACTTACAAAAATACCTGTTCCTGAATCAAGCGGAGAGCTTGCAGAGGGGTATTTCCCTATATCAATAACAGGCGGAGCAAGTTATCAGCTAAAGTCTATGGACGGAAATTTTGCAGTAATTGACGATTCACACTTTAATATTTACAATATTGACGGCAAGCCGGTTATTGCAAGGCAGCATACATATGCAAACCCTATACTTACTGTTTCCGCAAAAAGGGCTTTGATATATGATCTTGGCGGAAAGCAGTTCTGTCTTTACAGCAAATATGACCAGATATATGAAAAAACAACAGAAAATGCTATTCTTCTTGCTAAGCTAAGTTCAGATGATCATGTTGCTGTTGTTACCAAATCGGACAAGTATTTATCCTGCCTTGATGTTTATGACTCAAAGGGGAAGGATATATTCGTATATAAAAGTTATGACAGCAGAATTATTGATGTTACTTTTAATGCAGATAATACAGGCTGTATAATTACTACAATAGGAGCAAGCGGCGGTCAGCTTGTATCACAGATGTTATACTATCAGTTTACGAAAACAGATATGGTTTGGCAGTCAGATCTCATTGAAACTATGGGACTTTCATCCAGACTTTACAAAGAAGATCAGATTGCTGTATTCGGTGATACTGAATGTAGTTTTTATGATACAAACGGTATTTTTATCGGCAGATATGAATATGAATATAGTCTTGTGGATTTTGATTCATCTTCGACATTATCGGCAATACTTTTTAAAAATCAGGAACTTAGAAGCTCAGTTCTGGTTATAATAGATGATATACTCAATGAACCGATAGAAATCGAACTCGATGAAGAATCGGAAAAAGTCTGTGTTTATGGGAATACTGTATATATAATGACGTCAGGAATGCTCTATTCCTATTCTTCAACAGGCGAGCTTGTTTCTTCTGTTTCACTAAGCAATGACTATGATGATTTCTGTAAGTCAGGGGATTATGTTTTTCTTCTTGGTTATGATGAAATAAACAGAATTGATTTTAACTGATTTTTTTCAGAGAGGAGCGGGTTTTATCATTCTCTGATAAGACATAATAGATTTATGAGCCCATATATTCCATATATTATTGATGGCGTAATTCTGGTTGTACTTTTATACTGTATAGGAACAGGAACTGCAAAGGGTTTTACTGGTACAGTTATAAGATTTATCGGATATATTGCTGCCATAGCCATTGCGTCCGCACTTTGCGGGATATTGGCAGAAAAGGTGTATGACAACTTTGTCCACCCTTCTGTAATGAATATAATTGAGAAAAAGATTGATTCTGTTGAATATAACGTTGAGGAGCAGATTGCCGATTCTCTTGAGGATAAGGGCTATGCTCTTGAAGGCTTTGATTACAAAAACGTTATTAATGGTGATTACAGCGAGGAAGATAATTCAGAGTTGACTAAAAATGATATTAATGATACACTAACAGATGTATTTAAAAAGTATTATCAGCTGATTGGAGAGTCGCTTTCTGATGCTTTGCCGGATGGTATTGCTGATGATGTAAAGAATTATATTGATGAGAAAAAGCCGTCTGACGATTTCTTTTCTCTTAACGATCAGAAAAGCAAGGCTGCTGAATACATTGAAACAGAAATAGTAAGGCCTGTTGTGTTGAAGGCAGTAAGGGTTATTGCATTCGGTTTTATATTTACTGTGGTAATGATTGCTGTGAAAATTATTGCAAGGACAGCAGGTATAGTTAAGAAAATTCCCATTGTCGGGGGTGTTGACCGCTTTTTAGGAGGAATTCTAGGACTTGTGCAGGCACTTCTTATACTGACTGTTGCGACTGCAATAATTATTGTGATTACTAACCTTACTGATAATTCAATGAAGTTATTTAATAGTACAGTAATTTCTGATACTATTCTGTTTAAGTATTTGTACAATATTGTTACTGATTTTCTGGCATAGCATTGCCTGATTTAATTTTAGATAAATAGTGTGAATTTTACTTTTCACGCCCGCTGTTTGTTTGTTTTCTGCAGGGTTATTCGCATTGCTGAATTGTAACAGATAGCTGAAAGGAATGATAATTAATATGCTTTGTAGCAGATGTAAGAAAAGAATGGCTGTGGTATTTATAACGGCAATGCAGGGTGAAGAAAAGCACAATGAGGGGCTTTGTCTTGTCTGTGCAAAGGAGCTTGGAATTCCACAGGTTAAAGAATATATGGATCAGATGGGAATCAGCGATGATGAAGTTGAGGAATTTTCTGATCAGATGACTGATATTAGCGATACTATGGACGGAGATTCATTTGAACTCGGAGGTACGGGATCTATCCCTAACTTTATTCAGAATCTTCTTGGTGGACTTCCGAATATGCCGAAAAACATGAACTCGGATTCTTTGAATGAGGACAAATTATTTGAGAAGAAAACTGATAATATAAAGCGTGATAAGAAACAGGATAAAAAGTCAAAGAAACTGAAATTCCTTGACAGCTACTGCACTGATCTTACACAAAGGGCAACAGACAACAAGCTTGATAATATTATCGGAAGAGAAAAGGAAATAGCAAGAACTGTTCAGATTCTTTCCCGCAGACAGAAGAACAACCCTTGCCTTATCGGTGAGCCTGGTGTCGGAAAGACTGCTATTGCCGAAGGAATTGCACAGAAGATTGTTGCCGGAGATGTTCCGTTCAATCTTCTCAACAAGAGGTTATTTTTGCTCGATCTTACTGCTCTTGTTGCAGGAACGCAGTTCAGAGGTCAGTTTGAAAGCAGAGTTAAGGGACTTATTGATGAGGTTAAGGCAGAGGGGAATATTATTCTTTTCATTGACGAGGTGCATAACCTTGTCGGAACTGGCGACAGTGAAGGCTCAATGAATGCCGCAAATATACTCAAACCTGCTTTATCAAGAGGCGAGGTTCAGGTTATCGGTGCAACAACATTCAATGAGTACCGCAAATACATTGAAAAAGACAGTGCTTTGGAACGAAGATTCCAGCCTGTTACTATAAATGAGCCGTCGATTGATGATACTGTAGGCGTGCTTATGGGTATAAGAAAATACTATGAGGAACATCACCGTGTTAAGATTTCAGATGCTTTGCTGAGAATGTGTGCTGTTCTATCAGAAAGATATATTAATGACAGGTTTCTTCCCGATAAGGCTATTGACCTGCTTGATGAAGCATGTGCATGCAGAAGTATCAGAAGCACAGAACTCAGGGACAATGATAAGCTTACTAAGGATATAAGCGAACAGGAAGTCAAGGTGCATGAGCTTGAAGAGTTGAGTGAGCCTGATTTTGAAAAGCTTGCAGAGGTTAAGGCAGAGCTTATCAGACTCAAGGATCAAAAGGATAAGAATGATAAACAGCTTGATGAACTGTATGTTACTGAAGATGATCTTTCAAGGGTTGTAGAGTTATGGACGGGTATTCCTGCTTCAAAAATTATAGAAACACAGTATCAGAAGCTTGCAGAGCTTGACAAAAAGCTTAAAGCAAGGATTCTTGGTCAGGATGAAGCTGTTGAGCTTGTATCAAAGGCTGTAAGACGTGCAAGAGTTCAGTTAAACAAGCGCCGCAGACCTGCTTCATTCATTTTTGTTGGCCCTACAGGTGTGGGCAAGACCGAGCTTGTCAAGGTACTTGCGTCAGAACTTTTTGATGTAACTGACCCTCTTATAAGACTTGATATGACAGAATTTATGGAGAAACACTCTGTTTCAAGAATAATTGGTTCACCTCCAGGATATGTAGGATATGATGATGCAGGACAGCTTACTGAAAAGGTAAGAAGAAAACCTTATTCAGTAATTCTTTTTGATGAAATTGAAAAGGCTCATCCTGATGTAATGAATATTCTTCTTCAGATTCTTGACGAAGGCAAGATTAACGATGCACAGGGACGTTCAGTAAACTTCGAAAATACCATTATTGCAATGACTTCAAATGCAGGTTCAACTGACAAGAGTTCAGGTGTCGGATTCAATAAGACAGAAGCTCAGGTTTCAAAAGAAAGGGCTTTGAAGGCACTTTCAGACTTCCTGCGCCCTGAATTCCTCAGCAGAATTGATGAAGTTGTTACGTTCAAGCCGCTTACACTGGAGAATTACAACGCTATTGCTGCTCTTATGCTTGATGAGATGGTTGAGCCGCTTGAAGAAAAGGGAATAACATTCAAGTATGACAAAAAGTCTCTTGAATATATTGCAAACAAGGCTTTCGGTAAGAAGTTTGGTGCAAGAGACATCAGAAAGGTTATCCGTACCGAGGTTGAGGATAAGGTTGCTGAACTTATTGTCGAAAGTGTAGGACAGAACATTTCTTCAATAAAGGTTTCGGTAAAAGAAGATCAGCTTAGTATCACAAGTGCATAATATAATACAAGATAACAGCAGCTTGCCGATTATAATGGGCAGGCTGCTTGTTAAATTTATCTTATGTTGACACATTTCAAAAAATGGTATATACTTAATTTAAAATTGAAAAAAATAAGTTGTTATAAATAATTTGTGAGATTTATAGCGTGAAAATATATTATATGCGACTATTTATTCAAATTATACTATGTAAAATACTATGCAAAACCGAGATATACAGCAAAAAGGAATGGAGATTATTATGAAGGTTCTGCCTTTTTTTGAATTCAGTTTGTATCAGATGTTTTTGATTTTTTGCTTTTGGTCCTTCGTAGGATGGGGAATTGAAGTTTGCTACATGACACTGGAGACGGGGGAGTATCAGAACAGGGGCTTTTTTAATATGCCGTTCTGTCCTATTTACGGTGTTGGTGTAATTCTTGTTGTTACGCTGTTAAGACCTATTCAGCATACTATTATACTTTTGTTTGTTACTTCAAGCCTGTTCTGTACCGCATTTGAATTGGCTGTCGGGCTTGCGATGGAGAAAATATTTCATAATCGCTGGTGGGATTATTCCCATGAGAAGTTTAATTATAAAGGACTTATATGTCTTAGTCATACTATATACTGGGGGCTTGGATGTACATTTTTGCTCAGAGTAATTCAGCCTATTATTGTAAAGGGTATTAATTTTATGCCTGTTCCTGCCGGGCTTGTATTTATAGTAATAATGAGTATACTTATAATTGTTGACTTTATTGTTTCTGTTTCTACGGTTGCTCATTTGAATGAAAGACTAAAACAGATTGATGAACTGTCAAAGCTGCTTATAAAGAATTCAATTCTTATTGGTTCCAATATTTCTGAGGAAACACTTGAAATCAAGGCAAGGTATGATAAACTTGTCAATAACCTTGACAACGCAACAAAGCGTATTATCAAGGCTTTCCCAAATATAAAGTCTGTTACATATACTGATGCAATGGAAATGCTTAAGGGGAAAATCAATTCCAATGCAGTAGTTGATAAAATAAAAACAGGAATAAGTAAAATAAATCAGAAGTCAACAAAGTGACCTTTTAATAAATACACGAATACATTATAGAGAATCCTGTAGTATTATGTTTATTATAAAACAGTGGACTCGAAAGGAGAAATGCTGTCATATGGCAGCGTTGTCATAATTATGCCAGTTATTAAATCTAAGCAAAAAACTTTAAAGCCTGCTGCTACAATCGTTCTGAGTTTTTTTTTGGTTATTGTAGTAGGAGCGTTACTTCTTTCCATGCCGTTTTCTTCAAAGTCTGGGGAATTTACAAATCCGGTTACATGCCTTTTCACTGCAACATCAGCAACGTGTGTAACAGGGCTTATTATTGAGGATACAGGCGCATATTGGACAGTGTTTGGTCAGATTGTTATTGTTCTTATGATACAGATAGGCGGTCTTGGTCTTGTTACACTGACATCATTCTTCAGTTTCTTTATTGGAAGAAAACTTGAGTTGAGATCTATGCAGGTAGCGTCAGAATCTGTTAATGTTAATAATTTCTCTGATGTTAAGTCTATGGTAAGAAACATCATCAGAATAGCTTTTATTACTGAATTTATTGGAGCTGTTCTTTTAATGTTTTCTTTTGTTCCGAGATACGGTTTAAAAGGAATTTATCTTTCATTTTTTACCTCTATAAGTGCATTCTGCAATGGAGGATTTGATTTGATGGGAACTGTCGGATATCCGTTTGCAAGTCTTGCCCCACTTAATAATGACCCTATTGTTATGCTTGTTGTTCCACTGCTGATTATTTTCGGCGGTGTTGGATTTATCGTGTGGGTTGATCTGCTTCATTACAGAAAGACAAAGAAATTAATGCTTCAATCTAAAATTGTGCTAACAACCACGGTTGGACTTATAATTATAGGTACTATACTTGTGCTGATATGCGAGTGGAATAATCCTGATACGCTTGGTAATATGGGATTTATCGGTAAACTTAGTAATTCGTTTTTTCAGTCAGTTACGTTCAGAACAGCAGGATTTGCAACTTTTGATACTGCTGGAATGAATTCAATTACAAAGCTTGCTGGAATTATTTTCATGTTTATTGGTGTAGCCCCTGGATCAACAGGCGGTGGTATTAAGATTACAACATTTATGATAGTAGTTATGACAATTATCAGTGTTATAAAGAATAAGCCTGATACGATCATCATGGGACGAAAAATTGAAAAGGATGCTGTTTACAAGTCACTTTCAATTATTGTTCTTGCAGGAATGATTGCTATGACGACAGCTGTAATTATTATTTATTCATGTCCACAAAGTGAGATTTCAGGTATAGACTCCGCATTTGAGGCGGTTTCTGCTCTTTCGACAACCGGGCTTTCGTCAGGTGTTACTGCGAAAGTGGGCGCTTTTGCCCGTATTATTATGAGCATTACAATGTTTATAGGGCGTGTTGGACCTGTTTCTCTTGCAATGTCCCTTACAATAAACAGAGAAAAACGCAAGAAAAATGAGGTTTATCCAGAAGGTAAGATAACGGTCGGATAATTGATTTGGGAGAGATTAGTTTGCAGGGAATGTCCTTTGAAAAGTTGAAAAATAATGTTGAAATATGTATTACAAAAGATCATAAGTTTGGTACGGACGCTTTTTTACTTGCTGATTTTGCAAGTCCTAGACATAAGGATAAAGTCTGTGATCTCGGTACGGGATGCGGAATTATTCCTTTGCTTATGAAAATAAACTATGATCCGCAGATAATTTATGGCGTTGATATTCAGCAGCTTGCAATTGAACAACTTCAAATCTCTGTTGATAAAAATAAGATTGAGAATATAGTACCTGTTCATGCTGATCTGAAAGAACTTTGGAGTGACGCTCCTCTTGATAATTTGGATGTTGTAACTTGTAACCCTCCGTATAAGGCTACGAATGCAGGCATTGAAAGCTGTTCAGAGGCACAGAAAATTGCAAGACATGAAATTATGTGCAATATCGGAGATGTATGCAGAGCAGCTTCAAGACTTCTCAAGTTCGGAGGAAAGCTTTGTATATGCAATCGTCCTGAACGGCTGGCAGATGTAATTACTGCAATGAAAAACAATAATATTGAGCCAAAGCAGCTTAGATTTGTGAGCAAGACACCTGATGATGCACCATGGCTTTTCCTTATTGAAGGGAAAAAGGGGAGTAAGGCATTTATGAAGGTTCTTCCGCAGCTATATATAAATGGTGAAAATGGATTTTCGGATGAACTTATGAGAATTTATGGAGTTCAGTAAGGCTAACAATAGACTTGGGAAAATATTTGAAAGGAAATTGCTTCATTTTTGAGGCATGGATATAATAGTGGCAGGAATTTTATATGTTGTTGGTACTCCTATCGGTAACCTCGGTGACTTTACTTTCAGGGCTGTTGAAACGCTCAAAAGTGTTGATTTTATATGTGCTGAGGATACAAGGGTCACTGTCAAGCTACTCAATCATTTTGAAATAAAAAAGCCTCTTGTGAGCTATCATGAGCATTCTGTGCGTCAGGTTTCTGAGGGCATTGTTTCAAGAATTCTTGGCGGAGAAAACTGCGCTGTAGTTTCAGATGCAGGTATGCCTTGCATTTCGGATCCTGGTGAGGATCTTGTCGTGCTTTGTGCTGAAAATGGGATAAGGACGGAAGTTATTCCGGGACCTACCGCAATGGCTTCGGCAGTAGCTATCAGCGGACTTACAACATCAAGATTTTCTTTTGAGGGATTCCTGTCAGTTACAAAAAAGCAGAGATATGATCATCTTCAATCTGTTGCAAAGGACACTCATACGCTTATATTTTATGAAGCCCCGCATAAGCTGATTGCTACACTGAATGACATGCTCCAGTACTTTGGTGACAGGAAGATTTCGATTTGCAGGGAACTTACAAAGATACATGAGGAAGTCATCAGAACTACTCTTTCTAAGGCTGTGGAATACTATAAAGCTGTAAACCCTAGGGGTGAGTTTGTTCTTGTTGTTAACGGTTATGTTCCTGATGAAGAGGAAGGCATGACTATTGATGATGCGATAGAACAGGTGAAGAAGCTTATTGACAAGGGTGAAAAGGCAGTTGACGCCTGCAAGACGGTTGCAAAGCTTACGGGGTTCAAGAAAAGTGAACTATATTCTATTATAAATCAATAATAAGTGCCTGCAAATAAAAGGTACCGTTTTATTTTGTACAGATAAAAAAAACTCTTATAGTATTTCTATTATACTATAAGAGATTTTATGTTCGTTTATTTAGTTATGAAGGTTAATAAAATACTTCATTATTTCAGGACCCTTTTCAATAACAACACCAGTTTCAGTTGCCGTTTTTTCATTGAATGTATCCTTGCCGATTACCTTCACACTCTTGGTATAAATGAGGAATGGAACCATGTCATTTGTATGTGTCTTTAATGCAAGAGGTGTTGCGTGGTCAGGCAGAATGATAATTTTATAATCATCATACTTATCAAGTTCAGGAAGCATACGTCCTAGAATGTCCTTGTCAATTATTTCAATAGACTTAACCTTGTTTTCAATTTCATGTCTGTGTCCGCATTCATCAGGTGCTTCAACGTGAATATAAACAAAATCCTGTCCATCAGCAAGTTCCTTGATTGCAGCGTCAGCCTTACCCTTGAAGTTTGTATCTATGTACCCTGTTGCGCCTTCGACATTTACAACGTGCATATTTGCAAACTTTCCGATACCTTTAAGAAGATCGACAGCAGAAATCATTGAGCCATTCAATCCGTAACATTCCTTGAAATCCTTAAGCTGTGCTCTGACACCTTCGCCCCAAAACCATACACAGTTTGCAGGACGGAGTCCTCTTTTTATTCTGTCGAGGTTAATAGGATGATTCTTTAAAAGCTCAACACTTTTTTTCATCATATCATAAAGCTTCTTAGCATTTGGATGTGCAGGAATATATTCAGTAACCTTTCTTCCTGTAATATCATGAGGAGGAGTAAGCGTTCCTACATCAAGTGTTCCTTTATGCCAGATAAGACAATGTCTGTAACTAACACCGCTGTATAATGTAAATTCATTATTATCAAAATGTTCAGCAAGATACTTTACAAGGATCTCAGCTTCAGCGGTTGAAATATCATCAGCGCAATAATCTACAAGTGTTTTCTGTAAAAAATCATCTTCATCAGAAACAGTAACAAGATTACATCTGAATGAAACGTCATCAGATTTCATATCAATTCCGATTGAACCTGCCTCAAGCGGAGAACGACCTGTATAACAAACAGCCGGATCGTATCCAAGAACAGAAAGATTAGCAACATCTGAGCCTGGCTTCATTCCATCGGCAACTGTCTTAACAAGACCGATAACAGAATCCTTTGCAAGCTTATCCATATTTGGAGTTACGGATTTGCTCATGGGAGTTTCTCCACCAAGCTCCTCAACAGGATAGTCAGCCATACCATCGCATAAAAGAACAACATACTTCATACTTATTTTCAAGTCCTTCACATAAATTTATATAAAAATAATATCATAATTTAATGATAATTACAAGATTTTTTTCTATCAATCAGATAGTTTTATTAATTTTTATTGAGCATATTTAACAAATTAGCTATAATTTACATAACAATACTAATTACATTTTTGAATATTAATTTAAAGGTTTGAAATAATAATTTACGTAAAGGGGTGATAATCACAATGAATAAAAATAATTCAAATAACCAGAATAAGAACAATCAGAATGCTCAGAATAACCAGAATAACCAGAATAATCAGAATGGCCAGAATAAGTGTTCTAACAATAAGGACAATAATATCTAATTATTCTCATTAAGTTCTGTTGCTTATAGGTTAAGTCAAATGGTCGGTAAGTGAAAATACCGACCATTTGATTTTATTATATATTAATGGTATAATTTTAATAATTAATGAAAGGAAAATGATTGATAATCAGAAATATGGATAAAGAACTATTTTACACTGTATGCAACAAAATAATAAACAGTGAACATAAATATAATGGCATAGGTACATATGGAGAGAAAACAATTCACGCTGTACTAAAAAGCTACTTTGAACCTTATGACGATAACCATGAACAAAGGACTGGTAAATTTGTTGCCGATATAGTCGGAGAAAACGGTATTATTGAAATTCAGACAGGAGGATTTGACAAGCTTAGAAACAAACTGAAAGAATTTCTTACCGTAGCAAGAGTAACTGTTGTTTACCCTATTCCACATAACAAGTGGCTCATTTCTTTTAATTCAGAAACAGGTGAAGCCGGACGCAGAAGAAAATCTCCGCATACCGGCACAATTTATGATGTATTTCCTGAATTATATAAAATAAAACCTTATCTCAATGATGATAATTTCAATCTGTGTCTTATACTAATTGATATGGATGAATACCGCTGTTCACCTGAAACTACCGGCTTAAAAAGAGGCAGAAGAAAAGGATACACAAGATATGACCGTATTCCTCTTGAACTGGTTGATGAAATACATTTATGCGATAAAAGTGATTGGCTTGTTTTTATCCCGGATGGTCTTTCAGAAGAATTTACAGCAAAGGATTTCTCTGCACAAGCAAAAATACATATTTCTGATGCACAGCTTGCTTTGAATATTCTTACCCACATGGATATAGTCCGCCGCACAGGCAAAAAAGGAAATGCTTTTATTTACAGCATTATTAATCCTGAGATTTGTCCATAATAGCATCATTATATCTATCTACAATAGCATCATTTTCTGCAGCATATAAATCCGCAAATTCCGTCATATACTTCCAATATCTTTTTGGCATAAGCGTCATTCTGCATTTCGGATTATATCTTTCTTCAATACCGATAGTATCATAAAATGATTTCCACAAGTTCCTGTACATTTTTTCGTTTTCATCCGCAGCAGGCATAGTAAGATTATCAACCTGAATTATCTCAGTTTTAAAATCATAGTGTATGAGCGCCATGCCATGGGTTTTGTCGTAAATCATAAATGACTCCCTGCGGAACCTGTCAGAAAAATGAGCAGAAATCATCGGAAGCACAATATTAAGAGGCTCAATCTGCGCTGTCATAACGTTATTGTATTCAGAAAATCTTATGAACTGCTTGTATCTGTGACTTTCACGTTTAAGATGATTGACAGCCTTGTTAAGTTCATAGATTGTATCATCCGAGAGCATTTTCAAAACATTGCTGCCATATCTAAAACCCATATACAAAAACCTCAGAATCAGGATTTCCTTTTGTGGATGGTAGGTCAGAAAGGATAGCTTAATTAACTCTAGAGCATCCTCACAAATTTTATCACGAACCGATTGGGAAACTCTTTCTGCCTTTTCCGAGTTAGTTTCAACATTTACAACTGAAAACAAAGTGCATTGTTCTGACTGTGCTGAAACTATTTCAGACGGTATCTTCCTGCTGTAGTAGCTTTCAAAGACACAGCACAGCAATCCTTCGAATGTCCCGTCATATAAATAAATTAAATCTGTCCCGTCAGACATTTTGCGTAATCCTCCATAGTTGGCTGCGTATTTTCATTTGCAAACAATGACAGCTGTTCATAGTTGTCTTTAAGATACAAACCATTTTGCTCAATGCCCTTAACGACGCTTGCAGACATAAGCTGCCTCATAACAGCTGTTTCAGTAAATTTCATTCCCTCCATCTGCTTTCCGTTGCAGAGGATGAAATACTGCGCTCTTTTCAGCACGACTCCAAGCTTTTTTAAGGCATTGTAATCAAGTATGCAGACTTTTCTTGCAGTTAATATTTTTCTTGCAGAAGTAACACCTATTCCAGGAACTCTGAGCAGCATTTCATATGGAGCACGATTGACTTCAACGGGAAACAAATTCATATTATGAATTGCCCAATTACACTTCGGATCAAGATACGGATTGAAATTTTGATTCTTGTCATCAAGAATTTCTTTTGCTTCAAAGCCATAAAATCTCAAAAGCCAATCTGCCTGATAAAGCCTGTGTTCCCTTAAAAGCGGTGGTTTTGTATCAGCAGAAGGCAAAAGCTTCTGGTCACCGACAGGAATATATGCAGAATAATACACTCTTTTCAGGCTATATTTTTTATATAGCGCTTCTGACAATCGTAATATCTGAAAATCACTGTCAGGAGTTGCACCAATAATCATTTGTGTGCTCTGACCTGAAGGAGCAAATTTCTGTGCATGTTTGTACTTAACAATTTCGGTGGAATTTTCTTTGATCTTAGTTGTAATCTGATTCATTGGCAACAAAATAGAATTTTTGGATTTATCAGGTGCCAGTGCTTTAAGACTTTGCTGTGAAGGAAGTTCAATATTGACGCTCATTCTGTCAGCAAGCATACCAAGTCTTGAAATAAGCTCGCTGTCTGCACCTGGTATAGCCTTTGCATGAATATATCCATTGAACTTATATTTATTTCTGAGAATAGACAGAGTTTCAATAAGCTGTTCGCAGGTATAGTCAGGATTTTTTATGATACCAGAGCTTAAAAAAAGCCCTTCAATATAATTTCTTTTATAAAAATTTATTGTAATATCGGCAAGTTCGTCGGGAGTGAACCTTGCCCTTGGAACGTCATTGCTTCGTCTGTTGATACAATATTTACAGTCATACTCGCAGTAATTTGTAAGCAGAACTTTCAGCAGAGAAATACATCTTCCATCAGATGCAAAGCTATGGCAAAGCCCGATTGAAGCTGCACTGCCAATACCATCATTTGTACCGGAACGATCAACTCCGCTTGAGCAGCATGAAGCATCATACTTTGCAGAGTCAGACAGTATCTTTAGCTTTTCCATTAATTCCATACTAATCTCCATTTCTTTATGTTGTTTATTCCGGTCTTAACCTAAACCGAGTTAAGTTAAGCAAAACTCCTGCCATTGTATTTTCAGAAAGGAATAAATAGCTACGCAATAAATATTTTTCAAGCTATTGTCACAACTATTATAAAACGTATGTTTATATTATAGCAGAACAAAGGTTTTTTGTAAAGAGGTATTTTACAAAAAACACAAATTTCCTGACTTAATATAAACAAAATCATATGCAATATTAGACTTCACTTTTGCATTTAAAATAAAAATGGTACCAGCAGTTTTACAACTGGGTACCATAAATAAAACTATATGATTACTTAATAGCATTGTTCACATATAATACACTTACTAAAGTCACGGTTCAGTAAATCTTTTCTCTTTATATAATAGTATAGTCTTCCTCCGCCGCCAAAAGTAATAAACATGTCCTCATTAAGTATAGAATCAAGCTGAAACAACAGTAACCATTCCTCCGAGGATTTAATAAAATCATTATACTGTTCCTTTGTAAATTGAGAATAGTCGATTATAATATTTTTTCTTAGTCTGTATTCTGACTCACAAGCGGACAAGTTTTCCTGTTGGATACAATCTGCATATCCCAACAGTTTTGTTACACTTTCATCATTTTCTGTATCTGGAAAGTATTTCTTAACAACAGAAAAATAGTCATCCTCGTCAAAATAATCCTTATCAGAATTGAAAAATAGATTGAATTCTTCAAAGTTTGGCACACTTTCCCTTAGTCTGTAAGTCAATGCAAGTTCGTCAAATTTACAGTTCTCATTATAATTGTCAGGATAGTCCCTTGAGAAAACAGAACTAGAATTAGGAGAATACATTACTTGATATTCATTTTCCTTTCCACCTGTCAGACTTCCGTCGCTCTTAAAGTTATAAAAGAAGTAAAGAATACCCTCGTCAGGCAAAAGTGAATCTTTATCATACTTGCTTATTTCAGTACAGTTAATCTGACAAAAGAAGGTCAATGGTTCTGAATTATCAGTGCAAGGCCACTTAAAATCCTTATAAACATGCGGCATCCCCCCAAATTTAGACATTCCTAAACTTACAGGAACTTTTCCATCATAATCAAAAACACATTCAATCGAATCCTTAATAAGACGATTTACATTTTTCTTTATTATTTCAATTTGTTCAGAATTATTATATTCAATAGCTTTACCAGAAACCTTATCTTCTATGCTTTGGTTTGTGTTTCTATGCAATTCAATATTACTTCTTGATTTATGAATTTGTATAAGACAATCCTTCGAATCAGAAGAAATATCAAAATTACTGAAATCACACTCTACTTTTTTTAACACATCTTTATATTCAGCCGCCGCTTTAGCAAACTTATTTACTGACCAGTTCATGTCCTTTTCAAGTTTTTTTGCCTGCTTATCGGAAATAACTCCGCTCTTAACCCCTTGTTCAAATGATTTTATCATGGATTCCGCCATATCCTGAGGCATACCGAATAATTCAACCATATCTCTTATTCTGGAGAAATCATAATTACCCATAATAATCCCACCCTTATTATATTGCTTATATTATGTCATATTATATTTATTTTGTCAATAATGTTACAAAATTTTGCAAATATTGTTTTACAAAAAATAAAATGATTTTTAAGAATCATTGAGATAACGAGCATAACAGAGAGAATTAAAGAGATTAAAGGATATATTTTAAAAAAACAGCATTTTTACTCTTGACATACTTAAATTAAAAAGATATAATTAATATCGTTGCGTCAGACCATAAATTTGCAGTATACGTAAATGAGTTGCAATGTATATGCAAATGAGTCGGACAAATTAATTTGTTTTACAAGGAGAATGACTATGTCAACTTATATGCCAAAGGCTAATGAAATAAGCCGTAAGTGGTATGTGCTTGATGCTTCAGGCAAGTCTCTCGGAAGAGTAGCTGCTCAGGCTGCTACTATCCTTCGCGGCAAGCATAAGCCAACATTTGCTCCACACGCTAATTGCGGAGATCATGTAATCATAATCAACTGTGCAAAGGCAGTTCTTACAGGTAAGAAACTTGAACAGAAAACATTCAAGTGGCACACAGGCTGGATCGGTGGACTTAAGGAAATTAAGTACAGCGATATGATGCAGAATCAGCCTGAAAGAGCAATGGAAATTGCGGTAAACGGAATGCTCCCAAACAACACTCTTGGCAGAGCTGCTTTAAAGCGCCTTAGAACATATGCTGGCGATACACATGAGCATGCAGCGCAGAATCCAGAAAATTATGAGATATAAGGAGGCGGCTTAGATGTACGAATCAAAACAGCAGTATTTTTACGGTACTGGCAGAAGAAAACATTCAGTTGCCAGAGTAAGAGTTTATCCAGGAAGCGGTAATATAACAATAAATGGCAGAAGTATTGATGATTATTTTGGTCTTGAAACACTTAAGCTTATTGTTAGACAGCCTCTTGCTGTTACAGAAACAATGGACAAGTTTGATATTGTCTGCACAGTTGCAGGTGGCGGTGTTACAGGTCAGGCTGGTGCCATCAGACACGGTCTTTCAAGAGCACTTCTTCAGTACAATGCTGAAACACGTCCTGTCCTTAAGAAGGCTGGATTCCTTACACGTGACCCAAGAATGAAGGAAAGAAAGAAGTACGGCTTAAAGGCTGCTCGTCGTGCTCCACAGTTCTCAAAGAGATAAGTATCCAATCCTTACAAAGTGCGTATCTACGTTATTTGCGGATGCTTGCTTATTCATTATGATCATCAAAATGATCATAAATTTGATTTTACTAAGCTCCCTGCGAAAGCGGGGAGCTTTTTTGCAACATGAATATGGATTAGTACAATAAAAGTGCAGTATGAAAACACACTAAAATTTGATATAATAAAATCAAATGGAAGAGAGGAATCATAATGCAAAGATATGACAAAAATTCAAGGGAGAGGCAGTAAAGCTACCAGATGTGACATTGGAGTAAAGAAAGTGCCACAGCAGCTTGTGATACCATATTAGACAATATCCGCCTGGAGGAACAAACGCAAGGCATACGGAGAATATGCAATCGCAGGAAGCGGTTACGCCAGAAAAACTTTATTCAGCCGGGAATCAGCGCTTGAAAAGGAAATAGCAGAGCTTAGGAGAGCAAATGATATTTTACAGGAAGCACTTTGTTTTTTCAAAAAAGAACGGAAGAAGTGAGACAGCAAGAGCTTTACATATTCATAGAAAACAAGAGGAAAATATCCAGTATATGAAATGTACCTAGTACTGAAGGTAAGAAAATCAGGATATTATCGGTTCAGGAAACGTACGAAAGTACCTGAGAAAGAAGATATTCTTCTGGCCGAAATAAAAAAGTCATTGAGTAACATACTAATAATAACAACTACGGAAGAGAACAAATAAAGAAAGTACTTGAACAGAACGGAATTTAAAGAAGCATCAGAATAGTATATAGGATAATGAAAAAACGGTTTTACGCAGAAAACAAAGCGTCATACTAACGGAATAACAAGGGCTGATGCAGAAACTCAGAAGTCAGAAATCCTGATAAAACGTGATTATAGTGCAGAAAAACCTTATGATAAGTTACTTACCGATATAACTGAGGTTCAGTTGTTCGGACGGAAAACTGTATATTACCCCGGTTATGGATAACAACATGAGCAAGGAGTTATGCATTAAATCACTGAATAATGCCTACAGAGGCTAGAAACTTTGTGACGGAATCATCCTCCAAAGTAACCATGGAAGCCAGTATACAAGCCCATCTTTCAGAAAATAACCCAGCTTTATGTCATAACCCAAAGCATGAGCAGCACCGAAAAATGTTCTGACAACGCAAGAATTGAGAGCTTTTTTTCTGCTCAAAAAAAGAAAAGCTGTACAGAATTCCAACGTCAAAGCTTCCAATGAACCAGGTCAAATCAATTGTTTTTATGTACTTTATGGCATATAATGACAGATCGAGAGAGTATGCAAGAAACCCAGGCGGACTTTCTCCCGCAGTCTACAGGCAGAAAATAGGACAAACCACTGTTGCCTGAGCCGCCGCCGAATATCTCTGAATCCTCCGTTTCGCTTCGCTCCACTCCAAATTCAGAGATATTGCTAACCGTTCAAAATTTAATTTAGTTTGTTTTAAGACTGTACTTTTCTTGACAAGTTTAATCCTTATGGTTTAACGCTTAAGTATTTATTGTCAGCAAACAATGCTTGCTCAACGTTATGTGCGGCTACCTGTTTCAGCTCAGCTAATACCTCAGCATAAATTTTAGCTGTGATGTCTATTGATGAGTGGCCTAGCATTGCCGAAACTGTAGCAATATCGGCTCCCTTGTTCAGCATTATTGTGGCACATACATGGCGATGTTTGTGCAAGGTCATAAAATCGAACTCTGTTCCTTCTATAATGCGCTTAAGTGAAATGTAAACGGAATGTCTGTCACGGTAATTACCCAGCCCTGACGGGAATACCATTTCGGGGTGATCATAGTTTGCACCTAATGCTTTGCGGAGTTTATTACAGTATTCCTTTTGCTGGTGCAGAAGATTGACACATTCATTACCGATTGCAATAGAACGCCTGCTTTTCTTCGTTTTAGGTTTTGTGAGATGGAGACCGTTAGTTGATGTCAGCGTATGTCTTACGGTAAGATACTTTTCATCAATATTTATGTCATTCCATGATAGCCCAAGGCATTCACCTATTCTAAGTCCTGTCAAGCTGAGAAAGGTTAGAATACGCTTGATGTCCTCATCGGTTTTACTGTTATGGATGAACGCAATGTACCTTTGAGCTTGTTCAATCGTCATAGTCCATTGTTCTTCTGTTTCTTCATCTGGAGGATTAACTATGTGGTGACATGGTGATTCTTTAAGATAACCACGTTCAACAGCGAATGAATATGCTGCACTTAATGCCGTAGTAATTTTATGACGGGAGCCTGCCATCAGTTCATCTTGAAGAAGCTCAAGATATTCGTTTATATGAGATGGTGTAAGTTGAATGGCGAGGTAATTGCCAAACGTTGGTATTATACGTTTTTTAAATTGACATATATATGATGCAAGTGTATTTTCTTTAAGTTTTGTAACACCCTTTTGTAGGTATATTTCGATAATATCCTTAACAGTACGCGTGGGGTTATATTTATCGCCGGTTTTTACGGACTGCTCCCACACACTGGCTATATTTAATGCTACTTGCTTGGCTTCTGGGGATGATATACCTGACGGATGCCTATATGTATCTGTATATTGTTGTGGCTTACCATTCGGTTGTCTGCCAAACGTAAATACCATCTGATATGAGCCGTTGCCTCTGTCTCGTACCGATGCCATTATATAATGCCACCATTGTTGGCGAAATAATCGAGAAAAGATTTCTTATATACAAGGATTTTGCCGTGCTGACCCTGGCCTGTACGGAAGTATTCGATATCGCCCCTCTGAATAAGTTCACGGACGGTATAGTACGATATACCCGGAATCAACTTAGTACATTCTTTTATTGGAATTAGATCAATCTTTGAATCTATATGTACAGTTGTTATATCATTCGTATTAAGCATTTCTGTGCGAAATACTTCGAGTGCTATTTCCATAATATGTGGTTTGAGTGCTTCAATAATTACATTATCATTTACTTGGTTCATTTATTTACCTCCAATTGACTTTTAATTATAGACTTGATATACTAATATTAGTTTGCTACTCTTTTTATGATTTTAAATTTAGGCAAAATCATTTATGTATCAGTTTATTACATTTTACAACTTATCGTAAGTTTTGTCAATTGTTTTAATAAATATTTCAATGTATAATCAAACAAATATTACACAAAGGATATGGTGATATTGATGAATACTTTCTGGGAAAAATATGAAAAGCTTTGCTTAGATAACGGGTATACTCCCACTAATGCTGCCAAGGAAATAGGTGTATCAACAGGAACTATATCAGGATGGCGTCATGGGGCAAAACCCAATAAAGCAGCGTTAAAAAAAGTTTCAAGTTTTTTTCATGTTAATGTGGAGTATTTAGTTTCAGATCAAATAGAAGTTAGTATGCAGCCATCACAAAAAACAATTGGTGAAAAGACTTTAGAAGTGTTTTCAAACTTAATGTCATTATCACAACGCTTTATTAGTTTGAGACACGGAAAACCCGTTGAACAGAATTTACTTACTGAAATTGCTCGATATGTCAATACAGATATCATTTACTTACTATCAGATAGTGCTGAATATAGTCCACTAAATATAGAATATGACAGGAGCAATCTGCTTAACCATAGAGCTTATGATGAGATTATGAGCTTATTTGACAAGTGTACAGATGATGATAACAAGAGAAAGGTTCAGGTTCAATTATCAAAGATCGTACTTTATTGGCTTGAAAAAGAGTATAACTTAAACGAAATAAAGCAATGGAATGGTACATTAGTTGCCAAAATTGATTATATTAAATATCACAAATCACATATTAATACTACTACTGATTTTGGATTTAACTATTCAGAACTTGATTATTTTAGAGAAAAATCAATTGAAGATGGTAAGAATTTATCATTTCAATATATGCTAACTGGACAAAAAGAGCATATTATTGATTCATTACATGATAAAATAATATGTCTTGAGAATCAGTTAATTAAATATGAGAAATAACATGAATAAATATTTTACCTGTATTAATATTAGTGAATAAAAGTCAAAGAGGACCTCATTTGAGATCCTCTTTGACTTTTGTTTAAAGATGAAAAAATGTACATAATCATTAATTTTTATACTTCACGCTGCTTTCAAGTGTTAGTAAATACTTGTGTTTACTCTGATTTTGCATACGCTGATGAAGGGTAATAAGGTTGTCGAGATTTGAAAAATACTCTGCAATTTTTTTCTGTTAATGAAGGGAAAGATACATCTATATTTTTTAGCTTTTCAAATATAGATTTGTAACACTCCCTCCCTCAACCCTCATAGCATTTTTTTTGCAAAGCTGCGTTAAACATTATTGCTGTAAACAATGGGTTATTGGCTGTGCTAAATTGGTATTGTCAAATTAGCACAGAAAAATAGCGGATTTTATTTTGGCTTTTCGAAATTAATATTGAAATTACAGAACTTATATGGTATAATATTCTATATAATTACTATTGCTTCACTTAAGCGAAAGGAGTTTTAAAATGGCTGTCAGTTACAAAAAATTATGGCATATTCTCCTTGATAAAGAAATGATGAAGAAAGATTTACAGCAAGCAGCTGGATTAACTAAGTATGCGATGAACAAACTTAGTAATAATGAAAATGTTACAACGGAAACTATTGAAAAGATTTGTAAAGCTCTTAGTTGCAATATAGATGAAATTATGGAATTTACCTTAGACGAATAATCCGTTATTTTCAGAATTATACAGTAGAATGTAACATAATAAAAATTATTGACACACAACAAATAGTATATCGGAGGAAACCACAATGGCAGAAAGCGAAAATAGTAAAGACCTTTTGAGCGTTCTATGGGCAGGTGCGGATATTCTTCGTGGCAAGATGGATGCTAATGAGTATAAGAACTATCTTCTCGGAATTGTATTCTACAAGTAT
>JAEWWT010000029.1 GCA_023396225.1 Bacillota bacterium
TGCTAATTTCGAGCCAATCGGACGGTGTAAAATCCCTATGAAAATGCTTATGAAGCGTGATACCAGATAGGATTTGAAACAGTGAAAAACCTTGTATTTCCAAGGATTTTCTTGCACTGTGTTGCACTTGGTTTCATCGTATCGGGTCTACTCCTAAGCGGCAGGTCGGGTGTTCGAATCACCTCGGGAACGCCATTAAAAAAGTAAAGATATTGTTCAAATTTCTGAACAATATCTTTTTTTATTAAAGAGTTAATTAATTATGGACACAATTATATTAAAAATATAATATCTGTAAAAAATAAAATGTTTTTACATACATATTCAAATATAATCCATATCAAGCCAGATATTGCCGCACCTTAATAAAAACTACAATAATTCCACATGAAAATATGCATAAAATTATACATATTTTTGCGCAATAAATTGTTAAGGCATTGACAAAGTGTAGGGAATTTTCTACAAATTATTCATAAATATATGTTATAATCTGATAAATAAAGGGTTATTTTTTGTATATAATGTTTTATGATATTTGATGGGTATAGTATTTTGGAGGGTCATATGGATATTGAAGTAAAACGTAGTCTTGACAAATTCATGAACCATCAGTTTGTTGAATGTATCTCCTGCGCCCTGAATGTAAGAGACCCACTAACGGGGGAACATTCAAGGAGAGTAACTCAATTGTCATGTCTTCTTTGCGGAGTTTTACAATTGACTCAGGAAATGGCAATGCAGATTAACCTTGCTGCTAATCTTCATGATATTGGGAAAATTGGGATATCCGATGCTGTCCTTCTCAAACCTGATAAGCTATCTGATGATGAGTGGTACCAGATGAAAAAGCATCCTTGTATAGGTGCGGAAATTCTTTCCAAATCTGAATTTTATGAAGGTATACGCCAGATAATTCTTCACCATCATGAGCGTTATGACGGGAAAGGTTATCCTGATGGTGCAAAGGGTGATGAAATCCCTCTCGGGTCAAGAATTATTGCAATATGTGATTCAATAGATGCAATGGCTTCTGACAGGGCATACAGAAAGGCAATGTCTCTTGATGCGTGTAAGGAAGAGATAAAGAAGAATATTGGACTTATGTATGATCCAGTTATTGCAGAAACTATGCTTAATAACTGGTATATTGCAGAAAGTATTTATTCAGCTTAAAATAATAGTAGGGCTTATGACGGATATGCAGACGTAATGTTTCAGCATATCCGTCTTTTTATGTGTCAAATTAATAGCAAAGTCATCAATATAACGTTTCCCATTACAGAGTTATCTGACCGACAGAAATTTAAAAGGGGTGCCATACAAAGTATGACAACCCTTATTTCACTTATTTGCAAGATTGTAGACATTGATACGGTTGAGAGCACGTTGCAGTTTAAGTTCAGCTATATCAAGCTCATGCTGATCAGCCTTAGAATTCAGACGTTCACGAGCGTTTGCTTCAGAGCGTTTTGCCCATTCAATGTCAATTTCGTCAGCCCATTCAACGGCATTTGCAAGTATGTTTACTGTGTTCCCGCCAACTTTCAGCAGACCGACAGACAAAGCTGCAATGCGCCATGTCTTTCCGTCTTCACCGAGAATTTTGAGTGGTCCTGACGGCAGACTTGCTACAAGACTAGCATGATGTGCAAGAACACCAAGGTCACCTTCGGTGGTGCGGGCGATAATCTGTGCAGTCTCACCGTCAAAAAAAACTTTTTCAGGGGTTACTATTTTAAGCTTGTATGGTGATGCCATTATTCTGCACCCCCGTTAATTCTCATTATTTTTAGCTTTTTCAATTGCTTCTTCAATTGTTCCTACAAACAGGAAAGCAGATTCAGGAAGATCATCATGCAAACCATCAATAATTTCCTTAAAGCCTCTTATTGTTTCCTTAAGAGGTACATACTTGCCCTGCATGCCTGTGAACTGTTCTGCAACAGTAAACGGCTGTGAAAGGAATCTCTGAATCTTTCTTGCTCTTGAAACGGTAAGCTTATCTTCATCAGATAGTTCATCCATACCCATGATAGCAATAATATCCTGAAGTTCGGTATATCTCTGGAGAATATGCTGAACTTCTCTTGCTACTTCATAGTGTTCTGTTCCTACGATTTCAGGGGAAAGAATTCTCGATGTTGAATCAAGCGGATCAACAGCAGGGTAGATACCGAGTGAAGCAATGTTTCTTGAAAGAACTGTCTTTGCATCAAGATGAGCAAAGGTTGTTGCAGGAGCCGGGTCGGTAAGGTCATCGGCAGGTACATAAACAGCCTGAACTGATGTGATTGATCCCTTGTTTGTAGATGTGATACGTTCCTGCAAAGCGCCCATTTCAGTAGCAAGTGTAGGCTGATATCCAACCGCAGACGGCATACGTCCAAGAAGTGCGGATACTTCTGAGCCTGCCTGTGTGAAACGGAAAATATTATCGATAAAGAGAAGAACGTCCTGTCCTTCAACATCTCTGAAATATTCAGCCATAGTAAGTCCTGAAAGACCTACTCTCATTCTAGCTCCAGGTGGTTCGTTCATCTGACCGTAAACGAGAACAGTCTTATCAATAACCCCTGATTCCTTCATTTCATTGTAAAGGTCATTACCTTCACGGGTTCTTTCTCCAACACCTGTGAATACTGAAATACCGCCGTGCTGATTTGCAACGTTGTTGATAAGTTCCTGAATAAGAACTGTCTTACCAACACCCGCACCTCCGAAAAGTCCGATTTTACCACCCTTTAGGTAAGGGCAGATAAGGTCGATAACCTTGATACCTGTTTCGAGAACTTCGTTTGAAGCTGTCTGTTCTTCATAGGAAGGAGCTTCTCTGTGGATAGGCCATCTTTCTTCAATTGGAGGTGCCGGCATATTGTCAACCGGTTCTCCGAGAAGATTGAAGATTCTTCCGAGAGTTTCTTTTCCTACAGGGACGGTAATGGCACTGCCTGTGTCAACTGCTTCAACGCCTCTGACAAGACCATCAGTTGAGGACATAGCTATACATCTTACAATGTCGTCACCGATATGCTGAGCCACTTCGCAGACAAGGGTGGTATCATTAAATTTAATTTCAATCGCATTCAACAGTTTCGGCATATGTTCAGTGTCAAATCTGATGTCGACAACGGCGCCGATTATCTGAACAACTGTGCCGATATTTTTCTGCGGCATTCTAAAATCACCTCATTGTCTCATAGTTTTACAAAACATAAAGTAAAACTACAATATAATAATACATTCCGTAAAATATGTCAGTCCTGAGCAGTAGCTCCGCCGACAATTTCTGTAATCTCCTGAGTAATGCTTGCCTGTCTTGCTCTGTTGTAAACGAGGGAGAGATTGTTAATCATCTCACCTGCATTATCAGAAGCGTTTTCCATAGCAGTGCGTCTTGAAGCCTGTTCGGAAGCAAAGCTGTCAACTACTGCACCAAACATAATTCCTGTTATATACTGCGGAACTATTGAGTTGAAAACTGCAACAGGGGAAGGCTCATAAATAGGAAGTTCCCTTGCAGATTTTATATCATCATTCTTAATGTCAACAGGAAGAATAGGTAATGTTTCTGCCTGCTGAAGAAGAGGGGATACATACTCGGTGTAGAAAAGTTCAACTCTGTCAACTTCACCAGACGTATAAGGATGAACAATCTTATCCGAAATCTTTGTAGCAGTTGTGATTTTCAAGGTTTCCGCAACGTTTATGAAAGAGCCTGCCATATTATAGCCTCGCTTTTCAAAATACTCAGCAGACTTTTTGCCGATGGCAAGAATTTTTACCTTGCCTGTCTTTTCAAGCTCATTGATTCTTGCCTGGGCAAGCTTCAGTACGTTTGAGTTGAAGCCCCCTGCAAGACCTCTGTCGCCTGCAATAACTACAAGCATAGTTGTTTTCACATCACGGCTATGGGTAAAAAGAGAAAGGAAGTCTTTGTTTTCGGCATGAATATTGCACATTGTTTCATACAGGACATTGAAGTAAGGACGTGCTTTGTCTGCTTTTTCCTTAGCTTTTCTAAGCTTTGAGGATGCAACGAGTTCCATAGCCTTGGTAATCTGCATTGTGGACTCAACGCTCTTGATACGCCTCTTTATGTCCTTCATATTTCCTGAAGCCAATCAGCACACTCCCTTTCATGATCTTTCAGCAAGAAATTTCTTCACGAATGCAGAAAGAGCTTCCTTGAGAGCTTCTTCATTTTCCTTAGTAAGATCCTTTGTTTCCTTGATTGAGCTGATAATATCAGGATGTGAGTTGTCGATATATTCAAAAAGCTCACGTTCAAATTCAGAAACCTGATTTAATGGGATATCCTTCAGATAATTATGAGTAACGGCATAAATAATCAATACCTGATTTTCAACAGTGATAGGTGAATTTCTTCCTTGCTTGAGAACCTCAACAACACGTTCACCGAGTGCAAGTCTTTCCTTGGTATCCTTATCAAGGTCTGAACCGAACTGGGAGAATGCCTGAAGTTCTCTGTACTGTGAATATGTCAGTTTGAGTGATCCCGAAACCTTCTTCATGGCCTTGATCTGTGCCGCACCACCAACACGGGATACGGAAATACCAGGGTTAACAGCAGGCCTTATACCTGAGTTGAAGAGGTCTGTTTCAAGGAATATCTGACCGTCAGTAATAGAAATTACGTTTGTAGGTATATATGCAGAAACGTCGCCTGCCTGTGTTTCAATGATAGGGAGGGCAGTAAGTGAACCGCCGCCGTAATCTTCGTTCAGGCTGCATGCACGTTCGAGAAGACGGGAATGAAGATAGAACACATCTCCAGGGTAAGCCTCACGACCCGGTGGTCTTTTAAGGAGCAATGACAATGCACGGTAAGCAACAGCATGTTTTGAAAGATCATCATAGACGCAGAGAACGTCTTTTCCCTGATGGAGGAAGTATTCACCCATTGCACATCCTGAATAAGGAGCAATATACTGCAAAGGAGCAAGCTCGGAAGCAGATGCGGATACAACAATTGTGTATGCCATTGCACCGTTTTTTTCAAGTGTGTCAACAACGTTTGCAACGGTAGAACGTTTCTGACCGATGGCAACGTAAATACAAATAACATCTTTACCGCGCTGATTGATAATAGTGTCAAGAGCGACAGCGGTTTTACCTGTCTGACGGTCACCGATGATAAGTTCGCGCTGACCACGTCCGATAGGAATCATGGAGTCAATTGACTTGATGCCTGTCTGCAAAGGCTTATGAACTGACTTTCTGGTAATGATGCCGGAAGCAATCTGTTCGATAGGTCTTGTTTCTTTAGTAAGGATAGCACCTTTACCGTCGATAGGCTGACCGAGAGAGTTTACTACTCTTCCCATCATCTCATCTCCGACGGGAACAGAAACAATCTTTCCTGTTCTTTTTACGGTGTTGCCTTCCTTGATATTCGCATCTGAGCCGAGAAGAACAGCTCCGACGAAATCCTGTTCAAGGTTGAGCGCCATTGCATAAACGCCGCCGTCAAATTCAAGCAGCTCGCCCGACATACACTTCTCAAGTCCATGAATACGGGCAATACCGTCACCCACTGTGACAACGGTACCGATATCAGTAAGCTCGATTTTTGAACTGAAGTTCTTGATCTGCTGTTTTATTATGCCAGTTATTTCATCCGGGCGCAAATCCATTTTTACACCAGCTTTCTTGTTAATACTGCGATAACGGGCTGATTGCTGTATTGATTAGTTCAGTCAGGCAATCATATCCCTGATCTGCTTTTGCATTCTTTCGAGCTTTGACTTTACTGATCCGTCAATCATGGTATTTCCGTAATTGATAACAATACCACCGATAAGCTTTTCATCAACAAATTCCTTCATGATGACTGTTTTTTTGTAAACAGATTCAAGCTTTGCTTTAAGCTTTTCCCTGAGTGCAGCAGTAAGCGAAACACAGGTAGTAACCTTTATCTCCACGATATTGTTTTTATCATTGTAAAGCCTTCTGAAAGAGTCTGCAATTTTCGGCAGATATGAAACCCTGTTTTTTTCTGTGAGAACACAGATGAAATTCAATGCAGTTTCTGAAATCTTTCCGCCGAAAATGTTTTTGACAACACTGATTTTCTCATTCATGCTTACCGTTGGAGCGGAAAGCAATTTGGAAAACTCGGGATTATCTTTAAAAATGTCTGACAGGCCGTTAAGCTCATCAAGCAGATTTTTTGCGGAATTATCTTCTTCTGCAATTTCAAACAGTGCTTCTGAATAAATTTTTTCTACTGAACCTGTCATTGATCATCACCGATTTCTGAGATAAAATCCTCAATCATACGTTCATGGTCCTTAGAGCTGATTTCTTTGGAAACAACCTTTTCAGCAATGGACATAGCAATGTCTGAAATTTCATCTTTAATCTGATTAACGGCACGTTTCTTTTCTTTTTCTATTTCAGAATTTGCCTTGTCAATTATGCCATGAGCTTCATCCTTTGCCCCTGAGATGATTTCATCAGAGCGTGACTGAGCTTTTTTAGTGGCATTTTTGATAATTTCGGCAGATTCTTCTTTTGCAACTGAAATCTTCTCAGCATACTCAGCTTCAAGATTCTTAGCACTTTCAAGTGCTTTGTCAGCATCCTCATAGGTTTTTGCAACGCTGGCTTTTCTATCTTCAAGAACAGCATTGACTTTATCAAAAAGAAAATGTCTGATAATCAGAAACAGAATTAATGTATTAAGCAATACGCCGATAATGGACGTCGCCTCAATCGACAGGAATGGAAAGTTTCCCATATACGTATTTGCCTCCTGATTCTGCAAATTTTAATATGCCGGCATCCGTCATTCAAGGAACTTGAGGAACGGATTTATAAACAGAAGTGCAAGGGCAACAAGAAGACCGTAAATACCTGTTGATTCCGCAATAGCACATCCTACGAACATTGTTGCTCTTGCGTCATTCTTTGATTCAGGCTGGCGGCCGATTGTTTCAATAGCCTTACCAACAGCATAACCTTCACCAATACCAGGTCCGATACCTGCAATCATTGCAAGTCCAGCGCCTATTGCCTGTCCGGCAAGAACTATGGCCTTGGCATTCAATAAAGCTTCATTATCCATTATAAAACCTCCAAATAATAATTGTTTTTTTATTCTGCATATTCATCCTTAATGGCGACGCTATTCTTTTGCAGATCTAATATATGCCATTGTAAGCATGATGAATACATAAGACTGGATTACGCTTGAGAAAAGATCGAAGTAGATGGAGAGAACCGCAGGAATACCTATTTGGAATACGTTGAAATAATAGATATGTGTTCCTGCTGCAAACAAACCATATAAGGCAGAGCTTGCAAGTCCGAGGGCTGCATAAAGAAGAGTTGTGATAATCATACCTCCGGAAATATTTCCAAACATACGGAGAGCCATTGCAACAGGTGTTGCAACTTCACTGAGTACGTTAAGAGGAGTCATCAGAACGACTGGTTCAGTAAAGCCTTTGAAATAGCCTCCAATTCCCTTATACTTAATTCTGTTGTAGGTAATAAGTATAAAGGTCATAGCCGCCCATGTTCCTGTAACATTTATATCAGCAGTCATACTTCTGAATCCAAGTAAGCTGAAAAGTGAACCTGTAAGTGCAAATACAAATATAGTTGCAATATATGGGGTGTACTTTATAAAATCAGTACCCATATTATCCTTGACCATATTATTGAAGAAGGTTACAATATATTCGGCAGCTACCTGACGCTTCTTTTCCGGAACTTTTTTCATATCCTTGGTAAGCCATCGGCATACCAAAAATATCACTACTATTAAAATCCAGCCGACAACCAAACTTTCAGAAATTTTAATTCCACCAAAAATCGGAATCTCAAATGAGACGCGAGGACCGCTGATATTAATATTGTCCATACGTTTATCCTCCTTTCGATTTTATGAAGCCAGAAGCTGTATAAATTATTTTGGGAAAAAATACCGGAATGACTGCCGCCAACGGATTAATGCATTCTGAACGGAATGCAAGTACAAACAAACAGCCAATGACAACCATTCGCAACACATATGATCCAAACATAAACCTTTTTGCCGAAGCGGCAGGTCGCTCAACTGCCCTTTCGCAGGACAAGCCAAGAACTATTATGTTTATTATCATAGTTAATGTACCGAGAGCAAGACCAAGCGGAATCTGGATTCGTAACTTATATACAGGCAAGGTGGCTAGAAATATAATGCTGTCGAGGATAAGTGACCATGGAATCAGCAATGACAATTCATCTATTATCATCCTACTGAATAACTTAGTTTTCATAGGTAACATTTTACACTCCCAGCAAAAATTATATTATTAATTATAACAACATATTTCGCCAATTGCAACTATTTTTTTTTAATTTTACTTGTAATATAAATAAGCTATAAATAAAACCAACATTAATTATTGTGCAAATTTTACAAATAAAAATAATTATTATGTTTTACCAGAGATGTAATAATATAGTATTGTATTAACAAAAAGAATTATTCTGCAAATAAGGAAATAAAAACTTTGTTGATAAAATTAAGTTTGTTATATACAATAGTAATAAGACAAATATTTTGCAGAATTAATTATGGTATAGGTATATAGTTTTTTAGGATAATTGCATTGGTATTAAAATCATAAAATATTTTTTTGAAAAAGTATTGACAAATAGTTAGACGTATTGTATAATATAAAAGCTGTCTGGCAAGGATGAATAAATTTGACGGAATTACAGTCAGTTGGTTTGATGACGCAAATCATTAAAAGTGTTATATAGTGTACTTTTAAATGTATGTTTACTACAAGGAATTGCAAATATACATCGTCAACAACGGGGCGTAACTCAGTTTGGTAGAGTGCTTGGTTTGGGACCAAGATGCCGCAGGTTCGAGTCCTGTCGCCCCGACCACTTTGTTAAAGCATTATGGTTTGTGAATAAAATGTAAAATCAAAATTTGTGCTTGACAAACAAAAATCGACATGATATAATAATTAAGTCATTTAAACAAGAGAACATGTTAAGCTGGTGTAGCTCAGTTGGTAGAGCAGCTGATTTGTAATCAGCAGGTCGGGGGTTCAAGTCCGTCCACCAGCTCCATTTTTTACTCTTGTTGTAAAATGGTTATTATTAGGAGGAGTTCCCGAGCGGCCAAAGGGGGCAGACTGTAAATCTGTTGCTTTTCAGCTTCGATGGTCCGAATCCATCCTCCTCCACCATCATGATTACCTTGCAAGAAAGCTTGCAAGGTTTTTTTATGTTATAATCATTTTGTTTATGATTAATATATCTGCACGCTGATGTTTAAAATAATAATATATATCTTACATGACGCGCTTCAATTGAAAGGAAGATTGTTAAATGAAAAGGGAAGACTTAAGAAATGTCGCAATTATAGCTCACGTAGACCATGGTAAGACAACACTTGTTGATGAAATGCTTAAACAGGGTGGTGCATTCAGAGAGAATCAGGCTGTTGCTGAAAGAGTAATGGACTCAAATGACATCGAAAGAGAAAGAGGAATCACAATCCTTGCCAAGAATACTTCTGTAGTATATAATGATGTTAAAATCAATATTATTGACACTCCTGGCCATGCTGATTTCGGCGGAGAGGTTGAACGTGTTCTTAAAATGGTTGACGGCGTTGTTCTCCTCGTTGATGCCGCTGAAGGATGTATGCCTCAGACAAGATTCGTTCTCTCAAAGGCTCTTGAAATGGGACTTAAAATTATTGTTGTTGTAAACAAGATTGACCGTCCTGATGCAAGACTTGATGAAATCGGAGACGAAATTCTTGAGCTTCTTATTGACCTTGATGCAAATGATGAACAGATTGAAAGTCCTGTTCTTTTCTGCTCAGGACGTGCAGGTACTGCTTCGATCAGCCAGTATGAAGAAGGCACAGACCTTGTTCCACTTTTTGAAACAATACTTAATCACATTTCTCCACCTGAAGGCGACGATGAAGGCCCAATGCAAATGCTTATTTCTTCAATTGACTATAACGACTATGTAGGCAGAATCGGTATCGGACGTATTGAAAGAGGCGTTGCTAAGATTAATGAAACTGTTACTGTAGGTGATTTCCATGAAACAAAGAAGCCTTATAACAGCAAAATTGTTTCTCTTTATCAGATTGAGGGACTTAACAGAACCCCTGTTGATCAGGCAAGATTCGGCGATATAGTATGGGTATCAGGTATTGAAAATATCACGATCGGTGATACTCTCTGTCATACAAGCAACTATGAACCAATTGCTTTTGTAAAAATTTCAGAACCTACAGTTGAAATGACTTTTGCTGTAAATGACAGCCCGTTTGCTGGAAGAGAAGGTAAGTTCGTTACTTCCCGTCAGCTCCGTGAAAGACTGTTCAAGGAAATACTCAGAGATGTTTCTCTCCGTGTTACTGAAACAGAAAACACTGACAGCTTCAGGGTTGCAGGCAGAGGAGAAATGCACCTCTCTATCCTTATTGAAAATATGCGTCGTGAAGGTTATGAGCTTTCAGTTTCAACACCTCACGTTCTTATGAGAGAAATTGACGGCGTTAAGTGTGAACCGGTTGAAACAGTTGTTATTGACGTTCCACAGGTTTCACAGGGTGCTGTTATGGAGAAGCTTGGCGTCAGAAAGGGCGAACTTGTTTCAATGCATCCGTCCGGTGACCGTATGAGAATAGAGTTTCTTGTACCTTCAAGAGGACTTTTTGGATATAAGAGTGAATTTCTTACTGATACAAAGGGTGAGGGAGTTATCAGTTCTGTATTCCATAGCTATCAGCCATACAAGGGAGAAATCCCAAGAAGAAATACCGGCTCGCTTATTTCATTTGAAACAGGAGAGGCTGTAACATACGGACTTTTCAACGCACAGGAAAGAGGAGCATTATTTATTAGTGCAGGCACACCTGTATACGAGGGAATGATTGTCGGCGCATCTCCAAAGGCTGAGGATCTTGTTGTTAATGTATGTAAGAAAAAGCATCTTACAAATACTCGTGCAAGCGGTTCAGATGATGCTCTTCGTCTTGTTCCTCCAAGAAATCTTTCACTTGAGGACAGCCTTGAATTCATTGCTGATGATGAGCTTCTTGAAGTAACTCCTAAGTCAATCAGAATTAGAAAGAGAATACTTGACAATAACATAAGAGCAAAGCAGAGATCAAAAGACAAGCAGTAAAATATAGAGAGGTATATCTTAATGACCTTTGATTTTTGCCCAAAATGCGGGAAAAAGCTTATCCCTAAAGTGTGCGGTGATGAGGGTGAAATTCCTTACTGCACTGATTGTTCCCGTCCGTTCTTTCCTTTTTCATATACTTGTGTGCTATGCCTTTGCATTTCAGAGGATAACAGCGAGATTGCCCTTATCAAGCAGAAATATGTTTCTGACAGCTATATAAATGTTGCCGGATATGTCAAGAGAGGGGAAACTGCTGAAAGTACAGCAGTACGTGAAGTTAAGGAAGAGATAGGTCTTGACGTTGTTTCGTACAGTTTTATCAGGAGCTATTATTCAAAGAAGAATGAAAACCTTATGCTAGGATTTATATGCAAGGTAAAAAAGGATGAACTGAAAATATCCTGTGAGGTAGATTCGGCACAGTGGTTTCCGTTGAAATATGCACAGCAGATGCTAAGGTATGACAGTATCGGCTGGAATATTCTTAATGATTATCTATATAGTATTCAATAAATTTATTAATAAAAATAGCTTCACTCATAGGCTCATAGGGGTGAAGCTATACGCATATAGGGGTGAGGAATTGTTCAGGAATGAAATAAGAAATGCGGCAGCTTTGCAGCTTGGCTGTGATTACGGATGTGACAGAGAGGACTTTTTTCAGTCTAGAAACAAGGTCTTTGCTCCGTCAATATTACAGGGACGAAGATGTCTGCGTAAGGGTGAGGAATTTTTCAAGATAGCAACAATGGGAATGGGTGCAGTTGCTGTTGCTGATAGGCAGATTTTTGGCTTTGTTCAGGAGCTTATGAAAAATACGCAGGGCATATCCTTGTTTGAGGGAAAGGCAATTTCATATATTAATAAAGAGCTTGAAAAGTACAATCATGCTATCGGATTGATTTCACAATACTACCTTCCCGTTACACCTTATAAACGTGCAGACACTATTAGCAGCGGATTTAATATAAAAGTATATGAGTATGAAGAAATTCATTCAAAGCTGTATAAGCACAAAAATTTCAGCAATGCAATAATGTATGAGGACAAAGGTAACCGCAGGGATGTTCTTGCAGTAGGTGCTGTTAATAACAATACTATTCTTGGTATGGCAGGAGCAAGCAGTGACAGCGAAAGGTTCTGGCAGATAGGTGTTGATGTCATTCCTGAATACAGGCAGAAAGGCCTTGCTACAGCGTTGGTATCAGCTCTTACAATGGAAGTTTTCATGCATGGAGCAATACCATACTACGGAACATGGCCTGGAAATATAGCATCGCATAACGTAGCGAGAAGCTGTGGATACTATCCTGCATGGACGGAAATGTTTGCGGTGGAGATAGAATAAGAAAGTTTGCCAGCCTGCTTGTATTTTGCAGGCTGGCAAACTTTCCATAAAAAAAGAGCTGCTACACTATGTAACAGCTCTTTTTTTATATTTGTTTCAGCTATTAAATGCATTTCTTATCTTATCAAAAAATGATTTTCTCTTGTTGTAATTTTCTTCACCCATTGATGAATCAAATTCCTTAAGTAGTTCTTTCTGCTTCTTTGAAAGATTTTTAGGAATCTCAACATTGACACGTACGTACTGATCTCCACGGTCACTTCTGTTGAGTTTCTTAACGCCCTTGCCCTTAAGTCTGAAAATAGTTCCGCTCTGGGTTCCTTCAGGCACAGTATACTTAACCTTGCCATCAATGCAAGGAACTGTTATTTCGTCACCAAGAGTTGCCTGTGCAAAAGTAATCGGGATTTCAGTATTGATATCATATCCGTCACGTTCAAAAATAGCATCAGGACGGATTGTAACAGTAATATGAAGATCTCCGCTTGGGCCACCGTTTACACCATTATGACCCTGACCTCTTACCTGCAAGGTCTGACCGTTGTCAATACCGGCAGGAATGTTGACAGTAACAGTTTTAGGAGTATTGATACGTCCGTTGCCGTGGCATTTAGAACAAGGAGTGTTGATGACCTTTCCTTTTCCTCCGCATCGTGTACATGGCTTTGCAGATGAAATCATGCCGAAAGGTGTACGCTGTGTAACCTTGACCTGACCTGAACCATGACAATCAGGACAGGTTTCAGCGGATGTTCCCTTTGCAGCACCGCTTCCGCTACATTCAGGGCACTGCTCCATGCGGTTTATGCTTATATCAACAGACTTGCCGTTGCAGGCATCCATAAAGTCAATTGTAATGCTGGTCTGGATATCCTGACCTCTTCTCGGAGCATTCGGGTTGGAGCTTCTTGAAGATGTAAAGCCGCTGCCGCCGAAAAAGCTTGAGAAAATGTCGCTGATATCACCCATATCGTCGAAACCGCCAAAACCACCGCTGTATCCGCCTCCGCCGTATGACGGGTCAACACCTGCATGACCAAACTGATCATAACGTTCTTTCTTGGTGGAATCAGACAGGACTTCATAAGCCTCGTTTACTTCCTTGAACCTGTTTTCAGCTTCCTTGTTATTTGGGTTAAGGTCAGGGTGATATTGCTTGGCAAGTTTTCTGTATGCCTTTTTTATTTCATCGTCAGTTGCTGATTTCTGTACGCCCAGCACCTCATAATAATCTCGTTTATCAGCCATATGAAAGCTCCTTTAATGGGTCATATACATAAAATTAAACTGCTGATCTTTCTTTTCATCAATGCGTATATCCCCGTTAGTAAAAATGTATAAACAACGCGCGGGCAGAATTATAATTCTGCCCTTGCATTAAGTTTTTGAATATTTATATATTAGTTTGCATCCTTGAAATCAGCGTCAACGAAATCACTCTTGCCATCGTCATTGCCGCTGTTGTCAGCTGCACCGCCCTGTGGCTGTCCCTCAGCCTGAGCCTGTGCGCCTGCTGCCTGGTAAACCTTTGATGAAAGCTCATAGAATACCTTCTGGAGTTCTTCTGTCTTAGCCTTCATTTCATCAGTGTTGTTAGCTTCGATTGCCTTCTTGAGTTCAGCAATCTTATCCTGAATAGGAGCCTTGTCGATTTCGGAAACCTTGTCGCCGAAATCAGTCATAGCCTTTTCACACTGGAATACCATGTTGTCAGCCTGATTTTTTACATCAACAGCATCCTTACGCTTCTTGTCATCTTCAGCATACTTAGCAGCTTCATCAACAGCCTTCTGGATATCATCCTTGGACATGTTTGTTGAAGAAGTGATGGAAATGTGCTGTTCCTTGCCTGTTCCGAGGTCCTTAGCAGATACATTAACAATACCGTTGGCATCTATATCAAAAGTAACTTCGATCTGTGGGATTCCTCTTGGAGCAGGAGCAATACCGTCAAGACGGAACATACCAAGCTGCTTGTTGTCCTTAGCAAATTCACGTTCACCTTGAAGAACATTGATGTCAACAGCTGTCTGGTTGTCAGCATATGTTGAGAATACCTGTGATTTCTTTGAAGGAATTGTTGTGTTTCTTTCAATCATCTTTGTGCAGACACCGCCTGCTGTTTCAATACCGAGTGAAAGAGGAGCAACGTCGAGGAGAAGAAGTCCAGTAACATCTCCGCCGAGAACACCGCCCTGGAGAGCAGCACCGAGAGCAACACATTCATCAGGGTTAATGCCCTTGAATGGTTCCTTGCCCATGAAGCTCTTAACTGCTTCCTGAACTGCAGGAATTCTTGAAGAACCACCAACCATAAGAATCTTGTGGAGGTCGGAAGAAGAAAGTCCGCTGTCTGCGAGAGCCTGCTTTACAGGTCCCATTGTAGCCTGAACAAGGTCAGAAGTAAGCTCATTGAACTTAGCCTGTGTAAGTGTGAGTTCAAGGTGCTTTGGACCAGTTGCATCGGCTGTGATGTAAGGGAGGTTAATCATAGAAGTTGGAGTTGATGAAAGTTCAATCTTTGACTTTTCAGCAGCTTCCTTGAGTCTCTGCATAGCCATTTTATCAGATGTAAGGTCAATGCCCTGAGATTTCTTGAATTCATCAACCATCCAGTTAATAATTCTTTCATCAAAGTCATCACCGCCGAGCTTGTTGTTACCAGCTGTTGCAAGAACTTCTGTAACACCGTCGCCCATTTCAATGATTGATACGTCGAATGTACCACCGCCGAGGTCGTAAACCATAACCTTCTGATCTGTTTCCTTATCAATGCCGTAAGAAAGAGCGGCAGCAGTAGGTTCGTTGATAATTCTCTTTACTGTAAGACCTGCAATCTGACCAGCATCCTTTGTTGCCTGTCTCTGTGAGTCTGTGAAGTAAGCAGGAACTGTGATAACAGCTTCAGTAACCTTTTCACCAAGATAAGCTTCAGCATCAGCCTTAAGCTTCTGGAGAATCATTGCTGAAATTTCCTGTGGAGTATACTTCTTGTCATCAATTGAAACCTTATAATCTGAACCCATGTGTCTCTTGATAGAAGAAACAGTTCTTTCAGAGTTTGTAACAGCCTGACGCTTTGCAACCTGACCTACAAGACGTTCGCCTGTCTTTGTAAAGCCTACGACTGAAGGAGTTGTTCTTGCACCTTCTGAGTTAGGGATTACAACGGAGTTGCCGCCTTCCATAACAGCAACGCAAGAGTTAGTAGTACCAAGGTCAATACCAATAATTTTAGACATATAAATTCATCCTTTCAAAATATGTGAATAAGAAATTCACATCTGATATTTTATGTTAATAAATTTTAAGGGTTTGCAACTACAACCATTGCACATCTGATAACCTTTGAGCCCATCTTGTAGCCCTTCTGGAATACCTGACATACAGTGTTTTCGCCAAAGTTTTCGTCCTGAACCTGATTTACTGCGTTATGATAATTAGGATCAAACGGCATATTCAGTGCTTCAATTTCCTCGACACCAAGCTTTTGAAGAATAGCTGTATACTGATTGAAAATCATTTCTACGCCCTTCTTAAAGTTCTCATCGGTTGTTTCGGAATTCAAAGCTCTTTCAAAGTTATCAATAACTGAAAGGAATTCAATTATTACCTTTGAAGAAGCATCAGCAGCTGCTGAAAGCTTATCCTGAATTGAACGCTTTCTGAAATTATCATACTCTGCGGCAATTCTAAGGCACTTATCCTTTTCCTGATTAAGCTGTTCTGCAAGCTCATTAATTTTGAGCTGTTCCTCGGATGCAACCTCTGTTATTTCAGTTTCTTCTGCATCCTCCGCAACATTCTCATTTTCAGCGGTAACTTCATCCACTGATTCCAATGTATCCATATCCTTTTCAATATCGCTCATTCCTGATTAAAGTCTCCTTTCAAGATGTACTGTTAATTTATTCTACTCATCCTCTTCACTCATGATTTCTGAAATCTTGTTAGTGAAATATTCAAGATAAGGAATTATTTTAGAATAATTAAGCCGCATAGGACCGATAAGTCCAAGTGAACCTGCTGTTTTGTCTCCTTTTTTAATCTTAGAAACAATCATGCTTGAGTTGTTTATAACAAAGCTTCCATCCTCTCCGAACATAACCTGCAAGTCGCTGAAGCTGTCATCAAGAAGCTTAGTAAACTCATTTTTATGTTCAAGGAATGAAACAAGCTGGTTCCTGTCAATATCACTTCTTGCAAGGAGATTTTTTTCTCCGTTGACCTGAACTGTACTGTCCTGAAAGCCATGTGCTAGTTCGCATATGCCCTGAAGCAGAGGAGAAAGTGTCATCATATATGTTCCCATTGCTTCATAAAGGTTTTTCATCATATCGTCCGACAGATTTTCAACTGCGACTCCATGAAGATTTTCCTGCATATATTGTGAGAAGAATTCAAGCTGCTCATTTGTAAGATCAAATTCAAGTCTGCAAACTTTATTTTTAATGCTGCCTGATGAGGTAATGAGAAGAAGTACATACATTCTTTTTCCCGTTGGAATAACCTCAACTTTTGTTATTATCGAGAACTGCGGAGAAGCATTTGAAACAACCGACGCACATTGCGTAAGTTCTGCAAGCGCTCTTGATGCACTTTCAATAAGTGCGTCAGCAGAAGGATCATCGATATCAAGAAACTTGTCGAGCATTTTCTTTTCATCACTACTTAGAGAATACTGCGGCATAAGATCTTCAATATAAAGACGATAGCCGCTGTAAGTAGGAATTCTTCCGGCAGACGTATGAGGCTGCTCAAGATATCCAAGCTGCTCAAGCATTGACATATCATTTCTTATTGTTGCAGGAGATACATTTATTCCAGCATGAGCTGCTATTGCTTTTGAACCGACAGGCTCACCCGTCATGATGTATTCATCAACTACTGCAGCAAGTATCTTTAATTTCCTGTCGTCTAACAGCTCAATCACAACCTTTCTAAATAAATTGATTGCTAGCACTTGAAGGATTTGTGTGTTAGCACTCCGCTTATCTGAGTGCTAATTATATTATACTCTACTTTTTACTGTTGTCAATAGCTTTTATAAAAAAATCAGCACTTTCTTTATTAGAGTGCTAACAATATCATATTATATGCATCTACTATATAAATGTAATTAATCACAATACAAGTGTTTACATACATTTTTCTTGACAATAAGTTCATAATTTCATATAATTTATTATAATTAAAGTATTATCTACATATTTTTAATTATATATTTTTTTAAGTAGCTGCTTGCATCTTTTTTTAAAGCAGCATTTCAGAGTTTTGTTTTGCAAAATAGCAGCAATCAACAGAAAGGAACGATTGTTCAATGTTTAAGTGTTATGACAACAGAGAGCTTTCATGGCTGAAGTTTAATGAGCGTGTGCTTGATGAGGCACAGGACAATACGGTTCCGCTGTGTGAAAGACTTATGTTTGCGTCAATATTCCAGTCAAATCTTGATGAGTTCTTTATGATAAGGGTTGGTTCACTTTATGACCAGACACTTGTTAATAATGTTCAGGAAAATAAAACGGGAATGACTTGCCGTGAACAGCTTGATGCTATTTATAATAGAACAGGGGAGCTTGTATCTGTAAGAGATAAAGCTTACTTTGAAATAATGCAGCAGTTTAAGGATAAAGGTGTAGAGCAGGTCGATTTCAAATCATTGTCTACTCATGAGGAAATCAGATTAAAAGAATATTTCACAAAAGAAATACTTCCGTTGATTTCTCCGCTTGTTATTGATAAAAGGCATCCGTTTCCGTTCCTTAAAAATAAGGAGATTTATGCTGCTGTAAGGCTTGAATCAAAATCATCGGTCAAGCTTGGTCTTATTCCTGCAAGCGGTTCATTTTCAAGAATAATTTTTGTTTCGGAAAACAAAAAAATTCGTTTTATGCTTGTTGAGGAACTTATTCTTCATTATGCTCCGATTGTTTTTGAAAACTATAAAATCCTTGATAAGTCTCTTATCAGAATAACCCGTAATGCTGATATAAATATGGAAGAGGCTCTTTACGATCATGATGTCGATTTAAGGGATGTTATGGGCGACCTCCTTAAAAAGCGAAAAAAACTTTCTCCTGTAAGAATGGAAATGAGCAGAAAGCTTGATGATTCGGCAGTTGAGTTTTTGAGCATGAAGCTTGAACTGAAAAAGGAACAGATTTTCAGACTTCATTCTCCGCTTGATCTTTCATTTGTGTTTACCATTAGGAGTAAGGTTGAAAGCACAATGCCTGAGCTGTTTTTCAATAAAGCAGTTCCGCAGTATACTCCTGCAATATTAAAGAATGAGAGCATGATTTCGCAGATAAAAAAGAGGGATCTGCTGTTATTCTATCCTTATGAAAGCATTAAGCCCTTTATAAGACTTCTTAATGAAGCGGCTGAAGATCCTGCTGTTGTTTCAATAAAAATAACATTATATCGTGTTGCGTCAAACTCAAAGATTGTTGAAGCACTTATCAATGCCGCTGAAAACGGCAAAAATGTTTTTGTGCTTGTTGAATTGAGAGCAAGATTTGACGAAGAAAACAATATTGAATGGTCAAAGCGTCTTGAAGAGGCAGGCTGTACAGTTATATACGGTCCCGAAAACATCAAGGTTCATTCAAAGCTTCTCCTTATTACACGCAGAGTATCTGACAGGGTGGAGTATATCACTCAGATTGGAACGGGCAACTATAACGAGAAAACATCTGCACTTTATACTGACCTTTCGCTTATGACATCAAACACAAATATTGGAGTTGAGGCAGGAACAGTTTTCAATGCTCTTGCAATAGGAAATCTTGTTGAGAATACAAACCATCTGCTTGTTGCACCATTAAGTTTACAGAATAAAATCATAGAAATGATTGACTATGAAATAGAAATGGCAAAGAGCGGTGAGCCTGCATATATTGGTTTGAAACTCAACTCGCTTACAGACAAAAAGCTTATGGATAAGCTTGTGGAAGCTTCACAGGCTGGAGTAAAAATCCAAATGGTTATCAGAGGAATATGCTGTCTTGTTGCCGGTGTGAAAGACTATACAGAAAATATTGAAGTAATCAGTATAGTAGGACGGTATCTTGAACATGCAAGAATTTATATTTTCGGAGCAGCCGGCAGACAAAACGTATATATTTCATCCGCTGACTTTATGACAAGAAATACACTGCGTCGTGTTGAAGTAGCCGCACCTGTTTATGATGAAAGTATAAAAGAAAGAATTCTAAGCATTTTCAATACAATGCTTTCTGATAATGTGAAGGCAAGGCACATGAATTCTGACGGCACATACAAGCGCATAAAGACAGACAGCGAACCGCTTAATTCACAGGAATATTTCATTGAGCAGGCATATGATAATGAAAAGCTTATTGAAAACAAACCTGATGTAAAGCATGAATTTATTGCAGAAATTATAAAGCGATGCAAGGACTTTTTGTCAGAAAGAAGTAAGACATGGCCGTATGGATAAATCATCCATACGGCCATTAATGCTACATATTAATCTTAATCATCTGTTCATACCCATCAAGATATAGTGACATGGTTCTAACCACTTCTTTTTTGAAATCCTTCTTGAATCCGTCAAGATGATTCTTTTCAATAATCTCGGTTATATAAGACGGCATTTCACAGGATAATCTGCACCCTGTAATAATACTTAACTCGGTCATGAAAATCTCTAAAATAGTTTCCTTTGAGATTATCCCTGTCTGTGCAAGCGCCTTACAGGCTGTCATTGCCTTGCTGTACATTGATGTCTTGAATTCAAGCATAGTTTCCTGTGTTATATTCTTTTCAAGGATTGCTGTACACATAGCCTGAAGCCGAATAAACAGAGGATTAAATTCGGCGACTTCCTCAAGCTCAATCAGAATGATTTTCTTGAAATCGCTGAAATTCCTGATACCTGTTTCTTCTGCAATTTCAAGAAGTCTTGCTATTCTATTTTCATATTCACGTTTAAGCAAAGCAAGGAAAAGTGTTTCCTTTGTAGGAAAATAAACAAACAATATTCCGTTGGACATACCAAGTGCGGCGGCAATATCAGACATCTTGATTTTGCTGTATTCGGAGTTAAGGAACATTTCCTTTGCTTTATCAAGTATTGCCTGTGCCTTTGCTTCCTTTGCTTCCTTTGTCATGGCTCTTTTCGCCATATGATACATCAATCCTTATTTTTATAATGACTGCATTAACTTATCAAAAACACGAATCGGAACAATTTTTATTAAAAAAATACATGCTTTTGAACCTAAGCCTGTAGAGTATCGTGGCTTTGGTCTTTTGGCAGTAATAGCTTTTTTAATACATTCAGCCACCTTTACAGGCGAAGATGCAAGCTTATTAGAATATATTTTTTCAATCTCTTCGGCAGCTTTTCTTACCCTTATTGAGTATGCACCATGTCCTGAAGTTTTAATAAGGTTATTCTTTGCAATGGATCCCCAGTTAGTTTTTATAACTCCAGGTTCTACTATAATTACATCAATGCCAAATGGTTCAAGCTCCATTCTCATGCAGTGTGACAGGCCCTCAACGGCGTGTTTTGTAGCATGGTACCAGCCGCCAAAGGGTGACCATATACGTCCGCCGACTGAAGCTATGTTTACAATTTTTCCGTAATTATTCTTTCTCATGGACGGAGTAACAAGCTGTGCCATTCTTGCAAGGCCAAACAAATTTACTTCAACCTGCATACGAGCTTCTTCAAGAGGAACATCCTCAATAGTCCCGAAAGAACCATAACCTGCATTATTAATAAGTATATCAATTTTCCCCTCTTTGTCAAGGATATGTTTGACACAATCCTGCATTGACAGATCGTCTGTCAGGTCAAGATACATTGTTTTCACACCGTATTTTTCAAGTTCTGAAAGAAGTTCTGTACGGCGGGCAGCTCCATAGACAATATAGCCCTGCTGTGCAAGCAATAAGCATGTTTCCTTTCCCATTCCCGATGATGCCCCTGTAACCAATATAACTTTATTTGCCATAATATCGTGCTTATATTAATCTGTTTAAAGGTTAGTATATCAGCACATTCACTCCTTTGCTGTTAAGTATAATATGATATTGCATCGTCATTAATCAATTGACTTCAACTCAATTATAATTGAGTTGAAGTCAATTGTCAATACTAAATTAAATTTTTTTGATTTGAGGATTTTGTACTAATTTATGATTAATTCCGACAAGAGCAATTTATAACCGTTTAATATGACAATTGTAAAATAAAGATTTTAATGTTATAATAATTTAAATACGTAAATATGGGGAGAAAATAAAGATGTATAATATAGCTGTTGCCCAGTCAGGAGGACCTACCGCCGCAATAAATGCTTCACTTGAGGGCGTTTTTGCACAGGCTGAAAAATGTCCCGAAATTGACAGAATATATGGTTCGCTGAATGGTATCGAAGGTGTTCTGAAAAATAATTTTATTGATCTAAAAAAAATAATTACATGTGATCACGATAAGGAACTTCTCAAGAAAACTCCGTCAACTGTACTTGGCTCATGCAGATATAAACTCAGGGATTATACTGTTGATGACAGTGATTACAGGGATATCCTTAAGGTTTTCACACTCAACAATATTAAGGTTTTCTTTTATATCGGCGGCAACGATTCTATGGATACAGTTCTGAAGCTTGATAAATATTTTAAGGAAAACAATTGTGATATCAAGGTTATAGGTGTTCCTAAGACAATTGACAATGACCTTATGGTAACTGACCATACACCAGGATTCGGTTCTGCTGTTAAATATGTTGCAACAAGCATACAGGAAATTATCCGTGACAGTAGGGTTTACAGTATTCCTTCTGTTACAATCGTTGAAATTATGGGAAGAGACGCAGGCTGGCTTACTGCTTCAACGTGTGTGCTGAGAGCTAACGGCGAACCTGCACCGCATATGATTTATCTCCCTGAAGCTGAATTTTCGGTTGAGAAGTTTATTGCAGATATACATAATGCATTTACAAAGTACAAGGCTGTAATTGTTGCTGTTTCAGAGGGTGTTGCTGTTAGTGATGACAATTACACCGAGAGCGGTTTTTCATCAGAACTTACAGATGCATTTGGACATAAGTATCTGAGCGGAATAGGAAAATATCTTGAAAAGGTAGTTGGTTCAAGAATAGGGTGCAAGGTTCGTTCAATTGAGCTTAATGTTATGCAGAGGTGCAGTTCACATATTGCGTCACTTACGGACATTGACGAATCCGAAGAAATCGGAATGATGGCTGTTAATGCGGCAATCAATGATGGTGAAAGCGGAAAGATGATGGCATTTAAGAGAATAAGCAGCCAGCCTTACAGGGTTGACATAGTTGCACATGATATAAATGACGTTGCAAACAAGGTAAGATATTTCCCGAAGGAATGGATCAGTAAGGACAGGAATAATATCACCGCAGATGCGCTTGATTATTTTCTGCCGCTTATAAGAGGGGAAGTCCAGACAGAGTATGTAAACGGAATCCCGGTGCATTTTAGATTGAATATATAGTCAAAGGGCTTACGTCAGTTACCGTAAGCCCTTATTTGTAAATATAAATAAACATAGAAGTTCGCAAGCCTGCTTGTTTTTTGAAGAAAAATTCGAGCAAAGCGAGAACAGGCTTTATCTAAAAATAGCGCGTCTGAATTCAAATACAATTCGCTGCGCTGTTGTATTTGAATTCAGAGGAAAATTTTGTTTTGAACGACAGAAAACCGCAAATGTAATTACTGGTCAGAAAAGTCTGTTTAGTAATTACAATTTACGGTTTTAATTGTTTTTGTGCATTTGCGGGGATGTTTCGCTGTTGCGACAGCGACCAAGGCGCTGCCTTTGGAAACCGCAAGCTGTGCTCAGCTTGACCAGCTTTATTTACTGGAATCAATATATTTCCAGTATGCTTTCAAATATTGTCCGCCTGAAATAACTGTAAGTGCTGTCGAAATCCAAATGAGAATTTGTGTTATTATAATGCCTACAAGTGTATAAATAAGTGGATGTATACATAGTAATCCCAGTATCACAACAATAGTAACCATTGTGAATGCAGTTTTAAGCTTTCCCCATATTCCTGCAGGAACAACCACACCCTCGTTTGCTGTTACTAGTCTTAATCCTGAAACCATAAATTCTCTTGCTACTATGATAATAACAGGAACAGAACTTATAAATCCAAGCTCTACAAAGCAAAGCAGAGCAGAAACTACAAGCACCTTGTCAGCGAGCGGGTCAAGGAATTTTCCGAAGTTGGTAATAAGATTGTTCTTTCTTGCAATATGTCCGTCAAGTGCATCCGTTATAGAAGCGGCAATGAAAATAACAAGTGCAATCACAGGACTGAACGGAACAAAATCAGTCAGCAGAAAGAAAACGAAAATCGGAACAAGTATAACTCTTGCAAGAGTAAGTTTATTCGGCAGATTCATCAGCTAATTCTCCTATCAGGTCATAATCCATTGTATCATTTATTTTTACATTTACAAACAATCCCGGAAAAAGCTTTTTATCTCCTGTTGTGAAGAAAATCTTTCCGTCAATATCAGGAGCATCCATTGCACTTCTTCCGAAATAACATTCTCCGTAACGGTCAAAGCCTTCTGTTACAACTTCAATAGTCTTTCCGATATAGGATTGGTTCTTTTCATCAGCAATAATCATCTGCTGCTCCATAATAATATCAGCACGGTGCTGTTTTACTTCATCATCAAGCTGTCCGTTCATGTTTGCAGCAGGAGTATCTTCTTCTGCTGAATATGCAAAGCAGCCAAGTCTGTCAAAACGCATATCCTTTACAAAGTCAGCAAGACGGTCAAACTGTTCTTCTGTTTCAGTTGGAAAACCAGTTATAAGGGTGGTTCTTAAAATAATTCCCGGAACCTTTTCTCGTATTTTTTCAATAAGCTTTCTGAGAGTTTCTTCGTCACCAGGACGGTTCATCTTTTTAAGAATATCCTTATCACAATGCTGAACAGGAATGTCCATGTACTTGACGATCTTTTCTTCTGCTGCCATAACATCAAGGAGTTCATCTGTAACTCTTTCAGGGTAGCAGTAAAGAATTCTTATCCATTTAAGGCTTTCAATTTTGCAGAGCTTTCTTAATAGTTCAGGAAGCATAAGCTTGCCGTATAAATCCTCGCCGTATCTTGTTGTATCCTGTGCAATAAGGATAAGTTCTTTAACGCCAATATCAGCAAGTTTCTGCGCCTCATCAAGAATATTTTCCATAGGAACACTTCTGAAAGGGCCTCTTATTCCAGGAATAGCGCAGTATGTGCATCTGTTGCTGCAGCCCTCTGCAACTTTAAGATATGAGAAGAATGAAAGCGTTGTCTGAACACGTCCGCCTGTAAGACTTAATGATGTTTTATCACCAAAACGTACAACCTGTTCATTTGCAAGAATATGGTCAATAACGTCAATAATATCGTCATTGCAGCCAATTCCGATTACAGCATCAGCTTCAGGAATTTCCTTTGCAACTTCCTCACGGTAACGTTCAGCAAGACATCCTGTGATAATGATTTTCTTTATTTTGCCTTCTTTTTTCAGTTCTGCAAATTCAAGAATTGTTTCAATTGCTTCCTGTTTTGCGGATTCAATAAAGCCGCAGGTATTTATTATAGTGATATCAGCAAGAGCGGCATCGCTTACTATTTCATAACCTGCCGCCTGAATTTTGTATAACATTCTTTCAGCATCAACTTGATTTTTTGTACATCCAAGTGATACCATTCCAACATGAATTGACATTATTTATTTTTATGCTCCAGTCAGAGCATGTCCTCCCTTCAAATTTACGATAACAGCCTTGTTTACAAGCTATTTCTGATAAAATCACATATTATTATAACATTTATGACAAGTAATGTAAAGGACAAATTTACATTCTGATACGTTATGTCAATACGGAATAATTGAAAAGAAAGTACATAATATGTTATAATAATATGGCAAACAAAATTAAGGAGTGTTTTAAATGTACAAGGAAAAGGTTTCAGATTATATTGACAGTCACAGAGTTGAAATGACAGATACATTGAGAAATCTAGTGAAAATACCAAGCGTAAAGGGTGAAGCACAGGAAGGAATGCCATTCGGAAAGGCTAATGCAGAAGTGCTTTCAACTGCTCTTGAAATATGTTCTGAAATAGGCCTTAATACAAGAAACTTTGAAAATTACTGCGGAACGGCAGATTACTTAAGCAGGGATATAAAACCCGAACTGGGAATACTTTTTCACCTTGACGTTGTTCCGGAAGGTACAGGCTGGAGTTGTCCTCCTTTTGATATTACCGAAAAGGGTGGCAAGCTTATCGGCAGAGGCACTATTGATGACAAAGGTCCAGCCGTTTCAGTATTTTATGCTGTCAAGGCAATAAAGGAGCTTGGAATTCCTTTAAAGAAAAATTTCCGACTTATTATGGGCTGTGATGAAGAAAATGGTTCAGGCGACCTTGAGTATTACACCAAAAAGGAAGACTTGCCTGAAAATCTGTTCACACCTGACGGAAACTATCCTGTGCTTAACATTGAAAAGGGTATGATACGTTCAACAATCAGCAGAAAGTTCAGTTCTATAGGAGAAAAGAAAATTACTATGCTCAAAGCAGGAATTGCTATAAATGCTGTTCCTGAAAAGGCAGAAGCAATTGTCTGCGGTTTGAAGCTTGACGAAGTAATGTCATGCATAAAAGAGCTTAATATTTCAGTTAAGTTTAATTTATCCGAAAGCAACGGAAATATCAAGATTGAAGTATACGGAAAAAGTGCTCATGCGTCAAAGCCTGAACTAGGGATAAATGCACTTACAGCACTCATTGTTCTGCTTGCAGAACTTCCTCTTGATAAATCCGATTCATCAGATACAGTAAAAGCTCTTGCAAAGCTTTATCCTTTCGGTGAAAATGACGGTTTTGGCTGTGGAGTAAAATGTTGTGATGATAAATCTGGCCCTCTTACTTTGTTGTTAAGCGTTTTTGACTTAAATGAGAAAGGTTTTACAGCGCATACAGACATTCGTTTCCCTGTAACCAAGACTTCTAATGAGATTATATCTGCATACAGAAAGTCAGTTGAAGCTCATGGGATTTCTATTGAAACAGGACTTCATGAAGAACCACACTATGTTGATGAAAACAGCAACTTTATTCAGACCCTGTTAAGTGTATACGAAGACATAAAAGGTGAAAAGGGATACTGTGTTGCAATTGGAGGACTTACCTATGTCCATAATACTGTAGGCGGAGTTGCTTTTGGTGTTGAATATGAAGACAGCGATAACCATATGCACGGAGCAGATGAATTTATCCATGAAGACGAATTGCTTTTTAATGCTAAAATGTTTGCAGAAGCAATAATCAGACTGTGCAGCTAATCATGCTGTGCAGTTAATTATGAAAGTTGCATAAAATTATATAGATGATTTTTCTCTGGGAGAGAAGTATATTCGATAAATATACTTGAAATGCTGTACAATATATGATATTATATTTATAAAAGGCGATTGCCTTTTATAAGCGGAAGGAGGGAATACAGTATGTTGATTTTATGGATTGTTGTTATGGTTGTCGGCGTTCTTGTTGAAGCGGCCACCTTGACATTAATTTCAATATGGTTTGCAGTCGGCGCACTCGGAGCAGCAATTGCAGAACTTCTCGGTGCTTCGGTTACAGTTCAGCTTATCATATTTGTTGTATTGTCTGCATTGATGATTGCGGTTACAAGACCGTTGCTTAAAAAAATAATGCCGGCAAAATATACTCCTACTAATTCCGAGCTTGATGTTGGGAAGCAGGCGGTAGTAATTGAAAATATTGACAATAATCGTAATGAAGGCAGAGTAAGGCTCGACGGAGTTGACTGGAATGCTGTTTCCGATGACGGAAGTGTGATTAAAAAGGATACTGTAGTTATTGTTAAGGAAGTCGGAACTACCAAGCTTACAGTTGCAAGTAAACAAAACGACAATTAAAGGAGATTTGTGTTATGCCATGGATTATAGGTATTATCGTATTTATTCTTATTATTATTATTTCGGGTATTAAAATCGTTCCACAGGCGCAGGTTTATGTTATTGAAAGACTTGGTGCTTACAGAAAGTCAGCAGGAACAGGTGCTCATTACGTTATTCCTATTGTAGACAGGGTTGCAAAGAGAGTTTCTATCAAGGAGCAGGTTGTTGATTTCAGACCTCAGGCTGTTATCACAAAGGATAATGTTACAATGCAGATTGACTCAGTTGTATTCTTTCAGGTAACTGATTCAAAGCAGTATACATATGGCGTTGAAAGACCACTTTCCGCTATAGAAAACCTTACTGCTACAACACTGAGAAATATCATTGGTGATCTTGAGCTTGATTCTACACTTACATCACGTGATCATATCAACACAAAGATTACTGCTATACTTGACCAGGCAACTGACAGATGGGGTATTAAGGTAAACCGTGTTGAACTTAAGAATATTCTCCCTCCTCGTGAAATTCAGGACGCAATGGAGAAGCAGATGAAGGCTGAACGTGAACGTCGTGAAAAGGAACTTCAGGCACTTGCTGAAAAGAATGCACAGATCACTGTTGCAGAAGGTGAAAAGGAATCAAAGATCCTTCGTGCGCAGGCTGATAAGCAGGCAGAAATCCTTCGTGCTGAAGCTCAGCAGCAGGCTATGGTTCTTCACGCAGACGCTGTACGTCAGCAGAAGATACTTGAAGCACAGGGTGAAGCTGAATCCATCCAAATGGTACAGACTGCACTTGCAGAAAGCCTTGTAAAGCTCAACAACGCAAATCCTAATCAGAGTGTTATTGCTCTCAAGAGCCTTGAAGCATTTGCAAAGGCAGCAGACGGAAAGGCAACAAAGATTATTATTCCGTCAGAAATTCAGGGCATTGCAGGTCTTGCAACTTCAGTAAAGGAGCTTATATCAGATAAGCCGCTTAATGAAACAAAGTAATTGATATAAGTTAAAATAAAAGCCGGTACAGTTTTGTATCGGCTTTTTTGTATATAAAATAAAAATGCGTATGATTATTTTTTACAATCAGATTTGTTATCCTTAATGGTCTGGCGGTTCAACTTAGCGTATATCTTCCTTAAAAAGCGTTCTGCTGTACCTGCTCTACAATATGTGTGCAGAATTTTGTGATGTTGCTGTATGCATACTGCGCAGTTGCCATGGTTAGGACATATCTGGTTCGGACATTTACAGTTCTTATTCATTTGTGTAGTCTCCTTGTTGTTATATATGTCAGTATATTTTTGATATACCAATAGGCTATAGTGTGATAATCCTTTCAGAAAAATAGTATATTAAGTATTATAACATAAATATAATTACTATGACAGCTTTTTGTAGAGAAAATAACAATGTATTTTGCCTGCTTTTCAATATCCTTTCATAAAATTAACACAATTGGAATATATAATAAAGTCATTCCTTAAAGGAAATAGAAAGTCTTGAGTTTAAATTAATATAAAATGTCCGCCTGCAAAGTTATTCGGCGGACAGCCGTCAATTTGCGAAAGCAATTTACATATAGCCTTGATTTCAAGGCACGGAGTTTTTCATTTAGACTGCAGATCTGTGAAAGACTTAGGTCAATACCGCACAAAGCTTCAGGCTACGTTTCGATGATTTGAGAAACAGCGAAAATACGTTACTGAGCCTGTTTTGAAAATTGACAGAAACTTATTGTGGGGTATTGCCTTTGGAAACGATGGTCAGATTATTCTGACTAACATTTTCGCAAGGCACTCTAAAAAAATAACGGGAAGCCTATAAAGATAACTATGCCGTCCTAACCTGCCGGAATACCGGTGTGATGGGGCGGCGCCCACAAAATCCTCCAATATGAGTTTATATAAAAACAACGCTCTGTGTTTTGCAGCGAGAACACAGAGCGTTGTTTTAGTATATTTGTCAGCAGAAAACCAGATGAAACAGACTTATGCTTGTTAATTTTTTGTTTAATTATGTACAAAATGTAAACAATTTATTTCTCTACTTGAAATTTTAATAAAAGTGTTTTATACTGTCTTTAGCACTTAACCAAAGAGAGTGCTAACACTTTGAACAGCAAAGTGCTAAAAGTGCAAATTAATACATTATATTCTATAACAGGCTTTGCTTTGCGTAAAATGCCTTTACGCATAAACAACAGAAAGGAATGGGGTTTATATGGCAGAAACAAAACAGTTCAAAGCAGAATCTAAACGTCTTCTTGACATGATGATTCACTCAATTTATACTCACAGGGAGATTTTCCTTCGTGAGCTTATTTCAAACGCAAGTGACGCTATTGATAAGCTTTACTTCAAGTCGCTTACCGACGATAAGGTTGGTATCAAGAAGGACGATTTTGCTATCAAGCTTGCTGTTGATAAGAATGCAAGAACAATTACTATTTCCGATAACGGTATCGGTATGACTAAGGAAGAACTTGAAAACAATCTCGGAATAATTGCAAACAGCGGTTCATTCGCATTTAAGAATGAGAACGAACAAAAAGAGGATATTGACATTATCGGTCAGTTCGGTGTAGGCTTCTACTCTGCGTTCATGGTTGCAAAGGAAGTTGAAGTAACAACAAAGGCTTATGGCTCTGACAAGGCATATCTTTGGAAGTCACAGGGCGTTGAGGGATATATAATTGAGGATGCCGACAAGGATACTGTCGGAACAGAAATAAAGCTTACACTCAAGGATAATACTGATGATGACAAATATGATGAATTTCTTGAACAGTGGAAAGTCAAGAGCATAGTAAAGAAATATTCTGACTATATCCGTTTCCCTATCAAGATGGATATGGAAAAGAGCAAGATGAAAGAGGGAACAGGCAAGGATGGCAAAGAGCCTGAATATGAGGATTATATTGAAACTGAAACCCTAAACAGCATGGTTCCTCTCTGGAGAAAGAACAAGAATGAGATTACCGATGAGGAATACAACAAATTCTATAAGGAAAAGTATTATGATTATACCGATCCGTTAAGACATATTCACATCAAGACAGAGGGTTCAGCAACATATGATGCACTCCTCTATATCCCATCAAAGACACCTTTTGACTACTATACAAAGGAGTTTGCAAAGGGACTTCAGCTTTTCAGCAGCGGAGTTCTTATCATGGATAAGTGCGCAGACCTTCTCCCTGACCATTTCTCATTTGTAAAGGGGCTTGTTGATTCACAGGACCTTTCACTTAACATTTCAAGAGAAATTCTTCAGCATGACAGACAGCTCAAGATTATTGCAAAGTCGCTTGAAAAGACTATTAAGAATGAACTCAAGAAGATGCTTTCTAACGAGCGTGAAAAGTACGAGGAATTTTGGAAGAGCTTCGGACTTCAGGTTAAGTTCGGTGTTTACAACGGTTATGGTGCTAACAAGGAAATGCTTGAAGATTTGTTAATGTTCACATCTTCATTCGAGAAAAAGCTTGTTACTCTTGATGAATATGTTGGCAGAATGAAGGAAGACCAGAAGTATATTTACTTTGCTTCCGGCGAAACTGTTGCAAAGATTGACAGCCTGCCGCAGACTGAACTTGTCAAGGATAAGGGTTACGAAATTCTTTATCTTACAGATAATGTTGATGAATTTGCAGTCAAGATGCTTATGAAGTACAAGGATAAGGAATTCAAGTCAGTTTCTGATGCAAACCTTGATCTTGAAACTTCTGAACAGAAGGAAGAATTCAAGAAGCTTGCTGACGACAACAAGGATATGCTTTCTTTCATCAAGGACTCACTTGGCGGAAAGGTCAAGGATGCAAGGCTTTCAGAACGTCTTAAGACACATCCTGTATGTCTGACAAATGAAGGTCAGATTTCACTTGAAATGGAAAAGGTTCTTAACCAGATGCCAACTGACCATAAGGTAAGCGCTGAAAAGGTTCTTGAAATAAATCCGTCACATGATATTTTTGAAAAGCTTAAAGAGCTTTATAACAGCGATAAGGATAAGCTTGCAAATTACAGTAAAATTCTTTATTCACAGGCGCTTCTTATTGAGGGCATTTCTATTGAAGACCCTGTTGAATATGCTAAGCTTGTATGCAGTGTTATGACAGGTAAATAATTAATAAAACAGCACCATGCAGAGATTACATGGTGCTGTTTTCTATATATGACGTGTAGTTATTATGCTTTTGCCTTGTGAATAAAACTATCGAATGTCAAGAAAATAAAAGCAGCAAAGAGTAATATTGCAATGGGTATAATGTTCCAAGTGCTGATTACAGAAGTATCAATCTGCCTTGAGATTATATAGTTCATTAACAATTCAAAAGGGGCAGCAGCAATTAAAGCAATGCCTGCTGCAATTAGTTTTCTATTTTTCAGAATTATAAATAATGCGAATATAATCCATAAGAATATAATTGATGGAATTGCTGTGCTTAAGCATAATTTCCAAAGTAAATCTGTTGCATGCAGTATCAAACTAAGTGAAAATAGGAAAGGAATTACAAGAACAGAAAATACCAGCAAGCTAGCATATGTCTTCTTTAATCCGCCTTTAAGTATAGGGAATATTGTCAGCCATGCAAAAACACATGAGCTAATAGGGTAAAGAGACCATGTAAGTTTTTCTGGGATTGCAAAATCTACTATTACGCTTGCTAAAATTCCGATAAGAAATGCCATAGTGACGGAGAAAAGAGATATTTTTCTTGCTAATTCACATTTTTCTTCTTTGCTTCTTCTGCTGCGAACAGAACTGGTAACTATACTTTTACAGTTCTGTGCAGAAGCATTTTTTCTTTCTCCGTTAAGCAGTTCATCTATAGTAACTTCTAGGAGATCTGAAATTTTGCTCAGCAGAGAAACATCAGGAGAACTGATTCCGCTTTCCCAATCTGAAACATCTTTTTCTGTTACATCCAGCCTTACTGCTAATTCACTCTGCGTCATATTATGAAGCGTTCTTTGTTCACAGATAAAGCTGCCTATTTTTTTATTGGCCATTGTAATACCTCCTGATAAATTTTATTTGTGTTTTTGTTAAGCTCTTGTCTGTATTATAAGATTTGAATGTTCAATAAGCAAGAAATTCTGGATTGCAAAAAGAAATGCAATCCAGAATGACAGTTTACATTCCATATTTGTCTTGATAACTGTAATAATATATATTGCGACAATTTTGCTTGCATTAAAATTTGTACAGACATCCTGTCCATATCATCATGGCAGGATGTCCGTTTGTTTATATGGTGGAAAATCTCATGGCATTTTGCGTTTGAGTTGATTTTTACATAAAAAAATAATATAATAAAGGAAGTGTAGTTTAATATTTATTGACAAAGGTGACGTATGATTAATAAGAAATACAAGGGTATTATTTTTGATATTGATGGGACATTGCTCGACAGCCTTGATTTCTGGGCTGATGCAGACAGACAGTTTCTGAAAATGCTTGGTATTGAATATGACCCATCAATTTCTGTTGCTTTGAAAACAATGCATTTTACTTCTGCGTCAGAGTACTTTGTGGAAAAATATCACCTTGACCTGACAGCCGAGCAGGTTATGGAGAGCATTTTAGGCATTGTAAAGGAAAATTATTTTAATAAGCTTTGTACAAAGCCTTATGCTAAGGAATTTATAGAACAGGAAAATAAAAAGGGCATAAAGATGTGTGCGGCAACATCAAACCTTAAATATCTTGCAGAGGGTGCATTGAAGAATGCAGGGATATATGATAAAATGCAGTTTATTCTGACTTCTGATGAAGTGAAATGTGGAAAGGAAAGCCCGCTGATTTTTCATAAATCTGCTGAAATGCTAGGGCTTGACAAGGATGAAATAATAGTGTTTGAGGATTCCGTTCATGCGGCAGAGTCTGCTTCAAAAGCTGGATTCTATACAATTGGAATTTACGACAGGCACTATGAAGATGAATTCAGACTGCTTGAGGGAATAGCTGACATGACAGTGAAAAGCTTTGAAGAGTTGTTAATGAACTGAAAGGTTGTTTAAAATAAATGAAAAAAATACTGGTTGGTATGAGCGGCGGTGTGGACAGTTCAGTTGCGGCACTACTGTTGAAACAGCAGGGATATGATGTCTGCGGATGTACCTTAAAACTGTTTGAGCGTGAGGATGAGGATGAATGTGAAGTAAGAACCTGCTGTTCATTGTCTGATGTTGAAGATGCAAGGCGAGTATGTCACAAGCTTGGAATTGAGCATTATGTTTTCAACTTCAAGGATTTGTTCATGCATGATGTAATTGACGCTTTTGCTGAAAGCTATATCAATGGAGAAACACCTAACCCATGTATAGAATGTAACAGGTATATAAAATTTGATAAGATGCTCAAGCGTGCGGAAGAAATGGGCTATGATGGTATTGCCACAGGACATTACGCAAAAATTGTATATGACGAGGGCAAGGGAAGATATCTTCTTTTGCGTCCTGAGGACAGAAAAAAAGACCAGACTTATGTGCTTTACAACATGACACAGTATCAGCTCGCAAGGACTCTTTTTCCGCTGTGGGGGACAGATAAGCCTGAAAACAGGCGGCTTGCAGAAGAAAACGGACTTATAAATGCAAGAAAACCAGACAGCCAGGATATATGCTTTGTTCCGGACGGAGATTATGCTTCATTTATAAAAAAGCATACGGGGAAAGACTTCAAGCAGGGGAATTTTATTGATACGGACAGAAATATAATCGGAAAGCATCAGGGTATCATAAACTATACTGTAGGACAGCGAAAAGGACTTGGTGTGACATTCGGGAAGCCTGTGTTTGTCTGTGCAAAGAACTGCGAGGACAATACTGTTACACTTGGGGATGCACAATCGCTTTTAAGCAGTGAGCTTTATGCTGATGACATAAATATCATATCGCAGGAGAATCTTTTTGAGCCTGTGAAATGTACTGCAAAAACAAGATACAGTATGACTGACCAGCCATGTACAGCTGTTCAGGAGGGTGACAGACTCAAGGTAGTTTTTGATACCCCGCAGAGAGCCGTAACAAAGGGGCAGGCAGTAGTGCTTTATGACGGCGACATCGTTATTGGCGGAGGAAAAATAGTATAATTACAGCAGATTAGATTTAAAAAATACACAAAACTACAACAAAAATCAGAAAGGAATGTTTTTATTATGTCATTTAAGGAAATTCAGTTGGACGATCTCAGTTTCAATCCATTCAATAAAATATCAAAGGAATGGTTCCTTGTCACTTCAGGAAATGAGAACAGATATAACACAATGACAGCTTCATGGGGCTTTGTGGGTGTTATGTGGAGAAAGAACTGCTTTACAGCAGTTGTAAGACCTAACCGCTATACCTATGAATTCATTGAAAGCAACAGCCTTTTTACGGTATGCTTCTTCAATGAAAACAGGAGGGAAGATTTAAAATTCTGTGGTGCTAATTCAGGAAGAAACTGCAATAAGGCAAAGGAAACAGGTCTTACACCTATGTTTATTGACGGAACAACTGCTTTTGAACAGGCAGAACTTATTCTTGTCTGCAGAAAAATTTATGCGGCAGATATGGATAATTCAAAGCTTCTTCCTGAGCTACAGAACCTTAATGAAAAAGAACCTATCCATAAGCAGTATATCGGTGAAATTCTCAAAGTTTATCAGAAACAGGGAGGGCCGGCATGAAAGAAACAACAGCGGACGTTTTAATTAATGCAGTTGAAAATGATACGGATATATGCGGTATTGAATTTGAAAATATATCCGTTCCCGGTCTTGAATTTATGGGGACGGATATTTCAGATTGCTCTTTCAGCACAGGCAGATTTGACGGAACTGTTTTCAGTTCTGTTCATTTCAGCTCGGTTGTGTTCAGAAATTTTGATGTTTCAAATATACGGATGGAAAGCTGTAGCTTTGAAAAGGTAAAATTCATAAACTGCAGAATGACAGGGACATGCTTTACACATACAGACTTATTTGACTGCGAAATAAGGGAATGTTTTGGGCAGTATGCAAACTTTTCGCTGACGTCCTTGAAAAAATGTTTATTTATATCAGACAATTTCTCAAAGGCATCTTTTACAGAGAGCAGATTCAAGAATACAGAAGTAAGAAAATGCAACTTTGACAATGCTGATTTTATGAAGTCAGAGCTTGCAGGAACAGATTTCTCTGACTGTTCAATAAATGGCGCTTATCTTGATATAAACAAGCTTAAAGGCGTTACGGTTTCATATGATCAGGCCATTGCAATCACTAAACTGTTCGGCATAAATGTCAAATTATAAGAATATACAGTAAATAATGAATATTACTTACTTTTATACATAAAATAATGCATATTATTAAAATAATAATAAAAATATTCAAATAATACTTGACAAATGATTGTATCGGAGTATAATAAAAATTGATTTATTTAACTTTAATGAATATAAACGGAGGAAAAAGTTTGAAAGATAAATCTTTCAAACTTCGAGTTTTGTGCTTTTTGAACTGCCGTTCGAAATTTTGCTTAGCAAAATCACACAAAACATCAAGAAAGGAATGGTCTTTATTATGACAAAGGGTATTAAAAAAGTTGTTCTTGCATATTCCGGTGGACTTGACACATCAATCATTATTCCATGGTTAAAGGAAAATTACGATAACTGTGAAGTTGTTGCTGTTTCAGGAGACGTTGGTCAGGGCACAGAACTTGATGGACTTGAAGAAAAGGCTATAAAGACAGGAGCTTCAAAGCTTTATATAGAAGACCTCAATGATGAATTCATTGAAGATTACGTTTTCCCGACAGTTCAGGCTGGTGCTGTTTATGAAAACAGATACCTTCTCGGAACTTCTTTTGCAAGACCAATCATTGCAAAGAGAATTGCTGAAATTGCTCTTAAAGAAGGCGCTGACGCTATCTGTCACGGCTGTACTGGTAAGGGTAATGACCAGGTAAGATTTGAACTTACAATCAAGGCTTTTGCACCTGATATGAAGATAATCGCTCCTTGGAGAGAATGGGATATCAAGTCACGTGACGAAGAAATCGACTATGCAGAAGCACATAATATTCCTCTTAAAATAAGAAGAGAAACAAATTATTCAAAGGATAAGAACCTCTGGCATCTTTCACATGAAGGTCTTGACCTTGAGAATCCTGCAAATGAACCACAGTACAACAAGCCTGGATTCCTTGAACTCGGTGTTTCTCCTGAAATGGCTCCTGATAAGCCAACATATGTAACTGTCCACTTTGAAAAGGGTGTTCCTACAGCAATTGACGGCGTAAAGATGAAGGGCGTTGACGTTGTAAAGAAGCTCAACGAACTTGGCGGAGCAAACGGTATCGGTCTTGCTGACCTCGTTGAAAACCGTCTTGTCGGTATGAAGTCAAGAGGCGTTTACGAAACTCCTGGCGGAGCAATTCTTTATCATGCACATGAAGTTCTCGAAACAATCACTCTCGATAAGATGACACAGAGAATGAAACAGAGGCTTGCTATTGATTTCGCTGATCTTGTATACAACGGACAGTGGTTCACACCTGTAAGAGAAGCTCTTTCAGCTTTTGTTACAAAGACACAGGAAACTGTAACAGGTGATGTAAAACTCAAGCTTTATAAGGGCAATATCATTAATGCAGGCGTAACTTCACCATACACACTTTATGATGAAGAAGTTGCTACTTTTGATGAGGATCATGTTTACAATCAGGCTGACAGTGCTGGATTTATCAATCTCTTTGGTCTTCCTATCAAGGTTAAGGCAAAGCTTGACGCAAAGAGAAACAATAAGTAATATTTTAGTAATTATTTAAATGGATATACGGGCAGGATTTACTCTCTGCCCGTATGTTCGTTAAAATAATTTTATATACTATATGATATGCTTAACAACTTACATTGCAATAAATTACAGAACTGATTTGCATAATCGGAGGTATATTTGTGAAAAAGCGGAAAGCATATGTTATTGTAGACACCGTTTTGAATGTTCTGACTATAATAATGTTTATCTGTTTCGCATTTGTACCTAGCATAGTAAATAAAATTGTTGACAATAAAGAGCCATTTGTAATTTTAATTATTTTATGTTTAACACTTCAGATTATTTCCAAACTTATGTCACTTGTATTTTACCGCTGTCAGCATTGTGGTGCAAAACTTCAGTTGTTGAGAATCCCATCGGATACTGTTAGATGTCCATTTTGCGGAAATTATTTAGACGAGGGAAAGAGAAATTGACTGATGTTATTAAATAACCCTTTATGACAATCGTTAGCATTAAGTATATGCTTTTTGTAAGATCCCGTATTTGAAAAATAGTCTGTTTGCGAATAAATTTAACGAAGAAAAAGGAGACTAAACAATGTCTTTAAATAGATCTTTAAGGGTGACAGCAGGTGTAATTATATGCATTATAGCAGTATTGCTCTTGACATCATGCAGTTCAGCAAAAACCCGTGATAATGCGGAGAAACAGCAGAAAATTGTTGGTGTATGGATAGATGATGAAACAACAGGTGTTATGCAGGATGATGACGGAAACAAGTATGTTGGATTATTTGAATTCACAGAGGATGGCCGTCAGATTTTCCATCAGGTTTACAGTGATGCAACATATTCATATCCGATGGATAAATATGAAATATATGACGGAAACCTTAAGGTTTCTACCAAATCAGGGCCACAGCTTGCAAAGATTTCTTTTGAAGATATTTATATGAATTTAGGCTCGGATACAGGTTTTGTAAAGTACAGAAAGCTTACTGACAAGGAAATTGAAACTTATAACATTGTTACCAATCAGCAGTTTACAGAAGCACAGGAGAGTGAAGCAGAAACATCAGCTTCAGATTCAGCTGCGGAATCATCTGAAACTACTGTAGCTTCGGAAACTACAACAGCAGCAGAATAAACTTGAATATATCGCGAACGGATAGACTGCATTTGAAGTGCAGTTTACTGCGGAAAGGATTGATATAAATGGCAAAGATGTGGGCAGGAAGATTCTCAAAGGAAGTTGATGAAAAAGTTAATGATTTTAATTCATCTATCTCTTTTGACGCAAGAATGTACAGACATGATATAAAAGGCTCTATGGCTCATGCTGAAATGCTCGGAGACTGCGGAATTATTGAAAAGCATGAAAGTGAAAAGATAATTGCAGGGCTGAAAAGTATCCTTGATGATCTTGACAGCGGAAAGCTTCACTTTGATCCTAATGCTGAAGATATTCATATGTTTGTTGAACAGGAACTTACAAGCAGACTTGGTGATACCGGCAAAAGACTTCATACAGCAAGAAGCAGAAATGATCAGGTTGCTCTTGACATAAGAATGTACCTAAAGGATGAAACAAAGGATATCATAAAGATTGTAAGAGAGCTTGTCAAGACAGTTAGTGATCTTGCAGAACAGCATACTGAAACTGTTATGCCGGGATATACTCACTTGCAGAGAGCACAGCCTGTCACATTTGCTCACCACGTCCTTGCTTATGCACAGATGTTTTTAAGAGATATAGGCAGACTTGAAGATACATACAAGAGAATGAATTTCATGCCTCTTGGGAGCGGCGCACTTGCTTCAACAACATATCCGATAAACCGAAAGCAGGTTTCTGATCTGCTTGGCTTTGAGGATATAACACAAAACAGTCTTGATGGTGTTTCTGACAGAGATTTCTGCCTTGAACTTGCTTCTGCATTGTCAATTCTTATGATGCACCTTTCAAGATTCAGCGAAGAAATAATTATGTGGTGTTCATGGGAATTTAAGTTTATTGAGCTTGACGATGCATATGCTACAGGCTCGTCTATCATGCCACAGAAGAAAAATCCTGATATTACAGAGCTTATCAGAGGAAAGACAGGCAGAGTTTACGGCGACCTTATGACACTCCTTACAATGATGAAAGGATTGCCGCTTGCTTACAACAAGGATATGCAGGAGGATAAGGAAGCAATATTTGATGCAATAGATACAGTTAAGCTTTGCGTCAATACCTTCATTCCTATGCTTGCAACCATGAGAGTTATCAAGCCTAATATGAGGGCCGCTGCTGCAAAGGGATTTATCAATGCAACTGACTGCGCTGATTACCTCGTCAAGAAGGGTCTTCCTTTCAGAGATGCCTATAAGATTACAGGCACACTTGTTGCTCTTTGTATTGAAAAGAATACAGTTCTTGAACAGCTTCCTATTGAGGAGTACAGAAAATATTCTGATAAGTTTGAAAATGATGTTTTTGAGGCAATCAGTCTAGACACATGCGTAATGCAGAGAAAAGCTGACGGCGGACCTGCACCAGAAGCTGTTAGGAAACAGCTTAAATTTGTAGAAGAAAAATTGAAGGCTATGGAATAATGATTACATATGATAAAACAATAACTTTTAAGGATTATAATAATCTCAGAACACTTGTAGGCTGGAATACAGTTTCTCAAAGACAATTTGATAATGCAATGAAAAATCCTTCATTTCTTACTGTTGCACACAACGAAGACGGCTTGGCTGTAGGTATGTCAAGGGGAGTTGGCGATGGCGGATATCATATTATGCTTGTTGATGTGATTGTTCATCCTGATTATCAGGGCAAGGGAATCGGCAGGCAGGTTGTTCAGAATTTTATGGACTATGCTTACAACAGCATTGAAAAAGGCGAGAGCATTTCACTTACACTTCTTGCAGCTTACGGCAAGGAAAAGTTTTATGAGAAATTTGGCTTTCATATCCGTCCTGTTGCAAAGGAAGGCGCAGGAATGAACTTAAAGTATACAAAGTAATGCAGAATAATTAGGGCTATACCGCACAAAGCCACAGGCTACGTTTCGACAATTTGAGAAACAGCGAAAATGCGGTACTGAGCCTGTTTTGAAAATCGACAGAAACGTATTGCGCGGTATTGCCTTAGATAGCCATGCTGATAACAGGAGGTATGCAATGAAAAAAATTCTGATTCTTGTAGGAATGATGTGTGTAAATACAGTCATGATGTTTCTTGGAATTTTGGTTGGGTTTCGGTTATCATTTCTGACGTGGATAGTTTCTTCAATACCTTTACTTGCATGGAGTATAGTTCTCTACTTTATTTCAGAATATTTTAATAAAAAATTTGAAATTAAAAAGAAGCTTTTTTATCCGATTGTATGTGCAATACCGACCGTTGGATACGGAATAGCATTTATAATTGTAATTTATATGGATAATGTTCTTCATTACTGGGATGGGCAAATGTTTGGCGGACTTGGGGAGTTTATCTTAGCATTAGGAGGATTAATAGCAGGCGGTATAATTATGGTCGGTTATTTAATAGTTGGGGTTATTGTATATATAAGGAGGAGAAAAATCAATGGCGTATAAAGTTTTTATTGACGGAAAAGAAGGTACAACAGGTTTAAGAATTTCTGATCGCCTTGCAGGACGTACAGACATTGAAATTCTTGAAATTGATGAGGAACTGAGAAAAAGCACAATTGAGAGAAAGCGTCTTATTAATGCATCCGATTATACAATACTTTGTCTTCCAGATGAAGCTGCAATCGAATCGGCTTCTCTCTGCGAAAACAGCAGAACAAAGATAATTGATGCCTCAACTGCTCACAGAACAAATCCGAAATGGGCTTATGGTTTTCCGGAATTGTCTGATGAACACAGAAGAAAGATAGAAAACTCAAAGAGAGTTACTGTTCCAGGCTGTTACGCAACCGGATTCAATGCTCTTATGTACCCAATTGTTCAGAACAAATTTATTCAGCCTTATCATCCAGTTATATGTCATGGAGTTTCAGGATACAGCGGTGCAGGCAAAAAGGCTATTGCAGTATATGAATCACCTGATAGGTCAGCTGAATTTGATTCTCCAAGATTATATTCACTCGGAAAAACTCATAAGCATATCAAGGAAATGATGGCTGTTTCAGGCTTGTCATATCCTCCGATATTCAATCCGTATATAAATCCTTATTACAATGGAATGATTGTTTCTGTTCCTCTTCATTTCAGAGCAATGGCAAAGAAAACAACTGCACATCAAGTATGGGAAATTATGAGTGAACATTATAATAATCAGAAGCTTGTAAAGGTTGAACCTTTTATGGGTGAGGGTGTTACTGAAAATGGATTCCTTGCTGCAAATACATTGAAAGATACAGACACAATGCAGATATTTGTATACGGTACAGATGATCATGTTATGCTTTGCGCAAGGTTTGATAACCTTGGCAAGGGCGCATCAGGAGCAGCTGTCCAGTGCATGAACATTATGATGGGACTTGACGAAACAACAGGACTTACACTTTATAATAAATAAGATTTAACCAATTTAACCAAGGGGACAAGAGAGTATGAAAGAGAAGTTTATATCAGGCGGAATTTGTGCATCTGTCGGATTTAAAGCAGCTGGTATGTTCACAGGACTCGGTACTAATCCTGATAAGAATGATGTAGGAATAATATTCTGTGAGAAAAAATGCTCCGCTGCTGCTGTATATACACAGAATAAAGTTAAGGGAGCTCCTATACTTGTAACAAAACGTCACATTGAAGATGGTAAAGCTCAGGCAGTTATAGTAAACTCCAAGAATGCAAATACATGCAACGCAGACGGTGAGGAAAAGGCACAGATGATGTGCGATATGCTTGCTGAAAAGCTTGGCATAAACGCTGATGATGTTATTGTTGCTTCAACAGGAGTTATAGGTCAGCCGCTTAACATACAGCCTATCAAAGATAACATTGGAAACCTCGTAAAGAAGCTCAGTGATGATGGAAGTGATGAATGTGCTAGGGCAATCATGACTACCGATACAAAGAAAAAGGAAATAGCAGTTGAGTTTGAAGCTGGAGGAAAGACTTGTCATATCGGTGGTATAGCAAAGGGAAGTGGAATGATTCATCCGAATATGGCAACAATGCTTTGCTTTATAACAACTGACGTGAACATTTCTTCGACAATGCTTAACAAGGTTCTTACTGAGGTTACAAAGGTAACTTTCAACAGAGTAAGTGTTGACGGTGATACTTCTACTAACGATATGGCTTGTGTAATGGCATGCGGACTTGCAGAAAACGAAGAAATCACAGCTAAAAATGATGATTACGATAAATTCAAATCAGCTCTTTACTCAATTATGAGATACCTTTCAAGGGAAATTGCTAGGGACGGAGAAGGCGCAACAAAGCTTCTTGAATGTGTATGTATAGGTGCTAAAGATGAAAGGACAGCAGAAATTGTTGCAAAGGCTGTTATCACATCAAGTCTTTTCAAGGCAGCAATGTTCGGTGCTGACGCTAACTGGGGAAGGGTTCTCTGTGCAATCGGTTATGCTGAAGCTGACTTTGATATCAACAAGGTTGATGTTACTCTTGGTTCTTCAAAGGGAACAATTGAAGTTTGCAGGAATGGTTCGGGAGTGGATTTCTCAGAGGAAACTGCAAAGGAAATTCTCCTTGAGGACGAAATAAAGATTCATGTGCTGCTTCATCAGGGAAAAGCTGAAGCCGTAGCATGGGGTTGTGACCTTACATATGATTACGTTAAAATAAATGGAGACTACAGAAGTTAAATAACTTAATTCGGAGGTATCTGCACATGAATGATACCGATATATTCAACGAGTACCTTATGCAGGATGAAAAGATATTGTGGCAGGGCAAATCAAAGTACAGGATGTCCTTTGATTTAAGAGTATTAATTGGAATTGCCATGATAGTGATTGCCGTATACAATTTATTTGCTTTTAATCAAAGTAAATTCAGCACCGTCTTATTATTTCCTTTCATATTGTTTATGCTGTACATGATTTTTGATATACCGAAAAGAATTAAAACAGGGGCAGGTATTTACTGCGTTGTAACTGATATAAGGGTAATTCAGTATAACAAAAGGGAAAAGAAATTTTACTCCTGTATGCTTAAAGACACTGATAATATTATTTCAGAGATTTATAAAAAGGGTTACGGTAGTGTCTGTTTTAGCAGTAGTCCTGAAGATGATGTCAAGGAGTATGACCTTGATGAAAAAGTAATACTTTTTGATTATATTGATAATCCAAAGCAGGTTGCTAATATTGCAAGAAAAGCTCGTAAACAACTTCTTAACTTTAACGATAACATATAAATACAAGACGATTTATAACGGGGGAAGAGTATATGATTTTAAAGGATTTCTTAACTGAAACAGATTATATTAATTTTTCCGTTAAAAATATAAAAAGCTTATCGGAACAGCTTTTTAAAAAAGATATGGCAGATGCAGAGAAAATAGAAAAAGCATACTACTATGTTGAAAAAGAAACTCCCCATTCGGGTGATATTGGAGAACAGAAACTTACATTCAAGGCATCGGATGTACTTAAATATAAACATGGAATATGCTATGCAAAATCAAATCTTTTTGCAGCATTGCTCAGAGGACAGGAGATTCCCGCAGGATTTTGTTATCAGAGACTTACACTCAACGATGATAATGATGATGACGGATATGCTGTTCATTGCCTTAATGCTGTCTGGTATAACAATCATTTTATGAAGCTTGATGCAAGGGGCGGAAGAAGTGCTGTTTTTTCTCTGACTGATCCTGTAACTGCATTTCCTTTAAGGAGTCAGTTTGATGAGTATTTTATTCCCGGTATATTTGCAAGACAGCCTGATGAAATAATAAAACTGTTTTCAAAGTGTAAAACAAGGTCGGAATTTTTCAGAGTGATCCCGGATGAATTAAAAGAGAAGCCTGATGTAATATAACATTCTTGACAGGAGGTATTTATGTTAGACGAGTTTAAAGAGTACGAAAAGCCGCGCAGAGAAGACGGCGAGATATATCCTAACAGACAGGAGTTTTATCCAGAGCAAAGAGAAATCTATCCTGAACAAAGAGAACCTTATTCAAATGGTCAGGAGATATACCCGAATGACCGGATTATACATCCCTCTGAATATTCAGTAGAACCTTATTCAGAAATTGAAAGTCAGTTTAATGAATACCTGCTTGCAGGGGAACATATTCTATGGTGCGGCAAGGGTAAAGCGAGTTCAAGGGCAAGAGCATACCCTATTTTTTTCTCAATATTCTGGCTCGGCTTTTCAATTTTCTGGACTGTATCAGCAGTTTCAGGAGCCGGTTTTTTTGGGTTATTTGGATTGCCGTTTATTGCAATCGGTGTGTTCCTGCTGCTTCAGTCACTTGGAATAACGGGTATTAACAAATACGCTATCACAAACATGAGGATACTTTCTATAACAGGTAAAAGTTTTAAAAGTGAATATCTTGATAAGATTGTTGATGTAAGATTGTATCAGACGGGCAAAGGAAAAGCTGATATAAATTTCTCAGTAGATTGTCGTGGTGTACGCAATGATAACTATGCTAATTCGTTCGGTGACGGCGGCTCAATTGTCGGAATTGACAATGTAGATTCTATTTACAGACTTTTAAAGGAACAGAGCGATATGGCATACAAAAATAATAACAGAACTTATTAAATAATAGGTGTAATTAGTTTATTAAGGGAGCATATAAAAATGGAGTTTACAGATCAGATTTCAAATACAATACGTTCAAAAGTGCTTATTGATGCACTTCCTTATATTCAGAAATATAATAATAAAATTGTTGTAGTAAAGTATGGCGGAAATGCCATGACAAATGAAGAACTCAAGAATGCTGTTATGAGTGACATAGTTCTTCTTTCACTTGTCGGAGTAAAGGTTGTTTTAGTTCACGGTGGAGGTCCTGAAATAAATGATATGCTTAAAAAAGTTGGTATTGAAAGCAGATTTGTAAACGGACTAAGATATACAGACGAAGCTACAGTTGACATTGTCAAGATGGTTCTTTCAGGAAAGGTAAACAAGGAGCTTGTTTCACATCTTACACAGAACAAGGGCAAGGCTCTTGGAATGTGTGGTATTGACGGACAGATGCTTCTTGCTCATAAGATGGAAGGCGAAGATGATCTTGGTTATGTCGGCGAAATTGTAAAGGTAAACACACAGCCTATCCACGATGCACTTAACAATGATTATATACCTGTTATTGCTACAGTTGCATGCGATGAAAACGGTCAGACATATAATGTAAATGCAGATACAGCGGCTTCAAGAATTGCTGCCGAACTTGGTGCAGAAAATCTTATCCTTATGACAGATATAGTGGGTCTTCTTAAAGATAAGGATGATCCTGATACTCTTATCAGTGAGGTTCAGGTAAGTGAAGTTCCGTTCATGAAGCGTCAGGGCATAATTTCAGGCGGAATGATTCCTAAGATTGACTGTTGCGTTGAAGCAGTCAGACGTGGTGTTCATAAGACTTGTATTATTGACGGAAGAGTTCCACATTCAATACTTATAGAACTTCTTTCAAACGAGGGCATTGGTACACAATTTGTATAATTTATTAATAATATTAATCTGGTGACACTTTAGGTCCCATGTTAATAATTAAAATAGCTTGGACATTTTTTATTTGGCATAAAAATTGATAAGGGTGAGAATGAAATGAACAATAAAGATACGGTAAATAAATTTGATAAATATGTCATGGGCTCATATAAGCGTTATGACATTGCTCCTAAATCAGGCAGCGGACGTATTGCTGTTGATGAGGACGGAAAACAATATATAGATTTCGGCAGCGGAATTGGAACAAACTCTCTTGGCTACTGCGATGAAGAATGGGCAGATGCAGTATGCTCACAGGTAAGGTCAATCCAGCATACATCTAACTATTATTACACACAGGTTCAGGCTGATTTTGCGGAGAGTCTTTGCAAAACAACAGGCTACAAGAAAGTATTCTTCGGTAATTCAGGTGCAGAAGCTAATGAGGCTGCAATAAAGCTTGCAAGGAAATATTCCTTTGATAAGTACGGCAAGGGACGTCACAATATAATCACCCTTGTAAACAGCTTTCACGGAAGGACATTAGCTACACTTTCAGCTACAGGTCAGGACTCATTCCACAACTATTTCTATCCTTTCCTTGATGGATTCATAAATGTTGAAGCAAACAATGTTGCTGATTTACGTGAAAAGCTTGATGATACAGTTTGTGCTGTTATGTTTGAGTTTGTTCAGGGTGAAGGCGGAGTTATTGCTCTTGACAAGGAGTTCATTGACGAAATATTCAAGCTTTGTGCTGAAAAGGACGTTCTTACAGTAGCTGATGAAGTTCAGTCAGGTGTTGGCCGTACAGGAAAATTCCTTGCATCTGAACATTATGGTGTAAAACCTGATATTACAACACTTGCAAAGGGAATTGCAGGTGGTATTCCAATGGGAGTTTGCCTTGCAGGAGAAAAATGTGCAGAGGTATTCACACCAGGAACACATGGCTCTACATTCGGCGGAAACCCTGTTGCTTGTGCAGGCGGTAATGTAGTAATCAAGAAATTGAATACAGCAGGTTTCCTTGATGAAGTAAGTAAAAAGAGTGACTATATCCGTTCTGAGCTTTTAAAGATAGATGAAGTTGAAAGTGTCAGCGGACTTGGACTTATGATTGGTATAACACTGAAAACCAAAACTGCAGGTGATGTCTGCAAGGCTGGTCTTGACAAGGGATTATTACTTCTTACTGCAAAGGAAAAGCTCAGGATGCTTCCTCCGCTTACAATAACATATGATGAAATTGATAAGGGCATTGCTATACTGAAGGAATTGCTTGCATAAGGAGTTGGGTATAAATGTATTATGAAAGCTTTGGTAATCCTGAAAATCCTGCAATAGTATTTCTGCATGGTGCAAATTTTGTACAAAGCTTTTATAAACAATACTGTCTTTCGGACAGATATTATCTTATAGTTCCTCACATCACAGGCTATGGAAAAGAATCTGAATCCATATATACTACAGAAAAGGCCAAGGAAGAGATTACCGAGCTTATAAAATCACTTAACAGAAAAGTTACACTGATTGGTTTTTCACTTGGCGCACAACTTGCTTTTACTCTTACAAGTGATCACAGCGAACTGTTTAGTGGGGCAATCATTATCAGCCCTTGGATCATTAAAGAGCGAAAGACTCTTGACAAGATTGTAAAAATGAATGAGAAGTATATTAATCTGCTGCAGAAAAACTGGTATATAAAGATTTCAGCAAAATTACTTGCTATTTCAAATGAAATGTATGACGATTTCGCTGAATATACAAAGAGTGCAAAGCTTGAAACAATTTTAAATAGCATTGACAATGGGATAGAAATCAAAGATTACCCACAGTTTGCAGATACAGATATTCCTGTTCTTGTTTTATGTGGCAAAAAAGAATTATCTGATGTTAGAAAGTCTGTCAGACATATGGCAGAGTTGAATTCTAAATGCAAGTGTGAAGTCTGGGATAAAGCTGCACACAACATAACAACAAAGTACAGCGAACGGCTTAACAGCATTATAGATAAATTCATGATTTAAACAGTAAAGAAAATGGAGGTAACCCAATGAAACACTTATTAAAACTGCTTGATCTTTCAAAGGAAGAAATTATTGATATTCTTAACCTTGCTGATCAGCTTAAGTATGAACTCAAGCACAATATCCCACATCCTTATCTTCAGGGCAAGACACTCGGAATGATATTCCAGAAGGCTTCAACACGTACACGTGTATCTTTTGAAACAGGTATGTACCAGCTCGGCGGATACCCATTGTTTCTTTCATCAAACGATCTTCAGATAGGACGTGGCGAGCCTGTACAGGATACAGCTCGTGTTCTTTCACGTTATATTGACGGAATTATGATTCGTACCTTTGAGCAGAAAGAAGTTGAGGATCTTGCTGAATTCGGTAATATTCCGATTATTAATGGTCTTACAGATTTCAGCCATCCATGTCAGATACTTGCTGACCTTATGACTATTCGTGAATTCAAGGGACAGTTTGACGGACTAAAGATGTGCTTTATTGGTGACGGCAATAACATGGCAAATTCACTTATCGTCGGTGGTTTAAAGGTAGGAATGGCTGTTTCTGTTGCTTGTCCGGAGGGATACCATCCTGCAAAGGAAGTTCTCGATTTTGCTAAGGAGTTTGATTGTTTTGAGCTTACATCATCTCCAGCACAGGCTGCAAAGGATGCAGATGTAGTTATAACTGACGTATGGGCATCAATGGGTCAGGAGGGTGAAGCTGAAAAGCGCCGCGCTGCATTCAAGGGTTATCAGATCAATGATGAGATTATGGCTGTTGCCAAGCCTGATGCTATGGTTCAGCATTGCTTGCCTGCACATCGTGAGGAAGAAATTACTACAAAGGTTTTTGAAGCACATGCAAATGAGATTTTCGAAGAAGCTGAAAATCGTCTCCATGCACAGAAGGCTGTTATGGTTAAGCTAATGGGAGATAAGTAATATCAAACATATATTGTAACATAAATTCAGCTTTGTATTAAATACATTTTAAAGCGGCAATAGGGTTGTCTTACTTTTAAGTTGAGGTAATCTTGTTGCCGCTTTTATTATAGTCAATTGAATGTTACCTAATTGTGATAATTTGTAATTATTATGATATGTACAATAATAAAAATTTTTAATATAATTTACTTTGTATCAATAAAAATTTTCGGGGGTAAGGTAATGGACATAAAATCAAATTCAAACAGAAAAGGCAAGGGTAAAGTTAATAAGCCTTTGATAATTATTTTAGTAGCAGTTTTTCTTGTAATACTATCCGTTGCAAGTGTATTCTTTTTGCCTGGAATTATTGACAGAATAAAGCAGTCAGGTAATTCTTCACAGGGAGGATCCTCGCAGATTACTCCGACAGGGTTAAATCGTGAGCTGCCTGAAAAGCTTGAAATCACTGAGGTAGTTGCAGAAAAGGTTGTCGGTAACTGTATAGAGACAGATACAAAATTTATAATTACATCTGCTAAGGACATGAAAGCAGAAGATCTTAAAGCTAGGTTTGCAATAAATCCTGATACACCATTTGAGATTATAAAAATAGAAAAGTGTTCTTTTGAACTTGCTTGTGAGAAAAGTTTTGAAAAGGGAAGCATAGTAAATCTTGAATTGAGAGATAAAAGCGGTAATTTTGAATATAGCTGGGCATTCCAGACTGTAGATTCATTCAATATAAAGGAAGTCCTTCCAGCAGACAAAATTGACAGTGTTCCTGTCAATACTGGAATTGAAATAATATTCTCGGCTTCCCCTGATGTAAAGGAAGCTGAAAAGTATTTTGAAATCAGCCCTGAAGTTAAAGGGGAGTTCAAGTCATATCGTTCCACTTTAGTATTTGTTCCTGATGAAAGTCTTAAAGAGGAAACAGTTTATACAGTCAGGATAAAGAGCGGAATGCCGTCACTGGATGGTACTGCTCTTGAAAATGATATGGAATTTCGTTTCAAAACGCAGTGTGATGAAAATTATATCTACTGTTATTCTGTAAACAAAGCGTCCGAAACATTTTTGCCAGGAGATCAGGCTTTGGTTGAACTGTATTGTTCTTCTGAACTTTATGGAAATGATTTTACTGTAAATCTCTATCAGTATAATAATTCTGAAGATTACTACAATGCACTAGATGACTATAACAATAATGCAACATGGGAACAGGAATATGAGTTTGATACAACGGGGCTTTCCCAAGTGTATAATGTAACCACAGGTTTGCATATTGATGACAGTGACGAATATTATACAAAAGCATTTTTGCTCCTCCCTGATATTCTTGAAAAAGGATGGTATATTGCTGACATTACCACAACACTAGGTGACAAAACATTTCATATACAGAAACATATTCAGATCAGTACTGTTTCAGTTTATTCAGGTATACTTCCAACCCAGACGGTTTTCTTTGTAAACAATACGGAAACAGGCGAAGCTGTTGCTTCTGCTGATATTAATATTAATCTTAATGGTAAGTTCAAGACTGCCAAAACAGATGAAAAAGGTACTGCATTGATGGAAATATCCGAAGATGAAAGCGGTACAGCAATGCTTAAGATAACAAGCGGAAATGATACCTACATAGATTTATTTGATTACCGTGAGAATGAATCTGATATGCGTTCGGATTACTACACTTATGTTTATACAGACCGTGAAGAGTATCTCACAACAGACACAGTCAAGGTATGGGGTCTTATTCTTCCTAGAAATAAGAATGTTAAATCTGTTCCAGAGGATCTTTACTTAAGATTTGGCTATGATGATCTGGATTGCAGTGATATTCCGATTACAATAAGTAAGAATGGTACTTTTACAGCGGAGTTTTCTTACAAGAATCTGAAGAACACATGGGGTAGAAGCATATCTCTTATGAGTGGTGATACATATATAAGCGGCAAGTATGTTTCTATAGATGATTATGTAAAACCTACATATTTATGCGTTCCTGACGTACCTAAAAATGCATGGATGCCACAGAAAAATCCTGTCAAGGTTGGAATTAATGTCTCATTTTATGATGGAACTCCGGCAGAGGGACTTAAGTTTTCAGTAAGCGGATATGAAGGGGATACTGCAAATCCAGCTGAAATTGTAACTGATTCCAAAGGTTATGCAGAATCATCAGTTAAATTACAGGACAGCAACAGCTGGTATCCTGATTATTCAAGTATAAGCTTTTCACAGCTTGGAGTTGATAATAATTATCTGTATACAGATACAACCTTTCGTGCATTTCGCCGTGATATAATGCTTGAATCAGATTTTACCAGAAACGGTGATGTAGGAAACCTTGAAGTAACAACATCAATGATTGATAAAAATCTTGTTGAAAAGAATGAGGAAATCGAATGGGGTGATTACGACAAGTTTCGTGGTGCTCTTGTAAATACAGAAGTAAATGCAACCCTTTATCATAGCTGGGCAGAAAAAGTTGAAGTAGGAAGCTACTATAACTTTATAGAGAAAAAGACATTTAAAAAGTACGACTATGTTACCAACACGGAAAAAATAGCAGCTTATAAAATCACTACTGTCGATGGCAAGGGGAATTTTGCAAATCTTCCTGTAAAAGATGACGGAACATATTGGATGGATTTAAGCTGGAATGACACAGAAGATCAGCTTGTTGAGGATACAGTTTACTTATGGTATGGTCCAGACTACTATTACAATTACTATAGCGGAAACTATTATAACTTTAAGACAGATAAGAGTGTTTTTACAGAGAATCAGACTATAAATCTTGCACTTAATAAGAATGGGGAAAAGGTTGATAATTTTGAAGGACGTATTTTCTATACAGTAAGCGGATACGAGTTTTTATCGCTTAATGTTTCTGACACCTCAGAATTCAGTCACACCATGACAGATGAATATATTCCAAACGTCAATATCACTGGTGCGTACTTTGACGGAAAGCATGTATATCCGATAAGTGGCAATTGGTACTATTACAGCTTTGATCCGTCAGAACGTGAAATCAAGCTTACAGTTACAACTGACAAGGAGAAGTATGCTCCCGGAGATACTGCAAAGGTAAAAATCAAAGCATGTGATATTAACGGGAAAGTTATACCTGGAGTTCCTGTATCTATCAGTGTTGTAGATGAAGCGGCATTTGCAATTGCTCCGCAGGATGCAGATGCATTGAATGATATTTACGCATCTTACTATATACCTGATGTAGTGAGATACTGTAGTTTCCTAGAACACACTTCTGAATTTAACGGCGGTGCAGAAAAGGGCGGCGGAGGCGGTGATGCCGTAAGAATGGACTTCAAAGATACAGCTGCATTTTTGCAATCTTTGACAGGCGCTGATGGTACAACAGAGTTTACTGTTCCTTTGCCTGATAACCTTACAACATGGCGTGCAACTGTTCAGTCAGCAGGTTATTATAATGACAGATTATATGCAGGTTCAGCGAAAGTTCCTGTGATAGTAACTCAGCCTATGTTTATAAACCCAATAATTCTTCCACAGTACATTGTCGGTGATGATATTAACTTCTCTGCTGTATGCAGTGGTGAAGCATCAGACAATGCAAATATTACGGCTCAAGTAACAGGGGATAATACTGATATAACCCATACTGCTTCATCAGGAAAACCTCTTGAATTCGGTAAGCTTCCTGAGGGTAGCTATAAAGTTCTTTTTACTGCAAAAAGCGGAAATAACTCTGATGCAATTGAAATGCCGTTTGAAGTAGTTGGCGCTGTTCTTGAAACGCCTGTATTAAAGACATTTGATTTGTCAGAAGAGTCAATCAATATTGCTCCGCAGCGTTGGCCTTTAAGAATTAACTTCTATAATAACAAGTATATTCTTTACAGTCAGGTTCTTAATGACCTTGCTTCATCAAGAAGTCAGCGCCTTGATATTAACATTGCGCAAAGCTATGCTTCCATGCAGCTTGGTTATATAGATGAAGAAGCATATCTTAGCAACAAAGTAAATCTTGGTGATGGGGCTGCAAATTTACTGCCTTATTCTGAGCAAAGCTATGAATTAACTGCACTTATTTGTGCGGCAGATCCTGAACTTGTCAATAAGGATGAGGCAAAAAGCTTATTCTATAATGCACTTTCAAATCCTAATATTGATTCCGGTGATGTTGCATCATGCTATTTAGGTCTAGCAGCACTTTCTGAACCTGTTCTCAATGATGTAAATAATCTTCTTTCAGATCCGCAGGGATTATCTGATAATGATAAGCTTATGCTTTGTGCAGCGCTTGCATATCTTGGTGACTATCAGAATTCGCTGAAATATTACACTAAGCTCACAGGAAACTTAAATATTTATGAGAGCGGTAAACCGGCAGAGGTTTATGCTTTTGCAGGAAAAAGTGCAGAAACATCAGGAGATACAACAAGGCTTGCATTGCTTACAGCATCAAAGCTTAATCTTCGTGAATCTGAATTGATGGCACGTTTCCTTATTAATAACAAGAAAAATGATCAGACATATGCTCTTGAACTTATGACATATCTGCGTAACTATCAACCTAAGGATGAAGATAAAGCAAAGATTCAGTACACATTAGACGGCAAAAAACAGACACTTGATATAAACACATATTTCGGCTCATCACTTACATTCGGTGAGGAGCAGTTCAAGAACGCAAATATCAAGGTTACTTCAGGAAGTGTCAGCGCTACTGCATATTATACAGGACGCCTGAGCGATATTGAAACTAAGCCGACTATTAATGTAAGTAAGACCTATACGTCCGTAAGTGGAGATTGGAAGCCAGGCGAACTTGTCAAAGTTACAATTACAACAAGCAGCGTCGATAGAAAGTATTACACTATTGAAGATACAATTCCATCGGGGGCAAGATTTGTTGAAGTTGATTCAGCAACTGATTTCTATGCCGACAGAAGCGGCCAGCGTGTAAAAATTTATGCCCATGACACCAATGAAATAGTATATTACATTCGTCTTGTCAATTCTGGAGAATATGTAACCGAAGAAGCATTTGTCTATAATTCAAAAAATACATGGGGAAGCTCGGAGCGTGGAACGATTGTTGTTAATGAAAGTTAAAAGAGCAATTAGTGCTTTTCTTTCAATGGCGTTAATTTGTACTTACTGTTGTTCGTGTAGCAGTAGCAATAATAGTGCCTCTGATGAAATTACATCTGCTCAGGAAACAAGTGATACAACTATAGAAAGCAGTGTTACAGATGATAGAAACTATGTCAGCACCAGAAATCTGCTTGAATGCAGACACTATAATAAGAATGATTTCAATCAGTTTACTCTCAATTCAAAATGCTATGATACAAAAAAGCTGATAAGGTGCGGTGTAGTGCCGCACCATCTGCTCGCTGGAAACATGATTGCAGACTTTTTTAAAACTGCCGCAGAAAACAATCCTGATGTGGAAACAGTAGTGATTATTGCAACTATGCATGATCCTGAAAATGATAAGCTATGCACAACATTGTCTGACTGGTCAGCACCAAACGGTATACTGAAAAATGATACAGACTTTTCACAGCGTTTGATTTCAAAGCTTGGAGCGGCAGAAAATGATGATATGCTTCAGACAGACCATTCCGCAGCAGGGTTGATTCCTTTTGTAAAGTATTATCTTCCCGATGCGTCAGTTTCGTGTCTGCTTGTGTCAGGAACTGTGGGCAATAGTGGCATTGATGATATATCTGAAGCTTTGTCAGAGCTATCTGCAGAAAAAAACTGCCTGTTTGTTTTCTCTGTAGACTTTTCACATTATCTTGATCCTGAGGATACACACCTTCACGACGATGAAACCCTTGATGCAGTAATGAACGGAGATCTTGACCGTATAGCTAAGATGGACAATGCCAATATGGATTCTCCTGTATGTATATGCACATTTCTGAAGCTGTCAAATATACTGGATTGTGAAGTTGAAGATCTTGACCACAGTAATTCTCTTGAAATATCACGTCTTCCATATACACATCCGTCGTTTGCGAATGGATTAACAAGCTATTTTATCTTTGCAGCAACAGAATAATTATATATAGTATTCATCATTATAGTGCGGTTTGGCTGTGTTAAAAGCAGACAAATCGCATTATTTTACACAATACAGCAATCATTTGTACAAACTTAATAAAAACATGAGATAAGTAATAAAGAAAAGAAACAAATCGACGAAAACCGAAAAACCTGTTGACAAGTAGGGAAAAAAGTAATATAATAAACAAGCTGACTCAAGAGGGGGAACTCAAGAAAGGGAAAGCGAAAGCAAAGAAAACGAAGCCAAGCGCAATAAAAGATAA
>JAEWWT010000001.1 GCA_023396225.1 Bacillota bacterium
GCGTTCAGAATACCTGTGGGCATTTCATTGCCGTTGCCGTTGATAAAGGCATTGTCCTCGGCCCTGCCGAAGTTTTTGGCAAAGCGTTTTATGAGGTAGTTTTCAATATCGAAGCTGGCATCATGTATGAAGGCCTCATCCATTTTTACTAAAGCCGCCAGCTTCCAACTGTCTACAGTACTGATGGTGAAATCATCGATACCTTCGTAAATAGGAACGGCATCATTTTCCGCTACCCACTGGGCGAGGTCGTTGCTGTCCTTTGCGAAAATACGATAACCGGAGCCGTAGGCCTTTATAACCGTACCGATATTGCGGAACAGGCTTTCTTTCTCAAGAGCCGCCATATACTTATTTTCTGCGCCGTTCGGCATTGCATAAAGACCGGTTCCGGTGCTGCGGCCTTTCGAGAGTTCATCATAACTGCTTTCATGACCGCGCATAGCGTTCCAGAAATGCTTGTCATATTCCGGTGAGCCGGTATAGGGTAATCTTTCAGTGTAAGTACTCATAAATTCTTCCTCCTATTTCTTGTCGCAAACGGGGCATCTGTATAAGCCCAGTTCGTTATAACTGAGTGGTCTGGCAATTTGCTTTAGCATACCGCTGTGGCAATCCGGGCAATGGATATCATAAGTAAAAACCATCTCCATATCGTGGGGCTGTTTTGCATGGAGACGATAATACTTGTGTAACTTTCCATGATCATCCTTATGGATTTCATCACGTAGATAAAGGTCGCACATATTCTCAACATATTCATCTGAGCAGTATGAGCCTTTCGGACGAAGGAGTGTTCCCACCTTGTTCATTTTGAGATTGGATAATTTGCCATTTTAAATTCCTCCTAAAATTGTTATTGTGGGGTCTTTTTGATTTTTTACCGGTCATACTGTTTTACCGGAACGATAGGTGTACTCGGCGCTACGGCAGTATTCAAGCAGGTCATCGTAACCGTTGATGTGGATGTTGGAATACCCATCAGTGACGGTATAGCGGATTTCTTTCGTTATGGTCACAGGCTCCCCGGAGCGATTACGAAGATGTATTTTCCCTTTGGCGCTGTTATGGCTTCTGCCATAGAGCAGATCAATCAGAGTCATGCCGTTTTCCTCCCTTCATGAAGATGTAGCCGCGCATTTGACAGAAGTTTGTAGCCTCGGCATATGAGCGGAAGTAAAACTCGGATGCTCCGTCTACGACCTTCCACCGGGCAGGCTCGGCATTTCTGCTCATGAAAAGCACTACCGGTTTCATGTCCTTGCGGCGGTATAGTGACATGCCATCATAGTAGTCATCACTAAAATCCGAAGGGCTGCTCTGTTTTGTGATTTCGCTCTCGGCATCCATCATGCCGATAATTCTGATATGGTTCATATTCCTTTCCTCCAATCATGTAAAATATCATTTATAAAAACGGCGCTTCGGTGGTGGCAGCAGTGGCAGTGCCGGTGGCAGACGTTTTCACAGCTGCCACTGCCAAAAGCCAAGTATCCCAAGTGTTTTAGCTACTTGGTGGCAGTAGTGGTCGTATTTGCCCACTTCATATACACAGTCCATAATCTTTGTTATACTTCCTCTCTGTATATACAGTTTTTCAAAATTCAGCTTAGAAGTTGAAAGCACTGCCACCACTGCCACTAAACACCAGAAACCCTTACACTGTGGGCATTTTTCCAGTGGCAGTTCTTATTTTTACTGCCACCAGTACTGCCACTAAACGGAGAGAGCTGCCACTATGCAAGGAATTCGGCACCCTCATATCCATAGGCCTGTGCATATTGTTCTTTTGCCTCCGGTGTTAATGTGTAATTCCGATAGTAGGTACCGTTGTTACGTTTAACCGACATATCGGCAAAGGTTGTGTCGAGGTGGTCGGCAAGCGTCTTTCGGAAGTCACCGGCTGTCTTGGCGTAACCGTTGTTATTATCGTAGCACCATGCCTTATACACCTTGTAAATGCGCCCGGTAGAACAGCTATCCTCAATCCTACGGCGCGGCCTTTCGGTCATGCACTCATTGTAGAAGCTGATAACGGAGTTGTTTTCACTCATATAGGTTTTACGCGCCACGCTTACGGAATCCGGCTCGGAGAAACGGTAGCCATTGGTGATAACCGTCTGCAGAGCCTTTGCTGCTTTATAGACGATGCCATCACGCTCGGCATACAACTTATCAAGAAGTGTTTTGTCCTGCTTGTCTTTGGGGATAACGTTAGGACACTCCACCACCATGATGCGGTCATAAATCCATTTGCCATCATCGCCCCCAAACTTGGGGAGTCTGTTCATGCAAAACCAGAGCAGACCGTTATAGGTAAACTCAAAGGCTTGCTGTCCTTTGAACTCGGCATACAGGCTATCGCCGCCTGTTATTTTCTTAAAGGTTTTCAGTTCATCTACCGAGAGAAAACACATATCTGAGCTACCGGCAAGACGTGTGCCATAAATCGCACCGGTGCCAAATCTGGATTCGATATCCTTAAGGTCAGTACCGATAAAGTTCCCTTTGCCAAGCAGACGCTCTACAAGGCTCTTTAACTGAGATTTGCCGGTATCGCCATCGCCTACAAGGAAAAGTGCTTTTTTCATTCTCCAACCTTTAATGTTGGATATGCAGGCGCCTATAAATTCCAGTAGCAGTCGCTCTATGGCCTTATCGCCGTTTGTTAGGGTGTGCATATATCTGTCAAACACCGGTGTGGGCGTGTCTTCACCTGTCCAGCCACATGGGATTTGGATGGTGGAGAGGATATCCGGCGAGTGGGGCAGGAGCGTTATTTCATCTTCCCTTATACGGAGCAGACCATTATTGAAGTTTATTAAGTACTCAAATGAATTGAGGTCATCCTGTCCTACATATTTGAGATCAGTTATGATTTGATTGTATGCCTCAGCTACTTTGCCCATGGATACAAGTTCTTCGTCATATTCCGCTATGTAGCTTTTTATGACGCCCTTGATCATATCGGGGGCATACAGCCGATAACAGCCGCCTTCATATACATAAATGAGGAGAGCCTGTCTGCCGTTATCGCGGACGAAGATATAAACCAGATGCTCTCGCGTCCACTTAGCCAACAGCGGCGGGAACACATACGGCGCTCCTTTTTCATCGAATTTAATGAAATACGGGTGTTCCATTTTGGATTTATGGAAGGTGCCATGACAGGCTTCAATGCCAACGGCTATGGTGGAGTCGCGGTAATCTTCACGCTCCCATTTGTCGCGATACAGTGCAGAGCCACGGAAGATAGCATCAATTGCCTCCGGGTCGGGGCCGGTGCGAAATGCGATAATAGCGCAGAGTGCGGCATCTGCTTCAGACTGGGAACCGTAATCGCTGAAATCTCCCTCGTCATATAACTTCTTGAACTTATCGCCGTTTTTCTGTTTGCGGAGATTGCAGACGATGTCGAAGTCGGCCCGATTACCATCACGATTGGCTCTGTAGTTAGTTTTTTCCTTGCGGCGCATATTCTTATCCAATGTTGTGAGAACGGCGGCGGTGCATTCACGCAGGGGCTTATCCTCGATGATATTGCCGGTATAGGCGGCATATCGGTTTGTGATACCTCCGACATACAGTTCAAGGTCAATGTGGGGATTCTTCTGGTAGAACTGCTTATCCAGCCGGACTTTACCTTTATTGTCGATATAGGTCGGTAGCTTAGAAAAATCGCATTTGCCGTAGATATGTATGCCGCCCCCCGCTCACAGAGTGTTCCGAGTAGGAATCAAACCGGGCAAGCAGTGTTTGCACCAGCGGGTCTGAAAGTTCCCTGTGGTCGATATCCAGGAAGAAATAGTTCTCCGGGATTTTGAATCCGACACCGGCTGCATGAAACTTATCTGCCGCAGCCACAGCTTCATCGTAGGTTACCCATGTGTTGCTGTGTGCATCGTCAGTTCCGGTTGAGCCGCCATTGGCGGCAAAAGGATTCTTTGTCGGCTTTTCATTTTTATCCTTTTCCCAACGCCAGTGAAACCATATCCGCATCTGCTTTAGCTCCTGCATTGAATCGCTCATCACGTCCACCTCCTCTCCCGTAGATTTTTATATGCATATATTTAATACCAAGTCGGTATTTCGGGCTTTGAAACGTCGGACTCCAGATTCTGCAATTCGGCGCACAGCTTGTCATAGTTGATGAGCGCTTTCTTTCCAATATATATGGCTGGGAGTTTTCCGGCTTTCAACATGAGCCGGAGTGCGTGTTCGGACAGCAATCCCGTTTTAGCTATTTCATGCACCGTCATCATGGTCGGCGGCTTTCTTTCATTGTCCATTCACTGTCATCTCCTTCCTAACAGGTTTCTGCTTTTGGGCATAATAATTGCCGTTCCTCATATTAAGGACGGCACTGATTACCTTCCTCGATGAGCTCAGCAATCCGCAGTTGCCCAGGGTTATAAAAACGCTCATATATACCGGAATGCGTGTCGGTGAGTTGACCGCTCTGCACTGGGATGACGTGGATTTGGATAAGGCTATGATTACGGTCAAATACAATCTCTACCGGTTGGATGGCGAGTATCAGCTTTCCACTCCCAAGACTAAAAGCAGCGCTCGTGTGATTGCTTTGCCGCCCCAATTGGTGCAAATCCTTCGGGAGCAGAAGGCATGGCAGGATGAACGCAGAAAGGCCGTAGGAAACCGCTGGATGGAGCGTGGAGCCGTTTTCACCGGGTCATACGGAGAGTACATGGCAAAGACCTATATCAACCTGCAGTTCAAGCAGCTTCTGAAAAAGCACAATTTTCCGGACATACATATCCATGACCTTCGCCACGCGAACGCATCGCTTCTGATAAACATGGGTGTTCCGGTGAAGGTAATATCCGAGCATTTGGGACACAGGGACACACGCACCACAGAAACTATTTACGCTCATGTATTTGCCGAAACCATGGTTCAAGCCTCCAATGCCATCAGCGAGGCGCTGTCAACGGTTGAATCATGAGAACCGCGTTTCGAGTTAAGCCATCAACCTTTATACGGTTGAAAAGGACATCATTATTATGTGCATGGAGACGCTCCTTGCCGAGATGCAGGATACTTCCGAGGCTACCTTTGAAAAAGCCAATCTGCAAAATGAACTGGTGGCGATAGCCGATATGGTGGAGCGTTGCATCGAGGACAATGCCCGCTTTGTCAGAAACCAGGATGAATATGAAAAGAAGTATAACGAACTGGTCGACCGATACGAAAATGTAAAGGCTCGAATTGCTGCCCTCGATGAGCAGATAACACGCACCCTTGCTGAGAAAGAAACCACAGCAATGTACATTGAAAAGCTGCGTGGTCTGCCGGACACGGTTACGGAATTCGATGAAAATTTATGGCAGAGCCTTCTGAAATATATGACGGTCTACGGCAAGGACGACTACGGTTTCACCTTTGCGGACGGCACAGAAATTAGGATATAAAATCACACCCTGCGTTGGCACGAATGCTGATGCAGGGTGTTTCTCTGTCTGCTGTTAAAATGCACCCACCCTTTTATAATCCTCAAAAAGTGTGGGGAAAAATCAAAAAGTATAGGGCAAATTCAGATTGTATCAAAGACGGATTTTACATAGATGAAGGTATTACAGGTACATCAGTTAAGAAACGTGATGGGTTTATGCGAATGATCTCAGATGCAGAAGAAGGAAAAATTAATATAATTCTTACCAAAGAAGTCAGCCGTTTTGCCAGAAATACGATAGATACGCTTTCATACACAAGAAAACTGAAATCAAAAAATGTACACATCATATTTATGAATGATGGTATTGATACTCGTGACAAGGATTCGGAACTGAGGCTTACAATTATGGCTTCACTTGCTCAAGAGGAAAGCAGAAAAATTTCTGAGCGTACCAAATGGGGTATGCGCAGAAAAATGGAGAACGGTTATGTTCTTGGATCAGGACGTGTTTATGGTTTTAAGGCTGATAAGGATAAGCTTGAAATTGTTCCAGATGAAGCTGAGGTTATCAAAAGGATTTTTCACGCCTATCTATATGAAAGAAAAGGTACAACTTCAATCGCTCAGGAACTTAATGCGGACGGAATACCTACAATACACGGCGGTTTGTGGAGCGCTCCTACAATACTTGGCATGATAAAAAATGATAAATATTGCGGCGACTTAACTCAGTGGAAATATCGTACAACAGATTTTTTAACGCATATTCAAATCAAAAACAAAGGTGAAAATCCAGAAGAGCCGTTGATTACTATTGATAATCATCATGAGGGCATTGTTTCAAGAGAACTTTTTGATGCCGTTCAAAAAGAACTTGCAAGGCGAAGTAAAATGATTCCCGAGAAAAGAAAATATTCGGGAACATACTGGTTCAGCAGCAAGGTTTCCTGTGGGAAATGCGGTAAGCCGTTTAATGTTTCAGGCGGAAGTAAGGATAAAAGACGAAAACTTCGTTGTACTAATCGGGCGGTTTACGGAAAAGTAATGCAAACTGCCGCAAACGGTGATATTAAAGGCTGTGACAATAAAACGATTGGTGAGGCTGTTCTTTCATTTGGTGTAAGGCACATTTTACAGCAGATTCAAGTTTCACAATCTGAAATTGAAAATGAACTTTTGGAAGAAATACGCATAATTCAAAATAGTCAGCCTAAGATTGATGTTATCAAACTTCAAAATCAAATTGATAATCTGAAACAGAAAAAACGCAATGCAATAGATGCGTATAATGATGAGATAATACTTTTAATTCTAGGTTTACATTATAACCTTTTTTTCTTAAAACTTTAATACAATTTTTGTATTACTGTACGCATTATTGACGCTTTTAGGGCACTTGTCAGCTTTACTTATATAATATCAGTTCAAAATTTATTAATAAATTTTGTTAATTTCAGCTCTAAATCTAACACCATTACCAGTATAAAGATACGAAGCAGGCATTTCAAATAAAGTGTCAGGATTATCTAACACTTCCTGAGTAATCTTATCTGCACGTTTTCTAGCCTGTTCGAAATAATAATCTATATCATTGATTGTCATTCCATCTGTAAATTTTATATCAGATAAATTCTCCTCGTTAATTACTTCTGTACCGTATAATTGCGAAAAATTATAAAAAGACTTTGATATATTATCATCAGCTTCATAAAAACATAATTTATCATCAATAATTTGACAAAATTCATCCATATACCACATACCATTTCCTATTCCATTAATAGTTGCTTTAACATTATATTGATCTTCTTCATCAAAAGAGACGTGGTTTATTTCGTTAAGAAAAATTACCAGTTGGTCACTTTCTCTAACAACTTCATAAAATGAATTTGGAACTAATATATCAAAGCTTTCACCTATGTCAATGTTAAATTCTTTAATATCATTCCAATAAATTTTTTGTGGTGTCAATGAAACAATAAAATACTTATCTTTTACAATTGTAGGCATAGCTTGCTCACTTTCTACTTTTTCAGTATATTGTGGTTCTTTTTCTGTTGACGAACCTGTGTCATTTATGCTCACTTTTGTTGTTACAGTTAATATTTCAGCTGTAATAGCAGTTTCTGTAGATTGGGCAATTATTGTGGTTGTAGATACTTCTTGTTTATTTGCAGTTGTTGTGTTTGTATATGTTTTTTCAGTGTCTATATATGCCGAACTGGTTGTAGAATTTTCCGAGGTCAAAACGCTGTCAGTTCCAACATTAACATTAGACTGATTTAAAGAACATCCCGTAAGCATAATTAATATTAAACATAAGGTGATTTTTTTCATATAATCCTCACTAAAAATTTAATCTAGGTATCACTTTTAAGTAGCAAAAAATAACAATGATGTATAGCCATAAGTGGACTTATCGTATCATGAACGCACTAATGTAAGTAAATGGAATGCCATTCGCTTGACTTATGCTATATTTGGTGATGAAGCGTGGAAAAACGCAGATATTCATTTTCTGGATCAAAGTGATACCTTGTAAATTTAATTAGCAGCTGGGATTTTACCTCCAGCTGTCATAACATATTCTATGCAACTGTTCTAGTTACACCAAAATTATAATATCCTGTTGTAGTTGATGATGTTGATATATTTGACATCACAAGAGTTACTCTAATATAATTTGTTGCTGTAGTTCCTTTCTTGAAGTTGTTAACTGTGATTGTTGTTGATGAAGATATGGGCACAAATTTTATAGGGGTGGTGTTGATACCACCATTGCCAGGATATCTAACAATGTAGAATAAAACACTTTCTTTTCATTCTATTTTACCTCCAAAATTTAATACAAATATTCATGTGGATCTGGAATTAATAATTTCAATTCTTCAAACAATTCGTTGGCAATAGAATCAGTACAATAACAGTTTAATTCTCCATAGATACCTAATTCAACAATATTAAGTTCTTGGTTATTGTTAAATCTTGCTCCATACAAATAATATTGACCCATAGGATCATAAGCTCCTATTTCTATATCAGATTGTTTCACCTCCAGCTTATTATCTTCGGATACGTTTTGAAGCTTTTGATATAGATCTTCTAGCGTTACCTTTGTAACAGGTTCAAAATCTGTATCGACACTTATTTCTTCAATCTTATTGTATACATCCAAATCTCCAATATTGTATAACTCTTCAGGTGCTGTTTTTCTGAAGTCAAAGCTCAAAATAATTCCATCATTATTAATGTAATAACCATAAGCATTAGTGTAATCCCAATTATAATGAGCAAGAATAAATACAACTTCAGGCATTTCACAAGAAGTATCTTCCTCATTTTCTGTAGTCGTTGTAACTTTCTTTGTAGTTTCTTCGGTAATTTTGGTTGTGCTTATTTGAGATGTTGTAGCAAACTGCGTTACAGTTTCTTGTTTTGAGGGTTCGGTTTGCGTGGCAATAGTTTGTTTTGGTGTCGTTTGTGTTGCTTCTGTTTTTGTTACTGTAATTTCCTTAGATGACATTTCAGATGTTTCAGTTTGTACAGTAGTTGAAGTTTGCTTTGCTTCTGCCTCTTTATCCTTGTCGTTCACACAGGAGGTAAGAAAAACTAAAAATGCAATTGATACTGTTATTAGTTTTGTAAATTTTCTTTTCATTCTATTTTCCTCCAAATTTAATAAAGATAAATATTAGGGGCGGGAATTATAAGTTCTTCCGCTGTAGCAAAAATGGTTAGTTCTGCTACCAATATGCTTTAAGTAATGCGTATTAATTTTATACACCTTCAAAATTCTTTAAATAGTATCTTTATGACATTTTTAGACTTTGTTTCCAATAACGTTTATATTAACACATTATGTAAAAATAATCAATAGATTTTTACATTAAAAAAGAATATCATCTTAATGCTTTTACTTATGATAATAGGAGCAGTATTTGCAATTCTGCTTCCGATTGTTACATATCCGTGCAGTATCATAAGTCTTGTAATGAGTGTAAAAAGGAAAAACGAGTACAATACAAAATATGCAATTGTAATTAACATTATTGCATTGATAAGGCAGAGCTGGAACAATCATGCCTTGCTTTTCAAAAAGAAAAAGAGAGATTGCAACTTGATAATTCAAATCTTGATAAATTAAATAAATGTGTTGAAAATAAAGAAAATCTTTTTAATGCAAATTCAGATGAAGAATTATCCTACTATTTAAAATATGAAAAATATATTGCAGACTTAAAAGGTATTTCCGAGAATTATCAAAACACATCAAATGTTAAAAGAGTATGTAAACAGCCAGAACTTCACAAGTACAGCGGACATAATGGAAGCAAAGGTTTATTAGTTTTCATTGCTAGACGGCAAAGTTTGCATGAGGGCAAAGAAATGTTCGGGTGTCCCGGTACTAAAATAGTTATACCAAGCTTCCAATGTGTCTGATTGAAACACACCTAAATGCTCAATAATTTGTTTCGTCCACAACAAAGCTCCAGTACAACTTGCAGTAATTAAGTTGTTATCCGCAACAGATGTCTTGTCCATATAAAAACCTTGCCCCTTGTAATCGGGAGCAAACATTTCAAGAAATCCCGGTCCATTACTGGTATGCGGACGTTTATCCAATAACCCAAAGTTGGCAAGCGCAGTGGTAGCTCCGCAGATTGCACCAACCGTAGCATCCAAAGAGAGTAATTCACCTGCTTTTTCGATGATAGCATAATGCTTTGGGTCATTCCATGTATCTGCACCTGGTAATAGCATCACGCTTGTTTCACTCATAACAATATCATTAATTAAGCAATCGGGCACTATTGACATCCCTCCCATTGTATTAATTGGCTCTTTAGAATAACTAACTGTTTTTAGGAATACGGGTTGGGCATCTTTTTTGAAAAATCGACTGGAGTTCAGCTCCGAAGTAACATACCCCAGCTCCCAGTCAGCTAAAGTATCAAGAACGTAAACATATACTGTAATCATAAATTTCCTCCATTTTCATTGTTTCTGTTGATTTGATTGTTTTTTTATTGTACCATGTAATTGTTGACAACAGTATGGCAACAATATATAATTATAATAAGAAATTTTTGAAGGCGGCTATCAGATGAAAATTGACAGGCTTGTTAGTATTATTATGATACTCCTTGATAAAGATCGTATATGCGCACAGGAGTTAGCTGATATGTTTGAAGTTTCACCCCGCACAATCTACCGTGATATAGATGCTATCAACATGGCAGGTATTCCTGTTTGTTCAACATCAGGAGTGGGTGGCGGTTTTGAAATCATGCAGAAATACAGGATTGATAAAAGCATTTTTTCATCTTCCGACCTTTCAGCTATCTTGATGGGGCTTTCCAGCCTTTCCAATATGGTACGAGGGGATGAATTGGTAAACGCCCTTGCCAAAGTCAAAAGCTTTATTCCTGCCGACAGAGCAAAAGATATTGAATTAAAAGCAAGCCAAATATGTATAGATTTGAGCGCATGGATAAGCAATAGGAACTTACAACCATATTTAGATATTATCAAAATAGCTCTACAGGAAAACAGACTGATTTCGTTTGAATACGTAGCCCTGCATGGAAATAAAACTACACGAACAGTTGAACCGTACCTGCTTGTGTTGAAAAGCGGTCATTGGTATTTTCAAGGGTACTGCTATAAAAGGAATGATTTTCGTTTATTCAGATTATCCCGCATATCGAACTTGCAAATGAAAACGGAAACTTTCACACCACGGAATTATCCGAAACCGCAGTTAGAATTTGCTGATAAATTGGCATCCATGAAAATAAAAATTAAAATTCGTATTCATAAATCTATCATGGATAGGGTACTGGATTATTGCCCATATGAAGATTTTTCATCAGACGGCGATGAGTATTACATTGTCAGTTTTCCGTTCATAGAGAATGAATATCATTACAATATTCTTTTCAGTTTTGGGGATAAATGCGAGTGTTTAGAGCCGGTACATATCCGCACAGAAATGAAGCGTAGAATACATGATATAGCTATCTTATACAAAAACTAAACATGGATATTTTTATAGCAAAAATGCACACTATCCAACGATGAAACAAGTAGCGCTTATAGCTTAGCTGGCAAGAATTCAAACTCTTCAATATGCAAAATACGTATAAAGACTTGACATCTTAAAAAATATATAGTATAATTTAAATGTTAGTAGGCGGTGGGATGTTATGACAAAAGGACAGATGGAAGCCAAGATAAGTGAAATTATCAGTAAATTTGAGATAGAATATATGGGTCGAGGACCTAAAAATATAAAAACATATATTATCTCTGATATGATTATAGTTAGGCTTTCAGGTTTTTTAAGTCCGTCAGAACAAAAGCTTACCGATAACCAACAGGGTGTTGAACTTTTCAAAAAGGTTCGGACAACTCTATTTGAAGGTGGAAGAGGATTTCTGGAAACATTAATAACTGATTTTATTGATGTAGCTATAGTAAGTACTCATTCTGATATAAGCACAAAAACAGGTGAAAAAATTATTGTCATTACAGTCGATCAAAATTTAGAAGAAATGTGCACAAAAAAATAATTTCGGAAGACAATGCAAAGTAGTTTAACTAAGTTGTAAGTAAGCCGATACTCATTTAACATGAGTATCGGCTTTTTATATTTTTAAAAGGAGTTGTATTATATGATTAAAAAAGTTGCAATTATCATGGGGAGTGATAGTGATTTACCTGTAGTAAAAGGGGCAATAAACAGCTTAAAAGCGTTTAGTATTCCTGTTGAGGTGCATGTCATAAGTGCACATCGAACACCTCAAAAAGCTTGCGAATTTGCTTCAAAAGCAAGAGAAAACGGATTTGGAGTTATTATTGCAGCAGCAGGTATGGCAGCACATCTGGCAGGTGTGCTGGCAGCACACACAACGCTCCCCGTAATAGGTATACCATGTAAATCTACATCATTTGACGGACTTGATGCATTGCTTTCAACCGTTCAGATGCCAAAAGGTATTCCTGTTGCAACAGTTGCTGTTGATGGCTCTGCTAATGCAGGCATACTAGCGGCACAAATTCTTGGCGTTTATGATGAAGAAATTGCAGTTAAGCTTTTAAAGGCAAAAAAAGATATGGCAGAAGAAGTTGCACAAAAAGATGAAAAGCTCCAGAATGAAATCTGGTGGAAAATGTAATAATATTATTAGTAATAGCTAATATGGCAAACGTAAGGCTAACAGGAAAACAGTATAATATTTATAAAAAAGTGATGTAATAGCGTGAAAAATAAATTTCTCGCGCAGCTATTTGTTCCTTTTCTGCAAAAAAGACAGCAGAAATTTTGCTTCGCAAAAACAGAATAAATAGCAGAAAGGAATGGTTATTATGAATGACTTAATAAAAAAACTAAATATGCCTGAATATGCACAAAATATTCTTGAAAACTCTAAAGGAGTTATTTTTCCAAAAAAAAGAATTGAATTGATTAATCTTGCATTAGGCGGAGAGGACATTACACAGTTTGAGGTTAAATATGACGTTGAGGGTATTGGAGAAGTAATTGAAGCAACTGTAACAAGATGTAAAAACGGTGCAGTTGTAAATTATATTGATGACTATATGAGAAGACGCGACCCTGACTGTCTTGTTGTTGCTGATAAAAAGCCTTCTGATAAACCTTTATATAATGATATTTACGGCAAGGATTTTGAGCCTTTAAGAGATGATACATTTAAGTGGCTTATGAATCAGAAATTGATTGTATTCCCATTTAAAGCAGGCGGATATGATTATGGCTATGATGCAGTTTTAATAGCTCCGTCAAATGCAGGCTTTTTTGCAGGAGGACTTGCAGATTTGCAGGGATTTTTAAACATTGATGAAATTTCAGATGAATTTAATCCTAAGGCAATAATTTTCTTGGCACCACCATTCAGACATACACATTTTGACGGAAAGCAAATTGTAATTCACAATAGACTTGATAATATTCATGAAGTATATTCATACAATCTATATCCGGGACCAAGTGCTAAAAAGGGCATTTATGGTGTTCTTCTTAACATTGGTGAGCAAGAAAACTGGGTAACAGCTCATGCCTCAACTGTAAAGGTTATCACACCATATGATAACGAAATTGTTATCATGCATGAGGGTGCATCAGGCGGCGGAAAAAGTGAAATGATTGAACAAATTCATAAGGAAATGGATGGAAGAATTCTTCTTGGTAAAAATATTGTTACAGGTGAAAAGAACTACATCGAACTAAACGAAACTTGTGAACTTCGTCCTGTAACTGATGACATGGCGTTGTGTCATCCAAAAATGCAGAATGAAAGCAAAAAGCTTGTTGTAAAAGATGCTGAATGCGGTTGGTTTTTAAGGCTTGATAATATTAAAAGCTATGGCAATGCCCCACAATATGAAAAAATATTCACACATCCATCAGAGCCTTTAATTTTTATGAATATTCAAGGTGTTGCTAATGCTACTTGTCTTGTTTGGGAGCATACGATTGATTCTGACGGCAATCCTTGCCCAAATCCAAGAGCAATTTTGCCAAGACGTCTAGTTCCATCTGTAATTGATGAGCCAGTTGAGGTTGATGTAAGAAGCTTTGGCGTTAGAACTCCTCCTTGCACAAAAGAAAATCCAACATATGGCATTATGGGGCTTCTTCATGTTCTACCACCTGCGCTTGCATGGTTATGGCGTTTGGTTGCACCAAGAGGTCATAATAATCCAAGCATAACATCATCAGCTGGAATGACAAGTGAGGGTGTCGGTTCATATTGGCCTTTTGCAACAGGAAAACTGGTGAAACAAGCTAATTTGTTATTGGAGCAGATTGTTAATTCTGCGAACACAAGATATTTGCTTATACCAAATCAGCACATAGGGGCGTATGAAGTAAGCTTTATGCCGCAATGGATTTCAAGAGAATATGTTGCACGTCGTGGAAGCGCAAAGTTTAAGCAGGAACATTTAGTTGAAGCTCGTTGTCCTCTTATGGGATTCTGTTTAGATTCGCTTAAAATTGACGGACAATATATCAGAAAAGCTTTTCTTCAGCCAGAAAAACAGCAAGAGGTTGGAAAAGAAGGTTATGATGCAGGAGCAGAAATTCTTACAGATTTCTTTAAGCAGGAGTTGGAAAAGTTTAATACTGATGAGCTTGACCCTCTTGGCAGACAGATAATTGAAATGTTTATGAATGGCGCTTCTGTTCAAGATTATATTAATCTTAGTCCAATGAGATATTAAATTTGAATACAAAAATGATTTTTACAACTGTTGGTGCCTTATGCAGAAAGGAATAGTCTTTATTATGAATAACAAGAAATTAAATATTAAGCTAATAGACTTTATTCCTGCTGTTTCTGGACTTATTGGTAAGATGGCTCTAGCTTCTTCTTTTGCATTTGTATGGGCACTGGAACTTGGCATTACAAATAAAAGTTTTGTTTTTGAAAATGTAAGAATTGAGATATTGATAGGCAGTCTTATTACGTTAATAGCAGCATTTGTGTTCCCGAAAGCGTCGCCTCCGGGAACACTTGCGCCGCTTATAGTGCTTGTTCCAATTATGGCTCAGTTTGGTGTTCATCCACTAATTTTAGGTGTTTCTATCGGCATCATGGGTATTATTGCAGTTAAAACGGGGGTGCTTATTAAATTAATAGGTGTTTCAGGTTTTATAAGCAGAAACAGCCTTACACTTGCATTTGGAGTTGCAGGAATAATTTTATGCATTCAAAAACTACACTTATTTTTTAATAAAAAATTATTAGTATTTATTACATTGCTGATTGTTCTTTCCATCGTTTATACAATATTATTCAAGATCAAAAAAACGTATCTGATTATCCCAATTGCAACAGTGATTTCAATTATAATTTCCGTTGTTTTTGGTTTAGGCTTTGATGTTTCATTTGCTAAATCAGAAGTGAAATTAAGCCCTTCTTATTGGTGGAATGAGTTGTGGGGAATAGGATACGGATTAGATATAAAAACAATATTTGTAACATTGCCATTTGCTTTTTTTGTAATATTCCTATGGACTATAGATACCGTATCAATTCAAGTCCTGCAGGAAAACAGCTATCAAGCTGGCGATGAAAAGCAAGAAATTGATATTAATCAATCGTTTATTACAGTAGCAATCAGAAACATGGTAGGAGCATTTTTCGGCGGAGCTCAGACAAGTTCACTGTGGCGAAGCTTTCTTATTCCCTTATTTATGATAAAAAGACCTATGCGTACTTGCGCTATACTTATGGGACTGTTCGGAATAACATTTAGCATTACATCCATACCTATCAGTGTTTTATCGTATCCTCCTCTCGTGTGGTCGGTTTTGTTGTTTGGGATATTTGTTCCTTTTGTAATTGCTTCTATAATAAATATAGTAAAATCAGATAAAAAAAGCATGAAGCTTGCTATAGTTTTACTATCTCTACCAGGCATATTTATAAATCCAATGATAACTTGGATTAGTTCTGTGATATATGAAAAAATAATAGTACGTAAACAAAACTAAAATTATATTATTCGGCTCAACATTTTCTGTTACATTTCCTATAATAGTTATAGTACTTGTTGAAGTATAGTTATGGCGAAGATTGTACAAAACAACTCCTTTCATTCTTTTTGAGTGAAAGGAGTTGTTTTTCTGAGGTTCATTTAAAAGCGGTAAGAAAAAGATTTCTGATCTTGGCTGTCGAACAATATTATCATACTTATATTAAAAGATAATCTGTAACAAGTTATACTGTAAAATTACCCTACAGTATTGACAAATAAAAATAACGGTGTTATAATAATGTTGTTATAGATAACATTGTTATTTTAAATAATGCTGTTATAAGATTATTTTAAACTAAGCAGGTGATATAATGGGAAGAGATGATCAGCAAAAAAGAAGTGAAGAAGTAAAAAATTCAATTATTGAGACAACTATACAAATTATCAAAGAGGAGGGATTTGAATCTGTTTCAATTCGCAAAATCAGTGATCGTATGGGGTATTCAACGGGAGTAATATATTATCACTTTAAAGACAAACAGGATATTATTGATACGATACATGAACAGGCGGATAATCAAATTAAGGGAATTGTACAAAAATTCTTTAAAGAAGATACAGAATGTCTTGAAAGAATAAAAAACGTTTTTCATGGTATTATGCAGATAGCAGTTAAACAGCGTGATATGTTTGATCTGGTGGTAATGAATAAGTATTCTGATCGAAATGAGAAAATAAGTCCATGGTTGGATATGATTGCAAAGGAGCTTGATAGTGCAGTTATTAAGGGAGAAATCAAGCCTATTGACACTTATCAGTCTGCTTTTGCAATATGGAGTTCATTCCTTGGGTTCAATTACATGATTATTAAAGTTGATGGCATTGATATGGTTAAGGCTGATAAAATGTTTGAAACTATGTCGAAAATAATATTTGACGGCTTAAAGGCATAAAAATTTAAGCATATTGCATTATAGACGTTTTAAATAACTATAAATTACATAAAAGGATGATATTAATGAAAAAAGTATTAATTAGAATTGGAATTGTTGTACTTGTTCTTGCATTAGTTCTTGGAGGATTGTTTATCTTTGTCACAATAAAAATGAATTCACAGCTTGAATCAATGGATGTTTCTGATGTTGACATGCAGACAGTGGCAGATGGGTGTTACACAGGAATTTCAGAAACGGATCTAGTACAGGTAACAGTGGATGTAACTGTTGCTGACCACAAAATTACTGAAATAAAAATTGTAAGGCACCGTAACGGCAAGGGAGCTCCTGCTGAAGTTATTGTTGAAGACATGGTTGCTCAAAACCGTTGTGATGTTGATATTGTTTCTGGGGCAACCAACTCAAGTGTGGTTATAAAAAGTGCAGTTCACAATGCGCTTGTACAGGGAATAGAGTAAGGAAAGCCTTGCAAAACTTTTTGTTAATAATATTAAAGCCAAGATTATTCCATCATTAAGGCGATTATAGCCCTGATGACATGAATAATCTTGGCTTTTTCGTGTTTACTTAATTATTTTTTATAACAGCTCGAATGCCATTAAAAAATATTGAAATATAGTGCAGATTATGGTAATATAGTAAATGAAATTCATTGTGTGTCAGCATTAATGAAATTTTCGATACAACTATAATTAATGTCTAACTGTAGCATCATTGAATGTGCGATTATTCAAAAATTAAGCCAATATTATAATTTAAGGTGAGGGAAAAAAGCATGAGTACTTTAATAGTGTATTTTTCTTTGGAAGGAAACACAAAGTTTATTTGTGAAAGAATTGCTGAAACTATCAGTACAGATATTATTACATTGAAAACAAGTAAAGAATATCCGACAGAGGGCTTTAAAAAATATTTCTCGGGCGGAGTAAGTGCTATTTTAGGGGAAAAACCTAAGCTGTCGAATGAGCACTTTGATCTAAATCCCTATGAAACAATTATCATTGGGACTCCTATTTGGAATAGTACCTTTGCACCACCAATTAAAACCTTTCTTAGTCAGTATAAAATTGAAAACAAACGAATAGCAATATTTGCTTGTCATGGTGCTGGTCAAGCTGATAAATGTTTTAAAAAAATTAAACAAGCTATTCCTATGAATGAGTTTATCGGAGAGATTGACTTTGTTGAGCCCAAAAGACATATTGAAGAAAGTACTGCTAAAGCAGTAGAATGGGCAAAAAGTCTTGGTGTATGACTTTAATTAGATTATGTTTGCATTATGTGGGCAGCCTTGTCCATTGCATTGATCCAAGATATTCAGCGCAGTATAATTTATGTTAAGAAATAAGCATGCAAACACACTAAAATAGTTTCAATATATTCAGTAACCCCTTACCCAGTTGAAAGTTATAAACAGAATAAATTAATATTTGAATAAGGATGAGTGGTATATATGAAAACTAATATAACTGAATTAATTTTTTCCACACGTGATGAATTTCACATATGGTTGAAAGAAAATGCCGAAACGAGCGAGGGCGTATGGCTTATATTCGGAAAAACGAAAACAGTTGCTACGCTCTCCGCAAATGATGCTTTGGAAGAAGCACTTTGTTTTGGATGGATAGATGGGCAAATGCAGAGGATTGACGACACAAAATACCGCAAATATTTTGCCAAACGACGCTTAAAGAGTGTCTGGTCTGAAAAGAACAAAAAGACGGCTCAAGCATTGTATAATAAAGGGATGATGACAGAGCTGGGCGTGAGAGCCATGGAAGATGCCAAAAAGAACGGCACATGGGATGCTCAGAAAAGCACTGTGATAAACGAGGAGCAGAAAGTAACGTTTCTGGCAAAACTGGTCAAACAACCTCTTGCATATGAAAACTTCTGCAATATGTCGCCGTCCGTTCAGCGTACGTATACATTGAGGTATCTCTCATTTAAAACTGAAGAAGCACGGCAGAGAGATTTTGAAAAAATAATAGATCGGCTTAATAAAAACTTAAAACCCATGTAAATTCATTTAATTAAAGTTTCAAATGAATTTAATTAAATGATTCATAAAATACTGTTTCACTTAATTTTTTTCGCCTCGTTGCATGTCTTTCACTACTTTGTGGAGTTTCATCAGTATAGCCAAGTGCTAATACGTTAATGGGTTCAACACCTTCTGGCAGATTGAATGCTTGCTTAATTTTACTTGAATCAAAGTAACAAATCCAAACAGATCCTATTCCAAGTTCCTGTGCCTGTAACATCATATGATCTGTCACAATACTTGCATCAATATCAGCAGAATTCATACCATCAATAGGGCGTATCCATGTTTTAGTTCTGTCTGCACAAACAACTATAACACAAGGAGCTCTGAACATTTTTGATGGTGCAGTTTCGCCGATTTTAGCAAGACCTTCTTCTGATTGTATAACTAATACCCTCTGCGGCTGGTTGTTACATGCAGTAGGTGCTACCCGACCCGCTTCCAGAATCAATTGCAGTTTTTCATCCTCAATTTTTCTAGGTAAATAAGACCGTACCGAATATCTTTCTTTTGCAAGTTCAATAAATTTCATTATATTTTCCTCTTTTCATTTTTTATGTTATAATTATATTATATATGTAGCTTGCATTTTTACAAGTACGCACTTATATGTTATATACTACCCTAAATGATACTAAGGAGTGTTATTATGAATTTTTCACGTACATACAAATGCCCTATTGACGCAACAATTAATCTGATTGGAGGAAAGTATAAAGCTCTGTTATTGTGGAAACTCCTTGAAGATGATGTATGTCGTTTTAACGAGTTACAACGCTTTTTATCTCCGATAACATCAAAGATGTTGACACAACAACTTCGTGAAATGGAAAGGGACGGCTTAATTATTCGGGTTGTATATCCAGTTGTACCACCGAAAACAGAGTACAGTCTTACTGAATTTGGAAGAAGTATTATTCCTGTCTTAAACGCCATGAATAACTGGGGACGAATGTACTTGTCTTCGCAAGGATATAATCAGCAGCAAGACAATTAATCATAACTATTTTGAAGCCATTGACGTAATTAAAGGCAAACTAAAAGTTTTTGTACATGGAAACTTAGTACATTTAATACAATATTTTATTGAACAATAAATCATTATATGGTAGTATAAAAGTATTCTAAGTCATTGTGATCTGAAGATAACAAAATAAGGTGACTGTTTCGGGCTGATGTTCTTAGTTATAACTTAATTTATGGAGATGATTTAATGAAAAAAATAATCAGTATATTAACGCTTGTTGCTGTACTGTCATTTTCTTTGGCATCGTGCAGTGCTGACAAGCCTTCCGATACTGTAACCAGTACTGAAAGTACCAGTATTACAGAGGAAAGCACCGTTGCAACTGAAAAAGCAACAGAATCTGTTACAGAAGCAGATGAGGGGAAATATCCTCCGGAAATGCTGGATGAAGAAAGAGAAAGCATTGTTGTCGGAAAGCTTTCATCTGAGCATGAATTCTATCAAGAAGTTGTTACATATGATCCTGAGTGTGCTGACTACATAACGGAAATATCAATCTATGACAAAGAAATTGATGATAATTTTGTTGTTCATGTATCCTTGCCACCTGAATATGACAGCTCAAAAAAATATCCTTTGATATTAATGACAGATGGTGTGTGGAGATTGAGTGATCATCCTGAACTTAGAACATTAATGAAAAATGGCGAGATTGAACAGGTTATACTCGCAAGTGTAGGCTATCCGAACGGGTATGATTACGGAACAATCAGGGAACGTGAATTTTTACAGCAGCCTGAAAAATATCTGCATTTTATTGTTGATAATCTTGTTCCTTATCTTTCAATGCAGTATTCTATAGACAGTGAAGACATGACACTTGCTGGTCATTCATACGGCGGATACTGGGATTTTTACGCATTGTTCAACAGTGATACTATTGGAAAGAATACTTTCAAGAATTATCTTGTAGGAAGTCCTGCTTTTTCAGGATCGACAGGAGACGAAAACATTCAGACATTTGAAGAAGCATATTATGAAAGAAATAAATCCTTGAACTGCAACGTTTATATTAGTGTCGGAAGCGATGAATGGCCAGGTTTTATCGAGTCTATCGATAATTTTGTAGAGTTTTTCAAGAATAGGAATTATGAAGATTTGAATATGAAGTATGAGGTTTTTGATGGATATGATCACAATCATTCTTTTAAACCTGCTTTAAAAGCGTTTATGCTTATGTATTATGGAACAGATAATAATCAGGATCAGGAAAATAATTGAAATAGTGATAAATGAGTTTAATTTGCACACTTGTTTAGTGTGCAAATTTTTTCTGCTAAAGTTATTGACTATTACTATACATTATGAAATAATAATTAAAGCACTGTTTTTATGAAAGTGAGATGTAAATTTTGAAGTACTATGTTGTTGATTCATTTACCGATGAGCTTTTTAGGGGTAATCCGGCTGGAGTCTGCTTGCTTGACAAAGAAATATCAGATAATTTAATGCAGAAAATAGCTTTTGAAAATAATCTTGCGGAAACAGCATTCTTGCTAAAAAGAGAAAATACATATTTTTTGCGTTGGTTTACGCCTGAAGTTGAGATTGATTTGTGTGGTCATGCTACACTCGCTACAGCTTTTGTTGTTATGAATTATGTTGATAAAAGTATTGAAAACATTGATTTTGAAACAAAGAGCGGTACATTGAGTGTTACTCGCAATGAAGATATGTATACAATGAAATTTCCGAGCAGAATGCCTGTACCAACCGAGAAAGATGCTTTATTGGAAAAGGCATTGGGATGTAAAGTTTTAGAAACATATTTATCACGTGATCTGCTTGTACTGGTTGAAAATGAGCAGACAGTTGCAAATCTGAATGTAGATTTTGAGTTGCTATCACAAATAAGCAGAAATATTGCTTTTGCAGCAATTGTTACAGCCAAAGGTGACAGCTGTGATTTTGTTTCAAGATTCTTTGCTCCAAATGCAGGCATTAACGAAGACCCTGTAACAGGATCATCACATAGTACATTAGTACCTTTCTGGAGCAGAAGACTTAACAAAACGAATATGATTGCAAAGCAGTTATCTTTGCGTGGAGGAACGCTTATATGTGAAGATTTAGGCGAAAGAGTTAATATCAGCGGAAAAGCAGCCTGTTATCTTGTAGGCGAGATTATTTTATAATTGTAAATTACCAGTCCAATTACTTAATAGTTTGAAGTAGCTGAAGAAAAAATTAAAAGCGAAAGGAACATTTACTGCTCTTTTCGCTTTTATCTTTGTTATCTGTCAGAAAGTCACATTTGTAATGGCATAAGATGTTTAATGCCATACAAAAATTTGTTATTCCCACTTAAATACCTTGATTGAGATTGCTATAGAAATTACTGCAATTGATGCAAGAACAATAATCGGAGCAAGACAGTTTACATTATCCAATCCGAGCGAGGTTGCTTTTAACAGCTTTATGCCTTGCGTAAGAGGGAGAATATTCATTGCTGTCTGAAGTGGTTTTGGCATGATTTCATAAGGTACTGTTGCTCCTGAAAGGAAGAACATTGGAAAATACACAAGTGATGTTACAGTATTTGATTGTTTTATTGTTTTGCAAAGACTTGCAATAAGAGCACCGATACCAAACATTGCTGCGGATACGAGAATATATGAACCGGCAAAGGGTAGAAAAGCTCCGCCCATTCTGTATCCGAAGAATAATGCCAACGTAAAAAATACGCAGAGAGATGATATTACAGATACAATAAAATCAATTATGATATGAACAGTAAGCAGCATACCTGGATGTACAGGCGTAACTTTGTAATGCTTTAGAACTTTTTTGTCACGCTCACCTGCAACTGTAAGCGGAAGTGTCATCAGTGAAGTCGCACAAATACCGATACTTGCTATTGCTCCGAACGATTGGGCTATTGCAGTGTATGGCGCACCCTCTTGGGCAGGTTTATCGCCGTAAATAAATCCAAGCAGAATTGCAAGTCCGATAGGAAGTGCAATTCCGAAAAACAGAGTATCTGCGTTTCTTAGCATAAGTTTTACTTCGGTTTTAATAAGTACAAAGAATGTTTTCATGATTAGTCCTCCTCATTTTCAGATGCTTCGTTTTCTGTCAGCCAGAGATATGCTTCTTCAAGTCGGTCATATGGCGTCATTGCAATGACTTCCTTTACAGTACCCTCTACATAAACCTCTCCATGCCGCAGAATACATATTCTGTCGCACAAAGCTTCAACCTCGTCCATGAAATGAGAGGTCAGAAAAATTGTTGTGCCTGATTCTTTAAGATTTTTAAGATGATCCCAGACATCGTGACGTGCTTTTGTATCAAGACCAGTTGTAAGTTCATCAAGGAACAGAACCTTTGGATCCGGAATAAGAGCCAGCAGAACAGACAGCTTCTGACGTTCACCTCCGGAAAGCTCTTCAACAAAACTATTTTCAAGCCCTAAAAGACCGAAATCAGCAAGCAGTTTTTTGTAGTCGAGGGCATTCTTATATAGTGACGATCTGACTTCACAAATTTCATGCACTTTGATTTTGTAGGGATAACCGGATTGCTGGAACTGTACTCCGACATTTTCAAACAGTTTTTTTCTGTCCTTGTCAGGATTCATTCCAAGAACAGAAACATTTCCTCCGTCTGATGCCCTAACTCCGAGAATACATTCAATTGCTGTTGTTTTTCCTGCGCCGTTATGTCCAAGAAGCCCGAAAACTTCTCCGCTGCATACAGATAAGGATAGATTTTTTAATGCCGCTTTATCACCGTATGACTTTCTGAGGTTTGTAACAGTTATGATTTTATTCATATTTATTATCATTCCTTTCACTTTATTGTTTTCTTCCGATGAATAAAGCATAAACCCTCCAGCAAGGGAAGAGTCAATAGGGGGAAATGATATTTACATTATGTTAATAATTTGATTTAATACCGTTTGAAAGAGTTAGTATAAAATCATTTTGTTTACAAAGTATATTGAATGAAATTGAATATACTTATCGTGCAGCAGAATCAGAATAGTCTGCAAAAATATTTGGATCACATATAAATTTGTCCTGCAACTTCATGCTTGCATTGAATTATGTAAACTCATATGTACTTGAATACTTAAAACATAGATGGTATAGTTAATATATTCTTTTTTATCTTATACAAGATACTATAAGGAAAAATAAATAGGAAGTAAATTTAGGAGATTAGAATGAACGAAAGAAAATACTATGTAGATAATTTACGCTGGCTTTGGATATTAATTCTTATGCCATTCCATGCAGCAATGGCATTTAATAATTTTGAAAGTAACTTTATATGGCTGTATCAAAATAAAATATTGTCGTCAATTCCTATTTTTATTTCACCTTGGTTTATGTCAATGCTGTTTGTGCTTGCCGGCATGAGTGCAAGATATGCGCTAAACAGCAGAACTTTCAAGCAATTTGCAGTTGAGCGTATAAATAAGTTATTGATTCCTCTATTGACAGGGATGGTTACAGTTGTTGCATTGATGGCTTTTTTCGCAGAAAAGTTCCACAACAATTATGATGGAACTTTTCTGGAACATTACAAAGTGTTCTTTGCAAAAATAAATGAAATGTCAAGCTATAGCGGGTACTTTACTCCGGGACATTTATGGTTTGTTCTGTTTTTGTTTTTAATTTCAATGGTATCATTTTTATTGATTTCATTGCAGAATAAATTCTTACCAAAGCTTTCTTTTGCAAATATGAAAACAGTTTTTCTTCCTGTAATTATGTTGTTCCCTTTGATTATGCATCCTGTTTTGAATTTTGGCGGCAAGAGTTTCGGGGAAGATCTTGCACTGTTTTTACTGGGATATTATGTTTTTTCAGAAGAAGATGTACTGAAAAGAATGACAAAGTATCGGTATGTTTATCTTGCAATAATGCTTGTTTCAGATATAATTCTTACACTTACATTTGTATGGCAGGGAAAACAAACAGGAATTCTTATGGTAGTCTCATATTCTTGCGCGTCATGGTTTGGCATTTTAGGCTTTATGGGACTTGCAAGATGTATCTTCAATCAGAACAATGCCTTTACAAAATATATGTCATCAAGGTCATTTCTGTTTTATATTTTCCACTTTGGATGGCTTGTGATATTTCAATACTATTTAAGCAAAGTTACTGACTCACTAGCAGTTTTATTTGGTGTGGCAGTGTTAGGCTCATATGTTATGACTTTTCTGACCTGTGAAGTTATAAGGTTAATACCTGGTGTAAGATTTTTATTTGGTGTAAAAATAAAAAGTAAAAGCTGAAACAAGCAAAATTTAAAGCAATGCTGAATTCTTAAAATTAGCATTGCTTTCTTTAGTAGCTATGTTATAATATTTCTATAAATAATAATATTTAGTGCAATACCGCACAAAGCCCTCAGGCTACGTTTCGACGATTTGAGAAACAGCGAAAATACGTTACTGAGCCTGTTTTGAAAATCGACAGAAACGTATTGTGTGGTATTGCCTTAGGTAAGGAAGTGTGAATTTTGAGAGGGGGGTAACATAATATGATAGGTGCAGTTATCGGAGATATTGTCGGATCAAGATTTGAATTTAATAATCACAGAAGCAAAGAATTTGAACTTTTTACTGACAAGTGTGAAGCTACGGATGACAGCATTATGACGCTGTGTGTTGCAAAGGCTATCATGGAAACGAGCAGGATTTACAATAAAAAAGAAAAAGAATTTTATCCATACCTTGAAAAAATGACTGTGAAATATATGCAGGAAATCGGACGAAACTATCCTTACTGCGGATATGGCGGAATGTTTCAGAAGTGGATTTTCAGCATTGATCCACAGCCTTACAATAGCTTTGGAAACGGTGCGGCTATGAGAATCAGCCCGGTAGGATTTTTTGCTGAATCTGAATATGAAGTAAAAATGCTTTCTAAAAGCATTACAAGGGTATCACATAATCACAGCGAGGGAATCAAGGGTGCAGAGACTGTTGCAATGACTGTATTTTTAGCAAAACAGGGATATACAAAGAATGAGATTGCTGATTATATTTCAGATAATTACTATACGCTCGACTTTACAATTGATGAAATAAGAGATACATATAAGTTCAATGAAACCTGTCAGGAAACTGTCCCGCAGGCAATAGAAGCATTTCTTGAGTCGCGTTCGTTTGAAGATGCAATAAGAACTGCTGTTTCTGTCGGAGGTGACAGTGATACTCTGGCGGCAATTACGGGAGCAATTGCAGAAGCATATTATGATGTTCCCGATGATATAAGACAGAAAGCACTTTCATATCTTGACAAAACCCTTTTGCAGATATATAATGAATGGTATCGTTTTCAAGGACAAAGCTAAACGTCTTTGACAGCATTGCATTTTCAATGAATACAAACATCTTATGTAAATTACAGGAGGAAGAAATATGGTATTATTAGTTCTTGACACACAAAAGTTTATAACAACAGATAAACTTTATAACTTTGATGTGTTTGTTTCAAATGTTAAGAAGTTGATTGAAGAAGCAAGAAAAAACAATATGGAAGTAGTATATTGCAGGCATTATGACGATCAGGGCATGTTAAAGGGCAGTGATAACTTTCAGATTTATGATGGATTCAAGCCGGAAGAAAATGAAAAAATCTTTGATAAATCTGTAAACAGCTGTTTCAAAGAATCAGGATTGCTTGAATATCTTCAGTCAAAAGGTGAAGATGAAGTTATATTAGTTGGATTGATGACAGACTATTGCGTTGATGCGTCAATTAAATGCGGCTTTGAACATGGATTAAAGATGATTATTCCTGCAAATACAAACTCGACTTTTGATAATGATATTATGTCTGCTGAAACAAGCTACAAATACTACAATGAATTTATGTGGCCAAATAGATATGCAGAATGTATCCCATTTGAAGACGCAATTGAACTTATTAAAAACAATGCTAAATAATCCTTGGGAAGAAATCTGTTAGGATAGATTTTACAAGTTAAGATTATAAAAAAAGAGCGTGAGTACAACCCACGCTCTTAATTTTATTAATTCAACAAGTAAATTGAACCTTCCTTTTTACAGTCAATCTTCTTATAATACTCATCATTTCCAGACATGATGTAAACAGGAAGTTCAGGATAATCCTCCTGCAGACAGCGCATTAACTTTAAGCCAAGTCCATTACCACGATATTTTTCATTTACCAGCAGGTCGCACACGTAAATAAACAATGTGTCAACAATTGAGCGTGAATATCCGCATATTTTTCCGTCAGCTAATGCAAGATAGGTGATGGATTGCTCAAAGCTTTTTCTGTATTTTGAGGCGTTAGGTTCTTCCCAGTAGATTGCCCAGTCCTCACCTTCCTGCCTGATAAGCTCCATAAGCTCGTCTTCATATTTTGGCTCATATCTGATTATTTTAAACATAATTATGTCTCCTCTCTTTGATGTTTTCTGTAAAATAAAAAACTGCCTGATAACTCAAGCAGTTTTTAGTGGGGTGGGTAATGGGAATTGAACCCACGACCTTCGGGACCACAATCCGACGCTGTAACCAACTGAGCTACACCCACCATACTATTAAGACCCTATATTAAAATTAAACCGCAGAATAACAAGCTTGCACATCTGCGGCTCAATGTTGGCGCGCCTTATTGGACTCGAACCAATGGCTTACTGCTTAGAAGGCAGTTACTCTATCCAGCTGAGTTAAAGGCGCACATAAAAATGGAGCGGGTGATGGGAATCGAACCCACGTAACCAGCTTGGAAGGCTGGAATTCTACCATTGAACTACACCCGCAAAGTATTATCTCTGACAACGAAATATATTATATCATGCAGATTCAATGTTGTCAACCCCTTTCTGAAAAAAAATTAGCGGCATATTAGTAGCCTGCATCTTATATGATTATATATAAATAAAAGTATATGAGGGATGGAGATTATTATGAAGTTTTTAAAATCAATTGTACCGTTTATTGTCATTCTTGTGCTGACACTTGGCATGGGGTATATCGGGTCACTTTTAGGCGGAGATGCTGCGACATCCTATAGCCAAGACATTGTGCGTCCTTCATTCAGTCCGCCTGCAATTGTTTTCCCAATAGTATGGACAATTCTATACATCCTTATGGCTGTTTCTGCATACATAATATATCGTTCGGACAGCCCAGACAAACAAAAAGCTCTTGCAATATACGCTATTCAGCTTATATTAAATATATTATGGACACCTATTTTCTTTGAATTAAAAAGATACTTCGGTGCATTTCTATGGATAATATTACTGATCGTATGGGTTATAATAATGATTAAAGAGTTCAAAAAAATCAATAAGACAGCCGCTTATCTTCAGATTCCATATTTACTTTGGCTCATATTTGCAGCAATTTTAAATTTTGCAGTTTTTATGCTTAACAGATAGTTAAAAAAAGTAGGCATTCCAAAATAACTTTAACAATTGGCACAAGGTTTGTACCCTTTGCTAAAAGTGACTTAAATCGTCAAAAATCATTGACATAATTGCTTGTTTATGTTATACTAACTTCAATGCAAAGACAACCTTTAAGTTAATCCCGTGAGATTGACAAGGCAGTCAAAGTAAGCGGTTTATGCCGTATATAGCTATGAGTATATAACTATAAAATTACTACCTGTCTGTCGAAAATGGCCGACAGGTTTTTTTATATTCAAAGGAGGTGATGATGTGGTTCAGAAGGCTGTTATCATGGACGAAAATGCTATAAAAAGAGCAATTGCCAGAATTTCTTACGAAATAGTTGAACGCAATAAAGGCATTGACGACATCAGTATCATTGGAATCATGTCAAGAGGAGTGCATATTGCAAACCGAATCGCCGATAAACTTAATGAACTTGAGGGAAGACGCCCTGAAGTGGGGACACTTGATATAACATCTTACAGAGATGATGAAAAACATATATCCGGAAGCGATAACACAAATATTCAGTTTTCAGTCAAGAATAAAAAGGTTATTCTTGTTGATGATGTAATTTATACGGGAAGAAGCAGCAGAGCGGCTATTGATGCTGTAATGAGCAGGGGAAGACCGCAGAGCATTCAGCTTGCTGTTCTTGTTGACAGAGGCCACAGGGAACTTCCGATGAGAGCTGATTATATCGGCAAAAATGTCCCGACATCAAGGGAAGAGGCCGTCAAGGTAATGATGACAGAGGCTGACAGCATTGAACAGGTAATTATTGTTGAATAGGAGATTTCCATTGAAAAGTTTGAAAATAAATTTTCAAACTACGAGTTTTGTTTTTTCGGTTATCACCTCAATTTGCTTAGATGAATTTATTCAGCTTGCAGACACACAAAACTCAGAAAGAAATGGTAGTAAATATGAAAAGTATTTTATTTAAGAATATCAGGGCAGTTGATACCAAAACAGACACAAGATGTGACGTTTTGATAAAAGACGGAATTATTGCTGATATTTCAGAAAATATAACTGAAAGTGCAGACAGAATTGTTGATGGAACAAAGCTTACAGTTATCCCGTCGCTTTTTGATATGCATGTTCATTTCAGAGATCCTGGACAGACACACAAAGAGGATGTTTTAACTGGATGTGCAGCAGCACTTGCTGGCGGAGTTACAGGAGTAGCATGTATGCCGAATACATCGCCTGCAATTGATACTCCTGAAATTGTTCAGTATATAGTTGATAAAGCAAAAGGAACAGGCGTTGAAGTTTATCCTGCAGGCTGTATTACAAGAGGCATGAAGGGTGGAGAGTTATATGACCATACTTCACTTGGAGTAAAGTTGCTTTCCGATGACGGAAGGCCTGTTGCAAATGCAGAGCTTATGAGAAAAGCTCTTGAAGAAACAAACAAAACAGGGATGTTGATTGTTTCTCATTGTGAGGATCTAGATATAATAAACGGCGGAATAATAAACAAGGGTGTTGTTTCCGAAAAGCTTGGCGTCAAGGGAATGGACAGAGCTTCGGAGGACAGCATAACAGCAAGGGAAATTGCTCTTGCAATGTCTTGTGACGCAAGAGTTCATATATGCCATGTATCCACAAAAGGAAGCATGGAAATTATAAAGGATGCTAAGGCAAGAGGAGTTAAAGTTACCTGTGAAACATGTCCGCATTACTTTATACTTACAGAAGAAAAGGTGCTTGCAAAAGATGCTGATTACAGAATGAATCCTCCGCTTAGAACTGAGGAGGACAGGCTTGCGGTTATGCAGGCAGTTATTGACGGAACAGTTGATTGCATTGTTACTGACCATGCACCTCATGCAAATGAAGAAAAAGCTGATTTTCTTAAAGCTCCTAATGGGGTTGTCGGACTTGAAACATCACTCGCTGCAACTCTGACAACGCTTTATCAAACAGGCAAGATAAGCCTTAATAAGATAGTTGAGCTCATGTCATATAATCCAAGAAAGCTTCTCGGAATAGATACTGTAAAGTTTCAAAAAGGACAGAAAGCAAGTCTTGCAGTTATAGATACAGATATGGAATGGACAGTTGATCCTGAAAAGCTTCATTCAAAATCACATAATACTGTTTTTAAGGGTGAAAAATTCAGAGGAAAGGTTGTAATGACCTTATCCGATGGTGAAATAAAATACGAATTAAATTAAGGAGTGTGCTGCAGATGTCATTTGACAGAATGATTGAAAAAATTATCGAAACACAGAATCCTACGGTTGTGGGACTTGATCCGAAGATGGATTTTGTTCCGTCTTATATCAAGGAAAAGTATTTTGCACAGTACGGAAAAACATTGCAGGCAGCAGCTGCGGCAATACTGGAATTTAACAAGGGACTAATTGATGCTGTATGTGATGTTGTTCCAGCTGTAAAGCCTCAGTCAGCTTATTATGAAATGTATGGCTTTTATGGTGTAAAGGCTTTGTATGATACAATTCAATATGCAAAAGAAAAAGGTATGTTTGTTATCGTTGACGGAAAGAGAAACGATATCGGTGCAACAATGCAGGCTTATTCAACTGCTTACCTCGGAAAGACTGATATTGCCGACGGTATTGAGGAAGAGGCTTTCAGCGCTGATGCTCTCACAGTCAACGGATATCTTGGAACAGATGGTATTTCACCACTGACAGATATCTGTAAAAGCGATGACAAGTGTATCTTTGTTCTTGTCAAGACTTCAAACAAGTCATCAGGAGAATTACAGGACAAGCTTATGCAGGACGGCAGCACAGTTTACAATGCAATGGGTGAAATGTGTGAACAGTGGGGAGCTGACAATATAGGCAAATATGGTTACTCTGCTGTAGGTGCTGTTGTCGGTGCAACTTATCCTAAACAGCTTGCTGAAATGAGAGCAAAGCTTCCGCACACATTCTTCCTTGTACCTGGCTATGGTGCGCAGGGTGGTGGTGCAGAAGGCGTTGCAAAGGGATTTGACAAAAATGGTATTGGTGCTATAGTAAACTCTTCAAGAGCAGTTATGTGCGCATATAAGACAGAGGGCTGTGACGAAAAGGAATTTGCAGCAGCTGCACGCAGGGAAGTTTTAAGAATGAAAGAGGATATAACTTCTCATATACTTGTAATAAAAGCATGATAATAATATTTCAACATATAAAATAACAGGAGGTAACCAGATGTCTTTATTTAACATTGGTGATAAAGCATATGTTATGCTTGCAGATGGAACAGTTTTTGAAGGCTATTCCTTCGGAGCAAAGGGAACATCTATAGGTGAAATTGTCTTTGCAACAGGCATGACAGGATATGAAGAAACATTGTCAGATCCTAGCTACTTTGGTCAGATTGTAACGCAGACTTTTCCTCTTATAGGTAACTATGGTGTGAATGATTATGACTATGAATCAGATACTTCTGTAGTAAGCGGATATATTGTAAGGGAATGGTGCAATACTCCTTCAAACTTCAGAAGTGAGGGTGACGTTGACGGATTCCTTAAAAAGCACAATATAATTGGTATCCACTCAATTGATACAAGATGTCTTACAAGAATTATCAGAGAACACGGCGTTATGAACGGTGTGATCACTACTGAAAATGTCTATGAGAAGAAAGATGAGCTTTTAAAGAAGATAAATGCTTTTACAATCAAGGATGCAGTAAAGTCTGTAACTGTTGATAAGAAGCAGGAATTCAAGGCAGAAAATCCACTTTATGATGTTGTTCTTTTTGACTTTGGATACAAGTTTAACATCAGACGAGAGCTTTTAAAGAGAGGCTGTAATGTTACAGTTGTTCCTGCTTGTACAACTGCTGAAGAAATCAAGAAAATTAATCCTGATGGAATCATGCTTTCAAACGGCCCTGGAGATCCGTCTGAAAATGTTGAAGTCATTGAGAATCTTAAGAAAATCAACGAGCTTAAAATTCCTACATTCGGTATCTGTCTTGGACATCAGCTTATGGCTCTTGCAAACGGAGCAAAGACTGAAAAGCTAAAGTATGGTCACAGAGGTGCAAACCAGCCTGTTGACGATATCGCACATGACAAAACCTTTGTTACTTCACAGAACCATGGTTACGCTGTTATTAGCAGCAGTATTGACAATTCTGTCGGTGAGGTTTCACATAAGAATGCAAACGATCAGACCTGTGAGGGTGTAAGATATAAAAACTTCCCTTGCTTTACTGTTCAGTTTCATCCTGAAGCTTGCGGAGGCCCACATGATACAGCATATTTGTTTGAGGAATTTATTGCAATGATAAAAAAAGATAAGGAGGACAAATAAGATGCCATTACGTTCAGATATTAAGAAAGTCCTCGTTATAGGTTCAGGCCCTATTATTATCGGTCAGGCTGCAGAGTTTGACTATGCAGGTACACAGGCTTGCCGTGCTTTGAAGCAGGAGGGTCTTGAAGTTGTTCTTATCAACTCAAACCCAGCTACAATCATGACAGATAAGGCTATGGCTGATAAGGTTTATATTGAACCTCTTACACTTGATGTTATTAAAAAAATTATAGAAATTGAAAAGCCTGACTCAATTCTTTCAACTCTCGGCGGTCAGACAGGACTCACACTTTCAATGCAGTTAGCTGAAGAAGGTTTCCTTGATTCACATAATGTAAAGCTTCTCGGTGCAAATCCGGAAACTATCCATAAGGCAGAGGATAGACAGGCTTTTAAGGATACAATGGAGAAAATCGGTGAACCATGTATTCCGTCAAAGGTTGTTGAAACAGTTGAGGATGCAGTTGAGTTCTGTAAGAATGAAATCGGATATCCTGCTATTGTACGTCCCGCATTTACACTCGGAGGCACAGGCGGTGGTATTGCTTACAGCGAAGAAGAACTCATTGATATTGCAACAAACGGATTAAGACTTTCGCCTATAACACAGATACTTGTTGAAAAATGTATCAGCGGCTGGAAAGAAATCGAGTTTGAAGTTATCAGAGACAGCAAGGGAAATGTAATTACTGTCTGTTCAATGGAAAACTTTGACCCGGTTGGAGTTCATACAGGCGATAGTATAGTTATTGCTCCTGCTGTTACACTTACAGATAAAGAATATCAGATGCTCAGAACTGCTGCTCTCAACATCATTTCAGAGCTTAAGGTTGAGGGCGGATGTAACTGTCAGTTTGCTCTTCATCCAACATCATTTGACTATGCAGTTATCGAGGTAAACCCAAGAGTATCACGTTCATCAGCACTTGCTTCAAAGGCAACAGGTTATCCTATTGCAAAGGTTGCAACAAGAATTGCTATCGGATACAGCCTTGATGAAATTATAAATGCAGTTACAGGCAAGACATACGCTTGCTTTGAACCTGCACTTGACTATGTAGTAGTAAAATTCCCTAAGTGGGCTTTCGATAAATTCGTTTATGCAAAGAGAACCCTTGGCACACAGATGAAGGCAACAGGCGAGGTAATGGCAATCGGTACATCATTTGAGCAGGCTATGATGAAGGCTGTACGTTCAATTGAACTTGGACTTGATACAATGAACCTCAAAAAGCTTACAGAGAAGTCAGATCAGGAAATCAGAGATCTGCTTTATGTTGTTGATGATGAGCGTTCATTTGCTGTATTTGAAGCTTTAAAGCGTGGGGTTACTGTTGAAGAAATCCACGAAATAACAATGATAGATAACTGGTTCCTCTCAAAACTCCTCAATCTTGTAAACCTTGAAAAGTATCTTGCTGAAGATACTCTTACAGAAGATAAATATGATATTGCAAAGAAGTACGGTTATCTTGACAGCACTATTGAGCGCATAAGCGGCCAGAAGTGTCCTAAGAGAACAAGAGCTGTATTCAAGATGGTTGATACATGCGCAGGAGAGTTCAAGGCTGAAACTCCTTACTTCTATTCAACTTTCGATAAGGAAAATGAAGCAGAGCAGTTTATAAAAAGAACTGACAAGGGCAAGAAAAAGGTTATCGTATTCGGTTCAGGCCCTATCAGAATTGGTCAGGGTATTGAATTTGACTACTGCTCAGTACACTGCGTATGGGCACTCAAGGAAATGGGTTATGAAGCTGTTATCTGCAACAACAACCCTGAAACAGTTTCAACTGACTTTGATACAGGCGACAGACTTTATTTTGATCCGCTAACAAAGGAAGATGTTGAAGCAATTATTGAAACTGAAAAGCCTTACGGCGTTGTAGTTCAGTTTGGTGGTCAGACAGCTATCAAGCTTACAAAGCACCTTTCAGATATGGGTGTAAATATTCTCGGAACATCTGCTGACAGCATTGATGCCGCAGAAGACAGAGAGCGTTTTGATGAACTTCTCAACAAGTGTCAGATTCCTCGTCCGGCAGGTCATACAGTTATGACTGTTGAAGAAGCACTCAAGGCTGCAAATGACCTTGGTTATCCTGTTCTTATGCGTCCTTCATATGTTCTCGGCGGTCAGAATATGATCATTGCACATTCAGATCAGGATATTATTGAATACATGGAGATCATCTCAAGAGGCGGACTTGAAAATCCTGTTCTCATAGACAAGTATATGATGGGTAAGGAAGTTGAAGTTGACGCAATCTGCGATGGTACTGACTATGTAATTCCTGGCATCATGGAGCATATCGAACGTGCAGGAGTTCACTCTGGTGACTCAATTTCAGTATACCCTGCACTTACTCTTACAAAGAGAATAAGAGAAACAATCATTGAGTATACAAGACGTCTTTCAATGGAATTGAAAGTTATAGGACTTGTAAACATTCAGTATGTTGTTTATAACAATGAAGTTTACGTTATCGAAGTAAACCCACGTTCTTCAAGAACTGTTCCTTACATCTCAAAGGTAACAGGCGTTCCTATGGTTGATATTGCAACAAAGATAATGCTTGGTGAAAGCCTTAAGCAACAGGGTTATCAGAGCGGACTTTATAAGGAAGCAGATTATATTGCAGTAAAGGTTCCTGTATTCAGCTTTGAAAAGCTCCATGATGTTGACACAGCACTCGGACCTGAGATGAAGTCAACAGGTGAATGTCTTGGTATTGCAAAGACATTTGAAGACGCATTGTTCAAGGGACTTGTTGCAGCAGGCTACAACATGAAGAAGAGCGGAGGAGTTCTCCTTACAGTAAGAGATACTGACAAGCAGGAAATTATCTATGTTGCTGAAAAGTTTGAAAAGCTTGGATTTGACTTATATGCAACAAGCGGAACAGCTTCAGTTCTTAACAAGAATATGATTGCAACAAACGTTGTAAGAAGGGTTTCTGAAGAAAAGCCTAATGTTATGACATTGCTTGACAACGGATCAATCGACTATGTTATTTCAACATCTGCAAAGGGACGTATACCTGCATATGACAGCGTTAAAATTAGAAGAAAGACAGTTGAACGTTCAATTTGTTGTCTTACTGCAATAGATACAGCAAATGCAGTTGCTGATATTCTTGCAATGGGTAAGGATATTGATGACATGGAAATGATTGATATAACAAAAATTTAATTTGTAAAAAGGGACGCCTTTAAATCGGGAAAAACCTTCCCGTATAATAAACACCATAAAAATCACGATAAATAATGGCTATGATGGTGTTTAGTATCATAGCGTCCCTTTTTGCAATTTTAACAGAAAGGATTAATATATATGAAATTTACACAGGGTAAATATCTTATAGCGTCGAAAACTGCCCTCGCAAAAGAAATATACGACATGACAATACTCTGTCCTGATATTGCGGCAATTGCGAAGCCAGGACAGTTTGTAAATATAAAAGCTGATGGCTTTATGCTCAGACGTCCTATCTCAATCTGTGAAATAAACAAGGAGAAGGGAACTCTCAGAATTGTTTTTGAGGTAAGGGGAAACGGTACTAAGGAGCTTGCAAAGCTTGCTGAAAACGACCTTATTGATATTATTGCACCACTCGGCGGACGTGGATTTGACGTGGATGGATATAAGTCTGCTGTAATAATCGGTGGTGGAATAGGAACCCCTCCTATGCTTGAAGTTGCAAAGTATTACGGAAGCAAAGCTCACGTAATATGCGGTTTTAGAAATTCTTATGCAGCTATTCTTCAGGAAGATTTCAAAAATGCAGGCGCAGATACCGTTTTATGTACTGATGATGGAAGTGCAGGAAGAAAAGGTTTTGTAACAGATGCTCTAAAAGATTACCTTGTTTCAAATAAACCAGAAATAGTTTATGCCTGCGGTCCGAATATGATGCTAAGAAAAGTAATTGAAATCGCAAAGGAAAACGGAATCAAATGTCAGGTTTCGCTTGAGGAAAGAATGGGCTGCGGAATAGGAGCGTGTCTTGTATGTGCATGCCGCACAATCCGTGATGGTGAGGAATATTATGCTCATGTCTGCAAGGATGGCCCTGTATTTGACAGTGAGGAGGTTGTATTTGATGACTGATAAGCTTAAAGTGAATTTTGCGGGAGTTGAATTCAAGAATCCGATTATTCCTGCTTCGGGTGCTTTCGGATACGGTAAGGAATATGAAAACTTTTATCCTCTTTCAATACTTGGTGGCATATCTGTAAAGGGTACAACCGAAAAGCTCCGCAAAGGAAATCTCCCTCCGAGAATTGCAGAAACTCCATCCGGTATGCTTAACAGCGTTGGTCTGCAAAACCCTGGCATTGACCATTTTATAGCTCATGAACTGCCTTACCTTAAAACAAAGGACACTGTTATCATAGCAAATATGGCAGGTTCAACTGCAGACGGATACCGTGAAGTCGCTGAAAAGCTTGATGCAACAGATGTTGACATGATTGAAGTAAATATCTCCTGCCCAAATGTTAAGGCAGGCGGAGCAGCATTCGGTATAACATGTGAGGGTGCAGCAGCAATTACAAAGGTTGTACGTGCAGTTACAAAAAAGGCAGTAATGGTAAAGCTTTCACCAAACGTCACTAACATTGCAGAAATTGCAAAGGCAGTAGAGGCAGAGGGTGCTGACGCTGTTTCACTTATCAATACCTTGCTTGGAATGAGAATTGATATAAAAACCCGCCGTCCTGTACTTCATAACAATGTCGGAGGACTTTCAGGCCCTGCTATTTTCCCTGTTGCGGTGAGAATGGTATGGCAGGTTGCAAATGCGATTAAAATCCCTGTTTGCGGTATGGGTGGAATTTCAACATGGCAGGACGTTGTTGAAATGATGATGGCAGGTGCACAGACAGTTCAGATTGGTGCTGCGTTGTTCTCCGATCCGATGGCACCTGTAGCAATTATAGACGGACTTGATAAGTATGTATATGACAACAATTTAAACAGTATTGCCGATATTATAGGAGGAGTAAAGCCTTGGTAACAAAAATATACCTTGTAAGACATGCTGAGGCTATGGGTAATGTCCTTGAAATATTTCAGGGACATACCGATGCCGAACTGAGTGAAAAGGGTTGGAAACAACTTGATTGCCTCGCAGAGAGATTCAAGTACATAGAATTTGATGGATTATATTCAAGTCCTTTAAAAAGGACAATTGCAACAGCAAATGCTGTAAACCATTATCATAACCATGAAATTATTACTGACAGCGAGCTTATTGAAATCGACGGCGGTGACTGGGAAGGTGTTTCATGGAAGGATATTCCGACTCGTTTTGAAAAGGAATATGATGTATGGATTTCTGATATGCAGAATTTCAAGATTACAAATGGTGAGAGCATGGCGCAGGTTTATGAAAGAATGAAAAATGCCGTTGACAGAATTGTCAAGGCAAATGCAGGCAAAACTATTGTTATAGTATCTCATGGCTGCGCAATTAGAAATTATCTTTGCTATGCAAGCGGACATGGATTATGTGCTATCAATGATATGGGTTGGTCTGATAATACCGCTGTTTCATTTATTGAATATGACGAGAATTTCAAGCCAAGCTTAATATATAAAAATGATTTTGAACATCTTGGAATGGAACTTTCAACACTTGCAAATTCAGAATGGTGTAAATCTGACGGTGATAACAATTACGTTATGAATGGTGCTTATTATAAGGAGTAGACTTATGGAAATAGCATTCAAGCATATGCAGGAATCCGATATAGATGGCGTTACGGAGGTTTATATAAAAACCTTTGCGTCAGAGCCGTGGAATGAGGTTTGGGAAAAAAGTCTTGCTAAGGAAAGAATTATGGCCCTTTTTTCAGGTGAAACACACAGAGGGTATATTGCGTTTTGCGGTGGGAAAATGGCAGCAATCTTACTTGGATATGATTCTGTTTTTTTACAGGGTAAAGAGTTTTGGATAGAGGAATTCTGTGTTTTGCCTGAATACCAACGCATGGGAATAGGTCAAAGTATGCTTTGCTGGATTAAAAAAGAACTCTCCGAGGAAAATTTTAAAAGCCTCGTTCTTATCACTCAAAAGGATTTTCCAAGTGAAAAATTTTATCGTAAAAATGGCTTTGAATCAAATGAAAATATGATTCTTATGTATAGTGATTTTTAAAGAAAGGTCATATCAATGAAGATAATGGCAGTTGATTTTGGAGACAGCAGAACGGGTCTGGCTATGTGCGACAAAAGTGAATTTCTTGCTTCGCCCCTGACTGTTGTTCATGAGTATAATTTTGACAGATGTGCTGAAAAAGTTGCTGAATATGCAAAATCCGAAAAAGCAGAACTTATTGTAGTAGGATATCCTAAAAATATGAACGGAAGTATTGGCGAAAGGGCAGAAAAATGTCAGCTCTTTGCTGATAAGCTGACAGAACTTACGAGTATTGAAACGGTTATGTGGGACGAAAGATGTACTACTGTTACAGCACATAACTATCTTAATGAAACCAACGTAAGAGGTAAAAAGAGAAAAGCTGTCATAGACGCTGTTGCAGCAACGATTATTCTCGAGTCATATCTTGCTTATCGAAAGAACAGCGGCGTTTAGGGTTATAGAACATTTCTTTTAATCCTATCACAAGGATGAACTCGCCAAATATTTTTGAAAGCATAGGCGAACCGATAAACTGTGCTAAATATGTTCCTGCAATTGCACCTGCAACACCGGTGATAATTGCAGGAATTATTTTTTTCCATTCAATAAGTTTGTTTTTAGTATGAATAATAACAGAAAGAATTGCAATTGGAATAAAATAAATAAGGTTTATTCCCTGTGCGGTAATTTGATCTGCATCTTCAAATATAGTCAGAAACAATATTAGAATCATGCCTCCGCCAACTCCGAGGGAAGCAAAAATTCCTGTTACAAATGCTGCAAAATATAGCCATATCATCTCAATATCAGCCTTCCTCCAGCAATTATCAGCAGTATCCCGAATATTCTTTTTAGCCATACACTTGATATTTTTTTTAGAAGAAGTCCGCCTATAAATGCTCCGACCAGCCCAAAAGGTATTAACGGCAGAGCATCGCTAAACTCAAAACTTCCTCTTATGGAGTAGAATATTGCAGATACAATTGAAAGCGGCAGGGTTATTGCAAGGGATGAGGCATGTGATTTTTTTACCTCAATACCGGATTTCTCAAGCATTGGAACAAGTATTACACCTCCGCCTGATCCGAACAGCCCGTTAGTAACTCCGCCTACAAGTCCTAGAATATAAAAAAAGAATTTTCTGATACTATCACCTCGTAGCTGATTTTTTTTGTCTGCACTTTAATTGGAGATTTGTATTAGTATCTGAAAATTAATTTTCAATATTCTTGTCCAAAAATAAAAGTGCGCCGATTTCTCGACGCACATTCACTTTATGCATATACCGCCTTGCCGCCATGTGAAGCATAAAACCCGCACTAAGCAGGTGGGCAACATCCCAGCAGTTTCGCGCTCCCTTCATCCGTGATCCGCAATAAGCGGCGGGAGGTCTGCAATCCGCTGTTGGAGACTGAATCCCTTATATAATGTGTTGGATTATAAAAATCACACTTCATCGGTCAAGGCAGAATGTTTTCTTTTCATTATTATATCACTCGTGCAATATAAAATCAATAGTAATTTTAGGGATAAGTCTTACTGATCTTCATCCTCATAAATTTCCTGAAGTCTTGCAAGAAACATATTTCCAATTTTTTCGTATTCATCATCATCATCAATTGAAGCAAGGATTTCTTCATTGTTTTCATCAAAATCAGATTTGAGAATAACAAGCTCATCATCACCTTCAACCATCTTTGCCGGATCCTCATAGTAAGGAACAAGTGCATAGTAGCGGTTGTCATCAACCTCCATAACGTCAATCATTTCGAATGTCTGTTCTACGCCCTCTTCGTCAACTAATGTATAAAGGTCGGCAGCCATTTCCATATCTTTATCAGCCATAATAATCTCCATCCCTTTCTGCTATTTGTTTCGGTCTTGAACCTGAACTAAGTTCAGCCAAGCAAAATTTCTGCTGTGTTTTTTGCAGAAAAGGAACAAATAGCGACGTGAAGTATTTCACGTTACTTTATGAATTTGGTTTATGTCGGTAAAGTCAAAGGCATCAATTCAAAGCCTCGAATATCATAACAAAAAGGCCATAAAACTGATATAACCAGCGATCACCATAGTAATGGATACCAACTCAATTGACACCCAACATTTTTATTGTACTATATATATCCTTTATTGTCAATAATCAAAGTATACAAAAATCTTGCACAAAAAATATATAATGTTTTGTCTAATTTCTATTGACATTGTATAAAAAGCATGGTATATTATATACAAGGAACAGGAAACACAAAGACAAGACAAAATATCTCAATAAACGAAGAAGTTCGACTGAGAAAGCATTATAAGTAGTCTTAGGTTAATGTTCCTAAAGAAATGAACCCGAACGTAATTAATTTGTAGCTCAGATTATACAAAAAGTTTCAGCAAGGGTAGAATTAAGCGGGAATTCATAAAAATCTTGGAAAGGCGGCGAGTCCAGTGGAAATGAGTGAACAGCAGTATATGTCAAAGAATATCAGCAAAGGCTCGTATTGTTGCCGGTCTTTAAGATGAAATAAAATGGTGCAGAAGCATAAATGCTCTCACTGATGTATAACATTTCGTTAAAAGAAATTCTTAAAGATAATATAGAAATTACGAGTCGAATAGCTGAAGTACAACTTATAGGTACTTACAGTTACGGCTTTTTTAGATTTAATTGGTGCATGTCGGGTATTCTTTGAACAAATGCCTTATGGCTTCATATATAAGGCTGCGAGGGACAAAATAAACTTTGAAGGGTGATACCAATGCACAGCTAGTTATAATTTTGGATAATAAATTACGAAAAGGTGATTAACATGTGGTGTTTTGCAATCTGAAAAATCAATCGGAAGAAGTGGTGTATATGATTGCAACCAGAGGTATCTACTACCGAAAAGTATTTTAAATGTTTGGAGTGAGACCACCAGAAAATTCAGCTTAAAAATAATTCTTAAAGGATGTGATATTAATGGTAATCATTAAGAAAGCATTTCACGACAGGAATATTTTTAAATAATTAAAAGGGGTGAGTCCTACAGGTTAGGGAAGACGGCGGCAGCCGGTATCAGAACAAAAAATCTTTTTAGGTGTGATTACAATGGTAAATTCAATGGCTTATTCTATAAAAATCTGAATGTCAGGAGTGAGTCCGATGGCTTGAGCCAAAGGTATTAAACAAAAAATTTCTGAAGGGATGTCTTAGAAATGCAGAACTTTTATCAATCTTGGAAGGAATATGATTTTTAAGGAGTGAGTCCAGTGGCATAACGTTGACCATTACACGAATTTATTTATTATAAAGAAGTGGTGTCTATGATCAGATATTTGGTACGTGAAGAAATTTAACGTTTAGGAGTGAGTCCGCCAAGATATTTACGTTAGGCTGATAACCATATAAAATATGAAGGAATCATCAGGTCGGTGATTCCTTCTTTTGTAATATTGCATATCATAATAAATCAGCCGCAAATCCATTTATTATGGTTTTGCGGCAGGATATACTATTTAATATCGTTATTGTCTTTCAGACATTGGAACATATGCAGTATGTGGATGAACATTCTTATATGCAGGTCTGATGATCTTGCCTTCGTTCACAAGCTCTTCAATTCTGTGCGCTGACCAGCCTGCTATTCTTGCTATTGCAAAGAGAGGAGTATAAAGCTCCGGCGGAAGATTAAGCATACTGTATGCAAAACCACTGTAAAAGTCAATGTTTGCAGATACACCTTTATAAATACGTCTTTCTTTTGCTATGACTTCGGGTGCAATCCTTTCAATCATACTATATAAAGCGTATTCTTTCTCTAAGCCCTTTTCAGCAGACAAATCCTTTACGAAATCACGCAGCAGATTTGCTCTCGGATCTGAAAGTGAATATACCGCATGACCCATACCATATATAAGTCCTGACTTATCAAATGCTTCTTTACGGAGAAGCTTTGCAAGATAATCTCTTACTGCATCTTCGTCGTTCCAGTCAGCAAGGCTCTTTTTCATATCCTCAAACATCATTGTAACCTTGATGTTTGCTCCGCCGTGACGCGGACCTTTAAGTGAGCTGAGAGCGGCAGTGATTGCAGAATAAGTATCCGTACCTGAAGAAGTAACAACGTGTGTTGTAAATGTTGAGTTGTTGCCGCCCCCATGTTCAGCATGAAGAACCAGTGCAAGATCAAGTATTTTTGCTTCAAGCTGAGTGTATGTGCTGTCAGGACGAAGTAAGTGAAGAATATTTTCTGCAGTAGAGTATTCAGGAACAGGCTGGTGAATGAAAAAGCTTTCTCCATCCAAATAGTAGTTCTTTGCCTGATAGCCGTATACTGCAAGCAGAGGAAAAAGAGCAATCAGTTCCATTGACTGTCTTAATACATTCGGAATAGATGTGTCATTTGGAAAATCATCATAAGAATATAGTGTTAGTACACTTCTCGCAAGACTGTTCATAATATCATTGCTAGGTGATTTCATGACGATGTCGCGGACAAATGTTGTCGGAAGTTTGCGATAGTTTGATAGGATGTTCTTGAAATTTGCAAGTTCCTGTTGGGTCGGAAGTGTACCGAATAAAAGCAGATATGTTGTTTCCTCAAATCCAAAACGATTCTCACCCATGAAGCCATTGACAAGATCGTTGATATTTACACCTCTGTAAAAAAGCTTGCCTTCGCAAGGAATCATTTCATTATCTTCAATAGTATAGGATAAGATTTCTGAAATCTCGGTCAGCCCAGCAAGTACTCCCTTACCATTAATATCACGCAGTCCTCGCTTTACTTCATACTTAGTATAAAGCTCCGGAGTAATTTCGTCACTTTTTTTGCAAAGCGATGCGAGGGCGATAATTTCAGGGGTCACCTTTGAAAAACTATAGTGTGAAGCCATTTATCATACGTCCTTTCTTTTATTTATAGTATAATACTATATTAACATATAAAATTAAAATATTCAAGAAAAAATAATATGAACATCAATAAGACTCGAAAACAGGTAAAAAATAAGCATAAATACCATATATAAGTAGTCATGTTGTGTAAAGGCACTAAAATAATATAGCCATATAGTCTTTTTGTGCATAAAAACATGGAAAACCGAAAAACCTGTTGACAAGTAGGGAAAAAAGTAATATAATAAACAAGCTGACTCAAGAGGGGGAACTCAAGAAAGGGAAAGCGAAAGCAAAGAAAACGAAGCCAAGCGCAATAAAAGATAA
>JAEWWT010000002.1 GCA_023396225.1 Bacillota bacterium
TGAAATTGAATTTGGTATTCAATGCAAAGTCTACATCAGCAAGCCAACTCTGCGGAAGCTTCGGCAAATCTCCATTCTCTATTGCAAATGCAAGACACTGCATTACTGTGATAAGTCCCATTGAAAACTCATGATCCTTGTCACGCAGCATAAACACAACATGCTCAAAGCAGTTATCACAATATACTCTTTCTGCCATCTCAAGTTCCGCACGATTAAAAAAAATATCCTTTTGATTCATTTCATCCATATTATATAATCCTTTCGCATTTTAGCATAAATATGTTATTTCGTCAACAATTATCTGCGGAGTAACTTTTATCACTCCGCAGACATTCCCCACTGGTGAATTATCTCTCAGCAACTTGTAAATCACGCTTCGGTGCTTCATTTTCTTTTTCAGAAATACGCTCATATCCCTGGTTTTCAATGTTTTCAAACCAGTCGAGAGTGAAGTCATTACAGTCAGCTTGCTTTTCAGAAGAATCAGTGTACACTTCATATATTCCCAAACCACTATTCTCATATTCTACAGCAGTAGCAGTACGTTTTTCCCTGTTAATCTCATATGTAATCATAGGATCATACATGAGATCTCCGTTCTGAATATAAGTATGTGCAACTGTTATTTGATTTTCAGACAGCTGCTTAACAAACAAGCTGTCAAAACATTCTCCGGCAGATAGCTTTATGTATGTTTCTTTGCCAGATAACACTTCAGGGAACATTTTTTCAAGACTTTCATATATTTCAGTCAAGTCTTCATTACTTTCTCCAATCTCTGAAACCTTGAGCTGAGCATCAACATCTATTAATTCACGCTCTTTTTCTTCAAGCTCCTGCTGACGAGGGAAAACCTCCTGAGAACGTTCTTCTGTTGCCTTTAGGTCAGCACGTAAATCTTCAAGCTTTGATATACTTTGTTCAAGCTCATCAGGAATACCGTTAATAAGGTTGTTAAGTCGTGTAATATTACCTGAAGCATTAACACCCGGATCAGAATTAAGGACACAGTAATGTGGATATTCTCCTCTGAGACAAGCTTTGAATTGCTTTGAGAAATTTTTATCAAACATTATTGATAACTCAAGTCCTCTGTATTTGCCGATTGATACTTCTTTTCCCTCAAGAACATCCGGTGAAAGCATTGCAGCCTTTATAGCTGCTCCAGCAGCTTCCTTGTCAGAATAAACTTTTGAATTAACCTCAACAGGATAATATTCTCTGTTATCTTCATTTACACTAGGAAGTATTTTTTTCACTGTTTCAATATCACTCTTAATCTTTTCAATAATTTGCTCAGCAGCGCCAATTTTAATTGGTAATGAATGCAGAACTTTATCTTCCATAGCATACTTCTGACGATCAAAACCTGCCTTTATGATTTTAAGCGTATTAATTTCTGTTTCAAGGTCGATTTTCACCTTAATAAGAGGGTTGCCTGCACATAAAGCCTTAACCTCACCAAAATCAAGAGCCTTTTCATCAATATCTTCACAAGTCTTGACTTTTACTTTTCCTGTCATAACCTGAGAAATAAATTTCTGCTTATTCTCTAAGATCTGATAGCTGTAAGCATCAAAAGTTCTGTCTGTAACATATCTGAATATCTTTACTGACTTGTTTTCATTTCCTTGTCTTACAATTCGTCCGTTACGCTGCTCCATGTCTGACGGACGTGCAGGAGCATCAAGGTGATGTAATGCAACCATTTTCTTTTGCGCATTCATTCCTGCACCACATTTTCCTGTGCTGCCAAGCATAACCCTTACCTTGCCCTCATTCATCTGTGAGAATAATCGTTGCTTATCTTCTGCTTTATCATAGTCATGAATAAAGGCTATTTCTTTTTCAGGAATTCCATTAGCAATAAGCTTTGCCTTAATTTCATCGTACACACAGAATCTAGGCTTACTGTCAGCAGCTACATACCTTTTAAGTCCTTGCTTGTCAAACCATTCATCAGATACATCCTGTCTAAGTATACCATTATTCTCAACACAGCAAGCTTCATTCGTTACATTTCCAAGCTCATCAGTTCTGTGAATGAGAATTACATCTTCTGGCTGTATCAGTCCATATTCTTCCTTGTCATAATTCTTTGGTAAGGTTTTACCTGAACTGAATTTCTTAAGTATGCTTTCATGATTCATCTTTCCGATTAGTTTATCTGAAAAAGCAAGAGAATAATCTCCGTATTCATCCTTCTTATATACTCTGTAGCTATTAGGATTTGAATCCTTATACGGAGTAGATAAGTCGCAGAAAACCATTTGGACACCACGCTTGTCAGATGTATCGTTATAAATTTCAGTTACCTTTTTAACACAAGTATTTACCTTTGAATTAGGTTCATCAGGCGCATTAGGATCCATTAGTCTTAAATCAAGTCCGACTTTCTTACCATCAATAGTAAGCTTAAGCATATTATCTTCTGTAGGAAGAACACCACCAACGCGAATAATTTTAGCTCTGTCGCTGATTTTCTTCATTTCGCGTTTAATTGCTCTTGAAGCAGGAACTACTACATTTTCAACCTCTGAATCAGGTCTTTCTAAATTCATCATATCAGCTGTCTTTATATCAGCACACTCCCTATACATTGTCATGAGCTGCTCAACGCATGAATAATTCTGAATTCGTGTTTTCATCTGGAATTTACCATCACATTCAGGCTTTAATTCCATAGACTGCACACACTCAGCAAAGATACTTGCCCAGTTGTCAAAGGTTTTTATTCCGGCTTCTGCAAGCTTATCAGCTTGTAGATAACGCATGATTGTGTATAACTCTGTCATACTGTTGCTGACAGGTGTTCCACTAGCGAAAACAACACCCTTATTGTTAGTTACCTCATTCAGATACTTGCACTTTGTAAGCAGCGCAAACGCACGTCCTGAACCCTTTGTGCCAAGTCCTGCAACATTTCGCATTTTTGAATGTATATCCAGGTTCTTGTACATATGAGACTCATCAATGAAAAGTTTGTCTATGCCAAGACGTTCAAAAGAAATAACATTATCATCGCTGACTTTATCCTGAAGTTTTTTAAGGGAAGCTTCTTTGTTTTTTATTGATTGTTCAATTTGCTTTACTGAAAAGCTCTTTTTGTTTCCTGAAGCTTCGGCTTTCATTTCTTCAAGTGCATCTCTAAGCAGTTTAAGCTCATTTTTAATATACTTTTCCTCAAGCTCGTTTGACAGATGTATTCTGTCAAACTGCGAATGACCAAGAATTACAGCATCAAAATCTCCTGTTGCTATCTTTGCCATAAGAGTACGTCTGTTTTCTTTTTCAAAGTCCTTTTTAGTTGCAACAAGAATGTTTGCATTAGGATAAAGAAGTCTGAAGTCAGCTGCGAATTGCTCTGTAAGGCTGTTTGGAACAGCAAACATAGATTTATTATGCAAACCTAACCGCTTACCCTCCATTGCTATTGCAATCATTTCAAAGGTTTTTCCTGCACCAACCTCATGAGCAAGTAATGTATTTCCGCTATAAAGCCCTCTTGCTATTGCATTTTTCTGGTGCGATCTCAATTCTATTGTTGGATTTATGCCGACAAAATTGAGTTTATCTCCATCATATTCTCTTAAACGGACGGAGTTAAATTTCTCGTTAAATATTTTTACTAGCTTTTCACGACGTTCAGGATCTTTAAAAGCCCATTCTGAAAAAGCTCGTTTCATATCTTGCTGTTTCTGTTGAGCAATTGTTGATTTTTCATGGTCAACTTCACGGATTGGTTTTCCATCCTGACCATAAACAGGTCTATTGAACTCATCTTTTTTATCTCGATAAACATTAACAGGTTTCATATTAAGAGTTGCTTCAAGTATGTCGTAAGCATTCATTTCAGGAATTCCGTAAATTTGTGTAACTTCTGAATTATAGTAGTTATTTTTGTAACCGGAGACATTCCATTTATCTGTATATTCCGAATATTTAACCTCAAGCGTTTTAGCTGTTTGATATGGCACTTTAAATACTTCAAGTGCAAACTGCTGAACATATTCAGGAGGTATCCAGGCAGCACCTAGTTTTGCATCTATATCGGCTGCATCTACTAAAGGTGGCAAAGCCATTTCAAGTGCTTCACGGTTTTTGCTAAAATCATAATCAACAAAAGCTGTTGGGACTAGATCAAGTCTTTCAAGCTTCTTGCGTATATTGCCTGTTAGATACTCATCTGCTGTAACATATATTGGCTCGCCATTGTTATCATTATCAGGTGATCGGAAGATTTTATCACCAAGCTCTGCGATAAGCGTTTCTTTATCCTTGCCCGTAAGCTGCTGCATGTAGTCAAAATCAACCTTTGCTTTTTCTGCAACAGAAAGAACTAACGCATCAGCTGCAAGAGTTACATGTTCTGATAATATCTTTGGCTTAATTGTATTCTTTGCAAAAATATCTGCCTTTCCTACATACTTTCCATCATTATCGTAATTTTCAAGGCTTACGAGTAAGTGATAAGTGTTGTCGGAAGCAAAAGCTGCTTTATTTTGCTTTGTATTAATTCGACCGAATTCAACTACAAAATTATCATACTGAGCATTAAGAGACTTTCTTACAGTTTCTATCTGTTCTGCGTTATGATTATCTGTATTGCTTATTTCCAGATCAAGTAGCTCATGTACAGTATTTCTCATATGTACCATAGCTTTACCACGGTTGGCAATCTTTTCATTGTCAATGAGCTTCATTGTGTCACCATCGGCACGATAATATAGCTTATCATCAACAACGGTATAGCTGAAAAAAGAAGAATCAGGGCTAGCTTCTATTTCATTATCATTTTTTTCAACAGTATATAAAGCTTTTTCTGTGTTTATCTCACCCTGGATATTCTTTATAGCGACAGAAAGCTGTTGTTTTAGCTCTGCACCTTCAATAGGTACACACATGGTTTCATTCTTTTGATTACCGTAAAGCTTGTTGCCTTCAACAATCTTTCCAAGCACCATTTCAGGATGATTAATAAAATACTGATTTATTGGAAGCATGTCATCAGTATATCCAAGATGTAACCATTCAGGAGAGTTATTGTGTGTAATATCAATCGGACGTTCACGCTTTTTCAGGAAGATAATATCTGCGGTTACTTCTGTTCCGGCATTTGACTTAAAAGCATTGTTTGGAAGTCTGATTGCGCCAAGCAGTTCAGCTCGCTCTGAAAGATATTTTCTAACGCTAGAATTCTGTTTATCAAGTGTACCCTTAGAAGTAACAAACGCTACTACTCCACCAGGTTTAACCTTATCAAGCGATTTTGCAAAGAAATAGTCATGGATATAGAAATTTTCTTTGTTATATCTTGAATCATTTAATTTGTATGATCCAAACGGAACGTTTCCTACAGCAACATCAAACGAATTATCTGAATAGTTTTTGTTTTCAAATCCTGTGATTGAAATATCTGCATTTTGATAAAGCTGTTTTGCAATACGTCCGGTAATACTGTCAAGCTCAACTCCGTGAAGCTTACAATTGCTGCGGAGATCTTCTGGCATTGCTCCAAAAAAGTTTCCTGTTCCCATTGCAGGCTCTAAAATACGACCACCTTTGAAGCCAAGACTATCAAGTCCGTTGTAGATTGCATTGATTACAACAGGGGAAGTATAATGAGAATTTACAGTTGATGCTCTGGCTTCACTATATTCGCTTTCTGTAAGTATTTCTTTAAGCTGTTTATATTCGTTTGCCCATTGATTGTTTGAGCTGTCAAAAGCCTGTGATATGCCACCCCATCCAACATACTTAGAGAGAACCTCTTGTTCTTCAGGAGCTGCAAGACGGTTATCTGCTTCTAAATTCTTTAAAAGGCTTATGGCTTCGATATTGTTCTTGAATTTAGTCTTTGCTCCACCATCTTCATTAAAATGTTCAGCTGTTATAGAGTAGTTGTGTTTAAGTTCTTTATTTTCAGACTTCTGTGACAATTCCCCAGTGGGGAATTCGTTTTCTGATTGCCTTTCTGTTATATGACGTCGTACAAACTCAACATTTTCGTGCCTAAACACAGGAAATCCCGTTGTTTTCTGAAATGTAAGATCTCTCAAGTTGCACATATTGTTTTCATCAACAGTATCAACTACAAACTCACGTCCGTCTATTTCTACCGTTAATCCTAGTATAGTATTAAAATTTGGTGATGTATACGACTTATACTTGCTATTATCGGGTACATATTCAAAAGCAAGCTGTTCTCCCTGACTTTCATTTTCAGCTACGCTTAAATTCCCCACTGGGGAATTTTCTTTGACAACTTCATTAGGCATGTACTGATTTATTTCGTTAAGTATTCCGTTTAGCTTTCCGCTGAAATACTTTTGATTTATCTGCTCGAATCCGCCATCGTTCTGCCATACCCCTGAGACAAGCATTTCTGCACTTATCTTCATATAGTCGTTTATATTCATGAAGTTCTCAATGCTTGAAACATACGTTAATTGCTCAATTGTAAAATCATGATTTGCTCTTAATCTGTCAAACGGTGGTAATGACGATGTATTTCTACAACCACTTATTACTGCACCATACATGTCATTCCATATGTCAACATACTTTTCTTTGGCTTTAAGCATAAAGCTTGAGAACTCTTTATCGCTACTCTTATTAAGTGTTTCAATGAGTTTGCTGTCAAATAGATCTTTATTACTTATATCAAACTTCTGCATTTCTTTGACAAGAGCAGTAAAACCGTCAGTATGCTGCATATAGTAGAGTTCCCACACGTTGGAATGTATTCCAAACATGCCATTATGTGCAAGCAAATCATCCAGTCCCTCTGCTACCTGAAAACTACCATTAGGGAAAAGCTTGTATATGTACTGATTTTCATTATATAATTCAGAAGCCATATTTTTAGAAAGTGGCAGCATTGGCGATACTTCATTGTACTTATATCCATACTGCTCCATTTGTTCAATAGTAATGGTTTCATCTGGCATTGGCAAATTCCCCAGTGGGGAATTCTGTTCTTTTGTATTTTGAAGTTCAGATAGTGATTTTTCAAAGAAATTATCTGTTACGTCGGAAAAACCAAAGCTATCAACATAGTATGCTGATTCGGTACGGTCATTGCCAACGGTAACAATATCGCTGACAGAAAGCGAATGTCCTCTAAAGTCATCCGGTATTTCATCATTGAATATTCTGTATATTGTTTCAAGTTTATCCTCAGTAGACGTTCCAACAAGACTATCCCAGTCACCCTCATACATAAGATCATAGCGTGTAATGTCAGGAACTTTTATACCACGGTTAGATAAATTCTGAATTGATTCAAATATTATATTACGGTTTTCGGTGGCTTCATTTAGCTGATAAATTCGGTAAAAACTATTGTTGGCAGCAGTAACTTCGTTAGCTGTTTTTGCCAATTCCCCAGTGGGGAATTCCTGCTGCTGTGAAATAGCTTTATTAACATTCTGGAAGATAACATTATACAAGCTTTCTCTTTCAAAGTAATCATTGTTTATCAGGTCAAACAGCTTTTCCATTTCCTTTGGTGTATAGTTCCCGATATGCTCGTCCTCAGTTATGAGGTTATACAGCATATCAGTTGTGCCGCTGTAGATTAAATATCTGAATTTAGCTTCATCAGCCTGAGCATTTTGAATATATTTTCTGCCGCTAAGATCATTGCTTACAAATCCTATAAACTCATCCCGCGATAAAGAAACATCAGGATATTTTGTTATTTCGCTGCTACTATATCCTAAAACTCTATAACCATCTGATTGCAGCCACATGCTTATACTGTCTATTTCTTGTCCTCTAGAAATAGTAATTTTCTCGCCATCGTCACCGTTGTCACGAACATAGCTGTCTTTGTCTTTGTCGTAAAGATATCGAACTTCATTATCCTCTTTACTTATAAGATAAATTTCTGTTTTTGCTTCAACAGCTGCTTGAATTTTTTCATAAGTGTATTTGCTTTCTAGGTAATTGTATGTCCTGTCCTCTTCGCTAATAGTCCAATTCTTCGCTGCTGCAACACAAAATTCTGCGACTTGTTTCCATGAAAAATGAATTTCATTGTTACCATTAAATACTTTTACCCCTTCATCGTTTTTCTGTACATTAATGGTTAAGTTCTTATCAGGATAGAGATTAAACACTTCGGTAGGAATGTTTTCGCTCATAATATGTTTTTTTGCAATTTCAATTCTTGTGTCCTCTGAATCTGTGAATATATCTGTCATATCATCCATTTCATCGGTAGCATTCATATGGCGAATTATTTCTGGCATATGATATGCTGCAAAGTTATAGATTATATCAGCAGAAAGATCCTTTTCATCCAAATTCCCCACTGGGGAATTTTCAATTATTTCATTGTCAAACGCTTCATGATAATCAAGAAAACCGTTATATACTTCATCAAGCACAACCTTTGCGTTTTCATCAACGATAAGTGCAGCAGCATCTTCACCATAATCTTCGCTCTCAAGGAGAAATAATTGCTTATCGTTAATGATTTCGTTGTCAATGACATACCAAGTGCCGATATGACCATCAACAGTAATGTTTTCACTATTCTCATCAATTACTATGGTATTACTCTTCTTCGATAACTGTTCGTTATAATCTCCTTCAGCTTTATCTTTTTCTGCTTCCTCAATTTTAAGCTGAACGACCTCATCAGAGAATGCTTCTAAGCGTTCAATCAAGCTAATTACATCATTATCATTTCCAAAACTTAAGAAAACTGCATTTTCATTACTTTGGATGAAATCAGCTTCGACTTGCTTATATAGGTCAGAACCATCATTGTCCACAATTACCTGCTTGCAGTTATAAAGTGATGCTATAAAATCGCCCCAATCACCGCCATCACGCATAGCCTTATGTGCAGCAACTATATCATTTTCATATATAGTCGCATTTACGATCTGCCCCTTGCCATCATTTCCATCCTCGTTATAATACTGCCAATCAACAGCGTTTCGATCTTTATTAAAAGTAAATTTATCATTGAGAATTGCAGCCTCAGTTACGACAGCAGGTTCAGATGTTTTAGCTTTCTCTTCCTTTACAAATTCAGCAACTATATTTTTAATATCAATTTCAACATCCTCAGTAGTATGGCTGTAACTTAATAAATACTCTCCATACACCACATCTAAAGGATGTTTAATAGTTTTATAATACGCTAACTCTTCATCATTTAAACCTTTAAATAGAATAAGAATCTCTTGCTTACATGCTATTTCAAATATCTTATCCATGGCTTTTTGTACAGTATCAAACTGGGATATGAAATCAGCATGATCTTTTTCAACTGCATTTATAAGAGCATCAGTAGAAGAATGGATTATTGGCATTTTCTCGTTTCTAGATTCCTCTAGCCAATTCTCAGGATTAATATCCATAGAGTCATATATATTATTGAATAAGTTATCTTCATTTGTTGACAGCCATGCTTGATACATAGTTTCAAGCAATGAGTAATTTACATTTGATAAAATATTTTTATCAGAGTCACTGAGATTGTGTTGTACATAATCCTTTGCTTTTTGCCTAAAATATATGCCAATGCTTTGTTCAACAACGTCACTTACAGAAGTAAATGAATTCTTGAAATTATCAAAATCTTCTTTTATTTGTTCAAGTGGACTTTGTTTTTTATAAACAGATTTTTCATTTATATGCATACTTTCCGAGCTTTTGTCGATATTATTATTGTATGGGTACTTGACATTATCTGTTGTGTATGCTATACTTTCATCATAGCAGATAATTGTATTTAACTTGGGCAATTGGAGCCCTATGTCTTTATACAAATTGTCTGCTTTTTTTGTATTCATAGAAATGATATCATTCTCGTGATTATAAAGATAATTGAATAAATCGTCTTTTCCATATAATGTTGCAATCCTGTTAATCGTACCATTTTGTCTGTTTAACGATATTGGAGCAAATACATTCTTTCCATACTTATTTTTTAACTCAGTAATCATAACTATGGAATCTGGGTTATTTTTTTCGTTGCCACGTAGAATAATAATTGGATTTCTGACTGCTTCTGATAATGAAAACAGCTCATCCTTTGCAATATCGTGACCGCTTGTGTGTTTTTTGCTAATTGCTTCTTTATTAGCTATAGAATTTTTAAGGTCACTTTGGTTAATAACAAGATTATTTGACTTAGATTGTATTAAAGAAAGTACATTAAGATTTTCGCTTACCGTAATAACTTTATATGATGGTAAATCACCACTTAAAAAATTAGCATACTGATTTTTATAAGATTCATCCATCTCAATGTTTTTCTGTATTTTTTTCGCCATAAGTAAAATGTTATTTTCAGAATCACTTAAATCATCCGAATTCCCCAGTGGGGAATTTTCTTTTTCTTGAGGTTTGATTTCTTCAAGATAATTTTTCACCTTATCTCGAAGATCTGAACCACTTACAGTAAGTGTAATGGAGTCACCATTTAATTTGCCTGAAAAAGATATATTTTCAGTTTCAAGACGTTCTGCGACTTTTAGCATAGTGCCAGTTTCGCCTTTGACATATTTTTTATTGCGAATATACCTATATTCTACATTTCCGATTACATCATCTCTTCCGACCGGATCCACATTCTTGTCATTACTTCCTCCGCTTGCAGCTGAAGCATTCCGAATATCCTGACTTTTTCCGCGTAATCCTGGTTCTGTACTGCTTCTACGAACTGACTGTCTATTAGTGCCTGACTGAGAATGTAATCCTTCATCCCTTGTTCCATGCTCTCCTGAATTACTGCCAGATGTGCTGTCAGCATTCCGTTCTGAACCATGCTGCTGTATATTTCCGGCTGATACTTCTTCAGATATGTGTTTCTCATTGTTGCGAATTTGCCTGTTGCTATCTCCGATGTGAGCTGCTCTTTCCATTCCTGATATTTTATCTTTTTGTTCTCTGGAAGTTCCTGAAACAGTGATGGATTTCTTTCTATCTCCACCATCTCCTTCCACTCCTTGCTGCCCTCTGCTGAGTTCCATGTCTCTGACACTTCTCTCTCCGTTGGCATTATCATTGACAGCACTTCCTGAGTTACTTTCATTGAGACTATTTCTTTCATTTTCGTTATTCCTTTCAATTAACATATTTGAATTACTTATATTTCGCTGAACAGAACGAAGTACCGTTGCTGAAATACTGTTTGCAGCCTTGCTTACTGCATCATTCATTGCTTCATATGCATTAAGTGAGTTATATTCCATCTCCAAGTCTATGGCATCAAAGCCCAACTTATCACATACGACATATGCTGTAGCAGCAGACACAAGTTTTACAAAGGTTTCCTTTGCTGCATCAGTCCACATTGTTTTCTCAGCATAATTTTCTGCTGTATTAGCAGCTACAACTTTAGAAGCTTGTATAAGACTTGTACGAATATCTGCACTATGAGGCACGTTCAGCCTGCTTTCAATTGCAGACTGAACATATGCGTAATTCTCGGTTCTTAAACTAACATTAAGCTCCTGCTTCAATATAGGGATATTTAAGTTAGTTATTGTTGCCATAATTTTGTCCTCCTGTTACTGTTTTTTCCTGAGCCATAAGGTCTTTCAAGAAATCTTTTGCTGTAGTGCCTTTCTGCTGCAAGTATTGTCCTATTGCCATTAGATCTTTCTCATTTTCCTTTTTTTCAATTTCCTGAATTTTCTTTTCCATTTTGGAAATATCATCTTGCAGTTTCTTTATTTCCTCCTCCTTTCTCATTATTGCCAGCTTATAGCTTTCAATTTTTTCTTTCGGAGAACTCTTAGTTCTCCGAATAGATTTTGTTTCAGAAGCTTCAGCTTTTTCTTCTGGAGAGTTAATATAATTATCCACAGTATTTTAATTCCTTTCTTTAATACGAATTTTATAAACCGATATTTCACTTTTAAGCAACTCAATCATAGCTTTTTTTCGCGCAATACAGCGTTTTATATTTGCAATATCCTTGCTGCTCTTTGATTTTTTCCCGTTGCTTATTTTTATACTATGTACCACATAATCACCTGGAAGGACCTTCTTTTTTCTGAGTAGGATTATTTATTTCTTTTTCTGCTTTATCCTGAATTTCAGCAACCTTTTCAATGCTCTTATACTTGCTGCTGTACAACTGCTTAACCTTTGTTTCAGCTTCATAGAATTTTGGAGCATCTGCCTTGTTAAGGGTAAGTGTTGTTTTCTCATCGAGAACCACACCGCTATACTTTACCCCTTGTTTATCAAGCTCTCTTGCTATATTTTCTGCATGGCGATTATTTAGATTGCCAAAATATTTTAAATCTGCTTTTGCGCCCAACGCACTGTAAGATGTGTTGCCGATCAGCTTCTTATGTACGGCATTGCTCTCCTTGAGCATTTCATCAGTATTTCTGCGATGCGGTTCTGTTTCCTTAACACATGGTTTATTTTCGGAAACAGCAGCATATAACGGATTATCCTGTTTTTTATCAGCTGCACATTTATCCATGAAAACAATTATCTGCTTTGTAAAGGAACTTTTATCGGTCGTTATATCATTATTGTAGCTCTTTATTCCGTTATTAATATCCTGGGCAAGAGCTTCGAAACTATCAAAAACGATCTCTTTTCCTGTAGTATTATCTTTAACGGTTACTGTCGGATCAAGTTTTTGTTTTACAACCTGACAATTTAAAAGCTTCATAACATCTGATATTTCTATCTTTTGCTGTGCTTTTTGAATGTCATGCTCCGAAACATCAGCCACAACCTTGTTTCTTCCTGTTTCTTTTGCTGTATACAAACGAGTATCTGCATTTTTCAAAGACACATCAATAACATCCATTATTTCATTCTTTGACGGAGCTCTTTCCGGCTGTAACTGTTCGACACCCATACTTATAGTAACGTTAATACTTTTACCGTTTCCAATATCGCAAGGAGTTTCTTCAATTGCCGTTCTGATCCTGTCAGCCAAAATATAAGCATCAGCTTTGTCTATATCATTGAACGCAAGAATAAATTCTTCTCCGCCGAACCTGAACGCTTTATCATTATCGCCTGATCGAATATTATCTTTAAGTAATTTTGCAACATGCTGTAGAACCTTATCGCCAACATCATGACCGTATGTATCATTTACATTCTTAAAATGATCAATATCACACATAACAAGAGTAATAGGAGTTTTACTTTCAAGGCTTTCTACCATAGTGCTTTGAGCGTATTCTGCCATACCCTCACGATTGTTAAGCCTTGTAAGCTTGTCCGTTATACCTATTTGATGTTTTCTCTCTTTTTCAAGTCCTAGCTTGAATACTGAGCCTACTTCACCATCTGAAGAAAACTTATTTATGACTTCATCGGTTGTAATTTTGCACTTTTCAGCAACTACAACTCCCATGATTTCATTTTCAGCCCTTATTGGAATTGCAACAGCGTGTTTACTTATTACCGGTTCTCCTTTAATTAAAGCTTCTGATAGCATTTCATTATGCTTTCTATCAGCATAATTTCGCTTACCATTTTCAGAAGTAAAAATGCGGTTATCATCTGTCGTATCTACACACCAGAAGGAACTATTTTCTGCTTCAAGCGTTTTGGCACTAAGTTCTCCCAGAACTTCAACAGTTTGTTCTATTGTCTGAGCCTTGTATAGTCCACCAATATGCTCAAAAACAGTTTGCATCTGTTGCTCCATACGTTCCATGCGCTTATCTGTATTACGCTGCAGAGCTTCAAGTTCGGCAATACGTTTTTGAAGCTCTGCCATTTGTGTATCTCTTACATCCATACTCTTTTCCTCCTTAATTTTTAAATACTTAACGTACGAACGTCATGTAATAATTTTCTGCTTTTCTTGATTGCTGAATCTAGCAGCTCTTGCTGCTTATTTACAATGCAAACCAAAGTATTAAACATATTTCTGGTTGATATTAAATAATCAGCAGTAGTGTTAAAGTTTTTCTTTTCTTCATTGGATAACTTTACAACACCATCCATATCCGGCAGGATTATCATATCAAAAAATTCTAAAGTAATATCCTGGTTGTTTTCAGGGTTATATAGATACAAACCCTTGCTCTTTAATGTTTCTTTAATGTAAACAGTCAACGTTCTTCATCCTTTCTATTCTTTGAATCAATTTTCTTCTCTTGATATGTATCAATATATTTTTCAGCTTTTTCTTGCCATTTTGATACAGTTCCTAAGCAGCCTTGCTTGTCATGGTTATCTTCCTTTTTGTATGTGACGATTTTTGCAACCTCATCAGCAAGCTGTCTGCCATCATCCTGGTAATCTATGCAGCTTCCTGTCCATGTTCCATGATTTCCATTAATGCCATTCATGAGCTTAATTCCCCTTGCCGGAGGTTCCCATGAGTTAAGATTTTTGCTATAATCGTCTAGCAGATAATCAGTTTCTTTAAGCCCACCAGGAACAAAGTTTGTTTTATCTTGTCCACACGGAGGAAATATGCATTTCCCAATAGGAATTTCAGGCAAATACTTCTCAAGCCATTCTCTTTTTTCTTTTAAAGCATAATTGCTGTCTGAAAGAACAGAGGATAATATGTAGACATCTATGTCAGGTTTATGTGCAAGTATTTCTTTTACAGCATTTACAACATTAATATTGGGTTCAAGGTCTTTAAAGTATCCTGGTTCATAGAGCTTTTCAAGAGTATCAACGTGCTTAAACACTGCAAGTGTCCCATCCATGTCAACAAATAACCTCTTTTTCTGTGCTCGCAGATTACTTACTTCATCACTCAATTTCTTGTGTTCATAATCATCATCTTTCCAGATTACAAAATCATCCGTATTTATATTAATATCAGCGGTAAAAATACAGTTATCAGAATTTTGTTCAAGAGATGCAAAGCGATCTACGGATATTTTCTCACTTCCTTCAATGAAGCTCCTTATGTTGTCGCTAAAAGCATATTTTTTTAAAAGGTCTGTAGGTTCTGAAAAAGAATAGTCTATAAAATGCGCTTCCTCGCCGCCACTTACTACACTATACAGACAAAACTTCTTATTACGTTCCATGAAATTCACTCCTTGTTATTTTAATTCCCCACTGGGGAATAAATATATGAAAAAACATTGACGTACGCAAATGCGTGCGTTATAATATATATAAGAATAGAAACCATCCACTTTGAAAGGACGGCAATTATTATGATGAATACTAATGTAACAAACTTCCGTAAGAACATTTATAACGTTCTTGAGCAAACTCTGAAATATAACGAGCCTGTTAATATATCCACCAAAGACGGAAATGTTGTTGTTATCAGTGAAGCTGACTATAACAGCCTTATCGAAACACTTTATCTTACATCTAATCCTATTCTAAAGGATAATATAATTAACGGTTTGCAAACTCCTGTTTCAGGATGTGTACCTGAAAATGAGGTTGAATGGTAATGTACGAAATAGTCTATACAAAAACCGCGATTAAGGATATTCCAAAGCTCAAGGCTGCGCACCTTGATGTCAATACAAGAGCTTTAATCGATATAATTCGCATTAACCCATATCAAACACCCCCTCCATATGAAAAATTAATAGGGGACTTGTTCGGTGCATACTCACGACGTATAAATGTTAAGCACCGATTAGTCTATGAAATCATTGAAGATATAAAAACAGTTAAAATAATCAGTATGTGGTCACATTATGAAAGATAACCTTTTGCAGTAATTCCCCAGTGGGGAATTACTGTTCTTGTCTATTCTGTAATCTTTCAGGATGAGATTGTTTTACCTTATCAATTATTTCAGTAAGCTTCTGTTTTGTACCTACTGATTGCTTTTTTATCGAATATTGCTGCTGTCTCAAAAGGTTTTCCATAGCTACAAGCTGCTTGCCATTGAATTTAGATCTGATGCTTTCCGATATATACACGCTTTCTCCATCAGTCTTTATTTCTTCAGGAGGGCTATTCCGTATCATTTCCCATATTGATGCTTCATCAAACAACGGAGCTTCAAAATCTTTTACTTCTGAAAACTTGTTATCATCTTGATGATATACATAGAACATGCACTTACCGTTGTTATATACTTTTATAACATCTAATTCTTTAATACTGTTTGCAGTTACATACTTGTTTTGCACTACTCCAATAAGGTCATTAATTTCATATTGAGCATACGAAATATCTAGCTGTATGGTTTTATCGAACAGATTGCTCATTGACTTGTAGTCCAGGATATTAACGACTTCACCGCATACATGCCGATACGCTCTGTAAGTACTTATAGAGAACATTAACTTAACTTGGCTTACAAACGATTCATAAACCTTTTGTATTTCTTTAGAAGCATAAATGCTGTTCTTTTCGCAATATGCAACAAAATCATTCCAGTAGGGCATACCTATTAATTCGCTAACGGCAAGTGCAGTCATATAATCTTCCGGAACAATACATATACGATTTTCGTCTGAGCCAAAATAATCATTCAATGAATCTTCTGTACATATCGTGGCATTTCCATTATCAATTATGTAGAGTTCAACTTTTAGCTTTCTCAGACTTCTGCACAGCGGTTCATCACACTGAACAAATCCGTTATTAATTGAAATATGACTTTTCCCATATATCATTAGCGCATCAGCAAAGGATATTTCATTGATTGGATATGAGACATACAGAGTGTTCAAGCATAGATTGAATAGCTTTCTTCTTGTTTCCTTTGAAATATCAGCCGTATTAACTGAAGAACGGTATTCCTCCAAGAATTCAACTATACTGTCATTGAAATTTTCGTTTAAAAGCTCAAGTGCTTCGTCCTCATCAAGCAGCTTATCATATATCGTTACAAGAATTGAATCTATATAATACGAACGTTCCTGCATTAATATCGTCTTTTTAAACTTATCTGATAGATCTTCAAAAGCAATGCAAATCTTTGCATATTTTTCTATTACCTCACCGTACATAGTACATATTGCTCCTTATTTACAAGCAGAAAGATATATTTTCCCATCACAATCTTTTAGCTCATAATTTTTACTGATTTTTTTACCGTCAAGCGTAACTATAGAAATAGCAGCCTTTCCTTTAGTAATAAGGTCTTTTGCAACACGCGCCGATATTTCAATATTTGCAGGATATTTGTATGTTTTCCATATTGTGAAACCGCAGCCATCCTTGCCAGACTCACAGTAGAAATTACTCTTACCATCATAAACATCCTTACCGCATCGAGGACACTTGCCGATACATACTTTTTCTTTTTTTATACGAGTGAAATTAACATAAGTTCCTGTGTCCTCCATAGTGAACTCAGCTGTATAAATTTCTCCGTCTTTTGTTTTTGTTTTTAAACTTACTGATTTTCCATTAAGCAAAGTTTCAACATTCTTTGGAGTAATGTTCCCAATAAAAGAATTCTGATGCTTCCATATCGTAAAATTACAGCCATCCTTGCCGGATTCACAATAGTAATTGTCCTTGCCCTCATAAATGTTCTTACCGCACCGAGGACATTTGCCAAGAGAAACTTTTTCGGTAACATTGGTGTTTACCATTGGCTTTCTGTCAGAGCCTTTTTCACTTTCTACAGTAAGGGCAACAAACCGATTAATATCATCAAGCAATTGGTTTTCATTACATTGTCCTGAACTTATATTTTCAAGAATCTGTTCCCATTCTGCTGTACGTTCAACAGACTTTACGCTTTCAGGCAACGACCGTATAAACTCCAGACCAAAATCTGTTGCTATGAGCTGCTTACCACTTCTTGAAAGGTACTTATTATTGATAAGTTCTTCAATAATTCCTGCCCTTGTAGCAGGTGTACCTATGCCCTTGCCCTTAATACATTCTTTTAGTGAGTTATCATCAATAAGGTTATTTATATTTTCCATTACTGATAACAGCGTACTATCTGTGTAATGCTTTGGTGGTTGTTTTTCACTCGACTTAACCTCTGCCGAATGAACAGTAACGCTTTGATTTGCTGTGTATTCAGGAAAAACACATGTATCATCAATTTTCTTTTCAGCATATTCTTTCCAACCAAGCTCGATCGGTTGTTTAGCAGTTAAGTTAAACAAGTGATCTTCAGCCCAAAACACATACTTTGCTTCCTTATATTTATATTGCTTGTCCAATGCACACAAAAATCTGTTTATTACAAGCTTTAAAATATTAGTTTCCATTTCACTTAGAGTAGGGGAGAGAGAAGTCTGTTTTGTTGGGATAATACTGTGATGATCTGATATTTTGCTGTTATCAACAACACGTTTATCTATATTAAGCCCGTTGCTGAATAACTTTTCTGTACGAGTATGATATTCTTCTGTAAGGTTACCTATTATTTCAACAAGTTTTGCAACATCGTTTACCATATCATCAGAAATGTAACTGCTGTCAGTTCGAGGATATGTAATAAGCTTTTTTTCATACAATGTTTGTGCTGTATTAAGCGTTTCAACAGCAGTATAGCCATATAGATCATTTGCTTCTTGCTGTAGAGCGGTTAAGCTGAAAAGAAGAGGTCTGTTTTCTGATTTTTCAAATACTTCCGCAGAAGTGACATTTGCTTTAGTTCCATTACAGGTTTTTGCTACACTGTCTGCTAATTCCCCAGTGGGGAATTCTTCTTCTGATTCGGCACCGTTATCGAGAATTACCTTGAAATATGGAGTCCTCTTAAAATTCTTTATCTCTGTATCACGCTTTGCAACGATATTAAGTACCGGAGTTTTTACTCTGCCGACTTTATGAGTACACTTATCCAGGCATGAATACAATCTTGATAAATTCATTCCGACAAGCCAATCAGCCTTTGCTCTTGCAAATCCTGCACAATACATATTGTCATATTCTGAATCAGGTTTTAACATATCAAACCCATGCAAAATACTTTCTTCCGTTAATGAACTGATCCATAACCGCTTAACAGGCTTTTTACAAGAGTTCGCACGGTAGATATATCTGAATATCAATTCGCCCTCACGACCTGCATCCGTTGCACAGATTATTTCCTGAACATCGTCTCGATTAATAAGCTCAGAAAGAAGATTTCGCTGCTTATTCAGCACATTGTTGTACGCATCTTCTTTTGACATTGATGGAAGCACTTTAAATTCATCAACCTTTATTGGCAATTCAGCAAGCTCCCATTTTGAATCGCTATATCCATAGTCAGACGGATTACCGATAGAATATAAATGTCCAAGAGCATTGCTTACATAATATGAATCATTTTTGTAACAAAACAGCCCTTCAGAATTCTGTACTCTTTGAATAGCACCCAGACATCTTGCTATTTCTGCTGCTACACTAGGTTTCTCTGCAATCACAAGTTTCATTTTAAACTCTCCTTTTGTTCTGGTGTTTTTGCAGTTTTATACTTACAATATCCAAGCCCTGAAAGTAAAAGTATCAAAACTACAAGATTGCCCCAACCAATGCTAAATTTAAACTCTGCTTTGCTTTCTGAGGATGTGGTCAATGTAGTAATAACATTTTCTGCTTCATCAGAGCTTTCTTGAGTTACTGACTTTGGAGGTTGCAGCTGATATGTATATTTCTTTTCTGCAAAAAATAATGTATATACATTAATACCTACAGCAACAATAAAAATAAGGGCATATCTTAAATATTTTTTATCTTTAATTGCTTGAATAAGATTTTTTATCATTTTAATAACCATACCTTTCTGAGTTTTGTGTGTCTGCAAATTGAATAAATTCAATTAAGCAAATTGAGGTGAAAACATTGCTGTGGCAAAAGAAACAAAACTTGTAATTGAAAGATTTATCTTTCAGTTTTGAATCTCCTTTAAAATGTCTTTGTAGTATTTCTTACCCTTATCATCGAGAGCAATTTCTTTCCAAACCATATCCAATTCAAAATTGAATGTCAGTTTTAAGATTATCTTATAATGTCCAGGGCAATACTTTTCTTCCTTAGTAGTAGTTCCTGTTTTGTTACCTTTTGAATCATATACATCCACTGTAACCGTCTTGGTTCTGCAACCATCACAAACCCAACTTTTTTCTGTCTGAGTAAGCTCCCAAAACTTAAAGCGGCTATAAAACTCCTTGACGGATTTATCATCCATATAAATAATATCCTTGCCGTTGTTAGCTTCCATCTGACGGTCGTTATACGCTGCCAACGTAGCAAGCATTTCATCATATAGCTTGCCTTTTGGCACTTCAGTTCCCTCAGTGTCGTCAGCCCACTCATATCCCTCAAATATCGGACCTATTTCACCACCATTGCCCTCTATTTCTGTCGGATCTACATAGTAATCTTGATTTGGTTCTGTAGGAGGTGTTCCAATTCCAGTAGCCTGATAAATAAAGTTATCAACCATGTATTGTGTATATTCTTTTACATACTGTTGATATCTATCTCCATCTATGACTTCATCGCCAACGCCACCGCTGCCTGTTCCCATCATTTTTTTTATATCATTATTAGTAGTATCAATCAATTCATCTATGCACTTGTGGTATTCTTCAATAATGACCTTGTCGTCATTAACAGTTTCAATATTTCCATCTTTATTACGATAATTAAAAGGATACATTAAGGCAATTACCATTACAAAAACTACAACAAGCAATATAACCAAGAGGACAATACCACCACCTAGTAAAAATATCGTTCCTCCAGAAGCAGTATTTGCTGAAGCTGCAATTGCCTTTGCTGCTGCCGCTTTTGCAGCCTTTGAAGCGGCTGCTTTTGCTGCTACCGCCCTTGCCTGAGCTATAGCATATTCTTTTACAGCTTTATCCCTTGCAGCACTTTTTGCTACACTCTGAGCCTTTGAGATCTGATATGTCTTTTTACTTCTTCCGGCAAAGCTAATTTGCTTATTTTTTTTCAAGCTTGAAAGCATATTGCCCTTATCGTCACTAAAAAATTTGCTTTTTACTTTTTTTCTGAGATTTCTGTATGCCATGTCTTTCGCTATTTTTAAAGGTTCTTTAGCTACGTTTTCTACTGTTTCGGAAAGATTATCGTCTTTATCGTATGATTTTCTCATTCTTTCAGCACTTTTTAAAGTAAACGCTGTATATTCTAGGGCTTGTTTGCCAAAATGGTCATAGACCTTGTTATTCTCTTTTTTGTATTCAAAAAGGTTTCTGTTATCGTTATTTCTTTTATCAAGGTTAATTTGCTTAAACCTGTTCTTATAAGCAAAAACAGCTTTTTTCTTGGATATAAGCTTTTCTGCTGCATCTGAGTTAAATTTGCTTTTTGCGGAATCAGTTAAATGCCTGTATTTGTGCTGATTACAAAAAGAACTATTCTTTGCTATACTCATTTTTCTAAGCGTTCCAGTATCAACTAGCTCATCAGTCTTTTTTATAGCAAACTGTTCCTTACTGGTTTGTTGAGAATAGATTCTATTATCCTGTCGAGTAAATTCTTCAACAAAATCTTTCTGACTTATTCCCAACATTTTTTTCAGTTCATACGGCTGGTCTTTGTCAGTAGGGGATTCATTCTTTTGAATGGAAAACATTCTTACTGATTTTTGTTCTTGAACGGGATTTTCTATCTTAATTGATTTACGCTCCTCTGAGGAACATAACGGAGAACCGCTATGTTCCAACGGAGCATTTTTCCTATCAAGAGAGCTGATTTTGCTATTGTCACCTAAAGAACGTGTTGCAACTGTGTATTTTCTTGCCGTGCTTTTTGCTAAACTAAGGCTATTATTTTTTGCTTGACTGGTTTTCTCTTTGACAAACATTTTCTTCCCACCTTATGCCTTACGTTACCGAATTCCCCACTGGGGAATTTGATGCTGCCAACTTACTATTTGCTGTTTCTGAGAAAGATGTGTTAATACGCTTATACAACTCCGTATCTTTAGGGAATTCATCGTAAAAAGGAATTTTGTCCTTACCGCCAAGAATCATTAAACCTTGTCCTGCCTTAACGTTTCTTACATAATCAACTTCCGACTCTGTAAATTTAAGCGTATCACGCAGTTTTATAATATCAGCAGGAGCTTGCTTAAGAAGCACTAAGAACTCTGAGTTTGAAAGCATTGTACGACATTTATCATCCTTGAGGAGATCTTCAACATTCTGTGTTATACCAGTTACTACACCACCATACTTTCTTGCACGCTTATACAAAGCTCTTAAAAAGTCAAGACAGTATTCATCGGCAAACAGCAAGTATACTTCGTCTATGTATATCCAGGTACTTTTGCCTAAATCTCTGTTTCTTGAAAGTCTGTTCCAAATATAGTCAAGAACAAGCAGCATAGATTGAGTTTTAAGTGTACCCTGAAGATCCTTTATATCGTAAGAAATTATTCTGTTGTTGACATCAACGTTAGTCTGATTGTTAAAATACTTTGCAGATCCATCTACATACATTTCAATGGTTAGAAGCAGCTTATTTTGAATACTTTCATCAACATTTGTTTCAGATTTCATAACATCACGGAAATCTCCAAGAGTAGGCATGTCCTTTATATCAAACGTTTGCAAATATCCCGACTGATCATATGTCTTATGCACACAACGGTCTATAAATGAAACTTCCTGTGCATTAAGCGGTGTTTTATCCATACAGGATATGAATGAAGTAATCAGCTGACATTTATCTGCTATTACATCAACTTCAGGATCTTCAAGTAAAGCCTTATCAAAATCAAAAGGATTAATGAAATTAGAAGAACCAAGAGAAATCTTTACTGTAGTTCCGCCAAACATTTCTACAAGAGGACGATACTCTCTCTCTGGATCTATAATCATAATATCTGCATTAGGATTACGCATAAACACGCCCATCATTTCTTCCTTACCCTTAAAACTCTTACCAGAACCAGGACAACCAAGAATGAAGCCTGACGGATTTATTAACGAGCGCATTCTATCAAAGGTTATCATGTTATTTGATAAAACATTCAAGCCGTAATAAGTACTATCTTTCTGTTGAATTTCCTTTACGTTGAAAGGCTGAAAAATAGCAACAGATTCTGTCGGAAGATTTCTGCGCCATTCAAACCTACGGTGGCTTCCACAAGGTAAGCAATCCACCATACCATCTTCTTGCTGATATTTCATTTCGCCAAACATACAGCCGTTTCTTTTTAGTGACGATTTAACAATATCAAGATTTGCTGAAAGCTCTGCATGAGTTTTCGCTGTAATCATAATAATTGTATTTACCAAATACAATTTCTGATCATCTACCGTAATCTTATCGTACAGAGACTTATATCCATCAAGCTGATTCTTTATTCTTACTGGTGTCTGAGAAGAGAAATTACCATGCTGTGCAGCTTTCTGCTCTCTTTGCGCCATATTTGTATCAACAGCAGTAATCTGGTGCTGAACAAGCTTTCTTGCCTTTGCAGGATCATGCGTGATAATGTTTGTTGTAGCGATAACATCAAGATTTGTTGCAAACAGATCCGTTAAAATGTCATCTGAAGCTCTTGCAGGGTAGTCCTTTATAAATATGCACTTTGCATACTTATCGTTGAACATAAAGTAGTCTGACTTGAACTCAAAATAATCAGGGGAACAAAAAACCTTGTCAAGCTGCTTTGTATAATCGTGCTCTGTAAGTTCAGGGATATCTACGTCAATACCAATAAAGAAGTCCTTGAGGAATTCGACACGCTGCTGAGAAGTCATTACCCTTAAATGAGTGTGTCCAATTCGATCAAAGCTTACCTTAAGCTCATGATCAAGTGTTTTAAACTTTTGAACAGCATAATCTTCATCAGATGTTCTGATCGTCATAGTTAGAACCATGCGCTTGTGTACAACATTCTGTCCCTTTTTAATGTTTTCTTTCAAAACACGTTCATTATATTCATTACGCAATTCATTGCAACCATCATCAACAGGCTTAATGAGAGTATCAGCTTCAAAATCGTCCATATTTACTCTGCTGTTACACATACAGATCTGGCAATCTAATGTATCATCAAGAGTGCTTAAAAAGTTGCTGTAGTTCTGTAGGTTTTCAAACTGCTGATCAACATCTCCTAGGTTGTAGTTTATATCCTGAAAGCTATATGCCTTTGAATAAGTATTATCTTCAATTAACCATATATTATCTTGAAGTACTTTCTTATACGGCATAGTCTGAGCAACCGTTCTGTTTACATGATCCGCTAACTTGAAGTTCTTATATTTTTTCTTGCTCTTCTTTTCTTTACCGGATGAGTTTTTCGCTTTTTCTTCTGCCACTCGATCCGCATCATAGTCTTTTGCATATTTATATTTCTTTTCCTTACCGGCAGCTTTTTTTCTTTTTTTGCTTTTTATAGTCATTGCAATAAAGGCTATAACCCCTATGAGGACAAGCGCCAACATTGTAGGATCAACTTTTATTCCGCAAATTTCTATCATCTTGTTTTCACACCCTTTGTTCTCTTTCTGGATTGCTTTCTTTCCATTTTTCTATTTAATTTTGCCTGCTTCTTCATTATTTTTGAATCCTCAACATCAACCTGAAATTGAAAATCTTTTATTTCCTTTCCGAGCTTAACAATTTGGTTTTCTTCTATATACTTGAACTTCCTTTTTTGGCTGCATATAAAATAGAAACCGAATTTTTTTATAAACCTCTCAAACGGCATATCGTTATATCTGAAAAAACCTATTGCCGCAAAAGGTATAGCTTCAATTACTACTGCCCATTCAACAACATCTTTAGACAGAACTTTGCTTCCATATATTCCAGTAGGAACTGCCAGAAGCAATGCGCCTGCTGCACAGATGAGCTGCCGTACGGTTAGACCAAAAAAGAATTTCTCCTTAAATTCTGTTATTTCAGGTGGTACTTCTGCTCTTAACTTTCCCACACAATCACGCTCCTAACATTCGCTTTGTAATATCACTAGACGATTTTATCGCCTTACTTAGTGCTATCAAAGATACAAGCGGTATTAATAATTGTATAACAGGTCCAAACATTCCCATATCATCACCTGACGCAGGCTTAAAATTCATAGCTTCAAGTTTTGGAAATATAAACAAAAAAGCTCTCAGCGCTGCATTAATAACTGTTATTTGTAAGCATACAGCTGCAAATGATTTAATGAACGCAATACCAGTTGATCGGGAAATGTCATTACATAAAGTGGACAACGCAATTGGGGCTATTGCCTGATGTAGAGCGATTTCCACAAATATTCCCACAATAGAAACCGCAATAGAAACCAACACAATAAAGAACACCCCGTACATAATATTCAGGAATATATTTGCTACGAAATATCCTATACCAAACATACCTCCATCAATTGTGGTTGCAGTAGTGTCTTTGATCAGACTGAATAAATGTGAAAAAGTCTCACTAAACCCCTTACTTGTTGTTAATCCCATTAGTCCACGTATACCATTTACAATCCCAGAAGAGTTTTCAATTATTATTTTAGCAACCACAAATTTTAGTGCTATTTTTATTGCTTCTTCTATTCGGTCAACACGGAACTGAGCCATCTGAGAAAAAATTTCCATTGCAAAGAACAAAGCTGCTAAAGTTACACCAATAGAAGTTATGGCAGCATCAGCAGGGATGTCAATATTCATACCTAGTAATGAATCTAATGCCGTTGAAAATGCTGTAAACATTTTTTCAATCCATCCAAGGATCATTGCGATCTTTAACTCCTCAAACAATTATCTCCACCTCATTTCAAATATGGCACTGTTTGTTATCAGTGCCATATTGTTTATTTTTAAATTAGAAATCAACCATTTTACCAATTGCAGCTACAATTGCTCCACCGATCATGCACTGCATTCCACGTGTTTTACCATCAGCGTTATCATCTTTAAAACCAATACCTAACTGGATACCGCCTACAACAATAATCATAGCACCAAGTCTTGGAATCCATGTTTTAAGTAAAGTAGTTATTGCACTGATATATCCCTCTGGGTCTGTTCCGCCACCACCGCCAGCTGCACAAGCTGTAACTGCAACAGCAGATAGAGCAAAAGGTATTGTACATAAACATAATGTCAGCCTTCTTATAACTGCTCTCTTGCTTGTCAAGCCCAAAGTAACCTTGACAAGTCCTTTTGCAGCTATATCTGTTGACTTATCGACGATAGAATCCTTTACATTTGTAATTTTGTCTTTCATTTTTATAACTCCTTAAAAATTTAATATTCATATATGATTATCAACTGTCACATAAAATAAAAAAAGTGCTATAAAGCGTAAATAAATACGCTTTATAGCACTCCTCTGCTGTTACACACCACTCTTTTGGTATGCCAATATTTAATTGTTAATTGTTATGACTAATTATAAATAATACTTTTTTTCTCAACGATTACAAGCCCATTTTTTCTCCGTTCAATACTAACATCGTTTCCTCGCATTAAAATTTCGTTTACGATATTGGCATGTTCCTGCAAAAACTTTGCTACATTATCCATCTTTCACCCCTCCTTATTACATTCATTATTAATTGTTTGTTTCACTTGTTTCAGAAATAGTTGTTTCAGCTGCATCAGCTGATTTATCCTTTGCACCCTGAAATTCGCCAAATACAAGCCATCCTATTACTAAGACTGCTGCAATAGCTACAACAACGTACTTGATATTTTCTTTTTTCATACCTAATCCTCCTATATTTTATTTTTTGTGACTATGACAGTTGATTATATCCTGTTTACTTCTTGCTTGGCGCGTATTGCAATTTCGAATAAATATGTAATTGCAGTTATCTTTAATCTTTCCTCACACGCATGTTTGCGTAATACAATTTGCTTATAATTACTTGGGAGTGAGCTAATTGGCTTTCCTCACGCGCATGTGTGCGTATTACAACAACAGCGAGTGAAGTCCGTACGGACTACTATGTACGGAGCTAACCTTGTCGAGAGTAAAACCAACGCTACAAGCAGCGGTTTATGGTTACGATCTCGATCTGAGGGTGCAAAGTCACCCCGAATTCCCCACTGGGGAATTTATGCTGAAACAGGTATTTCCTTATAATACACCCCGTCAACATTTTCAAACTTACTTTCAGTTTCCTCAGAAACGTCAAGAGGTTCAAAATCATTTGTCTTACGACCAATAATATTTACGGTAACTTCTTCAACTTTTTTATAGTCCAGTTCCGAAAAACTATCATCGGAAGCAATGAACGATACATCGAGAAGTTCTACTTCCTTTTCTGTATGTATGCTGCTGAGTGCATATGTATTATTTACTTTATCACACTCCTCGAGTTCCTTATATCGAGGATGTTTCTCCAGACGATATTTAAGAGTTTTAAATGGTGGAAAACCTCTGATAAGTATGATACATTCAGAGTTATCCATTTCTGCAAGCTCATTCGGCTGCATTAATTCGCGGCCAAGAATGCCATCGTTGTATGTAGTTGAACCTTGTCGTGATTTAGTCTTATTTATTGATAATGTATCAATTGTTTCTTTGCCAAGTTCTTTTGATATGTATTCATTTGTTGACTGATCCTTACCACCCAGGTATACCATTGTATCGCAGTTACCAGGTATCTCTTCCCACGACTTTTCGTAAAGTCGCTTAAGCTGTGCAAGGTTCTGGAGGATGATAGTTGCAGATATTTCATGTTTTCTCATAGTAGCAAGCTTCTTATCAAACTCTGGAATCTTACCAATGTTTGCAAACTCATCAAGTAAGCAACGTACATGATTTTTGAGTCTACCTCCATATTTTTGTATCGCCCTGTCAAAGAGAGAATCAAACAACTGAGTGTACATCATAGCTGCGAGAAAATTATATGTAGTGTCTGTTGCCGGAATAATAATGAATAGTGCAGTTTTTACATCTCCAACTGTTTCAAGGTGGATTGTATCTTTATGAGTAAGATTTCTTACACCCGGAAGTTTAAAATACTGAAGTTTTGTAGTTGTAGATATAAGTATTGATTGCAGCGTTTTTCCTGCTGCCTGCTTGAATTCATCATAGTATTGCACGGATAAAGCCTTAGGATTTACTTTTCTGCGTTCTTCAAATATTGCATCAAACTCAGATTGCTTTTCCTCATCATTTCCACTTTCATTCTCTGATACATCAGCTTTTCTTATGATATCAAGCACCATAGCAAAGTTCTGTTCATCTTCATCTCCAATTTCAACAAGCAAGAAACAGACAGCAGATAGCAAAAGCTTTGTAGAATCATCCCAGAAGGGATCTCCTGATCCAGAGCCTTCAGGCTTCATATTCATCATAAATGTGTTAATCATTTTAATTACATTGTCTGCTTTAAATTCTCCGTTATAATCCTTCAGATAATGAAAAGGATTATAATTTGAGCTATGTTCCATATTCATAAGATTGAATACTTTAACTACATAGCCGTTTCTCTCTAGCATTTTGCCACATGACTGGAGCAGTTCTCCGGATGGATCGGTAACGACAAAACTTGTATTGCATTGGAGTAAATTTGGTTTTACAAAAAACCTTGACTTTCCAGTTCCTGAGCCACCTATAATAACAGCATTAAGATTAAGCATGGCTTCAACCTTTTTTGCTGACGAGTTATCCACTTTTATAGCTATTTTCTTGGGTTGATTTTCTTCTGGCTTTACTTTTTTAGTCATATGTTTTATCACATTCCTTCCATGTTTTTTTCTCATTAGAGCGATACACTTTCCTCGCGCACGTGCGCGCATATTACATCCTTGTATTGCATTGTAAACTTTCCTCACGCGCGTGCGCGCATATTGCAACATCATCGGTCATCTGACGTTGAGCATCTACGAGCTTTCCTCACGCGCGTGCGCGCATATTGCAACAGCGACCGCGAGTGAAGTCCGTACGGACTACTATGTACGGAGCTAACCTTGTCGAGAGTAAAACCAACGCTGCAAGCAGCGGTTTATGGTTACGATCTCGATCTGAGGGTGCAAAGTCACCCCAAATTCCCCAGTGGGGAATTATTTATTTCGTTCTCGTTCTTTTCTATCCAAAACCAGGTAGATGTCATCTGCATAGATTATGTTATTGTAAAGGTCTTTACTATCTTGGAGACTTTTCTTCTCTTCGTCCGTTCCCCAACGCGCAGAGCCATGCTCCACACCTTTTCGATGATATCGTTTTTTAGTTGTCGACTTGTAAGCATAATAAACTCCGACTACAATAAGACCTACAAGACCACCTTTTCGAGCATAAGTATTATTTTGAGCAGCTGATAAAAAAGCATCCTTTGGAGGAATAGTTTCTACAGCACTAATTGCTGACAATATATCTATATCACCATCTTCTTGTAATGTCATGTCAATTGCACAGCCAACCATTATTCCTGCGCAGATAGCTATTATTGCAGCACAAAGGTAAATAATCATGGTAATACTGCTATTCTTTTTTTTATTTGCTGCCACACTCATCACCTTACCTTACTAATGTCTACAACAGGTGCAGAGTTACCCTTATCAATTACTTGATTTTTAACCTTTTCAGAAGCAGTCTTAATTACCTGGTTAAGATGTTGTCCTGTACCAACTTTGGGAGAGATTTTTGATATTGAATTATTTATGCTTTTACAAATCTTTTCAGATTTAGCAGCATCAACCCCGAATACATCTGATATTTTATTAGAATCAATTTTATCCTTTGGCATTATTATAGATTTGTCTCCGTTTGAAATAAAGCACTGAGTAGATGTAGTTAATTCAACAGATATATCATTCGCTGCAAACCTAGTACATGGTGGTATTACATTCATCTTATCAAAATTGTGCATCAGCTCTGCTACAGCAACGGAGTCTTTAATATTAAGCTTATCTGTAACGATTCTTTCAATTTCGGTTCTCGGCACAGACTTGTCAAATGAAATAAAATCAACACCTTTACCTCTGTCTGCCACAACAAACATAGTATCATTATCTCTTGCGTAAACCACGTTATGTAATAGTATATTGTTTGTGTCTATCCTTTCAGCATTTAAGCCCTGAACATAGTTTTTATCATCTTTGGATTCCAATCCTATAGCATCGATAGCTTTATTTGCTACAAGCTCAGATTTTATGTAATCAAACCCGAATTTTTCCTTTACAGCATTTGATAAGTTTGATTTTGAATCTGCCGTTAAGACTGCATACTTATTCAGCGTACGGTCAAAAACAAAAATCTTGCTGCCGATTGATTGTTCGTTATCCGATAAGTTAATTGCACCGCAGCTCTTAATCTGCTGAACAACATTATACTGAGATTTTAATTCGTCAATATTTGGAATATCAGAATAATTAATACTTAAAGCTTCTGATTTATAATCAAATATAGACTTCTGTTCGGCATTAAGCTTTTCACTAATATTTTTCAAAATAATTTCTGAAGTACGATTGTTAAAGCCTTGTGCCAATAATGCTTTCTTTATGTTCTCGCTGTTATCTATACCTAATTTAATAAGCTTATTATCACTTGCATTATACAGCTCTATATGCTCAAGCTCATTGGTATCAGAAAATGCTATTACTGTATCTTTATTCATATAACGGCTCTTGCCGTTATAATTCTCTGCAAGCTGATTTCCTGATATTTCAGCTGTCATTTTGCCATCCTTATTATAGATATTGTATGTTGCGGCCAGATCAATTTGTCCGCTAATAGCACCATTATTCTCAATGAACTCATTTTTATTTAGATATATATACTGTTCACCATTTGTATTTGGGACCCTTGTAAAGTAATTTTCAGCCGTTTCCTTTATAACCAACGACTTTTTATTTATAGAAATCTCATTACCGATGACATCTATTATCATTTTATCGGCATTTGCTCTATCAGCAATATAACTATTCTTAATATCTGCAATACGGTTATTTTCAGTCGCCGGGTAGATAATCGTTACCTTGTCATCCTCAGTCTTACTGAATCTTACATTTGGAGCATTACTCATACCTTGCAGAGTTTTGTTAAGGGCATTAGCTTCCGTGAAGCTTAATTCCTCAACCGTGTAATCAAGGTTATCAAGATCCTTTGAGGTTTGTTCAAATTTTATAACATTAATTGCTTGAACCTGATCTTTTAAAATAGCAGCTTCTCTTACAGCTGAATCAAACTGCTGTTCAAATTCCTGTGGAACTACGGCAAGTGTTTTATTATTTGAGGAAGTAAACATAAATGTTGGTATATCGTGACATTCCAACACTGTATTAGCTGTATCAGTTAAATCAGATGATATAACACCTTCTTTAAATTTTAAGCTTCCTGCAAAGCGTTCTTCTTGTTCAGCTGCTATCTGTTTAAGAGCAGCTGATATAGCATTAGCATCTTTCTCTGGAAAAGCAACTGAAGCGATATTGCCAGGTTTAACTTTAAGAACAGCAAAGTGTGCGCAGTACTTAGGTGCTAACTCTGACAAACGGCTGACATGCTCAGAAGGGAAATTTGTATAAGCTAATTTTACTCCTTGTCTCTGAAGATCTTCAAGTTCCTTTGTTTGGATTTGACCATATTTTACAGTTGATAATACATCTTTATTTTCAGAGTTCCTTATAGATTTTTCTATTCTCATTTTAGCTATATCGAAGAGAAATTTTGATAATGCACTTACTGGCTGTGCAAGAGCGCCTTTTAAAATCGACGTTACCTCTGATGAGGTTTCCTGAGCTATTGACATTTACCCACTTCCTTTTATTTCATTAACTGTATTATATCACATACCAAATATAGACAATAGCACCTATTTTTATGTTTTTTACCCTCCAAACACTACATATTGTGGTCTGTTTAGCGCAATTAGAAAAAAAGCGCTCATTTTTGATCGAAAAGTGACAAAAATGAGCGTCTGTGAATAGTTCCCTAATATTCTGTAAACTTTGTATTAACGAATTAAGTAAAAAACAAGGGAAGCTTATTTATAAAACTTCCCTTGTATAAATTAAATTTCTACAGATGTATATTCCTTCCGAGGGTCAATCATTCCTAACATTTCAGATTCTGCACTTTCAATTTCAAATAAATTTTCAACTACAAAGTAATCCAAAAAAGAATATTCTATGATATTATCTTCCGTTACAACCACATCACCAGCCTGACAAAAACAATACTTTTTAAAATCAATACTTTCTCCAACAGAATAATCATCAACACCAATATCACTATTCTCTTTTGTCTTTTCTATTGTCCCAGTGACTTCGTACATCACAATGTATCTATTTACATCGTGTTCTTTTGAAACTGCATTTGAAGATACAAGTACATATCTTTTTATTGGCATATAATTAATATTTTTCAGAGTCCAACAGTAATCATAATATCTTGCTACAAAATCATTATATTCTCCATTAAACTCCTCTTCTTTTGGTGCATGAACAAACTCTTTTCTTGAATATGCTTCCCCAACAATATTTGTAGCCGTGGAAGCTTCTTTTTTCAAACTTTCTTCTAATTCAGATAAATCATATTCATTATTTGCTCCAACAATATATGTATCAAGCCCCGACACTTCAATCTCTTTTGTTGTAATCGTAGCTTTACAACCACGATTTGCAAGATATTGATAATCAACCAGAGCTGTAACTGTTATTTTATCTCCATTTGATAGACCTTCTTTTTTATCCAAAGAAAAGTCCACTCCAGACGTTATTATGCTATCACAGTTACTTTTATCAAGCCTTGCAGTTGCATAAGGAGCTTTTCCATCTATCTCAACTTTCACATCCTTGAATACATCAATCTCACTTAAATTATCGTTTTCTGCCACAGTAGTCTGTGTTGCAACTACAGGCTGTTCTGTACCTTCATTGCTTTTTCCACACCCTGCTAAGAACATTGCGCACACAATTAATAATATTAATACTTTCTTCACGTCAATCTCTCCTCAAAAATAATATAACTGTTAAATAATATCATATTTGATATTATATGTCAACACTTGTGTTTTTTCTTTCCACTTCAAAATATAACTGCAGAGCTTTGTCCACAATATCTGCTACATCTTTTGGCTTTGTATCTTCATCAAAGTATTTCTGAAATGTCTCCATGTTAAGCGTAACCTTAATAGCTTTTGGTGACTTTGTCTCTCCGGTTGATGATGATTGTAAAACAAAGTTTTTAATTATAACATTTCTAGCCTGTTCAACACTGCCACTAAATCCATAGAATATTTCCCTATAACGCTGTGCTAAAGAAATATCCAGTTTTCGCATCTCTCCATTGTCATGAAGATCGTGTCGTTCAAATACAGCTACTTGAGCATTTTCTGAAATGTATGATAACTCAACAGCAGCTCTTATTGAAAGTTCCTTAGAATCTACCCAAGACTTTAATTTATCAATGAGTTTATCAACCCTTATTAATCTCGCTACGCTATTCTTGCCAAGACCATATTCATTTCCCACTTGTTCAAGTTTGGAATTCCCCACTGGGGAATTGCTAGTCAATATAGTAAGTTCATTTGCAATAGCAACTCTTTTTTCCTCAGAAAACATTTGAGAATGTCTCATAGCTATTACTGCCGCTTGTTCGGATATCTGAAGATCATCAAATCCACGCTGCATGAGATTTGTTTCTATTACATACATTTCAGCATCTTCATCTGATAGATTCTCTTTAACCACTCCAGGAACAGAAGTAAGGCCTGCAAGCTTTGCAGCATTAGTTCTGTTATGCCCGGCAAGTATTTCGTACTTATCTCCAGATGGTCGTACTATTATTGGTGTCAACACACCATTTTCCTTAATGGACTGTACCATATCTTCAAGCCGTTCGCCTGAATAAAGCTGAAATTTATGATTGTGATAGGGAACTAGCATTTCTAAAGGAATAGATTTTAACTGATTTGACTGAGATATCATAGCATTAAAATTTAAACTTTGCATTTTACTTACTTCCTCCGATTTTATATTTGCTTCAATCTTACCGCTTGCGCTTTCTTTAGCAATTTCAATACGCTGTAATACTATTTCTTTTTCAGAATCTTCAGTTTCACCTTTGCGAGTACCATCATCATTAAAGAAACGTTCTTTAACGGCTTTTCTTGCTTCATATCCCGATTTATTAGCCTTAAAATATAAAGGAAACACACATAGTCCATTGCAATGAAAATCAGCAGCTCTCCATTCATCAGGAACTCTATTTATTGTACCGCCCTTTTCCGCACCATCAATTTCATTAATAAATCTAAAAACACGCTTTGCAAATTGCAAATCCAACGTGTATAAATAGCACATGGTATGATCCTTTGGTTCGGTCCCAATCCTACATTGAGTACGATAAGCTATAGTAGGAGTGGCCCGACACTCTCGCTTTGTAATATCTCTTGTTCTCCAATCTCGCTCAACTACTATGTATGGACACCCGAAGCATTCATGCTGTTCTGAAAAATTTTCAAGAATATATCCAGTAGTTGCAGCGTTTGTACTTTTTCTATACTTCTTGCCACACTTACAAATATAATCATTCATATCCTACACACTCCTTTCTCTGTGGAATGTGATTATTTCGTTCTCAAAATTACCTCATGACCAAGATAAATATATTCATCTCCCAACTTTGAATGCGATTCAAGACACATGCTTTTTCCTGAATCAGATGAGTAAGCAGCTTCTACAGCTCTATGTATTACTGTATCAAACATTTTGTTGCCAAATCGCTTGGATAATTCATCTGAAGTTGTTTTGCTCATTGTTGTATTATCAACCATTGTTGACAGCACTCCAACTACCTCTAGTCCAGGATTTACAGTACTCTTTATCTGAGCAATGACATTATTTAAACCTTGTAAGCCCTGAAGTGCAAATTTCTGTGTCTGTACAGGAATAATAATCCCATCCGAAGCAGTAAGAGCATTCATTAATAATACACCTAAACTTGGTAAGCAGTCAATAATTATATAATCGTATGCTTCAAAACACTCCATAGCCAGAACACGCTTCAGCACGCTTTCTCTTGCTATTGCCTGTGATAAGTAAAAATCTGCGCTTGCAAGGTTTATATCAGCTGGAACATAATCTATTCCATTAATATCGTTATGCAGTATACAATCCGAACTGAGTTGTCCCAAATTTCCCGTTACAGTAGCCATCATCATGTTGTTTATACCTACAGAGTTCTCATTATCTTCAAATTTTAGATAAGATGTCATGTTCGCCTGTGGATCAAGATCTATAAGGCAAACCTTTTTACCTTCATCAATAAGAGTAAGTGCAACACCGAGATTGACAGCCGTAGTTGTTTTTCCAACTCCACCTTTTTGATTTGCAACAGCTATTATTTTCTTAGACATTTTATTTTCCTCCGTCATTTTTATTATTGATTTATAATATTCTTCTTAGCTTTTCTTACTTGCTCAAGGCATTTTACAAAGCTCGCTTTAATGCTTTCTGCTTCACTTGTGTCATAATTTTCATTTTCATCCTCATCAAGATCACATTCCGCTATAAAACCTTCTTTGAAAGAAATCATTTCTTCAAAACACATTTCCAAAGCGCAAACAATACCCGAAGCGAAATTTATATCTTCAGTATTATCAAGGCACTCCATCCAGGCTGCACACGTCATTTCAATCTGATTATCATCAAGACTTTCAAAGCATTGCTGCATACATTCTTGTGCAATGTCATACCACTCTTCATAATCGTCCTCGATTTCACAACAGCTCTTAATTTCCTCAATTGCTTCAGAAACCCTTTCATAAGATTCAGAACTAATATTTTTTAGCATATAAGTCACTCTCCCTTTCAAGCTAATTATAATAATGTAACTCTATTTAGAGCATTTAATATAGACGTTGCAAGACCTTTGGTACTCCCAGATATTAACCCCCCTAATAACGATACCATAGCTACAAGTACAATGCAAACTCCAATATATATAAGCTGATAAAAATTAAAACCACTTATAAGCGAGCTTATAATAAGAACAAACACTCCTAACGCTACAAGCAATACAATAAATTTAGTTACTAAGTTCACCATTATTTGAACCAATACTCCCACTGATAATAGCGTTACTGCAAATACTACACCAATTGTTTTTAACAGTAGCTTTGGGACAATAAGCAAGATTTTTATAATCATAACTGTCACCCTCCAATTAATTCCCCAGTGGGGAATTTTCCTATTTTACCGAACACGAACATGTAAACCGTCGAGCTTTATATTTTTATCTCCTACAATGTAATAATCTTCTCCGTTATGTTCTATACATGAGTGCCGCCATTCTTCTCTTTCCTCAAAATCGTCATATATCAGATACTCGATACTGTAACCACAAGTGTATTCCACTTCAGACAACTCATAACGTCCACTTGAATTTTTATAAAGCATCCCTTCAGCTTTGATTGGTTTCTTCAGATACTCCATTATGTCTGAAAATTTTTGCAGAGAGTTCAAAGCATTTGAAAGCTGTTCTAATTGAAAGCGTTCATCAGCTGTCAGCCCCTTTCTATCTATCTCTTGGGGATAATCATAATCTTCCATGCCAACTTTTCTTATTAGAATTTCACTTTCTTTGGCAAGATTTTTTGCAAGCTCCATTGCATCATCAAGTTTCGTTATATGTTCCATTTTAGTCAGCCTTTCTATTCTTGTAATTCCCCAGTGGGGAATTTTCGTCATTTAACTTTTTTTCTAACAATTAATTTGCATTATTAAAGCAATTCACGAAATGTTCCATAGACCATACTATAAGTCCTCCACTAGCAAGAAAAATATACACATCATCTTCTATTACCTGGATTCTAGTTATTTTCGCTCTCAATTCCGTCACCTCATTTGTTTATCCATTCCCCAGTGGGGAATTAATTGTTTTGCTTTAATTACATTATACTACTGATAGCAGTAGTAGTCAAGATTAAAATCAACCAAATATTTTTAAATAATTTATGCATTATGCCACTGTTATCAGTAGTTTTTTTGTGTTATACTATTTTAAATTAAAAGAAAAGGAGAATTACAAATGGCGGTTTCTGAAAAACAAAAACAATATGCAAGAGCATGGGACAAAGAGAATATGAAGTCATTTGCGTGCCGGTTGCGAAACAATGATGCCGAAGCATTTAAAATCTGGTGTCAAGAACACAATACCACTCCTACCGCTGTCCTAAAGTACAAAGCATTGGAATGTGCTGATGAATGGTACAAGGAACAGGAAAAGAAAAGGGGTAGCATTAAATGAATATAATTAAATATCCATGTGAGGAAGAGTTTAATGCTGCCGTTCAGGCAGACGAACCTATCCTTGTACTTGTATCATATGACGGTGAGCAGCTTATCACGAGTCAGATTGATGAAACTGTTGAGCATAACATTCTCCTGCGTAAAGTTAATATGTCCGATACCGATATAGATAAGTACTTTCGACTTGTGGTTGACCGTGATGGTGCTGATTGGACTTTTGTGTGTCCATCTGAATACAAGAATATCAGCAGGAAAGATAAAAGGATTGAACGTTTTTATAAGGATGGCATGACTATTATTCCGGAAGCTTTAAAAACTATCGGATATGATGTGCAGATTGAGATACCGAAGCGTTACAGACGTCATTTCAATATGATGGGGGACGGAACTATATTAGAATAGCATAAATTTAAGCTATGAAATCAGTCTTGATTATTTTTCAGCATAAATCTAAATATTAAAGATAACTATGATACCAAAAATTGCAAGTGGAATAATAGCAGTCAAGCTCATAAGATTTTTTATTAGGATTTTTCGTGTTGTTGTATCTCTTGTTCTTTAATATCCGCTTTATTTTCTGGCTTAGTTTTTTTGTTAGATGCCAAATTTATTACCATCAACATGATTGTAGCAAGCAAAACTGCCCACGCTATAGCAAAAGAGAATGAATCTGTTATAATTTCAAATATTTCTTCAGACATATAAATGTTCCTTTCATATAAGCCTATATAATTCCCCAGTGGGGAATTATTTTTCTGTTGACATATTTAATATGAGAGCGTATAATAATGTTAGGTGCTAATCACCTAACATCGGGTATGCCTCAGCCATATAAACGAGGAGCTTTAACATCGGGTGTACCTCAGCCATATAAATGAGGAGCTTTAACATCGGGTGTATCTCAGCCATACAAATGAGAAACTTTAACATCAAAAAGGTGGGATTATTCTCACCTTTTTATTTTTAGGAAGTGAACTATGAAACAACTGAAAGTTTATTCTGTTTCTGACCGTTATATTGATTACCTGCGAGCTGATAGTTTGCTTGAAAAGTTTGTATTTGATCATAAAGCTTCAGATAGAAAACATGATCGTAAATATATTGGTGTTGTATTTGTAACAAATGGGTATAATTATTTTGTTCCATTTGCGTCTCCGAAGGAGTCTGATTATGTAGATCAAAACGGAATTAAACAAATTCGTAAAAACACAATATCGATAATCAGAATGACAACTGATAATCGAAAGGATATACCATCAATGCTCTTGGGGACATTAAAGCTTAATAATATGATACCTATTCCCAAGACTGAATTAGTATATTACGACTTTGAAAAAGAAAAAGACGTGAAATACAGAGATGTTGTTCTTAAAGAATATGAATACATAAAAAGAAACTCAAATTTAATTCTAAATAATGCTTCTTTTATTTATCACCAAAAGGAAATTGAGCAAAGCATTAAAAATAAACCAGGATATTTGAATTTTACCGTCCCTTTTAAGTATGCAGAACATAAATGTCTTGAGTATTGTAAAATTTATAATGCTGAATTGAATCAGCATACTCTTTCTGATCTTCAGGAATGGCAGAACAATGCTGAAAAGGTAATTGAAGCTGCCAGCCGAAAAAAAGATACTCAAACACAGCGATAGTTTTTTAAATTCCCCACTGGGGAATTTTTTATTGCTTTGGCAGTATATTCAGACTTATATTCCAGTCTTCAGCAACAGAAAAACCAAACTTTCCATAAAAGTGACTAAGTTTTTTAAAATCGTCCTCATTTTTAATATCCCTTGCCGAAAGCTTACCAACAATCTTACTTATTTTTAATACCTGTGCAAAACGAATTATTTGACTTAATACCAATGAAGCATAGCCGTTATTACGCAATTCTTCATCAGTGCCGACATCAGTTATTTTCATCTTTTCAAAAACTTGATATACGTTGTCATAAAATATTTCACAAGCAGCTTTTACAATACTGCACCCAGTAATATGTGTATGGATATCTAATACATATCCATAAAATTCAATTCTGTTGATTCGTCCGAAACAATCAAAGTAATGTATAGCAGTAATCATAAAATGGCTGCCGTTGTGATCATCAAAATATATAATGTTTTCTTGCTTATCGTTGAGTTCTTTGATTTTGTAAAAATCATCAACGTTTCTTTTTAAATTTATATTTTCTGAGCTGAGCTTGTAATTTTTCTTTATTAAGTCTATATTTTAGCTGCAATTTGCACAATATCTCTTCGTCAATATTTTCTTTATAAGCTTCAAACCTTTCTTCTCCTTTATGTTCATTCATATTGAGATAATCCCAAAGTACACCTATAAGTTCGTCTTGATATTGTTCATCTTTTACCAATAATATATCAGTACTCAGAATTTCTAAATCTCTTATAAATCTGCGACAAGAAATCTGATTACTTATTCTCAATGCACTTATGTATATACTTTTTGATGATGCACCTGAAGTTCGAATCTGAACGGGTATGTCGTTTAGCATTATCTCATCAGATATTAACATATCTATCATCCATTCTACAACATTTGAACGGAATATTTCAACCATTTCTAAATTCATTTCCATTATTAACTCTCCTTAAATTTCTTAATTCCCCAGTGGGGAATTATATTAAAATATCTTTTCTACCTTTAAATTTGGGACTTCTATAACTGAGCAGCCATAAACACAAATAATTTTGCAGTTATCAATAGTCTTTACGGTGTTTTCATGGTGGTGTCCACATACATTTACAGAAATATGATTTTTCCATATGTAATTACTTATACCCTTTAAGCCTATATGTGCTCTGTCCTCCTCATCTTTTGTGAATGCACCATACATTGTATCATGTGACAGTAAAATATCACACTGAGGAATACTGTCAGCAAAATCAATGCTCTGTTCCTGGCTAAGCATTGCATAATCACCATTCTTATAACGGGAACTGCCACCAACCCCTCCAAAGCGGATTCCGCAAGCATCAATTACTTTACCATTGATATCTTGTATTCCGACACGTTCTAATGCTTTCCAATCATCATGATTTCCGACAATGCCAAAAATCGGTTTCTTATTATACTGCTTAATAAGTCTTAACGCATCTTGAGGAATATCACCAAGAACAACACATATATTATAGTCAATATTATTAATTGACGTAATATCTTGTTCTGGGCAGCAATGCAGATCTGCAAATACAAGTAATTTCATTTTCTTTGTCCTTTCTCATATAGAAATTCCCCGGTAGGGAATTATCTTTATATTTTAACTTAGTTGAACATCTTTTCTTTGTATGCTATAATATAACAAAACTTGTAGGAGAAGTTAACATAACTAGATTCATGCTTTCTTGCCATTTTATAATTGTTTTATCAGACTTGTCCGGTAATTCATAATCATTTATCAGTATTTCTACTTGCGCTGAATATCTACTCATAAAATCAATGTCAAGTTTTTTGCATTGCATAAAGCATCCAATATTTATTGTATTTTGGTTGCAATACAAGAACCCACAATCAAAATATGTTTTTTGATTTACCAAGCAACAAAATTGATTTACAGCTGTACTGGTAAATAAAATATACTTGATTTCTGCTTCTTTATATCCAAAGCAATACACAGAATAGCCGTTTTTATTTAACCAGTATATAATTTCAGTTGTTAATTCTTTCATTTTCATCACCTTTCAATTTTAAGAGGTATAATATGTTTTATGCTTATTCAAAAAATACCGATTCAATCATATTTTCTAAAGATGTTAAAAGTAATAACGATACCTTTATATGTCCAAATCCCAATTGTAACGCGGAGTATTTTTTAAAAGGTGTCAATTCATCCGTTACAAAACATTTTTGCAATTATTCTCGACAGCCACATATATCTGGCTGTCCATATGCTTCTAAGCATACTAATTTTATTGATGATATTAATATAATAAAAAGCAGTATTGAAAACATTTGTAATAATGCTAACTCAATTGAACAAAAAGGAATACAGCCAACAACAACTTCTAATATGTCGAGCATCGAAAGACAGTATATTAGAACACCAAAACAATTGTTAAGATTTCTTCTTTCAAATACTCGAACAACAATTTATATTGATAAACCGATAAATGATTTAATTGTAGACTCTATAAACCTATCCCATAATAAAAATTTTGAAGGATTTAATGGCTATAAACTTGTGATTGCTGAAACAATGCTATATGATTCAGAAAAGTCAGTTATAGAATTAATTGTAAAATCCAAAACTAAGAGCAATACTACATATAAATTATATTTAAGTGTACATATTAATAAGGCTCTTTTTTCATTAATTAAAAATTATACGTTTGCTAATTATAAAAAATTTTCCGGACATCAGATGGCGATTTTAGCTAATTGGAACTGTACATCAAAATATCATATTGAATGTACTATTACAAGAAATCAAAATTTAATATATATTCTTTAAAACAAATTAAAAAACGGGAGTGTATTATCAACAAAAGTGAATTTTTAAATGGTGGCATAAGTTTTAAATATATTTTACATTAATGATAAATCTTATAGTAAATCATCTCAAGTTGATGCATATAATTTATCACCTCTCGTATAGCATCTTTTTCATTTATTGATGAATACGATAAAAAACAAAGTGCACGTCTGGTTTGGCTTACTTCATTCCAAAATGCGGTATGTAAGCAAGGTATTATTTTTTCTTGTCTACTTAAAAGAATTATTGCTTTAGAAAACTCCAATATATAGATTTCAAATTTGTCTTTTTTACTGTCAATAATATTCTTAATATCATCAATAATGTTATTTGAAACATCAGGCAGTTTGAATGAAGCATTACCAATTTGTTCAAATATCCACTTATTATCAACATCTAACAAAAAACCAGTTTGCCAATATGTTTCTTCAAACATCTTAGCCGAGGAATCGTTATTATTTTTTATATAGCTTATTCGTTTATCCACGAACTCTGAATATGTTTCTAACCACTTATTCATTTCTAATTTCCTTTCAATTCCCCAGTGGGGAATTATTTTAAGTATACTTATTGACACCAAATATAACACCATGATATAATATATACGGAGGTATATGATATGTCAAAATGGAATAAACTATTGCTAAAGATTTGTTCATTATCAAAAGAATTGAGATTTAATGAGTTAAAAAAAGTGCTTGAGGGATACGGATATATTATGTATTCTCCGAATGGTGGAAGCAGCCATTATACCTTTCGCAAGCAAGGATGTAATCCTATTACAGTTCCCAAGCATGAACCAATTAAGAAAGTATACGTTGAAATGGTAAAAAGCATAGTGGAAAGCGAGGTAGCCGAAAATGAAAACCTTAAATGAGTATCTTAATATTCCATATCGACTTGAAATCATTCCTGATACCGAAGAGGGTGGCTTTGTTGCATCTTACCCTGAACTTCCAGGATGCATTACTTGCGGTAAAACTTTAGCTGAAGCTGCCGCAAATGCTGTGGATGCAAAAGAGTCATGGCTCGAAGCTGCAATTGTTGATGGCATTGAAATTACCGAACCAAACTCTATTGATAGCTATTCAGGACAATTCAAATTGCGAATTCCCAAAAGCTTGCATAAGCAACTTTCAGAACAATCTAAACTTGAGGGAATAAGCATGAATCAGTATTGCCTGTACCTTTTATCGCAGAATAATGCACATAACTCTTCTATTCACACTTAATATCTTAGTCTGCCTTTGTTTACGCAAGGGCAGATTTTTTATTTCTCATCTATTTTTGTTTGCTCAGGTGTCTTCTAATTCCCCACTGGGGAATTTATTAATTTTCAAGGTTCTTATTGGTTAAAAGATACTCAATTGACACCTGAAAATACTGTGAAATAGCATAAACCTTATCAACTGACGGAATAGATCCTTTTTTAAGATTATCAATTACAGAACAATGAAGATTGCATTCTTGAAGTAGCTGTCTTGCTGTAACGCCATTCTGCTTGCATAAAAACAAGATATTGTCGGTTAAAGTATTGGTATCAAAATTTGACATAATAACTCCTTAATATTGACATCTGTAAATTTACGGATTATAATTGTTCCATATAATTACTTAAGAGGTGTAAACATGACATATTTTTATACAAATGGTTGCCAATATAATTCAAATTTAGACATATTGACTTTTAATAAACTAATAGAAGAAAACAAGAAAAAATATTTTTATAAAGACGGAATAAGCGAATATATAGAAAAATGGAAAAGTGCTTTATCACAAATATATTTCAGCGAACTAAAAAGTCAGTTTAATTTAATTCATGATGATTTTTTCTCCTATGAAATATTTAATAATAACGGCATTAATTTAAGTCTACATTTTAACATAAACAAAGCTGAAGAATTTTTAAAATATACCCCTATTCAAAAGGTACCATTAACTAAATTTGCCACTAAGGATAACATTACAGAGCAGTCTAATATTTTATTCTCAACTCCAGATTTTTTTGACTCAAAACATGACTATATAAATGATGTTTCGCCAATAATAATAATTAACTTAATTCTTAATAACATGAAATATCTTGTTATTGACGGAAACCATAGAGTAGCTAAAAAAATTGCAAGCAAAAAAATGTATGTTAACGCAAGTTTACTTGAAGTTGACTATACAATTGACTTATTTTATAGTAAATTTGAAATGGCAGTTTATTGTTTCTTGATAGAGGGCGAATTAATTAACAAATACGACGACTTCTCATTTTCGAAAGTTAATTATTTTCTGAATCTGATTTAACACGGTTATGAAAACTTTTACCTTCGCCAGGATTGCCTAACATAAAACCGCTATTATCATTCTTTTTATTTTGTTCCAACAAATTTGAAGTCAATACACCACACCCATAATAAACTGCTAACCGTTTATATTTATTACTGTTTGTTTTGTCTTTTTTCATAAAATCTCCTTTATTGTTACCCCAGTGGGAATTACTTTTTTTCATTATTCCAATCGTCTTTACAGGTCTGAATATTATCAGATGAAACGCTTTTATAGTTACATTTTTCATTTGTGCATATTATCTGATAAGGCGCACCGCTATTATAGTCTTTTCCATCTTTTCCGACCATCCAAGCACTATCCCTACCACAATCGGGACATGTTTTCAAATTATCCCATGGATGAAATGCTTTTCCACTACCAGGCGCGCCTAATATAAAACCAGTACATTGTCCATAGTCTATTATGTTAGGCAAATCACTATATAGTAATACTAAAATATCTAAACAATTATCAAAATATTTTATTACCATGTTTATAACATCAGCATAATTCAGACCTCCAGTTCCAGTGCCTAGCAACGGAAGAGCTACACTCCAATAACCATTATTTCGCATAAAACGGTATAGATGATTTAATAGTTCATCTACGTGCTGCAGATTAGCAGACGAGCCTGGATACCGCATTGTCACGGCATGAAAAACTTTCTTGCAATGAAGTCCACACGGTGCGGTTATAAAGTATTTACCCGGCTGTGTACCAAACAACCATGCTGATAGTTTAGGGAAGCGCCTAGCAGCTAATAGAGATTCTTTTTCAATTGAACCATTTGTTTGAAAATTGAGACTTTCTGCAATGCCCCGATGTAACCCTGACTTACAGCGCTTACCGCCCATATACCCGCAACCGTTGCTTGCATTTACAATAATATCTGAATGTGCATTTGCTATATCACCGTTTATTATTCTGATCACGCTGAGCACCTCCAAAAAACAGATTGTTTATTATCTATCTTCTTAATTCCCCACTGGGGAATTATTTTTATTTCAATTTTTATTAGTCGTATCATTTTTTGTTAAAGATAAAAGCATATTGAACACTTGCATAATTACAGCTTGCTTATCTTCAGGAATTTTCCTAAAGTACACAAGCAGCGTTCTTTCGTTCTTGGAAAGACACATTAGATCATCTCGTCCATTTTCAGCAAAATGGTCAAGAGAAACCCCAAAGTAGTCTGCTATTCTTTCTACCGTATTTAATGTAACTGTAGCTCCTGCTTCCCACCGTTTAAGGTTTCCTGAACTTAATCCCAGTTTTTTTAATATGGGTGAAGGTTTTTCATTTCTTTCTTCACATAGTGCAACAAATTTGTCATAAAACATAGACTATCCTTTCAATTCCCCAGTGGGGAATTATTCTTCGTTAGATTCTTCTTCATCAATTTGTTTTCCTGAAAGCTTATCAATATCTTTATTTGTAAGAAGTTTCGCCAGTGCTATATCATCGAATTCTTTAATTTGACCGCATTTTTCACACACATACATATCGTCAGACATCTTACAGCAAAAATCTTTACAATCATCACACCAGGTACGCAATGTTTTATAATTAACTTTAACTACCTTAATGCCAACTTCTTTTGCCTTATACACTGTCTTTGATATTAGGTCATAATGCGACCAATCTTTAAGAAGAGTATTCTTTTCAAGGGTTTCTGTTGAACAGCCTTTGAGATCTTCAATTTGTATAACCCCACACTTGTTTTGAATTGCCCAGTTCACAATTTGTCTTGAATACTTGTGATTAGTTGTGTTCCTAAAGTTTGATATTGTTTCAGAAATATGTTCAAGCGGCTTTAATTTTGTTTTATATCCATGTCCAACTCGTCCACCGCCACAAAGCATTGAGTATTTTTTTGTTGCACTCTGAATATTCCTTTTTCTTCTATTTATTTGTATTGCGAAGCTTTCAACCTCTCCACCATCTATATTTAGCACTCTATCGATGTCACTGAAAGCAACTGTAACAGCATTTCCTTTTGCAATATGTACACCCATAATACTATTTGGATTATATTTTTCAGCAACATCATTTATCGGCTTGTCAAAAGAATATGAAAGCATTAAAAACCATTTCTTATGTGAATAAACAAGTTTACTTCCGGATATTTTATATACACCATCATAACACCTTTCAAGTATCGTCCGAACTGACCTTGCTGATTTTCCTGGAGTAATTGTTTTGAAATCTAAACGTCCCTGTGCTAGTCCCAATTCTTTTTTATATTTGTTTGATAAAAGGGAAAGAGTAACAATCCAATCTTTTGGCTTGCTGTCATTTTCTTCTGTTGTGAAGCCAAGACTTATATTTTTAGCAGACAGATCTATCGGCATACCTGATCTGAACGATGGAATAGATTTTTCACCACGGAATATTTCCGATTTTTCCTTTGAAAGCTTTTTAGATACATTTTGTAAGAGAGCTGATAAGTTACCTGTGTTCATTTTCTCAGTTGCTTTGGAAAGTTCAGAATAAATATAAGAACTTAAAGCCGGATAGCCCATTATTTCAACTTTCTGTTCTTTTGTTGGATAATCACCAAACTTCTTTTTATACTCCGATTCAAAATCCCAGAACTCCCACGATAGCTGAACCGCTTTATTAGCTGCTATTCTTGTTTCATACTGCAAATCCCATAGTATTTTGTTTACGCTTTTATAATCAATAATTTCATCATTTTTTGATATTAGCTGAAGCTTAACTACTTTCGTCATAATCATTTTCCTTTCCTCACGCAAATTTACGCGTATTGCAACATTTTGATTATTTTTTGAACATCTTGAATGGTATACTTTCCTCACGCGCGGTGTGTGCGTATTGCAACAGTATATTGTTTGGTCTTACCATTTGGTTGCTTCCCCTTTCCTCACGCGCGGTGTGTGCGTATTGCAACCGTACTGTTAAGGATATCATCGAAATATACCTACACTTTCCTCACGCACATGCGTGCGTATTGCAATCGCAGCGAGTGAAGCCCGTACGGACTACTATGTACGGAGCTGACCTTGTCGAGAGTAAAACCAACGCTGCAAGCAGCGGTTTAAGGTTACGATCTCGATCTGAGGGTGCAAAGTCACCCCGAATTCCCCAGTGGGGAATTAGAATGGTAAATCACTATTTCCAACTACTTCTTCAAAATCTGATAAGTCAAAATCACTTGACTGTGTTTCTTCTTGTTCTGCTTTGCTTTTTCCGGCGAAGAAAACGTGTTGTGCTTCTACCTCAGTATAATATGTTAATTTTCCATCTTTCTTATTTTTAAAGTTACCTGATTTAAGACTTCCTTGAATAAGAATTGGCTTACCTTTACGGAATTTTTTTGCCACAAGTTCAGCCGTCTTTCGCCATACAACAATTTTTATGTAGTCTGCCTTTTGTACTCCTTCTTTGTTTGGCAAACGGTTTGATGCTATAGTAAATCTACACACAAAATCTCCTGAAGGAGTCTGTGTTAATTCTGGTTCAGCTGTAAGTCTTCCTAATAAAATTACTTGATTTAAATCTGCCATAATAATTTGTCCTTTCATATTATAAAATAAATTATACTTTTTTCTGTTCGTGAGCGAGTAATGCAACAGCACACAAAGCCTAACACCTTTCCTCGCACGCTCGCATATTGCAACTTTTTCGACACTCGGACTCTGATTTACCATACACTCTTTCCTCACACGCACGCTCGCATATTGCAACCGCAGCGAGTGAAGTCCGCACGGACTACTATGTACGGAGCTAACCTTGTCGAGAGTAAAACCAACGCTGCAAGCAGCGATTTAAGGTTACGATCTCGATCTGAGGGTGCAAAGTCACCCCAATTCCCCACTGGGGAATTATTCTTTATATTTATCTATCTTATTTTTTATATCCTGTTTCTTTTCAATTTCGTTAAGCTGATCTTCTTTATATTCAATGTATTCTGTAACTATTTTCTCCCCATCGACAAGAAACCAACATCGTTCTCTATAGTATTGCATAAAGTTTATATCTTTTTCCCATTCCTCGTGATATGGTTTGATTTGCAAATCATTATAATTTTCTGCATAATTTATAAATTCATTTACATCATTTTCTGATAAAAATAAATATCTCAAGTTTACTTTACAGATTTTACTTTCACCGTCAATAATTACACTTACTTCAAATCGATTATCTCCAGGAATAAGGGAATTAAGAATCCCTTTATATTTTTGATTATCTTTTATAACCCACACTTCTTGATTCTTTTTTAAACCAACAGCTTTTGGTGTACATCCATAATAAAAACCAACAAGCTCTACCGTTCCAACTACAAACCCTAACAAAGCAAAAATAATAAATAATCCTCTTATTGGAGGTAACGCAATAGCACCAATTACTGCGCTTATAGAAATTATAATTAAAACAAACCCCCAAAGATTACCTTGTTCAACTTGCGATCTTAATTTATTAAATTTGTTATTTTCTATTTTATCCTTATATTCGAAATGCGGTTCTTTTAATGCAAAGTCATCCATATTCATTCTCCTTAAAACTTATATGTGTAAGTTTTCAATGATACTTTCATCATTTAAGTGTGTGTAATAGTTGGAACAACTTTCTTTCCTCACGCGCATGGCGCGAATTGCAATCGCAGCGAGTGAAGTCCGTACGGACTACTATGTACGGAGCTAACCTTTTCGAGAGTAAAACCAACGCTGCAAGCAGCGGTTTATGGTTACGATCTCGATCTGAGGGTGCAAAGTCACCCCGAATTCCCCAGTGGGGAATTATTTTTTATCATTTTCTTCTTCAATAATTGTTTGAAGGACTTCTTCAATATCAATTTTTGCTTCTTCAAAGTCTATATTATCTTGAATTAAACAAGAATATATTTTACTATCATTTAATTCTTCGTATTTCAACAATCTCTTATTAAAACTCTCAGCTTTACTTTGTATAAAAGGATCTACTTGCCCAAAAGTTTTATAGTTTATGTAAATTTCATTTGTAATTTCATATTTTTCTTCTAGAACTTGTTCCGCAGTTACTGGGACTTTTATAGGAGTCACATCTTCAATAGGTTTGAGTAGTAATATACATCCTACAAATACTGTAACTCCTAAAATACTTCCAAAAATTAAGTGCTTATTAAAAAATCCACAGGTAAAACTTACATCTTTAAGACCCATAAGTATATTACCAATTCCAATTAATGCAAAAATACCGAGTAACACACCAAAAACTTTAAACCACATTTTTATTTTCCTTTCCAAATTTCCCAGTGGGGAATTACTTTGATTTATTCTTTAACTTTCTTACTCTTTCCTTTAAAACTTGGGGACTTGCTTTCTCTGTGCTATCTTCAATAAACTTCATTCCGCACCATTTGCACATTCCGCTGCGATTTTCATTTGAGAATCTTTCAGCAAAAGCTATTCCTCCACAAAGCGGACAAACAAACTCTTTCAGCTCAAATTCAGAACTAACACTTTTATCTGTTGCTTCGGCAGCAGCCTTATAAAACTTTATAAGCTTTTCAGAATGTTGAGGTAAATAAGTTATAAGATAAATTTTCCCGATCATATTATATGAGATCCAAACCACTCCAAACGTAATTATAAATGCGATTATTTTACTCATCTCAATCACCCCTTGTTGTATTAATCATTTTGATTGCTGTCCTTATTCCTATTGCGATACACGCAGCCGAAATCATTAAACGTATTAACCAATTATTTAACTTTCCATCAGCTAATAAGTCTTTCGATTGTTGCTCAGGTATATCTTGCTGTACTTGTGTCACTTGTACCGTCTCCTTTTGCACCTGTAAATCTTGCACAGGCTCTTGCTGCACAGATTCTTGTTGCTGCGGTATCTCTTGTTGAACCGGAGCTTCTACTATTTCTTGTTCTATATCTAATGAACTTATGTATTTAACACCAAACGCAGTACCCATAATAACTATGCAAGCAACAACAATCAATGCCATTAATTTCTTTCTGTACAATTCCTTTTTACTAAAATTCAAATTCTGTAAAAGCTATTTTCTTCTTTTTTCTTATCATCTTCATATGATTCCTCATACACTTGTTGCTGCTCATTGTTCATCCGCATTGCTTCTTCTTTTTCTAAACGGATCTGCTCAAGCATAATCGTGTAATCGTCTTTCATATTTCTTTCGTATTGTTCAAGCATTTTCTCAGAGTTGTTTTTATTGCTCCACAATATATTTTCTTCAGCTGTAAGCTGAGCTACCTTAATCTCAAGTTGCTTGACTTTTTCATTAACAAGATCAATAGAATACTTTCCACAATATTGAGTTCTTAAAAACTCTTTGCGTTCATCCTCACTTACGTCAGGTATTTTTTCAAGCAAAGCAGTATAAACCGTACAATCTGATTGAATCTTTTTTTGTGCAGCAAGATCCTTTTTGGCTTGTCCTAACTCTTCCTTTTTCTTATCAAGCTCTGTCTGTGTGGATATCAAATTTTTTTCAAAATCATTTTTGGAGAAAAGATTATACTCTGACATGTAGGTTAATACATTACTCATTTCCTGAACATTTCTCACTGAATACCTTTTCGAATTTGGTAACTTATGATACACAATCAATTGAATCTGACGAATGCATAATGCGTACTCAACTTGAATTCCTTTATACTGCTGCATTATTGCCGATACACTATATTCTTTATCTTTGTTCTGAATCCTATATATCAAGTCTTGCTCAGAGTAACCATGACCTAATCTGTATGTACGTACACCTTTATCTATTTTCGGAGGACGGATGGTTATATATTTTCCATGTCTGACTGTATATCCTTTTTTTCTAAGTTCATCAAACAGCTGTTGAAGATTTTTTATTTTTTCATCTGCAATCATTTTATCTAGGATATTCCTCAAGTCAGTTTTCCAAGATCCTTTTTGTCTATTCTCAATCCACTCTTTATACTTAACGCCACCATGCTTGCTAGGATTTTCAATAATGCTTATTCCATGTTGCAAAGATATTTCATCAGATATTTTTCTGCACTTCATTAACGTTGCACAATTTGAATTCCACTTAACACCGCTGTCAGAGTATGCAGCTACTGCAAAATGATTATGTATATGCTTTTTATCAATGTGAGTTGAACATATTATCTGACGGTCAGAACCAAAAGCTTTTCTTGCCCATTCCATTCCAATCTTGTGAGCTTCCTCAGGAGTAATGTTTTCTTCCTTTGGATCAAACGACTGAATGTAATGATGAAGTCGAACTTTTTCTTTTCCGTTAGGTTCAATAGTATATTTAAAAAATTTCTCATCTGAATATCTCTCAAAATTTTCTTCAAACAATTTATATGCCCTATCAACATTTACAACAGAATTAATTGCATCTGCATATTTCATTTCAGAATTTTTATCTCCATTAAGTATGTAACTCAACATTGCCTTTGGAGAAGCATGAACAGAAATCTGTTTTACTATTGGCATTTACTTCACCCACTTATATAAGCTCATACTTCAAAACCTCTAGTCGTTCTTCAATTATTCTTTGCAAACTTTCAACATCAGAATTTAACTTATCGACATCTGCTTTGTATACAGAACCAGAACTATTTACTACCATTGCAATTTGATTAAGGTTATTTCCGTATCTGTTAATTGCAATTGATAACTTTTCTACAGCTACAGTATCATACAACTTCATTTCTCCATGTACAGAAATCCACCTTAAATACGTTCCAGGTTTCATCTTTGCTTTTGCAGCATTTTGCAAAACGCGTTCCCATTCTTCAGGTTTGTAATATACCTTTTTTTCTTTATTTCCTTTTTTCGTAGGCATTACACTTTGCTCCTCTTTTCAAAATAGATGCATTAAGAAGTTTGATAAGGGTTTAAGGGATTTTCCCTTATCATAATTTTCACTATGGAAAATTATGTGAAAGGTAGGGCTACCTTTCAATGCTTGCTATTCAAAAGCCATACCCCTTTTACCCATTACAATTAGGTTGACAATTCCCGCCTTATTTGCTTGCAAATATGTACAATCCAACTTTTTGCTCCTTTGTTATTCAGAAAATAAAAATGTAGTTTTAATTAAATGTGCATCTCATAGCTAGAACGTTCGTTAGGGGACTTTGCGTGAAAAGCTTTCTCTTCTTTTACTGTTGCTAAGACATCAGAAAGTGTTTGTTGCTCCGGAACATGAGCCTTTGTCATTTCATCATTCTTACAAAGCAGCTCATTAAAATCTTTAACGTTCTCTTTTGCACATTCATCATTTACGCTAAAATAACTTCCAGAATGAAGTGCAATAAATACTCGTCCGTCAAGCTCTGCGTTATCTTTGATTGCTGCGCAATCTTCGCTGTTCTGAAAAAATAACTTGCTGTGCTGTTAATTTCAGCTTTTGCATATGTAACATTCTTAATTGGAATTTTATTATCATCCTTAAGCTCAACGCTCTGCATTTCAAAATTTAATTTCTGCTTATTAAGAATTGACTGTAACCCTATGCAATTTTCTGAAAGTCGTTTGTTGAACTCAAATCCGGCTTTATCATTATCAACGCATGATACTATTTTTAATCCTCGTTCGACAAGCTGCTCTATGACATTTGGTTTAAGTCCAGCCATTGAAACAAACTCAGCATTGTCTATTTCTGAATGCATTTGCACGAATGACATCATATCAATTGCACTTTCAAATACATATGCCGTATCTGGTTTAGATCCTTTGCTGAACGTTACCCATCCAGTTGAACCTGTTGTTATACCTTTGAATCGTATATCACTTGTTGTACCTTGTAACTCTGCGCCACAAGCTTGTCCGTTTTTTTCATAACGCATAAATACTGCATTGCCATTTACATCTTGGAAAAGAATTTTTTGTTTTATAAATTCTGAAATTAAAGCAGGGGAGATGTGACGTTGATTTATTAGGTACGCATAAACTCTTTTGCAATTTTCACATTTATCTGGCACAACAAATTGCTTTTTCTCTTTCTCAATTTGAAATTCTACTGGTTTGGATTGTTCTTTTTCTTTACTATAATCAGATCCATGCTCATGCTCTGGTTGCTCATTTATTAATTGGCTCATTGCATCTCTAAAAGATAAACCAAGTACAGTTTGCAAACATTCTATTGCACCATTACCACCTTTATTTTGTGAGAACCAATAAAACATTTTATCGTCTGTTATAACTAAACCGCCGAAGCCCTTTACTCTGACATCTTTTCCATGTTGCTCACAGCTATATCCATGTGACCGAAAATATTCAACCATGCTTGCAGATTTAGCTCGTTCAATTTGTTCGTTTGTATATTTCATTTTTGTCCACCTCAATTATATTTCTTTATTAATATATCTCTGAGGATCTCCTAGAAGCTGTTCAGGAGTTGTATGAAGTCTTTTTGCCGCTCGCTCAATTTCATCCAATCTAAAAGTTCCACACGATCTTTTTTTTCGTCGGAACGTAGCACGCGAAATTTGCATTGCAGAACATAAATCATCTTCAGTAATACCATACTTGTCAGATAACAATAAAATGTTCGTTATTATGTTTTTCTTTCCCACTAATTACACCTGTCCTTCATGTTGTAAAATATAATTGCTTCTTATCTTGCGTAATGTTTAAGTATGTCATATTTATATGGAGAATAAGATTTGACACGAATAATACTTGCAAATGCATATTCTTTTAACCGAACCATATCATCATAGACACTCTCTGCAAGCTTTTGTGTCTTACACTCAATATTTTCACTTGAAATATTTTTACATGATGTTCTTTTGAATTTGACAATATATTTTTCACCCAATAACCTCAACTCCTATCCTCAAATAATTAATCAATCTTTCGTTTATATTATAGGTTCTTGCATTTAATATTCCATTGTGATAAAATCTTCATATGGAACTACATTATAATTATTTTTATTAATGTATCTCTTTACGGCTTCATCGCTGTCGGTGACATTTGTTTTAAAATCAATATCATAGTCATATTGATTTTGACTTTCAACAAATAATTCTTTTAAACTTTCATCTGTAAATTCTTTTGTGCGCATATATAATCCTAATCCGATTGAATCAGCATTCACAGAATTATTTTTGTAAAGATGTCCCATGTGAATCCATTCCGGTTCTTTTAATTTAGTCTTTTTTGTTTCAGGCTCAATTTGTATTCCATATACAATGTTTTGCACGTTACTTTTAAAAAGTACAATAGAAATTTTTCCTTCATCTGTACATAAGAGAACAGGAGTAAATCCATTACTTCTTATTACACAGCATGCATTAAGCATTTTTTTGTTCATGTAATTATTCCTTTCTCAATGGAGGTTGTTATGAAAAATAAATTTGATGAAGCAGCTTATTCAGCTGATAACAAAATAACATTTGAAAAAGTTTCTCTTGAAATATTAAATGACTTAAGAAAAACAGACAATCAAGCTTATATTAAAACTTACTATGGCAATCTATATTGTCCTGAATGTTTTAAGCCACAAATAGATCTTGTTATCAGTAACAAAACAGGCGATTACTTTTTAAGGGGATTTCATGGTCAGCCACATTCCGACATATGCCATAAGGGTTTTGATACTGTTAAGTCTAGTGCATTCAATTCGTATATAGAAAGTTCTGAATCATATGAACTCATTAATTACAGGCTAAAAAAGATAATAGAAAAACTTTTTAAAAATATTTCTCTTAAAAACAATCCGTTCCTTATCAAGGTTATTAACAACAAATGTACTAACGAGGAATTATCAGAAATAGAATTACGAGAACGAAACAAAGTTTACCAAGTGCCAAACAAATCTATTACAGCTCCATTTGAAGACAATGATTATAATGCTTTTAAGCTTTTTTATGGTAATGTAGACATAATACTATTTGAACGAAAAAATAGCTTAACAAATAAAATTTTCTACTCTCTAAACATTTATAATAGAAGCGGTAAATACATCTGTAACTTAACTATGAAAGATTCAGTCGCTTCTTACATGCAAAAGATATATAATATTAAATCTGAAGAAAAAACAGAGAATATGTATATAGCTTTTGCTGCTATTCTTCAAGAAAACAATGGATATAAAAGTGGCAGATTAATTCACTCAGATTTGTTTGTTATAGATAAGGTATAACATTGCCTCCATTTACCTTGCCTCCATTTCTTCCTCCATTATCTCCAAACCACCAAATAAACCATTCGTATCTAAAGAAAAATTCAGATAATAACTGTTCGTCATAATCTGAACAGCTTAAGTCAATATAGACTTCACCATTGGGCTTTAAAACTTTTATGCTTTTATTCTTTGTCATGTCTATCATTATGTTCTCGCTAATTCTCCTATAGTACAGCTGTCCATAGCAAAATAATACATCATCGATTTGTACAAGTTCTTTTTTGCATATATTTCCGAAAGGACACCTTTTCTTGCAATCTTTTTTCCTCCAAGCATCAGTACTCCAAAGTATTCTCCCAAACTTTTTTTCTGCTACTTCAAAAAGCAATCTCCCTTCTGCCATTAACAAAGCAAAATAATAATCAGCATTTATGTCGTTTACTTCGCCAAGAGTAATTGATGTTATAACATCTTCCTTTGTTCTATCCTGATGAATATTTAGCACACTATTTACGCATTCGTTCTCTATATTTTTAAATGTTTCCTTGTCTTTATATATAATGCATCTATATTGGGACAACATTTCTAACACCATCCTTTATCTTAAAAAAGCGAGCCGAATGCTGCGTGCTGCATGAAAGCATCAAGATCATATGAATGCTCACCTACAATACGCTGAGAATTGGGGACTAGCAAATCAATTACTTTAGCAAGTGGAGAATCATCACTCTTAGGCTTTTTACTTATAGTGTCATCCTTCTGTTTTACAGCATTAACTAAAGCAGTTAATATGTAAGGTTTATAATACTTTGGTTGAGTATTGCAGTTGTTAGCTGCATCAAGAACTGCACATATATGACTGTATCTTATGCTGTTTATTATTTTCTGAATATCTTTCCTGGTGAGCTTGGTTTTCTTATTAATCCTCACTGTTGCTTTAGTCGAAGCTGCTGTTTCTGTTATGACATTCACAACAGGCTGAACAATGCTCTCGCTGTATACCTCACATAATTTTTCATAGTCAATATTCTCTTTAATTTCTTTTTCAGTCTGATCATAATCAATATATTTAGTATTTGATATATTAGTATTTGATTGCGTGCAATCACCCACATCTGATTCATCCACATGTGAATTTCCCGATTGTGGAGGGGTATCGTCCTGATCTTCCATAAATGTATCATCACTATTAATCCACTCTTCATGAACCTGGTCACTAAATTCATAAATCCAGTCAATTACTCTACCCTTAGGATCAGTTAAACGAATACGACGAAAATATCCTGCTGCTTTCAACTTTTTAAGCAAAGCACTTACTTTATATGTACCATCTGGTGTTAGTGCTGCAAGCCCAGCAATGGAATAGTTCCAATCATCAGGCAGCTGCATAAGTGTTAATAGAAGTCCTCTCTCTGCCCACGTTAATCGTTTATCTTTAATAAAATCATTATGTACTACCGTAAAATCATCTTTTACTTCTTTGCGAAATCTACTCATTTTTTTACACTCCAATCATTACGTTTATGATTACTTGCTTCATAACAATCTTTTGATTTACAGCGCACATATCCATGATCGCATAGATTATTTAATGCCTTAATTACAGTCTTTTTATCATCAGGCAGTCCATTTATAAGGACATCAATTTTAATACTGCTTATATCGGGTAAGCTAAGCATTGTCGCAAGTAAGCCCTTTTCCAATACACCTAATTCACTGTCATTGATAAATTCAAAATCTTTATAGTTCATATTTTTCCGTCCTCTCTACAATTACGCACTCGCTTCCGTTGTATTGTTGTCTGTTATTTCTGACTTTTTCAATTTTTATGTATCCGTGGTTAATAAGCCTTTTAAGGTGCGAATAATACATACATGCACCTATATTTAACTCTTGCTGTATATCTTTCGGCGGTTTTATCGCAAATCTATCATTACCTGAGGATTGCTGATAAAAATATATATAGATAGCTTTTGCTTGCAGTGTTAGGCTTGGATCCTGCATTACGCATTGTATCTTGTCCATAAAATCCCCCTATCTTAATATGATATTTAAATAAAAATAACAAAAAAAGAGCCTAACAAATGTTAATTAATAACACTTGCTAGGCTCTTTATGAAGTACAAAGGCAATAAAAAAAGAGCGTATCAATGTAATAAATTAACATTGATACGCTCTTTAAAATATACAAAAAACAAAAAAAAGCTTACCAAAACACAATAAAATTATCGTGTTTTGGTAAGCTTTTTAAAAATGACTTGATTTGCTTCAAACTCATAACCCGAAGGTCGTAGGTTCAAATCCTGCCTCCGCAACCAACGTAGATAAGCCGTTTGAAGCAATTCAGACGGTTTGTTTTTTTGCTTGAAAACACTATTTTTCTAACACTTTTCTAACAAACGTGTTTTTCTAACAAATCAAAGTGTTAGATTTTTTTCAAGGCAATCAACCATTTTAAATTTTTCTTTCATATCCACATGGCTGTATGTATTGGCTGTAATGCGGAAATCAGCGTGTCCTAGCCACTGTTGAATCTCAACAAGATTAAATCCTAAAGATACAAGTAGACTAGCGCATGAGTGCCTCAAATCGTGATAGCGGATATGTCTTAAACCATTCTTTTTAAGCAAAGCATTAAATGTATCAGATACATAGTCGGGTTTAATTAAATCACCCATAGCGTTGACACATATATAATTATCATACTTATGGATATAAGAATTACCCATTATTTCAGCGTTAATTTTCTGTTGTTCTAACACTTTTCTAAAGTATTCTAACATTGTATCGCATAATGGTAATGTTCTAAGGCTTGTTTCTGACTTCATTTTATCAAGTTCAATAGAGGTTAATTTACCGTTTTTGTCTTTTCCTCGTACAATTTTATTGCAAATCTTTATAAGCTTGTTTTCAAAGTCAATAGATTCCCATTTTACACCTAAGACTTCTGAACGTCTTAATCCGAAAAAGCTTGCAATAATAATACATGGTTCTATTGTTGTACCTTTAGCAATTGTAAAGAGTTCATTGAGTTCATCAAGATTATAATGTGAAGCGTAATAACGTTCTTTTTTAGGCTTATCAACTAAATCTGCAATATTCTCTTTAATCAGATTAGTTTTCACCGCATACTGCAATGACGTTCTGATAATACCATGATGCTTAATTACAGTGTTAGGCGAAAGTCCTTCATCAAGCTTTACAGAATAATATTTCTGAATATCCATAGGCTTAATTTTAGAAAGCATAATACCCTTTTCTTTAAAGTACGGATAAATGTGTTTATTAAGCATATGCACATAACCGTCATAGGTTGTAACCTGTACATTGTGTTTATCCATTTCAACCCATTCTTTTAAGAAATCACAAAATAATTTCTTTGACGGTTCAATATAATCAGAACCTTCATACTCTGCAATAAGGTCTTTTAATACCTGCTCTGCCTTACGCTTATTGCCACGCTCTTGAAGTTCAGTTGCAACCCATTTCTGTTTACGCTTACCCTCCTTGTCTTTAAAATTTAAAACTGCATAGAAGTATCCATTTTTTATTTGTAGTGAGCCAGTCATTATAATTCCTCCATAATAATAACCGCTTACTATTGACATAATTATTATATCATAGTAATTGGTATTTGAATAGTGTTTTTACGCTGATTGCATTAAAAATTCTATAATTCTAACTTTTGGGATTTTATGTTTTGTTCCTATTCGAATACTTTTAATCGCACCGCTATTAACAAGTTCATATGCTTTATTCCTACCAACACCCAACATTTTCATTAACTGCTCAATACTAACCACATCTGGATAGTCTTTAAAAATTTGATTTTCGTTCATTCGATTTTCCTTTCATATATGATTTTCAAATAAAAAAGCAGGGTACACGAAATTTCATGCACCTGCTCAATATCATTAATAAAATTTATTACTCAACAGTAGTTTCTTCTGTATTACCTTGTGGAAATGTTTCCACACCCTGCTCTGCCTTAATTCTCTGCAACTCAAGCGGTGTATCCATAGAATAAGGCGATAAATCAATGATAGATTCAATTGAAATAGCACCCATATCATATTGAGTTTTCAGTTCATTCATAAGGCTCTGTGTATCAACTGGTCTGTTTACGTTAAATCCAATATCCAAACTATCCATATCATCCTCGCTGAAAGCTTTACCGCTTAATTTCAATAGTTTGTTAATATACTGAAACCGCTTGAATATGCCCTCTTTAAGAACTTGAATAGTTTGTTTTGCCTTGTTATCAGTTTGGCTGAATAATAATTTCAAGCTAACCTCTGATACATTAGCAATATTGCTTTGTCCTATAACGCTTGCAGGAACTCCTGCTACTGCATATAACTGCTGTGTAAGGCTATCCAGTAGCAATTTTATATTACTGTAATCCATAGTAGCATTGACATATTTAAAGTCACCGCCATCTTCAAGTGATAATGTAGCACCGACAATATCTTTCGGGATACTATCAGTAATTCTCTGTCCTATGCTTATTCCTAACGGATTTAATGACAAAGTTGTAATAGCATCATCAAGCTTGGATAAAAGTCCTTCAATCTGATTCATGATAGGTATTAAATCATTAAGCATACTGTCACCAAAATGATTATAGTCAGATTTATCCATCATAGCATAATGAATAGGCAGTCCGCTTAAATTGGTATATTGGTCTGTTAATTGATTGTCCTCATATACCTCTACATGGTCGGGATAATACACAATATAATTGCTGACAGAAGTAGTTATATCCTCCCAATGCTCCACAAATGCAACATAATTAAAATTGTCATCATATACTGGATAACTGTCCTCATTTGCAATAAGCTTTGATTTTATAATACCGTCTTTCAGATATACATATTCAAACGCATTGCCGTATTTATATAAGTCATTCGCAACCTCATAATCTGTCTTGTTATACATTCCTTTGCGGTAAATCTTATTATATGTGCTTACAATATCCTGCTTGCCTGTGATTGAAATAGGATTACCCACAACATAAGACACATGGAAATTCAAGATAGATTTAAGGGTATTCAAAATTATCTTAGCAGTTCTGAAAGTTTCCTCTTTGAACATAAAATCTTTTCTTTGAAGTACGCTATGTAGCCTTAGTAAGTATTGCTTTATGTCCAGTACATTAGAAATTCTTTTCATATGCTCGGTTTTATCTATTTCATCACAAAACCAGTAATTATTATTTATTGTTTTCAAATTGTTTCCTCCCTTATACATAATTTACTCCCGATTTAATACCAACAATAGCTAGTGCGAAACTGATTACTAAATCGTCATGGCTTCCTTGAATTGCTCCCATTTTTCCATCTTTAAAACTGAATATTTTCATTTCAGATAATAAGTCTTTGGAGTTTATAACCAGTTGATTGGTTTCAAATAGTTCTACAAAGTCATTTATCATAATAGGCTTAGTCTTGCTATTGGTAACAAAACCAACTTTCTTTTTAGCATTGCCCCTTGCATCATATTCCTTGTACTTGTACATATTGGAATACTGATAATCATTTTTTAACTTATCAACTACTGTATGCCCTGCACTTGCTTTTTCTATGACAAGCAAAGCCTTGTTATAATAGATACCTATATCATTCACCAACTCGGCAAATTGAAAAGGCTTAATATTATTGCTCTTAAATTCTGCAACCTGCTCACCGTCAACAGACAAAACCTGTATAGCGGAAAAGTCTTGTCCTAACCCCTCGCCAGTATCTACACCGATATAATATTTCTGTCTGCTTAAAGGTGTTTTCCATATATCCAAACCACGATTAAACCATGCTTTAAGGCTTGCAGGAAGGTTATTCGGCTTATTTACCGTCTTAACCTCATGTATGTAATTCAAGCGTTCATGTAGTAGTTGAGGACTGAATATATTGTTACCAGTAGTTATAAATGCTTCAATAGGATTAGAAGGAAATTCCTGTGCAAATGAATTTTCACTGCTGTTGGCAATTTTCATTCTTCGCCAAACTAACTGCTCTATTGTTGCCCCTTGATTAAATAAATCAATTTCTGCACCGTCTAAATCTTCCTTAGCAGGTAATATACCCTTGAGATTAATATAACGCTCACAAAAAGACTTGTATTCATCTGCAAACATAATCTTGTCATTAATCCAACTAAAGAAAAAAGGCTTGTACATATTATCTTTACGCTCTGACTTATTCCACATTTCAGAAAAGTAATTCAAACCATTAGCCGTTGATTCAAGAATGATTTTTCCATTAGGTGTTAAAGCTTGTTCAATAGCCAGTAATTGCTTATCAACATTATCTTTCATGAAAGCGACTTCTGATAAATGGGCAAAACGAATTGTTAAACCTCTTGCAACATCTTTACTTCCGCAGGTAGCACAAATAATTCTACTGCCGTTTACAAATTTAAGCTCTTTTTTGTTATTGGCAATAAGTTCAATCTGCAATGCACTGGGCAATTCATTATATATTTGTTTTAGTTTCTCAAAAATTGAAGTAGCACTATCAATAGAATATGATACCAGTAAGCAAGTAGTATTACTGTTTGTCATAGCAAGGTAAATTGAATAAGCACATGAAAGGGTAGTTATTCCTAACTGTCTTGATTTAAGCACTATATTATATTTATCCATATCTTGAAGCATCTGTTTTTGTTGCGGATTAAGCTTGAACTTAACGACATTGCCGTTCTTATCAACTACATTCATAAAGTTTTCTATGTAAAGAATAGGACTTGAAATAATCTTTTTGAGTTTATCTTGTACGGTCATTTTAACCCCCTCGTATTATATTAAAGTAGTAGTTTTTAGAGTTCCTCTCCAAGAACTTTAAAAATTTGCTATACTGTAATGGATACTGTGGATTGGTTTCACCTCCTACCGCAAGACGGTTTCAGAAAGGCT
>JAEWWT010000003.1 GCA_023396225.1 Bacillota bacterium
AACATTGTTGATGCATTTGCCATTGATTGCTCAAACTCTGAACCGAACTTGATTGATGCAGCGCCTGCAGAAATCAGAGCTCCGCCAATAGCTACACCCGCACCCTTTGCAATTGAGGCAAGATTACCACCGCTTTTGCGAACTTTGCCTTCCGCTTCGTCAAGGTCGCCTGATAGCCCGCTTGAATCTCCTCGTATCTCAAAAATTACTTCACCATCTGCCATATTACTTCACCGCCCTTTCTTTTAAAATGCTGAACAAGCCTGCAATTCCGCTGTCAAAATTGTTATTGTTGTCATCAGTTCCTTTTAATGCGTAACATTGTTTCAATTCAAGCAGATTGCGTATCTCCTCCGCGTTATGTTTGTTCGGCGCAGGAAGTTTTCTTGCTCTGATTGACATAATTTCTTTTATTCTTGTATTGTCCGGCAACCCTCTGAACAAAGCAATGAACTCATACCAGGATAAGGTGTCAGCAACTTTCATCAAGTCAATGTTGTATGCCTGCATAAAGCCTGCGTAAATGTAATCGCAATCCTCATTGAAATCAACAATTTTTTCAGAGCTCCCGCCACGACTTTGAGGCAGGGCAATATAGTGTTCATAAACTGTATTGAATACGTCAATGCAGTACTTAATGTCAACTTCTTCCTTTACAAGCAGATCACAGCATATTATAGCCTTGTCAAGCTCACTCAAAAGTTTGTCCCTGCACACTTCAAACACTTGTAACACACGTCTATATGACGGTGTTACAGTATAGCTTTTGCCGTTTAAGGCTATGGCGTTTGACCTTGTGTTGATAAACGTCATAGGGCATTAAAGCATAAGCTTTTTCTTTGTTGATTTGCTTAACTTGAAATTGTTTGCAAGCATTTCACATCTTTCCCTTGTTGCTGCTGCAATTGCAGGGAAGATACAGCTATCAAGGAAAGGGAATACCGCTGCGAACATTTCCGTATACGCATTCTTGTAGAACTCAATTAGCGTTTTTGTCTGCTCCTCACCAAAGATAAGTGAAAACAGGCTGATTATTGCGTCGCCCATTGTTTCCTGTGCATCTGCAAACTTTTCATCTGTAACATTCTTTATTGCCTGTTGTGCTCTGATAACATCATTCTTTGCCTTGTTTATATCCCTTGCTAAATCGTCAACAGTAAAGCTTACAACAAGGGTATGAGCAACAGTGTTGTCATCCCCAACAAGCTCAAGAGTTTCATTAATTTTTGATAGCCTTTTTATCTGATAAGCCATAATAACTTCATTCCTTTCTGCTATGCTTCAAAAAAATCGGGAGGGATTAAACCCTCCACGAATTATACTGATTCAGCTTTGGTGTAGGTTGGCTTTCCGTTAAAATGAATTTCAACGGAAATAGCACTTGGCTGGTTTGATGCGCCGCCTGATTCAGTAATCTTTGCCAATGTGCATGATCCTGAAATCGTATTGCCGTCAGGATCCTCAATCTTAAATGTTGTTTTTCTTGCCTCGCCGAAACAGTTCATAACAGCGTCGCTGAAGATGTGATCCTGTGCTGTATCCCCGACGATTCTGACACCTGAAAGTGTAAGTGTAAGCTGACCGCCTGTTACTTCTGTAGAGCCGTAACCGCTGTCACCCAAGAAAGAGCCCTGATAAAGTGCTTCATTAAGTGACTTTGAAACATTGTCAAAGCCTCGTGAAAGCCGCGCGAAGGTCTCGCTTCCTGCTGTAGCAGAAGGAGTTGTGTTGATATAAAATGCATAAGCATTGTTTAATGCTATCTTTGACATATAAAATCCTCCTAATTAATAAATTTGACAGTTATCTGACATTGCCAGATATAAAATTCACCCTCTATATCAACTAAAGAGGGTGAATTTGTTTCTATATTATAAATGCCGAGAGTACTGTCTGATTGATTTCTTATGCTGTTGCAGACTTTATAAAGGCTGTCTGCTAAAGCCTGCTGATCCTTTGACTTTCCAAGCAATAAGTACGATAAACTTTCATCATATTCCTTGTTCAGAAAGGAATTACCTCCCGGTGACGGCATAACCTGTAATGCATATCCGCCCTTAACAGGAAGCCGAGGATTAACAGAAAGGTCAAGAAGACTGCATAAGTAATTGTAAATAAGCGTTTGTTTCTGCATCATCGTCCAGCCTCCCTTTTAAAAGTCTTCTGATATATTTCACGCCATTTCCTTGCATTTTTGGACTTTGCCTTGTGTGCCCACATCCATTCAGCGTGGTTGTTGACGTCGTGGCTTGCTGTGCGAAGATAATATTGTCTTTTTGCATACGGGGTGCGCCATCGAAGAGCACCTTTTTTCGTCTCGCTGTGTGTAAGACTGCTGTTGATAAGCCCTGACTGGTCTTGTTTACAATAGTAGTTGCAATCCTTAAGAGCTTGTTGTGAAGTTGTTTCCAACGCTTTTTCAGAAGCTCCCCGCAATCTCATCATAACTGTTTGCCGGTCAAATGATATTCTTACAGATATATCACACCATCCCTATCTCATAATGATGAATTTTAGCACCGTCATAATAAGGCTCAACAAAGTTAACCTGATATTGAATATCGTTAAAAGCAACAACATCATCAATGTTGAAATCAATGCCACGTGGAAAACTGTTTCTGCAATCATAAATCAATGTTGCCTTAAGTTGCTCCCTATTGTTGTCCTTTGTTGTAATAAGGCTGTGTGACGGCTCAATTCGTATGTGGGATAACTGAACAGGTGCGCTTAATTTATTATTACCCCAGTTGTCTGTGGTTTTCTTTGATAGTGTAGCAAAGTGAATAAGCAGACTTTTCGGTATAGGTTTCATATCATAACCCCCTATAGGCTAATCCTGATGCAAAGACGTAAGCTGATGCTCTTGCCGAAAACCTGCTGGCACGTCCTGAACCGGAGTAACTGAACTTTCCAAGTGTAGCAGTCTGAAAGGTGTCTGACATAATGCCGTTCTGGTCAAGATACTCAAGCTGTGAGGCTGTTGCAAGCTTGATATACATCTGCTGAACTTCGGTAATACTGTCAAGGGACTTTATATTAAACCCTGTCAGCTCATCAATATCTCTGCTTGCACGTTCTGCAAGAGAAGGAAAATCCACCTCGTCGACGGACTCCCCCTTGTAGCTGTTATCATAATAATCCTTATCTATGTACGCCATTCAGCATACCTCCTGACTATGCCATGATGTCATCAGCATTGAGTTCAATTGTGGTCTTTGAAACACAAACTGAATTTGTGTCAAATTCAAGGATTTCAAGAACATCACCTGCAACGCAAGCTGATACCGCCTTTGCTGTACCTGAGGTGAGAGCTGTTCCGCCATACAAAGTCTTGTCAATGCCGAAGTACGCAGGCTTTGCTGGATTTTTCTTATACGAAAGCGTGTTGCCGGTTGTACCGACAGCTGCAGTAACCTTTGTGTCGCCTGCGGTTGTTCCAGCTGCAACGGAAGCAGTAACGCAGCCGTTTGTATATACTGCCTTGATTGCAACAGAACGAAGCACCTTATGCGCATAAACCTGTCTGCCCTGAACAGCAGAAGCGCCAATATACTTTCCTGAGCCTGAAAGATCCTGAAGCTTGATAGGAACGCTGAATTCCTCTGCACGAGTTGCAAAACGTGGGTGCCCGAAGATGCCGGCAAGATTGTCTGTGTCATCATTCCACTCAATTATAAGGAAGCCTGCAATTTTACCGATTGCACCTGTTTCAACAATCTTGTCACCAAGCTCTGATGCCTTTACAAATTCAGGTGATGAAAGAACAAGACCGATTACGTCAGGAGTGATGAGAGCATATCTCTTTCCGTCGTCAGGAATGTTAGCCTTACCCATTGCAACACGGGCGTCAACAAACATCTGATAAACGTTATCCTTTGTAAGTTTGCCGTATCGGATAGCCGATGAACCCGCAAGTAATACTGTTGCTCCGTCTGCGTCAATCTGCTTTGCAAGAGAATATCCGGCGCTGTCAAGTCTGTCTGCAACAAGATTGTCAGGAACAGCCTCTGCGTCATAGCCGTCAATAATCTCATTAACGCCTTTGTCCTTGTCAATTGTCATAGTTTCATAGCTTGTTGAGCCTGTACCTGCTGTGATACCGTTTGCCTTGTCGTAGTCAGATACAGCAACCTCTGTATCTCTTACAGGAATTTTAACAGCGCCTGCTGTTGGCTTGCCTTCATAGTCCTTGTTGAAAACAACTCCGTCCTTGAGCACAAGCTCCTTACGAATTTTTGCCATAACCATATCAGAATATCTTTCCTGTGATGTGTGAGCCATAATAAATACCTCCAATTATTATAATTTTAATCCGGGGTTGCGTTTTAAAAAGGCGGCTTCAACCCCATCAGTTCCCTTATTGCTGCCTTTAGTTTTCTTGCCGGTCGTACCTGGCTTTTCGTCCTCATTCTCTTCCGGCTTATTAGCCTTGGTGAATGAAGGGTACTTTTTAAGGACCTTGTCAATAGCTGTTTCAAAGTCTGTATCATCATCCATATACGCTTTAGCGAGAGCCACAACGTCAGAAATACAATCCTTTGCAACATCTTTTTCAAAGCAAAGCAGTTTAGCTTCCATTGCAGTAACCTTGTCAGCCTGTGCCTTTGCCTCCTTATCGGCTTTTTCCTTTGCCTTCTGGTCTGCTGACTTGTTTTTATCAGCCTCTGCATCAGTCTTTTCCTTTTCTGTCTTTTTTCGTTCCCTTGCAAGACGTTTTTCAATAAGAGCGTCGACTTCCTCCTGTGTAAAACCCTTCTTGCCTTCTTCCGATTTCTTCTGCTGTTCGTCAGTATTTTCAGTTATTTCCTCAACGGTAGTATCTTTGATTTCTTCTGCCATAATTTATCCTCCGTTTATAGCCTGTCGGCTGTTTATTCCGTTTCAGTTTAGCGCCGTGAACGTTCGGGCATAAAAACAGCGCCTTGCAGTTGACTGCAAAACGCTTATTTCTGTATTAAATTTACACTGTGCATTTTTCGTCTTGCCATTTAGGACATTCGGATTTTATGCAATCCATTAATTCAAAGTTTGTCATTGTGGTTGTGGTTCTCATGTTAAACACACCCGTTTCAGTATCTGGGTTAGTTTTTTCAACCGTTTGCTGATATTCTGATTTGCGATTGTAGGGGCATTTCAAGCCTTGTCACTCCCTTTCGAGTATAACAAAACCGCCTTGTTTAAGGGCGGTTATTTTTCTATGATTTCAAACTGGTCAGGCGGATAAAGGTAATCTTCATCAGTTTCGTCAACAACCCTATACCAATCATTTTCAATCCCTAAGCAATTATAGGCTTTGCCACTTATCAGTTCCAAAGGGTCGCTAACAGTACCAATATATTTAACTTTCATCTAACCACCTCTTTACCTTGACTTTTACTTTTGTGCCTTCTGCTTCGTACCAGTGTAATTCAGCTGTACGATTTTTACCCTCAAAAACAATAACACCTTCGCCGCGTACCTTTTGCCATTTATCTGCGGGTATTTTATAGTCGCTTTCAAGAATAATCGCTTCTCTGATAGGGACATTTGTTCCAGACCCGGCAAATACTTTAATTTTTGAAATTGTTGAGCCCTCAGCAAATTTTGTATGATTCCCATCGGGCAGTCTTACTGGATAGTTCTTAGCTGCCGCACCTAAGCTTTTTCCAATTATTTCGTTTGACTTTATTATACTACTTTTTTTAACATTGTCAAGTGGGTTCCTGTTTTTGCTATAGCCTACAACAGCCGTTCTGTCAGCCTTGTATGTAAGACCATTGTTATTACAGAAACTTTTCAGCTTGCTTCGTTGTTGCTTTAGTTTTACTGATGCTTTCTTAAATCCTTCCTGGTCGCCCAGAGCGTCAAGCGATGAGCACTCACGCTTATATCTTCGGACATTTCTTTCAAGCTGGCGCTGCTGCTGTGTCAGTTTGTATTGCTTGTCGTTTTCGTCTTTGTCATAAGGAAAGTATGTCTGCGAACTTATGCCTTCAATGTACGGATATACCTGATGACCGCAGTTTATTCCAAGAAGTCCTGCAGGCTCTCCGTAAGAGGTAGAGGACCAGTGAGGATATTTTGCGGACTTGTTTGTTCTGTCAAATATTCTGCCTTGAAACGGCTCACATCGTGGCCTTGCACCAATATGTGAGCTTACTTCAATGAGCGTTGTGCCGTAATCGTCCATACGCTGAAATTGTGCCTGATGAGCAACATTTCCGCATGTTGTTCTGATATCCATATTGATATAAGCCTCTGGAGACCACTCTCGTCCGCGCTTGTCTGTAAAACATGGAATACCCTTTTCCATCATTTCGTGAATGCATTGTCGCAATGCTGCCTGACGACTTTCAATTCCTGTAACAGCTTTACCTGTTGCCTTATTCAGCATATTAAGGAATGATTGCTTGTTGGAGAGCTCGGCTGTATCCTTGATAAGCTTACTTGCGGCCGTCCTTGCCTTATATTTCATAACAGTATTGACAAGGTTGAGCTGTTCTGACGCCTGCTTACTGTATGCCTTCAAAGCATTTGCCATACTGTCTTCAATCGGAACTTTTGCGGCCTCAATAAGCCCTTTTTTTGCAAGCTTTCTGAAACCCGGCTCAAGCTCATTTATTGCAGAATAAGCAGCGTTAGTCAAAGCAATTTCAAGCATTTCAGGAGCAATTCCTGCATACTTAGAAATCTGTTCAATGTTCTTTTTGTCAAGCTTACCGAGATTAGCAAGGGCCTTGATTTTCCATTTAGCTGTGGAGCAGTCAAGATTCTGTTCTGCAAGATATTCAGCAATGTTCTGAATAAGGTCGCTTTCAAGCTGTGTATATAGGTCAGCAAGGGGCTTTGAAAGCATTGATAGTTCATAAGGAGTCAAACATTATTCCTCCTTTTCATCATCCTTACTGAAAAGGTTGTCAATGGATAAGCCTGTGACGTTCTGTTCCTCCGCAATTTCCTTCAGTATCTGTTCAGCAGTGCCTTCATCACACTTGTTCACTTCCATAACTGCACGAATTTTTGACTTTAGCCCAGCGTCCACAAGCTTTATATTGCGGTCAATCAGCGTGTCGTCGTCAATAATGATGTTGTCCTGCCAACCGATTGTGACCTCATAGTCCTTACTTTGCAAATCCCCATAAAAAATACCGATAGCAATTACAGACTTTACAAGCCCCTCAATTGTTTCGGTAAGCAGATTTTTATTTGACTTTATCGTCCGTGCTGTTTTGCTGTCACGGGAGATTATTTCTGTTGCTGTCTTAACCCCCTCACCTGACGTGAAGGAAAGAGTGCCAGAGGAAAGACCGGTCTGAAAGCAGAGGATATTGAGCAGAGCATTTATTGCTGAAACGTGCTCCTCAATACGAAGCTCAACTGTGTTATCTGTTATTTTAAGGTCCTTTTCCTCATCGCATTTAAGGGCCATAAAAGCCTCGTCATTGGCGTCAAAGTATCTGACTATTTCCCCCGTATCTGTATCAGGTATCGATTTTATACAGGACGAAGGAACAATAATACGTTTCTTGCCAAGTATAAACTCTCTTGAAAAGCTGTCAAAAGCAATATCAAGCGCCTTCAATGTGTCTTTTGCGCTGCTGTAAACTGAAATGCCAAGAGGACTGTCTGTGTCAACGTTATTTGAAACAGCAGGCTTAAAATAGTGGAACATCTGAATATCGGTTACGCCCCTGTATTCAACTATTGCAGCAAGGTCCTCGTATAAGGCTGACAGTTCTGTTTCCTGTCCTATGGAATCGCAGTTGTCAGACCTGAATAGCTTGTTTTCAACGCAAGGAGTACGCTGGCTGTTAAAAAAGTGCTTTTCCACAAGAGTGAAAAAATGTTTCCCCTTAACCGTGACGGATTCAAAAATACCCTCATGAATACCTTGTCCGTCCCACGCTGTCGGAACAAAATTATCTCCGTCAACAAAGTCTATGCAAGGGCGTCTGTTGTCTGCAAATACCTTGAGAACTCCTCCGCCAATTGCAAATGCAACTGAAAGAAAATCGGGCATATTGCTCCAGAACCCGTTGTCGTTCAACGCCTTGTTGACATATTCCTGCGCCTTTTTATCATTGATAGTAATATCAACCTGTTCGGAAAATGAAAGTGCAGCAAACTCATCCGATAGAATCTTTGCTGTGTTGAGCAGTGCCATTAATCTTGTACCTTTGCTTGAAAGTCCTGACTTTTTTACTTCGTTCCATTTTGGTTTTCCTTTGTAAATGTTTTTGCAGTCAACCATTTCTGTGTACTGTTCAGACATCCCGCCGGGAAGATCATCACAAAACGCTTTAGCAAAGCCCTCTAAAATATCCAATTACATCCTCACCTCCAGTAAGTCTTTCTGATAGTTTTCTGTTGAATACTCCTGCGCGTCAAGAGTATCTATGTTTGTTGTGCCGTTGTCAAGACGTTCGTCTGTCTGCGACTTGTTGTCCCATAGCGCCTCTGAAAACGCCTTCTGTGTTACCTTGCAATGCGACATAATGTAATACCTGTGCTGTGCCAAAAGTCTGTTGTATAGCCTTATTCGGTCAATGATTTCACCCTTACGGGCGTTGTGTATCTCTACACATAAATGCTCTTTTACAGCTGTTGTTTTAAGTCCCGCAATAAGTGTCTGCTCTGCTGAATCGGCATAAACATCAACGATAGTGAACTTGTATTTGTCTTTGCACATCTTCATAAACTCTGCAAACTGTGTTTCAAGCTCGGCGGGGGAGATAATGCCTTTCTTCTTGTTATCGTGATAATGTTCCTCAAGAGTTATAATTTTCTTTAAGCCTCTTGTAAAGCCCGTCAGCTGAAAAGAGTGGCCAGAACCATTTCCGCCAAAGTCAACTCCTATCTGACCGAAGATTATATCTGTCGGTACATCAGTAAGCAAGAAATCCTTTGGATTATCAGCAAACTTCGGGTAGCAAAGTCCTTCCGCCTGTTTCCACAATCCTAGGATAAAGCGGTCGTAAAGAACTGTTCCGTAATACTCCTTACAGAGCTGTTCAACAAAATGCTCGTCAAGAAAAGGATTGTCGAAAATTGTGTACTTCTGTGTGTAAATATCTAATCCGTCGCTGTCCATAAAGGCTTTCAGCCAGTGCGTCGGATACTCTGGGTTACAAGTGCCGTCAAATTTGCTGTAAGGCTTGTCAAGTCTGGACTTGAGCATATCAAAGACGTCTTTGCTCCATCGTGCAACCTCATCACCATAGCAATACTTAATGCTTGAACCTTGAAGTTTTGCAACCTGGTTAATCTTTTCTGCGCCAAGACAGTACACCCATTCGCCAAACATATAGCACTTGTTCTGTGAGTTTATATCACCAACAAGTTTATGCCCCCAAATCTGCTGTAAGGGTTCAATAACATTACGCTGAATTGTTCCTTTTGATACGCCAAGAATAGCAACAAGACCGGACTTGCCGATAAGCTTGCGTATTCTCAAGGGGATAACATAATAGTCAAGATACGTCTTCCCGGAACGGGTTGCTCCCTCCTTGAAATTCCATCTATGACAGGCAGCGCCAAGGAACTCCTGCTGTTTAATACTGAATGACATCAGACCACGCCCTTTATATTCTGCAGAACATCGTCAAGCTTGGTGAGCGCATCCTGATTGTCTGTCCCGTTGAGCTTTGCGGTTTCTGCCTTAAGCTTTTCAATACGAAGTTTCTGTTCTTCTGTAGCTAAATCAGATTTAAGCAGCTCATCATACTGCTTAATCATACTGCGGAGTTCAGACTGCGCCCGGGCTTGTGCTTTGAGAAAGTTTGCTTGCTTATCCCACGCTTGCTGAACTTCCCACTTTTCGGATGATCCACTGTCGGAATACCCTTCACCGATTTTCGTTGTAGTAACGTCCCCGATGTCCCTGACGTAGTTAATATGCTGCGCCCTTAGTATTGCAGCATATGCGATCTGAATATTATCCCACAGCAAATCAATAGGAGACTTGGACATGCGATTGACAATGTCCAAAGTCTCCTGTGGTAAGTATTTTTGAAATAGGCCATGCTTCACAGCGTTTTTATTTTTAGGAGGACCGGAAGCATTATGATTGCCAGGCTGTCCGCCTTTGTGCTTTGTAGCGTTACACTTTTTGTTTGTAGCGTTACAATCCCAGTTATAACGAGACTTCCATCCTCGGATAGTTCCTTCGGGTAAATTTAATTGACTTGCAACCTCAATTAATTTCACACCTGACAAATACAGTTCTTTTGCTTTTTCCTTGTTTGGATCAGGAGCTCTCGGCAATCATAAACACCTCCATTCGTGGTTTTGTAATTTGGGTAAAAGAAAACCACTCGGTTAGGAGTGGTTTTCTGTGTTTTCTTGACTGTCTTCCAAAATACTCATGCATTCGTCTATGTCGTTTGGATTTTCTTTGACGGTCATTGGATTTATTTCATTTTCATTATTAAACAATAAAGAAATGAAAAGGCGGTATATAGTGATTTCATAATATACAAAATTAATTAAAGCAAAAAGCCAAAAGTAAGAAAAAAAGTTCTGAATTTCTGGTGCCATAATATCACAGGTTAACATAATAAGTGATAAAATAATTAAGCAAATACATGTGATTACACTAGTCAAAACTACATTAGAAAAAGTGGAGTTATTTACAACTTTAAAAACCCAGCTTATTTTACTCTCATTTTTATTATTTTCGCTATCGATTTTTTGCTTGGCATTTAATAAGTGAGAAAATAGTGTTCCAGAAAATCCTAACAAAATTGAAGCACATGTTATAGTTGATTGTAACATTTTATCAATATAATCGCTATTACATAAATTATTGAAATAGACTTTTATGCTATAAATTATTTTAAAACAATCAAATCTGTAAATACAAAAGCATATCGAAAATGATATAATAAAAATTCCATAATTGTTTGCTTTGTTTTTAAAGAATAGTTTTATCTTTTTTGAATATTTGCTCATTTCCTCACCGTCTTATTAGCCCTTATATTTAATAACGTTATTTATATACGGAACTTTTTTATTATATAAACGAAGCATTAAGTTTTCAATTTCAATAAAATTAAGTGGAATTCTTGGAATAATGTCAATCTCACCAATATCATTTAATATATCATCAAATAAATCATATAAGAAAGAAGTGTCATTTTCAGTGTATGATATACGTGCTGAAGATATACACGTATTGTAATTTTTTTTAAGTTCTTTAAGCGCTGTTACTGTGTTGTTAATTTCACCATTATCCAGTCTAGTAGTTTTTTTGGATGAGCGTCCTATTCCTATGGTGACGCTACCACTTATTCCTCTGAAGCGATTAAAAAAATTAAGCATCTGAGAAAGACCTGTACCTTCTGGCAAATTGACATTCTCTATATTTGCAAATCTCAAATCAATTTTCTTAACTCTGCTACAGGCTGTTAATACTTTGTTATCATATATCGGTTGTATTTCTAGAACTTGATCGTCATGCAATGCGGATAATTTATGCGCAAATTCATTAAAGTATGCCGATATTGTAGAAATACTTAGCGATTCGCGTGTTCTTTGTACCATAAGTACTCTATTGTGGGTATCATAAATCATGTGTACATCTGAGCCTAAGTATTCATCAGGATTCATTTCAATATTTATTGGCTCTCTGCCATCTATAAATGCTTTTCTTGTGGAAATTTTATCACTCATTTTAAAAAGACTTATATGTATATACCGCTCTTGAATTTTTTTAATTTCCTCAACTTTAGCCTTATAATCATATACGTCTATTGTTCGTTCTGCTTTTGGAAGTTGATAAAATTCAGAAATAAATTTTGCAAAATCAAAAAGTTTTTCCTTTTTTTTCTTGACCATCATAAAATTTGATTAAACAATATTGAAATTTTAATGCTTTTTTTGCCATACTTGTTGTCCCCCTAATTATATATTATACTAACAATATATAGCAAAATACAGCAAAAAACAATAAAATTATTACATATTTGTATAATTATACATAATTATAGGTACGTTTAGTATAAATATGTCAAAAAAGGACTTGTCGCAAAGCTTACCGCCCAAACCACTATTACGGTAGGGCGGTATAAAAGAATTTTGATTATCCGCGGTCCGGTCTATCTCTGATAAACGCTGACAGGCAGATTTATTTTTATATGCTTTGCTATTTTATATATTAACATAGAAAATCGTAACATGTGTAACAACTTTAATTCTTTTGTAGATATCGGGCAACCGTCATTTTCATACTCGCCTCCGTATTCCCTCCGCCGATAATATCCGCCACAGTATTCCACTTGTAGCCATCAATGAAACGCAGGTTAAAAATCTGCCGTGTCTGACTTTCAGAAATACTGCTGATAAAATCAATAAGCTTGTCAAGTTCCTGTTCCGCCCGAAGCTTAGCAGTACAGTATTTTGTGACAATGCCCGAAGCTGAAGCGGGGACACCCTCAAGTGTATGGTTCTGCAGTATGTACGGGTATTCCAGGGAAGAACCTTGCACTGATACGGTTACTTTCTGTTCATTGATTTTTCGTTCAAGGTATTTGATTTCCCCGACAAGAAATCTATACTGATTCAGTTCCTTTACGGTCATGTAATTCCTCCTTGCGCCTTTACTTTCTCAATTCTCGCCTTTAAGCTGTCAATAAGCCTGTCCTGTGTAGTGCCTTTGTCCTCCAACGCTGATATGACGTCATCATCACGACCACCGACAACAGCAAGGCGGTGAATGATAACCTTTTGCTGCTGTCCCTGTCGGTGAAGCCTTTTATTTGCCTGCTGGTAAAGTTCCAGTGACCAGTTAAGCCCGAACCACACAACATGATTTCCACCGTCTTGTAAATTAAGCCCATAAGCACATGAGGCAGGGTGCGCAAGCAGGATATCAATCTGTCTGTTGTTCCAGTCAGTTTCGTCTTGCGGATTATTTAACCTGCGGACACGAAGTCCTGTTTTTGAAAGTACTGCTTCAAGTCTTGTAAGGTCATGCTGGAAGTTATAAAACACAAGTGCCGGCTGTCCATTCAGCTGTTCGATTAGTTCCATAAATGCCTCAATTTTGCAACTGTGAATTTCAATGTAATTTTTATCGGAGTCATACACCGCACCGTTGCAAAGCTGTAAAAGTTTATTGCTTAAAGCTGCTGCCCCCGCGGCGTCAATTGTGGTTTCATCAACCTGCAGCAACATTTCTTTTTCAAGTTCCTTGTACTGCTTTCCAGCTTTGGCGTCCAGTTCTACAGGGATATCATCAATAACAACATCAGGAAGCTGTAGGTAATCCTCTGCTTTCATGCTCACACATATGTCCCCGATAAGCTGCTGAATTCTGCTGTCGGCTCCGTCTTTTGGCTTATATGAAAAAACCTGTTGTGAGTTCCGTTGATCAGGATCGAAGTATCTTTCCCGAAAGCCTCCGATTGTTTTTCCAAGACGTTCGCCGCCATCAAGAAGAAAAATCTGCGCCCATAAATCTATTAAACCATTCGGCGCCGGAGTGCCTGTAAGTTCAACAAGACGTGATATTTTTGGTCTTACACGTTTCAACGACTTCCACCGCTTTGCCTGATGATTTTTAAAGCTGGTACTTTCGTCGATTACAACCATGTCAAAGGGCCACATGTTTGAATAATAATCCGTAAGCCAAGGAATGTTTTCTCGGTTAATCACCCAAATGTCACCCGGTGTATTAAGCGCCTTTATTCTTTGCCGCTCTGTGCCTAAAACAGGAATAATCTTTAAATGCCTTAGGTGTTCCCACTTGGAGGCCTCTTTTGTCCACGTTGATTCTGCAACCTTTTTCGGTGCAATAATCAGTACACGGTTTACAGCAAAGCGGTTGTATTTCAAGTCATTAACAGCTGTCAGCGTTATTGATGTCTTACCAAGGCCCATATCTAGGAAAAGTCCGATTGCCGCGTCGGATATTATTCTGTTTATACAGTAAGCCTGATATGGGTGCGGTGTGTATTTCATTCTCCGAAAACCTCCCTGACAAAGTCTTTAACAGCCTGCAGGCCTTTGATTACTCGGACATCGGCGCCGCATTTTCTTATGCGTTCAATCTGCCATTCCTGTATTTTCTGCAGACTGCCGGTTTCAGCTTTAAGCTCGATGTATATCGTCCGGCCGTCCGGTGTTATAACAATCCTGTCAGGTACTCCCGGATTGCCAGGGCTCACAAACTTAAAGCACAGCCCACCTTTTTCACGAACCGTTTTTTCAAGCTGTTTTTCTATGTAAGACTCTTTCATGCCTGCCTCCATGTTATTTTGGGATAAACCAAAACCAGTTCTGAGTTGCGCCTTCTTCGTCAAACTGGTGATAGGTTTTTACTTTAAGCAGCTTACGGGCACTCTTTAATTCTGCCCTTGTATACCCCTGCGCTACTGCTTCTTCCCTGACGGTATCGCATAACATTGTTCCGTTATCGGAAAGAAATTTTCCAAGCCAATTTTTACAGTCCAATTTCATGATATTACTTCCTTTTTCGTCTGCAACATTCTCCGCAATTCCTATATATTACGTGTATTAGGTGTACAGACGTGACGTATTCTCTTTATTTCTTTATTTTTTATTTTAATAGAAAAGAATGTAGTAAATGTAGTAATATAGCCATAAGTCTTTTATTTAAAGGTTTTTTGTGTTCTACATAAGCAACTACATTGTAAAAATTAAATGTAGTAAATGTAGTATTTAATTTACTACATTTAAAGAATGTAGTAACACACTTTGTAGTCAATGTAGTTGCTTAAATTCGTACCCTCTTTGATTACCATAACAGCCAAATCGCACCGGGTATTTTATTCTTTTCCAACCTGATAAACTCTCAATAATGCCGTTAATCTCATACGCGTCGCTCTTTTTTAAAAAGCTGACGTCCTTTCCGAAACACTCGCACCATATCTCGGCAGCACAAATGCGCTCTCGCTCCTTGGTTTCTTCACCGCTGCGCTTAAAGCCGTCCTGCCAGTAAATGCGCCGCTGCTCCATGTTCCGTTTCTCCCAGTCAAGGGGAATAGGTCTTGAAAGAAATTCGATGATAATGCCTTCTTTAGCGTTTGCTACCTTGTGTGAATTCTGCTCCGCTTGAGATATCTTTTCAGCATCACCCGATAAGTATAGCGGTTCTCCTAGCTGCCAGCTGACGAAGGCCTCCGCCCATATCTGATCGACTTCTTCCGAAAGATCTTTAAACACGTTTTTCTTTGCAGGATACAGTCCGACGTCAACAGGCCAAAAGCGGCGGTTTCCTGTATTGTCACGGAGAAATTCCGTATCGTTGGTTGTTCCAAAGAATACACACCGTCTTGGATATGACGCTGTTCGTCTACCGTAAGGCTCTCTGAAAATATCATCTGTACGGCTTAGAAATTGCTTGACAGCATTGGTTTCTGACTTTGAAAAGCCGTTAAGTTCGCCCAGTTCATTAAGCCATATTCCCTGAATCATTTCAGAAGCTTCTTTGCCTTCAAATGTCTGAAGGCTGTCAGAATACCACCGCAGACCCAGAAGCCTTAAAAACGTACTTTTGCCTATGCCTTGAGGCCCTGCAAAAATTGGCATGTAATCATACTTGACACCTGGAGACATAGCCCTTGCTATAGCAGCTGTCAGGCTCTTACGGCTTACTGCCCGTGTGTATGTATTGTCAGCAGCTCCGAGATAATCAGACAATAAAGTATCAAGGCGACTTACTCCGTCCCATTTTAAGGTTTTCAAATAATCCTGTACGTCGTTTATCCGATGTCTGAATGCACACAGGGCAACAGCGTCGTAAAGTCGCTCTTTTCCGGATATGCCATATACTTTTTCTATGTAATGCCGCAGTCCTGCATCATCGTTATCAACCCATTGCCGGCGCTGTGGTCGCGTATCCCAAGGTAGTTCACCCAGAGCAAGCCCCCTGTTTGCAAATTCATCAAAGGATATTCTGCCTTTAAGCAAAGGGTCATTTTCAAGAATTATAAGGACATTATCAACGGTTTTTGCGGGTCGACCTGTGTCGGAGGAAACAGCAAGCAGTGAAATCCAGTTTAGATCGTCGGGCGAAACCTCTCCATCAGACAGGGGAGAATTAAAAGCCTCAAGCGCCATCTGTCGCTTCTCCTGATTAAGCAGCGCCGCCACATTAGTATCCTTTACCGCAAACTCGCACATAGCAACAAAAGAGGGTAGCTTATTTGCTGGGGTGTCAGGCTTTGCATTGTCGTCCTTGTCTGCAAATTTATGAAGCCTTACAAGGTCAAAGGCATTAACAAGCTTTCCACTGCATGGATCTGTCGCATGGTGTGAATAGAGGAAAAGTCCATTGTCATAAATAACTGCGCCACCTGTTGTAGATCCGCCTACATAAGTGTAACGGTCGGGGATATCTGTCGGCATATACTCACCAGGAATAAACTCGTCCATAGCGCGGTAAATGTCATATGTGCGACAGAATATGCCAACAATGCCGGGCTTTGATGTAGGATCCTCCTGCTTTTTCAGCAGACGGTGAAAGTCCTCTTGAACTCCTGGTACCTGCGGCCATTCAGCTGTATTATGCCAGTCGCCATACATTCCAAGAACACCGTCAGCGTAAAGAAAAGGCTTGTCACCATATGCGTAGATATATATGCTGTCAGAACAGCACGACGGCCAGTACATTAAGCGTGAAGCTTCAAAGGTAGTTTTGTCACATAGTTCAATACCGATAAGGCTTGCTGTTTTTCTTGCAAGCGGCTCATATTCATCGGCAGTAACAGTTCTGTCAAGGGGTATCAATATACGCAGCCGGGGAGCAGCTTCACAGTGCTTTCGGGTGGAGTATATGCAGTAATTGCAGCCAAGCCCGTCCACACGTCGAAGAACGTCCTGTGTTCCAGCAGCAGGGATATTGTCAAGGTCAAGCGTCAGAATATCTCTGCCTGTTACAGCAGAAGCTTTACGGCGGTTTCCGTCAAGCGTTCCTGCAACAAAGCCGCCAACGTCTTTCAGGTCGTCCTGCTGACCTTTTTTGTATGAAAGGTAATCTGCCAGAGTTTCTTTGCCCCTTATTGGCGTTTGGAGCTTTGCAACAAGCTCGGACCACAGCAGCATTGACGCTGGCCACTGTGCAGCCTTGCGGCTTCCGGCTGTTGATATTGTTATTAATCGGTCGTTTTGCATAAATCAGTCCTCCTGATAATATTTAAAAACAGAATAAAGTTGCATGTTTATGTGCAAATAAGGGAAATTTTTCTTGACGTTTGCAAAAATATGGGGTATTATATAATTAACATTTTTAGGAGTTGTATTAATGGAAGCATCTATAAAAGAAATCATTGCTTTATTGGCGGCATTATTAGCTTTGGGTTTGTCCTTATATCAATTTTATAAAAATAAAAACATTGCTATTTGCAGAGAACAAATTGAGGTATATCACAAATTGTTTGTTAACTATGAAAATTATTTGGATAACTGTGATCGAAAGCATGGCCCCAAGAAGTGCAAGGATAGCCAAGCGCTAAATGCGTTAAATATTGAATTTAATAAAATAATAAAAGAAAATAGACTTCTTTTAGGAAATGAATTTTATTACAAATGGAAGAAATATGATAAGCCAAGTAGCGCTAAGGATAAGGAATTTTTGTTAAAAGAATTGTGCAGGAATATTGTAAAGAAATATAACTATCTTTGCTATAGATTAGATTTATCAACTATTCCATATGAAGCGCTAAAGGACAGGGATTTGTACTTGTATAAGTATAAATGTTTTTATTTCTTGCGATTTAAGGTTCTTAATTTCTTCATTGAATACTTTTTAATACCATCTTTAGTCATGGTTTTTTTAATAATCTTCATTCCATATGCAATTGACTTTTTAGCTACAATTTTAAATAAGTAATTTTTTCCTAATCCTTCTTATAAAACTCACTAACAAACCCATCAGCCCTAAGCAGTAACCCCTCTGCCCACGGAATAGGTTGACCCATAACAGCGCAGGCTTCCTCGAGGCTTGCGCCTTTTTGTGCGTCTATGATACATTCATCGTGTACATGAAAAACAATTCTGAACCCTGCCGCCTCAAGCCTTTGCATTGCAACAGCAAGACAGTCACGGGCAATCGCCTGAACAATGTTTTCAACAAGCTTTCCGCCGTAGGTTTCAAGCTCTTTCCACTTCTTTGAGGTCTGATCCATGCCAAGGTAGCGTATGCTGTCATTGCCCCACTTGTTCGGGTAAAGATAAGGCTTTGCATAAAAAAGCTTTCTGCCGGAGGGAAGAGTTATTGTAAGGAAGTCCTGCCCTGTGATGTAATCACTTTCACGGCTGAATAATATCCCGTGAGTACCCTGTGGCTTTGCAGTTCTGACGCATTCAATTGCGACATTGTCAATGGAATACCATAAATCAACTATACGCTTGTTTGACTGCCGCCACCTGCGGACAATATCGGGAAGTTCTTCTTCCGTCAGCCCCATGCTTAAAGCGCCCATCTGAACAAGAGCACCGGCTCCGCCCTGATATCCAAGAGCCAACTCTGCAACCTTGCCCTTTTGTCTGAGGGCATATTCGGGATTACCTTTTTTAATTTTCTCAATAGGAATACTGAACATTGCCGAAGCAGAAGCCTCATATATCTTCCCGTGTGTAGCAAAAACCTCCTGTCGCCATTGTTCTCTGGCTAGCCAAGCGATTACCCTCGCTTCAATTGCCGAAAAGTCGGCAACAAGAAATATGTTGTTTTCGGAGGGGATAAAAGCTGTTCGGATAAGCTGTGAAAGCGTGTCAGGAACGTTTCCGTATATGTATTTAAGCATATCAATATTGCGGTGCTTAACAAAGTCCCTTGCCATTGAAAGCGTGTCAATGTAGTTTCGGGGGAGGTTCTGAACCTGAACAAGCCGTCCTGCCCAACGTCCAGTTCTGTTTGCGCCGTAAAATTGCAGCAGCCCTCTTACACGTCCGTCATCACACACGGCCGCCTGCATGGCAGAATATTTTTTAACACTGGTTTTAGAAAGTTCCTGTCTGATTTGAAGAACTCTGCGGACAGATTCATTTTCAATATCTCCGGAAAGAAGTGACTTGACCGTATCCTTGCGAAGATTATCAAGGTTTTCTCCGGTTTCTTCTTCATACCATGACAGTAACTGAGCAACGCTGTTTGGATTGTCAAGCCTTGAAATACCACTTGATTCTGCTTTTAGTTCGGAAGTAACGGTGCTGTTTATCTCAATAGCGCTGTTTACCATTTTTGTATCTATGCATACGCCTCGTGCGTTAATAGCCTGATCCAAGCACCAGAGAGTTTGTTCACTATCTGGAACAGGAAAAGCGGATAGTTTGCGTTCAATTTCCATTTCGGTGACAACGTCCTGAATGCAGTATTGTTTGAACAGCTCCCACTTGTCAGGCTCGTGATGGGGAAGATTTCGTGTGCGGTTTCCGTTTGTCCTTGTCGGCTTGCAGGGGATACAGAATGTACGTATAAGGCTTCCGCCTATACCAAGCTTTTTCTTATCCTGCGGAAGTCCTATTGCTTCACCTGTTGCCGCAAGCCCAGCAGTATATCCGCAGTATAAACCGTGAAGCATTGTGCAGCGCCATTGTAAAAGCCAGACAGTCGGATCAGGGAGATTGAAAAACTTTGAAAGGCAATACCATTCGAAAGCGGCGTTGTATGCATGCTTAATGGTATCAGGCGAAAGCAGGGAGCGTTCAACGTCAAAAGGAATTGTCTGACCTCTTGCAAGGTCTACTATTTTAGGCGGTTCGCCGTCAAAGCTGTACGCCAGTAACAAGACTTGAAAATCAGGGGACTGTACATATTTGTACAGTCCTGACTTTTTTATGTCAACACTGCTGAAGGTTTCAATGTCAATTGATAAGTGACGCAAAATATTATCCTCCTTATAAAAAGATTTGTGGGGCGGGGTTTTACGATAGCCCCGCTAAAAACGTAAGTTAATAAGGTAAAACAACAGGCTGTCCTGTAATTGGATCAATCTGTGGCTGGTACTGCTGCACCGTCTGCTGATATTGCGGCTGTGTATATGCAGGCGGATAGTTTGGTGCAGGTTGCGGCTGATACTGCGTTGCATCACTGAAAGCGTCAGAGGCAGAAACTTTTCCACCGAGAGGTTCACCGTCGCGTGTTTTCTGAACAGGTCCAAGTCCTGCGCCGATACCCTTTTTGCCATTTGAGTTATATGCAAAGAAATTAATAAATACCCTTGCGAACATGCCGGAATAAATTTCAGTTGCGCTTATAATTGGGTTTCCGCCCATATCAACTATTTCCTGAGGTTGTTTGCTTGAGGCTGTCATTACCCAGTGACCTTTACATTCGTCGCCGAAAGCTTCTCCCGACGGTCTTAACCCGTCACCGTCATGAATAGGCGTTGGCGGCTGTGGAGGACGAACTCCGTTCCATTTGCCTGACGCACCCTCGGATATAGCTGCCTGAATAGCAGCGTCAATGCGTTGCTTTGTTGCTATGTCGTTTTTCGGAATAAGCAGGGTAACGCTGTATTTTGGTTCAGCATTAGGCTGCTGTGCGTATGGTTTGAGAAGATGCTCATAACTGATCCTTACTTCTCCGGTTACAACTTCGGTTGCTTTTCTTGACATAAAATTCAATCTCCTTTTTAATTATCTTCGTTAAACGCTTCTGTGGCTGATACTTTGGCGGTTATTGCTTCACGCTTGTCGGATTCGGGTGCTAGTGTCGGTTTTCCGGGCGGCTTTATAATATACGATGCAAGAACTTCTTCAAATTTCTTTTTGCCGAGTAGCTTTTCAACTGCTGTTAATGTAACAGGCTTACGTTCATACAGAACAGCCTCGTCATACCCCTGCGCTTTGACAGCCTCAAAGGCTTTGTCAGTATCCTCAAACTGACGGTTACTTCTGCCTTCAACAGCTTTCCATCCAGGAACCTCACCGCCGTTAAGAAGTTCTGAAAGTGCCCATTCTTCAAGGTCGGTAACCCACTTCTTTATTACTTCTGCGCGGGAAAGAATTTTGCCAACGTCCTCTGCTGATATAAGCGGGGGAGTGAAGCCATGATATTGTTCGTATGGTTCCTGTGAAAATGTTGCTCTTGCCCGGCAAAGATTTTTAGCTCGGCAGAATCTGCACCAGTCTCCGGCGCAATATTCACCCTCACCGTTTATTGCAGATTGAGCAACAGATTTTATGCTTTCGCCCCAGGAATTGATTTCATTAGCAGATGTTTCCCATTCGCTTATGTTATCAATTCGGGGCTGAAAGATTGCGGTTTTTACTTTGCTTATACTATATAATAATGAAAATGTATTAAGCGCTCCGACAGCATAAAGCATCATCTGCGGGTTTTGTTCTGACGATACAGGAACGCCCTGGCCATATTTGAAGTCAATAACAGTAATTGTATCCCCGCCGATGATTATGCAGTCGCCAGTTCCGAAACCCTCTGGAACAACGTGAGAGAAGTCAAGTCGCTGTTCTATTGCAATATAAGGCCTTGATGGATACAGGGCTGTAATATCTTTTATGTAATCAAGGTATGAATCGGTATAGCTGTTCATTTCAGGCTTATACAGCGGATCGTCTTGAATTGCTTTAAGCTCCTTTTTAAATGCACTGGGCTTAATTATAGTAAAATGTTTGCGCAGTTTAAGTTCTGCCAGCTTATGAGCCAGAGAGCCCTCAGCTGCATATTCACTTCCCTGATCGGGAAACTGTTCTTCAAGTCTCGCTGATGGTGTGCAATGCAGCCATCGGTGAGCACCGGAAGCAGAAAGTATAGCATGTTCTCCCGGCATTATATCTGAGCCCCCAATCCCCTTAAAGCTGTTGCAAATTCGCCGTATTTGTTTGGTGGCAACTGAGTGAGAGCCTGAACGCCGAATGACTGTAGCAATCCTACAAGCTCCTGTTGTCTGCCCTGTGCCATTAACGGAGCAGCCGCACGCCCGAGTGTTTCAACGTCATATGTAGGCGGCGGAGCAACAGGTGCTGTTTGAACGGGCGGCAGAGTCGGCTGATGAACCGCCGGGACCGTTACAGGAGTCTGAGGCGAAGGTGGTTGTGTCTGCTGAAACACGGGATTTGGATTCTGAACAGGTATGTTCTGCGCCATTGTCGTGGAAGGGATAGGGGCGCAGTCTGTTTTCTCTGAAATTAAGTTAAGCACCTTCAGGGCAATATCCGTCTGAAGTTCAAGGGTAAGTGTTACTGTTGGCATAAAATTTCCTCCTTATTTTGCGGGCTTGTAAACATTCAAGCCGATTATAACATTATCAGTCCCGGTTATGTCTTTGTTTCCTTCTGTGGATGCAATGACAACGGACTTTCCGCTGCTGCTTAAGCCAAAGTCTTGCGATAAGTCAACCTCGATTATAAGCTTTGTGCCTTTTACGGACATTGAAACATTCTTCATAGCAGTTTTACCTCTTTCTTAATTTATTTATTGCTCTTTCAAGCATTTTACCGCAGATAAATTCTCCGCCAACACTGACCGTAAGGTCAAACAGATCATTCTGCATTTTCATGGAGCAGTAATCGATAAGCCATTGCTTAAACTTCTCGATGTGTTCTTGGTTGCAGTAGGATAATACAAGGGCTATTGTTTCAATTCTTTTACCTTTTGGCTGTTCCTGTGCAACTTTGTGAATGTTTAAAAACATTTGCGAGTAGCCATGTACAAAGTTAACGTCGCAGCAGGGAACAAGTCTAAAAAATGCTGGCTTAGATACTGCAAATAGCTTGTCCGCATCAATTTCAAATTTTTGCATTCCGTTCTATTACTCCTTTTTCAGTATTCGCTACAGTAATCAAAGCGTTTTGTAGACCTTGTGCCGTCGTAGTCTCTCTTGCCTTGAGGGTTTGAGGATAAAGACTGTTCACGTTGAACAATTCTGAAAACTTCTTCAAAGTCGTCATTGGAGTACAACTCCTTACGGCAGGTCTTTGTATAACGCTTTGCCTCTTCCTTTGTTGAGTATCCGCATGTTGCACATGTGCTAATAAAAATATCACTGTTCATATGTATCTTTCCTTTCGTAATCAGACCCGCAGTGTGGGCATTTGTTATTACCTGTTGGAGTGTCTATACTACCACAAACAGGGCAGGATGTAGGTTCATTCATATTAAACACCTTCACAAATTCTGTTGTAGTCTTGCTGTAGCCGCTCAAGCTCCGACTGTCTGTAAATTGCGGTATCGTTGAGAATATCTATTTTATTATTGATTACTTCAATTTCGTCGTACATCTTTATCATCTCGGCAGACAGTTCTTCAAGCTCATTAACCTTGTCCGAAATGCATTTTTGCACCGCTTTGATAACCTCGTCTGCATAAACGTACTTGACATTTTTGCCATGCGCGGTTAAAATATTATTAGAGTTATTATCTTTTGAGCTTGTAACAGTTGCTGCTGTCGCAGGCTCTTTTTTTATGTCGCATGTAACTGGTGGGATGTCCTCAGTAGTTAAAGCACACTCCGAAATACCATTATCTTGCTTATAATCCGAAACCCACCGCCATACGGTTTTGTATTGTACGCCAAGTCGCTCAGATATATCGTTAAGTGATACACCATCTACAAACAGCTTTAACGCATCCTTTTTAATCTGTGGGTCAATTCTTGCGCCCATTTTGTTTTCCTCCTTGTTTGGTTTTTTAGTTGTCCTTTTTTCACACTTATCTGCGGGGCAATCTCTTAGTCTGCCTGTTTCAAGCGCATAATGGCACGCATGGCATCCATTGGTTGAGCCACTTAGCGACCGCCAGTAGTAACAGCCTTTACATGTCTTTGCCATGAAAGCCACCACATTCCAAGCCGCGAAGCACATCCTTTGCAATTGCTAGCAAGCTGTCGCAGGTTACACATATCCGCAAAATTACCCCGCCATTCAGGAGCACTGTTACATGTTCTTCATGCCCGGTGTCTGATAATGAGTATGTCATTTTCTCCGTTTCTGGAAGTATTGGTTTTACAGCCTGAATTAAGCTTTCTTCAACATAACGCTTCTTGTAAAATTGTTCGTCTGTCAAAATACTCACCCCTTTATCACTTTATCCAAGTCGAGAATGGCCGTTTTAGTTCTGCTATCAATAGGTTTGGATTCTGCAGCTGCCTTTACTATCTCCCATGCTTGTTCGGCAATGTCGCGCTTACGAAAAATGATATCTCCGTTATCTGCAACATGCAGCTCAAGGTATTCGCCTGTTTTAATGCCTAAGTTTTTGCGGATTTCCATGGGGATTACAATTCTGCCTAACTGGTCTACGGGTCTTGTCATTCCTGTGTTTCTGCTCATTTGAATTCATCCTTTCTATTTTTAATAAACCTGATCCTATGCCTGAATAAATGAATACGCCAAGGTCTGCTAACCCCAATATCAGACCAACATTAGGGGAAATATTACCGTTATCCATGCAAGCAGTGATTAATAACAGCCCTGTGAGTGAGAGGGTAAACAGAATTTTATGTAGTAGTTTCATTCTGACCTCCCAGAAACGAGAGCCTGATAACATCCAAGAGTCTTTGAGTAAGCTTGTCTGATTTCGCTTATTGCTTCGTTCTGTTCTGGTGACATACTATTGGAAACGGAACTCAGCATACATTGAAATTCGTCTTTTGCTTTTTCCAGTCCCTTAAGAGCATTTAAAAACATCTCCTGTTTTTCTGTCATGATTTTTACACCCTTCCTTATTTGCTCATATAGTCGCTTATAGATCTGCTGATGCCCGAATTTGTTACCCACAGATAAAATGTAAGCGTTGAAATGTGGTAACCGCAGTTTGCCTTGTTGTCTTTCCTCCATACCATTCCAAAAGTATTGTTGGTCTGTAAATATGCCCTTAAAGACGGTGTACTGATATGTAGGAATTCAGCAGCAACAGCAAGAGGAATTTCAAAAGGGTACGTTCTTGTGATTTCGTCAAGTTCTGTTAGTCGTTGCTGTATTGGTTCTGGAAAATTCATGCCCGTGCCTCCCATTCTTTGATGATTTCATTAGCTGCTGATACAATCTGCTGGGCTTTCGGCTGGGCGTTGTGTCCGTTAATTGCGTTGCTCAGCTCGGCGGGTGATGATATCGTCAACCCCCTCTTTGCAAGTTCAGGCACAAGTTCGAGTTGTTTTTTGCCCAGCGCCGCCAAGCGTGCTTTAATTCTGAATAACATGGTTTCACTTCCTTTTCTGTGTCACTCTCGTTCAAGTAATGTTCGACTATCTGCGTATTTTATAAATTCGCTTGCTATGTAGGATAGGCTCAGTCCTGTTTCAGCTTCCCACTGGGTGAGTAGTTCATATGCTTCGGCGGATATACGGATAACTGGTGCGGAGCCTTTGGCTTTTTTAGGTTTAGTGAAGACAAGGTTTCCGTTGTCATCAATTTTTACCCGTTCACTCATTGGAGATCACTTCCTTTTCATATAAATTGACATTTTCAGATTTGCATTGTATAATATTGGCGAGGAGGGAGCATTATGAAGTTAAATCCGGATTGCGTGAGGGATATCTTGTTTTATGTAGAAGATAATACAGGATATCACAAATTTGTGGAAATTAATAAAATTGTTGAAGCCCTTGAGCCTAAATACGATAGCGATACGATTAGGTATCATGTAAAGCAATGTGAGCTAAATTTTTTCTTTACAACGATAACGTATTATCTTGGTGGGAATGGTTCTATACAAGATTTATCCCCCAAAGCTCATGAGTTCATAGCAAACATACGAAATGATAACAATTGGCATAAAATAAAGGAGAAAGCAAAAAGCGTAGGTTCATTTTCTTTGAACGCATTATCACAAATAGCTATTGCTTACGTTTCTTCTTTAATAAGTTGACTAATTTCTGTATTAAGAATCACGTCATGGTTACATAGAGTCAAGGTCACTTCTGTATTATCGGGGGTAATCTTGACTTCAATTTTTTCTGCTCTTTCTATTGGCTTGTCGTTAATAAAAAAACGCCCGTTTACTGTATCAATTACGATAAGATCCTTCATATTTTCACCACTTTTCAAAATATTTTCTCGTAAACTATTGACATTAAGAGGAAAATAATATATTATAGTGCTTGTGGGACAATATAATATTTAAACGTCGCTTTTGAAAAATCACTTTTTCACAGGCCTTGGTTTTTTATTCCCTGTTTAATAAACAAATTGTTTACAGTCATATCATAATACTGATTTCGGTATAAGTCAATACTGATTTCGGTATTTTGTTACATATTCACAAATTATCTTTCTTTAGTTGTCAATTATGCATGGCACATGACAGGTAGAACTCCGCCAATAAAGCGGAACAAAATAAGGAGAATATTATGTTTATTAATATTTTAGATAGTTTATGCGCAGGCCGGAATACAACAATTACCGCTGTTCTAAAAGCGCTAAAGCTAAGCCCCTCAAAAGGCACAGCGTGGCGTAACGGCTCTATTCCTAATGGTGCAGTACTTGCAAAACTTGCAGACTATTTTGGAGTAACAACTGATTATCTCCTCGGAAACGAGCAAAAAGAAAACCCGCTATCCGAATTGGATAACGAGTTGATTATGAAATGTAAGGCAATGAGCGAAGAAGATAAAATCAAGACGCTTGAATACGCGGAGCTTCTGATTGCAGCAAGGAATCAACATAAATAATTACTTTTTTCTTTTCATCATCTGTCAGCTTTGAAAAAGTTTCAGCAAGTTTTTCATCAATAGTCATTACAATAAGTCCTCCTAATGTTTGTGATAATTTCGTAAGATGTTATGTTTAAGTATAGAACATTCGTTTCAAAATGTCAAGTGCTTTTGAAACGTTTGTTTAATAAATATTAAGGGGATTTTATATTATGGAAAATCAAAAGAAGCCTTTTTACAAACGTGCGTGGTTTATTGTATTGGTTATTGTAGTAGGATTAGGTATTATCGGATCATTTGGAAACAAGAATAAAGCTGAAGATAATACTGAAGTGACACCTGTTCTTGAAGAAACTGCAGGTGTTCAAAAAGAAACTACAATTGCTGAAACCACAGAGCAAGAAACCACAACCACTAAAGTTAAAGAAACAACTGTTGCAACTACAACAGCTCCTGCTGTTCCAAAAGAGTACATATCTGCATTGAATAAAGCAGAAACATATAGTGAAATTATGAATATGTCCAAGCAAGGAATATATGATCAGCTTACATCTGAATATGGAGAACAGTTTACTCCTGAAGCCGCACAATATGCAATAGATAATATGTCTGCCGATTGGAATTATAACGCTTTGCAGAAAGCAATTTCATACAGGGATACGATGGACATGTCTCCGGCTGCAATCCACGACCAATTAACCTCAGAATATGGAGAGAAATTTACAGAATCACAGGCAGATTATGCTATAGAACATCTTGACGAATATTAAATATTATACGACTTAGAAAATAATATTCCCTGCTGTAACAAGCAGGGAATACTTTTAAGGGATGGGAATCTTATGGGACGTCCTAAAAAACCTGAGCAAAAACCAAATAGAGCAGACGGATTATATGAATACAAGGCAAACGTTGGTAAAACAGTAGATGGAAAATCAATCCGCAAGAGTTTCTACAGTAGCATTTCTCTTGCTGATGCCAAGCAAAAAGCAGAGAATTATAAAATTAATCAGAAAGCTATTGACATTGTCGGACGAGTAACTCAGGAAACAGCTCCTGATGTAACATTCAGAGTGTGGGCAATAAAGTGGCTTGAAGTATACAAAAAGCCTAATGTAAGCGAGAATACGTATATTACAACATATCAAGGTACTGTATTAAACCACTTGATTCCGTACTTTGGAGCGTCGCAATTAAAAAATATCCGTCAAATAGATGTTCAGGATTTCCTTTCAAAGAAATCTGCTGAGTGTTCTGATTCACTTCTTCATAAAATAAAGCTTTGTCTCTGTGGTATATATGAAACTGCAATAGAAAACGACGTGTGTTATAAGAATCCAGCAAAGAATGCGACGTATACAAGCCGAGTCAAGAAGCATGAAAAGCACGTTTATTCCGACGGACAGATCATGAAAGCAAAATCCTATTTTATAAATGACTTTTTCGATGTATATTTCTTGCTTGAAACGGGTCTTCGACGCGGGGAACTTCTCGGGCTAATGTGGAAGGATATTAATTTCACTGATAAAACAATTAGAATTGACCGTTCTGTAGCCGAAAAAAAGGGCGGAGGAATAGAAATCCGTCCGCCTAAATGGGACAGCTATAGAACAATACCTGTGCCTCAGAAACTTATTGAATTACTCGATAAGTGGCCAAGAAAAAGTATTTATGTATTTCCTAATGTTGATAACAACGTTCAGGAGCCACGCCAATGGAGTAGAAAATTAGAACGGCACATGAAGTCTATGGTAAAGAACTGCTACTGTATGATAGAATTGACTGCTCACGAACTCCGCCACACAAGAGGTACACAGCTCCGTAGAAACGGGGTTGATATTTATACGATACAGAAGCTACTAGGTCATAAAGACATAAACGTAACCGCTCAAGTGTACGTCCACGACGACATCGAAACAACAAGAAAAGCAGCGGGTATAATCTGAATTACTACGACATCTTTACGACATATATCATAATTTATTTTTAATCATCATGCTATACATTTCGAGTAAACAACGTATTATAGCGGTTTTAGTTAAAGATAAGTTATTATAATCACGAATTCTTTTAGCCTTTTAATCAAAGGGTCTGGGGTTCAAATCCCCAATGGCTCACCAGATAAAACCCCGTAACTACGTTGTTTACGGGGTTTTTATTATGCTTAAAATATTTGCATTTATGAGTTGACGACAAACTGACGACAATGGTACATAAATAAAAACACCGCCCAACCCAAAAAGGATTGAGCGGCGAAATTATATTATGAAGTTTTCTCGAGATCCTCTATTCTGTGATTAATTACGCTAATTTTTTCCTCAACTACTGGCATTCGCCTTGCAAAGTTGTTATGCTCCGCAACTTTGTTTTCAAGCTGCTGTAGTCTGTAATTAGTAAGTTTGGCCGAAACAACAATACCACCCAGAGCACCGCCAGCAGAACCAATAATAGTTCCGCCAACTGCAATAAGAGCAACAATTATATCAGTACTCATTCTTCTTCCTTCCCGGATGCTCCCGCCTTGTCAGCTGCACCCTCTGCAAGCATGTAAATAGCAAGTGTGCCCGCTGCTGTGATCATTCCTGTGACCTTTTCCTGCTTGTCTGCATTTGCACCGAAAGCAATCATAACAGAGATTACAACACCTGTTGTTGCCGCCCAGAACTTGCGTGATGATAACTTTCTTTTCCAATCAGTTTTCATATGTATTCCTCCACTAAATTTTATTTACGTAATGAGAGCCGACATTTATCCATCCGACACCTGATTTTAACATACCCCATGTAGCCGAGCCAACTTTGCACTCTGCAACAATTGTAAATACACCGCCATTTTTTAAAGTCATTGCAATAGGATTGTTTACACCTGCATTCTTGCGAACATTGAGAGAGCCGTCAGAACTGTTTATTTTGACCTTGTAAGGCAACTTAGAGTTACCGTTATTAATAATTGACACAACGTCAACAGTATTGTTGCGTGTAGGTGTTTCACCATTCATACAAGCTGATACATCACGTTTGAAAGTAACCCATTTAGCAGTAGCAATCTTATCAGATTGGTATTTAGTCGGTGACCAACAGAGAGGGCACTGTTTTCCCGTAACATCATAATGCCGGATCAGATCATTGACTGTAAGATGATATTTTACAAGGAGTTTAGCGCACAGTTCAACTAGAGAAATATACGTTTTATCCGTGAAAATACCATCAGCGAGTGGATGGCAGGTTTCAATTGAGATACTATAATCATTAGCTTGATTCGTACACCAAGCTATTTCCTCATCAGGAACGCAACAGATTACTTCGCCTACCAAACCAACAATATAATTTGAAGAAACAGAACGTATTCCAATCCTGCTACCATTGAAGGTACGATATGTACCGTCAGGATTTATCCACCATTTACCCGTTGGATCAGGTATCTGGTCTTTTAATCCTTCAAAGTAATTGCGGTTTCCAATCGCTGTACTTCCGGGGTTTCCAGTGTAGTGCACAGCTATTTTAGTTGTGGATTTACGCTTTATTCCTGGACGTGACCAAGGGTTAACTGTAAGAAGTTTATCCTCTATTTTCATGTAATCATCTCCTTAAAAAGATTGCCCCTCTGAATGAGGGGCTTTGTCTTAACCTGTGATAAGATCTTCACAGCCTGCCGCACGAAGTTCATCTGCAACAGCTGCCTTCAAACCCTTTGGCACGTCTGCATATGTAATATCCCCCGCAATAATCTTGTTTGTATAAAGAATAGCAAGATAATTAATCACACTTACACCCCCCTCGTATTATATTAAAGTAGTAGTTTTTAGAGTTCCTCTCCAAGAACTTTAAAAATTTGCTATACTGTAATGGATACTGTGGATTGGTTTCACCTCCTACCGCAAGACGGTTTCAGAAAGGCT
>JAEWWT010000007.1 GCA_023396225.1 Bacillota bacterium
GGTTTAGATTATGCAAAGGTATAATTGATTTGTCTTCCTTGACACACCTATTTAATTGAGTATAATTAAATTTAGAAACAAATACTATTGTATTCCCCACTGGGGAATAATCTTTAATGAAAGAGGGGTATATTATGTCAAGAAAATTTTTCCTTGATGGTAAAAATCGAACCACTTTTGATGTATTCAAAAGCAATATTTGTCATCGTGTTAAAGACAACGGTGATATCCCTTTTATTATTGAAGTTCTCCAATCAAATGTAATTTTTGATTACTTTGAGAAGAAGTGGCATGCAGAATGTCTTTACCTGCTTGCAATGCTTGACTATATAAGCAAAGAAAACGATATTCCACTTTGTGCAGATTATAACCATTTAAGACAATGTAAGTTACCGGAGATAGTATATCCACAAGGTATTATCCTACTTGCATCCGTCACTAACAACGAACAAATTAAAGTAGATAGCTTTAATAATTCTATAAGTGAGTTCAAACGCTTCAACATTGTTGAAAACGAGATAAGAAATGTTGTATAGCTGTATTTTATTTACTTAATATAAAACAATCATATATAAGATTCTGATATCGCAAGATAATTCCCCAGTGGGGAATTTATATTATTTATTAAAGCAAGGAGCGTGACATTATGGATGCAAAATACAATATGACGGTTGAAGAAAATATTTTTGTTGCCAAAAGAAATATTGTTGATTATATATGGAAATCAGCGCGTTTAGAGGGAATTAACGTTACATTTCCTCAAACCTATGCAATAATTGAAAAAGCTAGAGTTACTGGTGTCGATGTTGATGATATATTAAAAATAACAAATTTAAAAAGAGCTTGGCAAATAGTATTTGATAATATAGAAGCACCATTGACTTTAGACCTCATATGCAAAATACATGGCGAAGTAGCACGTGACGAAGCTCTGAAGTGGGGTGAATTACGTACAGGCAGAGTATATATTTCAGGAACAGAATATATTCCCCCAATACCTGATAAGTGCAATGTTGAGAAGGAATTACTAAGATTGAATGAAATAGAACACCCAACCGAAAGAGCTATTGAAACTATGTTTTGGGGCATGAAAAGCCAATTGTTTTGGGACGGCAATAAGCGTGTATCTATGCTTGCCGCAAACAAAATAATGATTGAAAACGGTTGTGGAATAATTTCTATACCAAATGATCAGTTAGAAAAGTTCAACGATGTACTATGCGATTTTTATTCAAATAACACTTTATCTGAAGCAAAAAAATTTGTATACGACAGTTGCATAGATGGTATAGATTTTCGCACCCAGGAACGATATAACAAGGAACAAGATAAAAATCCTCAATCGGTAGAATCTCTTGCAGCTGCTGCTAATAAAAAGTATGAGGAAAGCAAAAAGCAAACATTATCCTCTGTTCTCAAGACAGTAAGTCAAGTGCATACGGAATTACAAGATAATCCTATACTTCCTAACAAGAATATAAAGAATTCTGATATAGAAAGATAATTCCCCACTGGGGAATTAAAAAAGACCGCTGAATCCAGCGGTCTTTTGCCTTAATTAATCTCCGGCATAAGTTCTGTAGCAATGTCAAGCAACCATTGCTGACGGTTCTTTTCATTATCGATTTTGTTTATCAAATTCACAAAATAGGTTTCACTGAATTCTATGGTTCTTTTATAAAGGATATCACCCGATATCAGATCGTCAACATAGAAGTCCATACTTTCACATAAAGTCTCTCCATCGGTAGCCTTCTGCCTGTGATTTGTAAAACGAAATTGTAGCATCAAAAAACTATCCTTATTATCAAGCCTTGCATATATTCTATCTGATATATTATCATCTGTTTTAGACGGTTCAACAAAGTTGACGTTCGGATGAATCACAATTGCATTATACAATTCAGAGCCGACCAAAAATTTTTCTCCCCATATATTTTGCTGCTGCATTCCTCGATACGCAAATACATACGGCAAATTAGCTTCAGTCAGCCAAGGGTAACAATATACATGACTTTTTAAATACTGCGTTAATGCAACTCTCCAAAATCTAGTACTGAATTTAACTTCAAACTCATGGCTTAAAATATAAACTACTCTGTCGAATTGATTCTTTAGTAAATTATAAAGTTCAATTACTCCATCATCAATTTCAAGTAGATCTTTTTCATTTGGTTCCCGATAATCTTTTCTTTTTGCAAAAGGGCAGTACTCATATTTCTGTTGATTCCACACAGGCAATCCCTTAATGTATTTACCCGCGTGTGCTCCATGTGGTCTTACTTTAATTTCACGTTCTATACCTTTTAATAAAATAGGGTTCAAGCATGATGGACATATACCATATGCTGAAAGTCCTCCAGATTCGTTGGATTGCTCAAAAGGCTGTAGTCGCCCGGTATGTACTTCAAAATTTTTGCTTGTAATCTCATATCGAGGTGCAAGATGCGAAGCTTCAGTTTTAAAATATTTCATTTACTACTTCCTCTGCTATTAGAATCATAGTTAAAATTACAGATGTTTTCATTGAAATTGAATTTGGTATTCAATGCAAAGTCTACATCAGCAAGCCAACTCTGCGGAAGCTTCGGCAAATCTCCATTCTCTATTGCAAATGCAAGACACTGCATTACTG
>JAEWWT010000015.1 GCA_023396225.1 Bacillota bacterium
AGCCTTTCTGAAACCGTCTTGCGGTAGGAGGTGAAACCAATCCACAGTATCCATTACAGTATAGCAAATTTTTAAAGTTCTTGGAGAGGAACTCTAAAAACTACTACTTTAATATAATACGAGGATGTTCTTGGCGAACTTGTAGATACTAATGGATTCCAGTACGAAGTATCTGATGCAAAGCCTAAAGAAATCGCACTACTCTTCCAGTTTTCTGGGGATGTACATAATAAGAGACACGTACTCTATAGATGTAAGGTTACACGTCCTGATATCAAAGGTTCTACAACAAATGATAAGATTTCTCCAGAAACAGATTCTCTTAAACTTACAGCAGTTCCTAGAGAAAATGACAAGCTTGTTAAGGGTTCACTTTCAGATGAATCTACATCTTATTCAACATTCTTTACTACTGTTTATCAGCCTGTTCCTGTTGAACCAGCAGGTTAATTAAATGAGTAATATAGTCACTTACGGATTAGACAAGTGCTATTATGCAGTGAAGCAGGGGCATTATATATATGATACCCCTGTTCCTCTTATGGGAGCTGTAAGCTTATCTGTATCACCTAATATTAAAGTTTCTACAGCTAAATATATAGGAAATGAAAGACCTATTGCAAATATAGATAACGGATATACTGGTAAACTTGAACTGGCTTATCTTTCATCTGACTTTTTGTGTAATGTTTTTGGATATGAATTGGATAGCAACGGCTTATTGATTGAAAAAAAGCATAGCACAAATATATTATCTTTTGCATTACTATTTCAGACACAGACTAATAATAATCCTGTTAGGTATTGCTATTACGAGTGCAGTTGCGTTAAGCCTCCATTTCAGACGGAAACAACTACTGATAAAAATAATATTAATAGAGATATAATAGACTTGACTATTGTTCCGAGACATCACGATGATAAAATCCGTATTTCTACCACATCAAATACACCTCAAAGCGTGTATGACAATTGGTTTAATGCGGTAATATAAATTTTACACCTGTATTTTTGCAGGTGTATTTTTTGTGCAAAAAAAATTACAAGGAGAAAATAATGGAGAAAACCTTAACTATAGATAACAAGGCTGTAAATTTCAAGGCAACTGGAGGTACATTAATAAAGTATCGTGAACAGTTTGGATGTGAATATTTTAATGATGCATTAATACTAAAAGATTATGAAAATAAAATGCTTGAAGCCCTACAGAATAAGGACTTAGATACATATAAAAACCTGCAAATAGAGTATAAAGAGCTATATTCTGTCATTGGATATAAGCTTACTTGGACTATGGCAAAATGTGCAAATGACACGATTTCTGACCCTGTGCATTGGCTAAAGGAATTTAATTCTTTTCCGCTGACAGAAGAAATATTACCTGCTGTTATCGGCCTATTTAATAAATCCATGAGTTCAGGTGATACACAACAAGAAAAGTCAGGTAAGGAAGAACCACTTACTTCTGAAAACTTTGTAGCGTGTTGCTTACTTTGTGGTCTTACAATGCGTGATATCAACGAAATGTCAGTTGGATTTTTACTAAATACGATAAGAGAACATGTTCAAATCAAGACAGGTAATAGTGACAGTAATACAAATACTTATTCTGCTTCTCAGTCAGATTTTGATAAGTTTTAATTTATAAAATAAAGGATGGTGAATATATGGCAGTTAAAGGCATAAAGGTTGTGTTCGGTGCTGACAATTCAGAAGTTAATAAAGCCTTAAAAGAAATCAGTGTTCAGAGCAAATCAATAAATAAAGAGTTAAAAGACGTTGACAAGACACTTAAATTAGACCCAAGTAATACGGTCTTACTGGCACAAAAACAGCAGTTATTGGCTACAAATATTTCTAATACAGCAGAAAAATTAAGAATTCTTGAAGAAAACCAATCAAAAGCTGACAGAGCATTTGCAGCAAACGCCGCTTGGGAACAACAGTATACACCACTTGCAGCGGCGATAGATGAAACAAGAAATAAGCTTAAAGAACTTAATGCTCAGCAGGAACGAAACAGGCAGTTACTTTCTAGTGGTAGAATATCAACAGAGGAATATGAACAATTTCAAAATACTATTACGGCTACAAGAGATAGACTAAGGGAATTAACCCAACAGAGACGAGAACTTGAAGCATCATTTACTGATGGTCATATTTCAGCGGAGGAATATAGACAATATCAACGTGAAGTTGAAAGCACAAGAAATTCATTACAGAATTTGCAAGTTCAGTTAAATTCTCTTGATAATACTGATGTAGGCAATGTTGCTGATGGAATAGAAGAAGTTGATACCGCTGTTCAGGATGCTAGTGATAGTACTTCTGTTTTTGGTGATGTACTTAAAGCAAACTTAGTGTCAGAGGCTATAATTGAAGGCGTTAAAGAACTTGCGTCTGCATTATCTGATTTTGCAAAAGAAGGTCTTGAATTAGCAAGTGACCTACAGGAAGTTCAAAACGTTGTAGACACAACCTTCGGTGACGGTGCTAGTAAAATAAATACATGGGCAAAGTCAGCAGCTGAAGGTTTTGGTATGTCTGAACTCTCTGCAAAACAATTTTCTGGAACAATGGGTGCTATGCTTTCTTCAATGGGTTTATCGAAAAATGAAGTTTATGATATGTCAACAGCTATGACACAACTTGCTGGTGATATGGCTTCATTCTACAATTTAGATTCAGAAGAAGCTTTTGAAAAAATCCGTTCTGGAATTTCTGGAGAGACAGAACCGCTGAAGCAATTGGGCATAAATTTATCAGTAGCAAACCTCAATCAGGAGGCTATGAATGAGAAACTAGGCAAGACATACGACCAGATGACTTCAGCAGAACAGGCTATACTTAGATATAATGCCCTTATGAAGCAAACAGCTAATGCACAGGGCGATTTTGCTAAGACTTCTGATTCATATGCAAATCAACAGCGTATACTTAGCTTAAATATGGAAAATCTAGCTTCATCACTCGGGGAAAAGATATTACCTGTTATGACTGAATTGACAGGTAAGCTGAATGACTTTATCGAAAATGGCGGTTCAGATGTTGAAGGCTTATTTACTGATATAGGTAAGGCTATAGAATTTGTTGGCGATGTCCTTGTTAATGCTGTTCAGTTTTTTAATAAGTACAAAGAAGTAATAATTGCATCAGCTGTTGCACTTGCTACATTTTCTGCTGCTATGAAAATAACGACACTAATAACTACAGCAGTAACAGCTATTAAAGCTATGGCTGTTGCTATACAAGGGGCAACAACAGCACAAGAAGTCCTTAATGTTGTTATGGCTGCAAACCCGATAGGGCTTGTAGTGTCAGTTGTAGCAGCTCTTACAGCAGGTCTTGCAATACTTATTGGTTCTGCTGATTCGGCTACTGAAAAGATAAATAAATTAAGTGAAGAATGCAAAAAATCAGAAGAAAAAGTAACTTCTCTTAAAGATGAACTAAGTAATATAAATGAGCAGATTAAAGAGCTTGAAAGCACTAATGGTATCACTTTAGTTAATCAAGAAGAAATAGACAAACTTAAAGAAGTTTCCACAGAGATTGAATATCAGTTGATGTTAGCCGAAAGGCAAGCTGAACTTGATGCACGAAAACTTGAAGAAAAGTCACTTGACAGCATTTATAAAGCTGTTGACAATGACCTTGCTATAGAGGGACTACAAGAAAATATTGATTATGCTAGTAAACTTCAAGCTCGGCTTAAAGAAGTAAAGGCTGAATGGGAAAAGGCTGTCAATGCTGGAGATACAAGCGGTGCTGAAGAACTCAACAAGGAAATTTACAATTTAAATGAACAGATAAATAACGTAGAACAGGAAATTCTTGATACTGGAAATCAGTTTGAAACATGGAGTAGCGGTTTATCAGGTTTTTCCTCTGATTGTGAATATGCAGAAGAGAAAGCAACAGATGTTGCAGACAGAATTGCTGGGTATTTCAAATTAACTACTGAAGGATTAGTTGAAGAAATGAAAACCGCAGCTGAGTTAGAAGCTGAATCGGCTCGTTCTCAATCAGAAGAGTTAGCACGGAAAACATCGGAAAATCTTTCATATCGCAAAACTGATGATTTTCTTAATGAAAGGTTACAACAATTAGAATCTGAATATAATGCTCATAAAATATTGAACGCTCAAGGTGAAAAAGATGAGGAAGAATATTATAAGAGACGTAAAAAGATACTAAATACTTTTTTAGGTGAAAAATCTGAATTATGGTGGCAGTATTATGACGAGGTTGATGATTATTTTACCAAACAATCAGATGTTGAACCAGCTAGTATTACTTCTTTTAATAAAGAAATGGAGCATCACAAATTTCTTGTTGCTACCGAAAAGGAAACAGAAGAACAATATCTAAACTGGCTTGATAGCGCATATAAGCTAGCATACTCTGGACTTACAGGATATGAATCAGACTTATATAAATATGAACAAGAAGTTTATACTGGTAGAAAATCTCTTGCTGAAGAACAGACAGAGGCTAAGAAAAAGGCTATAAAGGATTCTATTTCTGCTGAAAAAGAATATATTGAAACTGTCAAAGATAAGCAAAATGAATTAATTGATAATCAGATTTCTTTGTATCAAAAGCAGAAACAAGCAATGGAAGATACATATGATGCTCAAATTAATGCTATAGATGAAACTATAAATAAACTCAATGAAGAAAATGAAGCTAAAGAAAGAGCAAATGATTTAGCACAGGCTCAACTTGACTTGCAACAAGCACAACTTGATTTAGAAAAAGCAAGAAAATCTGGTACAAAAACGGTTATTGGTGCTGATGGAAGTGTTAGCTATAAAGCTGATGAAAAAGCTATTTCAGATGCTGAAAAGAAACTTAAAGATGCTGAAAAGAAAATTGCAGATTTAAAAAGAGAAGAAGAAATCAATAAACTTGAAAAACAAAAAGAAACTTTAGAATCAGAAAAAGATGTTAAATCTGAGTCATATGAAAATATGATTACTGTTCTCAATGAGCAAAAAACAAAGACATCTGAATACTATGAAAAAGTTCTTTCTATTCTTGAATCAAAATTAGATTCTGATACTGAAAAGCAGACAAAGAGCAATCCTGAAGTATATAAAACGCTTGATAATAGTTCTCTTAACAGTGAAGAAAAAGCTATTATCAACAGTATTATACAGAAAGACCCTAAACTGTCTTCTGACATTACTTCATCTTTTAATCTGTCAAATAGTGCAATTATGGATAATTACAACAAGTTATTATCAGATAATGCCATGCCTAAATTAAATACATATAACGTTGATTTAAGCAATGCTACATTACCTGCAAACGCTAGTAAGACATTATCAAATAATTCTCCTGTTGCTTCAACCGTTATCAATTACACAGCTGGTGATGTAAACATTACTGGTATGGCAAATGGCGTTACCATTGATGAAGTCAAACAAATTGTAAATAAAGCGATTACAGATGGTTTTGATAACTTTTTATCACGTTTTGCAAACGGAATTTCAAGCAGTTTGAAACAAGAATCCTACAAAAGATATTAATAAATATAAGATATAAGGGTGTAGCCACTTTGGTTATACCCTTTTTATGCGATTTTTGTTGTATAGAGATATATAAATATAATAAAAGAAAGAGAATAATTAAAATGAATGATAAACAGATGTTTTCAAATTACCCTGATGTGGTATCAATTGAGCAACTTCAAGAAATGCTAGATGTCGGTAGAAATACAGCATATAGACTTATAAATGAAAAGAAAATAAAAAGCATTAATATTGGTAGAGTACATAAAATTCCAAAGGTATATATTATTGAATATATTATGGCTAATGCTTCATAAAACATATTGAATTCAAAGCCTATTATTGATATAATTATAGATGTCAATAATGGGCTATCCGTCAAATTTAAAGGAGGTTAATTTTAATGACTGGTAGTCTACAAGTTAAAAACGGCAAGTATTATATAATCCTTAATGTCAAGGATGAAAATGGTAACAGAAAGCAGAAATGGATTGCAACGGATTTGGTTGAAAAAAGCAACAAGAGAAATGCTGAAAAGCTTTTACGAGATACTATTAAAGAGTATGAAGACAAAAAATTAATTTTTACTAAAAAAATTATGTTTTCAGATTTTATGGCTGAATGGCTAAAGATGATGAAAAATACTGTCAAGCCTAATACATACGATTCATATAGAATTGTTGTTGACATTCATGTAATACCTTATTTTAAACAACTTAATATTAGCTTACAGGACTTAGAACCTGTACATATCCAAAAATACTACAATACTCAAATTGAAAACGGTTTATCCCCAAATACAGTATTAAAACATCATGCAAACATTCATAAAGCTTTAGATTATGCTTTATCCTTAAATCTTATAGCTTATAATCCTTCAAACAGAGTAATGTTACCAAAGAAGCAGAAATTCATGAGTAAATATTACAATGAAGAACAATTAAAACAGTTATTTGAAATTACAAATGGAACGGCATTAGAAGCAATAGTATTCATTACAGCTAACTATGGATTGAGAAGAAGTGAAGCTTTAGGCTTAAAATGGGAAAATGTTGATTTCAAAAATAATACTATTAATATATGTCATACAGCGGTTAAAGTATATAACAAGGTTTTGTATGATGATAGTGTTAAAACTAAATCCAGCTATAGGACATTGCCTTTAACTAATAACGTTGCAATTTATCTTAAGAATTATTATAATCATCAACTGAAAATGAAGAATTTATTTGGTAGTGAGTATCAGGATAATGATTATATATGCAAATTTGATAATGGAAAATTATTATCACCTGATTATGTATCACATAAATTCAAAGATATAGTTGATAGTAGCATATTACCATCTATAAGATTTCATGATTTAAGACATAGTTCTGCAAGCTTATTGCTGGATATTGGATTTACATTAAAAGATATTCAAGAGTGGTTAGGGCACGGAGACATAGCCACAACAGCAAACATTTATGCTCATCTTCAATATAAAGCAAAAGTTGGAATGGCTGATAAAATCAATGAAAAGCTTAATTCCAAAAATGTGTTAGAAAAATCAACAAATGTGTTAGAAGAACAATTATAATATATTTGAATGTGAATTGTGCTGGATTTCTAACAGCATTAGAAAAGTGTTAGAAAATGCAGTAAAATAACAATAAAAAAGCATTCAAGAAAGTCTTAAAACCTTCTCAAATGCCTATAATACGTGGTGCGGATAAGGTGACTTGAACACCCACGAGATTGCTCTCACTAGAACCTGAATCTAGCGCGTCTGCCGATTCCGCCATATCCGCAAATTGTTTATTTATTATACTATAAATTAGCCATTCTTGTCAAGTATTTTCTGCCTATTAGTACAAACTGAATAAATTCCTATTATTTCTTTGTTATAAAATGTTAAACTTTGTTGACATAGAATACAGAATCAATTATAATGAAAAGACCAAAGGAGGTATTAAAATGAGAATTTCAATGAAAAAAATACTACTAACAATGACATTAACAATTGTAACAATCATTTCTTTTGCTGCTATGACCTGTTCTGCGGCATCGGCAAAGTTAAGTAAGACCTCACTTGTATTAACAAAAGGTTATGCCTATACTGTATCAGTAAATGACTATGACGGAGATGTATCATGGTCCTCTTCTGACAAAAATATTGCAACAGTATCATCATCAGGAAAAATCACTGCAAAGTCTGCTGGAGCTTGCTACATATATGCAGAAGTAGGCAAAGAATCATTAAAATGTACTATAAAGGTTAAACCATGTTCACTTACAGTAAGCAGCAAAAAGCTAAACGTTAATGAAGGAAGCAGTAAATATATTTCTTTAAGTACGAAAAATTCAAAAAATGTGTCAGTAATATCAAACGATACAAATGTTGCTAAGGCAGAAATTGTTTCTTGGAATAAAAACAAAGCAAAGGTTAAAATTACTGGTGTAAACAGTGGTACTACATCTGTAAAAATTTATTTTAAAGAATATACTGATATCTACAAGACAGTAAATGTTTCAGTAAATGATGTCATTAATTCAAATGATGATACATCTAATAAAGAATCAAACGGTGTAACCACAACTAAACCAACTCAGGTAAATGGATCAAATTGTGTAACCACAACTAAACCAACTCAGGCAAATGGATCAAATTGCGTAACTATAACAACTAAACCAAGTCAGGTATATGGATCAATTAATGAAATCATAAGTAAACTTACTCAGGGATATGGATCAAATTGTGTAACTACAACTAAACCAACTCAGGGAAATGGTTCAAATAGTGTAATCACAACAAAACCGACTCAAGGAAGTGGATCAAATACTACAACCACAACTAAACCAACTCAGGGAAGTGGATCAAATACTACAACCACAACTAAACCAACTCAAGGAAGCGGATCAAATACTATAATTACAACAAAGCCAACTCAGACAAGTACATCAAATGGTAGCTACAGCAATGAAGTCAGCGAAGTATTAAGATTAGTAAATGAGGAAAGAAAAGCACAGGGTAAGTCTGCGCTTGTACTTGATGACAAATTGAGCAACTTAGCAGAAATTAGAGCTAAAGAAATAAATAGTGTTTTCTCACATACACGTCCAGATGGTAGACAGTGGCATACTGTTTATTCTGATAACAATTACTCATATTCGTTCTCTGCTGAAAATATTGCTAAGGGATATACCGATGCAGACAGTGTTATGAATGGCTGGATGAACTCAAGCGGACATAGAGCAAATATTCTTAATGATAAGGCTACAAAGATCGGTATAGCTTTTGATTCTAAAACAAATGCATGGGTTCAGTTGTTTGCAGCTTAATTTTTATATTGTAAGGCACTTTTGAAAATTTTGTGTAAATAAATCCAAGAGGCGAATTAAGAATTGAATAAAGTTACATTAGCTATCAAAGCCACATGTAACGATTGAATTTAATATACCAAGGAGCATGCTCCTTGGTATATTAAATTTCTGGCGGATGGTTGAATGAGTTATCCTGTAATTTAGTCTGAAAGAAAGTATCGTATTCATTTTACATAGAATTTTTCAGGGTCTCTATCATAATGATGTAACTGATTTGTCACTATTTGTAATAGTATTGTTCTTCAATTTTCCTTGACTTATGGTATTTGTAATGGTAATATTGAACCATAAGTTATTAAGGAGGCTATTTAAAATGGTCAAAAAAGTATTAAAAGCTGCAGTATGTAATTTTCTTGCAGTTTTGATGGTATTTTCACTTGTTGCAATTCCGTCAAGTGCGGCTTCAATATCATTAAATTATTCAAGCATTTCTTTGACAAAAGGCTATGCAACAACTCTGAAAGTCAGAGGTACTTCAAGTACACCAACTTGGTCAACTTCTGATAAAACCATTGCTACTGTATCATCCAGCGGACGAGTAGTAGGAAAGTCAGCAGGAACATGTTACATATATGCGAAAGTCGGAAGCACAAAGGTAAGCTGTAAGGTTAATGTTCTCTATGGAAGACTTTCATCAACAGATTCAGAGATTTCCCTTGAAAGCGGAGATTCAGAATTTGTTACAATTACAGCTAAGGGCTCACATGCACTCAAGGTTACAACAAGTGATAAGAGTGTAGCAAAGGCAACATGGGAAAGCTCATTCAGCGGTAACGATATTGACCTTAAAATCAAAGCTGTCGGACCTGGAACAGCAAAGATCAAGGTTTATTTCAAGAATTATACATCAATTTACAAGTACATTTATGTTACTGTTGATGGTGCAACAGACAATAACAATAATAATCAGACGTCAGGTTCCATTATTACATCATCAACAAGTGCAACTGTAAATACAGGAAGTACAACATCAATTTCTGCATACTCAACAGTTGCAAATAAGATGGCAGTTTCATTCTCAGATGCTTCTGTTGCATCTGCAACTCTCGGAAACTGGAATGGAAGCTATGTTGATGTAAACATCAAAGGTCTCAAGGCAGGAACAACTACAATGAAGCTTTACAGAACTGATAACAATGCAATTTACAAGAATATTACAGTTACTGTAAATGGCTCACAAAGCTATTATACCGTACTGTCTACATATCCTTCAAAGGCTCTTTCGTCAGATAGTGTTATAGAATATCAGCTTAATTCATATACTAAGAGATATATGCTTGTACCTTATGGTTATGATATTGCATATGTAAATACACTTTTTGCTGCAAATGCAGGAAGTTATAACTACTATACAGTATATTCTTCAAATCCTTCATACAGAGCAACAGGGGATTCTGTAAAAACATTTACAACTTACGTAAATGGCACTAATTCAACAAGATATGTCCTTGTACCTTCAGGATTTGATGAAGCTAAGTATAATACTGAAGTTGCAAAATACACCAATTCTTATGAGTACTGGACAATTTTCAACACTTACCCAACAAAGAAGTATTATACAGATGTTGTAATGACATGGACAATTATTGATTCACAGACAAATCAGACAATTTACAGATACATTCTTTTACCTTACAACTACGATACAACAAGATATGATAATATCGTAGCTGCTGATAAGAATAATGCTGGAACAGGTAGCTATTATCAAGTACTTGCGTCATACCCAAGCAAGTTGCCTGCATCTACTGATAAGGTAATTTTCAGCTATGATTCAGTTACAGGTAAGTATACATATATGATTGTACCTACAGTTAACTGCAATTTTGTTGAAAGAAATGATAAGATAAGAGCATTTACTAAGGTTTGCAATTACTATGCAATTTACAGCACAACACCTTCAAAGCAGATTTCAACTGATGAAATTAGGTCATTGACAACAAGCAGCAACCAGCAGGTTTACATGTTGGTTCCAGTGACACCTGATGAGTCAAAGGTTGCAGATGGACTTAACGGAAAATTGTTTTAAAATATTATAAAGTTATTACGAATTGGCAGTATTGTTATTATGCACAGTACTGCCAATTTTGTTATTTAATAATTGTTATTGATTACAAAAGTAATAATAAATTGTTGTAATTTATTATTAAATACTGTATTATATTAATATATTAGTACATAACTAAAGGAGAGATACTATGAGTGAAAATAATCCTCAGGATATGAATTCTCAGAATTTTAACGAACAGAAGAATTTGAATTCTCAGCAATATGACGGAAATCAAGGCTTTTCTGATTTTTCACAGAATAATCAGCCACAGCAGAATATTGATCCTTACAATCAATATTCCTATAATAATCAGCAGCAGTATCAACAGACTTACCAGCAGCCATATCAGCAGCAATCACAGCAACCATATCAGCAGCAGGGATACACACAACAAAACATGTACCAGCAGCCATATCAGAATTATCAGCAGAGTTCTCCATTTGGTGCTCAGCCTGCTGTTTATCCAAAGTCCAGTGGAACAGGTATGGCAGTAGCTTCACTTGTTTTAGGTATTACCTCAATTGTTGCAGGAATCTTTATGTTTGTTTTTCCTGTTCTTTGGCTCTTGCCTATTATCGGTATTGTTCTTGGAATAGTATTTAAGTGCAAACATCTTCCTGTTGGAAAAGGAATTTCAACAGCAGGAATTGTAACATCAATAGTTGGAATCGTGGCTCCGATTATTTTAATTGTTATAATTATATTGAATATGACATCAATATTGGATTATCTAAAGGAGAATTCTCCTGATACATATGAACAATACTATGATCAGTTCTATGATGATTTTCCTGAATGGTTTGACGGAATGAAAATCGGCAATTATACAATTCAAAAGTAAATAAAAAGCAGCACCAGTAAAGGTGCTGCTTTTTTTATCTTTCAGTTTTTTCTGTTTCTTTGACTATATATTTAGGACGGGATTTTACTTCAAGATATGTTCTTGAAAGATACTGGCCAAGAATTCCTATAGAGAATAACTGTAAGCCTCCGAGAAGGAACAATGCACATAATATCGGTGTATAGACAGCAATATATATTTTTGCAATTAGTTTTACAATTATCCATATCAGCAATATAAAACCAACCATACATGACAGAACTCCGGTAAATGATGATACTGCAAGGGGAGCAGTAGAGAAAGCAAAAATACCTTCGAGTGAGTATTTGAACAGATTCCAGAATGACCATTTTGTTGTTCCGGCAGCACGTTCAACATTTTCATATTCAATGTACTTTGTATTGAACCCTACCCAGCTGAAAATGCCCTTTGAAAAACGGCTGTATTCAGGAATATTTATGATTGCATCAACCATTTGCCTTGTCATGAATCTGAAATCCTGAGCGCCATCAACTATCTGTGTCTGGGATATCTTGTTTATGACTTTATAGAATGATCTTGCAAAGAATGAAAGCAATTTTGGCTGACCTTTTCTTGATATTCTTCTTGTTGCAGCACAGTCATAAGCGCCTGATGATACATATTCATACATCTGAGGTATAAATTCAGGGGGATGCTGTAAATCTGCGTCAAGTAAAACAACATAATCGCCCTTTGCATTTTCAAGCCCTGCAATCATTGCAGCTTCTTTACCAAAATTCCTTGAAAATGAAACATACCTTACGCGGCTGTCTTTTTCGGAATAATCCCTTAAAATATCAAGTGTAATATCTTTTGAACCATCGTTCACAAAAACATACTCAAAGTTTAAATTGTCATGCTCTGATTTCATTTTGTCTGTTACCTTTGTTATTTCTTCATAAAACATTGGTAATACATCCTGTTCGTTGTAGCATGGAACAACAACGGATATTAATTGTTCTTTCTGCATTTGAATTCCCGTTTCCTTTTTTTATTCTACAGTAACAGATTTTGCAAGATTTCTAGGCATATCAACGTCGCAGCCTCTGAGGACAGATGTATAGTATGCAATCATCTGGAGAGGAACAACAGTAACCATCGGCATGAGTATATCATCACTAACGGATGGAAGATCAACTCTGTAATCAACGCTTTCAGATTCAACGTTCATGCCTTCATGGCAGATCATAATTACCTTTGCGCCTCTGCTCTTTACTTCCTTTACATTTGAAGCAGTTTTATCGAAAAGTTTACGTTGTGTTGCAACAGCAATTACAGGCATATCTTCTGTAATCAGAGAAATTGTACCGTGCTTTAGTTCTCCTGCGGCATATGATTCACTGTGTATATAGGAGATTTCTTTAAGCTTCAATGAACCTTCCATACTTAATGCATAGTCAAGACCACGACCTATATAGAGTAAGCTTTCAGCATTCATGATTTTTGAAGAAACAAACTGATATTGCTCTTTATTTTTCAGGCAGTATTCAATTTTTTCTGGCATATGAATAAGATCAGCAGTAAGACTTCTGCATTTTTCTTCGTCTATTTTATTCTTTACCAAAGCAATTTTGAAAGCTATTACATACATAAAGGCTATCTGAACAGCGTAAGCTTTTGTGGAAGCTACGGATATTTCCGGACCTGCATTTGTGTACATAACCATTTTAGCTTCCCTTGCAATTGATGAGCCGACAACATTTACGAGAGCAAGGGTATCAGCTCCGACCTGATTACAAAGCTTCAATGCTGCAAGGGTATCAGCAGTTTCACCTGACTGTGAAATAATAATCACAAGATCGTCCTTGGTTACAAGTGGATTTCTGTATCTGAATTCAGATGCAATGTCAACTGTAACAGAAACTCGTGCAAGATCTTCAATAACGTACTTTGCTACAACTCCTGCATGCATAGCTGAACCACATCCAACTATGTAGATATTCTTGTAACCGTCAATCATTTCGTCAGTAAGCCCACACTCCGATAAATCAGGGAGACCATTTTTAACTCTTGGAGAAATAGTATTTCTTACTGCTGCAGGCTGTTCATGGATTTCCTTAAGCATGAAATGCTCATAGCCGCTTTTTTGTGCAGCTTCTATATCCCAGTCAGCGGTTTTCAGTTCTTTTGATATTTCTAAACCATGTAAATCATAGAATGATATGCCATCATTATTCAGACAAGCAATTTCATTTTGCTCCAGCAGATAATAATTTCTCGTTCTATTAAGTATTGCAGTGATATCAGATGCAATAAAGCTTTCGTTTTCGCCTTTACCAACGATAAGCGGGCTTTCTTTTCTTACAGCATATACAGTATTTCTATGCTCTCTGAAAATTATGCCTAGAGCATATGCGCCTTCTATTTCTGTAACAGCCTTTGAAATAGCTTCGAGAGGGTCACCGTTATAATAATAGTCTATCAGCTTTGCAACTGTTTCGGTGTCTGTTTCACTTTCAAAGCCATATCCTTTGCTTATAAGGAAAGACTTTATATCACGATAATTTTCAATAATACCATTATGGACAATAGAAATTCTTTCATTGCCGATTGGGTGTGAATTAATATCAGATGGCTCACCGTGAGTAGCCCATCTGGTGTGACCTATACCACAGGTAGCAGATAACTTTGAATCACTGCTTAGCTTTGCACAAAGACCATCATTGATTTTTCCTTTAGCCTTGACAGTTTTGATTTTATCACCGTCAAAAATAGCAACTCCTGCAGAATCGTAACCTCTGTATTCAAGTTTTTTTAAGCCTTGAACAAGAATATCAACGCTGTTATCATTGCCAACATACCCTACAATTCCACACATAAAAATCCCCATTCCTTTCTGCTACTTGTTTAGATCTTGAAACTGAACTAAGTTCAGTTAAGCAAAATTTCTGCTGAATAATTATCAACCAACAACAGCCTGTTACAATTTAATGCCACCGAAATTAAACTGCATATACAGACTGTTGTATTAATTTATATTATATTATTTTCAGATATATATTTTTTCTTACTTAGTTCCGAAAACTCGGTCTCCTGCATCACCTAAACCAGGAACAATATATGACTGTTCATTAAGTTCTTCATCAATAGTTCCACAGTAAATTTCGACATCAGAATGAGCATTTGTTACAGCTTCAATGCCCTGCTTTGAGGCAATAATGCACATGATCTTGATGCTCTTTGCTCCGGCTTTCTTAACAATATCAATTGCCTTGACAGCAGTGCCGCCTGTTGCGAGCATAATATCAGTAATTATAACATCACGTTCAGCAATATCAAAAGGAAGCTTACTGTAATATTCAACAGCATTCTTTGTGTCAGGATCTCTGAAAGCACCGATATGCCCGATTTTAGCAGCAGGAACGAGCTTAACAGCACCTTCAACCATTCCAAGACCAGCTCTTAAAATAGGAACGAATGCAAGCTTCCTGCCTGAAATTACTTTTGTTTTAGCAATTGCAAGAGGTGTCTGAACCTCAACTGTTTTAAGAGGTAGATCTCTTGTTGCTTCATAGCAGATAAGCATTGCTGTTTCAGAAACAAGTTCTCTGAATTCCTTTGAACCTGTGTTAACATCTCGTAATAATGATATTTTGTGCTGTACAAGTGGGTGTTCAATAGTTTTAACGTTATTCATAATAATTACCATTCCTTTCTTGATGTTTTGTGCTTTCTTTAACCTGAACTAAGTTCATCTAAGCAAAATTTCAAACGGCAGTTTGAAAAGCACAAAACTCAGAGTTTGAAAGATTTATCTTTCAAACTTTATCCTCCCAAAAAAACTACATTTTTATTTTAGCTGTTTTTTTCTGATTCCAGCTGTGTAATCTGGTCAACTCTTCTCAGATGGCGACCGCCTTCAAAGTGGTTGTTTAAAAACGCATCTACAATTTCACAGGCAACTCCTGCACCGATTACTCTTCCGCCCATGCAAAGGACGTTAGCGTCATTATGAAGCCTTGTATATTTTGCCATATATGTGTCTGTGCATACAGCAGCACGTATACCGTTGATTTTATTTGCAGCCATAGAAATTCCAAGCCCTGTACCGCAGATAAGAATACCTGTATCAGCTTTTTTACTGTTGATACAATCGCATACTTCTTTTGCAACAAGGGGATAATCACAGCTTGAGCCATCCATACAGCCCATTTCAATGAAATCAATGTTATTTTCCTTAAGATACGAAATTACTTCTTGTTTTAATGAGAATCCAGCATGATCACTGCCGATAACTATCATTTATAAATCTCGCCTTTCTGAAATATTAATACATGTGTCGTTGGTTATTCAATAATTATATCATGTTTGTTACTTTCATTCAACCCTATTTTATAAAATTTGATTAAAGACGGCAAAATAATATTTGTCTTTTGCTTATATATTTTTGCCAATAAAAACTCATATAATCTTGACTTTCGGAAAAGTAGAGGATATACTATAACATGACTATAAAATTTGATTATGCGGTCAGAAGTTTTCAGCGTGAAGAATACTTTTCACGCAGCTATTTGTTTCTTTTCGACGGATAACATATAATAAGTGTATTAATTTGCTCTGTGGAAATTCGCATTAATTTGCATTTTATTACTGTAACAAATAGCAGAAAGAAAGGGGAGTTAAAATGGGTTCAACAAATGCAGGAGCACCTGTTCAGAATATAGGTGATATTCTCCATACTATACAGTATTCATATGTGCTTGATTCTTTGAAGGATTTAAAGTATTTCCGCAACTGGAAGGAAGAAATTCTCGAGGCCATGACCGAAGAAGAAAAAAAGTCCATGTGTCTTGGTGAGGATAAAATTCCGAGAAAGGTGGCTTCAAGACTTTATAAGACTTTTACAGACGGATTAAACTGCATTAACGCTACATGTGAAAAGTCGGAAGCAGTTTCAGGCAATTTAAAGGAGTTGTTTTCTGGGATAAAGGTTGAGCGTTTAGTAGGAACTGTTGGAATTTCAATTCCTGTAAACGGCACGTTTGACGTTGAACTTCAGCAGAACAGAAGTCGTACAGGCATTAAGGGCATAAATGTGACATCTGAAACATGGTTTGAAGTAATGAATACTTTTTCTGCTTATAAGGGTGATGCCGCAGGAGTTTGTCTTGCAGGCAAGGATTTCTGGATTGGTGTTGTAAGAGCTGATGCACCTTCAGGAATGAAGGGCGTAAACATGGTAAGGATTATTTACAAGGATAATCACACTTTGGTAGTTGATGACCTTTCTAAGTATACTGATGTAAGCGCATTGTTATGAAATAAGTATTTAAAAGCAGTATTGCTACGGTTGACGTAGTGATACTGCTTTTTTATTATGAGTATTAGTGTTGTAAAATATGATAACATATTTAAATAAGAAAACCAGTTAAGCCTGTAAAATCTTATTCTGTATTTTTTCTCTCGGACTTTTTATCACAAATGTATTTTATAATATATGTAATAGCAATTATTAGATACATGATATTCAGAATAATCAGAATAAAACTCGGAGATAACATGCCCTCTGTAAATACTCCAGTATTTACCACATCTGAAATTAATCTTATTATACTGGCAACTCCTATAATTGCAATGACGTACATAAAAACGTAATATGCTTTTGCGTTATTATGTTTGCTGATATATGAATCTGTTATTATAAGATATACTGTTGTAAAGCACACACACAGCATAAGTCCAATCAAGAAACTATCAAAAAAATCACACCATATATAGCCATTTTCTTTAAGCAAAGAATCAATAAAATTATAAGTTACCAGAATGAAAAAACCGTATTTAAAGGCAGTACTGCGGCGTAACTGCTGTAATTCATCAAACTTCTTACTATAATGCCTTGCAATTAAAAACATTACCACAATAATTATCAATCCTATTATTAAAAACGAAAAGTCCATAATTATTCCTCCCAAACAATACGTCATAAAATTTGTCGATAAACTTATCTATTCTTTAGGCTCTTTTTGATGCTTTTTCATTTTAAAATAATATATAATAGTTAATATTCCTACAAAAAGAAGCATTACACATACAATAGTTTGCATAAAACTATGGGATAATGATTTTTCTTCAAAAATTTTGTCATTATAAACACGTTTAACACTACTTATTAAAATAATAATACTTAAAATTGTAATAAACAAACCGTAATAAAGCCATGATTTTTTTTTTATTAGGATGCTGTAATGATCCAGAAGCAATCAGATAAAAGACTATAAAAATATAACAAATCATTGCTCCAAAAAGGATACTGTCATCATGATCACACCATTCAATCCCATTGTTTCTAATTGTTGAATCAATCACGAAATATGTTAACAAAATATAAAAAGCATATTTGCATGCTTTACTACGTTTAAGTTGCTGCATTTCATCAAATTTTTTATTATAATGTTCAGTTGAAAAGAATGCTGCCACAATAGTTAACAGTCCACAAATGCACTCGATTATCATAGTTATTCCTCCCAAAATAATTCGTCAAGAGTTTTGTTCACAGCCTTGCAAATCAGGATACATAATTTTATAGTTGGGTTATAATCACCCTTTTCAATTGCATTAATAGTTTGTCTGGTGACATTGACAGCGTCAGCGAGATCCTGCTGTGTCATATCGAGAGCGGCTCTGGCAGATTTTAATCTAAGATTTTTACACATTCTATCACCTCAACAAAATAATAACATATAAGTTACTGTTTGTCAAGTATATCTTACATTATGACAAATAAAAATAGCAGACATAAAGTCTGCTCAGCCTGTAGAAAAAGCCCTTTTAAAAAAATTTATTACAAATGAAAGCGCTTATTTACGGGGGCTTTGCGGTCGCCCCCGTACCCCTTCGCATCAAAAACTATAGTTTTTCGACACTCTGAGCAGACATGAAGCCTGATATTAAAAATGTACTATTAAATTTAAACGTTGAATCTGAAAACAACTATATCTCCATCACGCATAACGTATTCTTTTCCTTCAAGACGGACAAGTCCTTTTTCTTTAGCCGCAGCCATTGTGCCGCAAGCCATAAGATCATCAAAGGAAATAACTTCTGCTCTAATAAAGCCCTTTTCAAAATCGGTATGAATTTTTCCTGCTGCCTGAGGAGCCTTTGTGCCATTAGTGATTGTCCATGCTCTTACTTCCTGCTTTCCGGCTGTAAGGAAGGAGATAAGTCCAAGGAGAGCATAGCCTTCCTTGATAATTCTGTCAAGACCTGATACTTCAAGACCAAGCTCTGACAGGAACATCTGCTTATCTTCGTCACCCATATCTGAAATTTCAGCTTCAAGCTGAGCACAGATAGGAAGAACAGCGGCATTTTCATTTTTAGCTATTTCACAAACCTTTTTGTAATGTACGGAAGTTTCAATATTATTCTTGAAATCTTCTTCGCAGAGGTTAGCAGCATAAATAACAGGCTTAGCAGAAAGTAAAGGAGTAGTTTTAATTATTTCTGCCTGTTCTTCTTTAAAATCAAATGAACGAGCGGTATGACCTGCTTCAAGGTGAGCCTTGAGTTCTTCAAGAAACTCTACTTCTGTAATATATTTTTTATCGCCCTTTACAAGCTTCTTTGTGCGGTCGATACGTCTTTCAATAAGCTCAAGATCGGCAAAAATAAGTTCAAGGTCAATAGTTTCAATATCACGCTCAGCGTTAATATTTCCGTCAACATGAATAATGTCCACATCTTCAAAGCAGCGGACAACATGAACAATAGCATCAACTTCCCTGATGTTGGAGAGAAACTTGTTTCCAAGCCCCTCTCCTTTTGATGCACCCTTTACAAGACCTGCAATGTCAACAAATTCAAGTGTTGCAGGTGTAAATTTATCAGGGTCATACATGTCGCTCAATTTATCAAGACGTTCATCCGGAACGGATACTATACCAACATTAGGTTCAATAGTGCAGAACGGATAGTTTGCAGATTCAGCACCTGCATTAGTCAGGGCATTAAAAAGTGTACTTTTTCCAACGTTAGGAAGACCTACCATACCAAGCTTCATAATTATGATAATCCTTTTCTATATATTATTCGTCAAAATTCAGGCTGCGGACATATTCATCTGCATCAAAATTCTTATTGGAATTTTTAATAACGAAGCCTTTTTTAATAGGTGAGTAGATGAAACCAACTATAACTCCGATAAGGAATGCAATGATTGTAATCAGAGCCAATACTCCAACAGGAACAGAAATATCCTGTTTTACTTTGTAAATAGCATTTTCAAGCATATAATAGCTTCCTTTCATGCAGATGTTGAATTATTTGACATATACATATATTATACAACTTTTTATCCAGAAATGCAATACCTTGAACGTCAGTTTTCTCAATTGCATTTATTAAAAGAAAGTACCGATAAATATAAGAACTATCAGCACAGGAGAAATGTATTTTATACATATTCTGAATGCATTGAAGAACCTGAATTTCAATGATCCTTCATTTGTTACTTCATTTTTTAAACTTATTTTATCCCATATATATCCGACAAGAATACATGTTGCAATTCCTCCGGCAGGCATTATAATCTTATCTGAAATAAATGATAATATATCAAAAATGTTTAGTCCCAATAATGTGAAGTTTGACAGCAGGCCAAACGAGGAGGATGCAAAGCAAGATAGAATAAATATGACTAAGAAAGAGGATGATGCAGCAGTTATTCTTTTTATTTTGTATCTTTCAGATAGGTAGGTTACAATTACCTCCAGTAATGATATTGAGGATGTTATTGCTGCAAAAAATACTAAAACAAAGAACAGGACGGCTATTACTGATCCAAAACTAATTCTTGAGAATACCGCAGGCAACGTTTGGAATACAAGTCCTGCACCTGCATTAGGCTTCAATCCGAATGAAAAGACTGCCGGAAGAATTGCAAATCCAGCAATAAGTGCAAATACCGTATCAAGAATAACAATTGTAACCGCACTTTTAGGCATATTATTATCCTTTGAAAGATAACTTCCGTAAGTGATCAGAGTGCCCATTCCAAGTGAAAGTGAGAAGAAAACCTGTCCCATTGCATTTAGTGCCAGATGACCAATGTCCGAGATAGAATCAAACTGCGAAAAGTCAGGAATAATAAAGAACTTTACACCCTCTATTGCATTTGGCAGAGTGAGAGAGTAAATCATAATAATAATAAAAAGTATAAAGAGTATTGGGAGAAGTATAGAGCTTACTTTTTCAATTCCGTGTGAAACTCCACCAATAATTATTACAGTCGAAAGAACAAGGAACACAAGTGTCCAGACAATCGGTTCGGCAGTCTGGGAGGTGTAAACTCCAAAATAATCTGGTGAGATTTCAGCGGTAAAAATGCTCTTTGCAATATATTTCATTATCCATCCTCCTACAACACTGTAATATGAAAGGATAATAAAAGAACCTATAACTCCCAGCATACCTACAAAAGCAAATTTGTCACTGATTTTTTTGCAGGAATCTACTGCATTCATTCCGGCAAAGCGGCCGATTGACATTTCTGAAAGTAATATAGGAATACCCAGCAAAATTAGGAATAATATATAAGTAATCAGAAAAACTGCTCCGCCGTTAGTGCCGGTCATATAAGGAAACTTCCAGATGTTACCTAGTCCAATTGCGGATCCTGCCGCAGCCATAATAAATCCGAATCTTGATGACCATTGATCTCTGCCTTTATTCATAGAAATCTCCATTCCTTTTAAAAAGTATTTTTACGTTGTAGTTGCATAATGTTTTAATTTGTCAATATTAAGTTTTTCCAATTGAGTTGATTGTATTCTATAAAAAGAAAAATATTATAAAAATGTTAAAAATTAAAAAGGTACTTCCTAAAAATACTTAATTGTGATATAATTACTTCTAAATCTTTAAACTATGGGGAGCAATAATAATGGGTTTGAATGAACTATATATTTCTGCAAAGAATAAAGCACTTGAGCAGTATTTCAAAAATCTCAATAATATGCAGAAAAAGGCTGTTTTTACCGTAAACGGACCTCTTCTGATTCTTGCCGGAGCAGGAAGCGGAAAGACTTCTGTCCTGATTAATAGAATAGCAAATATGATAAAATTCGGAAATGCTTATAACAGCGACGTATGTCCTGCTGATATAACACAGAAAGAAATTGATTTTCTGAATTCATATGACGGAAGCAGGGACGATGATGTTGTCTCCGAGCTTTGTGAAGTTGTTGCTTGGGATACAATAAAGACTTGGAATATTCTTGCTATTACTTTTACAAACAAAGCTGCGGGTGAGCTTCGTGAAAGACTTTCTTCAATGCTTGGTGAAGAAACTGCTTCTGGAATTACAGCGGCAACTTTCCATTCTGCTTGCGTAAGAATACTGAGACGAGAAATTGATAAAATAGGATACAGTTCCAACTTTACAATCTATGACAGTGATGACAGCCAGAGAATACTTAAAGCAAGTATAGAAGAACTTGATGTTTCCGATAAGAACTTTCCTCCGAAGAGCGTATTAAGCATTATTTCTTCTGCAAAGGATATGCTTATCTCACCTGAAGATTTTGAAAAAGAAGCAGGTTCTGATTACAGAAAGTCTACAATCGGAAAGATTTATAAGCTTTATCAGAGCAAGCTTGAAGCTGCAAATGCAGTTGACTTTGATGACATAATCAGACTTACTGTTGAGCTGTTTATGAGGGAGCCTGATGTGCTTCAGCATTACAGAAACTTATATAAATATGTAATGGTGGATGAGTATCAGGATACAAACCAGGCACAGTACAGACTTGTATCTTTGCTTTCAGGTGAACATCAGAATTTATGTGTTGTAGGTGATGATGACCAGTCCATCTATAAATTCAGAGGGGCAACAATTGAAAATATCTTATCCTTTGAGGAGCAGTTTGACAATGCTGTTGTAATAAGACTTGAGCAGAATTATCGTTCTACTCAGAACATTCTTGATGCTGCCAATTCTATTATCAGAAACAACACCTCAAGAAAAGACAAGGCACTCTGGACTGATTCAGGCAAGGGCGACAAGATTGTTATATATAAGGCTTGTGATGAATCTGCTGAAGCAAGATTTGTTGCCAATAAGATTTCTGAAGGCGTAAAGAGCGGTAAGAACTACAAGGATTTTGCTGTGCTTTACAGAATGAATGCCCAGTCAAACAACCTTGAACGTATTTTCACACAGATGGGAATACCATATAAAGTTATTGGCGGTCTTAGGTTCTTTGACAGAAAAGAAATCAAAGATATTGTTGCATATCTTTCTGTTATTAACAACAACAACGACATGCTCCGTTTCAAGAGAATTGTCAATGAGCCAAAAAGAGGAATAGGTGATACAACAGTTTCCCTTATCGAGCAGATTTCAGGAGATCTTAAATTATCACCGATTGATGTTATGAAGAATGCTGACAGCTATGCTCCTCTTGCTAAGAAATCAGCTAACCTAATTAAATTTGCGGCTGTTTTTGATAAGCTCACAAAGAAATCAGTTGAGTTACCGCTTGATGAGTTCCTTGATGCAGTTCTTGACGAGACGGGATATCTCACTTATCTTAATGGACTTGGTGATGAGGGTATAACACGTCTTGAAAACGTTCAGGAACTTAAATCTACAATAGTTGCATATATGAACAATATAAATAATGAGGAAAAATCATTGTCAGGTTTCCTTGAAGAAATTTCATTGTATACTGATGTTGATAAGCTTGAAAATGAAACTGATACTGTAAGTCTTATGACAATTCATTCGGCTAAGGGACTTGAATTTCCAACGGTATTTGTCATTGCCATGGAAGAGGGCATTTTCCCAGGAACAAGAAGCATGGATAATCCTGATGATATTGAAGAAGAAAGACGTCTTGCATATGTTGCAGTTACAAGAGCAAAGGAAAATCTTTATATAAGTCATGCAAAACAGAGAATGCTGTTCGGTACTACAAACAGAAACCTTGTTTCAAGATTTGTAAGGGAAATAGGCAGTGAAAATGTCGAGAAAGTTGACAGCACAAAGAGAGAATTAAAGAAGCAGGATGATGATGCAATTGTAACAACAGCTCATAGTGCATATACGTTGCAGGGACAGCTTGCAAGCAAGAAAATATCGGAAGCAAAGAAAAATACTAATACTGAATACAATGCCGGCGAACGTGTAAAGCACAATGTTTTCGGTGAGGGAACAGTAATTAGTGTCAAGAAGATGGGCAATGACTCAATGCTTGAAATAGCTTTTGATACTGTCGGAACTAAAAAGGTTATGGCAAACTTTGCAAAGCTTATAAAAGTCTGATAAAAAATAGCGGCACATCATCTCAGGTGTGTCGCTTTTATGCATACATATAAATTAAAAAGGTATTCTTATCAAAAATAAGAATACCTTAAATTTTATTCATCGTCAAAATTGCCTGGAATATGTAACTGTTTAACAGGAATTCTTTTCAGCGGTGAATAAATAAATTTTGCACATGAATCATCACCATTAACAAGCCCTCTTTTTTCGCAAAGCACTTTGCCGCCATCTTTAGCTCTTACACCAAATGTGCAGTACTGACACTGAGGTTCTATATCATTTCCAAAATATTTCTTTTTAGCCATACAAACATTCCTTTCAGTAACATTAAAAACATTATATCATAATTATTAATTTTTTTCTACACTATTTTTCAATAATAACAATATCGTCATAATTAACAAAAATGCTGCTGGTATTGGTGAAGTATGACGAAATCCAATTCTTAGGTATGTTGCCGCGGAAACGATAATATCATAGTAGAATAAACCTAACAGGAATTTGCTTATAAAATATGAAAGGAAAACGCAGAATAACCTGCATATGAAAAAATAATTCATTCGTATTATTTTATATGTAATGCACATAACCTGCATAATGATACATAACCCACCGAATGACATCAAAGCGGTTATTACAGGAATAAGCTCGTAGCAGCCATGAGAAAAACCACTTAACTGGCTTATTTCAATAAATGTTCTTACAGCAGCAGAAGTGTTCTGTATATCTGCCTTAGTCAGGTTTGAAATCCATATTGAAATAGTCTGCAAAACATTAAGCTTGTCGGCAAAGCATATGAATGAAGAAAAGAAAACAATTATTGCACATATAATAAAAAGACTTTTTGCACCTGAAATAATTGAGTTTATAAGCTTGTCAAATGTTATGGAATATTCGGTTTTTACTGAACATTTCGGCGGAATTCTGCGAGATAACCCTGCAATAATCCCAAGAACAAGATTTGATAAGAATATTGACACAAATATTATTATTCCGACTCTTATGTTGTCAAAAAGAGTTACTCCGACTGCCCCACAGAAAAAGGCAGGGCCGCCAAGATAGCAGTAGCCTATCATTGTTTCTGCATCTATGTCTGAAATCTTATTGCTGGTTTTTAGGTCGGTAAGAAGCTTTGCACCAACAGGGTATCCTGCAACCGAGCTTATCAAAAATATAGAAAAAAATTCGGATGGTATTTTGAATATGTATCTTGAAATGAAGTCAAAGGGCCGCCCAATTGCTTTGTAAAGGTTTGTACTTATTAGAAATCCAGAGATTATCATAAATATATATAGTGACGGAATTATTACTGTAAGGCAGTTGTTTATGGAAGCTGTTATATATTTGCCAACATCGTAAGAGAAAGCAACTGCGAGTACAGAATACAGAATTGCCACTATAACAAAGATAATTATTTTTATATTTCGTTTCATTTTATATAAATGCTTATCCTCTGCAAGCATATCTCCTTTCCTTAAAATCCTGTTCCACGTGGAACAGACTGGCAATGGATTTGTCCTTTTAAAGTATATGTTGCAAAAGATTTTAATATAATTAAATAACTACTTTTATTTGATTATTACAATACTAAGAGGGGAGGCATGCTTCCTGCGGAAGCGTGGTCATAAATATATATGAAAAAGAATTTTCAGGAGGAATATAATCGTACAGTTGCAAAATTCTGCAAGCAGAAATTATATCTCAATACACATATTGCCGTAACAGACAATACAAAAATAGAAGTGGAAAACTGCAAGAGAATTCTTGAATATAATGATATTTATGTAAAGCTGAAAACTTCGACGCTTACCCTTCAGGTGTGGGGTGCAGATATAGTTATTTCAGACTACAACATGGACGGTATAGTGATTGAGGGAAAAATATCATCCATTGAATTTGAATAAACTGAACGGAGATGGTTGTAAATATGTTTGACAGCATAAGAGGTGTAATCTGTTTTAAAATCAGTTCAGAAGAACCCGAAAAGATTATTAACATTATCAGAAACAGCTATATTTCATGCAGAAATCTCAGAATTTTGCATAATGACATTTTCGGACAGGTTTACAGAAATGATTATGAAGTTCTGAAAGAATTTGCAGAATCCAACAAGGCTGAAATTACACAAACTGAGCAGAAAGGAATTATTTTTGCTCTTAATAAATATAAAAAGAGAATAGGCTTTCTGCTAGGTATTTTTCTCGGACTTGCATTGATTATTTTCCTTTCAAATATAGTAATGGTAATTGAAATTTCGGGAAATGAAAAGGTAAGTGACGAGCAGATTATTGCTATTCTTGAGGATAATAATGTTTACATAGGCAGTTTTATCCCGAATATTGATTTTAGACAGGCAGAAAAAAGAATTATAGTTGTACTTGATGACCTTGCCTGGATAGGAATAAGAAATACAGGCTGCAGGGTTATTGTTGAGGTGAATGAAATTACCCCTGTTCCAGAAATGGTTCCTACCAATAGACCTTGTAATGTTGTTGCAACAAAGGATGCACAGATTGTTTATGTCAATGTATATATGGGAAGGCTAATTCCGCTTGTGGGCGATGGAGTAAGAAAAGGAGATTTACTAATAAGCGGAGTTGTGAGGGGTAAATTTGATAATACTTACTATGTACATTCTATGGGAGATATAATAGGAAGGTATAAAGAAAAGGTGACATTTTCTCAGCCGCTGAATGATGAAACCACCGTATACGAAGATGAGATAGTGAAAAAATCAATTTCTTTTTTTGGATTCAGGGTACCTCTTTATTTGAACAAGAAAGTAGAAGGGGAGTATGAATATACTGAAAATATCAACAATATCCAGCTTTTGAAGCTTACTCTTCCAATTGGAATAGTATTTTCAGAGTACCGGCCATATACCAGTGAAAAAATTGAGTATACAAATGATATGGCTGAAGAAATACTGCGTGATAAGGTGAAAAGATATGAGCAGAATTTTCTTTCGGATGGTGATCTTGTTATCCTAGATAAAAAAGAACACCTGTCAATCAAAAACGGTGTAATGACGATTACGGTTGAATATACAATTGAGGGTAATATAACAGAGAGCCAGGAGATATATGTAAAGAGATAAAATTAAACTGGTCAGAAAAAGCAAATTTATGCTTAATCTGACCAGTTTAATTTTCAGAACCTTCCGTAGGAAGCATTCTCACCTTTTTGATGTTATGTGTGGTTTTTGCTAGGCAAAATTTCGAACGACAGTTCCAAAAACACAAAACTCGTAGATTTAAAGATTTATCTTAAAATCTTACTATTTTATAATTCTGTAATAAGCCTTTGCAGTAAGGACATAGCTGATTGCGTAAACAATTGCAAAAATTGCTGTTGTTCCTGCAGCACAGGCTACAATCATAGGGATACTGTAAATCTTTATGGTTGCCATAAAGTTTGAAACAATATTGACTGAAACAGCTGTGTGTATCATTGCCATAGTAATCGGCAGAATGAAAACTGTAAGAATCTGACGTGAAATTGTACTGCGGACTTCTTTATCCGTCATGCCGACATTCTGCATGATTTCAAAATTCATCTTGTCTTCATAACCCTCGCTAATCTGCTTGTAATACATTATCAGAACCATGCAGACAGTAAAGATTATACCGAAGAATATGCCGAGGAACATAAGACCGCCGTTGATTGCAAAAGCTTCACCTGACCATATTGTTTTGTCCTCAATCTGGTTAAAGCCTTCCAGACTTTCAGATGTTGCTGTGATTTTTTCAGAGAACTGCTCTGCATTTCCACCTATAACATTAAATCTTACAACGTAAATAGTGTTGTTAGGTGCATAAATGTCTTTAGTGTATTTTTCTTTAAGTGAGTCAATTATCTGATTATTTGCAAATACGGCGTAAATTCGCATCTCACCAAAGTTTCGTACATTTTTTCTGTCAAATGAAAGCTCCTGTAACTCTTCTTTTACGGTGTATGTCTTGCCATCCATAATAACGGAACTGTATCCGTAATTCTTGGATGTAGAGTAAATAAGAATTTCATTATCAGCAAGAGTGACATTCTTTTTCTGTGTACGGTTATAGTCCTCAAGTGTCAATGCACGGACAGTATCTTGATACTGGTTAGCTTCAGCTGGTTTATCAAGCCAGTTTTCTCCTGATATATATACTGCAAGCTTGTTATATGTGTAAGTGATTGTGTCCTTGATTTCTGTATTTGTTTCCTTTGCAAAAGAATTTATATAGCTGTCAAACTCATCTGCTTTTGTAAAGCTGTCTGCATTGAAATAGCAGGAATAATCATAAGGATAAGAAAAATCAGTTGCTGATTTCTGTCCGAAAAATACTGCTCCTGTGCAGGTAAGCGTGATTATTGTCATTGTACAGAAAATACAGATGTTAGTAAGGCCTGTGGCATTTTTCTTCATTCTGTAAAGCATACCTGAAACAGTAACAAAGTTTCTGCTTTTATAGTAATACTTTTTATTTAAACGGCATGCTCTGAGAAATGCAATGCTACCGCTCTGGAAAAGTAGATGTGTTCCTAGAACAACCATTGCAACTGCCAATAAAAAGTCAGTGAAGATATACATACTTATTTTTGATTTTAAAGCAATGTAATACCCTCCGCCAAGAAGAATAATACCTGCAAATGCAGAGAGCAATAAGTGCTTTGGTTCTTTTTCTCCTGACTTTGAAGCACGGAAAAGTTCGCTTGGGTTTGCGAGTGAAACTCTGAATATATTCACTGCAAGATTAACTGCTGAAATAACACCAAAGTAAATTATAGTTGCGGCTAGAGCCTTACCGCTGAATATGAAACTGATGCTTCCAGAAATATGTGTGATTTTCAGTAACAGCATAAAAATAAGCTTTGAAAATACTGCGGCAATAATAATTCCGCCTGCAAGTGACATTACATATATAATCAAAGACTCAATACCCATCATAAGTCCGATATGCTTTTTCTCAAGACCAAGAACACAATAAAGTCCAAGTTCTTTTTTTCGCTGCTTGATAAGGTAGTTATTTACGCTAATCAGAAATGGTGCAAGAATAATTGCAAGAAGAACTTCACCTATTATCATAAGCATTGCAACATATGAAGCATGAGGAAGAGTGTCCATAATAGGATTATTCTGAATGGAAACAAAAATATAAAATACACTTACGCATATTATATTTGCAAAAAGATAAGGTGAATAAGTAGTTTTGTTTTTAAAGATGCCATTTACGGCAAGACGTGGAATAACAGATTTTTTGTTCATTACTTTACCTCCATAATCAGTTGTTTGCTGTCTGGAGAACAGTAAGCGTTGCAGAAATATTGTGGTACATCTCATCATTTGATGAAGTTCCACGGTAAATCTGATTAAATAGAAGTCCGTCTTTTATGAAGATAACTCGTCCTGCACAGCTTGCTGCTTGAATACTGTGTGTTACCATAAGAATTGTCTGACCGTCTCTGTTGATGTCTTCCAACAATTTTAAAAGCGCTGCGGAAGCCTTTGAATCAAGTGCTCCTGTCGGTTCATCGGCAAGAATAATCTTTGGGTTTGTAATGAGCGCACGGGCAGCGGCAGTACGCTGTTTCTGACCGCCCGAAATTTCATAAGGATATTTTTCAAGAATATCACTTATCTGAAGACGCTTTGCAAGAGGGATAAGACGCTTTTCCATTTCCTTGTATTCAAAGCCTTGTAAAACCAGCGGAAGAAGTATATTATCCTTTGCGCTGAATGTGTCCAGCAGGTTGAAATCCTGAAAAACAAATCCAAGGTTGTCACGTCTGTAAGCGCAAATATCACGTCCCTTGATTTTTGAAAAAGACTGATTATCAAGAAGTATTTCGCCTGATGTTGGCTTATCAAGAGAAGCAAGAAGATTCAGCAGTGTAGTTTTTCCTGATCCGCTTTCTCCCATTATAGCAACATATTCTCCTTTTTCTACAGAGAAACTGATGTTTTCAAGAGCTGTGATTTTTGCACCGCTCCTATGAGTTGTATAGATTTTTTTTAGATTTTGAACTTCCAGTAAAGCCATAGTAATTATCCTTTCATACTAAAGTGTATTTTTATAAGTAACAATAAAATAAAGAATAAACAAAGAGACATAATATAAATCCTTTCGTCCAGAATGGTTTATCTTATGCTTCAATTATACAAAACAGCGAAAATGTCTGCCATAACTTAGGCTTACATTTTCGCTGTTTAATCTTTCATTTTTGTCACTTTGCATTTTCCTGGGAAAAATCAATAATGACATCTGTACCCTTGTTCTTCTCTGAACGGATAGAAATTTTATGTCCCAGCTTTGATGTAATCTTTTTGCAGAGATAAAGTCCTAATCCCGTTGATTTTTTATTCATATGGCCGTTAAAGCCGGTAAAGCCTTTCTGAAAAAGACGTGGAATGTCTGCTTCAGATATTCCAATGCCTGTATCGGAAATAACAAGACAGTTCCCATCAGCATATATGGATATTCCGCCTTTACGTGTATATTTGATACTGTTTGACAAAAGCTGCTCAATGACAAAAACCATCCACTTTTCATCGGTTACAGCTTTAAGAGAGAAGTCAGTAAAATCAAGTGAAAGCTTTTTAAGTGAAAAAAGCATAACATACTTTTTCAAAGCAGCTGCAGCAATTGTATGAATATCATGTTCTTCAAGAACCATGTCATCGGAAATGCTTTCAAGCCTTATATATCCGAGAGCCATTTCGGAATAGCACTCAATTCTGAACAGCTCACTTTTAAGCATAGCTATACTTTCAGGTGTGAAATTATTGTTCTGCAATATCAAATTCATGGCAGCAATTGGGGTTTTAATCTGATGTGTCCATAGTGTATAGTAATCTCTTGCTTCAGTTTCACGTAAGGAAGATGAACTTAAAATATCAGTTAGTCTATTCTTCTGACTGATTATGATGTCACAGTAATCCCTGCCTAAAAGAGTTTCAAAGTCAGGAATATTATCGTTGATGTTTTCAATGCAGTCAAGCAGATGTTTAAGCTGATTATGTGCAGAAAAATATTTTACAAAATCAGAAATACCAAAACAAAGAGAAAAAAAACCGCATATAGTAAGAGCATATAACAACATCATAGCGTCCTGACCTGAAAGAAGCATTACAGCAGTTGTTGCAGCAGCACAGATAAATAACAGCAATATTATTTTTCGGCGTTCATAAAGCCATTTAGTCAGAAGCCTAAAGAATTGTACAAACATAATGAAGTCCTTTCGGTAAAGTATTGTGAAATCACTTTCTAGCCGACAATATATCCAATACCCTTTTTTGTAGTAATAATATTTTCTGCTCCTGCTGCCTCTAGCTTTCTTCTAAGACGGTTTACATTTACAGTAAGTGTATTGTCGTCAATAAAGCAATCACTGTCCCAGAGTAGCTTCATAATTTCCTCACGGGAAACGCAATGCCCCTTATTTTCAAAAAGCATGGAAAGTATCTTGAATTCATTTTTGGTAAGGTCAATTCTTGTGTTTTTATATAATGCAGAAGCATCAGACAGATTAAGAATCATACCGTTATGTTCAATTAAAGTCTGATGTGATTGGAATGAGTATGTTCTTCGCAGAATTGCCTGAACCTTAGCATACAGAACATTTAGGTCAAACGGCTTTGAAATAAAATCATCACCGCCCATATTCATCGCCATTACTATATTCATATTGTCAGAAGCCGATGAAATAAAAACTATCGGAACAGCAGATGCCTTGCGTATTTCTGCGCACCAATGATATCCGTTGCAGCTCGGCAGTAAAATATCCATCAGGACAAGATGAGGAGCAAGCCTTGCAAATTCTCCTGTTATATCTGAAAGGTCTATATCATAAAAAACTTCATAACCCCAGCCACGAAGAAATTCTGCAGTTTGTGTTGCAATGATTTCATCATCTTCGACAATCATAATTCTGTACATTCCGTTTTGTCCTCCATTATACATTAAAGGTGCATATGTACTAAGGCAATACTGCACAATACGTTTCTGTCGATTTTCAAAACAGACTCAGTTACGTATTTTCGCTGTTTCTCAAATCGTCGAAACGTAGCCTATGGCTTTGTGCGGTATTGCCTTAATCAAAAGTATAACAACAGCAGAATATTTTGTCAATAATGTGCCATAGGTTATAAATGCATCTATATGCAAAAAGGCTGTACAAATCGAAATCTGTACAGCTTTTATTTTTATGAGACATTTTCATCAAGGACAACTTTGATTTTAATTGTGTCAGGAGAATCTTTTCTGAAAACAGAAAGCTCAATGCTTTCTCCTGCTTTGAATTTGTCCTTAATCTTGTTGAGTTCATCCATGGTAGTAATTTTTTCGTTGTTTACTCCAACGATGATATCTCCAGCTTTAATTCCGCTTTTTGCAGCAGAAGAATCAGGGTCAATAAACCTTACAAAAACACCCTCAGGGATATCATAATATTTTGACGTTACATAATTAATGTCTTCACCGCTTATGCCTATCATAGGACGGCCCTTGACGTAGCCGTTTTCGATAAGGTCATTGATAACAGGCTTTGCGCCGTTTATCGGAATAGCAAAACCAAGCCCTTCGGTATATCCAGAAATTATCTTGCTTGAATTAATACCGATAACCTGTCCTGAACTGTTGAGGAGAGGTCCTCCGCTGTTGCCGGGATTGACGGCAGCATCTGTCTGAATAAGCGTCATTCTCCTCTCATCAATAGTAATAGTTCTGTTGAGAGCGCTGATAATACCACAGGTTGTAGAACCATAAAGTTCAAAACCAAGCGGATTTCCTATAGCAACTGCAAGCTCACCTTCAAGGAGATTGTCGCTGTTGCCAAGTTCTGCGGCAGGAAGTTTTTTGCCTGCTGAATCTACTTTGAGAACAGCAAGGTCAGTCCTTGTGTCTGTTCCTATAATTCTTGCCTCATGCTCGCTCTGATCTTCAAGCACTACAATTACAGAGTTTGCCTTGAAGGTTGTATCTTTGTAAGAGTTCTGAACTACATGGGCATTTGTAACTATATATCCGTCAGTAGTAATGATAATACCAGTACCTGTTCCTGTTGATTCATGAAATTGACTTGAAATTCCAACAACGGACGGTTTTGCCTTTTTAACAATTTCGGGTATCGTAAGACTTTTTGCAATCGTATTGTTGTTCTTTCCCTGTGCAGCAATACCTGTTACAGTGGCAACACTTTCTGAATTTATAAAATCAGGTTTAGCCTTAATCTGAATGTAATTTGTGACTATACATGCTGACACGGCAGCAAAACAGATAAATAATATCAAAGAAACAATTACTTTTCTCTTCATGCGTGATGGAGAGCGTTTTAAATTATCTGGAGCGAAAATTATTTCTGCAGTGCTGTCGGAGACAATTTTATTCTGGTTGTATTCGCACATCATATCCTCCGGTCGGCTTTGCCGTACTGCTTTAAAATTAAGAAAAAGCAGAATTAAAATGATATACTTTTTCTTAATTATATTTTACCCTGAAATATGATGAATTAATGATAACAGACAGAAATTTAAGTGTTTAAAGAAGAACTCTCTGTTTTTTTGTTTTGCTTGCCAAGAAGCTCCATTAATGTTGGAAGAATCATACCTATAATTAAAACAAAAATTGCAATTATACCCTGTGCATTGAATGCAAATTCTTTAGGAAAAATCTGCGGTATAGAGCCAAGTATAAGTCCTGCAATAACACAGTAGGTTATATCTCTCCACTTTTTGAATAAAAATGAAATAATTCTGGCAGAAGCAAGGACGCCAAGTCCGGCACCTATAGCAATAATCAGCAGGGTAGGAATATCAAATTCTGTAACAGCATGGATAGCTACGTCATAACCTCCCATTGCTTTCATTACAAGAGCACCGCTAAGTCCCGGAATTACCATAGAAACAGCTGCAATAAATGACATTATACACAGAATAATCGGGTTTATCTCTGCTTGAGCAGCCGAAGAGTCTGCATTTACAAATCCAAACAGAATTATTGCAGCTGCTCCTAAAAGAAATGGTATTATGTGTACAGGTTTTAATTTCTGCTCAACAGTACATTCTCTGTATACTATTGGCATACTGCCGATTATAATTCCAATGAAAAAGAATTGCGTTGGAACATTGTAATTTGTAAATAAATATTCAAGTGCAAATGATGCTAATATAATTCCTATTGCCATTCCCCCGAAAACACAAAGCAGGAACGGAAGGTTTTTTACAAGTTTTTTTATATTTAAAGTAATTGCATCAAGAAGTTTATCATATATTTTGGTGATAACAGCTATCGTACCGCCGCTTACACCAGGAACTGCATTTGCAAGCCCCATTGCTATGCCTTTTAAAATCAATATTATGTAATTCATATTTTTGTGACAATTCCTTTCTGAGCCTGACAGCCTGCAAAGAAGATTTCTTACAATCGTCTTGAAGTCAAAACTCAAAGTCTGAAAATATTTTTCAGACTTTTCTTATCCTAAAATAATATTTATTAATTATTACATATAATTATTTTTTTTTCAACTAAAATGCTGTTGAAAAATAGTAGTTTGTGTGGTATAATTTATGTAATATTTATGCAGAAACATAAAATTATTATAAGGAAGATGATTTTGTGGGAAGATATCTTAAAAATTATATGAAAAAGATTGAATCCAGTCTTGAGGATGAAAATTCTGACTTTGAGTATCTCAGAAAGGAACATCTTGTACAGATTGAATTTCTTCAGCATGAAAGGTTCATTCATCTGGTTGTAACTTGTCTTATTGCAATTCTTACAGTTATGTGTATAATAGGCGTTGTAATAACATCAGAAATCAGTTTGATTGCTATGACTATACTTCTGTTGGGTCTTCTTGTTCCATACATAGCTTACTATTACTGGCTAGAGAATAATGTACAGAAGTTATATGACATTTATAACAAGCTTGAGGAAAAAACAAGGTAAATTACAACTACTAGGAGAAACTTGTTATGAACATGACAAAAGAGGTTGTTCAGGAAGTAATTCAGAATGAGAAAATCAATATATTTTTTCAGCCTATATATTCTTTGAATACAAGAAAAATCATTGGTATTGAAGCTCTTGCAAGAGGTATTCACGAAGATAAGGTTATTTCACCGTATACTTTGTTTGAATACAGCAAGAAGAGCGGCGATGCCTTAATGCTTGACCGCCTTTGCAGAAAAAAGGCTATGAAGGAATTTTCAGCAGGAAGTCTTGCTCCGACGCTGTATCTGAACTTTGAAACATCCGTACTGAATAATATTAGACTGGAAAACGGCGAGATTCTGAAAAATGCAAGAGAACATGGAATAGAACCTAATAATATTGTAATTGAGCTTAATGAGTCAAAAGTCAATGACATATATAATCTTCTTATGTTTGTCGATTATTATAGGAATAATAATTTTTTAATAGCTTTGGACAACGTAACATCCGGTCCTGATACTTTGGATAGGATTATGCTTGTCAATCCCGACATTATCAAGATAGACAGAGCCATCATTTCAAATATAGGCTCAAATAAATACAGTCAGGAAATATTGAAGGGAATAATTTCTACTGCAAAGGAAATTGGGGCACTGACAGTTGCAGAGGGTGTTGAAACTGCGGATGAAGTTATAAACTGTATGATTTTAGGCGTTGATTATTTTCAGGGATTTTATTTTTCAAAGCCTGATCATTTCAATTACCTCTTCACTAATGAAGCAAGGTTAAAGATGAACAATGCGGCACAGAGACTTAATCTTAACATTAAAAAGAATGAAACTGTCCAGAATGTCGAGCTTGAATCATACAGAAGAATTATATATGACCTTGTTTTAAGATTATCAACAACAGATGATACAAACTACAACGAAGAGCTGCTTTCATATGTTGCTGAACATAAAGAAATAGAATGTGCATTTGTAATCAATTCTGATGGCTTTCAGATTACAAATACAGTGATGCTTCCCGGTCAATCTGTTTCAGGTGATTATTTTCCTGCATTGTGCGGAGACAATCACGGCGTCAAGAATTATTTCTATGCAGTAAAGGAGAAAATTGAAGATCCGTTTATCTCTGGCTGGTACATATCAAATGCAACAGGAAATTACTGCAAAACTATTTCATCAGGCTTTTACAACAAGGGTGGTAAGCTTCTTGTTGCTTGTGTGGACCTTAAAAAATAAGCTAAAGAATGTTATACCAGCATGGTATCTCTGATTTGTATATATAATTTAGACTATGTGAAGCGTTGAGTATTTCTTCAGGCAGTTTGTCATTCTGTTCATTAATAAAAGAATTTATTTTTGAAATAGAAATGTTTATTTCATTTATTTTATTATCCTTAACAAACAAAAGCATTATTTTTTGATAACTTTCCCATGTGGTACTTAGCTCTTCAGCTTTGAGAGCTGCTTTATCATATTGTTTGGTTTCAGTAAGAACTTTCACTTCCGAAAGGATAGATGTAAGTTCTTTATTTTTATGCCCAATTATAAAAATAACAGAGAATGAGAAAATAAATATAGCTGAAAGCAGGATAATTGAAATAGCTATACGCTTCATTTTTTACGCTCCTTTTCAATTACTATATTATTACCATTTGAGTCAAGCGTCATAATAAAAACATCTTTTAGTGATAAATTCTTTTCGCTAAGCATTTGCTCAAGCCAGGATATTCCATATCCTGTCCTTTTTAGTGCATCCGCGTTAACCTTTCCGTCATCTATGACCATCTCAGGTGGATTTTGAGTATTCTGATTAAGCTGGAGATCTTGATTAGTAACGTTTCTGTACTGGTATTTCTGATAGAAAGAAACAACTCCTGTAGTTTCAACCACAGCAAACTGTATCTCATCAATGTCAAAAATGTCGGATGACCGCATAGCTTCCATAAGATCATCTGCTGTAAAGCGCAGTTCTTTCATTTTCTGCTGATCAATCTTTCCGTCCTGTATTATTATAACCGGTTTTCCACATGATAGTTTGCGTATAATTTTTGATTTTAGTCCTATCCATGACATAAGTACATCAAGACTTGCAAGCGTCAGAATAGGAATTATTCCCGTAATAAGAGGCAAATCAGGATCTTCAACCGGTAGCGTGGCAATATTTGAAATCAGTATTGTTATCGCAAGTTCTGATGGCTGCAGCTGGCCAAGCTGGTGTTTACCCATTAATCTAACAGACGCAATAAGCAATACATATAAAATGATGGCTCTTATAAAAATAATTAGCATAAAATCCTCTATAATATTTTTCTTTTTATTCTGCATATATTTTGTGCTTATGTCTGAAAATATACATTAAATTTGTATGAATTAATTTAAAAAATAAGGATATAATAGGATGGATTACCGAAAGGAGACTTAAAATATGCAGAATCCAGATACCTATAACTTTATTGATTATCCGCTTTCTATGAGCCTTGAGGAAAATATAAAAAACATAAGGACAATACTGAATAACAGTTCTGATCTTCAGGTAAATGAGTTTGTTATATCAAATGTAAATTGTTGTCTTATTAGCTTTGAAGGCATGATTTCAACTGTTTTCATAACAAATTTGATACTTGTCCCGCTTACAGAACTTAAAGTAAGTGATGATATTACTTCTGATGACCTGTTCAAACATATTCGAGACAGAATGCTTCTTACAACAGACAGGTCATTTACAATAGAATATGGAGAAATCATAAAAAGGGTAATGAGCGGGTTTGCGATAATTCTTATTGACGGAGTGGCTACCGCCACATGTCTTGGCGTTCAGGGATATGTAACAAGAGGTGTTAATGAGTCTTCATCTGAGGGAAATGTCAGAGGTTCGCATGATGGCTTTGTCGAGACAGTAAGAACAAATATGTCTCTGGTAAGAAGAAGAATCAAATCTCCTTTATTGCAGTTTAACCTCTTTTCAGTAACTTCCAAAAGTAATGTTGACGTAATTCTTGCCTATATGGATGACAGAGTGTCGCATAGTCTTGTCAAAAATATAAAAAAGCGTCTTAAAGAAATGGATATAGAAGCAATTCTTGGAACAGGATATGTTGAACCGTTTCTTGAAAATACAAAGCTATCTATCTTTTCCGGAGTGTCAGTAACAGAACGGCCTGATGTTTTCTGCGCAAAACTCCTTGAGGGACGTGTCGGACTTCTCATTGACGGAACTCCGTTTGCAGTAATAATTCCATATCTTTTTATTGAAAACTTTCAGACACTTGATGACTATAATTCAAGACCATACTATGCTACTTTTCTTCGGTGGTTAAGATATATATCATTTTTTATTGCTGTTTTTCTTCCTTCACTTTATGTTGCAATTGCAACATTTCATCCCGAACTATTTAATCATAAGCTGCTTATCAATCTGGCTGAGGCTGAACAAAATGCACCTCTTCCGTTATTGGCAGAAGCGCTGATTATAATTATATCCTATGAAATAATCAATGAGGCAGGAATCAGGCTTCCGAAAGCAGTCGGAGGAGCCGTTTCAATTGTCGGGGGACTTATAATCGGTGATGCGGCAGTTTCTGCGGGACTTATCTCAAATCCGCTTCTTCTTGCATGTGCAATAGCAGTTACAGCTTCATTTGTAATTCCTGGATTAAACCAGCAGATAACCAGTTTCAGAATAATCTCTGTAATAGTCGGAGGTATAAGCGGATTATATGGAATAGCATTAATTGCGGCAGTAATGATAGTAAATGTTTGCGCACTTGAAAGCTATGGGGCGCCTGTTATGTCACCTGTATCACCATTTACACCGTATGCAATGAGGGATGTGCTTACAAGAGTAGGCTTCAGGACAATGGCAAAAAGAAAAGCCACAGTTGAAAATCTTAAAGGGGTTAACATAAAATAATGATTGATAAGGGTGCTGAAAAAATCAGAATAGGCTGGGGACAGCTTCTGATACTTTTATTGCTTTGCAAAGTATTTACCTTAATGACCTTTGTCCCTCTTATCGGAGAGGGCTATTCTCTGACATCACAGCTAATTGCGGCAGCAATTTCAATAGTTATTCAGGCAATTATGATTATTCCAGTTATAATTCTCAGCAAATGTATACCTGAAAAAAATGTTACGCTCGCTGCTTTTTCAGTAAACAAAGGGCTTGGAATTATATATTCAGTACTGTATTTTGTTTATTTTATCATATATGCGTTAAACTCAACATTCAGCTTTCAAAGGTTTATAACTATAAGATTCTACCCCTCTGTAAATAAATATTTATGGGTAGCAATATTCATTATAGTATGTGTATACTGTGCATATCTGGGTATTGAAGGTATCTCTAGGTCATCTGTACTTGTATTTCTGCTTTTTATTTTTATGCTTATACTGATGGTTTTTATGTCATTTCATGATATTGATTTCACAAATTACTATTTTGATAGAAAATTTTATGATTCTATATATACAGCTGTTTTAAATGATATACAAAGGAACGGCGAAATAACTGCACTTGCATTTCTGATGAAGTTTGTTTCTGAAAAATTCAGATGTTCAGCATATGGATATCTTGCAGCAAAGCTTGTCACTGTTGAAATAGTTACACTTCTTATAATTACAGTGCTTGGTGATTTTGCAGCTGTTACTGAATATCCGTTTATGGAAGTAGGTTCGTATGCGGGAGTAAGACTGATTCAGCGTCTTGATTCGGTTTATATGGTAACATGGACAATTACTTCTGTTATCAATATTTCCTTGTTTATATATCTTTGCGGAAATATTATAAAGGAAGTTTTCCCGAAAATAAAGCTTGCTAACTCAATTTGCGGGCTGCTTATATTCCTTCTTTGTATACCTCTTGTTTTACAGTCAGAAAGAAACAGCATAATATCTGCATTGTTCAGTTCCGGGTACTCGATAATTTTCTATACTGCTGTACTGCCGCTGATACTTCTGATAATCCTGAAAATATCTGCAAAGAAACATAAGGAGAAAATATAATATGAAGAAAATTATTGCAGTAATTATTTCATCTGCCATGTTAATTTTAATGTGCGGCTGTTCGGGAGCTGTTGAAGTCAACAACAGAATGTTCGTTCAGGTATTAGGAATTGATAAAAAAGATGACCTATATGAAGTTTATGCAAAGGTATTTGACTCGGGAGATACACAAAGCGAAGGCGTTTCTTCATTTACGGGAAAGGGAAAGACTTTGTTGTCGGCAATTGCAGCGGTAGAATCATCTCAGAACAGAAAAATTTTTCTTGGGCATTCAAAAGTAATCGTGCTTGGACAGGGTATAGATAACCCGTCAGAAGAACTGAAAGTCTTTCTTGATGGAAGCGTTTCACCTTCGTGCTTTGTTGTGTACAGTGAGGATATTAAAAAGATTACTGATAAGAATTTAAGTGATAAGTGGTCATCTGAATATATTCTCAGCAGTATGGAAAACAAATATAATCATGGTGAGCTTGTTTACACAACAATGGCTGATATTATTTCAGCAAAGAATGCGTTTTTTATGCCTGTTATCAAAGTAAGTGATAAAAAGTTTGACTTTTCCGGCATAAGAATGGAGAATATTCAGAATAATTATGTCATGCTTGACAGTGAAAAGGTTCTGGGCGTAAAAATTCTGAAAAATGATTTTTCCTTTGATGACAGTATCATGATACCGCTTACAATAAACGGCCATACAGCAGGAATTCTGATAACAAAAATTAAGACCTGCACAAGAACTGCTCAGACAGACGGTGAATTAAACTATAACGTTACTGTAACTTTTGAGGCAGAAGTTAAGGAAAATATATCGTATATTCCTGATAATGTAATTAAAACAGAAGCACAGAATTTTATACAAGGTGTATGCTATGACACATTTGACACTTGCATTACTGAGAATCAATGTGATATACTGAATATTAGAAAGCTTGTTACAAAATACAGCAGTGAAAGTATTGATTTATATAATAACAACGTTTCTGGAATATTACCGAATATTACTGTAAATGCAAAAATAAGCTCTGTATTATAAATTTTTTAAAAAATTATTTTTTCTATTGACAAGTGAGCAATCACATGCTATAATTTAAAAGCTGTGTTAAACAGAAACTATCGTATTCTAAAGACAGCAGGTGGCTTTGCCGTAAATCCTGCCGAGGAAAAGATTGTAAAGTATATGATACTTATACCTTTTCCTTTCCGGAAAAGGTTTTCTTTTTTTGAATCCCGATAGTTGGATATTAACTTCGGAGGTGAAATAATATGCCAAGTGCAAAGATTCTTGAATCAAAGAAAGCAAAGGTTGAAGCAGTTACTGAACTCCTCAAGAATTCCGTTTCTGGTGTTATCGTTGACTATAAGGGTATTACAGTTGAAGAAGACACTAAGCTCAGAAAGGAACTCAGAGAAGCAGGTGTTAACTACTTCGTAGAAAAGAACTCAATTCTTCGTTTCGCAGTTAAGAATGCTGGTCTTGAAGGCTTAGCAGACGTTCTTGAAGGAACATCAGCTATCGCTGTTTCAAATGAAGATCAGACTGCTCCTGCAAGAATCCTCGGCAAGTTTGCTAAGGATCACGAAAAGAAGTTCAACCTCAAGGCTGGTTACATTGAGGGTGAGATTTACGACGAAAAGGGTGTTACAGCTCTTTCCAAGATTCCTTCAAAGGACGTTCTTCTTTCACAGCTTGTTGGCGCACTTCAAGGTCCTATGCAGAAGCTTGCTGCTACTGTTAAGGCTGTTGCTGATAAGAAGGCAGAAGAAGAGGCTGCTTGATTTTGCAGTCCTACATTAAATTAAATTTATAAAAATTAAAGGAGATTATTATCATGGCTTCAGAGAAAGTTTTAAAATTTGTTGAAGATATCAAGGCTCTGTCAGTTCTTGAACTCGCTGAGCTCGTAGAGGCTATTCAGGAAGAATTTGGCGTAACAGCTGCTGTTGCAGTTGCTGGTCCTGCTGCTGGTGCTGCTGGTGCAGCTGAAGCAGAAAAGACAGAATTCGATGTAGTTCTTGCTTCATTCGGAGAAAAGAAGATGGACGTTATTAAGGCTGTTAAGGATATTTGCGGTCTTTCACTTAAGGAAGCTAAGGAACTCGTTGAAGCTGCTCCTAAGGCTATCAAGGAAGGTGCTTCAAAGGCTGACGCTGAAGACCTCAAGACAAAGCTTGAAGCTGTTGGCGCAACAATCGAACTTAAGTAATTTAAATATTGATATCGCTTTTAAAAGCACTCTGTTTTACAGGGTGCTTTTTTCTGTATATTTTTCTATTTTTATTTAAAAAAATACGGTATAAACTGTTGACATTTTAGGGAGTTGTATGTATAATTTTAAGTATATATTATATAACATATATTATCAAAATCTAAGTGAAAAGAGGAAACATTATGTCTGAATTTTCAAGAAGACTTCCCGTTTATCTGTTACTTGATACATCGGGTTCAATGTCAGGGGATCCTATAGAAGCAGTAAAACAGGGTATGAAGGCTCTTATATCTGAACTAAGGGGAGATCCTCAGGCTCTTGAAACGGCATATCTTTCGGTAATTACATTTAATTCCTCTGCAAGACAGGTTTCACCGCTTACAGAGCTTATGCTGTTTAAAGAACCACAAATTAATGCAGGAGGTGCTACTGCTCTCGGTGCTGCATTGAGATTACTTACAGACTGTATAAATAGTGAGGTAAAAAAATCTACTGAATCTCAGAAGGGTGACTGGAAGCCGCTTGTATTTCTTCTGACAGACGGCGCTCCTACAGATGACTGGCGACAGGCTGCAGAGGAACTTAAAAAGGTTAAGCCTGCTAACATCATTGCATGCGCTGCAGGTGCATATGCAGATACAACCGTTCTTAAGGAAATCACTGAATGCGTTATAATGATGAATACCCTGTCTGCAGGAGATCTTGCACAGTTCTTTGCATGGGTATCAGGATCAATTAAAATGTCATCAAAGAGCCTTGATTCAAAGCCTGGCGCAAATATTGAACTTCCGCCTCCACCACAGGGTTTTGTAATTGTTCCTTAATTGTATTTTCAAACTGAGGTGTAAGATGAAAAATAAAGATAAGTCTGAATCTGTTGTTAATAATACAGAAGAAGCACAAGTAACGCTTTCAAATCTTGATGTAACGGCACATACGGCATCTCTTTGGAAGTACATTCCAATACCTGAGACGCCTGAACCGTTTCCGGAATATACAAATAGTTATTTTAAAAACGGATCAGTTGAGATTATTTCTGCCCGTGTGCGTGGAAAAAAGCATAAGCATGAGGGTACGAACTGTGATGACTGGTATGAGTTTGGTATGCTTGACGACTGCATTTTTGCTGCCGTTTCAGACGGCGCAGGCTCAAAGCACTTTTCAAGAATAGGTGCTAAAATCAGTTGTCAGACACTCATAGAAAATATTAAAAATGAATATCTGAATATATTCAAGGAAGATAACAAAATTAGGGATAATCTTGCCTTGCCGCTTGATAGTACTGAATTTACCGAAACATGTTCAAGACTTGCTTCTGTATTGCAGCAAGGCGTTATTACTGCGCGAAATGAAGTAAAGAAAGCATTTGATGAGCGTAAGGATAAAGTGGAATATGAAATTAAGCCAGGTAAGGCTCCGGAATATAAAGACTTCTCCTCCACATTGCTTGCCGCAGTAATTATTCCTGTTAATGTTGAAAAGTCAACCGAACATCTTATAATTACCGTGCAGATCGGTGACGGATGTATTTCTTCAATTAATAAAAAGGCTGAATTTTCTGATGCGCTCAGACTTCTAGGCACTGCTGACGGTGGTTCTTTTGCCGGTGAAACAGACTTTCTGACATCTTCGTCAATGGGTACTGAAGAGGAACTTAAAAAGCGTACCAAGATTCAGCGCAGAAAAATATCAACAGTGATGCTTATGTCAGATGGTGTTGCAGATGATTATTATCCGAACAAACCGCAGATGTTAAGATTATATACGGATTTATTGCTTAACGGAATTATAACTCTTGACGGTTCTGTAAACACTGTTACAGATGCGAACAGAAAGTTTATTAGCAATGTGCCTGAACCTCTTGAATATCCATGGGTTAATGACGGAGACGTTAAGTATACATTACAGTATTCAAACAATGTAATCAATAATGCAGGTATATCTCTTGAAGAACTCTGGAAAAATACTGACGTTCAGAGAATTGCATCTCTTGAAAGTTTCGGCAAGAAGATTGACGGTGATGACAGTTCTGAAAAATTACTGACATGGCTTGATAATTATGTTGAAAGAGGTTCATTTGACGACAGAACTTTAATTATTATCAATTTGGGGGATAAATAATGAGCAGAATAGAAGATGCAGTCCTTGATAACGGGCGGCGTATTTCATATGTTGTTACAGATAATCCTCCGAGGGGTGGTATGAAATATACATACTTTTCTCCTGATAAGTCATATGTTGTTCAGTTTTTCAATGAGCCTTCAAAGATAGATATTAATACCCGTTCACGTATTGAAGCAATTATCGGAAGGTATAATCCGACATTGCCTGAAACTAAGGGCGGAGCTATCGGCAACGATGAAAAGATGGCAGAGTATTTTGCAAACAGATTCTGCTGGCCTACTAATATTGTTGTGTCACCTGAATTCGGACTTGTTTCTCCTGCATATCCGCAAAACTTTTTCTTTGGTGAGGGGGCTTCAAAGCTTCTTCAGCTGAAGGGTAAGGATAAAAAAAGTAACTGGTTTACATCAAGTAACAGAAGATTTCTTGACAAAAGTGAGCTTGGTGATTTCAGATCAATGCTTCAGATGTCGCTTCTTCTTGCGCGTTCAATAAGAAGACTACATCAGGCAGGTCTTGCTCATTCCGACCTTTCGAACAACAACGTTCTTATTGATCCGAAAACAGGAAATTGTGTAGTAATTGACATAGATTCGCTCGTTGTACCTGGTCTGTATCCGCCTGAGGTTGCCGGAACAAGAGGATATATTGCTCCTGAAGTGCTTTCAACAATGGAGCTGGATTATTCTGACCCGAGGAGAAAAACTCCAAGCTCTTATACTGATCTACATGCGCTTGCTGTGCTTATTTATGAATATCTTTTCTGCCGTCACCCGCTTATGGGACCAAAGATTTTTTCCACTGTGTCAGCAGAAGAGGATGATTTCTTAGGACTTGGACCGAAGGCTTTGTTTATTGAGCATCCATCGGATACATCAAACAGACCTGTTGTTCTGCGAGGAGAAATCAAGGATCTTGGACCTATCCTTGAAAAGCTTTTTATCAGGGCTTTTGTTGACGGGCTGCATAATCCTGACCTCAGACCTACTGCAATGGAGTGGGAGAGAGGTCTTGTACAGACATGGGATCTTCTTCATCGCTGTTCAAATCCTGACTGTGAAAAGAAATGGTTTGTAATGAGCGACATGAATAATCCTGTATGTCCTTTTTGTAAGACTAAAGTAACAGACAAGGAACTTGTAAGGTTTACATTAAAGCAGGAAGTCAGGGGACATAATGGCCAGTGGCGTTCATATTCAGAGCTTGATGTGGTCAACAATACACCACTTTTCAAATGGCATACTCAAAGCAGTATTTTCCCTGATGAAAAGGCAGATAAAACCTTGCAGGCGTATGTCTGCAATCATAACAATTCATGGTATCTGGTCAATCAATCGGCGACAGGAATGCTTTCGCCTCTTGGCAATCCTGTTCCTGCCGGTCAGGCCATACATCTTGAAAATGGAACAGTATTCAAAGCTTCAAGGGAAAACAGAGGTATTCTTGTTGAAGTAACTATAAAAAAAAATTATTAGACTATAATTAACAAAGTCAGTCAATAATATCATTGTTGATTAAATCAGAGGAGGATATATTAATGAATTTTGAGGGACTTAACGATCAACAGGTTGAGCAATCCCGTGCAGAAAATGGTACCAATAAGTTATCGGAGCTGAAGGGCGAAACATTCTGGGATAAGCTGAAGGTTAATTTTGGCGATCCTATGATAAAAATACTTATTGTTGCTCTTATCGTAAATGTAGTAATCTATATTTTGAGTGTAACAGGAGTAATTCATGCAGAAGTTGAGTGGTATGAACCTCTCGGTATTGCAATTGCAGTATGTCTTGCAACATTTGTTTCCACAATATCAGAATATAACAATGAAACTGCTTTCCAGAAGCTTCAGGATGAGGCATCAAAGATTTTATGCAAGGTTTACAGAAACGGAAACATAGTTGAAATATCAATCGACGAAATCGTTGTTGATGATGTTGTTCTTCTTCAATCAGGTGATAAAATACCTGCTGACGGTATTCTGATTGATGGTGACCTCAAGGTAGACCAGTCAGTTCTTAACGGTGAAGCTAAGGAAGCAACCAAAAAAGTTATGCCTGATGACTATAAGGACGAATCAGTTGCCCTTGATACTCTGAATCCTTACAAGATTTTCAGAGGAACAATTGTATGTACAGGTAATGCTGTGATGAAGGTTGTTACTGTTGGCGACAAGTCTGAATACGGTAAGATTGCTGCTGAACTCCAGCAGGATGATGATAGAGAATCACCGCTTAAGGTTAAGCTTTCAGGTCTTGCAGACGGCATAAGCAAGTTTGGTTATATCGGTGGTATTGCTATTGCAGTTGCTTTGCTTTTTTCAAGAATTTCTCTTGAAAGCGGTGGAGCAGATTTATATTTTCAGAACACACAGCTTGTTGCACAGCTTATAAAGGACGTTCTTGACGCTGTAATTCTTGCTGTAATCATTATAGTTATGGCTGTTCCTGAGGGACTCCCACTTATGATTGCAATTGTATCCGCACTTAACATGAGAAAGATGCTCAAGGATAACGTTCTTGTAAGAAAGATTGCTGGTATTGAAACAGCTGGAAGTCTTAACATTCTCTTTTCTGATAAGACAGGAACGATTACAAAGGGCAAGCTTGAAGTAGTTACATTTGTTGACGGCTATGGTACAGATTTTAAGGCTTACGAAGAAGTAACAGGTAAGATGGGCGATCTTCTTACAATGTCCATTTTTGATAATACAACCGCAGTAGTGAACGGCAAAAAGGTTGTCGGAGGAAATGCTACTGAAAGAGCTGTTGTAGGTTTTGCAGCAGGAAAAGGGAAGTCCGTTGAGGCTGAAAAGATTGCTTCAATTCCATTCAACAGTGACAATAAATATTCCGCAACAACAGTTAAATATCAGGGCAAGACAATGACACTTATCAAGGGTGCTCCTGAAAAGATTCTTCAGAAGTGCAGCTTTTTCTTTGATAAGGACGGAAACAAGATTTCTATTGCTGACAACTGGATAGTTGAAGAAAAAATAGATGAGCTTGCTAAGAGAGCTATACGTGTACTTGGCATAGCTATTGCTGATGAAGAAATTGAAGATGACAAGCTTCCTGACGGAAAGTGGACATATCTTGGACTACTTGGTATCAGAGACGAAGTTCGTCCTGAATCCGTTACAGCTATCAAGGAGGTTCAGGGTGCCGGCGTTCAGGTTGTTATGATCACAGGTGACAGAAAGGATACAGCCGTTGCCATTGCAACAGAAGCGGGACTTCTCAATTGCGAAAACCCTGTTATCCTCACTTCGGACGAACTTGCTGTTATGTCTGATGATGAAATCAAGAAAGTGCTTCCGCAGATAAGGGTTATTTCAAGAGCGCTGCCTTCCGATAAATCACGTCTTGTAAGGCTTGCACAGGAGCTTAACCTTGTTGCAGGTATGACAGGCGACGGTGTTAATGACTCTCCTGCACTTAAAAAGGCTGATGTCGGTTTTGCAATGGGTGGCGGAACAGAAGTTGCTAAGGAAGCTTCCGATATTGTTATTATGGATGACAACTTCAATTCAATTGATAAAGCCATTCTTTACGGAAGAACAATTTTCAACTCAATCAGAAAGTTTATCATATTCCAGCTTACAATTAATGTAACTGCAGTTGCAATTTCATTTATCTGTCCGCTTCTTGGTATGGAAAATCCTCTTACAATTACTCAGATTCTCTGGGTTAACCTTGTAATGGATACACTTGCTGCTCTTGCATTCGGCGGCGAACCTGCACTTCACAGATACATGGAAGAAAAGCCAAAGTCAAGGGATGAGGCAATTGTTTCAAAGAGTATGTGGTCACAGATTTTCACAGGAGCTGCTTGGGCATTTATCATAAGTCTTTGTTTCCTGCTTGTAACACCACTTCAGAATATTTTCCTTAATCAAGATGCGGCTCAGTACACAGCATATACTGACAGCGTAAGTTCAACCAACGCAGTATTTATGGTTCCTAACCCTGCAAATGCTGGAGGTATAACCACAGCTGATGATCTGTTCAAGTTCATGTTCACCGGTTACTTTACATTGTTTATCTTCATTGCAGTATTCAATGCCTTCAATGCAAGAACAGACCGTGTGAATCTTTTTGACAGTATTGGTAAAAACGCTGGCTTTTTAAAGATTTTAGGAATTATTGTTGTAATTCAGATTTTAATGACATACCTTGGCAGAGATATAATGAATTGTTATGGATTGAGCGCAGTGCAATGGCTTGTAGTAATAGGTCTTGCAATTACAATTATTCCTGTTGATCTTATCAGAAAACTTATTGTAAACAGAAAGAAGGAAGCATAATGTCAGTAAATCTTCAGAAAGGTCAAAAAATTGATCTTACAAAAGGAAACAGTTCTCTGACAAGAGTTGTTGTTGGTCTTGGATGGGATGAGGCTCAGAGAAGTTCCGGCTTTTTCGGATCAAAACCACAGAGCATTGACTGTGATGCTTCAGCAATTATGTGTAATTTTGATGGAAAGCTTATTGCAAATGAGGACGTAATATATTATAATAATCTTAGACATAAAAGTGGGGCTGTCTGTCATATGGGTGATAATCTCACAGGTCAGGGCGACGGTGATGATGAACAGGTAATTGTTGATCTTAATTCTGTTCCTGAACAGTACGGCAGAATTACTTTTGTTGTTACAATTTATCAGGCAAGGGAACGTGGACAGGACTTCGGTATGATTAAAAATGCTTTCATCAGAATTGTTGATGCTTCAAACAACAAGGAATTGATGAAGTATAATCTCAGCGAAAATTACGCAGGAAGAACTGCTATGATTTTCGGAGAGCTTTACAGACATAACGGAGAATGGAAATTCAGCGCTGTCGGCGAACCTACAAACGATAACGGCATTAATGAAATTACAAGAAGATTTGTATAATTTATAATTATAATACGCTTTCATCCGCCGGAAATAACCGGCGGTCAGCGTAAATATATAAAAATTCACTTGAAGGGATGATTGCAAAATGGGTGTTAATCTTTCAAAAGGTCAGAGGGTAAGTCTTGAGAAGTCAATGACTATGGCTCTTATTGGACTTGGATGGGATACAAATAAGTATGACGGAAGCTTCGATTTTGACCTTGATGCCAGCGCATTTGTTCTCGGAGAAAACGGTAAAGTTACAAGGGATGAGGATTTTATCTTCTACAATAACCTTGTTCATTCAAGTGGTGCTGTAAAGCATACTGGTGATAACCTGACAGGCGAAGGAGACGGCGATGACGAAATTATTGTTATTGACTTCACAAAAATGCCTGCTGATGTTTCAAAGGTTGCTATCACAGTTACAATACACGATGCACAGGCAAGAAGCCAGAATTTCGGACAGGTATCCAATGCTTATGTAAGAGTAGCAAAGATGTCAAACGAAAACGATACTGCGGGTGAAGAAGTTCTCAGATATGATCTTGCTGAAGATTTTTCTATTGAAACTGCAATTGTAGTTTGTGAAATTTATCGTCACGATACAAGCTGGAAGTTCAATGCTGTAGGTGCAGGATATCAGGGTGGACTTGCAGCTTTGTGCAGGAGTTTTGGAGTTAATGTTTAAGCACATGTTAGATTTATAACTGGAATGGGAGAGATATTGTGAAACCAGTCAATATTCAACAGCTTCTGGATAATCCAGATGTTACAGGAGCTGTGAGATTGCCATGCGGTGAGTTTGAAGGACCATTTAACATAAACCGACCATGCGTTGTTGTTGGTTCGAATACGACATTGTGGTGCAAGAACGGACCGATTCTTAATATAAACTCCAATGGGGTTGCATTGAGGGATCTTCGTGTGGAAGTTACTAATACAAACATATATAAAAACGTTTCAGTTGCAACAAAAGCCGCAGATACAAGGTTTTCTAATGTTGAGATAATCGGTGGAGTGGCTGGTGTTGCAGGCGAAGATGGCGATTGGTATTTTCCGAAGATTATTAATCTGAAGAAATTTCCAGCTGACAGAAACAATACCTTTACAATGGAAATTTATGTTCCCGTTCCGGTGAAAATAGATTGTAGTATTTATGATATAAAGCTTTCTACAAATGAATTGTATCCCGGTAAAAACTCGGTTACTATTACTACCGACAAATTACGTTCAGGTTCTTATATTTATGGGGAGATGCTGCTGGTTTCAAGCTTTTCAAGGCGTATTTATATAAACGGATCTGCCGATGAAAATGTTACGGCGTTTTCAGATGGAGTGAGTGTTTATAATGCTACTCAAGAGGCTCAGAACAAGAAGTATTCTGAACCGTATAAGGCTCCTGTACAGCGTACAGTTCAGGAAAATATACAGCCACAGGCTAACATGCAAGCGAATTCAGCAGTGAATAACTATGCTCCTGTGTCTGATATTTACATAAAAAGAGGACAGCGTGTTTCTGTTGCGGATGTATTCGGTTCTGAAAATGTAGAAGTTTTATTTACATATGATTCATTGAAAATTCCGATGGAAATAGACCCGTATGTATTCCTTTTGAATAATGATAACAGAGCTGTTGATAACGATAAGCTTGTATTTTTTGGCAATGTCTGTTCTAAGTCAGGAGAAGTGCAGTATTTTTCTGATAATGGAGGGAAAATAGCACTGAATTTGTCGAAGGCAACACCTGATATTGAAAAGATAGCTGTAACTTATTCAATTTATGGAGATAATCCGAATAATAATTTCAGCAAAATTGTTTCTCCGAAAATTGTAATAAAATCGTCCAGTGGAGCAAAGATGATTTTTTGTCCGGATGATCTTATGATTGAAACTACAATTGTTGGTTTGGAATTTTACAGACACAATAATTCATGGAAACTTTCAGCTGTCGGAAGCGGTTACAGAAACGGATTGAAACGTCTGTGTGAAAGCTTTGGTCTTAATGTTATATAAATATATTCCTGCATACTACTCATAATAAGTATGCAGGATTTTTTCTGAAATATTGTTATATAAAGTTGACACAGGAGTTATTTTTTGATATAATACAATGTGGCGAATTTAAGGGCAAATGTATAATTACTGTATCAATATTGGCTATTATGTTAAGATAAAACTTTTTGCGTCAGTGATTAACTGACAGTTGATTCTTTGCATATGCTTTTTGTTTCGGATTCATTTTCAGCGGCTTTGAATCTGAAAAATATTGTGCCGCTGGGAAACGGAGCATATTATGTCTGCAAATATCGTAATAGGTACGCAGTGGGGCGATGAAGGAAAAGGTAAGGTAATTGATATTCTTGCTTCAAGAGCACAGGTCGTTGTTCGTTCACAGGGCGGTAACAACGCTGGTCATACTGTTGCAAGCAACGGTGAAACATATAAGCTTCACCTCATTCCTTCCGGAATACTGTATAAGGATACACTTTGCTTAATAGGTGCAGGTGTTGTTCTTGACCCTAAGGACATTCTTGGAGAGATTGACTCATTATCTGCAAGAGGCATTTCATTTGATAATCTTAAAATTGACCCGAGAGCTCACGTTGTAATGCCTTGGCACATTGTACTTGATGGACTTTCTGAATCATTCAGGGGAAATATGGACATCGGAACAACAAAGAGAGGTATCGGCCCTACATACATGGATAAGTATGAGCGTTGCGGTATCCGTGTATATGACCTTGTTCATCCTGAAGTGTTTGCAGAAAAAGCAAGATCAACAGGAAAGCTTAAAAATAAGATAATCACTGAAGTATACGGCGGCGAAGCTGTCGATATTGAAGCTATTATAAAGGAATATACTGAGTATGGCAAGAGACTTGCAAAGTATGTAGGCGATGTTTCTGTCCTCACATATGAAGCAGTAAAGGCTGATAAGACAATTCTTTTTGAAGGTGCTCAGGCTACTCTTCTTGATATTGATTTCGGAACTTATCCTTATGTTACAAGTTCACATCCACTTTCCGCAGGTGTATGTGTTGGAACAGGCGTAGGACCAACTGTTATTGACAGCGTTTACGGTGTTGCAAAGGCTTATACTACTCGTGTAGGTAAGGGACCATTCCCAACAGAGCTTAATGATGATATCGGTGAATATATCAGAAATAACGGTGGCGAGTTTGGAACAACAACAGGCAGACCAAGAAGAACAGGCTGGTTTGATGCTGTTATCGTACGTCATGCTGTAAGAGTAAACGGTCTTAATTACCTAGTTGTAAACAAGCTTGATACACTTGCAAATATTGATACACTCAAAATTTGTGTTGCATATAAGAAGCCAGATGGTACTATTATAAAGGATTTCCCTGCAACACTTGAGGAGCTTGAAGGCTGTGAACCTGTTTATGAGGATCACAAGGGATTCAAGGATGATATTACAGCCTGCCGTTCATTTGACGAGCTTCCTGAAATCTGTAAGAGCTATATAAATCGACTTGAAGAACTTTGCGACTGCAAGATCAAGATGGTTGGTGTAGGTCCTGACCGTGAACAGGTAATTGAGAGATAAACTTTGTTTCTTTGGTAGTTGCCTCGATTTGCTTTTGCAAAACACAAAACTTAGAAAGGTATGGTTATAAAAATGGCTGTATCACTTTTGTGCTTGACAAGCTGTCAAAGGTGTGATATAATATTTCTGTTATCCTCGTTCACATTTATAGTGTGGGCGTAATCCAAGAGGAGGTGCAATATAATGGCAAAGATTAACGAAAGCTATGAAACAATGCTTGTTCTTAACTTAAAGCAGGGTGAGGACGGAGTAAAGGCTCTCATCGAAAAGTTCAAGGGCATGATTGAAGCAAATGGAACACTTGAGTCTGCTGATGAATGGGGCAAGAGAAAGCTTGCTTACGAAATTCAGGATGAAACTGAAGGTTACTATGTACTCTTCAACTATTCTGCAAAGCCTGATTTCCCAGCAGAATTAGACCGTGTTTTCAAGATCACAGAAGGCGTTCTTCGTTCATTAATCACAGTTAAGTAAGCAGAAAAGAAAGGATAGTTGTTATGATAAATAAAGTTATCCTGATGGGCAGATTAACTGCTGATCCTGAATTGAGACAAACTCCAAGCGGAGTTGCAACATGTCAGTTTACTGTAGCCTGCGACAGAAATTTCGTGCCTCAGGGCGGGGAAAGACAAGCAGATTTTATTACAGTAGTAGCATGGCAGAAGACTGCTGAATTTGTCAGCAAGTATTTCTCAAAGGGTCGTATGATTGCTGTTGAGGGCAACCTCAGAACTAGAACATATGACGATAAGAGATATCCTGATGTCAAGCACTATGTTACAGAAGTTTATGCAGATCAGATAAGCTTTTGCGGTGATAAAGCAGCTACTGGCGGACAACCAGGTGGTTATCAGAATACCACTTCACAGACATTTGCACCACCACAGAGAGCTCAGCAGGAGAATGCAAATTCTTCAATTGCGGTTGGAGATTTTTCGGATTTTGAAGAAGTCATTGGTGACAGTGACTTGCCGTTCTGATACGGTGCTTTAATCAAATATTAAAAGGAGGTTTCATAGATGGAAAGAGATAGAGATAGAGACAGAGAAAGAGCTCCTAGAGGAGCTAAGAGAACCCGTAAAAAGGTTTGTATGTTCTGTGCTGACAGAGTTGAAAAGATAGATTATAAAGATATCCCAAAGCTTAGAAAGTGTATGACAGAAAGAGCTAAGATTCTTCCAAGAAGAGTTACAGGCACTTGTGCATATCATCAGAGAGAACTCACAATAGCTATCAAGCGTGCAAGACATGTTGCATTGCTCCCATATGTAGCTGACTAATAAAAAATATGCCCATGAGAAATCATGGGCTTTTTTGTTGCGATTTTAATGATAAAAGGCTGAACCATTTTTCATGCGGTTCAGCCTTATGTTATTTTCTTTTGATTTTTAAAAACACAAAAATATTAAAAGCAACTATCAGAACACCCTTAACAATAAGCAGCAATAACTCTAATTTTGATTCATTATCTAAATTCGAATTAGCTTCGGCAGTTAATTCAGATGATTCATATGTAGTTGATTGTAAAGAAGATTTTTCTGAAGCAATACTGGTTTCAGCAGTAGTTTCAGCAGTAAATTGTGTTGTTGTATGGGTTGTCAGTTCTAGTTCTGTTGTTGTTTGAGATACAGTTGTAGTAACATCAACTTTTGCTGCGGATGCTGATGTTACTGTATGTGATTCTGTTATAGTAGTCTGTGGGGGCTCAGGAATTTTTACTCCGATTGAATTGATTATATCAGTATTTGCACGTCTGAGTTCATCGTCTGTTGCCGATAAAGCAATATCCCTGTATTTCGCCAGTTTTTCGTTTGCTATTGTTTCCTTAGTCATTCTGACACATAGCTTTTTATAATTCTGCTCATCATCTGACAGCATAGAAATAATCTTTGCTGCAATTGCAACATGACCAAACTGGTTAGGGTGGATATCATAATCACAGATATTAGTAGTTAGCCAGCCTGTGTTTTTGAACAGTGCATATATATCTGCTGTTTCTGTTCCATCAAGGGATTTTATCTCTTTATTAATCTGAAAAAGAAGGTTGTTGAGCAGAAAGCTTAATGTTGAAATAACGGTATAGTCAGGATTTTCTGAAATTGATTCAAACGGGTTATAAATTGTCTGAAATATTATCTTTGTATCATTGTTAGCGGTAGTAATCCTGTTTTTAATTTCTGGAATATTGTTTATTGCTGTTAGCGTTCCCTTGTCAAGATCATTTAGAAGATCAGATAAACCATCTTTATCATTCATAATTGTCTGTGCAGCAGTGGCAAAGTCGGTTTCATTATATGTCTGTACAATTTCATAATATCTTTCAAAGAAAACATTCAGCAGGTCATTTGCGCCTATTGAAATAATAACAACATCAGCATTCTTAATCAGCTTTTTTGTGTCAGGCTTATCAATCAGTTCAAGCAAATCACTTGTTGAATAGCCATTGACAGCAATGTTAGTGACATCTGCCTTACCATTGTAATAGTCCTCAATAAGTTCACCGTAATTCTTTTCTCCGTTTGCAAGAAGGTAACCATATGGGATACTGTCACCCATAATCAGTATGTCGAGCTTTTCGTCTGCAGCTGTACATGGGATACTAATACTGCTGATTATAAAAAGAAAAGATATAAATATACAAATAGTCTTTTTAAACATAGATATCAACCTTAATAATTTAGGGTGCTTCCCCCGATAAATTCTCTTACAATAGAATCGTTCGGAACATATTTTTCTGGAAGTGAATTAAGTTCTGTGAGAAATTTGACAATATTATCATAATAATTGTTGTACTGCATTTTATCCTTGATTTCAAGAAGTCCAGGAAGAAGAATATCCTTATAAACAGCAGCTTCATACGGAATAAATGTATCTATATCAAATGCAGCTCTGTGTTTATGTGGCATAATGTAGAGATCTTCGCCTTTAGAAACACTTTCAAAGAAAGCAAAAATATCTTCAAGTTTTCTTCCTCTGAAAAGCTTATCTCTTCCAAGCCTTCTCATAAGTCTTATTTTTCTTGGGTGAAGAATTTCGCCTTTGTTGTTTTTTAGTCTTGTTCTAACACTGACATAAACACAGGTTGTAAAGCTGTCTGTGTCGCCTGTAACCAAAGGGTTAAGCGCATGAATACCTTCAATGATGATAACTTCGTTTTTCTTTCTTTGGACGGGAATAAAATTGATTCTGGATTGCGTTGCAAAATCAAATACAGGTATCTGTATTTCTTCACATCTAAAAAGCTTATAAAGATGTTCTGATAAAAGCGGAATGTCAAGTCTTAAAGGAGATTCAAGGTCGGGATTGCCATTCTCATCCTTTGGCAGGACATTAATATCTCCTGGAATAAAGTAGTTATCCATAGAAATAGTGTGAACCTTGATTCCGTATTTTTCGACAAGTTTTCCTATTCTTAAAGCTGATGTGGTTTTTCCTGAACCTGATGGGCCTGAAAGAAGAATAAGAGGTTTCTCATTACGTTCAAGACGTATATGCTGTGCAATAGCTTCAAGCTGGTTATGGTAAATATCCTCTGAAAGCTTCACAAAAGCTTCTGGATTCTCCGAGATGGAACTATTAATACCATTTATTTTTACAAATTTATTTCCCATAAAAACCTCCAGTATGATAAATTATTTATTGTTAAACCATTTAGTCAGATCAATAAATTTAGTAGGGGGTACATCATTTTTTATTTCTTCTATCGGGCAATCGTTCAGTATTTTGTCGCAGTTATTCATAATCTGAGCAAATTTTTCTTCTGAAAAACGCTTCTTTATCAGAGCTTCTGCCTGACCATAGAAAGGAGGACGGGTGGTAATATTATGTGCATCTGTTCCGATACAGTGGACGCTGTTTCTTTTCAGGAGATTGAGTGCATACTGACGGCTTTTTACGCTAAAAAAAGAAAGTGCGTTTATCTGAACAAGAACATCCATTGAAAGTATCTCATCAATGGCTTGTTTTGTTGCAAATCCGCTGTTGTAGTATCGTTCTATGTGTGCCATAATGGGCTTTACTTTTTTGCTTTCAACAAACTTTTTGAAATCTGAAACAACAGACTGATTAATATCCTGATATGGCAGTTCAACAAGCATATAGTTTGTATTTTCTATACATAGCGTTTCCAGATTTTTTTCATTTATCAGTTCAGGATAATAATAGACCTCAGCGCCTTTTAATATTTTCGGGTATAGGGATGTGTCAATATTTTCAATAAGATAGTTATATGCTGAATTTCGATTTTGTAAGAATTCTCCGGCGGTCTGTCGGTGATGGTAATAATGCGGAGTAGCAACTACCACGTCAACCTTATCATTACTTAGCATATGCAGCATACGCTTTGTTATTTCAATATCAGGTGAACCATCGTCAATTCCCGGAAGAATGTGTGAATGTATGTCGGCTCTCATTAAAACACCTCAATTATTATTATACTTTATTTTAGTATAAAAGTCTATATAAATTTGACAGAGGATGAATGTTGTTGTATAATAATTTTATTAAAGAACAGTATATATTATATTGTATTAATTTTAAGATTATTATGCAAAATCAAGGAGATGTAAAAATGAGCGAATGTAATCATGATTGTTCAAGCTGTTCAAGCGATTGTGCAGAAAGAAAGGTTGATCCGAAGAGCTTTATTGAAAATCTTAATGCAAACAGCAGTGTTAAAAAGGTAATAGGTGTTGTGAGCGGAAAAGGCGGCGTAGGGAAATCTCTTATTACAGGACTTCTTGCAACGTTATTTTCTCGTGAAGGATATAAAACTGCAATTATGGATACTGACATTACAGGACCAAGTATTCCAAAAATGTTTGGAATTCATGGACGAGCTATGTCAAATCCAAATGGTATTCTGCCTGCTGTAACAAGAACTGGCATTGAAATTATGTCTATAAATTTGCTGCTTGAAAACCCTACTGATCCGGTTATCTGGAGAGGCCCTGTTATTGCAGGCGTTGTAAAACAGTTCTGGTCAGATGTTTTCTGGGGAGACGTTGACTATATGTTTGTTGATATGCCTCCGGGAACAGGCGACGTACCTCTTACTGTATTCCAGTCAATTCCTCTTGACGGAATAATAATAGTATCATCACCTCAGGATCTTGTATCAATGATTGTTAATAAGGCGGTTTCAATGGCGAACATGATGAATATTCCAATACTCGGTGTTGTTGAGAATATGAGCTATGTTGAATGTCCTGATTGCAAGAAAAAGATTCTTATTTATGGTGAAAGTCATATTGAATCAGTTGCAAAGGATAATGGGATTGAATTGCTCGGTCAGATTCCTATTTCTCCTGAAATAACTTCTGCCTGCGATACAGGTCTTGTTGAGGATTTCTACGGCGAATGGCTTGATAAGGCTGTGGAACGAATTAAGAAGATATAAATTATATTTTAACGTTTTGTAATATATATAAAAATTAATGATTATTTTCTATTATAAAATCTATTAATAATATTTGACTATTTTAAGAATATCTGCTATACTAATTGTAGTTGATTTTTGTATAGAAAGCAGGGAAGAATTATATGGACGGTAAGGCTAGCATATACACAGAAAAAAAGCTTGCATATTATGAAGCAAGTTACAAAACCAGTGTTATTTCAAAGCCACAGGAAGTTAATCTCACGCTGACTGCCGCTCATATCTACGGCATCGGATATATTTGTGAACAGATGGGAACAAGGGAAGAAGATCCTGTATATACCAGATTCAGCTGTGGATTAGATGAAATAACTAAGATATATATTAATGAAAATCTTAAAGCAAGTCCTTTGTACATTCAGTGTGATGCTACTTCAAAGGGTGTTTTGAATAGAAGAAGAATTATTATTCCATGTCTTGATCATGTATCAAAGATAGTGGATACAATTACCGTTGCAAAAACTGAATTTGACCAGAAGATTGAATCCATGAAGAAAAAGGAAAAGGAACAGAAAATTAAGCATAGTGATTCTGAAAAGCCTAAGACTGAAGAAGTTGCCGAGCCGATTAAAGAAGATCCAGTCAAGTATGTTGCTGAATTCCTAAAGAGTGTCGATGAAACTGCTGATTCACAAGCTGTTGATTTTAATAACGATGCAGAGGTTAGCGCTGCTGCCATTGAAGAAGTAAACGAAGTTCCTGCAGTTGAGGAAATCGTTGAAGAAAAGCAACCTAAGAAATCTTTGCTCCCTCCTCTGATAAATCCTTTTGATTATGATCAGTCTGATGCTGATGAAGAACAGCTTAAAAAGGATGTTCAGGAAATCGTTCCTGAAACACCTATCATTGAAAATGTCAAGCCTATAAAGCAGATTGTAACGAAAGCTCAGGCATCTGTAAAGGAAAAAACACAGATGGATGTTGATGATGTCATTTCAGAGATACTTGACAATTTACAGGCGGCTGCTGAATTTGGCGGAGAAAAAGAAACGGAGAGTACACCTGAAGATTATCTTGAATCAGATTACGGACTTGAAGATATTTCCCCTGCTGAAGAAACAGAGTATGATAACGGACAGCAGGATATAGTTGAAGAAACTAAACCTGTTGTTGAAGAATTTATCGAAGGACCTGAAGGTGTTGAAGCTACAGAAGTTACATATGAAGAAACAGCAGAAACTATTCAGGAAACTGTCGAGGAAGTTAAAGAAATTGAACAGCCTGCAAGGCCGGTGATTACAATTTCAGCTTCTGGAAAGTCAATGTCTCTTGATGAATTTGAAACGTCTGTTAAACAGCTCAAGAGTATGCTTGATAACAATGTGATTAACGACGAAGAATTTGCTTCCGAAAAGAAAAAGCTTATCGCTAATTTATACTGATAATAATGCTGGTATAGAAATATACCAGCATTGCTTTTTTATGAAAAAATTCAGTGAATTTTATGCAGTATAATAAATATTTTTGACATTATAATCTGTTTATGTTATAATATTTGTTAGCTATTAATTTATGTGAAACTGCTTTGGGGAGGTAATTCCAAATGGAAAAGAAGTCATTTCTTGAAGAAAACCTCAGGCCATTAATAGTAGGATTAATCTTAATCATAGTTGCAATTGTTTTTATGCTGATACTTAGCGTTGTTCTTGGAGACATAAAGCTGCGCCAGGTCAAGGTCGTTGAAATCAGCGGTAATGCTACAATTGAACGTGACGGCGCATTAACATATCTTAACAAGAATGCAGTAATTAACAGCGGCGATGTTATTACAACTGATAAGGACTGCAAACTTAAGATCAAAATTGATGACGATAAATATATCTGTGTCGAACCTAATTCATCGTTATACATACAATATACCGAAAGTGCTGACAGAGGTGAAATATCCGTAAACCTTACAAAAGGTGCAGTGCTTAACAATATTTCAAAAAAACTAAATAAGTCAGCTTTATATCAGGTTAAAACTCCTAACACAAATGTTACAGTACACGGGACTATTTTCAGAGTGGCTTTTGACTTTCAGAAATCATATAAAGGATATTCAGATGTACTGATAACTGATGTTCAGAATTTTGAGGGCGAAGTGGGAATTAATCTTTATGCTTTATCAGGAAATCAGATCGACAAGGAATTGCTTCTTATTGAACAGAAAAGCGCACGGATGATTACTTGCAGTGAAATAAGTCAGTTCAGCTATCTGAATCAGGACTTTGATATTTACAATATGAATGCACAGGTTCTTGCTGAACTTCTGAAGGCAAGTAATACAAGGGAACTGCCTTACAGCAATGCAGAACTTAGTGCGGCTTACCTTAGAAGCGTAAACACGACAGTTGCCGAAACAGAAGAAAGTTATGTAGATTTATTCGTGGATGAAAATTCAGGAATGAGTGAAACTACCACACCTGAAACGTCGCTTTCGTCTGTCACTTCACCAACAACAGTTATATATGGCATTGATTCATTGCCTGATGACGTTGAGGAAGAAACATCTGTGCCTAGAAATGACCAGTACCAGATATCTGAAAACGGAGACTATGCTGAAACAAAAACGGTAGAATATACCTTACCAACTGGTGCCCCTTGGTGGGAAATGACTAATTAGATTTACTTACATTTATTTTATATTTAAGAGGTTAAGGAGATCTTATAAATGAAGAGTGTTAAGATGGCGATTATTGCCGGAGCTATAACAGTTTGCGCTATTATAGCAACAATTATTATAGTATGTGCAGGCACAGGAGACTACGGACTTTTCATTACTGACTTTTCCGGAAAAGTAGATATCACCGTAACAGGTCAGGGAAGTGCTTTAGCTGTTAAAGGTGCAAAGCTTTCTAAAAACAGTATTGTAACAGTATCATCTGGAAGTTCCTGCAAACTAACTTATAAAACCAAAGGCGTTGAGGAAGATAATTACATAATCCTTGAGCCAAATACGCAAGTTATAATTTCTGATGAATTTAACGGCAAGGATGACGGAGTAATTTTTCTTCTTCAGGGTGCATTACTTAATAACACCGTAAAGGAAGCAAAGGCTGATTTTGTAATTAGAACAAACAATGCGCAGTTTTCAACTGCAAAATCCGTATCAAGATTTGTTATTACAAAAACCGATACGGGAGAAGTATGCGATTTCTATTGTTTCTATGGAAATAATTCTATTGATATCTATGATTCAATGGGAGAAAAAATTGACGATACACAATATGTAATTGAGAAGAAAAAGGGTCAGATTACAACTTTGAATTCTGTTCCGAAGTATGAGTTCCTTAATATTGACCTGAGCCTTGATGAATTATCTGCAACATCACTCAAGGAACTTGTTGCAGTTTCAAACTTTGTTGATAAGTTCCCTTACAGCACGGCTGAATTAAGGGACGCATATCAGAATGCTCCTACAGAAGAACCTGTTGAAAATCCTCCTGTTGTTCCTGAAACAACACCTGATGAAACAACAACACCTTATACTACAACCGCATACTCTGAGTATTCTGTTACAATGCCTGGAGAAAGTCATTATGTTCCACCTGCAACAACAACAGCACCTGCACAGACTGACGTTTCTTTAACAAACAACGAAAGCAATACAAGTTCGCACACCTCAAACGGCGATGTTTATCATCTTGTTAAAATTATTGTGGATGATGAATCAGAAATTCAGGAAGTTCCTGACGGCGGCAACGCTGAAAAGCCTGAAGACCCTGTTGTTGACGGATTGATATTTATTGGCTGGGATAAGTCATTTGAAAATATAACAAGCGATATAACAATTACTGCTTTGTTTAAAAATGCTGACGGTTCAGATGTAACTTCAGCTCCGAACCAGACAGGTATGTGTACTGTTACCCTTGTAGTTGCAGGCAGATCCACAACTCTTCAGGTTAAGTACGGTGAGGCTGCAGACATACCTAAGACAATTGATGTTCCGGGATATATCTTCAACGGCTGGGATAGGGATTTCTCATGTGTTACTTCTGACATGACAGTAACCGCTTTGCTTACCCCAACAGCGAATGCAACTTATACTGTTACTTTTGTAATCGGAAACTATACATATCCTGTAAATGTAGCTCATGGAGGAACTGCAACACCACCGTTTGTTCCTAATGCTGATGATTACGGAAACAGCTTTACAGGATGGGATAGGTCGCTTTCAAATATCACATCTGATGTCACTATTACAGCACGATTTGCAGCAACGATGCACACTGTTACCTTCATTGTAAACGGTACAGCATATACTCAGCAAGTTAAACACGGAAGTGCTGCAAATCCTCCTGCAATCAATTCAGATAACAGCTATGGAAGGATGTTCCTTTACTGGGACCAGAATTTCAGTTATGTTACATCCGATATGACAATAAACGCAGTATTTGATCAATAATAATTATATAGTTTAAGCCGCCTGGTTTTTAGGCGGCTTATTTCTTTATAATACAGAATAAAAATCTTTTTATTGATTGACATTCTATATTTATTTTGCTATAATAATGTAGTTATTTTTACTTAATAAGGAGTATGATTATGGGCTGGAAAAAATATTTGACTTTTAGATTAGCAATTGCAGTTATAGTTTTATTTATAGCAGGGATAGGCTTAACTATTGACGGTATAAAGGATTCGAATGCACTTAGCAAGGATATTCCGGACTTCAATGAAATGTATGAGTATGACTTTGAGGAAGGTATGTTTGTCGAAGGGTATGTTCCATTGTGCTATGGCAATTTCGCTTATGAATACGAAGAAGATGATGAGAACAACTCTACTGTTGAATATTATTTAATTCCTTTGCTTGAGGATAGTGATCTTGATTATAAATACATAGTACTTTCAGTTACTAATGAAGAACAGATGGCACAGATGAACACTCTCATTGATCAGACATATGAATTCATGGATGACCCTAGTCTTGAATATGATGATATAGACTGGGAAGATTTTTATTTTGTAGGACAGGTAAGAGAACTTGATTCTGAAATCGAAGGTTACCTCTATGAATGGTTGGATGAAAGTGAAATGCTTGAAACAGGTTCAAGAGATGAGTTTGACAAAGCGGTTGTAGCTCTAGATATCAGATACAGAGAACCTTCAACAGTAAGCGATTCGCTTAACTTTGGAATCGCATTGATTGTTATTCCTTTGTTAATCGTTGCTGTAATTGTTATTATAAGAGTTTCTAAGAAAAACAACAGCGGAATGTATTCAGGGGAAACGCACTATAATTACAACGGTCAGAATATGAATAATGGTTTCGGAGAGCAGAATGTTAACCAGTTTACAACTTATTCAGGAATAAATCCTACCGCAAATAATGGTGTTAATCAGAGCAATTTCAATCATCAGGGTAATCAGGGAAATCAATATGTATCTGCAAATGATGGACTTAACTCGTTTAATCATCCGCAGAATTTTGCAGGAAATACACAGCAGAATTTTAATACTCAGCAAAATAATGGCTTCAACAATACAAACTCTGCTAACCCGTTTAATTCGGGCAATCAGCAGTTTAATTCAAACAACAATGGTTTCAACAATACAAACCATCAAAATCCATTTAACTCAGGCAGTCAACGGTTTAATTCTAATGGCAGCAATACAAACGGCATGGATGAACTGGATACCAGCAAGATTGATCACACAAAGTTATAAGCTATAATATGAAATAAAAATGGTGTACAGAAATTCTGTACACCATTAATTATATTATTACTTGTTGATTCTTGCTTCGATCTTATCAAGCTGTTCCCAAAGAGCTGCAGGAACGTGACCGCCCTTTTCAGAAATGTCTTCCTTGTAATATCTGCGCATTTCAGCAATTTCCTTAGTCCAGAGATTCTTGTCAACAGCAAGAAGCTGGTCAAGAATTTCAGGAGTAATTTCATCTTCAATGCCGGAAATATTGAGGTCTTCCTTCTTAGGGAGATAACCAATTGCAGTTTCTTCAGCATCAGCTGTACCGTCGCAACGCTTGATGATCCAGTCAAGAACTCTCATGTTATCACCAAATCCAGGCCAGATAAAGTTTCCGTTTTCATCCTGCTTGAACCAGTTTACATTGAATATCTTAGGAGCCTTGTCGCCAAGCTTTTCGCCCATTTCAAGCCAATGTGCCCAGTAGTCACCTACATTGTAACCAATGAATGGCTTCATAGCCATTGGGTCATGACGGAGAACACCTACTGCACCTGCTGCTGCAGCTGTTGTTTCAGAAGAAACAGCTGACCCCATGTATGTGCCGTGTGCCCAGTCAAATGACTGATATACAAGAGGAGTTGTTGAAGCACGTCTGCCGCCGAATACAATAGCTGAAATCGGAACACCCTGTGGGTTATTAAATTCAGGTGAAATGCATGGGCAGTTTATTGCAGGAGCTGTGAAACGTGAGTTTGGATTAGCAAGCTTCTGTGGCTTACCATCAGCATCCTTAGTTGAAGTGAATTCAACACCGTTTACCTTTGCACCCTTCCACTCTGTTGCATCAACAGGAGGATTCTTGTCAAGGCCTTCCCACCATACTGTTTTATCAGCATTGTTGAGAGCAACGTTTGTGAAGATTGTATTCTTCTTTGCAGAAGCAAGAGCATTGTAGTTAGAGTGTTCATTTGTACCAGGAGCAACACCGAAGAAGCCGTTTTCAGGATTGATAGCATAAAGCTTGCCGTCAGCACCTGGCTTGAGCCATGCAATATCGTCACCTACTGTGAATACTTCATAGCCATCCTTACGATATCCTTCTGGTGGAATAAGCATTGCAAGGTTTGTCTTTCCACAAGCTGATGGGAAAGCTGCGCAAACGTATTTTGTTTCACCGTCTGGCTTCTTAAGACCAAGAATAAGCATATGTTCAGCCATCCAGCCTTCATTCTTACCCTGATATGAAGCAATACGAAGAGCAAAGCACTTCTTGCTGAGAATAACGTTTCCGCCGTAACCGGAATTGATTGACCAGATAGTGTTGTCTTCTGGGAAGTGAACGATATATCTCTTATCCTGATCAATATCAGCCTTTGAATGGAGGCAGCGAACAAAGTCATTTGAAGTATCTCCAAGACTTTCAAGAGCGCCTGTGCCCATTCTTGTCATAATATTCATGTTAAGAACAACGTAGATAGAGTCGGTAAGTTCAACACCTACTTTAGCGATAGGTGAACCTAAAGGGCCCATTGAATAAGGAACAACATACATTGTTCTGCCCTTCATTGCTCCGTCGAACATAGGAGTAAGCTTTGCATACATTTCCTTAGGATCACACCAGTTATTTGTAGGACCAGCATCTTCCTTGTTTCTTGAACAGATAAAGGTTCTGTCTTCAACTCTGGCAACATCATTAGGATGTGTTCTATGGTACATGCATCCAGGAAGCTTTTCCTGATTAAGTTCAAGAAGTTCTCCTGTTGAAAAAGCTTCTGCCTTAAACTTTTCAAGCTGTTCTTCCGAGCCATCAACCCATATTACATGGTCAGGTTTGGTAAGAGCAATCATTTCGTCAACCCATTTGTTGACATTAGGGTTTTTTGTAAGTGACATAATGTGTAACTCCTTTTCGTTTAATATTACAAAATTTGATGCTTAAAAAACATACAAATTTCCCACAAATACTATTATACAGTTATTCTGTCAATTAGTCAATAGTCGAAAAATCAAAATTATTTTTATTTAAGAAATCAAAAAAATAAAACTATAGTGAAAAAAGAAGATTTTTATGCTATAATATAAAATATGATAAAAAAGTTCAATTATGCAGAAAATTCGACATTCTGACCGAAAGGAAATTTAAAAGATGAATTATAGCTCATTTATTTTTGATTTTGATTATACATTAGCAGATGCAACCAATGGTATTGTGGATTGTTTTCATTATTCTTTTGATAAAATGAGTATACCAAGAGCAGATCGTGAAGAGATAAGGCTTTGTATTGGTTTGACACTTGCAGATTCTCTTACAAGACTTACAGGCATTGATGATAAGGATAAAACGGACTTGTTTCTGAATTTATACAGGGACGAAGCCGAAAGAATAATGACAGCAAACACCATTATGCTTCCAAGTGCAAAAGAGACATTAATAAAACTGCATGTATATGGTAAAAAACTTGGCATTGTCACAACAAAAAGAAGAATACGTATTGAGCAAACATTTGAGATAGAAGGTCTTACTGATTTTGTTTCTATTATTGTCGGCGGTGATGATGTATCTTCAGCAAAACCAGATTCGAGCGGATTACTCGGAGCTATCAAAGCATTGGGCGAAGAAAAACAAAATGTCCTGTATGTCGGTGACAGTTTTATTGACGCAATGACTGCTCAGAATGCAGGCGTTGATTTCTGCGCTGTGCTTACGGGAACGACAAAGAAAGAAGAATTTTTAAAATATCCTTATAAATATATTTTTGACAACGTTGCGGGACTTACAGAATTATTATAACATATTAAACTGAAAAATTAAATTGATTCTTGACATTTGTCTTAAAAAAGTATATAATAATTTAGTGATTTGGTTGCTATCTTAGCTCAGCAGGCAGAGCACATCCTTGGTAAGGATGAGGTCGTCAGTTCGAATCTGATAGATAGCTCCATGAAATATTACGTAGATACGTCGTTTGCAGGACTTTGCAGACGGCGTGTTTTTTTATAGTAATTCACCAGTTTTTTAATAAAATTATTTGCATATTTTTAAAGCTTGCTGAAATAATAATCCATGAGGTGATATTTTATGAAAGATAAGTCAAACCTTAAAAAGCAAAACGGTGATTCTCAGCCAAATAACGCTAAAAAGGAATCGCTCGGACCAAATACAAAAAAGAAATAGCAAAAAGCCCACATAAATTGTGGGCTTTCTTTTTGGCTGTTAATTTTGATTACTATATTATTTTCTTTCAAATTGTCACTTATAGTAACCAAGTAGCTAAAACTTTAATGAAGTGGTAAAATAACGAAGTAATGAAAATGGTATAATGACATGCAATTAAAAAGGCATATTTAACTTAATCATCTATATATCCTTGAAAGAATGGTGGAATTTTTCCATTTGGCTTTTCATCAGGGTTTCCATCTGCTGATAAGCTTTTCTTTACATCATATCCATCTGAAATTTTTACAAAGTGAAGTAAACGGAAATTAATCGCATGATTTGGGCATGAATAAACACACCTCATACAAGAACTGCAAGAAGAATGAAATTTTACTTTTCCATTTTTTATCGTGATGTTTTCTGCAGGACATCTCTTTACGCAAAGTCCACACTTTGTACAGGTTTTATCAACAACAGCATCTTTGCCCAATAGCGGCAAAAAAATTGAAGACAATGCAGCAAGGACTCCCATCTTGATTCGAAGAGCTACTCCTGTTTTATAAAAGTGCCTTTCTCCATTATCAATTGCTTCACACATTTGAGTAATTTTCTGAATTGTCGCTGTATATAACTGCTTCATAATCAAGTCATCATATTTAAATATCCAATTGCTTCCTATAGAAAACAACTCTTCATAACAGACATCAAATTGCTTATGTTTTAACATTCTTATCAACTTTTTTGAAACATTATAATTTGATGGAACTACCCCTCCGCATGTCCTGAAAATAAATACCTTCTTGTTATCTAAAACTTTTGGCAATTTTCTTGCAAAATTGCGCACTACCGTCGGAATGCCAAATGCTATAACCTGACACCCTAATCCAATCATATCGTATTGGTTTATATCCAACTGAATTTTATTCTTATTCACATCCTCCATGCGAATTATATCAACGTTCCATCCAAGTTTTATGAAGGACTGGACAACATGTTCAGCTGCTATTTCCGTATTACCTGTTCCTGAGAAGTAGAAAATTCCAAGCTTTTTCATTAAGTCATACTCCCTTTAATCTATTGTGTGTATTCTTATTTCTGTTAATTAAATTTGCAACCAATCTTAAAATGCCAATTGTACCAATTGATATAAACCCGACAGCATATGCTATTAGCTTAATACGGGTAGCATAACTTGCTCCGGACACAATCATAAAATGCTCGTTTGGCATTTGAACCATGAGAAAAGTGAAAAGTGCATTTTCCACAATATCACAAGTACAACCCACAATTGGATTTAAGATAATGTACTTGAGCGTTGTTTCCTTAAATCTTTCTCCAAGCACCCACTTTAAAATAAAAATCTGAATTGCTCCATAACACAATATAAAAATATAGTCAACAAAAAAGTATTGTATAAACAGCTTTCTTCCACTACTTCCAAGCGTCTGAAATGTTGAATACACATCAGAAGATGAATAACCAAACTGCGTTTCCAGACTCTTTGTCATTCCATATGCCTGAAACAATTTATCATAACGTTCCATTAATAGTAACATGCCTATAAATATAACAACCACGATCCATTTAACGTACTTCATTGTTATACTCCTTTATGTTTATGCTTGACAAAAATATGTTTTTTGATATGATGTAAGTATACATTTAGTCTACTTGTATACCAATAGTATACCTATAAATTTTAAACTTGTCAATAGAAAAAGGAGAATTTATTTATGAGTTTGTCAAAACGTGAGAGGGAACAGCAGGAACGTGAGAATTTGATAATTGATACGGCTATAGAATTATTCTGCAAATATGGTTATGAAAGCATTTCTATGGATATGATTGCAAAGAAATCAGAGTTTACTAAACGAACTATATATAGATATTTCAGTTCTAAGGAGGATTTGTTTTTTGCAACTGCATTGAAAGGTCATCAATACCTTTATGACATGCTGAATGATGCAATGCAACAAGGACACACAGGATTTGAGAAGGTTCGGCTTTCTTATAATGCCTATTACAGTTTTATTTCAAAGTATCCTGAATTAGCAAGGCTTTTAAACCAACGCAGATACTCAAAAACTGAAAACATAGAACAGATTTCTCCTAATTATCGAAAGTTTACTGAACTTGATAATCTTTTATTTTCAAGTTTACGTAATATTTTTCTGCAAGGTCAAGAGGATGGAAGCATTCGAGCTGATCTTGACATAAACCAGCTTGCTTTCTCGTTAATCTATATTACAGTTGGATTTTTTCAGTTAGTAGCTATTACCGGAGATACTTATCCAAAGCACTGTGGATATGAAAAGAATTCTTTCATTCAATTCAGCATAGACCGTTTGCTCGAGTCAATTAAGGCTAATAAATAACAGATTTCGTCTACATCACCGTATATAAAGTTTGGCAGTGCTGTAAAATTGATAGAATTTTTTGCTCTGCTTATTATTATATTTATAAATAGCAGGCTTCTGAACAGGAAATAGTATATATTTTATGGTATGGAAAGCATGGGGATATTTGAAACACGGTTTGATCCTTTGGATCTGATACACCTTTATTATCCTTAAAATTATAGTAAATACATAAACAGGATAAATAACGTCTATGCTACTATTTATCAGGGTTATATAAAATTATTGGTTAATTTTTCTATTGTGATATAGTATAATACTTATCGAGGTGAATTTATATGGCTGATTTAACTAGAGAAGATAATTCTAACAATGATACTCAAGAGATTAACGTTCCTATTGAAGAAGATACTGCAATTAATGAGTATTTGGATATTGTCAAAACAGAATATGAAATTGAACGAGGAAAAAAAGAAAGTTTTGAGAATCGTGTTGGAATAATTCTTGCACTAGTTGGTGCTATGTGTATTTTCTTACTTGAAATAGTAAATCTAAAAGATGTTTTTTGATGTTTACTAAACCAATAACATTTTTAATTTTAATTGGAATTTTTGCAGGTTTACTTGTATATCTTGGTTTAGGTTATACTTTATTTCATTCATTTCGTGTTATCTCAGTAAAAAAGCAAAAAAATTTTGAAGTGAAGAATGTAAACGAACAATTGTTAGCGGAAAACAGGATGAATGCATTAGCAAAATTAATTTTTACATATCGTGATATTATCGCCCAACATCGTGAGCTTAACGAAAAGAGAGCACATGCATTTAAGTGCGCCTTAATCGGTTGTGTAGTAACGATTATATCAGCAGTAGTGTATTACACAATAAAATAATTGAAAGGAGGAACAATATGCCAAATGATCCTAGTGAAGCAGTTGTCGATTGGAGTAAAGTTACAAAGGCAAACCCTATATCTGAACCATGCGACGTAGGTGAATCATCCCAAATAACTGTATGTAATGAAAGTGCTAACCTGACTGGTTTTGAAACTGCTGGAAGAAATCAGCTTACAGGCATTGAAATTTTCAGCAAAGATGATGATAAAGAATAATCTATATGAACTGCTTTAGAGCTTACGTTATGACGTATGCTCTTTTTTTACACAAACTAAAGGAGAATAACCTTAATATTGTAAAAAGAACTTTATTTTCATAAAATTAAATGATATAATATATAATCATAATTAATTGCATCAAAGGAGTTATCATTGTAATGCCGTCTTTCACTCTTGTTATTGAAACAATACTTTATTCACTTGTCAATCTGATGCCGTACCTAATTCTGTCTTTATACCCTTTTCGAAACAGCTATCGGTTTTCAAAAGTCGTTATAAAAATCATTGTTTTAATAATAGCACTTATCCAGATTGCTCTTGGAATGTGGGCGGCATTTTTTCCAGATACTCCAACTTTTATAAAATCATTTTTAAGCACAGGGATTTATATTATTTTTTATTTTATCACTATAAAAAATAATATAGGTAAGCTGGTTTTTACGTTACTTATGCTCTCAAACATTTCAAATCTTGTTGTAATAATATCAAAATGCGCTGAGGGCATACTTTTTCCTGAGATGGCTTTGCAGAAATACAGGTGGACTTTTACATTAATAATGATAGTGTTTCAAATTATATTACTAACACCAATTTTTATTTATTTTAAAAAGGTGTATGTTCCTGCCATAAGAGGCAGTGTTGGACAGAACATCTGGAGATACATGTGGATCATTCCTCTGACATTTTATACTTTATGGTGTTATATAATTTACAATAGCTCACAGACTGCTTTGGAAATAGCATTAATACCTAAGAATGCAATTTTTCTTCTGATAATTAACATCGGCGCATTTATCGTTTACAATGCAGTTATTTTACTTTCAGAAGAACAACAGCAGAATCTTGAACTTAAAACTCAAAACCATATGCTTGAGTTGCAGACACTCGAATATGGAAATCTTACATCAAGATTGTCAGAGGTGAGGAGGATAAATCATGATGTACGGCATAACGTTATTTTAATGAACGAATATTTAAAAAGCGGGAAATATAACGAGCTTGGTGAGCTATTTACACAATATTTAAGTTCTATCTCTGATAACATTACTCTTACGTATTGCAGTCACTATTCATTGAATTTAATTATTACTTATTTTTCGCAGCTTGCGGCACAGGATCACATTGACTTTCAATGTGATATTAGGATAACAGATAACCTTGAAATGTCTGAATCAGATCTTTCTGTGCTTGTCGGAAATTTGCTGGAGAATGCGGTGGAAGCATGTCGCCGCATAAAGGACGGAGAGCGTAAAATAACGCTTCGGGGTAATGTTGAAAATGAAAACATACTGCTGATAACCGTTGACAATACATATTATGATGAACCCAAAGCAATTATTAGCGGAGGAGTTTATCTTTCATCAAAGCACAGCGGCTATGGAATAGGTGTTGAGTCGGTAAAAAATATTGTATGCAAATATAACGGACAATACAAGTTTGAAACAAAAGACGGCTTGTTTATGGCATCTGTTATGATGATAATAAAATAAAAAAGTTGCTTGAACATAATATTTTGTTCAAGCAACTTTTTTATTTTTCAAAATTATTTTAACCAAAAAAATAAATTTGAAATAGGGGTTGAAGTATAAAAATCATCTGATATAATGGTAATTACGGCGCCGATATAATTAACAAAGGAGCTTATTTATGAGCAGTTTTACATTAAATTCTATCGGGAAAATCTCTGTAAGAGGAAATGAAACAGTTATTGAACTTGAAAAAAAGTATATCCCTGCAATGACAGGACTTGACGGCTTTGGTTATATTCAGGTTTTCTGGTGGTTTGACGGTTGTGATAACGAAAAGTCACGTTTAAAACTTACTGAACACTCACCATACAAGAACAGTCCAGAAATTCTCGGAACTTTTGCGACCCGTTCACCTGAAAGACCTAATCCTATTGCGCTTACACCTGCTTATGTAACATACATTGACCATGAGAATGGGATTATAGGTCTTGCGTTCATTGATGCTAACGATGGAACTCCGGTTCTTGATATTAAACCGTATACACCTAGCCTAGACAAGGTACAGAATCCGACTGTTCCGGATTGGTGTGCAGACTGGCCTAAATGCAATGAAGAATCAGGAGATTTTGACTGGTCAAGTGTTTTCAATTTCTGATGTAATACAACAAACCTTAATTCAAATATGAATTATAAAAAACTTTGAAAAGCTATTATTTGGTATCTGAATTATTACAAAAATTCCTGTCATCATTTATGTGGTGACAGGAACTTGTTTATTTAAACATAGAATAAAATCTTGCGTCAGGTGCTGCTGCAAATGACATTTCCTGATGAGTAATAGGATGTAGTAGAACAAGCTTTGAACAATGCAGAGCCATTCTGTTGAATGGATTTGTTTCAGCACTATATTTTTTATCGCCTGCAACAGGATGACCAAGTTCTTTCATATGGGCACGAATCTGATTTTTTCTACCTGTGTCAATGCTGACCTGCAACAATGAATATTCATCATTTTTGTTTAAAACCTTATAGTTTGTAATTGCCAGTTTGCCATCAATTTTATTGTTTGTTGAGTAGACAAGGTGCGTTTTTGTTTCAGTAAGATAAGATTCAATCTTTCCTTCGTTTTTTTCCATTTTGCCTTCAACGACAGCGATATATTCTCTTTCTTTAACAAGATCACTCCAGTTATCCTGAAAAGCTTCCTTGATTTCAGGATTCTTTGCAAACATTACAACTCCTGAGGTATCCTTGTCCAGCCTGTGAACAATAAAAATACGGTTATTGGGATTATCAGCTTTTATATAGTTCATAACAAAATGATAAGCTGTTTTATCCTTTTCTTTTTCAGTCGCAACAGTGAGCAGCCCATGAGGTTTGTTGATTACAATAATTTCGTCATCCTCATATATTATTTTAAGCTTACATGCAGGACTTTTTTCACTGGCTTTGCCCTTAATGAGTACATTGCTTCCCTTATTTACAATAAAATTGTATTGAGACACAGGTTTACCATCAACATAAACCTGCTTTCTTGTTAGTATTGATTTAATATTATTGACTGATTTGCCAGACATCTTTTCTTTAAGCAGAGTAAAAAGTTCACTTTCTGAATCTGCTGTAAATGACATGTCCTTTGTTTTAATGGAGTTGTTATATTTGTTTATTTTAATCGCCCCCGACACATAATAACTTATTATATACCATGTACAATGTTAATTCAAGTATGAATGATTGCATTTAGTAAAATTTTCTGATATAATATATCTTTGTTGAAGGGAGAGTGAAGCATTTGACACCTGATAAAATTGCAAGAATAAATGAACTATACCATAAATCAAAGTCTACAGGTCTTACTGAAAATGAAAAAAAAGAGCAGGCAGAGTTGAGAATTGAGTACAGGAAGTCTATTGTCAGCAACATGACACAACAGCTTGGCAATCCTGATGATTATAAGAAAAAATAAATGGAGGAAAAAATGTATAATATAAATACTGAAAAATTGCCTACTCCATGTTATATAACAGATGAAAACCTTTTGATAAAAAACCTTGAAGTCTTACAGTCTGTTCAAGAAAGAACAGACTGTAAGATACTGCTAGCCCAAAAAGCTTTTTCAATGTATTCAACATATCCGCTTATTAGAAAGTATCTTGCAGGAACAACTGCAAGCGGATTGTATGAAGCAAAGCTTGGATATGAAGAAATGGGCGGAGAAGTTCATGTGTATAGTCCTGCGTTCAGACAGGAAGATATGAATGAGCTTGTGAAGATATGCGACCATATTGTGTTCAATACACCTGAACAATGGAATAAATTTAAAACTACAGTTCAGGGAAGCGGAAGAAATATTTCCTGCGGAATAAGAATTAATCCTGAATTCAGTGAAATTGAAACTGATATATATAACCCTTGCTTTAAAAATTCACGTCTTGGAACAACGCTTGCTAACTTTCCTGATACTATTCCTGAAGGTATAGATGGTCTGCATTTTCATACTATGTGCGAGCAAAATTCAGATACACTTGACCGCACTGTTAACGCTGTTGAAGAAAAGTTTGGAAAATATCTGCATGGATTAAAGTGGATAAATTTTGGCGGCGGACATCATATTACAAGAGAAGATTATGACATCGAAAAGCTTGTCGAAGTAGTTAATAGAGTAAAAAGCACATATAATGTACAGGTATATCTGGAACCAGGAGAAGCTGTTGCATTGAATTCTGGTTTTCTGATTTCAGAAGTTCTTGATATTGCAAATAACGGTATGAGTCTTGCCATAATGGACACATCAGCCGCATGTCATATGCCTGATGTGCTTGAAATGCCATATCGTCCGAACATTATAGGCAGCGGAAAGCCTGACGAGAAGAAATATACTTACAGACTTGGAGGACCTACCTGTCTTGCGGGTGATATTATTGGTGACTACTCTTTTGATAAACCGCTTGAAATAGGGGATAGGCTTGTGTTTTGCGACATGGCTATATATTCAATGGTAAAGAACAATACATTTAATGGAATGCCTTTGCCTGCAATAGTATTAAAAAAGTTGGACGGTTCATATAAAATAATAAAAGAATTTGGATACAACGACTTCAAATCAAGACTATAAGTATTAAATACTATATTATATACTTAAAAACTTAGAAGCTGACATGAAAATAATATTAGCTGATAAAATGACTTTTGAAAATGTTAAAAGCATTGTTATGGATACAATAAAAGAAATTTACCCTCATTATTATCCCGCAGGTGCTGTTGATTTCTTTATTATTCATCATTCTGATGACAATATAATGCATGATATAAACAAGGGTATAGTATATCTGATTACCGATGAAGAAAAGGCTGTCGGCACGGTAACATTACAAGAAAATGAAATTAACAGACTGTTTGTGTTGCCGCAATATCAGGGCATGGGATACGGAAAAGCATTACTTGATTTTGCAGAGAATAATATTTTAGAGCATTATGATACTATCAGACTTCATGCCTCATTTGCCGCAAAACATATATATCTGAAACGAGGATACACTGATATAGAATATCATAAAATAAAAACAGAAAATGAAGATTATTTGTGTGTTGATATAATGGAAAAAATATTTAAAGAAATTATTTATTAGTATATTAATCCAAAAAAAATAGAATAATATTCTGTTATTAATTTATACATGTTTCTTGATTATTTTACTTAAGTGTGTTATAATTATTAAAATATATTTAAGAAGGTATAAGTATATGGCATTAAACAGGGTAATTGGAAAAAAGAAGCTTATAGAACTGCAAAATCTTATTTTTAAAACAAATGAAAAAAAATTACAAGTTTCTCTGGATTTTCTTGATAAAATGGTGTCAAACTATGTCTATAAAAGGATAAGACTTGCAAATCAGAATGTTGAGCGTATTTTTAAAACAACTTCTCCAAAGATTTTTTTTCAAAGTTATAATCTGGCTTGTGAATATGTGTCAGAACTTGTTCAAATGCAGGAGTACTTTGTTTTTAAATATCCTACTCCTGAAGAATATAGGAAAATTCTGATTTCAAGGAAAAGTGAGTTTGTTGATATTCTCATTGTACGTTCATGGAGGAAGCTTCAGAATAATAACACAGTAGAAAAAGATCCTTCTGAATCAGATGAAGAAAGAAATAAAAAGTTTTTCAATGAGTTTATGAATTATGCTCATGAGATGTCAAAGGGCAACATTAAAAAGCTTAATGAATTACATAAATTAAAATTCAAAGCTGATATTACAGATTCTGAAAATGATGTGACTGATGATAATGAAGATGCTGTCCAGAATAATTCCGAAGAGAGTGTTCAGAATAACGATGCTTCTTCACATACACCTGCAGAAAATAATTAATCAGGAAGTAATACATAAAATTAAAAAGCTATTCAGAATAATAATGAATAGCTTTTATATTTTATTGCGTTTTTACATTTATTTTTTAATATATAAATGCAACTCTTGATAGATAAAACATAATATTGTATAATAGAGATATTGTTGCAGTACCGACTTTCGTTTTGTGAGGTGCTGTTTAAAACAATTATTCTTACAACGGAGAAAGAATGTTAGCGTGAATAATATTGTCACGCCGCTGTTTATTTCTATTCAACAAGAAGCATGACAGAAATTTTGCTTTACAAAAGTGAAAAACAGCAGAAAGGAACGGGGATTATTATGTGTGGCTATGTAGGCTTTACAAATACAAAAAATGATTCTAACCAGATTATTGGAAAAATGATGGATAAAATAAAACACAGAGGTCCTGATTCTGAGGGCAAGTATGTTGACGGTGACATAGCATTGGGTTTCAGGCGTCTTTCAATTATTGATATTTCTGCTTCTGGGGATCAGCCAATTTATAATGAGGATAAGTCAAAGGTTCTCCTTTTTAACGGAGAAATTTATAACTTTCAGTCAATAAGAGAGGAACTTGTTGATAAGGGTCATACATTTACTACACATACAGATTCTGAGGTTCTTCTTCATGGATATGAGGAGTTTGGTGAGGGATTGCTGAACAAACTCAGAGGTATGTTTTCTTTTGTTATCTGGGATAAAAATACAAAGGAGCTTTTCGGAGCAAGAGATTTTTTTGGAATAAAACCTCTTTATTATGCAGTCATGGGTGATACATTCATGTTTGGCTCTGAAATAAAAGCTTTCCTTGTACATCCTGATTTTAAAAAGGAACTTAATGAAGAAGCGCTTGAAAACTATCTTACATTTCAGTATTCTCCGACAGAGAGAACTTTTTTCAAGAATGTATATAAGCTTCCTGCGGCACATTTCTTTAAGTATAAGGAAAATAAACTTGAAGTAAAAAGATATTGGGAAGTTAAGTTTAATGCAGATGATAAGCCTGACCTTGATTCATGGGTTAAGGAAATTTCAGATGTATTCCATGACTCTGTTGCCGCACATAAGATTTCTGATGTTGAAGTAGGAAGCTTCTTGTCAAGCGGAGTGGATTCAAGCTATGTTGCCTCTGTTGCTAATGTTGATAAAACATTTACAGTTGGTTTCGGAACAGATGAGAAGTACAATGAAATTGGTTGGGCAAAGGAATTTTCAAAGTATATAAATAAAGAAAATATAAGTAAGGTTATAACACCTGAAGAGTATTGGGATAATATCTCTAAAATTCAGTATCATATGGATGAGCCTCTTGCTGACCCTTCCTGTATTGCGTTGTATTTTGTATGCAATAAGGCTTCCGAATATGTTAAGGTAGTTCTTTCAGGAGAGGGAGCAGATGAAATCTTTGGGGGATATAACGTATACAAGGAACCAATGTCTGTGCCTGCGTACAATGCAATTCCAAGACCGATCAGACGTGGCATAGGTGCAATCGCATCAAAACTTCCTGCAAAAAGAGGAGTTAATTTTCTTGTAAGAAGAGGTAAGGATTTAGAGGAACGTTTTATTGGTAATGCATATATGTTTACTGAGAAAGAACGTAAAGAGCTTTTAAAGATAAAGACAACAGCACCAAACCCAATGAAAATTACAATGCCTTTCTATGACAAGGTTAAGGATAAGGATGCTGTTACAAAAATGCAGTACCTTGATCTTCATCTCTGGATGACAGGTGATATTCTTCTCAAGGCTGATAAAATGTCAATGGCAAACAGTCTTGAGTTAAGAGTTCCTTTCCTTGATAAAGAGGTTATGGCAGTTGCAGAAAGAATACCTACTAAGTACAGAGTTACTGATGAAAACACAAAGTTTGCAATGAGAAAGGCTGCTTTGCAGGCTGCTCCTCCGCAGACAGCAAATAAGAAAAAGCTTGGATTCCCTGTACCAATAAGAGTATGGCTCAAAGAGGATAAATATTATAATATTGTCAAGAATCACTTTACTTCAGCTACATCAGAAAAGTTCTTTAATACTGATAAACTTGTTTATTTGCTTGATGAACATAAGGCAGGTAAGGCTGATAACAGCAGAAAAATCTGGACTGTATTTATATTCCTTGTATGGTATAAGGTGTTTTTTGAATAACTAACATAATATTTTAGCAATGACAGCAGAATTCTGCTGTCATTGCTATGAAATAATAAAAAAATAGTTGAAAATAGTATAAAAGTATGGTATAATGTGTTGTAATTTAGTTTTATTTTATGATTATTGTTTAAGGAGGGTATTTTTTTTATCTTTGAGCATAATATGGTTGATTGCTATGCATATTAAATATAGTGTTTTAATCCGGTCAGAATTTATGATTAACGGCATAATAGAAAGGTATGGTAAACATATATGGAAAAAAGAAAATACGTGTTGGACAGATCTACTTATAAGTCTATAAAAGCTATGGATAAAGAACAGCTTACAGAATGTCTGACCAGAATATATAATTCAGGAGTAATGGAAGCAAATCAGTTCAGTCCTTCTGTTGAAGAAATTAGAACCTCTGTTTCCGAAGTCAAGGGAATTGGCGAGGCAAGATTGAATGAAATCATGAAGGCTATTGAAGACTTATTTAAAAGTAAGGAAAACGGGTAAAAAATAAAAATAAAGGTCTTATCTGAATGAATTATACTTATTCAGATAAGACCTATTTTATTTATTCTCAGAGTTATTTTGCAGTTCTTTAAGCAGTTTGTTGATTTCCGTTGCTGACCTTAAATCATTCAGCCACATAACTATATTTACTGTTAGGAAAACTATAAGTATTGATAATGCAAGAGAAATTGCTGTTGGTACTTTTTCTAATGCTCCTGCATAAAACAGAGCAGTTAAAATCAGGGTTTCTGTCAGAATCAATTGAACTATTTTTCTGAAAATAGTTTGTTTAAGTGACAATTCTATTTTTGAGTAATTAACAAATGTCGGAATAACACCGATTGCTGCGAAAATCAGTGGAGATAAGTATGCTTCATAACCAAAACGAGCATCGGGATAAAAGATTACTCCGATAACTGTAATAACAGCTGTAATACATGCCGAGCAGACAAAGTATATCATAAGTGTTTTTATTAAAAAGGATTTAAAATTCATAAGCAACCTTTCTTTCATGCACCCAAGAGTGCATCTTTTAATTCTTTTACATATTGACGGCTGATAATAATATTTTCACCGTTTTTCATATGTGCTGTAAATCGTCCGTTCAGAGCCGGACTTATGCTATCAATTTTCATAATATTAATCAGAAAAGACTTTGAACATCTGATAAAATAATTATCTCTGTACTTTTGTTCAGCTTCATAAAGACGCAATTTTATTTCATAAACATCTTTCAAAGTATAGGCGAAAACTTTCTCATCAACAGCTTCAAAGTAGAAAATATTGCTGATATTCAGCTTGTATGTACGCTCATTCAAAATACCGGATAAGGTCATATCAGAATTAAGGACATAGTTTTCTATGTCCTTAATTTGTGGCGTGACCTTAACACATTCAATAATTACCTGTTCGCATTTTGTTTCATCAATATGTTTGATAGTAACATTCATTTTTAATATTCCTTTTGAAAGTTTGGATCTTCTCCGTCCTTAAGATAATAATCAAAATAATCAACTATAATATCGTTAATTTTCTCTATGCATTCTCTTGAATCAACAGTACCTGTTCCCAGCTGCTTAGCCAGATATGGGCAGAAAAGAGGTAAATCAGTAAAATTCATATGTCCTGAATTTTTGATGACTATTTCCTGTGCGTCAACTGCATTTTTGCATTCATAAAAGTTAACATAATCATCTCCAGCATATTTTATTGCATTGTTGTAATGATCTTCTGCGTAGATAAAAAGAACAGGTACAGGATATGGATTACTGTTTAGTTCTTGTTCTCCATTGCTTTCATAAAGTACATCACCAATCATTGTGCCGTCAAGTACGATAACAGCGTCAATATCATTACGCTCTCTTCCAAGGCAAGCAGATGAGCCGCCACCGAGGGAATGTCCGAACACGCCGATTTTATCAGTATCTATAATGCTAAATAATTTATCTTCGTAAGGATTTGCAGCTTTTTCAAGAATAGTATCCAACACAAAGTTTTCGTCCTCAACTCGCAACTTAAGCGCATTGTGAGTAAACTCAAATTCATTATTATCATCATGATTTTGTATATACATAAACTCATTCAATGTATAGGAGTCACCAATTGTAATCTTATTGTTTACATCAACATTATATAAAGCATGATATGGGTGTGTGATAACTGCAACAACATATCCGTGTGAGGCAAGGTCAGCATATGTAGAGTAATTGCTCATGCTGATTCCGAATGCACCGTGTGAAAATACTGCCAACGGATATTTCTGCGCCATATCATCGGGGTAATAAAAATCTATTGTTATTGATCTGTTTTCTCCTGTGTCTGTAAAAGTTTCAATCCTGCTTGTATCTGTCCATGTATATTTTGCAACAGAAAAATCATACTCACCAGCTACAGCAGGCATTTTATTTTGTGGGCATAAGATTGCTATAAAGAGAGCAGATGTGTAAATAAAAGCATTTCTTATAACTCTGAGAATGCTGGATGATAACTTGTAATCTTTCTGCTTTTTCTTAATCAGTGTAACAATACTGATAATTGACTGGATTGCAAGAATAACAGCAATAAGTGTATATCTGAAACCCCATTCAAGAACCCCGCATACACAAAGAATAGCAAATATAGATGTTTCAGCTAAACGTACAACACTTTTTTCTATGGAATGATTTTTCTTTGTGATAAGTTCCCATCCCATAAATATTATCTCGATGATAAATAAAGCAAGTAATAAAACTGTTCCCATGATAAATACCTCCAATTTCTTTATTAACTAAAGTATATATTTTTGAAGGAACAATATCAATAAAATACGGATAAGATGCATTTTAATTCGGTAAGTTGCATAACTATATTAAAATATCCCGAATTCAGCATTATGAAATCGGGATATTAAGGCAATACCGCACAATACGTTTCTGTCGATTTTCAAAACAGGCTCAGTACCGTATTTTCGCTGCTTCTCAAATCGTCGAAACGTAGCCCTAAGGCTTTGTGAGGTATTGCCTCAAATTATTACATCTTTTCAGGATAAGTGATTTTCAGTACAGTAAGAGCATTTCTGATAACAGTTCTTACAGCAAGACATAAGCTCAGACGAGCCTGTAAGATATCTTCCTGTTCACCCTTAATTCTGCATTTGTCATAGAACTTATGGAAGAGGGTAGCAAGGTCAAGAGAATATCTTGTAATCTTAGCAGGATCATAATCCTTTGCAGCAGCATCAATTGTGTTAGGGAAAGCTGCCATTAATCTGATAAGCTCAATTTCTTCAGGACTGTCAAGCAAACATAGTTTATCAGCAGTAAGCTTTTCAGGTTTAATTCCGTCAGCTTCTAGAGCCTTGAAGATAGAGCATATTCTTGCATGAGCATACTGCACATAGAATACAGGGTTGTTTGATGACTGTTCAACAGCTACATCAAGGTCAAACTCAAAGTGAGAATTTGCTTCACGAAGATTAAAGAAGAATCTTGCTGCATCAATTGGTACATCATCAAGAAGAGTTTCAAGTGTTACAGCCTTGCCAGAACGCTTTGAAAGCTTGTACACTTCACCGTTTTTAACGAGCCTTACCATCTGCATGATAACAATATCAAGTCTTGAAGCATCAACACCAAGAGCAGTAAGAGCAGCTTTCATTCTCGGAATATATCCGTGATGGTCAGCGCCAAGAATATCAATAGCCTTATCAAAACCTCTTGTAACAAGCTTGTTATAGTGGTATGAAATGTCAGGCACAAAATAAGTAGGTATACCGTTTGCTCTTACGAGAACTCTATCCTTTTCATCGCCGAGTTCTGAAGACTTGAACCAAAGTGCGCCTTCCTGTTCATAGGTATAGCCGCTCTTTTTGAGCAGTTCAATTATTTCCTTTACAGCGCCGCTATCATGCAGATAACTTTCTCTGAACCACTTATCATAAACAATCCGATATTTAAAAAGGTCATCTTCAAGCTTCTGAATATTTGTAGGCAAAGCAAAATCAACGAGAGCATTACGTCTTTCTGATGATTCTGCATCAACATATTTATCACCATGTATTTCTGCAAAATTCTTTGCATGCTGAACAATATCCTCACCAAGATAAGCATCTTCAGGAATTTCTATACCATCCTTGTAAAGCTGAAGATATCTTACTTCAAGAGAAGTTGCAAACTTTTCAATCTGATTTCCAGCGTCATTAATATAAAACTCTCTCGCTACAGTATAGCCTGCCCAGTCAAGAACTGAAGCAAGGCAGTCACCGATTGCACCGCCTCTTGCGTTACCTATGTGCATAGGTCCAGTTGGATTTGCAGAAACAAATTCAACAAGTATTTTCTTGCCTGCGCCGGTATCTGTTCGGCCATATTTATCATTTTCATTCAAGACGTCAGAAACAACATTGCTAAACCATTTTTTTGAGAGAAAGAAGTTAATGAAACCAGGACCAGCAATCTCACATTTTTCAAAGGAAGTTCCATCAAGAACTATTTCCTCTGTAATTAATTCAGCAATCTTTCTTGGAGCAGACTTGAATGCCTTTGCACATACCATTGCAATATTTGTTGCAAAGTCCCCATGGGATTTATCGGCAGGAATTTCTATATTAAAAACAGGTATAGGGCAGGAGTCAACCTTTCCATTTGCAACAAGTCTGCCAAGAGCATCAAGAATTACATTATGGAGTTCGGCAGAAGATGATTTAATAGGATTTGTCATTTGTTAAATTCCTTTCTTTTTAAAGAATTCAAAGCATTTGTTTAACACTGCTTCAATTATCTTCACGGACATTTATAAAAACTTCGTTATCCGAAACAAAGCTTGAGTTTACATCAATAGTATATTTGAAATATAAATCCCCGCCGTCTTCATTAAGATTGTTGTCAATCTTATGCGCAAATACGCCTATCATTAAATCACCATATGGTGTACCATAATGACAATGGTGTTTTTTGTTCATCTCAATTACAAGGTTTGAAAAGCTTTTCCCTGTTCTTTGCATGGATGCACGTTCATTTCCGTAGCAGGTAAGAATAGTTTTTGAACCCGCAAATCCGGTAGCGGCAGATTCATCATATGTTATTTCAAATCCATTGTCAAGCGGTTTAAATTGTCCAGTGGTCTTAAGCTCAGTTTCCTGTCGGTCGTTGTCAACCGACTGTACACTTTTAAGGGTAATGAGTACTTCCTTATTCATTAAAATAAATTCTCCTTATTTCAGCCTATCAGTTAAGTGAGGTAAGATAATCAATATCAATATTCAATACCTCGCCGTCAGGCTGTTGTCCAAGAAATGTCTTGACATGCTCTTCAAACAGGGCAATACTGTCAGACGAATAGAATGTGTTGATGCCTTTTGTTTCACGTTCAGTAAGCAATTCATTACGAGTAAGTACAGCACTGGCATATTTTGCAGCTTCTGCACCGGAGGAGATAAGAGTAACATTCTCTCCCATGTAATCCTGAATTGCGTCAAAGAAAAGAGGGTAGTGTGTACATCCGAGAATAAGCGTATCAACATTTTCTTTTTTTATTGGTTCAAGATATTGCTCAAGTACTAGCTTCGAAATCTGATTATCATGCTGAGCAAATCCGTTTTCAGCAAGAGGTACAAGTAGCGCACAGGAATTTCCGATTACCTGAATATCTGGTCGGATATTTCTAATAGCTTTCCCATATCCACCGCATTTTATTGTAAGCGGAGTTCCGATGACTCCGACTTTTTTGTTTCTGGTTACACCGCAAGCTGCCTGAACAGCGGGAATAAGAACGCCTGTAAATGGGACATCTGTAACAAAGTTCTGATTATTTCCGATTACTGAAGAAACAGTTCCGCAAGCTGCAATAATCATTTTTACGTTATGCTGTTTCAGAAAAGCAATAGACTGCCCTGTATATTTAAGTATTGTTTCCTTACTTCTTGTTCCATAAGGAATTCTTGCTGTATCACCGAAATAAATAATATTCTCATTTGGTAAAAGCTTGTTAAGCTCTCTTACGCAGGTAAGTCCGCCTATTCCCGAATCAAACACTCCAATTGAATCGTTATTCATTTCCAACCTCGTTTCTCCGCAGACAAAAAATAATATTTAGTGGAGGTGAAGAAAATAGTGTGGAAAGCCTCCGAGAAAGCGGAGCAGTATATCTGCGGATATCTGATCCGATAAAATTTAATTAGCCTTCAAGAGCAAGCATAATAAGTTTGTCAAGTAGCTCAGGCTGAGCAATTCCCATGTCTTCCATTAGCTTTGGATACATACTTATTGAAGTAAATCCAGGCAAGGTGTTAATTTCGTTTAGAATAACTGTGCCATCTTTTTTCAGGAAGAAGTCAATTCGTGATAAACCTGAACAACCGACAGCCTTGAAAGCCTTGACAGCAATTTCTCTGATTTCCCTTGAAGTCGCATCTCCAATTTCGGCAGGAATCTGAAGTCCCGAAGCTCCAAGTATGTATTTTGCTTCATAATCATAGAATTCGTTGCAGGAAACTATCTCACCAACGTGAGAAGCAAAAGGTGTATCTGTTCCGAAAACAGCACATTCAAGCTCACGTCCTACAATTTCTTCTTCAATTATAACCTTTTTATCGTGTGAAAAAGCAATTTTAATTGCATTTTTAAGTTCTTCAAAGTTGCTTGCTTTGTTTACTCCAACAGACGAACCGCTGTTAGCAGGCTTTATAAACAAAGGATAATCAAGCTCATCTGCAATATCGGTGCATATTTCGTCAAGCTTATTTAGTTCACATTGCTTAATCTGTCTCCACTTAGCCATTTTTATACCATTACTTTCAAGAACGGTATGTGCAAAAGCTTTGTCCATGCATACAGCAGAAGCAAGGCATCCACAACCAACATAAGGAATTCCAGCCATTTCAAGAAGTCCCTGAATTGTACCATCTTCACCGTTTCTTCCATGCAAAACCGGGAAAACAACATCAATTTTTGTTGTTGAATATCCGCCATCTTCCATCTTGATAATTCCTTTATACATAGGATCAGGAAGAATTACAGCGGGAGCACAGTCAGGATTGGAATCCCATGTACCGAGAGAAATGTTTCTGATATCGCCCGGATAGTATAGCCAGCGTCCCTTCTTGGTAATTCCAACAGGAATAATTTCATATTTATCTGCCGGCAGATTGGATATAACATTAGTTGCAGAAATCAGCGATATATCATGTTCGTTAGAAACTCCTCCAAATATAACGGCAACGCGTATTTTAGACATGTAAATTCCTCCAAATGGCAATATTAATGTATCGTCTACAAAACAATATTATATATCATTATATCACAAATCAATCTTTACTGCAATATTTTAATCAATATAATTACAATAAAAGTATATGAAAACTGTTGGAGTATAATTCTTGCTTGCAGTAATTTATAACAAAATAAGGGTACCAAACCACATCGGACGGTACCCTTATTATAATTACAGTATAGATTATTGAATTTCAATAAAGTCCTGAGCAGAATATCCTACTGTTGACTGGTACTTAACAACATACCAGTTTCCTGTAGACCCATAAACATTAACTGTTGCTCCATTTGGAATAGAACCGATTACAGCAGACGAAGTGGAAGGAAATTTTCTGATATTAAGATTTGAACCATCTGTAAATACAACACCTCTTCTAACTGGTGTAGCTTCAACAAAAGGAATGCCAAAGTAATCAGCAAGTGACTGTACAAGATTTCTAGCAATTGGAGAAAGATTGTTCTTTATCCATTTTTCATCTTCTGCATTATCATGGTAACCAAGTTCAGCAAGAATTGCAACTGCTCTTGTTTTGGTTACTTCTCCAAGAGAAGAAGTTGGAACAGCATTTACTTTTGATGGTAAAGGGTAAACAGATTCAAGATTATTTGCAATTATGTTAGCTAAGTTTTTGCTCATACTAGAATAAGGAGAGAAATAAATATCTATTCCTCTTAATTTTCCAGCAAAGTCTCCTCCTCCTGCATTTGAATGCAAAGCAATATGAGCATCATATTTTCCTGCATTTGATTCCTGTATAGCTCCTGCTACCGTTTTAGCAGGATTATTTCTTACATACTGTATACCTGACGAACGAAGATAAGGCTCCATTCTGTCAGCAATCATATTCATATATAACTCTTCATTTCCTTCACTGAAATATGGATTAAATTCTTGAGTTGAAGGACTAAGATATATTAGCGGCATAAAAATCACCTCTACACATTATATGCAGAGGTGATTTAACTGACACAAAGCGTTATTATTCTGCTTCTGTTTCAGCAAACTTCTTTACATCATATCTGTTGTAAGCCTTGTCGTTAAGAACAACAGTCTGATTTGCAGTCCATGAGGAAACTAAAGTATCAAATTCTTCATCCTTTAGTTCATGAAGAGCAGATTTCTTAGAAGAATCGTAATATCCTTCTTTTTCAAGAACGTCCATATAAGAAACAACATAATAAACTTCATCTTCCTTAATGAGGACTATGTCGCCGTACTTCATTGATCCATCAAACAGTTTGTCGCATACAGTTTTTGAAGGAGTATCTGAATCTTTTTTTACAACTGTTGAATAATCTTGAATTTCTTCTTCAATCTTTTCAACACTAGTTGCTGCGATCTGTGCTGGGTATGATTCCATTATTGCGCCGTTGTAAGTTATCTTTACATTATCACCAACAGCAACATCAGCATCAAGCCTGTCCAGAGTAATCTTATCAGCTGAATTAAGTTCATTGCTTCCTTCTGCAGGCTCAACGGTTATTGTATTGTCATTAACTTCAAGAACCTTTGCGGTAAATGTTGTTTCATTTGTATTTTCATCAGCTGAATCAGTTTGCGCATTACTTGGCTGAACTTCAATAGCACCTGCTCCGTCAGTCTGCAAACTGCTTTCTGCAGCAGCCTTTTGTTGTGCTTCTGAAACAAGATTCTGATAGTATGCATTATATTCATCGACAAGCTTATTGAAATTTTCACCTGACTTAGCTCTGTCAATATAGCTTTCAGCCATCTTTTCAATTTTAGCTTTGTCATCAGACTTAAGAAGATTGCCTTCTCCGTCCTTAAGTTCCATCTTGATAGAGTTTATATAAGCATAGTTCTTAGAAATGTAATCCTTGATAATATTTTCGTCTACCTTTTCTATTCCCTCGTCGCCGTAATAGTAATCGAAAATAGCATTCTTTTTTAGCCCGTTTATAGAAATATCAATACTTGACTGCTGGCTGATGCCATATCCTTCATAAATAGAGCCATAATATGGCCACAGCTGTTCAGAAAAACTCTTAACCTCGTTAACTTCTTCTTCAGATAAAGTAAGACCTAATTCAGTGAATTTTTCTTCAACAGCTACATATTCCTGCATGTCTTTTGTAGCTTCATCTTTGATCCACTGTTCACTATTTTTGCCATCAATGGTAATGCTGAAAACATCAGTCTGACCTTCTTCAAGCTTTGATGTTGCATCGTAATATGCTTCGTTAGAGAAATATAAATATATTCCAGCTCTTAATTCGGTGTTATTGATTTTAGCTGCCCAGGTTGAAGATTCGCCACAGGCTGCAAGGCTAAGCAACATTACTGCAGAAATTAAAACAGCAGTAACCTTTTTAATAAATGACATTGTCAAAAAACCTCCGTAAAAATAAAATATAATATACATTATACCATGCATTTACTTAATTGTCTAGATAAATTACATTTTGAATATAAAAATTAAGCGTATCCGAAAAACAGATACGCTTAATATAACATTATTCAGATTTTGTATCAAGAACGATATTTATTTCAACATCGCCATCTTTTCTAGCAAGTGTAAGTGTCATCGTATCTCCAGCTTTGTGCTTATTCTTTATAGCAATAAGTTCATCCATAGTTTCAACCTTTTTACCGTCTGCTTTGATAATTATATCTCCCTCCGCAAGTCCTGCATTTGCAGCACCTGAACCTGCATCAACAGATACAACCATTACTCCACTTGATACCGGGAGGTTATAATATCTCTGTGATGCTGTAGTGACATCCGTACCTGTAATACCAATTGTAGGTGTCTTATCAACTATATATCCATTATCCATTAGTTCATCAATAAGCGGAACAGCATCGGAAATAGGAATAGCAAATCCAAGTCCCTCGATTGAACTATCAACAAGCTTTGATGAAGTTATGCCGATAATCTGACCGTTTTCATTTACGAGAGGGCCGCCTGAGTTACCTGGGTTAATAGCTGCATCAGTCTGAATAAGGGTCATGGTTGTTTTTCCACCTGTTTTTGTTTCAAATGATATATCTCTGTCAAGACCTGATACAATTCCCTCAGATGTTGAAAGTCCAAGCCCAGCAGGGTAACCTATTGCAATTGCTTTATCACCCATTTCAAGTGAAGTGGATTCTCCAAATTCTGCAGGTGTAAGATTATTTGCTTCAATTTTAAGTACAGCAAGGTCACTGTTTGTGTCACTACCGATAATTTTTGCTTCATATTCTGATTCGTCAGATAAAGTTACTGTAATCTTGCTGGATTTCTCCATGGTTGTTGAATATGAACCGCCGCCGAATGACCAGAAACCAAATACATCACCTGATGGCCCGTCATACTTAGTTACTTCGCTTTCAATAACGTGAGCATTTGTGATGATATATCCATCCTTACTCATAACAATACCTGTTCCTGTACCTGAGCCAGTTGAAAATTCAGAACTTACCAGAACAACAGACGGGGTCATTTTCTTTACAATTTCTTTAGTTGTCAAAGTTTCTGTTGAAGATGGATTGTTTGTAAGGTGTGTTACACTATTTTCAGCAGATAAATTCTCTTCATTTGTCTGAACAGTTGCCTGATTAGATGGTTCTGATTGAGAAACAGCGTTGTTTACAATATCTGAATTATCAAACACAGTGTTTGATAAATATGCACCGCCAAATCCTGATGCACCTCCGATTATTGCAATTGAAAGAACAAATGCAATAACTTTAGCGGTTTTATTCTGCTTTTTAGGAGCAGAAGGCTCTAGATCAATAGCATTGTTTTTGTTAAAATCATTAAAGTTTTCATACATAAATGATCATCCTTTCAAATCTAAATTAGTTTAAAATATTTTTTTAAAATATGTCCGTGGAAACTATACTTTGATAAAAATTATCTTTTTGAAAATCAACCTGCCTTTTATTAAGTTTATGTCTATATTGTAATTATACACTGTGATAAACATGTGAATCAAAACTGAAAAGTTTAAGTAGATACAAGGATAATTATATTAAACAACAGTGATAATAAAATGTATTATGCATAATTATCCACATTTATATACTTAATACAGATAAGTCCGCAAAATATCCTAACATGATTAAGTAAAACCCCCGAAATTTAACAAACTCAGGAGCGCAGGTTGGATAATTTCATAGTACGGAACTGCGGCTGTATATGCAGCATCTATGGGGAAAGTGATGTTTTCCTTTTCATGAAATTGCTATGTTTTCGTATAATTTAAAAAAACAATAGACAAATTGCTGAAAATAATGGTAAAATGGGTATAGAAAAACTAATATTACATGAGACTGAAAATTTCTTTAGTTTGCAAATAAATTTTTGTCGCATTAGCCAGTAAAGTCCTTAATTTGTATAAACCATGATATATAGTAAAATCTCATGGTTAAAGGATTAGGTGATACTGATAAATAAAGCTGGCTATTGATTATGCCGAAAATGAAGTATATACCTTCTGTAGTAAGTACTGGTAAATCAGTATAAAATATATTTAGATTTATGGTATATTGTAATGTAGTGACAATTATTACAGTATACCATAAATTATATTTTTAAAGTAAAACAATACACGTCTTAATTATAGGTAAAAAGGAGAAAGCAATTATGTTAGTATTTTATTTACAAACTTTGGATACTGAAGAAGATAAACATTTATTTGAGCAATTATATAATACTTATAAGCAGGATATGTATGCCGTTGCTTATAGTATTTTACATAACAGCCATGATGCTGAAGATGCCGTTCATCAGTCATTTTTACGAATTGCAAATAATCTTTCAAAAATTATTGAAGTTAAGTGTCCCCAAACGAAAGCTTTTATAGTTATTATAGTAAAGAATGTTTCTATTGATATATATAATTTGAATAAAGGCAGCTGCATAATAGATGATAATATGCCTGAGCCCAAAGCCGAGTTATTTGACAGTGAAGTAATGAACAAGCTTGACTTTGAATCTGCATTATATGCTCTTAAAGAAATAAATGAAAGTTACCAGGAAATTATATACCTGCGATATCTTAAATGTTTAACTGTTAATGAGATATCTGCTTTACTCAATATATCAACTGACAATGTCAAGAAACGTCTTACACGTGCAAAATCAGCATTAATGAGTATTATAAGCAAGGAGAAAGTATTTAATGAATAATGAAATGTTTAAAAAAGCTATTGATGAAGCTCTCACACAGAAGTTAATTGACAGCATACCTTCGGTAAAGGTGCCTCATGTTTTTTCTCGTGAGTTTGAAAAGAAAATGAGTAAGCTTATAATGTTAAGAAGAAAGCCCTTTTACATGATAATTAATACGGCAGGAAAGCGTGCAGCATGTCTTATTATCGGCATACTGGTAATTGCTATGACAACAGTTATGAGTGTTGAAGCTTTTAGAACAGCATTCTTTAATTTCTTCATAGAATTTTTTGATGATTATGTAAATGTACATTCAATTGAGACAGAAACTGCTCCGGAAAATATTGAAGATATATATAATATGACGTATGGTTTAAGTGACTATAAAATTGTTATGCAAGAAAGTAATAATATAAGAAGACATATAATTTATAACAATAAAGATTGCAGTATTGATTATGTTCAATCTGTAAAGAAGTTTGGATATTCAATTAATTCAGAAAAAACATTTATTTCATATGTTGATATTAACGAATGTCAGGCTTTTTATTATACAGATAATCATAACTATAATTATATCATGTGGGACAATGGAGATTATTTAATTACTTTAGGAAGTAATATTAGTAAAGATGAATTAATTAAGATAGCAGAATCTGTGCAAAAAGTAGAATAAGAAAAATGGGTTCTGAAAATTAAACTATGTAAATGCATTTAACGCATAAAATTTAACAATACTAAAGTTGCAACCAAACAGGGCAATGCTGAGGAGCAACTCAACGCAGGCTGTGAAATTATATAATGAATGACAGCGGTGTAAAAGCCGTTGTTTTTCATTTATTATTTTATTTCTAAGCGGATAAACCTTGGGAGTTTGAGGGCTAGCCCTCATCAGCCGTTAGGCTGCAAATCTATCCTCAAAAAATATCGCAAACTGAGCATATGCAAGTCCCCAGTCACGGACAGGCATTGTCCACTTTTTTGAAACTTCCATAGCAGACAAATATATCACCTTGCGGATAGAATTATCAGTCGGAAAAATTGCTTTATTTTTTGTGAATTTCCTTACCATACGATGATAACCTTCAACTACGTTAGTTTGCTTTGAACGTCAGATATCGTCTCACAATCTGCCCTCATAATTATTTATGGATATTATTGGCGTTTACACGGTTTGTTATTTACCACTATTTTTTATATAAAATAAGAAAAGCGGCTAGAGAAATTATTCTCAGCCGCTTTATTTTTGTTAATTAATAGATTGCTGATTAATGTTCGCTTAATGAAGCAGATTCATTTTTAACAACCTGAATGTTATTGTAAACATCCATACCTGTACCGGCAGGAATAAGTTTACCAATAATAACATTTTCTTTAAGTCCGAGAAGCTTATCACTCTTGCCTCTGATAGCTGCATCAGTAAGTGCCTTTGTTGTTTCTTGGAATGAAGCAGCAGAAAGGAAACTGTCTGAATTAGAAGAAGCCTTTGTGATACCCTGAAGTACAGGAAGTATTGTAACAAATGAAAGTCCGGTTTCACCTGCATCAATTCTGGCTTGAATATTTTCGTTTTCAGCATCGATTTCTTTCTTATCAACAAGCGAGCCTGGAAGAAGGTAACTTGATCCACTGTCTTCAACCTTGACTTTTCTGAGCATTTGTCTAACAATTACTTCAATGTGCTTATCATTGATATCAACACCCTGTAAACGGTAAACTTTTTGAACTTCGGTAATAATATAGTTCTGAACTGCCTGCTGCCCGTTAACCATAAGAACATCAGCAGGGTTGATTGATCCTTCTGTAAGAGGTTCTCCAGCCTTAACCATATCACCTTCATGAACCTTAATTTTAAAGCCATAAGCAACTGGATAGAATTCTTCTTCACCAGTATCCTGGTTGGTAACAATAAAGTTTCTTGTCTTCTTGATTTCCTCCATACGAACCTTACCATCAATTTTTGTGATGATAGCAGCATTCTTAGGACGTCTGCTTTCGAAGAGTTCTTCAACTCTAGGAAGACCTTGTGTGATGTCTTCTGCAGATGCGATACCACCTGTATGGAATGTTCTCATTGTAAGCTGTGTACCAGGTTCACCGATTGACTGAGCAGCGATAATACCAACAGCTTCACCAATAGCAACAAGATTATTGTTTGCAAGGTTTGCGCCATAACATTTAGCACAAATACCATGTTTTGACTTACAGTTAAGAACAGAACGAATAGTGATTTTTTCAACTCCGCTGTCAACAATTTTCTTTGCGTCAGCTTCGTTGATAAGCTTGTTTTTGCTCATGATAAGTTCACCAGTATTTGCATCACGGAGATCTTCCATGAGGTATCTTCCAAGAAGTCTTTCCTGGAGAGGTTCAATCATTTCATTACCATTTTTAATTGTGTAAACTTCAATACCGACATTAGTACCACAATCTTCTTCTCTGATGATAACATCCTGTGAAACGTCAACGAGACGTCTTGTAAGATAACCAGAGTCAGCTGTTCTAAGCGCTGTATCAGCAAGTCCTTTACGCGCACCACGGGAAGAAATAAAATATTCGAGAATGTTAAGACCTTCACGATAGTTAGCTCTGATAGGCATCTCAATTGTGGAACCAGATGTATTTGCAATAAGTCCACGCATACCTGCAAGCTGACGGATTTGGTTGATACTACCACGGGCACCGGAATCAGCCATCATGAAGATAGGGTTATATTTGTCAAGGCCATTTTTCAGCGCAACAGTTACGTCATCAGTAGCCTTGTTCCAGATTTCGATAAATCTCTTTGATTTTTCACCTGTTGAAATAAATCCACGCTTATAAAGCTTATTTATCTTTTCAACCTGTGCATCTGCATCATTAAGAATAGTCTTCTTTTCTTCTGGGATTTCAGCATCACAAACAGCAACAGTAATAGCTGCCTTAGTGGAATACTTAAATCCAAGAGCCTTAATCCTATCAAGAACTTCAGAGGTTGTCGCAGTACCGTGAACTCTTATGCATCGTTCAACGATATCTGAAAGCTGCCCCTTTTTAACGAGGAAGTCAATTTCAAGATCAAACTGTTTATCTGAATTTGTTCTGTCAACATAACCAAGGTTTTGTGGAATGTTTTCATTAAAGATAAGACGACCAACAGTACAGTCAATTATCTTTGATACCTTACGTCCGCCGATATCCTTTGAAATTCTGACTTTTATTTTAGCGTGAATAGAAATTACGCCTTCCTGATAAGCCATGAGAGCTTCATTGATATCTTTGAATACCTTACCCTCACCAAGTTCTCCATCCTTAACCATTGTAAGGTAGTATGAACCAAGCACCATATCCTGCGAAGGAACTGCAACCGGACGACCATCTGAAGGTTTCAGAAGGTTATTAGCTGCGAGCATGAGGAAACGCGCTTCTGCCTGTGCTTCAGCAGAAAGAGGAAGATGGACAGCCATCTGGTCACCGTCGAAGTCAGCGTTAAATGCAGTACATACGAGTGGGTGAAGCTTTATAGCACGTCCTTCAACAAGGATAGGTTCAAATGCCTGAATACCAAGTCTGTGAAGCGTAGGAGCACGGTTCAGGAAAACCGGATGGTCCTTGATAACATTTTCAAGGGCATCCCAAACTTCATTCTTAGCACGGTCAACCATTTTTCTTGCTGACTTAATATTGTTTACAACCTTTGTATCAACAAGTCTCTTCATTACGAAAGGCTTGAAAAGTTCAAGTGCCATTTCCTTAGGAAGACCACACTGATACATCTTAAGTTCTGGTCCAACGACGATAACAGAACGTCCGGAGTAGTCAACACGCTTACCAAGAAGGTTCTGACGGAAACGTCCCTGCTTACCCTTAAGCATATCTGAAAGTGATTTCAAAGCACGGTTGTTAGGGCCTGTAACAGGTCTGCCATGTCTGCCATTATCGATAAGAGCATCAACAGCTTCCTGAAGCATACGTTTTTCATTTCTGATAATAATATCAGGAGCTTCAAGTTCAAGCATTTTCTTAAGACGGTTATTTCTGTTGATAACACGTCTGTAAAGGTCGTTGAGGTCTGATGTTGCATAACGTCCGCCGTCAAGCATAACCATTGGTCTGATATCAGGTGGTATTACAGGAACAACATCAAGTATCATCCATTCAGGATTATTGCCTGAAAGTCTGAATGCTTCAACAATTTCAAGTCTTTTTAAGAGCTTAATTCTCTTTTGTCCAGGAGGAAGATCAGTAAGTTCTGACTTTAGTTCAGCAGCAAGTTTTTCAAGATCAATTTCCTGCAGAAGCTTTTTAATAGCTTCTGCACCCATTTCGGCAACAAAATCATCTTCATATTTTTCTCTCATATCATTATATTCTTTTTCTGAGAGAAGCTGCTTTTTAACAAGTTCAGTATTACCCGGATTGATTACAATATATTTTGTAAAATAAAGAATTTCTTCAAGTCTCTTTTGTGATATTTCGAGAACCTGACCAATTCGGGAAGGAGTACCTTTAAAATACCAGATATGAGAAACAGGAGCTGCAAGCTCAATGTGACCCATACGTTCACGTCTTACCTTTGCACGAGTTACTTCAACTCCGCAGCGGTCACATATTTTACCCTTAAAACGGATTTTCTTATACTTTCCGCAATGACATTCCCAGTCCTTTGTAGGTCCAAATATTTTTTCGCAGAATAATCCGTCACGTTCAGGTTTTTGGGTTCTGTAATTTATGGTTTCCGGTCTTTCAACAACACCGAAAGACCAGTTTCTGATCTGTTCAGGTGAAGCAAGGCCAATTTTTATAGATTCAAAAGCATTGAATTCCAATAGAAAAGCACTCCTTTAAAATAATTTTCAATTAAAGGGTTTCAGCGTCAGATTAAGTCATCATCCTCATCTGTAAATGTTAAATCATCTTCGGAAGAATCAAAGTCATCAAAATCCTGATCTTCTTCAACATCATCCATTGAAAAACCTTCATCAAGATCGCCATCTGAAATAACATCACTCATATCATCATCTGCATCTGATACAGGCTGAGGAATGATATTATCGTCATCTTCAAAGGTCTGCTTAAGGTCAATTTCTTCTTCATTAACATCAAGAACTCTAATGTCAAGGCAAAGTGACTGAAGTTCCTTAATAAGAACCTTAAATGCTTCAGGAATACCAGGTTTCGGAACATTCTGACCCTTGACGATTGCTTCATAGGTCTTTACACGTCCTACAGTATCGTCTGATTTAATAGTGGACATTTCAAGAAGTGTATATGCAGCTCCATAAGCTTCAAGTGCCCACATTTCCATTTCACCGAATCTCTGTCCACCAAACTGTGCTTTACCACCCAAAGGCTGCTGAGTAACAAGTGAATAAGGACCAACAGAACGAGCATGAATCTTATCATCTACAAGGTGATGCAGCTTGAGGTAATACATATAACCGACGGTTACTCTGTTATCAAACTTTTCACCTGTACGTCCGTCATAAAGTGTAAACTTACCATCTTCTGACATTTTGAGCGCCTTAGTATTAATTGTGCCCTTATAAAGTTCGGGTTTAAATTCATCGTTTGCATGTTCCTTAGAAATTTCATTTGCAGCATTAAAAGCAGCTCTTATATCTGCTTCGTGTGCGCCGTCAAAAACAGGTGTCATAATTTTCCAACCAAGAGCCTTAGAAGCCATACCAAGATGAACTTCAAGAACCTGACCGATGTTCATACGTGAAGGAACACCAAGTGGGTTAAGAACTATATCAAGAGGAGTACCATCTTCAAGGAAAGGCATATCTTCAGATTTGAGAATTCTGGAAACAACACCCTTGTTACCATGTCGGCCGGCCATTTTATCTCCGACTGAAATCTTACGCTTCTGTGCAATGTAGCATCTGACAAGCATATTTACTCCAGGAGAAAGCTCGTCGCAGTTATCACGTGTAAATATCTTAACGTCAACAATTACTCCGGCTTCACCGTGAGGAACCTTAAGGGAATTATCACGAACTTCTCTTGCTTTTTCACCGAAGATTGCACGGAGAAGTCTTTCTTCAGCAGTAAGTTCAGTTTCACCCTTAGGAGTAACCTTTCCAACAAGAATATCACCAGAACGTACTTCAGCACCAATACGGATAATACCATGTTCATCAAGATCCTTAAGAGCATCGTCACCAACGTTAGGAATATCTCTTGTAATTTCTTCAGGTCCGAGTTTGGTATCTCTTGCTTCTATCTCATATTCTTCAATATGGACAGAAGTATACATATCTTCTCTTACAACTCTTTCATTAAGAAGAACGGCATCTTCATAGTTATAACCTTCCCAGGTCATAAATCCGATAAGAGCGTTCTTACCAATAGAAATTTCACCAACGCTTGTTGCAGGACCATCAGCAATAACCTGACCAACGTGAACCTCTTCGCCTTTTTCAACAATAGGCTTCTGGTTTACACATGTGCCTTGGTTAGAACGCTTGAATTTGATAAGCTTATAAGGGTGAGTAGCTCCTGTACCTTCCTTAATAACAACTTCATCAGCAGAAACCTTTTCAACCACACCGTCATGCTTAGAAAGAACACAAACTCCTGAGTCAACAGCTGCTTTATATTCCATACCAGTACCAACGATAGGGGATTCTGTCTTAAGAAGCGGAACAGCCTGTCTCTGCATGTTTGATCCCATAAGGGCACGGTTTGCGTCATCATTTTCAAGAAAAGGAATCATTGCAGTAGCAATAGAAACAACCATCTTAGGAGATACATCCATGAAGTCAATACGTTCTTTTTCACATTCAAGAATCTGATCTCTGTAACGGGCATTGACTCTTGGTCTTGCAAACTTATTGTCTTCTGTCAGAGGTTCGTTTGCCTGTGCAACAGTATAGTTATCTTCAACATCAGCAGTCATGTAAACAACTTCATCAGTAACAATACCAGTTGACTTGTCTACACGTCTGTAAGGAGCTTCAATAAATCCATACTCATTAATTCTTGCAAATCCAGCAAGGTATGAAATAAGTCCGATATTTGGACCTTCAGGAGTTTCAATAGGACACATTCTTCCATAGTGGGAGTAGTGAACGTCACGAACTTCGAAGCTCGCACGGTCACGGGAAAGACCACCAGGACCAAGGGCAGAAAGTCTTCTCTTATGAGTAAGTTCTGCAAGTGGATTTGTCTGATCCATGAACTGTGAAAGTGGTGATGATCCAAAAAATTCCTTTATTGCAGCAGTAATTGGTCTGATATTAATGAGCACCTGAGGAGTAATTACATCCATATCCTGAGCCTGAATGTTCATTCTTTCTCTGATAACTCTTTCCATTCTTGAAAATCCAATTCTAAACTGGTTCTGAAGAAGTTCGCCAACAGAACGGATTCTTCTGTTTCCAAGATGGTCGATATCGTCAACAAGGCCTACACCTTCACAAAGATTAATAAAGTAACTTATTGTTGCATATATATCATCAAGGATAATATGCTTAGGAATAAGTTCATCAACCTTTGATTTTACAAGTTCTTCAAGCTCGTCCTTATCAGAAGCTGTATCAAGAATATCCTTAAGAACTTTAAATGAAACTTTTTCATTAATACCATACTGTTCAACTTCAAAGTCAACATAAGATTTAATATCAACCATACCGTTGCCTATAACCTTAACTTCCCTTTGCTCAATATGGGAAGTGCTTTCACCAGCAGTTGATGTAAAGGTTTCTTTATGGTCAACGTTAAGCCAAACTTCTGAAACACCTGACTGTTCAATTTCCATAGCTCTGTCGTATGAAAGAATATCTCCCTCATCTGCCATTATTTCTCCTGTAAGGGGATTAGCAATTGGTCTTGAAAGACGATGACCAGCAATACGACCGCCGATACCAAGCTTTTTATTATATTTATATCTTCCGAAACGTGAAAGATCATATCTTTTAGCGTCAAAGAAGAGATTGTTAAGATGCGAAATAGCACTGTCAACTGTAGGTGGTTCACCAGGACGAAGCTTTTTGTAAACTTCAAGCAAAGCTTCTTCAGTGTTTTTAGTAGGGTCCTTTTGAAGAATAGTCTGACTTAATCTTTCATCTGTACCGAATAATTCTTCAATTTCAGAATCTGTACCACATCCAAGAGCTCTTACAAAGGTAGTAAGCGGAATCTTTCTGTTTTTATCTATTCTAACATAAATTACATCGTTTGAGTCCATTTCATACTCAAGCCATGCTCCTCTGTTTGGTATTACTGTGGTCTTAAACAGATCTTTACCGGTTTTATCCTTTTCAAATGAATAATATACACCAGGAGAACGGACCAGCTGAGAAACAATAACACGCTCAGCGCCGTTGATAACAAATGTACCGCTGTCAGTCATGAGCGGGAAATCACCCATAAATACTTCGTTTTCCTTTACATCTCCGGTTTCCTTGTTCCAGAGAGTAGCTTTAACTCTTAACGGAGCTGCATAGGTAACATCACGTTCCTTGCATTCCGCAACACTGTACTTTGGCGCATCATCAATTCTGTAATCAACAAAATTCAGTACAAGGTTGCCGTTATAATCTGTGATAGCGGCTACATCACGAAATACTTCTTTAAGTCCCTCCTCAAGAAACCATTTGTAGGAATTTTTCTGCACCTCGATAGGTTAGGCATCTGAAGAGCTTCATTAATTTTTCCAAAACTCATTCTAGTTGTTTTACCGAGTTGCACCGGCTTGACATTCACCATAGGCGGGTCCCTCCTTATATTATTGCGGGAATAATGTACCATACTACATACTAATTATTTAATAGTCTTGCAATCTTAATAAAGATGTGCTATACTTAATAAAAAGATATTTACAGGCATAAGATTACATTATGATACAGTATATTATTATATAATATTATTAAGGATTTGTCAAGAACTATTTTCCAATTTATGAAAAAACACCGTATTTTATTCAAGTAAAATACGGTGTTTGTGCATTATTACTATATTAATTTTATGTATAAAAGAAAATCAATTCCAGTATTTACGGTCAAGACTTCTGAATTGAACTGCCTGTGCAATATGTTGTTTATCAATAACTTCGCAGTTGCACATATCTGCAATGGTTCTTGAAACCTTTAATATTCTGTCATATGCTCTAGCTGAAAGTCCCATCTTTTCAAAAACATTTTTCAGCATATCATTTGCTTTATCTGTAAGAGGACAGACTTCATGCAGTATATCAGATGTTATGCCAGCGTTACAAGTTATATCTGTTCCTTTGTAACGTTTCAACTGAATTTGTCTTGCTTTTTCAACTCGTTCTCGTATTGCTGCTGAACATTCTTGCTTCTGACCAGATGAGATATTTTCATACTCAACAGGAGCAACTTCAACCTGAATATCAAATCGATCAAGCATAGGACCTGAAATCCTTGAAAGATATGTAGCAACTTGTTTTTTTGAACATATACATTTTCTTGTCGTACATCCAAAATAACCGCATGGACAAGGATTCATTGCAGCTATCAGCATAAATGAGCATGGGTAGCTTACAGTTCCTGATGCTCTTGATATAGTAACCTTATGATCTTCAAGAGGTTGTCTTAATATTTCAAGTGCAGTTCTTGAAAACTCAGGAAGCTCATCAAGAAATAAAAGACCATTATGTGCAAGTGATATTTCTCCGGGACGTGGAACACTTCCTCCGCCTGCAAGTCCGGCTGATGAGATTGTATGATGAGGTGATCTGAAAGGACGAGTAGTAACAAGTGGAGTTTTTCTGTCAAGCATTCCGCTTATTGAATGAATGTTTGTTGTCTGAATAGATTCTTCAAATGTCATGGCTGGCAGTATTGTGGTCATCCTTTTTGCAAGCATGGATTTTCCTGATCCGGGAGGACCGATAAGCAGTACATTATGACCACCTGCAGCTGCGTATTCAAGAGCTTTTTTAGCCATCTGCTGACCTTTTACATCTGCATAATCAATAGTGTCAAATCTGTCGGCAGGTTTAATTCGATATGTATTCTGGGGAATAATTATCCCCTCACGATTAAAATGGTTTATAATTGCGGAAACATTTTCAACTCCATACACAGTTATGCCTTCGACAACACTTGCTTCATATGCGTTTTCGGCAGGTACAAATATATTTTTAAATCCATCCTGTTTTGCAAGGATAGTCATTGGAAGCACACCATTTATTGGTCGTACATCTCCATTAAGGGAGACTTCTCCTATAAAAGCACAATCTGAAATATCATCTGTAATTATTTGGGTTACAGTAAGCAGCGATACAAGAATAGCAAGGTCATGTACACTGCCCGACTTTTTAGTATCAGCAGGGGCTAGATTCACAATTATTCTTGCAAGAGGAAAAGAAACATTACATGATCTTAAAGCACTTCTTATTCTTTCACGGCTTTCTTTTACAACTGTATCTGCAAGCCCTACTATTTCAAATGCAGGAGTGCCACGACTTGTTTCTATTTCAACATCCACAGTAAATGCATTAAGGCCAAACAGGCCTAAACTTCTGACTTTGGAATACATTATGTCATACCTTCCTTGTTACTGAATTTTCTCTTTGATCCAATAAAGAATATCGTGATAAACTTTATACTTATTAGTTTCGTTTATAATCTCATGTCTTTTACCTTCGTAAAGTGTCATTGAAACATCTTTTGATCCTGACTTTGAAAGATTATAAAACAATTCCTTGGGACCTTCGCCAAAATTGCCTACCGGATCTTCAGCTCCACTTAAAATAAGAACAGGGAGTAATTTTGGTATTTTTAGGTACCAAGACTTCTGGGATATATATACCTGCATATATAAAAGATCAAGATATGCACTTGCAGTAAATTCAAAATTACACTTCTTGTCTTTAAGATATTCAGTTACTACATTAGAATCAGAGCAAATCCAGTCATAGTTTGTCCTTTTTGTGGCTACTTTAAAATTGCTTAGTTCAAGCAGTACCCGTTGAATTTTGCTTGGACGGTACTTAACACCTTTTGTTTTGCATAGGTATTTTGCAAGTATAATACCTGCGTCTGCAAGTTTTTTTGAAGGTGTTGTGCCAAGGAGTATGACGCCACTTAACCTGCAAGCATATTTAGCCATAAAAGCACGTGCAATGATTGCACCCATACTATGTCCCAATAGAAACAAAGGTAAGCCGGGGAATTCGTTGACTGCAATCATAGTAACCTTTGCTAGATCTTTAATAATGTATTGCCATCCTTTTTCAATAGCAAAATATCCTAAATGATCATCACAGTCGGCAGAATTGCCATGACCCAGATGATCATTGCCTATAACAGCTATACCGTTGACACATAGAAATGTTATAAATTCTTCATAGCGTTCTACATATTCATTCATACCATGTGAAAGCTGTAAAACAGCCTGTACAGGTTTGGTTGGAGAGTAGATATAATATGCAATCTGGTCACACCCGTTTGAACTTTCAAAGAATCCATAGACTTTATTATAATTCATTCCAATTCTCCTATGTCATACAATATTATAACATATTATATCAATATTTCAATAGATTATGTAAAAGTCTGCACTTTATTGTAAAATGAGTATCCAATAATTATTTTCGCAAATAAAACATGGTATTATATTTGCAATTTTTTTTATAAAATATTTGCAAATATAATTATTATATGATATAATGCATTTGTATTTGTAAAAATATATAAGGAGAAAAATATTATGAACATTAATGAGCTATATTCTTTATGGTGCGAAAAAGCTGTTGATGATGCTGATCTTAAGACAGAACTTAAATCGATTACAAATGATAAAGATGCAATAAATGATAGATTCTACCGCGATCTTGAATTTGGTACAGGAGGACTCAGAGGAGTAATCGGTGCTGGCGCTTATCGTATGAATATCTATACAATAAGAAGAGCTACACAGGGACTTGCTGATTATGTCTATTCTGAATTTAAATCTGCATCTGTTGCAATTGCATATGACAGCAGAATTAAGTCTGATGTTTTTGCCAAGGAAGCTGCATCTGTGCTTGCGGCAAATGGTATAAAAGTATTTATATACAGTGAGCTTATGCCAACTCCAATGCTTTCCTATGCTGTCCGTAAACTTGGCTGTAAGGCAGGTATTGTAGTAACTGCTAGCCATAATCCTTCAAAATATAACGGATATAAAGTATATGGTGCTGATGGATGTCAGCTTACACTTGATGCTGCAGAAATTGTTCTCAACAATATTAAAAAAGTTGAAATGTTTGGCGGAGCAAAACTTATCAAGTTTGAAGATGGAATTGCTGATGGTTCAATTAATTATATTAAACAGGATGTTATAGACAGTTACCTTGCAGAAGTGAAAAAACGTGGAATACACACAGATTTATGTGCATCAAGCGGACTTAAAGTTGTTTATACACCATTGAATGGTACTGGAAACAAGCCGGTAAGATCAATTTTAAATATGATAGGTATCAAGGATGTTACTGTAGTTCCAGAGCAGGAAAATCCTGATGGAAACTTTACTACTTGTCCTTTCCCTAATCCGGAAATCAAGGAAGCGCTTGCTTGCGGATTAAAGCTTTGTGAAACTGTAAAGCCTGACCTTCTTCTTGCAACTGATCCTGATGCTGATCGTGTAGGAATTGCTGTTCCTGGAGATAACGGTGAATATGTACTTTTCAGTGGTAATGAAGTAGGCGCACTTCTTCTTGAATATATCTGTGCTGAGAGAACGGCTATGGGAACAATGCCAAGAAATCCTATTGCTATCAAGACTATTGTATCAACAGCAATTGCAGAAAGAATTGCAAAAGAATATGGTGTTGAAATGATTGATGTTCTGACAGGTTTCAAATTTATCGGTGAACAGATAGGATTCCTTGAAGAAAAGGGTGAGGAAGACAGATATATCTTCGGTTTTGAGGAAAGTTACGGATATCTTGCAGGTTCATATGTACGAGATAAGGACGCTGTTGTTTCTTCAATGTTAATATGCGAAATGGCTGCTTTTTACAGAACAAAGGGCATTTCACTTCTTAAAGCAAGAGAAAATATGTATAAAAAATATGGCGTATATCTCCATTCACAGAAGTCTTTCGTATGTGAAGGTGAAACAGGAATGCAGAGAATGCAGGAAATTATGTCTATGCTCAGAAACAATACACCAAAGATAATAGGCGGATTGAATGTAACAAGATTTGATGACTATATTGCAGGTACTTCTATTAATATGGCAACAGGTGAGACATCAAAACTTACACTTCCTAAATCTGATGTTCTTACATTCATCCTTACTGACGGAGCAAGTGTAATTATTAGACCATCTGGTACAGAGCCGAAAATCAAAGCTTATTATACTACAACTGCTTCAACTAAACAGGAAGCAAAGGACATGGAAGATAAAATATCTGCAGATTTTCAGAAAATTTTAGGATTTTAATAAAAAAGTATTGCAAAATAACTTGTATTGTGATATAATTTTAAAACGTAAGTGATTTTACTATAGCACTACTGTCCTGTGATTTGTGATGGGCTGCTATGTCGATCATATAATCTTACTGCGATATGCGGTTATAGGAAATGAGGTGTAATTAATGAAAGAAGGAATTCATCCTGATTACAAGGAAACTACAATCACTTGTGCTTGTGGTAATGTAATTAAAACTCGCTCAACAAAGCAAGATATTAAGGTTGAAATTTGCTCAAAGTGCCATCCTTTCTTTACTGGAAAGCAGAAGCTTGTAGATACAGGCGGACGTGTTGACAGATTCAAGAAGCGTTTCGGTATGGATAAGTAATCCTAAAGCCTGCGTAATTATGTTACGCAGGCTTGTTTTACTTTATTAAGAAAACATTTTTTGAAAGGGTAGATATACGTGAGCTACATAACTTTAAAGTCATATGCAGAGGCATCATTTATTGAGAAGAAATCTGAGTTCATTGGGTATATCTGTCCTGTAAAAACAAACGAAGAAGCAGTTGAATTTATAAATACTATAAAGAGCAAAAACAGAAAAGCAACACATAATGTTTATGCATATATACTCAGAGATGGAAATATATCAAGGTATTCTGATGATGGTGAACCGCAAGGAACAGCCGGGGTGCCTGTACTTGATGTTTTGCAGAAGGAAGGACTTACTGATGTATGCTGCGTTGTTACAAGATACTTCGGTGGTATTTTACTTGGCGGCGGAGGATTGGTAAGTGCATATTCCCATTCAGCAAGCATTGCAGTTCATGCAGCAGAACGCATGATTATGTTGTCTTGCTATAAATTTGATATAACTGCTGATTATAATCTTTACGGTAAGATAAGTTATGTTTTTCCCGAATTTGAAGCGAAAATAATTGACACTGTTTTTGATGCTAATGTGAATATCTCTTTATTTATTAAATCTGAACTTTCAGATTTATTTGAAGAAAAATTAATAGACATAACAAATGACAATATAATAATTAAGAAAAGTGACGAAAGAACTGAAGATTTTGCATAATAATATGTGATTATATACAAATCTTTGCATTTTAAGAGGGAAAAGAAAAGCACATATTGTATTTATATATGAATTGTTTAAAAAAGCAGTAGTATTATGGTTTCATAAGACTTATAAGTTTATAATACTTTATTTTTGTATGGAGGAAAGTGTATGACTGTACGTGAGCAGCTTGAAGTATTGGAACTTGGTACCTTATGCGAGGAAGCATGTACATCCAAGAACAGCGGAAAACGTACCAGAAATGAGCATAAATGTTCTTTGAGGACTGAGTTCCAGCGTGACAGAGACAGAATTCTTCATTCTAATTCTTTCAGAAGACTAAAACAAAAAACTCAGGTTTTTCTTGATCCGATAGGCGATCATTATCGAACGAGATTAACTCATACTCTTGAAGTTGCCCAGATTGCACGTACTATTTCAAGAGCTTTACGTTTGAATGAAGATTTGACGGAAGCAATTTCTTTGGGACATGACCTCGGTCATACTCCTTTCGGACATGCAGGTGAAACCGTTCTGAATGAAATATGTCCATATGGTTTTACACATTATATTCAGGGTGTCAGGGTAGTTGATTATATAGAAAAAGACGGGCAAGGTCTTAATCTTACATATGAAGTTAAAAACGGTATTGCATGTCATACAAATAAAGTTGCGGCTACCAGGGAAGGCTATGTAGTGCGTCTGGCAGACACAATTGCTTATATCAATCATGATATTGACGATGCAATAAGAGCCGGAGTTATTGTTGAATCAGATTTACCGAAGAGTGCTACATCAGTTCTTGGCAGTAACAAAAGTAAAAGAATTACAACTTTAATCAATTCTATTGTCAATAATGGTGTTGCTGATATTTGTATGAGTGATGATGTAAAGAAAGCACATGATGACTTAAAAAACTATATGTTCAACAATGTCTATAAAAATTCCATTGCCAAGGCTGAGGAGTCAAAAGCTATGGCACTTGTTGAAAAATTATATATGTATTTTCTTAAGAATCCGGATAAACTTCCAGCACAGTACAAGTCCATAATGACACGGTTTGATAAAGAAAGAGCTGTGTGCGACTATATTTCAGGTATGACAGACAGTTACGCGATTAATTTATATGAGGATTTGTTTGTACCAAAGGGCTGGCGCGTAAATTAGGAGGATATATGGCACTGCCTGAGAATTTTTTATATCAGCTTAAACAGAATAATCCTATAGAGAGTGTTATTTCATCATATTTAAAGATTATCCGCAGAGGCCGGAACAATATATGCCTTTGCCCGTTTCATTCTGAAAAAACGCCGTCATTTACTATTTTCAGCGATACACAGAGCTTTTATTGCTTTGGATGTGGTGCTGGCGGAGATGTAATTACTTTCATAATGAAAATGGAGAACCTTGAATATTTTGAAGCTGTAAAATTTCTTGCGGAGAAATGTGGAATGAGTCTTCCTGAAGATGCTTTTGACAAGGATATATCTGCTGTAAAATCAAGAACACTTGAAATTAACAGAGTAGCGGCAAAGTTTTATTATAATATTCTGACTAAGGAAAAATGCGGTGAAAAGGGAAGAAGATATTTTTCTCAAAGAATGATTCAGCCCAATACAATTAATAAATATGGGCTTGGTTATGCTCCTGATGATTGGTATATGCTTTCACGTTCTCTTAAACAGCAAGGATACAGTGAGGAAGAATTGATAGCAGCTAATCTATGCGGCAGAGGAAAAAATGGCGGTCTTTATGATTTGTTCAGAGATCGAGTAATGTTTCCTATAATTGATTTGCGTGGAAACGTTATAGCGTTCGGCGGAAGAGTAATAGACTCAGAAGGACCTAAATACATAAATTCTTCAGATACTCCTGTTTTTAAGAAAAGCAGAAATTTGTTTTCTCTTAACTTTGCAAAGAAAGCTGATAAGAAGCAGCTGATACTTGCAGAAGGATATATGGATGTTATTTCTATTAATCAGGCTGGTTTTGAAAATGTTATTGCAACACTTGGAACAGCATTAACGCAGGAACAAGCAAGATTAATGAGCCAGTATGCGGATGAAGTAATTATAGCTTATGACTCTGACGGCGCAGGACAGGCTGCTACACATAAAGCAATTAATCTGCTGTCCGAAGTAGGTGTGAATACACGAATTATCAAGATGGATGGGGCAAAGGATCCTGACGAGTATATAAAAAAATTTGGTGTTCTGAGATTTAAACAATTACTTGACAACTCTGACGGTGCAATTAATTTTGAACTTCAGAAATGCAGAGATGGACTTGATATTGATTCTGATACCGGTAAGGTTGAATATCTGAAGCGTTGTGTCAATGTTCTTGCAGATATTTCTTCACCTATTGAAAGGGAAGTTTATATATCGAAAATTGCTGCTGATCAAAAAATATCTAAAGATACCTTAATTCAGCAGGTTCAGGGGATTATAAGAAAGCGGAAAAACGGAAATATAAAAAAAGAATGGAATGAAATAAGGCTTATTACTGGTAGGAGCAACTATAATACTGATAAAATTGAAAATTCAAAGGTTTATAAAGCAGAATCCGGTATAATTTATTTCCTTGTTAATAATCCTAATGAACTTGAATATATTAAAAATCATATTACTTTTGAAAGCTTTACAAATGAATTTAATAGAAAAATTTTTAAAAAGGTAGTTGAGGAGATGGATAAATCACCTGATTACGACATAATGTCTATTCAAAGTGAATTGACTGCAGAAGAAATGGGCAAATTAATTAAAATACTCACTATTAACAAACAAATCAACATAAATAGGTCAGTTGTGGATGATTACATAAATATTTTGTTGGAAGGTACAGAAAAATCTAACACAAATATAAAAGAACTGTCAGATGATGATTTTTTGAAATATACAGAAAGTCTTAAATATAGAAAATAATTGGAAAGGACGACTTTATAATGGTTAATGAAAAAAGAACTATAGAAAGCTTAATGGAACAAGGAAGGATAAGCGGTAAACTATCAACCAAAGAAATTACAGATGTTCTTGAGGATCTTGAGTTTGACGTAGAGCAAATGGAGAATTTCTATGATAGTTGTGCAAATATGAACATAGAAATTATTGAAGACTTCAACATAGATACAGATTTGTCATTGCCTTTGGATTCATCTATTCAGGATGATATTGAACTTTCACTTTCAACTGACGGAATTGCTATTGATGACCCGGTTAAAATTTATCTGAAAGAGATCGGACGTGTTCCGTTGCTTTCTGCAGAAGAGGAAATTGAGCTTGCAGAGAGAATGGCTACGGGTGATGTCAGAGCAAAGAAACGTCTTTCTGAAGCAAACCTCAGACTTGTTGTTTCAATTGCTAAAAGATATGTCGGAAGAGGAATGCAGTTCCTGGATCTTATTCAGGAAGGCAATCTTGGTTTGATTAAAGCAGTTGAAAAATTTGATCATACAAAAGGATTTAAATTTTCTACCTATGCAACATGGTGGATAAGACAAGCTATTACAAGAGCTATTGCTGACCAGGCAAGAACTATTAGAATACCTGTTCATATGGTTGAAACTATTACAAAGGTTAAAAAGATATCCAGCCAGCTTCTCCATAAAAATGGCCATGATCCTTCTCCAGAGGAGATTGCAGCTGAACTTGAAATGCCAGTTGACAGAATAAGAGAAATAATGAGAATTGCACAGGATCCTGTATCTTTAGAAACACCTATCGGTGAAGAAGAAGACAGCCATCTTGGTGATTTTATTCCTGATGATGATGCTCCAGCTCCAGCAGATGCTGCTTCACTTATCTTACTAAAAGAGCAGCTTAGTGAGGTGCTATCTACACTTACAGAAAGAGAAGAAAAGGTTTTGCGACTTAGATTTGGACTTGAAGATGGTCGTTCACGTACTCTTGAAGAGGTTGGCAAGGAGTTTAATGTTACAAGAGAAAGAATAAGACAAATTGAAGCAAAGGCATTAAGAAAATTGAGACATCCAAGCAGAAGCAAGAAAGTAAAGGATTTTCTCGATTAATTAAGAAGGGTAAAAAATGCATATTACATTAGAATCAGATTATGCTGTACGAATAGTAGGCTGTTTGATAAAAGAGAAAAAAAGAATGGATGCAAAGACTATTGCGGATGAAACATGTGTTACTTTAAGATTTGCACTTAAAATTCTAAGAAAATTAGTTGCTTCAGGTATTGTAAAGTCATATAAGGGTGCTCAGGGTGGATATGAAATAGCAAAAACACCTTCAGAAATTTCAATGATGGATGTAATTGAAACAGTGGAGGGGAAATACTGTCTGAGCAGATGCTTAAGCGATTCCTACAGCTGTAACAGGGGAATGTCAGGAGTATGTCAGTTTAGAAAGGTTTTTGATGAAATATCAAAAAAAGTTGAAGAAGAATTAAAAAAACATACCTTTGATCAATTTTATTAATGATAAAATAAATAAACGGATGGCATAATTAATTTAAAGCCATCTGTTTATTTATATTATAAAATATTTATAAATTTTTTATTCAGAGTATTGATGTTTATGTTTTTCTATATTAATTTTTAGGTATTTACCAGTGTAAGATTCAGGACAGTCCATTACTTCCTCAGGTGTACCACAGATAACAACATTACCACCCCTATCTCCGCCTTCAGGGCCTAAATCTATAATATAGTCTGCAGTTTTGATTACATCAAGATTATGCTCGATAACCAGTACGGTATTGCCTGTATCAGTCAATTTTTGCAGAACTTCAATAAGTTTATGGACATCATAGGTGTGAAGTCCCGTTGTAGGCTCATCAAGAATATAAATAGTTTTACCTGTTGCACGCTTTGAAAGCTCTGTAGCAAGCTTTACACGCTGTGCTTCACCACCTGAAAGTGTAGTGGCAGGCTGGCCGATTTTTATATATCCAAGACCTACTTCCTGTAAAGTTACAAGCTTACGATATATTTTCGGTAGATTTCTAAAGAAGTCAACTCCTTCATCTACTGTCATTTCCAGTACATCATGAATAGATTTATCCTTGTAATGAACTTCAAGAGTTTCACGGTTATATCTCTTTCCCTTACACACTTCACATGGAATATATACATCGGGGAGAAAGTGCATTTCTATCTTTATGATTCCATCACCCTGACATGCTTCACAACGTCCTCCCTTGACATTAAATGAGAAGCGTCCGGATGAGTATCCTTTGATTTTTGCATCATTTGTTGAAGCAAACAAATCTCTAATGTCATTGAAAACTCCAGTATAAGTTGCAGGGTTTGAACGAGGTGTACGGCCAATCGGAGACTGGTCAATATTAATAACTTTATCAAGGTTTTCTGTCCCTTCAAAACTTTTAAAGTTACTTGAATGAGTTTTTGCACGATTAAGCTTTGCAGCAAGGTATTTGTAAATAATGTGGTTTACCAATGATGATTTACCTGATCCTGAAACACCGGTTACACATGTAAATATACCAAGAGGAATTTCAACATCAATATTTTTAAGGTTGTTTTCACATGCACCTGTAATACGAATAGTGTTTCCGTTTCCTTGACGTCGAACAAGAGGAACAGGAATAAATCTTTTTCCGCTTAGGTACTGTCCTGTAATAGATTTTTCACATGCAAGAATATCATCAATAGTTCCGCTGCATATTACTTCACCACCGTGAACACCAGCATAAGGTCCTATATCAACAATATGATCTGCATTCAGCACAGTATCTTCATCATGCTCAACAACTATAAGCGTATTTCCAACATCACGAAGACGTTTTAATGTATCAATAAGCTTGTCATTATCACGCTGATGAAGTCCAATTGACGGTTCATCAAGAATGTATAGAACACCTACAAGTGATGAACCTATTTGCGTTGCAAGTCGGATTCTTTGACTTTCTCCGCCACTGAGTGTTCCTGCTGAACGTGACAGAGTAAGGTATTCCAGACCAACACTTTTAAGAAAGCCTAAACGCTCATTTATTTCTTTAATTATTCTTTCTGAAATCATCTTGTCACGGTCAGATACTTTCAGAGATGAAAAGAAATTCAGGCAGTCATTTACGGACATATTTGTAACTTGAGTAATATTCAGCCCTCCGACTGTAACGGCAAGACTTTCTTTTTTCAGTCTCATACCGTGACATTCCGGACACAGCTTTTCAGACATGCATTGTCTTACTTCATCTCTGGCAAAATCTGAGTTTGTTTCGTTGTACCTTCTCTGCATGTTTGGTATAATACCCTCAAACGAACTGTAATAGACTGCATCTCCAAAATTATTTGTTCTGTGGAGTTTGAGTTTTGTTTCACCCGTACCATATAGGAAAATATCAATTTGCTCTTTTGTTAAATCTTTTACAGGTGCATCAAGTGAAATTCCGTAATGCTGACTTATACCATTGTAATACATCATTGCAATTGAAGAATCATCAAGGCTGTTCCAACCCATACTTTTTATAGCACCCTGACGGATAGATAAATCTTTATTCGGAATTATCAGTTCAGGATCAATCTCCATAAACACACCCAGACCTGTACATTTTTCACATGCACCAAAAGGATTATTGAAAGAAAACATTCTTGGGGTCAGTTCTTCAATTGAAATGTTATGTTCAGGACATGCATAATTCTGTGAAAAAATCATTGCTTTTCCGTCAATTATGTCAGCAATGATTATTCCTCCGGAAATACCTGAAGCAACTTCAATACTGTCTGAAATTCTTGATTCAATCTGAGGTTTTACAACAATACGGTCAACCACTATTTCAATGTTGTGCTTCTTATTCTTTTCAAGCTTTATTTCTTCTGATAAATCATATATTATTCCGTCACATCTTACACGGACATATCCTGATTTTTTCGCATTCTGAAGTTCTTTTACGTGCTCTCCCTTTCGTCCTCTTATAACAGGTGCAAGCAGTTGAATTTTCGTTCCTTCCGGAAGTTTCATAATGCTGTCCACAATCTGATCAACTGTTTGCTGCTTGATTTCACGTCCGCAGACAGGACAATGAGGAATACCAATTCTGGCATATAGAAGTCGGAGATAGTCATATATTTCTGTTACTGTTCCGACTGTAGAACGTGGGTTTTTAGATGTGGTTTTCTGATCTATTGAAATAGCAGGGGATAACCCCTCAATACTGTCAACATCAGGTTTTTCCATCTGCCCGAGAAACATTCTTGCATAAGATGATAAGCTCTCAACATATCTTCTCTGTCCGTCAGCGTAAATTGTATCAAAAGCCAACGAAGATTTTCCTGAACCGGAAAGTCCGGTCATAACAATAAGCTTGTCCCTCGGAAGTTCTAGGTTAATGTTTTTGAGGTTATGTTCTCTTGCTCCTCTGATAATAATTTTATCAATCGCCATTTTTAAATTCTCCCTTTTTGTATGCTATATTAGTCATTGATTAAAATATGATATACTTCCAGTGGTTTGCCGTCAAAATAATATTTCTGCTCCGTCAAAAGTCCTCCGCATTTTAATATTGTCTTTTTTGAAGCAGTGTTATCAGAAAAACAAGAAATCATAAGATCATCTATATCTATTTTCCTTGCATAATCTATTAACAATTGAAACATTCTGACAGCATATCCTTTTCTTCGTTCCTCAGGCACAACCGAATATCCAACATTTCCCCAGTAATTGCGCAGGTTTTCATTGGCAAGAGTGTGTCTTAAATCAATAATGCCAACTATTTTTTTATCAGACTCCCGTATTCCCAGAAACAAATCAGTTACAGCCCAGTCATCTTTGACAGTTTCTTCACTGCTGTTACGAATAGTGTTTTCAAGCCAAACGTCAAATTCTAACTGATCAAGCATACCACTTCCGTCAATTGTAGCTTCTCCATTGTCAAAGAATTTTTTCTTGAATTCCTCAATTTGCTGTTTATAGATTTTGCTGGGTTTAGTCAGTGTTATTATGTCCATTAATATAACTCCTATTTTATATCCTTTAATTCTTTAATCTTATCACGGAGATATGCAGCATGCTCAAATTCAAGAAGTTTTGCGGCATCCTTCATTTCCTGAGTAAGCTTTGCAATAAGCTCCTGACGTTCCTTTAAAGGCATATACTTTCTCTTTTCTGTCTTCTTTTCTGTTTCTTCCTTTGTAGATATCTCAAGAACTTGACGTATATCCTTTTTGATTGTTTTAGGCACAATGCCGTGTTCCTTATTATATGCCATTTGAATAGAACGACGTCTTTCGGTTTCAGAAATAGCTCTTTCCATTGAATTAGTAACACTGTCGGCATACATGATAACCTTACCTTCAGAGTTTCTGGCTGCTCGTCCAATTATCTGAATCAGTGATGTTTCAGAACGCAGGAAGCCTTCCTTGTCAGCATCAAGAATTGCTATAAGTGATACTTCAGGTATATCAAGTCCTTCTCGTAAAAGGTTAATACCAATCAGAACGTCAAATTCCCCAAGTCGTAAGTCACGTATTATTTCCATACGCTCAATTGTATCAATGTCATAATGCAAATATCTTACTTTAATACCCATTTTGTCAAAATAAGCAGTAAGATCTTCAGCCATTTTCTTTGTTAGCGTAGTAATAAGAACACGTTCGTTTTTCTTAATACGTTCATTGATTTCAAAGATAAGATCCTCAATCTGTCCCTCAACAGGTTTTACTATGATTTCTGGGTCGATAAGTCCTGTTGGTCTGATTACCTGTTCTACTATCTGAGCTGATTTATCCTTTTCCAGATCTCCTGGAGTAGCGGAAACAAATACAACTTGATTTATTTTATCATAAAATTCATCAAAGTTAAGAGGTCTGTTATCAAATGCAGACGGAAGTCGGAAACCATAATCTACAAGTGTTGTTTTTCTTCCCTTATCACCACCGCTCATACCTCTGACCTGTGGGAGAGAAACATGGCTTTCATCAACAAAAAGAAGAAAATCCTGAGGGAAGTGGTCCATAAGTGTATATGGAATACATCCTGCTTGACGGCGTGTGAGTATTCTTGAATAGTTTTCAATACCTTTGCAGAAGCCTATTTCTTCAAGCATTTCGATGTCATACATAGTCCTCTGTGAAACTCTCTGTGCTTCAACAAGCATATCATTTTCTTTGAAATACTTTACACGCTCATCAAGTTCCTGTTCTATTTCAGCTATGGCATCTGGTAGAATTTCCTTAGAAATTACATAGTGTGAGGCAGGATATATTGCTGCATGGGAAAGAGTTGATATAACATTGCCTGTAATGACATGAATTTCTGAAATTCTGTCAATCTCATCTCCGAAATATTCTACTCTTACTGCATTCTCACTTGAACCAGACGGGAATATTTCAACAACATCGCCCCTTACTCTGAACTTGTTTCTTACAAAATTAATATCGTTACGTTCATACTGAATTGAAACAAGCTTTGCAAGAAGTTGTTCTCTTGGGAAATGCATTCCTTTTCTTAGTGAAATAACAAGCTTTCTGTAGTCAATTGGTGATCCGAGAGAGTAAATGCATGATACAGAAGCAACAATAATTACATCTCGTCTTTCAGCAAGAGCAAGTGTTGCTGAGTGACGAAGCTTGTCTATTTCATCATTAATTGCAGAATCCTTTTCAATAAAGCTGTCTGTTGATGGAATATATGCTTCAGGCTGATAATAATCATAGTAGCTAACAAAATACTCAACAGCATTTTCAGGAAAAAACTCCTTGAATTCCGAACATAGCTGAGCGGCAAGTATTTTGTTATGGGCAAGGACAAGTGTAGGTCTGTTTACCTGAGCAATAATATTTGCCATTGTAAACGTTTTTCCTGAGCCTGTAACTCCAAGAAGTGTCTGTTCTTTCATGCCGCCATTTATTCCATTTACTATTTTATTTATTGCTTTAGGCTGATCTCCCGACGGCTTATATTCAGAAACAAGTTTAAATTTATCCATAATAATCTCCATTCCTTTTTGCTATTTATTCTGGTTTTTAAAGCAAAAATCTGCTTTTGTATTTGCATAAAGAAATAAATAGTTGCGAGAAAAGTATTTTTCACGCTAGTACCTTTCTTTTAAACATTAATCAAATATATTAAGTACAGCTATATCTCTCATTGAAACCTGACTGTTTTCTCCTACTATAATATGATCAATAAGTTTAATTCCTAAACCTTTCAAGACTTCATTTATCATTCGTGTAGTTCTGATATCCTGTGGTGAAGGTGTAGGCTCAGCTTTAGGATGGTTGTGTGCAAATACAACCAGTGAAGAATGACAACCCAGAATAAATTCAACCACAGCCCGTGTACTTACGTATGAATTACTGACATTTCCCATAAACAATACTTTATTTTCAATTAATCTGAGATTGTTATCAAAGCAGGCTACTCGGAACTGCTCCTGTGAAAGACCTATAAAGCAAGGTGCAAAAAGATTTTTAAGTTTGCTGCTGGTATCATATATAATGGATCTAGATTTTATATCATAATAAACTGAAACAGAACCAGTGATAATTTTAAATAATATTGCAGTATTTTCAGTAATACCACTGACAGAAGTGAGTTGATCAATGTCTGCTTCAAATACATTTGCAATATTACCAAATCTGTTTATAAGCATATGTGCCATTTCATTTGTGTCTTTTCTTGGACATGTATAGAACAGTATTATTTCAAGGATCTGATGAGGTTCAAAACCTTCAAAGCCTGTTTTTAAAAATCTTTTTCTCATTCGTTGTCTATGTCCGTCATGTTTAACAATGCTGTTATCTGTGTTATTCATTTTATGTTCCTCTCAACTGCAAAACAAACGTTTAATATCATTATACTACATAAAATTTTATTTGAAAAGGTGTTTTTTAAAAAAATTGTGTGATATAATGAAATAAAGTAAAAAACTAATTTCTATTAAATATTTTTACAATGATTCATAATAAAAGCTTGCAATATATTTTGATTTTATTGTGTTTCATGCTCCCATTACAAAATAAGGAATGATAAATAAATGAAAGAATTTATTATAAATAAAAACGACAGTGGACAAAGAGTTGACAAGTTTATACAGAAGGCAGTTCCTCGTCTGCCTAAAAATTTATTATATAAATATCTACGTTTAAAAAGAATTAAGCTAAATGGAAAGAAATGTGATATCTCAACTAAACTAGCGGAGGGAGATGTCATGGAACTTTATATTAATGATGAGTTTTTTGATGATAAACCTGAAACTGAATTTTTGTCAGTATCTTCTTCAATAAGCGTAGTTTATGAAGATGAAAACATAATTTTAATTGACAAAAAAAATGGATTGGTTGTACATGAGGATGATGAAAAAACAACTGATACTTTAATTAATAGATTAAAGCATTATCTTTATGAAAGAGGAGAATATGACCCTGAAAAGGAAAATAGTTTTACACCTGCTCTTTGTAATAGATTAGACAGAAATACAGGCGGAATTGTCATTGCTGCTAAAAATGCGGAAAGTCTCAGAATTTTAAATCAGAAAATAAAGAACAGAGAGCTTGACAAAAAATACCTTTGTATTACAGTAGGCTATCCTCCCAAAGATGAAGATACAATTACAGCTTACCTTGAGAAAAATTCGGATAATAACACTGTTACTGTATCGTCAAGGAAGACCGAAAACAATAAGACAATAATTACGAAATATAAAGCTCTTGAAAAGAAAAATAAGCTTGCTTTGGTTGAGGTAGAATTGCTTACAGGAAGAACTCATCAGATTAGAGCACACATGGCATATATTGGCTGCCCGTTGCTTGGTGATGGTAAATATGGCATAAACAGGATAAATAAGGAATATAAAATAAAGACGCAGGCTTTGTACTCTTATAAACTAATGTTCAGTTTTAAAACGGATAGCGGGTGTCTGGAATATCTTAATGGAAAAGAATTTACTGTTAAAGATGTCTGGTTTTTAAGTGAATTTTTTTAAAGCATTCAGATAACGTGATTTTTTATGACAGCGTTTGACATCTTTCATAAAATAACACTTGCAAAGGGTGCCTTGTTTGTGATATAATTAATATTATTTATTTTTCAAGGAGGCCGCAGCTATGATCGGAGATCTTCATTGCCATACCAAGCTTTCTGATGGTTCACTTGGTATTGAGGATATAATTGTTCAGGCAAAGCGTACTGGAATTGACTTTATATCTATTACAGATCATGATACAATGTCTTCTATTTCAAGAGCAAAGATCCTTGGCGAAAGACATGGTGTTCATACACTGCCAGGCGTTGAACTTTCTGCATGGGACAAGACAAGAAACTGTAAAGTGCATATTTTATGCTATGCACCTCAGAAGCCTGACCGACTTGAAGGAGTATGCATCAAAGCTTGTGAAATCAGAAAAACATGCGCTAAGGAAATGGTTGAAAACGTAATGAAGAAATATCCTATTACAGAGGAGTCTGTACTTAAGCATGCAACTGGTTCTAAGAGCATTTTTAAGCAGCATATTATGCATGCGCTCATTGATTATGGATATACAACACATTTTTATGGAAAGCTTAACAATGAGCTTTTTAATCTTAAAACAGGTTCATGTATTGTTGAACGTGAGTATCCTGATGTTAATTTTGTCCTTGATCTGATACATTCTGCAAGGGGAGTTGCTGTAATGGCACACCCTGCTTATTATGATTCACTTGAACTTCTTGAGGAGCTAGCTCAGAAAGGGAAACTTGACGGAGTTGAAGCATACCATTACACTGCTGATAAAGAAACAAGAAAGAAGATTCTTGAAATAGCAGAAAAATATAATCTTATTGTTACTGGAGGTTCTGACTTCCATGGGCTTTACAATGCAAAGCCTACTTACATAGGAAGTAATACCACTGACAAAGAAAATCTTGATCGTATTTTTAAACTTGCTAACAAGAAAAACTAATTTTGCAAAGAAGGATTATTAAATGGATATAATGCAGTCATCTTTAGAAAAACATTATGAGTGGAAAGGTAAAATTGAAATAGTTTCAAGAACGCCTATTAATGACAGAAGTTCTCTCTCTCTGGCTTATACTCCGGGAGTTGCACAGCCATGTCTTGAAATTGAAAAGAATCCAGATCTTTCTTATGAGCTGACAAGAAAAGCTAATCTTGTAGCTGTTATTACAGATGGTACAGCTGTACTTGGTCTTGGAGATATTGGCCCTAGAGCAGCAATGCCTGTAATGGAAGGGAAATGTGCTTTATTCAAGGAATTTGCAGGAGTTGATGCTTTCCCTATTTGTGTTAATTCTAAGGATGTTGATGAGATAGTAAGAACAATCGAGCTTATTTCTTACAGCTTTGGAGGAATAAATCTTGAAGACATTTCTGCTCCAAGGTGTTTTGAAATTGAAGCGCGTCTTAAAGAAAAGCTTGATATTCCAGTATTCCATGATGACCAACATGGTACTGCAATCGTTGCTTCAGCAGCTATGATTAATGCTGCAAAGGTTATAGGTAAGAAAATAAGTGATATGACTCTTGTTATCAACGGTGCAGGTGCAGCAGGCTGTGCAATTGCAAAGCAGTTTATTGCGCTCGGAATCGGTGATATTATAATGGTTGACTTAAAGGGTATTATATGCGATGGTGATGAATTTACAAATCCTTCTCATTATGATATGGCTAAGGTAACCAATAAGAATAAAAAGAAGGGCGGTCTTGTAGAAGCACTTAAGAGTGCTGATGCATTTATCGGAGTTTCTAAACCTAATCTTGTTTCTGAAGATATGGTAAAGTCTATGGCAGATAAACCTATTATTTTTGCAATGGCTAATCCTACACCTGAAATTATGCCTGATTTAGCAAAGAAAGCAGGCGCATATGTTGTAGGTACTGGAAGATCTGATTTCCCTAACCAAATAAATAATGTTGTAGCATTCCCTGGAGTTTTCAAGGGTGCCCTTGCTGTTAGAGCAAGTGATATAAATGAAGAAATGAAAGCAGCTGCTGCTTATGCAATTGCTGCAGCAGTAAAACCTGAACAGCTAAATGCTGACTATATCCTTCCTGATTCATTTGACAAGAATGTTGCATATATTGTTGCAAAAGCTGTTGCGGATGCTGCTGTGAAATCTGGAGTTGCAAGAATAAAATAAACTTAGTTTTATTTTTGAAAATATGGAGGAGCTATGATTATCAATTATACACCAAAAGGAGTTTGCTCAAGAAAAATAACAGTTGAAGTAAATGATGGAATTATTGGTGACGTTAGCTTTTTAGGTGGATGTAATGGTAATTCAAAGGGAATTTCAAACCTTGTAAAAGGAATGAAAGTTGAAGATGTTATTGAGCGTCTTAAAGACGTCAAATGTGGAATGAGGGATACATCTTGTCCCGCACAGCTTGCTAATGCTTTAAAACAGGCTTTGGATAAATAATGCTTTTAAAACATAGTGTCATATACGATGCTATGTTTTATTCTTTCAATCAGACGTTTAAATAAGGAGACAAGGTTTATGATTGCTTTAAAAAGGAGAAATACTTTGAGAATATTTTTGATTGTTATTATTGCCGGAATATTTTCACTAGGATTTTTATTGTTTCTTGCGCCAGTATTTACAAAAATACTAAATATAGGAAATATAGTTGGCATGTGTGTGTTTGGCTTGTTGGCTTTATGCACAGTATTTATTGGTCCTGTAAGTAAGTTATTTCAGTATGTTTTAAAGTATACTATTGGAAAAATAGTTGTTTTAATTTTATATGTGATAGTAATCTTTCTGATTGTTTTAGCGTGCTTTTTTAGTATAAAAATGGTTTCTGCTGCTAATAACAGGCCTGATAAGCTTACAACAGTAATTGTTCTGGGATGTAAAGTAAGAGGGTATACACCATCATCAATGCTTGCGACACGTACATTGTCATGCGTAGATTATCTCAATGAGTATCCAGATGCATGTGTGATTGTTTCAGGTGGTCAAGGCCCTGACGAAATGATTTCAGAGGCTGAGTGTATGAAAAATATTCTTGTAAATGCCGGCATAGACCCGCAGAGAATTTTTATGGAAGATAAGTCAACCAGTACCCGAGAAAACATTGAATTTTCAAAAAGAATTATTGAAGAAAATAATCTTTGCAGTGATGTTACTATATGCACAAGCGAATTCCATCATTACAGAACAAGCATTATAGCACGAGAGTACGGAGTGGATAACAGCTATGCTTTTTGTTCATATACAATGCAGTATTTACTGCCAACTTATTGGATAAGAGAATGGTTTGGAATATGTTATGAACTCTTGTTTTAGAATAAAGTTTTTTTGGTATAATATAATGGAGAAAAAATTTGGCTAACTACTTGCTAAAATGAAAAAAATAGTATAAAATAATAATGATAGGTTGTTAATTATTTAACACCACATTTCCATAATTTAATTATGAAAGGATGTCATGACAATGGCAGGTTTAAACAAGGTTACAGTAGATGATATTAATGTAAAGGGAAAGAAAGTCCTCGTAAGAGTTGACTTTAACGTTCCTCTTAAGGATGGGGTTATTACTAACGATAACAGAATCGTTGCTGCTCTTCCTACAATAAAGAAGCTTATTGCTGATGGCGGCAAGGTAATTCTTTGCTCACATCTCGGTAAGCCAAAGAATGGTCCTGAAGATAAATTTTCACTTGCACCTGTTGCTGCAAGACTTGCAGAACTTCTTTCAGGTACAAAGGTTACATTTGCTGCTGATGATACAGTAGTAGGTGATAAGGCAAAGGCAGCAGTTGCTGCAATGGATGAAGGTGATGTTGTTCTTCTTCAGAATACTCGTTTCAGAGGCGCTGATGAAACTAAGAACGGTGCTGAATTCAGCAAGGAACTTGCTGAACTTGCAGATGTATTTGTAATGGATGCTTTCGGATCAGCTCATCGTGCTCATGCATCAACAGCTGGTGTTACAGATTATATAAAGGAAACAGCAGTAGGTTACCTCATGCAGAAGGAAATTCAGTATCTTGGTAATGCAGTTGAAGTTCCTGTACGTCCTTTCGTTGCTATCCTTGGTGGTGCTAAGGTTGCAGATAAGCTCAATGTTATTTCAAACCTCCTTGAAAAGTGTGACACACTTATCATCGGTGGTGGTATGGCTTACACATTTTTAAAGGCAAAGGGACTTGAAGTTGGTACATCACTCGTTGATCTTGAAAAGGTTGATTACTGTAAGGAAATGCTTGAAAAGGCTGAAAAGCTTGGAAAGAAGCTTCTTCTCCCTACCGATACAACAATTGCTGCATCATTCCCTGATCCAATAGATGGTGAAATAGCAGTAGAAGTTGTAGATTCTGACAGTATTCCTGCTGACAAGATGGGTCTTGATATCGGAACAAAGACACAGGCTCTCTTTGCTGATGCTGTTAAGACAGCTAAGACAGTTGTTTGGAACGGACCTATGGGCGTTTTTGAAAACCCTGTACTTGCAAAGGGCACCATTGCTGTTGCTAAGGCTCTTGCTGAAACAGACGCAACAACAATTATCGGCGGTGGTGACTCTGCTGCAGCTGTTATTCAGCTTGGTTTTGCTGATAAGATGTCCCACATCTCAACAGGTGGCGGAGCTTCACTCGAATACCTTGAAGGTAAGGTTCTTCCAGGCGTTGATGTTATCGCTGACAAGAAGTAATTATTATGGGGGCGGGGCATTGCTCCGCCCTTGCTTTTTGATATTATATATTCATTATGTAGACGAAATAATATCTACTAAATATAGTTTGAAAGATGAGGATATAAAACAATGAATAAGAATTTAAGACAGGCAATTATTGCTGGTAACTGGAAAATGAACAAGACTAGAGCAGAGGCTAAGACTCTTATTGAAGAATTAAAGCCAATAGCTGCAAAAGCTACATGTGGAGTTGTTATCTGTGTTCCTTATACAAACCTTGAAACAGCTATTGATCTTACAAAGGGTACAAATATCAAGGTTGGCGCTGAAAATTGTCACTTTAAAAAGAGTGGTGCTTTCACGGGCGAAATTTCTGCTGATATGCTTGCTGAAATGGGCGTTGAATATGTAATAATCGGTCACTCAGAAAGAAGACAGTATTTTGCTGAAACAGACCTTACAGTAAACAGAAGAACAAAGGCTGCTCTTGATGCTGGCTTAAAGGTTATCCTTTGCGTTGGTGAAATGCTTGCAGAAAGAGAAGATGGAATTACAGAAGATGTTGTTGAACTTCAGACTATTGCTGCTTTAACAGGAATTTCTGAAGCTAATGCAAAGAATATAATCATTGCATATGAACCAGTATGGGCTATCGGTACAGGCAAAACTGCTACTGATGAACAGGCTGAAGAAGTTTGTGCATTTATCCGTAAGGTAGTTGAAAAGAGATACAGTAAGGCAATTGCTGACGGCATGACAGTTCAGTACGGTGGTTCTATGAATCCTAAGAATGCTGCTGGTCTCCTTGCTAAAGAAAACATTGATGGTGGACTTATCGGTGGGGCTTCTCTTAAGGCTGAAGATTTCGGCGTTCTTCTTGATGCCGCAACAAATGGCTAATTAAAGTTTACATCGGGGGAGAGCTGATTTATGAAAACAAAAAGCTCAAAAAGAAAAATTATAGTTGCTTTTATTTCTCTTTTGCTGATGGTAAGTATATCTTTTTTCACCGTTGATCTTATTAGAGCAAAGAAATATAGTCTTCCTCCGATATTTTGTGTAAAAATATATTCTTGTTCTGACGGGTACAGTACTGATTATTATGGACTTGGCTACAAGGTATGGAAGGATGTTCATCCTTTTGATAATACAGTTAGTTATTATGTCGGACTATGGATACTTCCGAAATCTATTAATATTTAATATAGTCAAGAGTATTGATTATATTGGTCTGAAAATAATTCAGGGGTAGGGTTTTGTAATATAAACATTTCAAAATCCAGAAAGGATGAAAATACAAATGAGCAAAAAACCAGTTGCATTAATAATCATGGATGGATTTGGCATTAATGACAGTGAAGACGGTAATGCTGTTAAAGCTGCAAATACTCCGTATCTTGATAAATATTTTGCAGAATGTCCTAATACAGTAATCGGTGCATCAGGAATGGATGTTGGTCTTCCTGATGGACAGATGGGTAACTCTGAGGTTGGACATACAAATATCGGTGCCGGACGTATTGTGTACCAGGAGCTTACAAGAATTACAAAAGCAATTAATGACGGCGATTTTTCAAAGAATGAAGCTTTATTAAATGCTATAGAAAACTGCAAGAAGAATAATTCAGCACTTCATCTTATGGGTTTACTTTCAGATGGTGGTGTTCATTCACACATCACACATTTATATGCTCTTCTAGAACTTGCTAAAAATCAAGGTTTATCTAAGGTTTATGTCCACTGCTTTATGGATGGGAGAGATGTTCCTCCAACAAGCGGTAAAGACTTCATTTCTGCACTTGTAAACAAGCTGAATGAAATCGGCGTTGGTAAGATTGCTACTATAAGTGGTAGATACTACGCTATGGACAGAGAGAAGAAGTGGGACCGAGTTAACAAAACCTATGATGCAATTGTATTTGGTGAAGGTGCTAAGAATACAGATCCTGTAGATGCAATGGACAAGTCATACTTATCAGAAGTAACAGATGAGTTTATCATTCCTACTGTTTGTCTTGATAATGCACAGCTTAAGGCAAATGACAGCGTTATATTCTTTAATTTCCGTCCTGACAGAGCAAGAGAAATCACACGTTCTTTTGTTGACCCTGATTTTGATGGATTTGAGAGAAAGAATGGCTCTTTCCCATTGACATATGTTTGCTTCACTCAGTATGATGCAACTATGCCAAATGTTCAGATAGCATTTAAGCCACAAAGTCTTGATCTTCCAATTGGTGAAATAGTAAGCAAGGCTGGTATGACACAGCTCAGAATTGCTGAATATACAAAATATGCACACGTAACTTTCTTTATAAACGGCGGTGTAGAAGTTCAGTATGCTGGTGAGGACAGAATTCTTGTTGATTCTCCTAATGTTGCTACTTATGATCTTCAGCCTGCTATGAGTGCTTACGAGGTCGCTGTTAAGGTAGTTAATGAAATCAACAAGGATAAGTATGACATGATTATACTTAACTATGCTAACTGTGATATGGTTGGACACACTGGTATCTTTGATGCTGCAAAGGCAGCAGTTGAAGCAGTTGATACTTGCGTAGGCGCAACTGTTGAAGCTATTCTTGCTAAGGGTGGAGTTGCTCTTATTACTGCCGATCACGGTAATGCGGATAAGATGCTTGAGCCTGATGGATCACCATTCACAGCTCATACAACCAATAAGGTTCCTTTCATTGTTGTAGGTTATGACTGTGAAATGAAGGAAACTGGAGTTTTAGCTGATATTGCTCCGACTATGCTTCAGATTATGGGCATTAAACAACCTGAACAGATGACTGGAACATCACTTATTAAGTAATAAGATTGAAAGATTTATCTTTCAATCTATGAGTTTTGTGCTTTTCGAACTGTCGTTCGAATTTTTGCTTAGCAAAAAATACACAAAACATCAAAGCGGGAAGCCATGCTTCCCACGGAAGCATGGTCATAAAAATTAAAACCGGACTGAGAACTAAATCTCAAGTCCGGTTTATTTTTTATTGGTTATTGTTTTTCTTTTCTTGCTCAAGCCTTGTTTTTGCAGTCGAAAGCATTAACTTTATTCTGTTTTCCTGATTAACCTTTGTTGCACCTGGGTCATAGTCAATAGCAACAATGTTGGCGTCACTGTAAACTTTTTTAATTTTCCTTACCATACCTCTTCCAACAACATGATTTGGAAGGCATCCGAAAGGTTGTGCACAGACTATATTTTTTACACCAGCATTAATTAGTTCAACCATTTCAGCGGTAAGAAGCCAGCCTTCGCCCATTTTATTAGCCGGAGAAACATAGCCACTTGAGTTCTTTTTTGTCTCCTCAAATCTAGCTGGGGCACGAAATCTAGAATCCTTTAATGCTTTAATCATTTTATTCTGTAAAGAACGAATAAATATTTTTAATGTTCCGGAAGCAATGTATTTTTTATAATGTACATGGTAAAGCTGAGTTTCAACTATATGGTGATCACACATAAATAACATCATATCAGTTAATCCCGGAATTACTATTTCAACATCTTCGCTGCGAAGAAAATCTTCAAGACAGTTGTTTCCCAAAGGAGCAAATTTTATATAAACTTCTCCGACAATACCAACTTTTACTTTTTCTTCAGTAGTAACTGGAATCTTTTCAAAATCTTTTATAATTTTGCAAGAGTTTGAATAAAATCTTGAAGCTGAAAATTTATCATTTGAAATATATTCTGACCACTTTTCAATTAGCTTATCAGTTTCGCCTTTGTTTACTTCATATGGACGAACCTGATTTCCAACCCACATCAGAACATCACCATATGCAACGCCAAGCAACATCTCAAGAACTAAAGGAGCGGAAAGCTTGAATCCTGGATTTTTTTCAAGGTTTGATAAGTTAAGTGATACAACAGGAACATAGCTCATGTTATTTTTAATGAGCGCTTTTCTTAGTAAGTTTATATAATTTGAGGCACGGCAACCTCCGCCTGTCTGAGTTATCATCAATGCTGTTTTATTTAAATCATACTTCCCTGATTTAAGCGCGTGCATCATTTGACCAATAACCAGGAGCGCAGGATAGCAGGTATCATTATGTACATTCTGCAAGCCTTCGTCAATTATCGGACGGCCTGTCGTTTTAAGTAATTCAGCTTTATATCCGTAGTTATTTAAAATTCTTTCTAAAAAAGCAAAGTGAATTGGAAGCATCATTGGTAAGAGAATGGTGTATTCCTGTCTCATTTCTTCTGTAAATAATAATCTTCCACTCTTGTTATAAACAAGCTGTGCCATTTTTTGTCTTCCTCCAAATCCTATTTTCTGCATATTAATTTTATTATATCACATAATTATTTAAAATACAAATAAATATTTAAAATAATCAAATTATTAAATTTTATATACAATGTCTTCTATTTTTATCATTAATGAATTCTTTATTACTTGCTTTTGTAAAGATATTATGATATAATTAATAAGATTGTAAAACAAGTAGTTTGGAGCGAAAAATAATGATAAAAAGTATGACCGGTTACGGAAGAAACCAGAAAGTGATTAATGACAGAGATATTCTGGTTGAAATACGCTCCGTTAATCATAGGTATTATGAATTCACTTCTAGGATTCCACGTGCATATGGTTATTTGGATGATAAGCTGAAATCATATGTTCAAGGAAAAATATCAAGGGGCAAGGTTGAAGTTAGTGTTTCTATTTTTAATATTGAAGGAAAAGATGCTCTTATTGAAGTAAACCATTCAACAGCTCAAGGATATATTAACGCACTCAGAAGTGCAAATAAAGAATTAAATCTTACAGATGACCTTACTTTATCACAGCTGGTTCGCTTTTCAGATATATTCAATGTAAGAAAAGCGGTTGAAGATGAGGATGAAATTTGGAATGATGTAAAATCAGTTGCTGATACTGCAATAGATAATTTTATCAGTATGCGTGAAACTGAAGGAAAGAAAATGAAAGAAGATATTCTTTCAAGACTTTCATATATTTCTGAATTGGTTGCAAAGGTAGAAGGGAAATCTCCGGTAGTTACTAATAATTACAGACAAAGACTTTATTCTAAACTTTGTGAAGTACTTAATGATAAGAATATTGATGAACAGAGAATACTTACAGAAGCAGCAATTTTTTCTGAAAAAGTAGCTGTTGATGAAGAAACTGTGAGACTGAAAAGTCATATTCATCAGTTTACTGATTTAATGAATATTGATGAACCAGTTGGTAGAAAACTTGATTTTCTTATACAGGAGTTTAACAGGGAATCAAATACAATTGGCTCAAAGGCTCAGGATATTGAAATTACAAAGATTGTAGTTGAGCTTAAGTCTGAGATTGAAAAGATTCGTGAGCAGATACAAAATATAGAATAGGAGTTTAGCGTGAAAATATTTTTCACGCAGCTATTTATTATTTTCTGCAAATACAAGAGCAGATATTTTGCTTATCTGAACTCAGTTCAGGTTTAAGAACAGAATAAATAGCAGAAAGGAATGGTGATTACTATTAAGCTTATTAATATTGGCTTTGGCAATATGATTTCAGCGGCGAGGCTTATTGCGATAGTTAGTCCTGAGTCAGCTCCGATAAAAAGAATAGTTCAGGAAGCAAAGGATAATGGATCTCTTATAGATGCTACGTATGGCAGAAGAACAAGAGCTGTAATTGTTATGGACAGTGACCATGTCATACTGTCTGCTGTTCAGCCTGAAACTGTAGCAGGGCGTCTGGATGGTGACGATGAGGGTGATAATGATGAATAAAGGATTGCTTATTGTTGTTTCAGGACCTTCGGGATGTGGGAAAGGAACTATTCTTGCTGAAGTACTAAAACAGGGTAATTTCTTTTATTCTGTTTCAGCTACTACACGTCAGCCTAGACAAGGTGAAATAGATGGTATAAATTATCATTTTATTTCCAAAGATAAGTTTGAGGAATTAATTGAAAATGGCGGTATGCTTGAATATGCATCTTACTGTGACAACTATTATGGTACCCCTAAGCAGAAAGTTGATGAAATGCTTGATGCAGGAAAAGATGTTATTCTTGAGATTGAAGTCAAGGGTGCAATGAAAATAATGGAGAAATGCCCTGAAGCTTTGTTTATATTCATTTTGCCGCCTTCAATTAAGGAACTGAGAAGACGACTTGTTAAAAGAGGTACTGAAGCCGTTGAAATTGTTGAAAAAAGAATCAGTCAGGCTGAAGGTGAGATAAAAAATGCAGATAAATATGACTATGCCATGGTAAACGGAGACCTTGAAGAAGCTATTTCTGATTTGCTTTCAATAATCAAGGCTGAAAAGCTTAAAATAAATAAAAACAATAATATTAATGAGGTGTTGAATAATGCTTAGACCTGCAATATCACAAATTACAACAAAAAATGAAAGTTATTACTCAGTAGTAATTGGAGTAGCAAAAAGGGCAAGAGACATTGCCGATGAACTTTATGAAAACAATCAAACTCTTGAACAGAAGCCTGTAAAAACTGCTGTTGAGGAATTTGCAAGCAGAAAATATGTTATTGTTGAAGATCCTTCTTTAAAATCTCTTAAGTCAGAATAAAAGTATCTAATTATAATATCAGGAGGGGTATTATTTGTTTGTAATCAGGCATCTTGCTGCAGTTGCTATAAGTGATACTTCTTTTGGTTATGATAAAAAGTATAAATATCTGATACCTGTTGATCTGGATGATAAGGTATTTGCTGGTGCGAGGGTTATTGTTCCATTTGGCAATGGAAATAGAAAGAGAATAGCCCTTGTACTTAGAGTTGAAAATGCAGAAGGCTATGATTTAAGTAAGTTTAAGCCTATTAATTCTGTTATTGATACTGAACCTCTTATTAACCAGGAAATGCTTGAAATGCTCTTTTGGATGAGAGAAACTACTCTTTGCACTTATTATGAGGCATTTAAAACGATTATTCCGATAGGATTAAGCGTTCAATTTACAGATGAATACAGGATGTCTGATGATATTAAAAGTGCAACTGGTATTTCTGAGAAAGCAAAGTCATTATTATTTAGACTTAACAATTCTAATGATATTTCTGCTATACTTCAGTGTGCTGACAGATCTGCTGTTATTGAGCTTGTTAAATGTGGAGTTCTTGTAAACAATAATTCTTTAAAGAGAAAAATTAAGGACGAAACTGTCAGAATGGTTAAGCTTTCTGAGGAATATATTGATAATCCGACACTGTTTAATATAACTCCAAAGCAAAAAAAGGTTATTGATATTCTTAATGAAAATAGTTCAGCTTCTGTGAAAGAACTATGCTATATGTGCGGAGTTACTTCTCAGCTCATAAACAATATGAATAAAAAAGGTTCAATAGAGCTTTATGAATATGAGGTTGTTAATGTTCCTGATGTAAATATAAGTGAAAGTCTTGATAGTATACATCTTTCAGATGAACAGCTGGAAGCTTATGATGGAATAAAAGTATTAGTTGATAAATCAGAACCTGATGCAGCATTATTATTTGGTGTGACCGGAAGTGGAAAAACATCAGTCTATATCAAGTTGATTGAGCATACTCTTTCCATAGGTAAAACCGTTATAATGATGATTCCAGAAATATCACTTACTCCGCAGGTGGTTTCAAAATTCCAATGCTTATTTGGTAGTGAAGTTGCTGTTGTAAACAGCAGTTTGTCACTTTCACAAAGGCTGAATGAATATAAGCGTATTAAATGCGGACAGGCAAAAGTTGTTGTCGGAACAAGAAGTGCAGTATTTGCTCCTCTTGAAAATATTGGTCTTATAATTGTTGACGAAGAGGGAGAACATACTTATAAATCTGAAGCTTCACCAAGATATAATGCAAAGGAAATAGCTAAAAAAAGATGCGTAACACATAATGCTGTTTTGTTGCTTGCTTCTGCAACTCCTTCAGTTGAAAGTTACTATTATGCATTAAGTGGAAGATACAAGCTTTTTAAGCTTAAAAATAGATATTCAAATAATCCTTTGCCAGAAACAGAAATAGTAGATCTTGGTTCAGAACAATTATATGGCAGATCTGGAGTATTTTCCGAAAGACTTATAGATGAAATTAATTATAATCTTGAACATAGCGAGCAGACAATTCTTCTTCTTAATAGAAGAGGTTATCATACATATGTAAGTTGCTGTGATTGCAGAAAAACGGTTGAATGCCCAAACTGCAGTGTTCCACTTACTTATCATAAGGTAAACAATCAGCTTATTTGTCATTATTGTGGCTATTCTTCGGATATGATAGATAAGTGTCAGGATTGTGGAAGTACACACATTAAGATGACTGGGTTTGGCACACAAAAAATTCAGGATGAAATTTCTGAATTGTTTCCAGATGCAAGAATTCTTAGAATGGATGCTGATACTACATATTCACGTTATGCTTATGAGAAAAATTTTAATGACTTTAAGAATGGTGAATATGACATAATGATTGGCACACAGATGATTGCCAAGGGATTGGATTTTCCTAATGTTACTTTAGTGGGTGTTCTATCAGTTGATAAATCTCTTTATGCAGGAGATTTCAGGAGCTATGAAAGAACATTTTCCCTTATTACTCAGGTAATCGGCAGATGTGGAAGAGCAGAAAAACAAGGACGAGCTCTTATACAGACTTTTGTTCCTGAGCATTATGTACTAAATCTTGCTGCACAACAAGATTATCAAATGTTTTATGAACAGGAAATTTCTTTAAGAAAAGCACTTATTTATCCTCCTTACTGTGATACTTGTGTAGTTGGATTTTCATCAGCTTTGGATAAATGTGCAGACACAGCATCAAAATTCTTCATTTCTATGATAAAGGACAAGATGAAGCAGGAAAACATTACTTTTCCGTTAAGAGTTCTTGGACCATCAAAATGTGTTTATGAGAAAATAAACGGGAAATTCAGGTACAGAATAATTATTAAGTGCAAGAATAATATTCAATTTCGAAATTTTATTTCTGAATTATGGGTACAAACATTTAAGAAACGTGAATTTTCTAATGTACAGAGTTATATAGATATAAATGGTGACATTGGTATTTAATATGAATATTAGTAAGGAGAAACAGATATGGCATTGAGAACAGTAGTTACTTCAGAAGATCCTATTCTCAGAAAAAAAAGCAAGGATGTAGAAAAATTTGATAAAAAGCTATGGACTCTTCTTGATGATATGGCAGAAACAATGTATAAAACAAATGGTGTAGGAATTGCTGCACCTCAGGTAGGAATACTTAGAAAAGCTGTTGTAATTGATGTCGGAGAAGGTTTAGTTGAACTTATTAATCCAACAATAGTTAAAAAAAGTGGAAGTCAGAGAGATATTGAGGGTTGCTTATCATGCCCAAAGAAGTGGGGATATGTTAATAGGCCATTGGATGTAACCGTTGTAGGAAAAGACAGAAATGGTAATGATGTTCAATACGATTGTACTGAATACTTTGCAAGATGTGTATGCCATGAACTTGACCATCTTCAGGGACAGCTCTTTATTGATATAGCAGATGAAATGGTAAATCCGGAGGATTTGGAGGAAACCAAGTAATGAATATTGTTTTCATGGGTACTCCTGATTTTGCTGTACCTTGTTTAAAAGCTTTACTGGATTCAGGTGAAAATGTTCAGGCTGTATTTACGCAGCCGGATAAACCAAAAGGAAGAGGGTATAAGCTTACACCACCGCCTGTAAAGGAACTTGCTTTGCAGTATAAAATACCTATTTATCAGCTTGTAAGTCTGAAAAAAGGTGAAGATGCAGAAAATGCAATTAATGTTTTACATCAATTAAAGCCTGATCTCATTATTGTTGTGGCATACGGAAAGATACTACCAAAAGAAATCCTTGATATTCCTGAATACTGCATAAACGTTCATGCTTCACTTTTACCAAAATACAGAGGTGCAGGTCCTATACAGTGGAGTGTTATCAATGGTGAGAAAGAAACTGGTGTTACAACAATGCTTATGGCTGAAGGTTTAGATACTGGTGATATGCTTCTTTCTGAAAGTACACCAATCGGAGAAAATGAAACATATTCGGAATTGCACGATAGACTTTCTGAAATGGGTTCAAGGGTATTACTTAAAACTATTGAAGCTGTAAAGAATAATACCTTGTCGCCAATTAAACAGGATGATTCTCTTTCAAATTATGCACCAATGATATCAAAAGAAATGTGCATAATAGATTTTAATAATAGTGCAAAATCTATTCATAATAAAATATGTGGTCTTTCTTCTTTTCCTGGTGCTGTCACAGAACTGAATGGTAAAAAACTAAAAATTTTCAGATCTGTTCTCTCTGACGAGAAATATGCTAATTCTAAACCTGGAATGATTGTAAATGCCGACAACTTTACAATTGCATGCGGTGACGGTAAATGTATTACACTTTCAGAAATTCAGTTTGAAGGTAAGAAAAGAATGACAACTCAGGATTTTCTAAGAGGATTTAAGCTTGAAAAAAATACAGTGTTATAAATAAAGCGAGGGTTATATGATTTTTTGGGATCCTACTTACTTGATTATAGTTCCTGCTATAATTTTTAGTTTGATTGCGCAGCTAAAGGTTTCTTCTGCTTTTCAGAAATTCAGTTTAGTGCAGAATAAGCATGGAATTACTGCTTATGAAGCCGCAAGGCGGATACTTGATGCGAATGGTCTTTATGGCGTATCAATTGAAAGAACAGCAGGAAATCTTACAGATCATTATGATCCATCTGCAAATGTTATTAGGCTTTCAGATAATGTTTACAGCAGTACATCTGTAGCAGCAATAGGTGTTGCCGCACATGAAGTGGGACATGCAATTCAGCATTCTGAAGGGTATGCACCGATAAAAATCCGAAACATACTTGTCCCTGTGACAAGATTTGGTTCATTTTTATCAATGCCTCTTGTACTTCTTGGATTAATTCTCAGCATGAAGTTTCTTATATCCATTGGTATATTTCTTTTTACTGGAATTGTACTTTTTCAGGCTGTAACTTTACCTGTTGAGTTTAATGCAAGTTTAAGAGCTCTGAAAACATTGGATTCAAATCTTATTCTATACAAAGATGAGGTTCAGATGGCAAAAAAAGTACTTTCTGCAGCTGCCATGACATATCTTGCTGCAATGTTATCGTCTTTACTCAGTTTATTAAGACTTATAGCGTTGTCAAACAGAAGAAGACGCTAGTATGTAGTATTACAAAAGGAGATTCATTTTGAATAAAATTCGCATTACTGTTTATGAGTTGTTAAAAAAAGTCTCGTATGACTCTGCTTTTTCAAACCTTACTTTAAACAGCACATTAAACAATATTGAATTATCAGATAAAGATAAAGCAGTAATTTCAAGAATCTTTTATGGTGTAATTGAAAGAAAAATTACTCTTGAATATATTATTTCAATGTATAGTTCTAAGCCTTTACAGAAACTCGATAAAGAAGTTGTTCTGATTCTTTGCATTGGTTTATATCAGCTTAAATATATGGATTCCATCCCTGATAATGTTGTTGTTAATGAGTCTGTTGAATTAATAAAGCAGAAGGGGAAAAACAGTGCAGCAGGATTTATAAATGCAGTTTTACGTAATTTTATAAGAGATGATAAGAAGATCAAGGATGCAGGCAATGAACTAGATAATTTATCTATACAATATTCATGTCCTGTTACACTTATAAAGAAGTGGATGGCTGAATATGATAAAAGTGATATTATATCATTGCTTGAATCTAGTGTAAAGTCAAGTGACATTACAGTAAAAGTAAATAACACTAAGATATCTTGCGACGAGTTGATCAGTAAATTTGAAAAATATTCTGTGTTTGCAACTAAATGTAGTATGTTGGATAATTGTTTAAAGTTAAGAAATTCTGGATCAATTGAAAAATTTTCATTGTATATGGATGGATTATTTCACGTTCAGGATATTTCTTCACAGCTTTGCTGCATGGCTTTGAATGTTAATCAAGATGACAGTGTTTTGGATATATGTGCGGCTCCTGGCGGTAAAACATTTACTATCGCTGAAATGGCTGGTGGTAGATGTAAAATTACAGCATGTGATCTTCATCAGAAGCGTGTGGATCTTATTAAAAATGGTGCTGAAAGATTAGGATTAACTAATATTAATGCCATACAAAATGATGCTAAGATTTACAATGAAGATATTGGATTATTTGATAAAATATTATGTGATGTTCCATGTTCAGGATTTGGTGTTATCAGAAGTAAGCCTGAAATAAAGTATAAGTCACTTAAAGATATAGATAATTTGCCTGAAATACAGTACAGTATTCTTAAAATGGCTTCCAGATATCTTAAAGTTGGCGGTGAATTGGTTTACTCTACTTGTTCAATCAACAGAGATGAGAATGATAAAATAATTGACAGATTTCTTAATGAATTTCCTGAGTTTTGTGGTGTTAATTTTCTTGAGGACATAGGAAGGCCATTTGGTGGATATAAAGCAACAATTTTTCCTTGTGATTTTGATTCAGATGGATTTTTTGTGAGCAAGATAAAAAAAGTGAGATAGAGGTTATAATTTCGGATGGATAAAATTGATATTCTGTCTTTGTCATATGACGAATTGTTGACACATATTTCTGAATTAGGTGAGAAGAAATTCAGAGCCATACAGATATATGAATGGCTACATATAAAAAAAGTATATGATTTTGAAAATATGACTAATTTATCTTCGTCATTTAAAACAGTATTATCTAAATATTTTTGTATAAATAGCATAAATATTGTTAGAAAGCTTGAATCTTCAATAGATAATACTGTAAAATATCTTTATGAGCTTTCTGACGGTAATCATATTGAAACTGTTCTGATGGATTATAAACATGGAAACAGTATTTGCATTTCAACTCAGGTTGGATGTAAGATGGGATGTCAATTCTGTGCATCTACTATAGCGGGTTTTAAAAGAAATCTTATTCCGTCTGAAATGCTTCTTCAGATTTATGAAGCAGAACGTGACAGCGGTCGTCATGTTGACAGTCTTGTGCTTATGGGGATTGGAGAACCGCTTGATAACTATGATAATGTAATCAAGTTTTTACAGCTTCTTTCTTCTGAAAACGGCCGTAATATGAGTCTTCGTCATGTATCACTTTCAACCTGCGGACTTGTGAACCGAATATATGATTTAGCCGAATTAAAGTTTGGGTTAACATTATCAATATCATTACATGCTGTAACAGATAAAAAAAGAAGCGAGATAATGCCAGTCAATATGAAATATAATATTTCTGAATTACTAACAGCCTGTAGATACTATATAAAAGCAACAGGTCGAAGAATATCGTTTGAATATGCGGTAATTCATAATGTTAATGATTCTGCTAATGATGCAGATATGCTGGTTGAGTTATTGAGGGGAATAAATTGTCATGTTAATCTGATTCCTGTCAATGAAATAAAAGAGAGAGATTTTACTTCTAACAGGAAAGCGCTGGCTTCTTTTAAGGATCGCATTGAAAAGGGTGGTATGAATGTCACAGTCAGGAGAACACTTGGCACTGATATTAATGCTGCTTGCGGACAATTAAGAAGAGAATATGAAATTTAACATTTACTAGCTTGTAGAACTAGAAAGGATGAAGCAGGTGAATATCTATTTTGATACTAATATAGGATTGAGTCGGCTTGAAAATCAGGACCGTGTAAAAACATATAGTTTTAATAATGATGTTAATTTTGCTGTAATCTGTGATGGAATGGGCGGCGAGAATGCTGGCAGTGAAGCTAGTCAGAAGGCCATTGAAGTTATTTACGACAGAATAACCAAGGTATATAAAAGCAATTATGATTCTAACATGACAAAAAATTTGTTTTTATCAGCTATAAAAACTGCAAATGCAGTAGTTTATGATATTGCCATGTCCAGTTCATCTATGCATGGCATGGGGACAACGTGCGTTGCGGTATTACGGAATGAATCTCAGCTTTATGTTGTGAGCGTAGGGGATTCTAGGGCATACGTTATTGATGATGGTAAGATACATCAGATTACTAAAGATCATACAGTAGTAATGAAAATGTATGAAAATGGGGAAATAACAAAAGAAGAACTCAGAAGCCATCCGCAAAGAAATTATATAACAAAGGCTGTTGGTGTTGCTGATATATTAGAGCCAGATTTTTTTGAACTTAATGTTTCTGAAAAAGCTGTTGTAATAATATGTTCCGATGGATTATCAGGTTGCTGCGAAGATGAAGATATACTTGATATTGTAACAAGGAGTGACAATGATAAAATTGCAAATAATCTTGTCAATCTTGCTTTAAAAAACGGCGGAAATGACAATGTTACGGTTGCTGTTATAAGTTAAAGATATGACTAATTAGTGAGATAGAATAAAAGTTATTATGTTTTTCTAAATTAATCATTGTTTCCAGAGTATTAAGTCATTTATAAATACAATTGTATTACAGGAGTGAATTAAATGGATAAAAACATCGGCAGAAAGCTCGATGGTCGTTATGAAATTACAGAACTTATTGGAATCGGCGGAATGGCTGATGTATATAAGGCTGTGGATATTATTGATGATAGGATAGTTGCAGTTAAAATTCTTAAAAATGAATTTGCTGACAACGAGGATTTTATAAGAAGATTCCGCAATGAGTCCAAAGCAATTGCTGTTCTTTCTCATCCCAACATTGTTAAGATTATAGATGTTGGATTCACAGATAAGATTCAGTTTATTGTAATGGAATATATTGATGGTATTACTTTAAAAGAGTTTATTGACCAGCAGGGTGTACTGAAGTGGAAGGATTCTATTCATTTTATTATACAGATTCTTCGGGCTCTTCAGCATGCACATGACAGAGGTATTGTTCATAGGGATATAAAGCCACAGAATATCATGTTGTTTCCTGATGGAACAATAAAGGTCATGGACTTTGGTATTGCAAGATTTGCAAGAGAAGAAGGCAAAACCATTTCCGACAAGGCCATTGGTTCAGTGCATTATATTTCTCCAGAACAGGCAAGAGGAGATATCACTGATGAAAAAAGTGATATCTATTCAGTTGGTGTTATGCTTTATGAAATGCTTACAGGTGTAAAGCCATTTGATGCTGATAACCCTGTTTCTGTTGCTCTTATGCATATGCAGAATACTGCAAAAACTCCAAGAGAAATCAATGACTCAATTCCTGAGGGCTTGGAGGAAATTGTAATCAGAGCTATGCAGAAGGATGCTTCAAAGCGTTATCAGTCTGCTTCTGAAATGATTAAAGATATTGAGGAATTCAAGAAAAATCCAAGTATTGTTTTTGAATATAAATATATCTCTGAAAAAACGCAATACTACAGTACAAGTAAAATTTCCAAAGCAGCTGCCGCATCTGCTTATCAGACTACTGGAAAAGGTAATCACACTGGAGCTTCTAATTCTGTACAGAAATCATCAGGAACAGCGACATCTGTAAAGAAAGAATATTATGAGGGTGAAAGAACAGCTTCAAAATCATCATATTTTATTGTAACACTGACTGCGATAGCAGCTGTTGTTGTAATTATTGCGGTAATTTTTGTTGCATGGATTGTTCTCACAAAAATTATAGGTACGTCAACAGAAGATGTAGACACTATGCCAAGCTTAATTGGGTATGCTTATCAAGATGCAAAGGAATTCTATTCTGAAAAGTTTACTATAAAAGTTGAGTCACAGGAATATTCATCTGAATATCCTGAGGGAGTAATTATAGATCAGAAGCCTTCTGAAGGTAATAAATATATTGTTGGTAAAGAACCTGTTACAGTAATTGTCAGCAAAGGGCCTAGAATGGTAACCATTCCGAATGTATATGATCTTGAGGCAACCACAGCTCAGACTATGCTTGAGTCTCAAGGACTTAAGGTTAAGCTTAAAAGTGTAGTAAACGAAGCACAAAAGGGAATGGTAATTGAAACTCAGCCTGCCAGAAATGAATCTGTACAGGACGGTTCAACTGTAATTATGGTTGTAAGCAGAGGTCCTGAGGAACAGGATATAATTATGCCTAATGTTGTTGGTAAGCCAAGAGATGTTGCTGAACAGATGCTAAGTGAGTTTAAGAATGTTCAGTTTTTAGATACTGATTCAACAGAAAAAGAAGGCACTGTAATTGAACAGAGCATACCTGCTCTTGATGAAAGTGGATCTCCTAACATTGTTTCTCCAAAACAGGCTTTGATTATTAAAGTAAGTTCCGGAAAAGCTCCGACTGAAACAGTAACTGTAACATTCAGCGTCCCGAATAATGTTAAGGGTAAGGCTGTATTCAAGGCTTATATCAACGGTGACGTTGTTGGTGAAAAAGAAGTTGATAACATTGCTTACGTTTCAACTGTTTCAATTGATGTTACAGGCAATGAAATTCAGAATGTAATTATTGAGGGTATTAACTCAGATACAGGTGCAAGTGAAGATATCGGAGAGTATAAGGTTGACTTTGTTGAGGGCAATGTAACAGAACAATCATATGATTACAGAGGATTCCAAGCGATTTTTTATGATAATTCATCTTATATTCCTACTGAAACAGAGCCTGATATAGTATATGGAGACGATGATGTATTCTGGAATGATATTTTAAACAATAACTACTGATATGAGGTTAATTTTTAAATGCAAAATCAGATTGATGGAATTATAATAAAATCAATCGGGGGTCTCTATAGTGTAGAGACCCCCTTAGGTATTTTAGAATGTTCAGCAAGGGGAATATTCAGGAAGATGAATATATCTCCTTACACAGGAGACAATGTCACTATTAGTGAAATAAAAAATGACAAAGGTGTTATAAGTGAGATAAAAAGCCGTAGGAATGAGATTATCAGACCTCCTTTGGCTAATCTTGATCAGTTGATTTTTGTAATATCAACCTGTGATCCTGCTCCGAACCTTACACTTCTTGACAAATTTATTGCAATATCCAAGTATAAGGGTATAGATAATCTTATTGCAGTAACTAAAATCGATATTGAAAATAATCCTATGCTTAAACAGATTTACAATAAAATCGGAATAGATATTCTTGAGATAGATTATGAAAATGAAAAATCCTACATGAAGCTTTATGATAAGCTTGCAGGTAAAATAAGTGCTTTTACAGGAAATACAGGTGTGGGAAAGTCTACACTTCTTAATCATCTTGATGGTAATTTGCAGATCAAGACAGGTGAAATAAGCAAAAAGCTTGGCAGAGGACGTCATACAACACGTCATGTTGAACTATTTAAGCTTTCAAATGGAGGTTATATTGCGGATACACCAGGCTTTTCTACCCTTGAAACAAATAAATATGATATAATTCTTAAAGATGATATTCAAGATTGTTTTGAAGAATTTAAGGATTATAAAGATAAATGCAGATTTACAGACTGTTCTCATACAAAAGAAAAGGGATGTGCAGTCATTGAAGCTGTAAATAATGGTTTTATAGCTGTTTCAAGGTATAACAGCTATGTAAATATGTATGAGGAAGCAAAGAAGATAAAAGAATGGGAAGTTAAGGGCAAGTTCAATGAATAGATGTGTTATATTTGGAAGTGCTAAGATCAATAACTATAATAATATAAAAATTCAAAACAATGACTATATTATTGCTGCAGATGGAGGACTATTTCATGTATCTAAGATAGGCGCTTTTGCAGATCTTTTACTTGGTGATTTTGATAGCATTCGAGAAATTACTGAAAATTACAAAGAAAAACTTACTGTGCCGGCTGAAAAAGACGATACGGATATGATGCTTGCAGTAAAAACAGCAATAAGTAAGGGTTACAAAGAAATAGTTATGTATGGAGCTTTGGGCGGCAGACTTGACCATACATTTGCCAATATACAGACACTTGAATATATTTATAAACAAGGATGTAACGGCACTATTGTTGGTGACAGCGATGTTCTTTTTTTTCAAGGACAGGGAATAAGGCACTATAATCAAATTGATGGCTATTACTTTTCTGCTTTTGCTATCTCGCCAGAGACAGTTATAACTACTTCCGGTACAAAATACAACTTGGACAAGTATACTCTTAACACAAGTTTTCCTCTTGGTGTAAGCAATGAAATTTTAGAAAAAAGCTGTTCTGTTGAAGTAATTAGTGGTAAATTACTCATTATTTTTTCTTCTAAATAAAATTACGAACCTTTTTAATTATTTTGAATAGTATGTATAAAATATATCTGGAGGTATGAACATATGAAAATTGTAGTTATAAAGAGTCCGAAGTTACTTACTAACCTGTTTAAGTTTATTTTCAAAATTAAGAAAGATGATACTGAGTATTAATTCTGATTAAACTTAAAAGCCGTTGGAACTTTATTCCGACGGCTTTTTTTTATCCGGTATAACATCAGCTAAAGGGGATGAATCCATTGCCTCTCTAATACTGTCATTTCCGAGATGAGTATAAATCTCTGTAGTGGATATACTTTTATGTCCGAGTATCTCTTTAAGTACAAGCGGATCAACTTTTCCATACTGATACATAAGCGTAGCAGCTGTATGACGTAGTTTATGAGTTGTTATACCTCTGTTGTCAAGGTTGCTTGTCTGAAGAGCCTCATCAACAATTTGCTCAACTCTTCTTTTGCTTATTCTTTTATACTGTTTACTGACAAATAGTGCATTTGATGTACCCTGAGGGGTTTTTCTGATACTTAAGTAATTATAAATTGCATTCATACAGGCTTTGTTAAGATGAACAATTCTTTCTTTATTACCCTTTCCGAGCAAACGAATCGTTTGTTCATCAAAATTAATATCTTGAATATTAAGTCCGACAAGCTCGCTGAGACGCATTCCGCAGTTAATAAAAAGAGTAATTATACAATAATTACGCAGATAATCATCTTTTTCTTTATCAAAATTATTAAGAAGTTTTAAGCTGTCATTCAAAGTAAGGTATTTTGGCAAGCTTTCTGGCAACTTTGGATATTCTATATCTTTAACAGGGTTTTGATTAAGAATATTAAGATCTACTGTAAGACATTTGAAGAACATTTTAAGCGAAGAAAGCTTCCTTGCACGTGTTTTGGGTGTATTATTTCTTTCAGAGGCAACATAATTAAGATATGTAAGTGCATCAAGTTTGGTAAAAGATTTCAGCATATCAATTGTAACATCATTTATTGAAATTTCTTCAAGTGGAGTGTTATCATCAATATGAAGTTTTGTCTTTTTAAGATATCTTAAAAAGAGCCTTAAATCAAAATAATATGCTTCACATGTGCGTTCAGATTTTATACGTACAACTCGCTGATAAGTAAAGAAATCATTTAAATAAGACGGACATTCCGTATTGTTGATACTAATGGTGTATCACCTCTTGAATATAAATTATAGCATTTCATATAATAATACACAGTATAATAACAAAATATATGTATAAATTAATTGTACAGCTGCAATATGTTATTGTCAAGCTGTATATTTTTTCATTGGGTATAGAAATATGTAGTCAGTTATGATATAATAATTTTATGATTTTTAATTGGAGTTGATTGGATTGTCGTTAAAATACAGTCATGATAAATGTGCTGATGGAATTTACTTTACTTCCATAGTTGATAAAAGGCTGAAAACCAATACAGTTGGTATTCATATGATTACACAACTTGACAAGGAGAGTGCAGCACTTAATGCAATTATTCCTATTGTAATAAGTGACAGCAATAGAAACTATCCTACTTTTACTGAACTTAATAAAAAAGTTTCATCATTATATGGATCTGTAATAAAGGGTGCTGTTTCAAAAAAAGGTGATTCACAGATTATTTCACTTGTGGGTTCGTGTATTGCAGATAAATATGCACTTGAGAATGAAAAAATAACAGATGAACTTACAGAAATCCTTGTAGATTGTCTTATCAATCCTAATGTTGTAAATGATGAGTTTGACAAAAAGGATTTTGAAACTAAAAAGCAGGAGCTTCTTGATGATATTTATGCAGAAATAAATGACAAAAGGTCATATTCTTTTAAACGTGCAAGCATAAATATATTTGAAGGTGAGCCTGCGCAGGTTTCTGCAAAGGGCGAAATTTCCACAGCAGAAGCAATAAATCCAGAAGATGCTTATAAACAGTACCTTAAGATGCTGAGAATTTCACAAATAGAAATTGTTTATGTCGGTGAATCTGAACCGGATAACGTTAAGTCAAGGCTTTGCAGTGCGTTAAATCATATACAGCGTGATTTTAAAGGTGATAATTATTCTGAATTATCAAAGGTAAAGGAAGAAGTTAGAAGAGTAACTGAAAGAGTTGAAGTTATACAGAGCAAGATGGTTATGGCGTTAAAAACAGATAATAAAAATAAAACTGCTATTAAGCTTTTTAATGCAATTCTCGGTGGAACTCCTTTCTCAAAACTTTTCCTTAATGTAAGAGAAAAGCTTAGCCTTTGCTATTATTGTTCGTCAGGATATAATGATACAAAGGGTGTTTTGTATATTGACAGCGGTGTTGAAAAAGAGAATATAGAAAAGGCTCAGGAAGAGATACTAAATCAGATAAAAGCTGTACAGAATGGCGATTTTACAGATGAGGATATGATTAACAGCAAGCTTGCAATAATTAATTCATGGCGTGGAGTTAATGACAGTCCACGTTCACTTGCTGACTGGTATTTTAACCAGGCCTATTATAAGACTTCTTTTACGCCTGAAGATCAGATTGAAGAGCTTAAAAAGGTTACAAGGGAAGATGTTATTGCTGTTGCAAATACCTTTAAGCTTGATACTGTTTATGTTCTTACCGGGAAGGAAAACTGATATATGAATAAAGAAATCATTAAAAATGCTAGAATGAATGAGCAATATACTCATATTAAGCATAATACAGGGCTTGATATTTATATTTGGAAGATGGAGAATTACAGTACAACTCATGCTCTTTTCGGAACAAAATACGGTTCTGTCAATGTTAAGTTCAAGACTAACAAGGATAAGGATTTCATAACAGTTCCGAACGGTATTGCTCATTATCTTGAGCATAAGCTTTTTGAAAATGAAGATTGTGATGTTTTTAGCCTGTACGCAAAGACAGGTGCATCTGCTAATGCGTATACTTCTTTTGACAAGACATGCTATCTGTTTAGCTGTACAGATAACTTTGAAGAATCGCTTGAAATTCTTTTGGATTTTGTACAGAATCCTTATTTCACAGATGAAACTGTGCAGAAGGAACAGGGGATTATTGCTCAGGAAATAAAGATGTATCAGGATAATCCAGGCTGGAGAGTATTTTTCAATATGCTTCAAGGAATGTACCACAATCATCCGGTTAAGATTGATATAGCTGGTACAGTTGAAAGTATTGCAAAGATTGACAAGGACTTGCTGTACAGGTGTTATAATACATTCTATAATCTGAATAATATGGTTCTTAGCATCGCAGGAAATGTTGACGAAGAAGCAGTCATTAAAATATGTGATAAAATGCTTAAACCATGTGAAAATATAGAACTCCAGACAGCATTTGAGGATGAACCATATAATGTAGTTCAAGATAAAGTAACTCAGAAGCTTGAAGTTTCATTGCCTATTTTTAATATAGGATTCAAGCAGAAGCCTTTTTCAGGTGTTGAAATGGTAAAGGCTGAAGTTGAAACAAACATAGTTCTTTCATTACTTGCTGATGAAACATCAGACTTTTATAAGAGGCTTTATGACAGTGGTATTATTAATTCGACTTTTTCTACTGAGGTTTTTGACGGAGATGGGTATTTTTGTCCTATATTCGGCGGAGAATCAAGAAATCCTGATGATGTTCTCAAAAATATAGTTGAAGAAGTTGAGAGATGTAAGACTATTGGTTTTGATGAGGAGAGATTCAATATTATAAAGAAATCCTATTATGGTTCTTTGGTACGGGATCTTAATGATGTTGATACTATTGCAACAATCATGTTAAATTCAGGTATGGATGGACATTCTGCATTTGAACTCATTGAAGTAGTTGCTAATGTAACTTTTGAAGATGTTAAAAAGCGTCTGGAATCTTTTGATACAAAGAATATTACCATGTCAGTTATAGAGCCAAACGAATAATTTATTCATAAGAACAGAGAGGAATTTGAATTTATGACACAGATTGCTGATTGGAACAAATTAATTTTCCCAGAACTAGGATGGGAATTTACTGTAAACAGTGATGCATTTACAGTATTCGGACTTACAATAAAGTGGTATGGTATAATGATAACATTAGGCTTACTGCTTGCGTTTGTCTATTGTTTCAGAAGAATGAAAAGCTATGGTCTTGATCAGGACAGGGTAGTGGATGCCGTATTCTTCGGGCTTATTGGTGGAATTGTTGGTGCAAGAGCATATTTTGTCTTAATGCAGTGGGATAACTATAAAGATAATTTGAGCTCAGTTTTTTCAATAAGAGATGGTGGGCTTGCAATATACGGTGGAATAATTGGATCAGTTATTATTGGTTGTATTGTTGCAAAAATCAGAAAAGTCAGAATAGCTCCGTTGCTTGACCTTGCCGGAATGGGATTTCTGATTGGTCAGGGGTTCGGAAGATGGGGAAATTTCTTCAACCATGAAGCTTTTGGAAGTAACACTAATCTTCCATGGGGAATGACAAGCTTAAGAATACAAAACTATCTTAGTGAGAATGCTAATATGATTCTTGAAACAACCGGAACTCAGGTTGATCCGCTTATTCCTGTTCATCCATGTTTTTTATATGAGTCATTATGGTGCTTTATTGGTTTTCTTCTCATTCACCTGTATAGCAAGAAAAGAAAGTTTGATGGTGAAATGTTCTTACTCTATGTTGGTTGGTATGGTATTGGAAGATTCTTTATCGAGGGACTCAGAACAGACAGCTTAATGATTGGTCATATCAGAGTTTCACAGCTTGTAGCAGGTATTTGTGTTTTAGTAGCAATAATTATAATACTAGCAAAAAGAAGAAAGATTGCACTCGATGGTGAGTATACGTTTTATAAGGATACTGAAGAATCCAAAATGCTGTTAAAGCAAGCTGAAGAAAAAGCTAATAGAAAAGTTAGTAAAAAGGCAGAGACCAAAATAACTTCTGATGAAAATAAAAAAGAAGATATCAAGGAGGAAAATAAAGATGGCGAAGATAATTGACGGAAAGGCAGTTTCTGCAAAAGTAAAGGCAGAAGTTAAAGCTGAAACAGAGATTCTTGCTCAGAAAGGTATAAAAATAGGACTTGCTGTTGTTATTGTAGGTGATAATCCAGCGTCAAGAGTATATGTAAACAACAAAAAGAAGGCTTGCGCAGAAGTTGGATTTGAATCTTTTGAATATGCTCTACCTGAAACAACAACACAGGAAGAACTACTCAATTTGGTTGATAAGCTTAATAAAGATGACAATGTAAACGGAATACTTGTCCAGCTTCCTCTTCCGAAGCATATCGATGAGACTGCCGTTATTAATACAATTGTTCCAGAAAAGGATGTAGATGCGTTCCATCCTGAAAATGTAGGACATATTATGATTGGAGACTTCAAATTTCTTCCTTGTACACCTGCTGGAGTAATGGAATTGATTGCTGATACAGGAATAGATGTGTGCGGTAAAAACTGTGTAGTAATTGGAAGAAGCAATATTGTCGGCAAGCCTATGTCAATGCTATTGTTACATAAGAACGGAACTGTAACCGTATGTCATTCAAAAACCAAGAATCTTAAAGAGATTTGTTCAAATGCTGATATACTTGTTGCAGCTGTCGGAAAAGCTAATTTTGTAACAGCAGATATGGTTAAGGAAGGCGCAGTTGTAATAGATGTCGGAATGAACAGACTTGAAAATGGAAAGCTTTGCGGAGATGTTGATTTTGCAGCCTGCTCTGAAAAGGCAGGATACATTACCCCTGTTCCTGGTGGAGTTGGTCCAATGACAATTGCAATGCTTATGAAAAATACCCTTACAGCTGCAAAAATAAAACATTCTGTTATTTAGTTTATTTTATCCCTTTTTGTGGAATACTTAATGTAAATTAAGTATTTACAAAGAGGGATTTTATGTTAAAGAAGCTTTCAGGAATAATTATTTTTATTTCATGTTGTTTTGCAGTTATTTGCTTTAAAATGAGCGGAATAATGGCTGATAATAATATTACTCAGGCTGTTGCCAATGCAGGAAAATATACGCTTTATACTGATTATGAGTATCCTGCAATTTATGACTGCAATTTCAAAAAGCTAAACAATACTCAAAAAAGGTATTATGCTGTAGTTATGCCAGAAGCAAATTCTGTTGTGTCTGTACTTCCATATGCTGTTGATAAAAAATCATTGTTGAACAGACTTGAAAACAAAATGCCCTTTCTTTGTGAAGTAAACAATGAAAGTGTGAATAATCCTGATTTAATAGTCTTTTCATCTACAGTAAGAACTACTAATTCAATGCTTGCTCCGCATATTGTTGGATATTGTTCTGATGGAAACGGCATATGTGGCGTGGAAAAAGCATTTGGCGAATACATTTCTGGTATAAAAACAAGAAACAAAATAACATATAATGTTGATGCTGTAGGAGGAATACTTAATGGCACAACTTATAAGCTTGAAAAAAGTTCAGAGATAAAAGCAGGGGTTGTTACTACTATAGACAGTGATATTCAGCAAATATGCGAAACTGCCGCAAAGGGTATTAAAAGAGGTGCTGTTCTGGTTATGGATGTAAACACAGGAGATATAAAAGCATGTGTCAGCAAACCTGATTTTAATCCATCAAATGTAAGCATATATCTGGATGATGTTGATAGTCCAATGATTAACAGAGCTTTTTCTGCTTATAATGTAGGCTCCATTTTCAAGCTTGTTATTGCAGCAAGTGCATTGGAATCAGGTATAAGTCCGGAGTACACCTACACATGTACAGGAAAGATATTGGTAAAAGATGTTGAGTTCAGCTGTCATAAGTGGGAGGGACACCAAGAAATAGATATGTGTACAGCTATGGCAGAATCATGCAACACATATTTCATAAATCTGTCCACATTTATTAGCAATGATAAAATACTTGAAATTACTAAGAACATTGGATTTGGAAAGAAAAGTTTGCTATGCAGTGGAATGGTTTCACAGGCAGGTAATGTTCAGAGCAAATCAGAATTGCAAATTCCTGCTGAGAAAGCCAATATGTCATTCGGACAAGGCAAGCTGACAGCAACACCTTTGCAGATTACGTTACTGACTTCAACTATTGCAAACGGGGGAATGACACCTGATCCAGTTCTTATTTCCGGAATTTTTGATAAACAAGGTGAGTTTGTACCATACAGCAACTATAAATTTCACAGATCAATTTCAGAGCAGACAGCAGAACAATTACAAGAATTTATGGTTAAGACTGTCCAGATTGATAATTCAATGGCAAAGCCGTTGATGACTTCAGCAGGAGGAAAAACATCCACAGCTCAGACAGGAAAATTCAATGGTAATAACATTGAACAATCTACATGTTGGTTTACTGGCTTTTTCCCAGTTGATAATCCTAAATATGCTGTAACTGTAGTTGTTGAAGACGGTGTAACAGGTAATATAAGTTGTGGTCCAGTTTTTCGGGAAATAGCAGATGAAATTACAAAAGATAAAAAATAACATGCAAATTTTACTAACTAATTTCTTATTATGTATTGACGATTCAAAGCAGATATAATATAATTATAAAGTATAAATGTGCTTAGGGGGATATTATTGAATACTATAGTTTCTGCATCTATTCTCAGCGCTGATCTTGCTAATCTGCAAAGAGACATTGATAAATCGAAAAATGCAGGTTGTGAATATATTCATTTTGATGTAATGGACGGAGTTTTTGTCAATAACATTTCATATGGCATTCCTGTATTGAAATCAGTCAGAAAATGTACAGATCTGGTTCTTGATGTTCATCTTATGATAATTGATCCTTTGAAATATGTAAAGGATTTCTCTGATAACGGAGCAGATATTATTACATTTCATTATGAAAGCAAATCTGATGTTGCAGCAACAATCAAAGCTATCAGAAAATGCGGAGTAAAGGTTGGTATGTCAATTAAACCCGATACTTCTGCAGAAGAAATCATTCCATATATAAAGGATTTGAATATGGTTCTTGTAATGACTGTTGAGCCTGGATTCGGGGGACAGGGTTTCATAGAATCAACCCTTGATAAAATTAAAACAATAAGAAAATATATTGACGATAATAACCTTGATACAGATATTGAGGTAGATGGCGGAATAAATTCTGAAACTGCTGTAAAGGTTAAGCAGGCGGGAGCAAATATTCTTGTTGCAGGTTCTTATTTGTTTAATGCTGAAAATATGAGCACTGCTGTAAAATCTTTACTTTAATTCAGCAATAAGCTTCATTGCATCAGTATCACATATGCAGTCATAATGTTCCCTGACCATACAAGCATAGGCTTCTCCGGGAATAAATGAATTATGTATTCTTTTATTTTTAAATACTTTGTCATTAGAATCAGAAAATGTATTCAAAATAATATAAAATGAATTTATTCCATAATAGAGCTGACTATCAAGAATGTTCTTTTTTTCGCTTAGTTCCATACAAATGCTGAAAATATCATTGATATCTTCAGTTTTGTATGTAATTGTTTCGCAAACAGCTTTAGTTGAAGTGATTGTATTATCAATATATGAAATATAGAAAAGACATCCTGAACTTTTGATAGGGAATATTTCTATATAAATTTTTTCTGATGAAAGATCAATACTTTTCTGTGTTTTAATTTCATCAATAATATGTAAAATCATCATTTGTGTGTTTAGGTCATTTTCATCTATTTTTTTATAATTAAGGTCAAATTCAGACAATTCGTCGTCTGACATAACCACTTTAATTGTATTATAGCTTATAATATCAATTACCATTGTTAACTCCTGTTCCTGTGTAAAGTTATTATATATGAAGAAAGGTTTATAAATGAAGTCAAGGATACATAATAAAACCGAATTTTCAATTTCATTGGATATGCTTTTAGTTTTGGTAATTCTGTCTGGATTGTCATTTTATTACTATGGAATACGGGCTTTAATTACAATACTGATAAGCGTTATCTTTTGTGTATTTACCGATATTGCCTGTATTAAGGCAAGAAAAGGCCATTTACACGGTCATGACTTATCTTCGGTATTAACAGGCATTATTCTTGCATTGATGATGCCAGCATCAGTGCCATATTACATTGTAATTATTGCGGCAGTTTTTTCAATTATTATATCAAAACAAATTTTTGGCGGACATGGATATGAGCTTTTTAATTGTGCAGCAGTAGGTTTTATTTTTGTATCCTTATGTTTTCCAGCATATGTTCTTCAGTATCCGAAGCCTTTTGATATTCTGGACTTGAATTATATATGTAATAATGCAGTGTTTGAGTCAGATTTGAGTATAAAAGTAATTACAGCTGCAAAAATTTCTCCGATAAATATAATTTCAGGAAATTATATTGGAGCAATGGGCAGTACCCATATTTTAGTCCTTCTTGTGGGAGCATTATTTCTTATGATGAGAAGATCAGTTTCAGCTATCGTCTTTTTTACTGAAATGATATTAATTACACTGTTTTCCCTTTGTTTTAATGGATTCAGCTTATCTGTACTTATTAATACGTTTGGTTCTGATATTTTACTTTTTGGTGTGATATTTTTATCATGTGATTATAGTACCGTTCCGAAAACTAAGTCATCAAGATTTTTATTTGGGCTTATAGTTTCAATACTTACTATTGTTATACAGTATGCAGGAGAATGTGAAAATGCAATTATTTATGCTGTAATAATTGCAGCACCAATTGGAATTGAACTTGATAAAAAGGCGCTGTCATTTGCAGGAATGCTTAACAACAGCAATTCAGATTTTATTGTTTCAATGAGGCGACATTTTAATAAGCACTTGCAAAATGTAAACGAAACGATTACTTTAATTGATGGGGATAATAAAGATAATGGATCAGGAAAGAGAAAAAAATCTTAATAGACCAAAAAGAAATAATGCAGTAGTAAATGGATTATTTAAAAAGAATGCAATATTGGTAAGCGGAATGGTAATAGCTCCTGTGGTCTTTTTTGATAATACTTTTTATAATGGTCTGACATTAGCACTGATATTTTCTTTAATAACATTTTTCACGTTGATAATATCTTCATTTATTCCACAGAAAATCGTGTATACAATACGCATTATATTATATACGTTGATTGCATCTGTTGTGTATATTCCAATTATAAAGTTTTTAAATGAGGTTATTCCACAGCAAATTACTGAAATGGGAATCTTTGTTCCGCTTTTGATAACAAATTCATTTATTATATCAAAATCTGAAATAATACTCTTTAAAGAAAAAAGAACAAAAATGTTTGCAGATTTATTTTTCGGTATAATAGGCTATGATCTCATAGTAATATTATATGGTGCTGTAAGAGAACTTATTTCAACAGGACAGATTGCAGGACAAACACTTGGAATGCCTGTATTATTCGAGCCGATGTCAGCTTCTTTCGGTGGATTTATACTTCTTGGACTTAGCGCGGCATTATTCAGATTTATTTTATTAATTGTAAGGAGTGTTGAGAATTGAATATAATAATGGACTATATTCTATTTTCTCTAGCTGCTGTATTTTTTGAGAATATTATTTTCTCGAATGCTCTTGGAACAAGCACACTACTTGCAATATCAAAGATAAAAAAAGATATTCTGAGTTTTGGAATATGTTTAACTTATTTTACAACAATAACAAGTGTACTTTCTTTTTTTGTAAACAGGTTAATTGTAAATATTAAGGATATTGAACTGTTAAGGCCGTTAATATATGTTGTTTTAGTGGGCTTAGTATATATTATTACTTTAATTGTAATCTGGGAATGTTTTAATAATACATTTGATAAATTAAGAAAGTTTGTTCACATTTCTGCATTTAATTGTGCAGTTTTCGGAACAATATTCTTATGCGAAAGTAAATATGATAACTTTATTGACTATTTACTATTCGGATTTATGAGCGGTATAGGATTTTTATTTGCATTGTATATTATATCCATTGTTTATGAACGGTTATCTTCAGAAAAAGTACCTATCTCGTTCAGAGGCTATCCGTTAATACTTATTTATATTGGAATACTCAGCATGGCTTTTTATGGAATTTCTCATCAACAGGTTTCATTCTGAGTGAAGGGAGCATAGAAAATGACAAAAGGAAGAAAAGTTTTTAGAAACAAAAAAAAGTACAGAAAAAAAAGAATTGAACAGGTTGCAATTGTTTTATTAATATTGATAATTGTTGCAGTAGTAGTTTTCTTTGGATACAGTATAATTGATCCTATAATAAATTTTTTTAAAAATGATGATAACACATCAATTGAAACTGAACCATGGACACCTACAGTTACAACTACACAGACAACGGAGGAAAGTTTAACAGATTCTGCTGAAAGCCAGACAACTGCAGCTGAAAATACAACAGGATTTGTTGCATACACATTATCTTCAGAAGATTTAGCAACAAAAGCAGCCCTGGAAAAGGCTCTTGACACTGTAAAGGCTAATGGCTATACAGTTGTAGTAGCAGTTTTAAAATCACAGGGTGGTCAGATTAACTATGTAACAGGATCTGAATTTGCGGCAACAGCTGAACTTAAGGTTAATTCAGAGCTAAATGCAAAGCAGATTGCAGATATTATTAAAAGTAATGAAATCACTCCTATTGCAAAAATAAGTGTTCTAAATGATAATAACAGATATGGTGCAAACAGGGTTGGTTCATATAAAATTGCGAGCGATAATTCTACATGGCTTGATAACGCTCCTTCTGCTGGCGGAAAGCCATGGTTGTCTCCTTTTGAAACGGATACACAGGAATATTATAAGTATTTAATAAAAGAGATATCTGATGCCGGATTTTCAGAAATTATTTGTGATGATATGATTTTTCCAACATTCAGAAATTCAGATCTTAACTATATTGGAGAAAAAGTTACCAATCCACAGAGATATAAAGCTTTGATTACTCTTACAGATGTAATTGTAAATTCAGTTACTGATAAATCTAAAATAATTATTGAAACAGATAGTATTGATATTATTTCAGGGAAATCAGAGATTTTGAAGCCTCAAGAATTGAAAAATGTAAGTTTGGCTGTCAATTATTCTGTAAATGTTATTCCTGCTTCTGATACGATGGAAGCAGATTTAAGCAAAATGGACAGTCATGACAGAACAAAAGAAGTCTTTACAATTATTAAATCAGGATCTGGTGAACTTAATATTATTCCATATATAAATTCTGAAGGGATTAATCAGAGTGAACTTGATGAAATAATTAAAGCACTCAATGAGCTTGGATACCAAAGTTACTATATTTATTGATATTTAATTTAGGAAACGCTGATTATTGAGAAAATCAGCGTTTTTTAATATTAATTGACAAGTATTGTTGTGTGTGATAAAATTAATTATATTTCTAATTTTATATAAACATAACGGAGGCTGCAAAATGAAATATTATATTGGAATTGATTTAGGCGGAACAAATATTAAAGCTGGTGTTGTCAATGAAAATTATGAAATCATTGCTAAATCTACCACTAAAACCAATTGTCCTCGTGCAGCAGAGCTGATTGCAGATGATATGGCTAAGGTTTCAATTGAAGCTTGTCAGAATGCAGGTATATCAATTGATCAGATCGAATGGGTAGGAATTGGTACACCAGGAATTGCAAATAACATTGATGGAACAATTCCATATTCAAATAATCTTGATTTTCATGATGTTCCGATACGAAAATATATTCAGAAGCATATTAATAAGCCGGTTTATGTTGCTAATGATGCGAATGCGGCAGCTTATGGTGAATTTCTTGCTGGTGCTGCAAAGGGATCACAGAATGCAGTTTGTATTACTTTGGGAACAGGAGTAGGCGCAGGTATAATTATTGACGGGAAAATTATTGTAGGTTCAAACTTTGCTGGTGCAGAATTAGGACATATGGTTATTGAAGCAGATGGTCCTCAGTGTACTTGTGGAAGAAAGGGTTGTTTTGAAGTATTTTCATCTGCAACAGGTCTCATTAATATGACTAAACAGGCAATTGAAAAAGACAAGGACAGTATTTTATGCGAGTATGAGAAAAGAGACGGAAAGGTTTCTGCGAAACATGCATTTGATGCTATGCGTGCAGGAGATAAGTCAGGAAAAGCCGTTGTCGATAAGTATGTAAAATATCTTGCTGCTGGAATAACAAATATAATTAATATTTTCCAGCCTGACATTCTCTGTATTGGCGGAGGTGTATGTAATGAGGGGGATCCTCTTCTTCTTCCAGTAATTGATCTTGTGAAGAAGGAAGTATACACTAGAATGATTGAGAAAAATACAAAAATAATGCTTGCTGAGCTTGGGAACGATGCAGGAATAATAGGAGCAGCTTTCCTTGGCAATGCATAATAACGCACTTTTAAACTTTTGGAGGATAATAACGTGAAAAAAGAATTTTTCACGTTGCTATTTGTTCCTTTTCTGCAAAAAAGCAGCAGAAATTTTGCTTTGCAAAAACGGAATAAATAGTAGAAAGGAATGGGTATTAAAATGAAAAGTAGTTCAATAAAATTCGGTACAAATAATGCTCCTCACCGTGCACTATTTCATGCACTTGGAATGACAAACGAAGAAATGTCACGTCCTATGATCGGAATTGTAAGCTCATATAATGAAATTGTTCCAGGTCATATAAATATTGACAAAATTGTTGATGCTGTTAAGCTTGGAGTAGCAATGGCAGGGGGAACGCCAGTTGTATTTCCTGCAATAGCAGTATGCGATGGAATAGCTATGGGACACAAGGGTATGAAATATTCTTTGGTTACCAGAGATCTGATTGCTGATTCTACTGAAGCAATGGCACTTGCACATGGATTTGATGCTCTGGTTATGGTTCCAAACTGTGATAAAAATGTTCCTGGACTTCTTATGGCAGCAGCACGACTGAATATACCATGTATTTTTGTAAGCGGAGGTCCAATGCTTGCAGGTCATGTTGACGGTCATAAGACAAGTTTTTCAAGCATTTCAGAAGCTGTCGGTGAGTTTAATGCAGGAAGCATTTCGGAGGAAAAGCTTGAAGAGTATGAATGTAAGACTTGTCCTACATGTGGTTCTTGTTCAGGTATGTATACAGCTAATTCCATGAACTGTTTAACAGAGGTTCTTGGAATGGGATTGAAGGGAAACGGTACAATTCCTGCAGTTTATTCTCAGCGTATTGAACTTGCAAAGCATGCTGGAATGAAGATAATGGAATTGCTTGAAAAGGATATTAAGCCAAGAGATATTATGACTGAGAAGGCGTTTTATAATGCTTTGACTGTTGATATGGCTCTCGGCTGTTCTACAAACAGCATGCTTCATCTTCCTGCAATTGCACATGAATGTGAAATAGATATTAACCTTGATATTGCTAATAAGATCAGCGAAAAAACACCTAATCTCTGTCATCTTGCTCCTGCAGGACATACTTATATTGAAGAGCTTGATGAAGCTGGTGGTGTCTATGCAGTTATGAATGAGCTTAACAAGGAAAATCTTCTTTATACTGATATTATAACTGCAACAGGAAAGACTGTCGGTGAAAACATAAGCGGATGTAACAATAAAAATGCAGATGTAATCAGACCGATTGATAATCCATACAGCAAAACAGGCGGTATTGCTGTTTTAAGAGGCAACCTTGCACCGGATGGCTGTGTTGTAAAGCGTAGTGCTGTTGCACCGGAAATGCTTGCTCATTTAGGACCTGCAAAAGTATTTGATTGTGAAGAAGATGCAATGGATGCTATTAACAGCGGCAAAATCAATTCTGGTGATGTTGTTGTAATAAGATATGAGGGTCCAAAGGGTGGTCCTGGAATGAGAGAGATGCTTAATCCTACTTCTGCCATTGTTGGAATGGGACTTGGAAGCACTGTTGCTCTTATTACGGACGGAAGGTTCAGCGGTGCAACACGAGGAGCCGCAATAGGACATATTTCTCCTGAAGCTGCTGTAGGCGGACCTATCGGTATAGTAAGAGATGGGGATATTATATCAATCGATATTCCTGCAAATAAGATTACACTTGAAATTTCTGATGATGAAATGAAGAAAAGACTTGCTGATTTCAGACCTAAGACAAAAGAACTTAAGGGATACCTCAAGAGATATGCTAAACTTGTTACTTCTGGTTCAAACGGAGCTATCCTTAATGATGAATAATAAAGAGAAGGTACAGTTATGTCAGTAAAAAAAATGAGTATCACTAAAATATTAGGAATTATATTTTTCATTATAACTCTTTTAATTCTTATAATCTGTACCTCTTTTTTGATTTACTTTGGTGGGCAGAAGAAAGTAGTAAATAACTTTTATACATCAATTCAGCGTCAGGATATTGATATGTACACAGATTCTGTAATTTCAGATCAGGCTGGTGCTTCTAATTTATATACATCATACTACAATGTATGGAAGCAATCATTCGGAGAAGATTTTAAGGTGAAATGTAACTTTATAAACAGAGCTTTTCCGGATAAATACATTGTAAATGTGACAGTATATAACAAGGAAAATTCAGAAGTTCTTAAAGATGTTGAAATTCAGATGAAACGTGAAAATGGCAAGTGGAAGATTGTACTGTAATAGTTAAAAATGCAAAACAACAACCCCGTTCTTTATTACTAAGAACGGGGTTGCGTTATATCTTATATGGTGCCGGTGGCGGGGGTCGAACCCGCACGGTGTTTCCACCACAGGATTTTGAGTCCAGCACGTCTGCCAATTCCATCACACCGGCGCCATATTATTTTAGCATAGTAAATATATTTTGTCAATAGAAAGCATCTGTATATTAAAAATATTATTGAACATGACTATTATTACTATCTGGGGATTCAGGTGGAGTTTCAACGTTATATTCACGTCTGTGAGTCGTAATATATTCTTTAATAATAATGTATAATACAGACATTAAAGGCACTCCAAGCAGTATTCCTACGATACCACCAAGTCCTGCACCAAGAATAATAGAGAGAAGCACGAGAAGAGGAGGCAACCCTACACTTTTACCAACAACCTTAGGATAAATAAGGTTGTTTTCAAATTGCTGCAGTATTATAATAAAAATAATAAACCATACGGCGTCTATTGGCTTAACAAGTAGAAGCACCAAGGCTGATGGTATTGTTCCAATAATTGCTCCTACAACAGGAACAAGAGCAGTAATACATATCAATGTGCTTATAAGCGGAGCATAATCAAAGCCGAATATAGTCATTCCTATAAAACATAATGCCCCAAGAATAAAGGCTTCAATGATTTGCCCAGAAATAAATTTTGAAAATGTATCGGATACGATACGATAGTATTTAGTAAGAATATCAAACTTATCTTTAGGAAGCAAAGCTCCGAAAAATGATGAAATCATATCTTTAAGGCTTTCTTTATCTATAAGAATATAAATTGATAGAATAATTCCAATAAATATATTTGTTACACCTAGAACAATATTTGATGTTATATTATAGGTTTTCTCAATAATATTTGGTAGGTTAATGCTTATTTTAGAAATCATATTCATAACATATTCCATTATTCCAAAAGTATCATTGTCAGATAATTTCGTATAATATTGTGTAAAATTATTATAATACTGATTAAAGTTATTGGAGAACAAAATAATACTATTCTTAATCTGAGGTACAACAAAAGTAATTATTGCACAAAAAATCGCAACAAACAAAAGATAGGTAATTGCTATGCCTAAGCCATTTACTTTCTTGGGCTTTAGCTTTGGAAATATTTTAGAGATTAATGATTTAATTAAAATAACAGGTCTGTTAAAAATAAATGCAATTACAACACCTATTAGTAGTGGTACAAGCAAACTGAATATACTTGAAATTGCAAGTAGTACTGAATCTAGCTTAATAAGCAGAGCAATGCATATAAAAATAATTACTCCGATTATTGCAAACAGTCTTATATTCTTTTTATCCACGTAATCATCCTTCCATTATATAATTTACTTTAATATATTATAAATATATCAATATTTATAATATATGTCAATAAAAATAACTAGAGTAAATGTTATTATCTAATAATTAAACATAAAAGATTAATCATATTTAAATTAGGTATATTTATTGACAAGAAAGTATATTTACTGTAAAATTTTAATGCGTATTTATATGACAAAAATTAGAATGAGGGTAATAAGATGAAAAAGATTTTTACTATATTATTTGTTATTATGTTAATTGTAAGTCAGACTTCATGCACTAATTCAAAGATTATAACTGAAAATTCTGAAGTATTATCTGAAAATGGAGAAAATGTTCTGCAAACAACATATGATAATAATGCCAATAACATAATGTTTTATGCCAAAAAAGAAAATTGGAATTGTATCAATTATTCTGAAGATGAATGGCTATACACTTCCTGGATAGTATATTATGATGGAATTGTTGAGAAATTTGATATGTTTAATCTAAGTGGAGAGAAAAATAAAATAACATATACATTGAGTGATAAATCATTAAAAAAAATGATTAAATTGTTGAACAGAAAATTTAAAAGTATTGACAAGGGTTCAAGTGCTTGTGATGGTACTGGCTGGACTATGATTTATTATAGTATGGACAACACTCAAATACATTCATTTGAAGGGTACATATATGACATTATACCTCTTGAACAAATTCAGAAAATACTTGAAGATAATGATGAGTAAATGAATTAGTATATGTCTCAAATAAAATAACAAATTTATGAATAAAAAGCTTGACAAATGCAGAAAATGCATATATAATAATTAAATGTGTGAGAGTTTATGCTCTTATATAAATTTTTTAAGAAAGGAGTTAGATTAATGCCTACATTTAATCAGTTGGTTCGTAAGGGCAGAGATGTAATTGAAAAGAAGTCTACAGCACCAGCTCTTCAGAAGGGATACAATTCCAAGAAGAAGGTTGCTATCAATCAGAGCTCACCTCAGAAAAGAGGCGTTTGCACTGCTGTAAGAACTGCAACACCTAAGAAGCCTAACTCAGCTATGAGAAAGATTGCCAGAGTAAGACTTACAAACGGTAATGAAGTAACAGCTTACATTCCTGGTATCGGTCATAACCTTCAGGAACACTCTGTAGTTCTTATCAGAGGCGGAAGAGTTAAGGATCTCCCTGGTGTACGTTACCATATTATCAGAGGTACACTTGATGCTCAGGGTGTAGCTAAGAGAAATCAAGCTCGTTCTAAGTACGGAGCTAAGAGACCAAAGGCTGGAGCAGCTAAGTAATAAGCACAGCTTATTAAATTTGTAGAACTCATGAAACCACAGGATTTATGTGGAGTATTCATTTAATATATATTGAATACCTCTGCATTGGTCAACGTGTCATCGTAACCTATAAAGTTTGTGGAATGAAGCGAGTACCTATGATATCATTACTATGAAGGAGGGAAGTACTGTGCCAAGAAGAGGTAATATAGCAAAACGTGATGTTTTGCTCGATCCTGTTTATAATTCTGAAATTGTAACACGTCTCGTCAACAACATTATGCTTGATGGTAAGAAGGGTGTTGCTCAGAAGATAGTTTACGGCGCATTTGAAATTGTAGCTGAAAAGACAGGTAAGGATGCTTTAGAAGTTTTTGATCAGGCTATGGAAAATATTATGCCGTTGCTCGAGGTAAAGGCTCGCCGTGTTGGTGGTGCTACTTACCAGGTGCCAATGGAGGTTAGACCTGAAAGAAAGCAGACTCTTGGATTAAGATGGTTAACATCATATTCAAGAGCTAGAAACGAAAAAACAATGAGGGAAAGACTTGCTGCAGAAATTTTGGATGCCAGCAATGGTACCGGAGGAGCTTGCAAGAAGCGTGAAGATACTCATAAGATGGCTGAAGCTAACAAGGCTTTTGCACATTACCGCTGGTAATTTCTTTACGATACATGACGTGACGATCGGAACACATTCTTAAAAATATTTCCGATTATTATTTGGAGGAGAAGATTATGCCAAGAGATTGTTCACTTGAACAAACTAGAAATATTGGTATAATGGCTCACATTGATGCAGGCAAAACAACCACAACCGAACGAATTCTGTATTACACAGGTATTACACATAAAATCGGTGAGGTTCATGAAGGCGCTGCAACAATGGACTGGATGGAGCAGGAACAGGAAAGAGGTATTACAATTACTTCTGCTGCTACTACTGCATACTGGAATGGCCATAGAATCAATGTTATTGACACTCCGGGCCACGTTGACTTTACAGTAGAGGTTGAGCGTTCACTTAGAGTTCTTGACGGTTCTGTAACTGTTTTCTGTGCTAAGGGCGGAGTTGAACCACAGTCTGAAACTGTTTGGAGACAGGCTGATAAGTATAAAGTACCTAGAATGGCTTATGTAAATAAGATGGACATTATGGGTGCTAATTTCTACAGAGTTGTTGACATGATGCATGACAGATTAAAATGTAATGCTGTGCCAATTCAGCTTCCTATAGGTTCTGAAGATACTTTTAAGGGCATTATTGACCTTGTAGAAATGAAGGCATATGTTTATTATGATGACCTTGGAAAAGATATCAGAGTGGAAGAAATTCCTGACGATATGATGGACAAGGCAAAAGAATATCATGAGTCACTTCTTGAACACGTTGCTGAACAAGATGATGCACTTATGGAAAAATATTTTGCAGGTGAAGAAATTACAATAGAAGAAATTAAAAAGGCTATAAGAATAGCAACACTTGCAAATAAAATGGTTCCAGTAGTTTGTGGTACTTCATATAAGAATAAGGGCGTTCAGAAACTTCTTGATGCTGTTATAGATTATATGCCTGCACCTACAGATATTGAACACATTAAGGGTATAAATCCTGACACTGATGAAGAGTGCGAAAGACCTTCATCTGATTCAGAACCATTTGCTGCTTTAGCATTTAAGATTGCTACAGACCCATTTGTTGGAAAGCTTTGCTTCTTCAGAGTTTATTCTGGTTTTGTTAATGCAGGTTCAACTGTTCTTAATGCAACTAAGGATAATAATGAAAGAATGGGACGTATTCTTCAGATGCATTCTAACCACAGAAAGGATATCGAAACTGTTTATGCAGGAGATATTGCTGCTTGTGTAGGCTTGAAGAATACAACTACAGGTGATACACTTTGTGATCCTAAGGCTCCCGTTATTCTTGAGTCTATGGAATTCCCTGAACCAGTTATTCAGCTTGCTATTGAGCCTAAGACAAAAGCTGGTCAGGAAAAGATGGGTATTGCACTTTCAAAGCTTGCTGAAGAAGATCCAACATTCAAAACTTGGACTGATGAAGAAACTGGTCAGACTATTATTGCTGGTATGGGTGAACTTCACCTTGATATTATCGTTGATAGAATGCTCCGTGAATTTAAGGTTGAGGCTAATGTTGGTGCTCCACAGGTTGCTTATAAGGAAACAGTTAAGCAACTTGCTGACGTTGATCACAAGTACAAGAGACAGTCTGGTGGTAGCGGTCAGTATGCTCACGTTAAACTTAAACTTGAACCAAACGTATCAGGTAAGGGATATGAGTTTGTTAACGCTGTAACAGGCGGATCTATTCCTAAGGAATTTATACCTTCTGTTGATAAGGGTATTCAGGGTGCAATGAAGGCTGGTGTTCTTGCTGGCTATCAGGTAGTTGACGTTAAGGCTACTCTTTATGATGGATCTTACCATGAAGTTGACTCATCTGAAATGGCGTTCTCAATTGCTGGTTCTATGGCATTTAAGGAAGCTATGAAGAAGGCAAATCCATGTATACTTGAACCAATCATGAAAGTTATTGTAATTGTTCCTGAAGATTACATGGGTGATGTAATCGGTGATCTCAACTCAAGAAGAGGTCAGATTCAGGGAATGGAAGCACGTCCTGGTGCTCAGCAGATCAATGCTCTTGTTCCTCTTTCTGAAATGTTCGGATATTCAAATGATCTCCGTTCAAAGACACAGGGTAGAGGTCAGTATTCTATGGAACCAGATAGTTACATTGAAGTTCCTAAGTCAATTGCTGAAAAGATCATGTCTTCAAGAAATAAGGGTCAGGATTAATTTCTGATTAAAAAATATTGTTAAACTACTTGAAATTATTTTTCAATTCTGTTAGAATATAGAATATGAATTATTATTTATTTTAAAGGAGGATTTTCCAATGGCAAAGGCTCATTTTGAAAGAAATAAACCACACGTAAATATTGGTACAATTGGTCACGTTGACCATGGTAAAACAACTCTTACTGCTGCAATCACAAAGTATCTCTCACTTAAGGGTTATGCTAAGTTCGAAGATTATGCAAATATCGATAAGGCTCCAGAAGAAAGAGAAAGAGGTATCACAATTAATACTGCTCACGTTGAGTATGAAACTGACAATCGTCACTATGCTCACGTTGACTGCCCAGGCCATGCTGACTATGTAAAGAACATGATCACTGGTGCTGCTCAGATGGATGGTGCTATCCTCGTTGTTGCTTCAACTGATGGTCCTATGGCTCAGACTAAGGAACACCTTCTCCTTGCTTACCAGGTTGGTGTACCTTATATCGTAGTATTTATGAACAAGGCTGATCAGGTTGATGATCCAGAACTTCTTGAACTCGTTGAAATGGATGTTCGTGAAACACTTGACAAGTATCACTTTGATGGTGATAATACACCAATCGTCATTGGTTCCGCTTATCAGGCTCTTTTTTCTGATTCAAAGGATCCTTCTGATCCTGTATATGAATGTATTAGCAAGCTTATGGACGCTGTTGATTCATATATCCCAACACCTGAAAGAAAAGCAGACCTTCCTTTCCTTATGCCTGTTGAAGATGTATTCACAATCACTGGTCGTGGTACTGTTGCTACAGGTAGAGTTGAAAGAGGACAGCTTAGAACTGGTGATGAAGTTGAAGTTGTTGGTCTTAAGGATGAAAAGGCTAAGACTGTTGTTACTGGTATTGAAATGTTCAGAAAGATCCTTGATTACGCTGAAGCAGGTGACAATATTGGTGCTCTTCTCCGTGGTATCCAGAGAGCAGATATCGAAAGAGGTCAGGTTCTTTGTAAGCCAGGCTCTATCCTCCCGCACACAAAGTTTAAGGGTCAGATCTATGTATTAAAGAAAGAAGAAGGCGGACGTCATACTCCATTCTTTAATAACTACAGACCTCAGTTCTATTTCAGAACAACTGACGTTACAGGTGTTATCACACTTCCAGCTGATAAGGAAATGTGTATCCCTGGTGATAACGTTGAAATAGATGTTGAACTCATTACTCCAATTGCTATCGAAGAAGGGCTTCGTTTTGCTATCCGTGAAGGCGGACGTACAGTTGGTTCTGGTGTTGTTATAAAAGTTAACGCTTAATATTTTTTACTTTATTATTTTACGGTGCTATAACTTATGGTTATAGCACCGTATTATTTTTATATAATATTAGCAGAAATAAAAAAATCCCTGAAACCAAAAGGTACAGAGATCTTTTATGTATTAGTATTCAATTACTCAGCAGAAGCAGCAGAAACAGGACAAACATCAGCACAAGCGCCGCAATCAATACAAGTATCTGCATCAATTACATATTTGCCGTCACCTTCTGATATTGCGTTTACTGGACAACCATCAGCACAAGCACCACATGAAATACATTCATCAGAAATTTTATATGCCATCAATGACACCTCCTATTTTATAAAGTGTTATTGTCATAACACAAGTCATAAATACATTGTATCATATTTATAAAAAAAAGCAAGATGTAATAGAAAAAAATTTATATAAAATTATTTTCTAATAAAGACTTGAAATTTGTTCTTGAATAAGTTAAAATAAGAAAAGGATTGTTGTTTGATTTTGTCTATGGAGGTTGTAACGTGGCAAATTTACATAATTTATTAATTAAATCATATTATTTGTCCGATATTGCTTCTGGTCAAAGTGCAAGCAAAATTATCTTCAATAGTATAGGTGTATACATTTATAAACTGTGAGACTTCACAGTTTTTTTATTTTAATTTTTGGAGGTATATTATGTCTAAAAAGGTAGCAATAATTATGGGTAGTGACAGTGATCTTCCTGTAGTAAAAGACGCTATATTGGAATTGAAAAAATTTTATGTTAATTATGAGGTGCATGTTATGTCAGCACACAGAACTCCAGATGAAGCTGCAAAATTTTCTAAAAATGCAGCTGATAATGGATTTGGTGTTATTATTGCTGCTGCAGGCATGGCTGCTCATCTTGCTGGTGTTTTGGCTGCAAATACGATTCTTCCTGTAATAGGTATTCCTGTTAAATCTTCTTGCTTTGACGGAATGGATGCATTACTAGCAACTGTAATGATGCCAAAGGGCATTCCTGTTGCTACTGTTGCAGTTAATGGTGCTGGAAATGCTGCAATTCTTGCTGTACAGATGCTTGCTCTTGGTGATAAGGAACTCTCTGATAAATTAACAGCCATGAAGAATGACATGCGTACTACAATAGCAGTAAAGGATAAAAATCTTCAGGATGAAATATCTAAATTATAAAAATATGGAGGAAATTAAAATGAATGATGTAATTAAAACAGAACAGCTTTATGAAGGAAAGGCAAAAAAAGTTTATGCAACAAATGATCCAGACCTTGTTATTGTAGATTATAAGGATGATGCAACTGCTTTCAATGGCGAAAAGAAGGGCACAATTAACAATAAGGGTATCATTAACAACAAGATGACAAACTATATGTTTGGATTACTTGAAAAAGAAGGCGTTCCTACTCACCTTGTAAAAGAACTTAGTGACAGAGAAACACTTGTAAAAAAGGTTTCAATTGTGCCACTTGAAGTAATAATAAGAAATGTTGCGGCTGGTAGTTTTTCAAAGAAGCTTGGCATTCCAGAGGGTACTCCTCTAAAAACTCCTACACTTGAATTCAGCTATAAAAATGATGAATTGGGAGATCCATTTATCAATGATTACTATGCACTTGGACTTGGACTTGCTACAAAAGAAGAGATTGCAGATATTACAAAGTATGCTTTCAAGGTAAATGAGTTTATGCTTAATTTCTTCAAGAAAGTAAACGTTGATCTTATTGACTTTAAGATTGAATTCGGTAAAACATCTGACGGAAAGATTATTCTTGCAGATGAAATTTCGCCTGATACATGCAGATTCTGGGACAGCACAACTCACGAAAAGCTTGATAAGGACAGATTCCGTCGTGATATGGGTGGTGTTGAAGACGCATATCAGGAAATGATGAAGCGTATTCTCGGTTAATAATAAACTCTGATTACTCGGGGTGGAGGTAAGAAATGTTCAATAATATTCATGAAGAGTGTGGTATTTTTGCAATATACAGTAAAGAAAAAACTGATGTAAATGTGCAGACATATGTAGGGCTGTATGCTTTACAGCATAGAGGTCAGGAATCATGTGGAATAGTTGTCAATGATCATGGTTTGTTTAATTACCATAAAGATCTTGGATTAGTACATGAAGTCTTTGACAAAGAAACTCTTGAAAAGATTGGTCATGGTAATATTGCAATAGGCCATGTGCGTTATTCAACTACAGGTAATTCTAATCGTTCAAATGCGCAGCCACTTGTAGTCAGACACATAAAAGGACCATTGTCTATTGCACATAACGGAAACCTTACTAATGCAAGGGAACTGCGTGAGGAATATGAGCTTAAAGGTGCAATATTCCATGGAACTGCTGATACTGAGGTTATTTCTTATGCAATAACTGAACAGCGTCTGGTTTGTGCATCAATAGAAGAGTCAGTTGAAAAGGCTATGGGCAGATTAAAAGGTGCATTCTCAATAGTTGTTATGTCACCTAAAAAGCTTATTGCTGCAAGAGATCCTAATGGATTCAGACCATTATCATTAGGAAAACTTGATGATGGTTCATTTGTAGTTTCATCTGAAACATGTGCATTTGATAGCATTGGAGCTGAATTTGTAAGAGATATTCTTCCTGGTGAGCTTATCGTTATTGATAAGGATGGTGTCAGGTCAATTAAGACACATTGCGGAAATAAAGGCACTCTTTGTGTATTTGAATATGTTTATTTTGCCCGCCCTGATTCAGTAATCGAAGGATCAAGTGTACATCGTGCCAGACTTACCGCAGGTGAATACCTATGGAAAGAAAGCCCTGTAGATGCTGATGTAGTTATTGGAGTACCTGACAGTGGTCTTGATGCGGCTCTTGGTCTTTCGAGAGCATCAGGCATACCTTACGGAGTAGGATTTATAAAGAATAGATATGTCGGAAGAACATTTATTCAGCCAAATCAATCCGATCGTACGAATTCAGTAAAAATTAAACTGAATGTTGTCCGTGACACTGTTTATGGCAAAAGAGTTATTCTTGTGGACGATAGTATAGTAAGAGGAACAACTTCAAAGAGAATTGTAAATCTTATTAAAGAAGCAGGTGCAAAGGAAATTCATGTAAGAATATCATGTCCTCCTTTTACAAACCCTTGTTATTTTGGAACTGATATTGACAGTAAGGATAACCTTATTGCCTGTAAAATGTCAATTGATGAAATTTCTAAGGAAATCGGAGCTGACTCGCTTGCTTATCTTAGCGTAGAAGCGGTAAATAATCTTGTTGAGCATCCTAAATGCGGATTTTGTGATGCATGCTTTACAGGTGATTATCCTGTTGATGTACCTAAGAATATGCCAAAGGATAAGTTTGAATTCAGAATAGGCGATATAAAGCAGTAAAAGAAAGGTATGGGATATTTAAATGAAGAGTTTTTCAGATAGTTATAAAGAAGCTGGCGTTGATGTTACTGCAGGATATAAGGCTGTAGAATTAATGAAATCACATGTTGCAAAGACTATGACAAGTGGAGTATTGTCAGGATTAGGTGGCTTCGGTGGTTTATTTGAGCTTGATATGACAGGTATTAACAAGCCAGTTCTTGTTTCCGGTACTGATGGTGTTGGTACAAAGCTGAAAATTGCTTTCCTTATGGACAAGCATAATACAGTTGGTATTGACTGTGTTGCAATGTGTGTCAATGATATTATTTGCTGTGGAGCAAAGCCACAGTTTTTCCTTGATTACATTGCTGTAGGAAAGAATTATCCTGAAAAGGTTGCACAGATTGTTGAAGGTGTTGCAGAAGGTTGTGTTCAGGCTGGTTGTGCATTAGTTGGCGGAGAAACTGCTGAAATGCCTGGTTTCTATCCTGAAGACGAATATGATCTTGCAGGTTTCTCAGTTGGTGTTGTTGATAAGGCAAAGATTCTAAAGCCTGATACTCAGAAGCCAGGAGATATTATGATTGCAATCAAGTCAAGCGGTGTTCATTCCAATGGTTTCTCACTTGTAAGAAAAGTATTCACTGTAAGCGAACAAAATCTTGCAAGGCATTATTCAGATATAGGAACAACTCTTGGAGATTGTTTATTGACACCAACTAAGATTTATGTAAAGGCAATTATGTCACTTCTTGATGCAGTTACAGTTAAATCAATCAGCCATATTACTGGCGGGGGTTTTTATGAAAATATTCCTCGTTCACTTCCAAATGGAATAAGTGCAAAGATATCAAGGAGTAATGTTCAGGTTCTTCCTATATTTGATATGATTGCAAAGACAGGAAAAATTCCTGAAAGAGATATGTTCAATACATTTAATATGGGCGTAGGAATGTGTGTTGTCGTAGATAAGAATGATGCAGATAAGGCTGTTGCGGCAATCAATGCAGCAGGTCAAGAAGCATACATTCTTGGTGAACTTGTTGCTTCTGATGATGGGGTTATTATTCAATAAGGCAACTATAGAATGAAGACACACAACTTAAAATTGATATGTTCTTAAGATAATATAATCAAAGTCAGTTTCTAAATTGACTTAGATCAGGTGGAATATAAAATGAAAAATATAGTTGTTTTGGTATCAGGGGGCGGAACAAATCTTCAGGCACTTATTGATGCTGAAAACAGAGGGGAAATTCCAAACGGAAAAATTACCTGTGTAATTTCTTCAAAAGCTGATGTTTATGCACTTGAACGTGCTAGGAACAACAAAATAAAGGCAGTTACTCTTCCTAGAAAAGAGTATTCAGATAATAATAGTTATGGAAAAGCTATGCTAACGCTTCTTAAAGAAGAAAATGCAGATTTAATTATTCTTGCAGGTTTTATGACAATACTAGATGAAGAAGTAATAAAAGCTTATCCATATAAAATTATTAATGTTCATCCTGCTTTGATACCAAGCTTTTGCGGAGTTGGATATTATGGCCTTCGTGTTCATGAAGAAGCTCTTAAAAAGGGTGTTAAAATTACTGGAGCAACCGTTCATTTTGTTAATGAGAAAGCAGATGATGGAGCAATTATTCTCCAGGGAACATCACAAGTAAAATACGGTGATACACCTGAAATACTGCAAAAGCGTGTTATGCAGGAAGTTGAGTGGAATATACTTCCTAAGGCTGCTGCATTATTCTGTGATGATAAAATTTTTGTTGAAAATGGAAATGCATATATAAAGGAGTAAAGACGGATGAAAAAAGAAAGTATAAGTAAATTATTATCTTCAAATGCTTATCCTGGCAGAGGAATTATTATTGGAAAATCTGCTGATGGAAAATATGCTGTAACTGCTTATTTTATTATGGGACGTAGTGAAAACAGCCGTAACAGAGTATTTGTTGAAGATGGAAACGGTATTCGTACACAAGCTTTTGACCCATCTAAATTATCAGATCCTCATCTTATTATATATGCACCAGTAAGAGTTCTTGGAAATAAGACTATAGTAACAAACGGTGATCAGACTGATACAATTTATGATTTAATGAATCAGCAGATGACTTTTGAAGAATCTCTCAGAACAAGGGAATTTGAAGATGACGCACCTAATTATACTCCAAGAATTTCAGGTATTATTAAGGTTGATTCAAATGAATACAACTATGCTATGTCAATTCTGAAAAGTGCAAATGGTGATCCTTCATCATGTCAGAGATTTACTTTCTCATATAAGAATCCTATTGCTGGCGAAGGTCACTTTATACACACATATATGGGTGACGGGAATCCACTTCCAAGCTTTGAAGGTGAACCGGAACTCATTGAATTATCAGGAAAAATTGATGAATTTACAGATATTATATGGAATTCACTTAATGCTGACAATAAGGTATCATTGTTTGTAAGATATATTTCTTTGGATGATAATACTATTGAAACAAGAATCGTAAACAAAAATAAGTAATCGGAGGTATTTGTAATGTCTGTTGAAATGCAGCTTAAATACGGTTGTAACCCAAATCAAAAACCATCAAGAATATATATGGAAACTGGTGAGCTTCCAATTGAAGTTTTGAACGGTAAGCCAGGATATATAAATTTACTCGATGCATTTAACGGCTGGCAGCTTGTTAAGGAATTGAAAAAAGCTACAGGAATGTGTGCGGCAACATCTTTCAAGCATGTTTCTCCTGCTGGTGCAGCTGTCGGAGAACCTCTTTCCGATACTTTAAAAAAGATATATTTTGTTGATGATCTCGAGCTTTCTCCTTTAGCTTGCGCATATGCAAGAGCAAGAGGAGCTGACAGAATGTCATCTTATGGTGACTTTATCGCTCTTTCAGATATCTGTGATGTTCCTACAGCAAAAATGATTTATAGAGAAGTATCAGATGGTGTTATTGCTCCTGGATATACTGATGAGGCACTTGAAATCTTAAAGTCAAAGAGAAAAGGCACATACAACATAATCAAAATTGATGAAAAATATTTACCTGCACCAATCGAAACCAAGCAGGTGTTCGGTGTAACTTTTGAACAGGGAAGAAATGAGCTTGATATTAATAACGAGCTCCTTGCTAATGTTGTTACAGAAAATAAGAATATACCTGAAAGTAAGAAAAGAGATCTTTTAATAAGTCTTATTACTCTTAAGTACACACAGTCAAACAGTGTCTGCTATGTAAAGGACGGACAGGCAATCGGTATCGGTGCAGGTCAGCAGTCAAGAATTCACTGCACAAGACTTGCAGGAAACAAGGCTGATATCTGGTGGTTAAGACAATCTACAAAGGTTCTTTCACTTCAGTTTGTTGATAGTATCCGTCGTGCTGACAGGGATAACGCAATTGACGTTTATATTTCTGATGAATATATGGATGTTCTTGCAGATGGAACATGGGAAAATATTTTCAAGGTTAAGCCTGAAGTATTTACTAAGGAAGAGCAGAAAGCATGGCTTGCACAGAATGAAAATGTTTGTCTTGGTTCAGATGCATTCTTCCCATTTGGTGATAATATTGAACGTGCTAAAAAGAGTGGAGTAGCATACATTGCACAGCCTGGCGGATCAATCAGGGATGACAATGTTATAGATACTTGCAATAAGTATGACATTGCTATGGCATTCACAGGAATCAGACTTTTCCATCACTGATTTACAGACATAATTCATATTAGAAAGCATGTGAGTTTTTATGAGGACAGCAGATATTTATCCGGAGTTAGAACAGTATTTATTGTCAAAACCCGGAGTAGAAAAGGACTATAAGGTAGAGTGGGACTGGACTCGTTTTATGATAAGAGGCAAAATGTTTGCAGCGTTTTGTTCTGAGGGAGTAGAGTCTGCGCTTATAAATGTAAAAAGTGAACCTGACTTTAATGAATTCATGCGCAAAACATATGAGGATGTAAATGCAGGTTATTACATGAATAAGGTTCATTGGAATGCTGTAAAGCTTACGGGAACTGTACCTTATGATGTTATTAAGGAAATGTGTGATAGGGGATATAGTCTTATTTTGAAATCCCTGCCAAAGAAGGTTCAACAAGAAATACTTAGTCACAAAGATTAAGTTGTTAAAAATGTTTTTCAAACTATGAGTTTGGTCTTTTCGGAGTTTAATCCGATTTCTGCTTTTGCAGAATGCCAAAACTCAGAGAGGATGGTCATAGCATTGAAAATTTTAGTAGTGGGTAGCGGCGGAAGAGAACACGCAATTATCATGAAGCTTGCTGAAAGCAAAAGAGTAGATAAGCTATATTGTACTCCTGGAAACGGGGGCATTTCACGATATGCAGAATGTTTTGATATAAAAGCAACAGATATAGATGGTATAGTAAAACTTTCAAAAAAACTTTTACCTGATATGGTTGTTGTAGCACCTGATGATCCATTGGTTCTTGGAATGGTTGATGCTCTTAACAAGGAAGGTTTTGTTACTTTTGGACCAAATAAAGCAGCGGCTATAATTGAAGGGAGCAAGGTTTTTTCTAAAGACTTGATGAAAAAATATAACATTCCAACTGCAGGATATGAAACATTTGATAACTTTGATGATGCGGTGACATATATAAAGAAACAAAATACTTATCCAACAGTAATTAAGGCTGATGGACTTGCTTTAGGTAAGGGAGTTATCATTGCACAGGATGAGGTTGAAGCAATTGAAGCTGTTAATTCAATTATGAATGATAAGATTTTCGGAGCAAGTGGTTCACATCTTGTTGTTGAGGAATTCCTAACAGGCCCTGAAATATCTGTTTTATCATTTACAGATGGCAATGTTGTTGTTCCAATGATATCATCAATGGATCACAAGAGAGCACTTGACAATGATGAAGGTCTTAATACCGGAGGTATGGGAACAGTTGCACCAAATCCTTTTTATACTAAGGAAGTTGCAGATGAATGTATGGAAAAGATTTTTATTCCGACAATCAATGCAATGAATTCTGAAGGCAGAACATTCAAAGGATGCCTTTATTTTGGATTAATGGTAACACCTACTGGTGTAAAGGTAATTGAGTACAACTGTAGATTTGGTGATCCTGAAACACAAGTTGTTCTTCCTTTGCTTGATACAGACCTTGTTGATATATTTGAATCGGTTTATTATGGAAACTTATCAAATATTGATATAAAATGGAAGAATGAAAGTTGCTCTTGTGTTGTTATGGCAAGCGGCGGTTATCCTAAAAAGTATCCGACAGGTCTTGAAATATCAGGCTTTGACAGTAAGGGTCAAGTTAATGATGCTTTTGTATACCATGCAGGTACAAAATATTCCGATGGAAATTTCTATACAGCAGGTGGACGTGTTCTTGGTGTAACTGCAACAGGAGAGACACTTACAGCCGCACTGAACAAGTCATATGCGGCTGTTTCAAAGATATCATTTGAGAATGCTCATTACAGAAAAGACATTGGAAAGAAAGCACTTTCAGCTAAAAATTAATATGTTTTTATAGTGCCGATGCAATTGAGAATTTCCTCATGCGTCGGCATTGCTGGTATTGCACCATGCTTATTTGCAGTTAAAGCTCCACAAGCATTGGAGTAATTAGCTATTTCGGTGATTTCAGGCATAGTCAGTTCGTTAGGCTTTTTATTAAGATTTATAAATTTGGATAAAAATGCTCCGTAAAAGCTATCACCAGCACCAAGAGTATCAATAGTGTCAAGACGGTAAGTAGGATAACGTTCAATCCCATGTCTTGTTGCAATTATACAACCCTTTGCCCCCTGGGTAATACAAACAATACTTATTCCCATATTAAGCAGTTTTGCAATTGCAGTAATAAGATTACCACTGTCAGTAACAACCTGAAGTTCCTTTTCTGATACTTTTATAATATCACATAATGGGAGAACGCTTCTAATAACGTTTTCAGCCTCAGACTTTGACTCCCACAATGCAGGACGCCAGTTAGGACTATATGATATCAACTTATTGCTTTTCTTAGCATATCTTACTGCTTCAATAATACTTCTGCGTGCAGGATCTTTTGAAAGAGAAAAAGCTCCAAAGTGCAATAATTTGCAGGAATCAATCAATTTCAGATTAATCTCTTCATAGTTTAAGTTTTGATCTGCACTGTCATTTCTGTAAAATACAAAGTTGCGTTTTCCGCCTTCTGTATTTTTTACAAATGCAAGTGTAGTCGGATTGGCGTTGTCCCAAACAACTCCATCAGTGTTTACATTAAAGCTCTTAAGAACATCAATAAGATATTTCCCGAAAATATCTTTACCTACTTTTCCGATAAAAGCAGTGGGAACATTAAGCTTTGAGGTCATAACTGCAACATTAGCCGGTGATCCTCCTGCATTCTTAATATAGCATTTTTCTCCATTGATAGAAGTGTCTTCTGTAAAATCAATTAAAACTTCTCCAATAGTAACAATATCCGGCATTTCTTCACCTTCCATAATTTAAATATATGTATTTATTATATTATAACATTTTTTTAAACATTATAAAAGTCGATTTGTGTAAAAATAATATAAAATTTAAATCGTTAAAAGCAAGAGCTTTATAACGATTTAACAATTGAAGCGGTCGCTTCTTGTGCATTTTTACATTGAGCAACATCATCTGGGTATTTCTGCAATATTTCAAGTAATTGTGGATAACATTGTTTAAAAATTCTGACTGCTTCCGGAGCAAATTGTTTTTCACTCTGGCTTACAATTTCCTCATACGCTTCTTCAGGAGGCCAACCTTTTTTATATGATCTGTTTGATACCAGAGCATCAAACACATCCGCTACAGAAACATATCTGCTGAGGAAATCTATATCCTCGCCTTTGAAACCAAGGTATCCCTTTCCATCCCATCTTTCATGGTGTTGTAAAGCTATTGCCTTTGCCATGGTCATTACTTCTCCAGGACTATTTTTCAGTAAATCAGCTCCGATAGACACATGAGTTTTTATAACATCAAATTCTTCATTAGTAAGTCTTGATGGTTTTTCAAGAATTTCAGGTGGAATCATTAGCTTTCCTATATCATGCATCATTGCAGCAAGAGCTATATCTTGAGACCTTTCTTCAGAGAACCCTGCATACCTTGACATTATTTTCGTATATTCAGAAACTCTTTTAACATGCTGACCTGTCTGTCTGGATTTGGATTCTGATATCTCTGCAAAAGACAGAATAATGGATTCCTGCGCTTTGAAAATATCTTCATTTAATTTTGTGTTGGTAATAGCAATTTTAATATTGTTATAAAGAATGTCAAGTGAATTATTGAGGAGCTCGTCATTTTCGCCGACTTCAAACTGCATTGCAACGTACGACATCAGTTTATCATATTCATCGTAGAAAGTCATTCCGATACCATATGCAGAAATCTGAATATTATCCCAGACTTTTTGCTTATTAACAGGAAAAATAAACTTAATATCTGCCATAGTAACAGTTATGCAGTCATCTTTTATCTCTTCTTCTTGTATCTCAAGATCATTATTAAGATAAGTAAAGTGCTTTTTATCACTTTTCACACCAACTATAGCAACAGGAGGTGTAATAGTTCCCTGAATTGATGCTGCAACAGTAAAAACGGCATATCTTACAAGGCTTGCAAGATCAATTAGTTCTCTCGCACCGAATAAACTTCGGGAAACATTAATAATTGAATTAAGACCTTCTTTATTTCTGTTAATTTCATCGGTATATGAATCTACCTTCTGAAGCATATTCTGTGCTCTTTTTCCAATTACAGAACAGATAATTGCAAGACCAACGTATTCAATACACCTTGGAACGATACCATATATAACAACCTCACGCAAATTTGTGAGTGGTTCATCTGGAATAAAAATATAAATTAGTCCTAATAGATGAGAACAAATAATGCTGATTAATGAGGTTATTATTGTATAGTTTGTAAGCTTTGAGTTAAAGTATAAAAGAGACAAAACAATAGGAAATGCAAATAATAATATTACGTGATATTTTAAAAGGACATAAAGGAACATAACAGAAATAGTACAACAAGTAATTGAGATATATCTTATGAATGTATTATCCCGTTTAATAAATAAAAGAAGCAAACGAGGCAAATAAAAGAAAAAAGAACCAATAAGAACGCTAATGGTCATTACAGTATTATTAACATTAAATATTCCAACATAATTTAGAATCCAAACAATAATCAATAGAACAGGACATGCAAGCATACACTTTGAAATAAAATCAGTTGCAACTATATTATTTTCATTATATATTTTACTTTGAATCATTTTTACACCAACCTATAAGTAATATTATATCACGTGTAATATTAAATTTCAATAATTAGTATAACAGTTTTTAGTTTTATATTGTATAATTTTTAGTTACTTTGCTGGATCGCCCTCAAGATAATACGTTGCTTCCATATCAGCAGTACAAAGTGCAAAACCAAGAGGGTAGTGTTCGAAAGCTCTTCCAATAGAATTTTTATCTTCAATTCCCGAAAAACCCATATGGTATCTGATTGCAAAAGCTTCTTCTCGTGATAATTTCATAAATCCTGTTATTATATAAACTGATTTTTCTCCATGCCCATAAGGAAGTTTGTCATCAATTGAATAATAAGGAACCTTTTCCCATTCACCATTTTCATTCTTAGAATTTCTGTAATCTGTTTTATAAAAATTGACTTTGCATATATCGTGCAGAAGCGCAACAACAGCAATTGTTTCATCAGAATAATTCATTCCATATACAGTTTGTACACGTTGCCTGGAGAGATAATCTTTCAGACAATGATAAACATTTAAACTATGTTCAAGAAGCCCTCCTTCAAATGAACCATGAAAACGTGTGCTTGCAGGAGCAGTAAAAAAATCACTATGTACAGAACATAAATATTCAAGAAGCTTATCAGAACCTTCTCTGTGAATGTTTTCATTGTAGATATTTATAAATTCATCTTTATATATCATATTATTTCATGCTTTTAATAAAAGCATATCTCCTTTCAGAAATACTTTGGAAGTTTTACTTAATCATACATTATCCATTATAATAATTATATATTTTATATTTAAAAGTGTCAATTAAAATAATAATAAATCATGTATTGTATTGCAAACATTGATAAAATAATGTAAAATATAAATTATAAGGTTAATAAGCTTGTTGTAAAATCGGAAGGGAATGAGTATTGTGCTGGAAAAAGCAATTGTAAATAAGAATAAGAACTTTAATTACAAAGAATTAACTAAGGAACTTCAGGATAATTTGTCAGAACTTCAGCTTAAGATAAAAGATAAGCAACTTCCTGTTGCTGTAATATTTGAGGGATGGGGAGCTTCTGGAAAAGGTTCATTTATTGCTGAAATGATTAAAATGCTCGATCCTAGATTTTTTAATGTTTATGTAACAATGCCTGCAACGGAAACAGAAAAAAGATATCCGCTTATGAAGCGTTTCTGGGAAATGACACCTGAGAAAGGTATTATTTCGATAATGGATAGAAGTTGGCATCAAGAGTTAGCAATTTCAAAGATTGAAGATGATATTACATCCGAAGAATATGAAAGAAGAATTAAATCTGTTAATACTTTTGAAAGACAGCTTGTTGATGACGGTTGTCTGGTAATTAAATTGTTTCTTCATATCTCAAAGCAAGAACAAAAAAAGCGTTTTTCAAAGCTAAGAGACGATGATGACACAAGGTGGCGTGTTACAGTACTTGATAAAAAGAGAAATAAAAACTATGATGTTTATTACAAACAATTTGATGATATGCTTGAAAAAACAAATACCAATTATGCTCCTTGGCGTGTTATAGACACTACAGATAAGCAATTTACTAAATTCCAGATATTTAATATTCTTGTAAGTCAGATTAACAGTGCTATAAATATGTCTTTGGATGAAAATAAGATCATTATGGATAATTCTTTTAAGCTTGTTGAACAGCCTCTGCTTAAAGATATTTTGTTGGATAATAAAACTTTGCAACCAACTAAGTATTTTGATCAGCTTAAAAAGGCACAGAAAGAATTAGCAAAGCTACATGATAAAATCTACCGAAGAAAAATCCCTGTTATTATTGCGTTTGAAGGATGGGATGCCGCAGGAAAGGGTGGAGCAATAAAGAGGATTTCTACTGCTCTTGATCCGAGAGGTTATGAAGCAATTCCTATTTCTGCACCAGATAAAACAGAGCTTAATCATCATTATCTTTGGAGGTTCTGGCGCCATATTCCTAAAACAGGGCATATATCTATTTTTGACAGGACATGGTATGGTAGGGTGATGGTTGAGAAGATAGAAAAGTTCACTCCTGAGTACAGATGTAATATGGCATATAATGAAATAAATGAATTTGAAAAAGAACTGACTGACAGTGGTGCTGTAATAATCAAATTCTGGCTTCAGATTGATAAGGAAGAGCAGTTAAAGAGATTTGAAGAAAGACAGAACAATCCTGCGAAGAGTTGGAAAATTACAGATGAGGATTGGCGCAACCGTGAAAAATGGGATCAGTATGAAACTGCTGTGAACGACATGATAAGGCTTACATCAACAGAATTTGCACCATGGCATATTATTGAGTCAAATAATAAAATGTTTGCCAGAATTAAGATAATGAATATAATAATAGATGTTCTTAACAATGAAATAAAACAACAAAAAAGCAAAAAGTAACATTTAAGGGATGCAAAATCAACTGCATCCCTTAAATTGAATGAAAATGACGACAAAAGTATATGTTTTTTTAATGCTTTTAGCTATGAGTTTTATTGTATAATTTTAGCTTAATTTGCTTATACACTACGCAAAACTCGGAAAGGAATACTGTATTTATGGATTTTCGATACTTAAATCTTTTAACAAAAGAATATCCGAACGTTGACTCGGTTTCGGAGGAAATTATTAATCTTAGTGCAATTAAAAGCTTGCCAAAGGGTACAGAATACTTTTTCAGTGATCTTCACGGGGAACATGAAGCATTTATACACATATTAAGAAGTGCTTCAGGAATTATCAGAACAAAAATAGATGCTGCTTTTGAACAATCAGTTTCCGAAAAAGAGCGAAATTTATTATCTTCTCTTATATATGATCCTGAAAATGAGTTAAGACAGATTAAGGAACGTATAGATAATTATGATGATTGGTGTAAAATAACAATATACAGGCTTGTTAAAGTTTGTAAAGCTGTTTCATCAAAATATACAAGACTTAAAGTAAGAAACAGAATACCTGAGGGATTTCAATATATCATTGAAGAGCTGCTTCATACTGATGATATAGAAAACAAGACATCATACTATAACAGTATTATTATTTCAATTGTTGAGATTGATATGGCAGACAGATTTATCATAGCTATCTGTATTCTGATAGGAAGGCTTGCAATAGACAGACTTCATATCATAGGAGATATTTTTGACAGAGGCCCTCATGCAGATGAAATTATGGATGAGCTCATGAGAATACATGATGTAGATATTCAATGGGGTAATCACGACATATCATGGATGGGTGCAATTACAGGCAACTGGGCACTTGTTGCAAATGTAATACGTCTTGGAATAAGTTATAATAATTTTGATTTACTTGAAGATAGCTATGGGATAAATCTCAGAGCATTATCTGTTTTTGCTGCAAAGGTTTATCATAATGATCCTTGTGAATTATTTATTCCTCATATTCTTGATGATAACAAATATGATCCAGTTGATATTTCACTTGCTGCTAAAATGCATAAGGCAATGGCAGTTATACAATTTAAACTTGAAGGACAGCTTATCAGACGTCATCCAGAATATTGTATGGATGACAGAATATTGATTGATAAAATTAACTATGATAAGAAATCCGTAATGTGTTATGGAAAAGAGTATTCTCTTAAGGATAGTATTTTCCCTACAGTAGATCCAGCAAATCCTCTTGAACTCACTGTAGAAGAAGAGGAACTCATGAGCACAATTGCTTTTTCATTCAGGCATAATCCTCGTCTTAATAAGCATATTAAGTTTTTATATTCAAACGGGAATATGTATAAATGTGTAAATTCCAATCTTCTTTATCATGGATGCATTCCAATGGATGATGATGGCAATTTTATGGAAGTTAAATACGGAGATAAAAAGTATAGCGGAAAAGCATATCTTGATTTTATTGATGAGCAAGTAAGAAAAGCATATTTCTGTGAATATAATAGTGATGAGCAAATTAATGCAAGGGATTATCTTTGGTATTTATGGTGTGGGCCTAAATCTCCATTGTTTGGCAAGGACAGGATGGTTACATTTGAAAGATACTTTATTCTTGATCCAGATACTCATAAGGAAAATATGAATGCATATTATAGGCTAATTGATGACAAGAGTATATGTGAAAAGATATTGTCAGAATTCAATATGAATGTAAAGAAATCGCATATTATAAACGGACATGTTCCTGTTAAGATAAAGCAAGGCGAAAAACCGGTCAAAGGCGAGGGGCTTTTGTTCATGATCGATGGTGGAATATCAAAGGCTTACCATGCCCAGACCGGTATTGGTGGATATACATTTATATTTAATTCAAGGTATCTGGCTCTTGCTGAACATAAACCTTATGTTTTTGCAGAAAATGATGAAGAAACTGAGTCTGCTCCTACTGTAAAAATAGTTGAGCTAATGAAAAAGCGTGTTCTTGTTTCTGACACAGATGAGGGAATGGAGATTGAAAGAAAAATTAATGACCTGAAACAATTACTTGAAGCTTACAGAACAGGATTAATTAAGGAAAATCAGAAGCATAACTATATTTTTTAATCTTTAAACTTATATTTCAAGGTTCTCATAGCATTAATTATTGCTATTACAGAAACACCAACATCTGCAAATACAGCAAGCCACATTTCAGCATATCCTAATGCACCAAGAATTAATGCAACAAATTTTATTGTCAATGCAAAAATAATATTCTGTTTGACAATTGACATAGTTCTTCTGGATATTCCAATAGCATCTGATATTTTCTTTGGATTATCATCCATTAAGACAACATCTGCTGCTTCAACAGCTGCGTCAGAGCCTAATGCACCCATTGCAATTCCAATATCTGCTCTTGTAAGCACAGGTGCATCGTTGATTCCGTCACCAACAAATATAAGCGTTTCATTTTTGTTTTGTTTATCAAGTAAATGCTCAAGTGTAGATACTTTTTCAGATGGTAAAAGTTCAGCATACACTTCATCTATCTCAAGAGTTTTCCCAACATTTTCTCCAACTGATTTTTTATCACCTGTCAGCATAACAGTTTTAACGATTCCGTTATGCTTTAAGCTTTTAATAGCTGCTTTTGAATTTTCTTTTATTTCATCGGAAATTACTATATGACCTGCATATTCCTTATCGACAGAAATATGTATTATTGTTCCTTTATGAGTTTTGCAGTCATGCCATTCTGAACCAATTAAATCCATCATTTTAGCATTTCCAACAGCAACATCTTTGCCATCAATAACAGCCTTTATACCATGACCGGGAATTTCTTCATATGAAATAATTCTGTTTTTATCTGGTTTAACTCTTACAGCTTCCGTTAAAGATACAGATACCGGATGATCAGAATATGTTTCTGCAAGAACAGCAATATCAAGAAGTTCATTCTCTGATATTTTTTGCGGATGAATGGCTGTTACTTTAAAGTTACCTTTTGTAAGCGTTCCTGTCTTATCAAATACAACAACCTTAGCTTTTGAAAGTGCTTCAATATAAGTGCTGCCTTTAATAAGTATTCCTGCTTTTGAAGCTGCGCCTATTCCTCCGAAAAAGCTCATCGGAACTGAAATTACCAACGCACAAGGACAGGATACAACTAAGAAAACTAATGCTCTCTGTATCCAGACTGACCATAACTGGCTGAATAGTAGGGGAGGTATAACTGCAAGAAGAATAGCTGAAATTACCACCGCAGGAGTATATATTTTTGCAAACTTAGTTATAAAATTTTCGGTTTTTGCTTTTCTAGAAACTGAATTTTCTACTAATTCCAATATCTTTGAAACGGTTGAATCCTCATATTTCTTTGTAACCTTTACTTTTAAGATACCATTATTATTAATATATCCGCTTAGAATAGTATCTCCGGTGTTTATATCCCTTGGAACTGATTCTCCTGTAAGGGCTGATGTATTTACAGTGGTGATACCTTCTGTAACAATACCGTCTAGAGGAACTTTTTCACCAGGTTTAATAATTATTATGTCATCAATATTTATTTCTTCAGGATCCACCTGAATTATTTCATCATTCTGCATTATATTTGCAAATTCAGGTCGTATGTCCATCAAATCTGATATGGATTTTCTTGATTTACCAACCGCATAACTCTCAAAGAGAGAACCAACCTGATAAAAAAGCATTACAAATATTGCTTCATTGTATTCTCCTAGTGCCAGAGCACCTATTGTTGCAATTGACATTAGAAAGTTTTCGTCAAAAACTTGACCATGTGTAATGTTTTTTGCTGATTTATACAAAACACTTAAACCAATAAGCAGATAAATTACTATGTAGAATGTGAATTCAATTTTAAAAGGTATTTTAAAAATATTAATTGCGATTAGAAGAACTGTAGTTATGATAATTAAGTACAGTTTCTTTTTTTGTTTATGACTCATATTACACTTCCTTTACAAGCATATTCTGCAATCTGGTTCTACTTTTTTTATAATCTTCTGTACTTCCTTTAATATACTTTCAAAAATACTGTCCTCAGCTTCAATTGTAATTTTCTGTGTCATAAAACTAATTGAAACAGAAGTAACACCTGATATTTTGCTGATAGCAGTTTCCATTTTTGCAGCACAATTAGCACAGTCCAAATCAGACATTTTGTAAGTTTTTTTCATAATGATGACTCCTTTATAAATTATATTTTATTCGCATACATGTTCCAGACCTTGATTTATTATAGTCTTGACATGAGAATCTGCTAATGAATAAAATACAGCCTTGCCCTCACGTCTGTATTTTACAAGCTTACTTTGTTTTAATGCACGTAACTGATGAGAAATAGCCGACTGTGTCATATTTAAAATTGTTGCTATATCACAAACACACATTTCACATTCCAACAATACACATAAAATTTTAATTCTTGTTGAGTCCCCAAAAATCTTATACAACTCAGCAAGATCATACATAATTGTTTCTTCAGGTATATTGTCCTTAACTTTTTCAACTTTGTTTTCATGGACATGAATAAATTCACATAACTCATTTGTATCTAACATACTACACCTCTCTAACATATGAATAATTGTTCATATGTTTATTATATCACTGTATTTTAATTTGTCAATAGTAAAAAAATCTGTCATCAAATTAATGAAGACAGATTTTTTTAATTAATTTTCACCTGAAAGCCTTTTTATTTGTCTTATATCCTGACCAACACATAAAATAATATTATACAATCCGAATATTCTAGAAATTATTCTGTCATTGTATCTGCTCTGTAATTCATTTGTAGAAAGGTTAGAGCTTATTATTGTAGGCAATCCCATGTTAAGTCTGGAATTAATAATATTATAAAGTACTGATTCATAAAACCCTGTCTGAAACTCAGAACCTAAATCATCCAGTACAAGTAGATCAGTATTAATAAGTGTCTGAAGAGTATCTTTATTGTTTGATTCTGATCGTCCGAAATGTTCTTTTTCAATAATCCTAAGATAATTCAATACAGAACCATATGCAACTGTATAGCCTTTTTCAATAACGATTTTAGCAATAGAAAGAGACAGATGAGTTTTTCCTACACCTGTTTTTCCAATCAGAAATAGGCTTTCAGAAGACGGCGAAAAGCATTCTGCATATTTTCTACAGAAATGAAGATTGTCAGACATTTTCCTGTAACAATCAAGTCCATTCTGTTCAAACTTATCTTCATAGTATTTAAGTGAAAAATGTCCAAAATCACATAAGGGCATATTTGCACTTTTATTTAATTCCTGAGCAGAATATTTATTAATTAATTCATAAAAACATGAACATCTTTCTCCGCTTGGTAAGTAGCCTCTGTCATTACAAATAGAGCATTTGTATTTTACATAAAGGTAATCATCAGGGTAGCCATATGAGTTGAGAAGCTTTTTTATCATTTGCTGTGCCTGAATATTATTTTCCTTAATCTTATTAAAGTTATCATTAAAAGATTCGCTGTTTCCTTTTACAATAAGCTTTGAAAGTTCAATACTTGTTCTTGCAAGCTGTTTATTTATTTCTATAATTTCAGGGCATTTTTGATCAATTTCATTATATCTTCTGTTATATTCATTTTCAGCCGACATTCTTCTCAGATTAAGTTCCTCTTCAGCTTTATCAAAAATATGTTTTTCATATCCCATATCAGTTATTCTCCTTTATTTTTGGAGTGTTGATTGCGGCATGCTGCATAAGTAAATCAAGGTCATACGAATGGCTATTTGAAGGTTGTGCAGATTTATTTGCAGTGTTATCTTTAAATTTTGCAGAATTTTTCTTATAGTTAATATCATTCTTTTCAATCTGTTCTTTTGTAGAAATGCCATTACTATGCCAGTCGGATATGATTTTGTTCATATATGCAAATGAAATCTTTCCGGTGGCATCAATTGTTTTATCATATGCAATTTGAATTAAATCAAAATCAATGTTCATATCAACCCAACTGTTTACATATTCTTTTTCTTTAGTTGATAACGTTCTGTTCAATCCAAGCAATGACAGTATTTTTCCTGAAAGTGAGTAGTATTTCTGGAGTTGCATAATTTCAAATTCAGCTTGTTCATGGGTGCAGATATTTTTATCATACCAGGTTACAGCAACCTTTTCAATAAACTTCATACTTGATTTTTCAATAGATTTGCAGAATTCAATAATCATAAGTATAATATCACTTTTTAGTCCAAGGTAATCATGAATCCAGACAAGCACTCTTTGATCAGTATATGTAAGAGATTTTCCAAAGCAGTTTTCGGCAGAAACAAGCAGAAATTTAACATCTCCTGATTGTTCAATTCTTGAAGAAATCTCCTTGGGTGTAAGATATTTTGAAGGACTTTCCTTAATGCTTGCAATTTCATTATTTTCAGCAGGCAATACTGTCTTGGAAGTAGATACAGTATTTACAGGTTGTTGAGCAATAATATTTTTTTCGCCTGAAGTACTCTTTAAAACTCCTGTTTGCTGCCAATAAGATAATGCATCTTCCAGTTTGTCTGTACTGATGCCTAAAAGCTTTGATACTTCCAGAGTATCTGATTTTTCAAACTTTTTATGCTTTAATATGTAAAGTATAATTTTTAAGCTACTTTCATCTGCAAGCTTAATGTAATCATCCACTATACAATCTGGAACAGCAAAAACATTGTCAACAACTGACCAGTTAATTAAATAATTCAAATTATCCAAACCTTTCAGAACATTATAATCAAAATAATTATAACATATCTTAAAATAAAAAACACTATATATTTATATAAAATAATTTTACAAATGTAGCTTATGTATTTATTCAGATAATGTTGCAAAAAATATGCAAATATGATAAAATAAATCTATTATGATTAATTTAAAGACTATTTTATTGCTAGTAATAATATTATTCTTTTTTTGTTCCTGCAATAAAAATGAAGAAACCACAGTAACTACGATTTCTCAATCAGAGATAACGCAGTTTACTACTGTTGAAGCTACAGAACAGGAATATACAGGAACTGCTGAACATCTGGTAACCTCAAATACTTTTAATGAGTCTGAGTTACAGGGTGGTCTTAAGGCTGATACTGCTGATGCCTTAAACGTTATAATTGATAATCAAATTGATTCTGCCGATGTGAGTTTAATTAGTGATGATAATATAATTTATGTAATTTCAGGTAATGCTCAATTGGCTGACAAAATTGTCATCAATTCGGACAATTATATCCCAATTAATCCTGATGTTGCAGATTTTGAAAATATTATTATTCCTGATAGTTTTATTGAAAATAAAGAAGTTATGGATAAGCCTGATAAGAAAGATAATGCATCTGTAACAGGCGATACTGCACAGAGAAAATAACTTAATATATTAGATTTGGGGGAGAAAAATGCCAATAAATATTCCAAATAACCTACCGGCATATTCTATATTAAATAATGAGAATATCTTTGTTATGGCAGATACAGTTGCACAAAAGCAGGATATAAGGCCGCTGAAAATTGCTATTGTAAATCTTATGCCTAAAAAGATAGAAACTGAGACACAGTTACTCAGATTGCTCTCAAATACTCCTTTGCAGGTGGATATTGAATTAATACAGATGGCTTCACACGTTGCAAAAAATGTCTCTCAGGAGCATCTTACAAAGTTCTATAAATGCTTTGATGAAGTTAAAAACGAACTGTTTGATGGTTTAATAATCACCGGCGCACCTATAGAACAAATTCCGTATGAAGAAGTTGATTACTGGGATGAATTGTGCGAGATTATGGAGTGGTCTAAAACCAATGTTTACAGTACATTTCATATCTGTTGGGGAGCTCAGGCTGGTTTGTATTATCATTATGGCATACCAAAATATGATTTAAGCGAGAAAATGTTCGGAGTATTTCCTCATAAAATTGAGGTTACAAATCACCCTTTACTAAGAGGATTTGATGAGGAGTTTTACGTTCCACATTCACGGCATACGGAAATAAAAAGAATTGATGTTGAAAAGGTACCAGAATTAAAAATGCTTACATACTCAGTTGAATCAGGTGTTCATATTATTGCTGATAAATCATGCAGGCAATTTTTTATAACAGGTCATTCAGAATATGACAGGTTCACTCTTGCAAATGAATATTTCAGAGACTTGGATAAGGGTTTGAAAATAAAAGTTCCTGCACATTATTTCCCATATGATGACCCAAGTCAGCCTCCTCATTTTAACTGGCGATGTCATGCTAATTTGATGTTTTCAAATTGGCTTAATTATTGTGTATATCAGGAAACACCGTATGATTTAAATACGTTGAAAAGTATATAGTATAGTAAAAGAAAAGAGGTAAAAATATGTCTCATCAAATGGTTGTCATTATTGACTTTGGTGGTCAGTATAATCAGCTTATAGCAAGACGTGTAAGAGAGTGCGGAGTTTACTGTGAAGTTAAGTCTTATAAGACAGGAATAGATCAGATAAAAGCAATGAATCCCCTTGGTATCATTTTTACAGGTGGGCCAAACAGTGTTTATCTTGAGAGCTCTCCAACTATATCAAAGGAAATATTTGAACTTGGAGTTCCGGTACTCGGAATATGTTATGGTTGTCAGCTTATGGCACATCTTCTTGGAGGAAAGGTTGTACAGGCTTCTGATGCAACTGCCCGTGAATATGGTAAAACAGAGACATTTTATGATACAACATGTAAACTATTTGATGGACTTGACGAGTGTGGAATATCATGGATGAGCCATGGTGACTACATGGAAAAAGTTCCAGATGGATTCAAATTAACAGCGCGTTCTGCAGCATGTCCTAATGTTGCTATTTCTGATGATAATCGTAGATTTTATGGAGTTCAGTTTCATCCTGAAGTAAATCATACGGTAAACGGAACAAAAATGCTTTATAATTTTTTATATAAAGCCTGTGGATGTATAGGCGACTGGACAATGGGTGATTATGCTAAAACAGCTATTAATAATATCAGAGATAAGGTTGGAGATGGAAAAGTTCTTCTTGCACTTTCAGGTGGAGTTGACAGTTCTGTTGCAGCAGCTTTACTTTCAAAGGCTGTAGGGGATAAGCTTACCTGTATTTTTGTTGATCATGGATTCATGAGAAAAAATGAGGGTGACGAAGTTGAAGCTGCTTTCAAAGGCTGGGATATCAATTTTGTAAGAGTAAATGCTAAAGAGCAGTTTATGACTAAGCTTAATGGTGTTTCTGACCCTGAAACTAAGAGAAAGATTATTGGCCAGGAGTTTATTCGAGTATTTGAACAGGAAGCTAAGAAAATTGGCAAAGTTGATTACCTTGTTCAGGGAACTATATATCCTGACATAATTGAAAGCGGAACAGGGGATGCAGCAGTAATTAAATCCCACCATAATGTAGGCGGACTTCCTGATTATGTTGATTTCAAGGAAATAATTGAACCACTCAGATTATTATTTAAGGATGAAGTAAGACAGCTCGGACTTGAGCTTGGACTTTCAGAAGTTCTTGTATTCAGACAGCCGTTCCCTGGACCAGGACTTGCAATCAGAATTATCGGAGAAATTACTGATGAAAAGCTGCTTATTTTACAGGATGCAGATTGGATATATCGTGAAGAAATTTCAAAGGCTGGGCTTGATAGATCAATTCATCAGTACTTTGCTGTTCTGACTAATATGCGTTCTGTTGGAGTAATGGGTGATGGAAGAACTTATGACTATACACTAGCCCTAAGAGCTGTTACAACAACTGACTTCATGACTGCTGATTTTGCAAAAATTCCTTATGATATATTAGAAAAAGCATCAAGCAGAATTGTAAATGAGGTTAAATCAATCAACAGAATTGTTTATGATGTTACTACAAAGCCACCAGCTACTATTGAATGGGAATAATAACAACAATCCCGAAAACTCAGCAATTACGTGAGTTTTCGGGATTTCTTTTGTCTTTTGATAACAAATTGATAACGTGAAGCTAATGGTAATTATTCTATGTCCTCAGTGGTTTTATGGTGTTCACGCCATTCCTTTGACGGCTTAAATTTACCACAATCGTCCGCTGTCTGCGGCCAATTAAGCTTCCATTCCGTATATTCGGCCTTGCTGATAATTCCATCGGCAAGGCCTTTTTTGCGTTGCTGCCATTCCCTCATGAAATCATCAAGCAAATTTGACTTTATCTGAAAAGCATAATGTTTCTTCTCAGGATATTCCTCATCAGCAACTTCATGAACAGAGATACCATAATGCTCGTCCAGTTCAAAGAGTGTATACATTACATCTTCTGCGGCATACAGAGTTGGCTCATATAGAGAATGATAATTCACGTCCAGTACATCTGCCATCTTTTTAAGTAAATCTTCCTTTGGTGTTCGTGTATTCGATTCATATTGAGCGACACGTACATCTGCAGTTTTCTCGTCAAAACCTATTAACTTGCCAAATTCCTTTTGTGTAAGTCCTCGAAAAATGCGTACTCTTTTTATTCTATCACCTGTAGCCATATTATTTTCTCCAATCAGGTTAAATTCGATTACGAGGTTATTATAACATATTTGTTTAGTGATAGTCAAGATAATATAAACAAAAAAGTTTAAGTTTTTTCTTAAAAGCACTTGACATAAACAAAATTGTTTAGTATAATACAATATAAGCTAAACAAATATGCTTAATACATATAAAATAATTAAAATAATAAAGAAAGGAATGATTCAATGCAAAACAAATTCATTCGTGTTGAAGAAGTAGCCAAAGAACTTGAGGTATCAGTTCCATATGCTTACAAGCTCATTAAAAAGTTAAATGATGAGCTAAAAGAAAAAGGATTTATTACTGTTTCAGGTCGTGTCAACCGTGAGTATTTTTATGAACGCCTGTACAGTAAACAAGATTGAAAGAAAGGAAAGTAATATAATGCCAATATTCAAAAATGAAACCAATGGAACTTGGTATGTCATGGTTCGCTATCAGGATTGGAAAGGCGAACGTAAGCAAAAATGCAAGAGAGGATTTTCCACAAAAAAAGAAGCTCAGGAATGGGAGCGAAGTTTTATGCTCCAATCTTCATCAGATATGGATATGCTGTTTGAGGATTTTGTAAAAATCTATATCCGTGATATTAAGTCAAGATTGAAGGAAACAACCTGGCTCACAAAAGAGAACATTATAAACACTAAGATTATGCCATATTTTGCAAAGCGTAAAATAAATGAAATTCAAACAAAGGATGTTATTGCTTGGCAGAATGAAATGATTCGTTATCGTGATAAAAAAGGAAACCCATATTCATCAACCTATCTTAAAACATTGCATAATCAGTTGTCAACGATATTCAATCATGCAGTGCGGTTCTACGAATTGCATTCAAATCCTGCCAGTAAGGCTGGAAACATGGGTACAGAGCATCATAAGGAAATGCTTTTCTGGACTAAGGATGAGTATTTGAAGTTTGCAGACGAAATGATGGACAAACCTATTTCATATTACGCATTTGAAATGCTTTATTGGTGTGGTCTTCGTATGGGTGAAATGCTAGCACTAACTCCATCTGACTTTGATTTCAAAAAGCAAACAGTTACAGTAAACAAGTCATATCAACGTTTACATGGTGAAGATGTAATCACTACACCTAAAACCAAAAGAAGCAACCGTGTAGTAAAGATGCCGCCATTCCTCTGTGAAGAAATCAATGAATATATCGGGATGCTTTATGAGATTAAGCTTGATGAACGTATTTTTACAATCACTAAAAGCTATCTGCATAAAGAAATGGATAGAGGTTCAAAAAATGCAGGAGTGCAAAGAATTCATATTCATGATCTTAGACATTCTCATGTTTCACTATTAATTGAAATGGGGTTCTCAGCTGTTGCAATTGCTGATAGAGTCGGGCATGAAAGTATTGAAATCACCTATCGTTATGCTCACCTATTTCCGTCAAAGCAAAAAGAGATGGCAGATAAATTAGAATTCGAGATGAATGAAGAAGATGTCAGTAAAAAATCTTGATAGTAAAAATCGTTGGAGAAATAAAACAATTGGCTTCAGAGTATCAGACGAAGAGGACAAGCAAATCAATATTGCCGTTTCTATGTCTGGACTTACAAAACAGGATTATATAACTAAGCGACTGCTCTGTCATGACATTGTTGTTCAGGGCAATCCTAGAGTGTATAAGGCTTTGAGAAATCAGCTTGCGATTGTTCTGGAGGAACTACACCGAATAGAAGCAGGAGGCAATGTTGATGTTGAATTGCTTTAAACGATACAGCTTATTAATACTACTCTTAATGGTTTAAAGGGGGCGAATAAATGATTGATATAAAAGAAAAGACAGCTCAGTTTGCATCTGTTGGCGCAGATGCGGAGCTATCTTCTCGAAATTATAACAATAATAGTATATCAGAAACTAATGATGAATTCAATAGTTCGGAGGATTATTTTAAGAAAATGCAGCGTGATATGCTCCGAATGATGGATCCTTCTTATCTTAAGACAATATCCATGCGTGAGTTATATGAAACGGTTTATAAAGGCAGATCACCGCTTATTGATGGATTGCTTTATCCAGGCACCTACCTTTTTGTTGGTGCACCAAAGCTAGGAAAGAGCTTTCTTATGGCACAACTTGCTTATCATGTCAGCACTGGTAGTTCGTTATGGGAATATACCGTCTGTAAGGGAACAGTATTTTATTTAGCTCTTGAGGATGATTATAGGCGATTACAAGAGCGTTTATACAGAATGTTTGGAACAGAAAGTGCAGATAATTTATTTTTTTCTATTTCAGCCAGTCAACTTGGCAACGGACTTGACGAACAGCTTCTTGGATTCGTGAAAGAACATCAAGATACAAAATTGATTATTATTGATACTCTACAAAAGGTTCGTGAGGTTGGTGGCGATAATTACAGTTATGCCAATGATTATGAGATTATTACTCGACTTAAAAAGTTTGCGGATAACTATGGTATTTGCTTGTTGCTCGTTCACCATACCCGAAAACAGAAAGCGGGTGATAAATTTGATATGATTTCAGGAACAAACGGTTTGCTCGGTGCAGCTGACGGAGCATTCATGCTTCAAAAAGAAAAACGTACAGCCAATACTGCTACACTTGAAATTTCAGGACGTGACCAACAAGACCAGAAGCTTTATCTTATCCGCAACACTGAAAAGCTTTCATGGGACTTAGAACGTGCTGAAACCGAATTATGGAAGGAACCTCCTGAGCCCATTCTTGAAGTAATTGCAAAATTCATAACAGCTGACAATCCAGGCTGGCAAGGTACACCAACAGAGCTTGTGGCTCAACTTGGCATTGATATTAAACCAAATATTCTTACTCTTAAATTGAATGTTAATGCAAGTCGGCTGCTAAATGAGTTTTGCATAAGTTATGAAAGCAGTCGTTGTCATGATGGACGAAAGGTAAAGCTTCATTTGGAGCAGTCCATTTTAGCGTGACGATGGTGACGGTCGTGACGATGTTATTGTGAGTGGGTGCGGTGAAAAAATCATCGTCACCATCGACACAACCGACACGCTTTTAAATTGCATCAGCAATTTCTGTTGCAGTATTGCCGTATTTTAGGGAGTGCAGAGGGAACGGCTGCCGCAATGATACTTTTGATAGAAATGAAACGCAGTGAAGTGGATGTCGAAAGTATCTTTGCGTTACTCTTGGCAAGAGTAACAGAACCTAGTTACCTCAACCATGTAAAATAATACTTTTCAACTATAAAAAGGAGGTTTAGCTATAGAGAAACGAACTATTAGTGGTGTTATTGGCAAGGGAGATATTTACCACAATAACCGCAAAATTGGACCTATGTCAATAAAGTAGACACAAAAAAAGCGAGAAATTATGCAGTCAGAGCAGCCTCATGAACAGCATCAGGAGTTTTAAAATTAAGACTACCATGAACACGAGTCCTGTTATACCAGGATTCAATGTATTCAAATATAGCTGAATAGGCTTCTTTGAAGTCATAATAACGATTAAGATTTACTTCTTCTTTTTTAAGAACTGAATGAAAAGACTCAATACATGCGTTGTCATAAGGACAGCCTTTTCGGCTGAATGAATGCTTTATGCCCTTTGATTTCAGATATTCTTCAAACTGTACACTTGTATACTGTGATCCCAGATCACTATGAAGAATAATTCCTTCAGTTTCTTTTACATTAAGACATGCGTTCTGTACTGCTTTTAATGCAAGCTCAGTTGTCATCTGTTTTGAAAACGCCCAACCAATGATTTTCTTGCTGTAAAAATCCATTACAGATGCAAGGTATGTCCATCCATCCTTTACTGAATGGATATATGTAATATCTGTACACCACTTCTGATTTACTGTTGTAGCAGTGAAATCCTGATTCAGTATATTTTTTCTTTCTTCTGTTACAGCTGATTTTGAATAGTAACGGTATTTTCTGACTACAAAAGAACGCAGCCCCATAATTGCCATCTTACGCTGTACACGTTTGATACTTACTCTGATACCCTTTGCAAGTAAAATGCTATGTATTTTAGGTGCGCCATAACGTTTATTACTTTCAAGGAATATTTTCTTGATTTCTTCCTTAAAAACCTGATCTTCAGTTTCCCTGACAGATAGTACATGATTTACCTGCTTATAGTAAGTACTTCTGTTTACCTTGAGAACCTTGCACATTATTTTTATTGGATATTCTATCTTGAATTTCTGAATAAAGTAAACTTTTTCTTTCAGGGTTTTCGTGCAAATATGGCTGTCGCTTTTTTTAATATTTCATTCTCCAGTTCAAGTTCAGAAATCCTTTTCTGTAAAGCCTCATACTCTTTCACACTTATTCCGTCACTGCCATCCATTTTGAGTGGCGAGTAAAGCT
>JAEWWT010000016.1 GCA_023396225.1 Bacillota bacterium
CTCGTTTAAAAAAAGTGTAAACCTTTCATTCATGTCTTTTCCCCCTTCAAATTCTAATTATTTCGTAGTGTTTAATCAATCTATAATTTAAGTTCATCACTCTGCTCAAATATGGATAACAAACATACTATTTTACTACTTATTTATCACATATAACCTGACCACACAACCTCAAAAACTTCCGAAAAAACATCTAACCTGACCTCTCACAACCCCTGACATCTAACCTGACCTCTCGCCAAGCACTGACATCTAACCTGACCACTTGACTATCAAAAACCGCTCTTATGGACTTGTTTCCACGAAGCGATATTTTCATGATTTTACTCAGTGGGTTTTATACCCATATGTGCTAAAACCCCTGATATATAAGGGTTTTCGGTACACTCACTCTTTTACCCTTGACATCAATACTATACTCTCAACGTGGCACGATAGGATTTATATAATGTCAACCCAGCTTAATAATATTTTACAATATTTCAGCCCGCTTTTTACGTTTATATTTCCATATAATAGAATAAATATTGTAAGTTCCTAAGACATATCATTGACAGTCTAAAGGTCGTGGGGATAGGTAAAATGACCTATAGAAATATCCTTAACAGAGATGTCATTTTCAATGCAAAAAATTATTGGGACACTTACTTCGCAAAAATTTACAACAGTAATATTTACTAAATTAAAGAATCCCACAAATCTGAAGAATATTAAGTATTAAAGAACCTAATGCAACAATAGAAATTCCAATGTTCTGATTATTCTATTTCTTAATTTTTTCATATTCTAAACGTCATTTCATATTATTGCTTACAAGATCACTACAAAATATTTTAGTAACTTAAAACTTCATTAGTACACATAGTTTATTGTTGCTCTAAACCTTACTCCATCCTGATATCCCAAAAATCCAGCAATGTCATAATCCTTATTGGGATTTTCTTTTATTTTATTTTTTAAATCATCAGAATCTGATTTAATTGTTTCAAAGTATAAATCCAAATTACTCACTGACATATTATTTTTAAATGGGAATTCAGTATATGTATCATTTGCTTCTTCAATATACACTCCATCATCTATTCTGCTAAAAGACGCTTTGATTTCTTCTGTATATTCACCAAATTGTACCTTATTCTCTTTTATAGGACAAAGATAATCTGTTGACCAATACTGTGGATATGTCATTCCTTTTACGATTTTTTTATCATCAAGTGAGATATTACCGAAGGTTCTACTATTTTCACTCATAAATATCATTATTTCGTTTGCGTCTGTTATCCAATTACTAAATAAAGATGGAATGGGAATATCTAATGATTGTCCCTCAGTGATGCTATATTCGTCAATCTCATTCCAATATATTTTTTCTATCGTAACATTTGCCATTATAAAATCCTTGTTGCTTTTGCTGTCATGAAATATCGTAATACCGTTATTTGAAATTGGCACGCTTGTAAATACTGTAGTTATTAAACAGAACCTATACTTTATGAATCCTCGCCTACAGTACTTGAATTTGATTGATTATTTTTGTATTTTTCAAGCACAGAATTAACATAATCCTCGCCATATATTTTAATGCTTTCATCAACATGTGTAACTATATAATCAGTTACCAATTGATTAAGATATTCATAATCACAATCAATTGGCAGGCTTTGGATTCTTCGAGCATATTCCAAAGCATTAATTTCATTATTTTTAAATTGTGATTCTATGCAATTTTTTTCAACTTCAAGAAAACCGTTTACAGTTATATAATCATATGTATCAGTAGCAATTATATAAATTTTTTGATTCATAGCAGGGTCAATATTCCCGCTGTCTGTAACAGCCTCAACTTTTACTGTAACTATACCTCTTCCATTTTTAAGGGAAGTACAACTTACTTCAAAGGTTGGATTATCTACAGAAACATATTGTACTTTTTCAGATAATAAACAGGCATTTGAATAGCTGCAAGTCACTTTATAACTTTCTACATTTTCTAAACAACAATTAATACTATATAAAAGTTTTATAGTAGATGAATGATTAATTTGATTTAAACTTTCAAGATCTGATTCTACACTTACATAAAATGCTTCATCATTAAAGAGATTCCCTTCTTTTTCTAAACTACTACTATTTTTAATAATAACAACATTGCTTTCAGCAGTTACATCAATATCAACAAATTGCTTAACTTTAATATATATTAATTCATAATATCCCGATAGAGGAAGCATATAAGAATTTTGATTACTAACATTTTCTACAGATTGATAGTTTATTCCATCAGTTGAAGCAAGAACCTCAAAATTCCCGTTTGGATTTCTTGAATTCCAATTAATATTAATTACATTATTTTCAATGTCATATTGAGCATCTGCCATTATAACAGGTGTTTCAGGTTTGATGATTACAGACGATGTTTCATCCGCATTCTCTTTAATTGTGGTAATTTTCTGTGTAGTTACTTCTGTATTTTCAGTTGTTGTAATGGTTTGTGATGTATTGGCAGACTGCGTTAAAGTTTCTTGTTTTAAAGGTTCGGTTTGCGTTATGGTAGTTTGTTTTGGTGTTGTTTGTGATGTTTCTTTTTTCACTGCTGTAGTTTCTTTCACAGTCGATTCAGATGCTTCAGTTTGCACAGTAGTTGAAGTTTGCTGTGTTTCTACCTCTTTATCCTTGTCGTTCACACAGGAGGTAAGCAAAACTGAAAAAACAATTGATAATATTATTAATTTTGTAACTTTTCTTTTCATTCTATTTTCCTCCAAAATTTAATACAAATATTCATGTGGATCGGGAAATAATTCTTTCAGCTCTTCAAACAATTCATTGGCATTAGAATCATTATTAGTAGAATTTATATCTCCGTAATCACCCACTGGAATAATTTCAATTTCTTGATTTTCGCTAAATCTTGCAGCGTATACACTGTAATAACCACTTACCTCAAAATGACCTTCTTCATCAGAAGAGTACACCACTTTCACTTCATTGTCATCTGCTACATTTAATAGTTTTTCATACAGATTAGTTAGTTTTTCTTTTGAAATTGAATCAAAGTTTGCATAAACACCTATTTCTTCAATCTTATTGTACACATCTAAATCACCGACATAGTAATACTCATCCGGTGCTATTTTTCTAAAGTCATAACTCATTATCTCTCCTTTGTTTGTTATGTAATATCCAAAGCAATTTTCAAAATACCAATGATTAAGTATAAATACCACTTCCGGCATATCACAAGAAGTATCTTCCTCATTTTCTGTAGTCGTTGTAACTTTCTTTGTAGATTCTTCGGTAATTTTGGTTGTGCTTATTTGAGATGTTGTAGCAAACTGCGTTACAGTTTCTTGTTTTGAGGGTTCGGTTTGCGTGATGGTAGTTTGTTTTGGTGTTGTTTGTGATGATTCTGTTTTCACTGCTGTGGTTTCTTTCACAGCCGATTCAGATGTTTCAGTTTGCACAGTAGTTGAAGTTTGCCGTGTTTCTACCTCTTTATCCTTGTCGTTCACACAGGAGGTAAGCAAAACTGAAAAAATAATTGATAACATTATTAGTTTTATAAATTTTCTTTTCATTCTATTTTCTCCAATATTAATAAAGATAAGTATTAGGGACGGAAATTATAAGTTCTTCTGCTGTAGTAAAAATGGTTATTTCTGCTGCTAATATGCGTTAAGTAATATGTTTTAATTTCATACGCCTTCAACTTCCACAATAAAATAAAAAATACTGCCTGCTTACATTTTAATAATCATACTCCCACATTCCTACTTCAGTCAAGCAAGTTCCATCTGTCTTGCATCTATACATATTGCCTTGCCAATTCTTTATAAATATCCAATTATCAACAATATTTATATATTCTGCCTCAGTTTTACACAACTTTTTATAGTCTGTTCCGTCAGTATTCATACTACAGATATAATATTCATAATTATTACCCGATTCTGCACTAACTGGATTGCTTTCAATTACATATATCTTATCATCGTATATATTTATACTCTTACATGATGTGCTGTATAGTAACTTTACTTCTGTTCCGTCATAATTCATTGTATATATGCCGTCTCCGCCACAATAGTAAATTTTATTGTTATATGTACAAATGCTGTAGGCAGGCTTTTCAGAAATATTAATTTCATTCTTTCCGTCAATATCTAAACTATAAATTATTTTATAACCACCTAAAAATATTAATTTGTCATTAATAATACACATATTATCTGCATTATTTTGACTAATCACTTTTGCCCCTGTGTCATCTGTTTTTAATTTTATAATACGAGTATCATATATGTCAAAGCAATCGTCGGTTGTTTCTGACGATATATATATGCAGTCATTAGCAACAATTATATTTTTAGTTTTACCAATGCATCCATTCTTAGGCGTTAAAAAACTTTCCATCTTGTTTTTTTTCGTACCGTCTATTTTCACTTTGTACAAATACCCATAATCATTTTGATTAGCATAATAAATCCAACCATCTGATATATTAATACATGTTGCTGTATCATCACAGATTTTCTTTTTCTTAATACCTTTTTCATTAAAAGTATAGATACCATCAGAAAGACAAACATAATACATTCCATTATATTTTGCAACGAATGATCCGTTTGAAAGATTGCTACTTGTATTTCCTTGCTTGTATTCAACTGTTTTTTCAGGATTTATATTAGCTTTATAATTTTTAGTTATTCCGTCTACAGTTTTAACTGCTACAACCTTATATTCAGCATTATAATCAGAATTCAATACTGTCAGATCAATGCTGGTATCTTTAGTTTCGGCTAATCTTTTATATTTTCCGTTAGTTTTGTTAAGCCTATACACAATATATTTTTCAGATTCGTTAACTGAATTCCAGGTAAACTTTTTATTACGAAAGTAGTCAGAATTATTAACTCTTGGCTCTGATTTTATAGCTTTATCAACAATTTCTTTTGGTATGTTCTTAACCTCAATTTCTTTAATTTCTGCATCGAAATCATACTCTATTAAGCCATTAAGATCAATTTTGTAATAATTATATTCAGTATCAGAATTAGAAATCTTTTTTTTACAATACAGCCAGGTATTTTTTACACCAACACATATGTTGATATTCCCATAGTCATTTGATTCATTTAAACATTGGTTAGCTAGATACCCATCATTACTATAAATTAGTATATTACTCGTGTATAGAGGTTCAGTGTCGGAATAAGGCGTTACATAAGTACTAAATATGTAAACATTTTCATTGCTTTTATAAATACCATAACAAGAATCTATAGCCCCATCTACTAACTTTTCTGTTTTTGAGCCATCAGTTTTAGTCCTGAATGCTCCTCCTGTTGCTGATGTGTTATAATAATATACCCAATCGTCAAGGACTTCTATGTCACAAGCAGTCTGCATACTTAATCTGGTTATACCTGTCCCGTCACTGTGGATTTTATAAAGCCTGCCGACATCATTATGATTTGAATAATAAATCCATTTATTTTCAATCGCATAGCTTTTTATTGGCGTTACGATTGTACATAGCAGGATAACTGCCAGCAAAGTTGTAATTAGTTTTTTCATAATTATCATTCCTTATTCTTTCCTTTTGGAACAAGCAGTTGTTCATCAGTTCCGTCAGTCTTTAATTTATAAAATTGTCCATTATCATTGTTAATATAAATCATCCAGTCACCGGCATTATAAATACTTGTCTTATATTTCGTCAGAGTATCTTCAACCTCACTCCAAATGTATACTATATCTCCATCATCCTCAAAGACCTTTCCATGGCTCTTAGATCCATCCAATTTCATATGAGAATAATTATTTTTAAAAGTAGGTACATATAATTTCAGCACGCTTTTATCACGGCAAAGATGTTCCCTTGCATCAATTGTCGCACTACCCGTGGCAGCAACCGCCTCAAAATATGCTCTGTTGATTTTATGATTATACTGAGTTGGTTTCAATGCCCAGACTGGTATACGCTGAATAGCCTTTCCATAATAATCGCTACTTTCATCTGCAGTTTTCTTTGCTACTGCCTTTGGATTGTAATCCTGGGATGCCTTTTCAAACGTTTTTGCAATATACCATTTCATGCATGTTTCTATTGCATCATTTTCTGAGTCTTTTGTCAGATTCATTGCAAGATAGAACTTTTCGTATACATCTTCATCTATAAAAAAATTTATTTTTCTATCCATCATTACACTTCCGTACTTCAAATTACTGTTTCCAGTATAATACTTTTATAATTAATTGTAAATACCAATAAACTAATTTGTACTTACTAATTACCAATGCACAAAAACACCTTGTCGAATTATTACTATGCGACAAGGTGTTTTCTATTTGCTCATTTGGCTTTCTCTATATCTCCACATCAATCTCCATCCCAGATTTAAAGGTAACAGTGACTTTCTCATCATAAACAGTTATTTTTTCTATCAGCTTGCGAACTATCTGCTCGTCATACTCCTGTAAAGTGCCTTTCTGCTCTTTAAGAAATCTTGTCATTTCAGCCATTCTTTGTTTCTGGCTTGCAAATCCTGCATTCTTAGCCAGTGCAGCCTCCTTCTCACTTCGAAGTCTATAAATCTCATTGACAAGAATGGAGTAATCTTTGTTGTTATTTGCCAGCTTAAGTAGTTCCTTTTGTAGCTGTTCCAATTTCCGTTCAATCAGTTCTACCTCACTGCCATCGACCTGATTCATGACTACTGCAATATTTCGATTTAGAATATCCAGGAACTGTGTCTTGGATCCGAAAACGGAATTGACTGCCTGTACTACTGCAATCTTTAAATCTTCCTCTCGTATGGTTCGTGCAGAACAATCCACTGCTGTTTTGTCGAGCCTACTTGCACATCGCCACACGATAGATTTGCAACCGTGGTTATTCCAATGTATTCTTCGAAAGATATCCCCACAGTGTCCGCAGGTAACAATGGTTGATAAAGCGTATTTACTGCTGTAAATACGCTTCTTACCACTATCTCCGCTTTTAATATTAATCCTGCGTGTCATCTCTTCCTGAACCTGCATATGTAAATCCCGTGGTATGATTGCATCATGATTGTTTTCCACATAATACTGGGGAACAATACCATCGTTCTTTACTCTCTTTTTGGTAAGGAAATCTACCGTATAAGTTTTCTGCAAAAGAGCATCTCCGATATACTTTTCATTCTGAAGTATCTTTTTAAGGGTTTCAGGTCTCCATTTTTCTTTCCCTGTGGAAGTTAGAATGTCGTCTGCCATCAACCCTCTTGCTATTTCTATCAGACTTGCCCCTTCCAAATACTCACGGTAAATTCTTTTTACAACTTCTGCACTCTTTGGCTCAATAACTAAATGCCCTTCTTCATCTTTGGTGTATCCGAGGAAACGGTTGTGGTTAATCTGGACAATCCCTTGCTGATAACGGTACTGCAATCCCAACTTTACGTTCTGACTTAGTGACTGACTTTCCTGTTGAGCGAGTGATGCCATGATGGTAAGTAGTACCTCCCCCTTGGCATCCATTGTATTGATGGATTCCTTCTCGAAATATACTGGAATATTTTTTTCTTTCAGCTGACGGATATATTTTAGGCAATCTAATGTGTTACGAGCAAATCGACTGATGGATTTAGTTACAATCATATCAATGTTACCTGCCATACACTCATCAATCATACGATTAAATTCCTCACGCTTTTTAGTGTTTGTTGCGCTTATTCCATCGTCAGCAAATATACCAGCAAAGTCCCATTCGGTATTCTTTTTTATATAATCTGTATAGTGTTCCACCTGCACCTCATAGCTGGTAGCCTGCTCATCACTGTCAGTAGAAACACGGCAGTAGGCGGCTACCCTCAATTTTGGTATCTGTACTGCCGATGCAGTATTTCCAATCCTTGTTTTGGCTGGAATCACTGTTATGTTTCTTGTTTCCATTCTAACTCATCTCTCTTTCTATTAGGCTGTAAGCAAATTCAGCCTGCTTGTAAGGGTCTTGGAATTTAATCTCCAACGGTCTCATCCAAAACCCTAGTGGTGCAGGAGGGACTTTTAAAGCCGGCGGTTCGTTTAGCGTTTCATCGTGAACCCTCCCCAGTGCCACTGCTCTCCTATGATATTCTTCTTGCGCCGCATCAAATAATTCACGATCAATAATGGCAGGATAATACTTGGTTCCAAGATACTTCTTATTTCCTAGCATTCGTGATATCCCCGAATGAAATTTATTAATACCTGCCTTAGCAGCTGCGTTTTGCAGACTGTCACCAGATAGATAATTTTCAAATAACTGCCTAACCTGTTTTGCACTAACTTCATCAATCACAGCCTTACCATCTTTTATTACATAACCATACATTTACTTCACCATCCTCGTATTATATTAAAGTAGTAGTTTTTAGAGTTCCTCTCCAAGAACTTTAAAAATTTGCTATACTGTAATGGATACTGTGGATTGGTTTCACCTCCTACCGCAAGACGGTTTCAGAAAGGCT
>JAEWWT010000017.1 GCA_023396225.1 Bacillota bacterium
AGCCTTTCTGAAACCGTCTTGCGGTAGGAGGTGAAACCAATCCACAGTATCCATTACAGTATAGCAAATTTTTAAAGTTCTTGGAGAGGAACTCTAAAAACTACTACTTTAATATAATACGAGGAGGTAAGATTGAAAGATTAATCTTTCAATCTATGAGTTTTGTGCTTTTCGAACTGCCGTTCGAAATTTTGCTTTGCAAAATCACGCAAAACATCAAAGAGAGGAGGCATGCTTCCTACGGAAGCATGGTTATAAAAATGAATACTGATAGGGAATTAAGCTACAGAGAATATATCATGCGTGAAAGCAATGAATTTCACGCACCTTACAATCCTGAATTTGAGTTTTACATTGCTGTAAAAAATGGTGATACCGCAAAAGTATCAGAGTTTTGTAAAAATGAATTTACCAAAAAAAATGGCTTTGGCAAGCTGTCCGAAAATCCGCTTCAAAGTATAAAGTATCACTTTGTTGTTACTGCTGCATTAATTGCACGATACTGCATAGAGGGTGGAATGGAGCATGAAACGGCTTACAGCCTGAGCGACTTATATATACAGAAAGCTGATAAATCAACATGCTTTTCTCAGATTTCAAAGCTTCATCAGGAAATGGCCGCAGACTATACAAAGAGAATGAGAAATCTAAGAAAGAAACATATCTATTCAAAACCCATTGTAAAGTGTGTAGAATACATTTACAATAATCTGCATAAAAGAATTCTTATTTCTGAGCTTGCAGAATATGCAGGCATAAACGCCAGTTATCTTTCACGTCTGTTCAAAAAAGAAACTGGCACTACGGTTACAGAATATATTCAGGAAAAGAAGATAGAAACAGCTAAGAATATGCTTAAATATTCTGACTATCTACCCTCACAGATAGCTAATATTCTTGCTTTTCCGAACCAAAGCTATTTTATTGAGATTTTCAAAAAGAAAGTTGGTATAACGCCAAAAAAGTATAAGGATATCTGCTTTCAGTAAATAATAATTGAATCTGATAATGAGAATACGTAAAATATTTTTCTGTCCTCTTGACATGCTAACAGTTGTTAGTTATAATAACACTAACAACTGTTAGCATTATTTTTAAAAAGGAATAGATATTATTATGGACATTTATTTTGGAAACTTTATAACAATCGTATCAACAATTATGTTTTGTACCGCCATTGCTTTTGTAATCTATACGGCAAAAAAACAAAAACAAATCCAATTCTGGGGAAGAAGAATTGCAGCGCTTGCATTGTTTGGACTTGTACTTTGCTGTTTTGTGGCAGCAAGAGATAACTATCACTTATCTGTCCAGGCATCTTTTGACACTTCTGTTTCCGCTGGACTTTTTACAATTGACAGCATTCAATCCACTCTATGTTGTGTCGGAGGAGCAATAATAGTATTTTCCTCACTTTCAAGTATCTTTGTCAGAAATCAGAAGTACAGAAAAATCATGTTTTTTGTAATTGGAACAACTTTAATCTTAAAAACATTTATAATTGAAGTTTCAAGGTGGATGATGTGAAAATGAAAATAGTAGTTATAAACGGTCAGAATCACAAAGGAAGTACATACAATATCAGCAAAATACTTACTGACAATATTTTATGTGAAAAGGAGGTAAGCGAGTTTTTTCTGCCAAAGGATCTGAATCATTTCTGCTTAGGGTGTTACACTTGCATTGAAGATGAAACCAAATGCCCTTATTACAATGAAAAGTGTGCTATAATGCAAGAGGTTGAGAAAGCTGATCTTCTTATTTTCACAACACCAAATTACTGTATGGCTCCGTCAGCACCGCTGAAAGCCTTTATAGATTTAACATTTACATACTGGATGTCACATAAGCCGAGAGCATGTATGTATAGCAAAAAGGCCGTTGTTATATCGACAACAGCCGGTGCTGGAGCTATGCAAGCAATAAAACCTGTTGCAAAAGCTCTTTTTTACTGGGGTGTTCCATTAATAAAAAAATATGGCATAAGTGTTCAGGCAATGAACTGGGACGGAGTTTCAGAGAAGAAAAAAGCAAAAATACAAAAGGATATTAAAAAGCTTGCAGGAGTCCTTTCAAAAAATAAAAAGCCTGCAGTACATTTCAAAACTAAATTCATGTTTAATATAATGGCAAAAATCCAGAAAGCTGATTTTGGTAGTAGTCAAACTGAAAAAAAATACTGGGAAGATCATGGCTGGCTTGGAAAGGAGCGACCATGGAAAAAGCAATGTCCACTAAGGACAAAATAATTTTTGAATCTCTCAAGCTGTTTTCAAGCAAGGGTTATGACGGAGTATCAATGCGCGAAATTGCAGCGGCTGTTGGTATAAAGGGTGCATCACTGTATAACCATTTCAAGGGTAAAGAAGATATATTTCAGGCTATTTTTGATGAAATGATAAAGCAATATGACAATGCTGCTGCATTGATAAATGTTCCGATGGACAAGAGTGAGCATACGACTTCTGTTTACCATAACGCTGACGAAAAACTGCTTTTACAGATGGCAGAAGGATTGTTTTCATTTTTCACAAAGAATGAGTTTGTATCTATGTTCAGAAGAATGCTTGTTACTGAACAGCACAAGTCTTCCATTGCGGCGAAATTTTACAGTGATTACTATCTTGATGCTCCTATACAATTTCAGAGCCAACTTTTTGAAGCGATGCAAATAAGTGGCGACTTCACAAGATATGATGCAAAAATAATGGCTTTGCATTTTTACAGCCCTGTATACTATGTTTTAAGCAAATTTGATCTGGGATATCCATACGAGGAATGCCTTGAGCTTGTAAAGAAACATGTCCATAATTTCTGCCTTATTTATAAAAAAGCATAATAGATTCATATAAAAAAAGAAAACACTGACGACATAATTGTCATCAGTGTTTTCATCTATAGAAGTATTATCATTATGATTGTTTCTCAAAGGCTATTGCCTTTTTATTAATAACACTTGTGTATGTAAGCATTGCACCATCATGATTTAAGTAAAGAACCGCATTAGATGCCTTAAATTCAGGAACAGTATTTTCAATGCAGGTTGCCCAACCATCTGAAGTTGAATAACTCTTTAACAATTTTGTTTCTTTTTCAACACAGAACACTGTATATGTATTTTCGCCATCTACACTAAATGCCAAGTTCTGAATTTCAGTTAAATATTCTTTACCTAAAGGAAGATTTAGCGGAGTAGTTTCCCATGTAGCACCACCATCTGTTGTCTTATAGAAATTAAGATCTTCTCCGATAAAATAGAATTTATCTGCAGTTTCCATTCTGAGTGCAGATATTTTTTCAGGAGCAGTAGTGATTTCTGTCCATGTTTCAGCTCCGTCTTTAGTTATTGCAAGACGCTTCGATGAAGCAATAACTCCGGTATTTTCATCTATAAAGCTAAGAAGCTTACACTGATTAGGTTCCATACTACCAAAGTTTGTTTTTTTCACGAAGGTCTTTCCTCCGTCGGTACTCTTTGTTACATCTCCAGCGTTACCGCAGGTATAACATACAGTGCCTTCTGTTCCTTCAACCATATCAAGACCAAAACGGCACATTGATTGATTAGTAGCCTGAGGCCAATCCTGTGATTCTGAATTCATATAATAAATTTGTCCACCGTAACCTACACTCAAAGCATTATCCTTATTATAATAACCTATAATATAGGATGGAAAATCGAATTCTTTTTCAGCAGCAACGCTCCATGAACTAGCTTCAATTTTTTTCATTTCGTTAGTACCTCCATTTCCTGATCCGCTTGTTGCGGCACATCCAGAAATTCCTAATGTCAAACCTAGGCAAATCAATGATTTTAATAATTTTCTTTTCAATTTTATGGTCATACCTTTCTGATTTTTGTGTGTTTGCAAATTGAATAAATTCAATTATGCAAATCTAGGCAACAGCATTACCGTGGCATAAGAAAGAAAACTCGCAGATTGAAAGATTTACTTTCAATCTACTCTGCCTTTTATACATAAAAAGAAGTTTTCTTATGACATCTAAATAATATATCATTCGAGCATTTTTTAAAATTGTTATTTATATTTTTCTATATGTCAATTGTACAGAAATATCACTTTAGTAAGAATTCCTTCCTGCTATTGTATTTGCAGAAAGGAATAAATAGCTGCGTGAAAAGTATTTTTTACGCTACATCCATCCGAATTTTTCTCTGTAATCCGACGGCGTATATCCTGTATATCTTTTAAAAGTTCGGAAAAAGTGTACAGTATCATGAAATCCTACTTTACTCATAATTTCATTAATCGGAAGCAGCGTATCACGGAGGATTGTTGATGCAATTGATATCCTGAGCTTATTAATATATGTCATAAGGGTTTCGCCAAGGCAATCCTGAAACAGCTTTGAAAGGGCTGTTTTGCTTATGTAAAATCTTGTTGTGATATCGGATACTGTAATTTTGTTTTCATAGTTATTATAAATATAAAGCAGGATAGGATGTAATTGTTGTTTTACTGTTTCAAGTATTTCCTCGCTTGAAAAATTCCCGTCAGAGTACAGATTTTCCAGTAGAAACATAATCAGCATTATAAATGACCTGCTGCGGCATGGCCAGTTTTCTTTATTTTGTTCACTAATCTGCTCGTGAAAATCACTATATATCGATGATATTTTTTTTGAAGACAAAGGGCCCAGATTAAATTTGCCAAAAAATTTATTATGACGGGATATAAATAATAACTCCAGCATAATCCTGTCCTGCTTTACGGTTAAAGGGATATCATCAGAAGGGATTCTGACCGTTTCAAAATCAAGTGAGCTATTCATTATACTTGGATGAAAAAAAATTGCCTTGATGTTATTACCGTCAGACTCGGGAATAACAATATGTTCTTTTTCATTGATGCATAAAACACAAGGAGCAATATACGGAACAAAATTACCATCAAGTTCAGCTATTCCCGTTCCGTTTTCTATCAGTAACAAAGTATACCTTAAATTTATCGCATCCTTGTTGTCAAATGATTTCCCGCAATAATCACTCAAACAAAGAGAAAAGTTATTATGCTTTTCTGTTGTAATTAACAGCTCCATAAAAAATCCTCACTTTTTTGATAATATCTATCTAAATCTACGTTTTTTCATATGCATTTCACAGTAATAATTAATTTAATATAATTATACTATATTCTCTTTTTCATTACAACTTAAATCAAATACAATAATAATGATTTGTCTGACAATACTATTTACAAACAAATACCTTATTCTAAGTAAAAGCAAAATCCAGTAAGCTTATTACTGGATTTTTCAATATTGACATATCATTTTCAATCAAACAGTATTCCCTTAAAGCATAGTTCAGGCTTATTGTTCTCAAAATCCCATGTGTGGAATGAATCGCCATCACAATACTTTTCATGTTTGCAACCTTTGCATCTATGAGATCTGTTACGGAAAGGTCTGAATTTCTTTTCCCAAACAGTTTTGAAATCATCTGTCCTTATATTCCCCTGAATGAGTTCAGGGCGACGTTCAATATCAAGACACGCACCAATATCGCCATTGAACATGACACTTGCCGTATATGTCCCTGCATTGCAAAGGAAATACCATGGGCGCACTTCACGTTCAAGCTCAATTCCAAGATAATGACTGCAGCCATACATTACTTCCATATTATTTGCATGACGGTATTTTTTTATAAAATCAAACATCTTGATATAGTCGTCTTTGTCAAGCAGAAGTTCAGGCTGTGTTTTTGCTCTGCCGATAGGCTCTATATTGATAACTCTCCATGAACGCAAGTTTTCTTTTGACAGAATTTTATAAAGCTCTGGAAGTTCGTCTATATTTTTCTTATGCACAACGGTTGTAACCTGAACATGAGAAAATGCGCCGTTGTTTACAAGTGCACGAACACCTCTCATTGCGTCATTATATCCATTCTCGGTACATCTGAACCAATCATTTGTTTCAGGAAGTCCGTCTATACTAATTGAGATTGTTCTCATTCCTGCAAGGCGGAGTTTTTCCGCAACATCGTCATCTATAAGTGTTCCATTGCTAGTCATTCCCCAACGGAACCCAAGTTCTGTTGCATAAGTCATTATTTCAAATAAGTCAGGGCGAAGTAACGGTTCTCCCCCTGTTATGCAGAGCATTGGCTTTTTAGGAAAGTTTTGATTTATGTAATCAATGAATGAACATATCTCATCCTTAGTAAGCATATCTTTTGGGACTATCTCTCCGCAATGACTTCCGCAATGACGGCAGCGTTCATTACACAAAACAGTCATTTCAATAAAAAGATTTCTCAGTTCGGGATGCTTATAAAGGTACTTATGGTAATGGGCTAACTGTGTCAGATGCTTTTTCTTAGTTTTATTATCAAGACTGTTCATAGAATAAAACCTCACAATTATTCAGTCATTGCAGGAGGCGGACCATAAACCGGAGCATTCTCATTTATCTGAGGCTCAAAATCCTTATCAGGCGCATTTTTATACTCATCAGTTTCTCCGTTTTCGGAGATTGTACTGTTATCAGTTTCTTCAACAGTATTTGGCGGAGGACCATAAACTTCCTGTGCATTATTCTTTGAAGGGTCAAACTGTATTTCGCTCTCTGTCTGAGAATCGTAAACTGACTGCGTAGTTTCTTCAGCTGGAGGTCCATATACACATCCATTAAAATTAGTAAGTACCCAACCAGTTGCAGCGGTTAAGCCTAAAGCTTTTTTAAGGCGTGAAAAAAGAGTTTGCTTATTCATGGCTTTGCTCCTTTCAAATACGAAAATCCTTTAACTTAGTATAACAGATAATTAAAGATATTTCAAGGAAAAAGATTACTACAATTATAAAACCCCGTAAGTTATACCTACGGGGTTTTAGTGGTTAGATAAAACGTAATGTGATAGTCAAACTGAATGTTTATTCGGTACACGGAATTATATTTTTCTGCTCAACTCATTCCAAAGTACTGCGCTTTTTCAGTACTTTCAGCATCTTATCCTGATTCGGCATACGCTCATAATGCGGATATGTCTTATTGTACCACCGAAAGAGCTCTGCCGCCTGATTTCCAGAAATCAATGGAAAAAGACTTTCTGTCAGAGAATGAGCCGCCATCATCATCCAGTAAACCGATGTGATATCCTTGTTTTTTAACGGCGCCTGAAAAATGAACATAATTACATCATAAATCTCTGCCTGTGATTCAGTATCATTTGTTATTGCCAAAACTTCATCATTTACTTTCTGATAAAATTCATCATGACATGAATAACTGTCTTCCCGTTTACCAAAACCCATCAGACCATCTGAAAACTTTCGAGTAGATTTAATTGTTTCAACAGCAGAAATATATTCAGAATAGACTTTTTCAATAGAAGAGTATCCCATACTACTGTTCCTCAAAATCAGAAGATTCACTGATTTCTGCCGCTTTCAAAGATTTGATAAAACTTCTGACAGCATAGACAGCAAATGCAATCGAACTGATTACAAAAATAGCACTAAACAAAGTTATGCTCCAAACAGGCATTGGTTTTCCGCCGCCGTCCGTACCAAACATCAGCATCCATGCAAGGTAAAAAATATATCCTGCAACAAGCACTCTGAGTGCCAGTTTACTGAAAGCTTTGTTTCTCATATTTTCATCATATTTCTTTTTTAAGGGCAGCTGTAGCATCTGAATCTCCTCCGTAATTTATGTCTTATTATATATCTTACGACTTTCCTGTCTTATGGTTTGATACTACATCAAATATAACAGCAAGGAGCAAAACAGCACCCTTTATTACATATTGCCAGTTGTTATCAATACCACAAATAGACATTCCCTGATTGATAACACCAAGAAGCAGAGCTCCAATTACGATTCCAGGAACAGTTCCGGAACCGCCGTAAGCGGAGGCACCGCCTATAAAGCATGAACCGATAGCATCCATTTCATAGGACATACCCAAATCACCGTTTACAGAACCAATTCTTGCTGCAACCAGAAGTCCCGAAAAACCTGCAAGTATACTCATTGAACAATATGCTGCAAAATAAACTTTCTTTGTATCAATTCCTGAAAGCTTAGTTGCTTTTTCATTTCCGCCAACAGCATAGAAATAACGTCCGAATGCTGTCTTTGAAGTAATAAACGCATACAAGAATACTACAAGCATAATCCAAAGAAGCATTACTGGAATTCCCTTATAGCTTGACAATTTCCATGAGTAAACAATTATAAGCAAATCAATAACTGATATTTTTGCGAAAGTAACAAATGGAGAAGAAACCGAGTATCCCTTTTTGCTCTTATTTATACGGCTGATTGCTGTAAATACAACAAGGAACACTGCAACAGCTATTCCAACAATAAGCGCAGACCATTTCATATTACCATCATCCAAACCAGGTATGCTTATATAAGATGTAAAGATGTTGAGGAATGTCTTGTTTGCAATATTAACCGTTTTTGAAGAAAGAATAACACGTCCGAGGCCACGGAACAGAAACATTCCTGCCAATGTGCAGATAAAAGGAGGAATATGAATATATCCGATCCAGAAACCCTGCCAGATGCCTATTAACAATGAAATTATAAGGCAAAGAATAATTGTCAGAAAAGGATTAAGCCCCCCGGACATCAACTGTGCCGCTACCGCTCCCACAAGACAAAGGGTTGAGCCTACGGAAAGGTCAACGTTTCCTCCTGTTAAAATACAAAGCAACATACCGCATGCCATAACCAGAACGTACGCATTCTGCAGCAGAAGATTTGAAATATTCTGTGCCAGAAAGATTTTACCGTTAGTAAATATTGTAAACAAGCCAAAAACCACTACTAAGGCAATTGTCATTGAATATCTTTTTAAAAGTTTTTTGGTGCCTTCCATCCTTACTCACTCTCCTTTGATTTCTCTTTATTTTCAGCTTTGTCATAACGAAGAATTGCACCCATGATTTTTTCCTGTGTTGCTTCAGCTGCATTCATTTCTGTAACCAGGTTTCCCTCGTTCATAACGTAAATTCTGTCGCACATACCTAAAAGTTCAGGCAGTTCAGAAGAAATCATAACTACTGCCTTGCCCTGAGAAACAAGATCATTCATAATACAATATATTTCATACTTAGCACCTACATCAATACCACGTGTAGGCTCGTCAAGGATAAGCACTTCCGGATCAGCAAACATCCATTTTGAAAGGAGAACCTTCTGCTGATTTCCGCCCGAGAGATTTCCGACATTCTGCTGTATTGACGGAGTCTTTGTTCTGAGCTTATTTTTATATTCCTCTGCTACTTGATTTTCTTTATCAACATCAATTATTCCACGTTGGCAAACTTTTTCAAGCCTTGACATTGTGGTATTACAGACAATTGTATCAGTAAGGATAAGTCCATTATCTTTTCTATCCTCAGTAACATAAGCAATTCCAGCCTCAATGGCTTCACGCTCATTTCTGAGTATCTTTTCTTTTCCGAAAAGCTTCAGTGTGCCTGTTATTGAGGTTCCAAAGCTCTTACCGAAAATAGATCTTGCAAGTTCAGTTCTTCCAGCTCCCTGAAGTCCTGAGAAACCGACTATCTCACCCTTATGCACATTAAATGAAACATTATTTACAACGCGCTTTTCTGTATACACAGGATGATATACAGTCCAGTTTGAAACCTCCATTACAACTTCGGAGCTTATATTATGCTCACGTGCAGGATAACGGTCAGTTAGTTCACGTCCGACCATTCCCTGAATAATACGATCCTCGTCAATATTGTGATCAGAATTGTCAATTGTTTCAATGGTTGACCCATCACGCACAATTGTAATCCTGTCTGCAACATATGCAACCTCAGAAAGCTTATGAGAAATAATAATAGAAGTCATGCCCTGCTTTTTAAATTCAATCAGCATGTCCAACAACATTCTCGAATCAGCCTCATTTAACGAAGAAGTAGGTTCATCAAGAATTAACAGCTTTACATTCTTTGAAAGTGCCTTTGCAATCTCAACTAACTGCTGTTTTCCTGTTCCGATATCCTTTATCAGCGTCATCGGACTATCTTTCAATCCAACTTTTCTTAGGTGCTTTTCCGCTTGACTAAAAGTTTCGTCCCAATCCATACCAAAATTGCTTTTACGTTCATTGCCAAGAAACATATTTTCACCAATAGAAAGCTCAGGGATAAGAGCAAGCTCCTGATGTATGATTACTATTCCGAGCTTTTCACTGTCACGGACATTTTTGAACACACATTCATTATTATTATAAAAAATTGTTCCTTGATATTCACCATGGGGTATGGTTCCACTGAGGACATTCATCAGTGTTGATTTTCCGGCACCGTTCTCACCTACAAGCGCATGAATTTCACCACGCTCTACATTGAGATTAACATTATCCAATGCTTTAACACCCGGATAAAGTTTTGTAATTTCTTTCATTACCAAAATGCTATCTGACAAGGCTCTCCCCCCAATCTTATAATTTTTATTTTCATGCAAAAATATAACAGGCAGAACCGTAGCCCCGCCTGTTCATTTGCTTTAAGACTTATACATGGGCTATAAATCCGTTATTGGTTTAGCCTACCGGATGTGGATAACCGTCATCACCCATTGTGTAGTAACCTGGTTGAACAAGTTCCTTATCAATATTGTCCTTAGTAACTACTGTAGGAACAAGAAGGAATGATGGAATCTTACCAGTGTTATTGTCATAAGACTCTGTATCATATGTGGCATCGAATTTCCAGTTTGCAGACTTAACAAAGTTTGCATCAGGAGTTTTGCCATTAAGAATTGCATCAGCAACATCAAGTGTTACAACTGCTTCATTAGCTACTGCCTTATAAACTGTCATAGACTGTTTACCATCAACTATATTAGCAAGGTTAGCCTCGTCGCCGTCCTGACCGGTAATTATTACAGGGTTTGTTCCTGCATAGTCAGATTCAATAGCCTGTGTAACGCCAAGTGCTGTAGAATCGTTAGAAGCAAGAGCGATATCAAGCTGTGTTCCGTCAGAATAATTTGAAGCAAGGATATTCTGCATACGGTTCATAGCAGTTGAAGTATCCCAAGAAGCTGTTGCAACCTGTTCAAATTTTGTCTGGCCAGAAACTACATTAAGAATACCTGCATCAAGGTAAGGCTTAAGAGTATCATATGCACCGTTGAAGAAGAAACCAGCATTGTTGTCAGCTGGGTCACCTGCTGTAAATTCTATATTATACTTTTTAGATGTGTCTGAAACGTCAAGACCTAATTTATCAATAACATACTGGCCCTGAAGCTTTCCTACTGTGTAATTATCAAATGATACATAGTAATCAACTGCTTTAGTGTTCATGATAAGACGGTCATAGGAAATAACAGGTATTCCCTTTTTATCAGCGTCATCAAGAACTGTTGAAAGTGATTCACCGTCGATTGCAGCAATAACAAGAAGACTTACATTATCTGCAATCAGGTTTTCAATGTCGTTAACCTGCTGAGTGATGTCATTATCGGAATAAACAAGACTAACTTCATATCCCTTACTCTTAAACTGTTTTTCAAGAAATGATCCGTCACGATTCCAACGTTCGAGTGATTTTGTAGGCATTGCTATACCAATCTTGACCTTTTTTCCTGCATCGGAATTATTGCCACCTGATGCACATCCAACCAAAGCAATGGCAAGGAATAGTGCAAGGGCGAGTGATAAAAATTTTTTCATGCTTATCCTCCTCATGTTTTGCGACTAAAACAATTATTTCCTTGAAAATCTTTTCAAGAATTTATTACATGTTACCACTGTTTTTAAACAATGTCAATATATTTTTTGCGATACGATAAAAATATTTGTGCATTTATTGCTATTGTCATGTATTATTAATATTTTAAAAAAATGAAAATAATACCTTATTTATATATATTATTAACAATTTTCTCTTATGTTTTTATTTCTAATGTACTATATAAATGTCTTTTTTTGTAATTTAGCTTAATGATTAATGATATTACTATGCGCAATTAATAGCATTAATATACCATAATACATCTTCTAAACTGCAATTTTATTTAAAAATAAATTTCCTATATCTTTAATTATTAATGAATATCTTTGAATTAATTGGCAAGTAGTTTTATAAGAGTATCCCTGAATGTGTTATCCTGTTCCTGTGTCCGCTTTGATTGTCCTTTAAGACGTCCTCCTGCATTGCGTATTTTCTTAGCTGTATGGCGAGCCAAAAGAAGTGCATCAATGTTATCATTATTATATGTTAATCCATTCTGATTTATTACAATAGCACTGCGTGCAAGACACATTGCCGCCAATCCATAATCTTGTGTTATAATTATATCTCCCTTATCAAGAAGATTAACAAGGGCAAAATCAACGCTGTCTGATCCTTTAGAAAAAGTAAGTGTTTTTGCACCTGCTTTTTCTATCTCGTGTGATGTATCGCAAAGTATTAGTACATCAATATGATATTTTTGTGCTATAGATATAGTAATATCTACAACAGGACATCCGTCTGCATCAATTAATATTCTCATATGTTAACCTCAATCTATAATTATTTTGAAATTTAAACTGTCTAATATTTTTAGCTAAAGCTTTTATTAATTTTTACTTACTTTAAGTTTATTGTACACATAATATACTATTTGTAATAATATATTAGTTAAATGATTAAACACTTGTCTGCACTTATTTTTATAGGGTAAAAAGTTTATGCGTAAGTATTTCAATAACAGCAAGTGCCATTAATTCTTGTATCATTTCCTTTGTATTATATTTTTAATGCAATAATTACAGATTTTTGCATATAATAAAATAGTAGCAAAGAGGCTCATGCAAAAGCGTGAGTCTTACTTTATTTTTGGAAAAAATAGCGTGAAAAATACTTTTCACAAAGTTATTTATTCCTTTCTGCAAGTGCAAGAGCAGAATTTTTTGCTTACTGAACTAAGTTCAGTTTCAATTCGGAATAAATAGCGGAAAGGAATGGAGATTATTATGTGTGGAATTGCTGGATTTTGCAGCTTTAACGGAAACTATACCGTTTCGGAGGAGCGCTCTGTTTATTGTTTGGAAATATTAAAAAATATGAGACTTGCCATTGCACATAGAGGCAATGACCAGACCGGCGAATACCTCAGAAAAAATACAGGGCTCAGTCATACTCGTCTGTCAATACGTGATATTTCAGGCGGAACGCAACCTATGGTAAGAACGCACAACGGAGTTGAGTATGCAATTGTATTTAACGGGGAAATATACAATACAGACGAGCTTACCGCAGACCTGAAAACAAAAGGATATGAATTTGAAACGACCTGCGACACAGAAGCAATACTATATGCTTATATGGAGTACGGCACAAAATGCGTTGATTACCTCAACGGAATATTTGCTTTTGCGGTATGGGACGGAGCAGAAAACAAACTCATACTTGCAAGAGACAGAGCAGGCGTCAAGCCTTTGTTTTACAGCGTACAGAATGGAGAAATTATTTTTGGTTCAGAATTAAAGGCGTTGTTCGCGCATCCAGATATACAGCCGAGAATAACCATAGACGGCTTGCGTGAAATTTTTGGCATAGGTCCTGCCAGAACACACGGCTGCGGCGTATTTGACGGAATTTCTGAAGTTGTTCCCGGATATTTTGCGGTATACAGCGAGAAAGGAATGAAATTTCATAAGTACTGGGATCTGAAAAGTGAGGTTCATACTGACAGTTATGAAGAAACCGTCAGCAAAGTTTCTTATCTTGTAAGCGACTCCATAACAAGACAAATGGTGTCCGATGTTCCAGTATGCAGTTTTTTATCGGGAGGAATAGACTCAAGCATAGTTACAGCGGTTTCTGCTGAGTGTATGAAAAAAGCCGGAGGAATATTCAATACATTTTCATTTGACTTTTCGGGAAATGACAGATTTTTTACATCAAATAGCTTCCAGCCTGAACGTGACAGGCCTTATGTTGACATAATGCTTTCACATGTTAATACAAATCATACTTATCTGGAATGTGATGAAGAAAACCTTGCTGACTTGCTTTATGACGCAATGAGAGCTAAGGATTTGCCCGGGATGGCAGATATTGACGCATCTATGCTTTATTTTTGCAGGCTTGTAAAAAAGAAAAACAAAGTAGCTCTTACAGGAGAATGTGCAGACGAAATATTTGGCGGTTATCCGTGGTTTTACCGTGAAGATCTTCTTATGGGAGACGGTTTTCCGTGGTCAAAGAATATTCAGATGAGACAATGCCTTTTGCGTAATAATTTTATAAAGCAATTGGATCTTGAAAGCTATGTGAACGAACGCTACAATGATGCTGTCAGGAACGTTCCAAGACTGGATGGAGAAACCAAGGAAGAAGCAAAGCGTAGGGAAATAACCTATCTTAATATAAAATGGTTTATGCAGACTCTGCTTGACAGAATGGACAGAACCAGCATGTATTCAGGACTTGAGGCAAGAGTTCCGTTTGCCGACCATAGAATTATGGAATACGTCTTTAATGTTCCTTGGGAAATGAAACGCAGAAACGGCATAGAAAAATCGCTGCTCAGAGACGCTTTCAGCGACACCATTCCTCATGAACTGCTGTATCGCAAGAAAAGTCCGTATCCCAAAACATATAATCCTGCATATGAAAAAATTCTTGCCGAAAGACTTTGCTCAGCGGTAAATGACAGTAGTCTGCCCCTTAATGAATTTGTAGATAAAGAAAAAGTTCTGAGGTTCCTTGAAAAGCCAAACGAGTACGGTAAACCTTGGTTTGGTCAGCTTATGACAGCGGTTCAGCTTGCGGCATATATACTTCAGTTTGAAAGCTGGCTTACAGAATACAAGCCAAAAATCTTAATATGATCCATATTCTTGGGTGGAATACGACTTAGCTTGTTATTTCAATTTGTTAGTTGAAAACTTTTGCTTTGCAAATCTCCTTTTGATTTTTTGAATACAGTTGTCATACTGTACTTCTATTATATCAAAAGGAGTTTTTATTTCATATTAGTTGCTAAATCTCTTTTGAAATCATGGCAAAGTTTAATTTTGTTAATACAATAACATTTTATAAAATTTGTCTTTTAATAATCATTATACACCATATTAAATTATAATTTCTATATTTATAAGTACACATTACAAATCTTTTATAAAGCATTTTAATAATTATTGACGATAAAAGAAAAACAGTGTACAATAATATAATAAAATTCTATTAATTGTTAAGTGAAAGCGAGAGACGGAAAATGATACAGGCAATTGATAAAAGAAGAAGTACTCGTAAATATTTAAATAATGAAATTTCAGAGCAAGACATTAGTGAAATAATTAGAAGTGGAATACAAGCCCCATCCTCAAAGAACAGACAACCATGGAAGTTTGTTGTAGTACAAGGAAATGCAAAAAGTGAAATGCTCCAAGCTTTTAACAGGGGCATCAACCGTGAAGAAAATGGAGTCGCTTTGCTCCCTGAAAGCACAAAATATATCGAATCTGCAAAACGTACAATAGAAATACTTGAACAATCTCCTGTTGTTATTTTTGTTGTAAATCCTCTGGGAAAAGGTATTTTAAAAGAGATAACGCCAGAAGAACGTATTTATGATGTATGCAACATTCAATCAACAAGTGCTGCAATTCAGAATATGCTTCTTGAAGCTACTGAAATGGGAATAGGCAGCTTGTGGGTATGCGACATATTCTTTGCATATCAAGAATTATCTGAGTGGCTTAATACCAGTGGTGAACTTTTAGCGGCTGTTGCTCTCGGATATCCTGATGAATCTCCGAACCCACGCCCACGCAAGCAGATTGATGAAGTTGTTGAATGGAGATATTGAAATTGCAGAAATTTTGCTTTAGAAACCTTGATAAATAGCATATAGGAGTGGAAATTATTATGCCAGAAACAAAGAAGTTGAAAGTTGCATTCATATGCGTTCATAATTCATGCAGAAGTCAGATGGCGGAAGCACTTGGAAAGTTGATAGCATCTGATGTTTTTGAAAGCTACTCTGCGGGGACAGAAACAAAGCCTCAGATAAATCAGGATGCTGTACGCATTATCAAGGATATGTATGGCATTGATATGGAAAAGAACCAATACTCAAAACTATTGAAAGACATTCCTGCAGTAGATATTGTTATTACAATGGGATGTAATGTAGCATGTCCGATGGTTCCATGCAGTTATCGTGAGGACTGGGGTTTGGATGACCCAACTGGAAAGACGGATGAACATTTTGTTGAAATAGCAAAAGTAATAGAAAGTAAAATATTTAATCTAAAAAATAAAATCATTGAGGGAAAAATAAAATAGAAATAATTAAATTGAAATGTAAGTCAAAAAAGAAAATAATACCCGCCGAATTATCGGCGGGTATTTGCTTATCCAAGTATTTTCTTTAAATCTTCTTCAGGTGTGCTGATTGGAGTAATATTATAATTATCAATCAGTACTTGTAATACATTTGGTGAAACAAAAGCAGGAAGTGTTGGACCGAGATATATATTCTTTATACCTAAGAACAGAAGAGTAAGAAGAATTGCTACTGCCTTCTGTTCATACCATGAAAGTATCAATGAAAGCGGAAGATCATTTACTCCGCAGTTAAATGCCTCTGCAAGAGCTAATGCAACCTTGATTGCACTGTATGAGTCATTACATTGTCCCATATCCAGTATTCTTGGAAGGCCTTCAATCTCACCAAGTTTAAGATCGTTAAGACGGTACTTTCCGCAAGCAAGTGTCATAATAATTGTATCCATTGGAGTTTGTTTAGCAAACTCTGTATAATAGCTTCTTCCCGGTGCCGCTCCGTCACATCCTCCGATGAGGAAGAAATGTCTGATCTTACCCTTCTTGACAAGATCAATAATTTTACCGGCATTGGAGAGAACAGTACCATGTCCAAAGCCTGTTGTAACAGTATTTCCTCCATTAATACCTGTCATTGGATGATCTTCATCATACCCACCGCATTCAAGAGCCTTTTCAATTACCGGTGTAAAATCCTTATCCTCGCCGATGTGAACAAGTTCTGGATATGATACAACAGATGTTGTAAATACTCTGTCAGCATAGCTTTGTCTTACAGGCATAAGGCAGTTTGTGGTAAATAAAATTGGTGCAGGTATATTGTGAAATTCAAATTGCTGACTTTGCCATGCTGTACCGAAGTTTCCCTTTAAATGAGGATATTCCTTTAACTTAGGATAACCATGTGCAGGAAGCATTTCACTATGTGTATAGATGTTGATTCCTTTATCCTTTGTCTGCTCAAGCAAAAGCTTAAGGTCGTGAAGGTCATGACCACTGATAACAATAAATGGACCTTTTTCAATAGTGAGAGGTACCTCGGTTGGTACAGGCGTACCATAGCTTTCTGTATTTGCCTCATCAAGCAATTCCATACATTTGTAGTTTGCTTCACCAGTCTTTAATGCAAGCGGCAAAAGCTTATCCATACCATAATCTTCACCGATTGCACTCATGCCTTCATAGAAGAATGATGTAACTTCATCATCAGTAAAACCAAGCGCAAACGCATGGAAAGCATAAGCTGCCATTCCACGAAGACCAAATAGAATCAGAGATTTTAACGAGCGGATATCCTCATTATCCTCCCATATATTTTGTACATTGTAATTTTCAGTTCCTTTTGCAATCCTTTCTTTTTCCGCATTTACTTCATCAATAAGCTTTTTAATAGTATCATTATAAAAATTAACGTTTGTGATTGTAGTAAACAAGCCCTTAATTATAAGTTCATCTGATGCTGTTGTTGATTTGTTGGACTTTACAGCCCTTGCAAGTCCAATCATCGCACTTGTTAATTCATCCTGATAATTTGCTGTATCTGATTTTTTTCCGCATACACCAGCCTTTCCTTCGCATCCGCTGTTATGTGCAGTCTGCTGACATTGAAAACAAAACATATCCTTCATAAAAATCTACATTCCTTTCTGCTATTTGTTTTTATTTTGCAACAAACAGCTACGTGAAAAGTATTTTCACGCATACCTCTTATATTAAAATAGTAAAAGATGCATTACATCCTCAATAGAATATCCAATCAGTAAAAATATATTATTAAATTGTTACTATTCGGGGAAAATGACTGTAAGAATCATCTTGAAATCTTCAGCCGCATAAACAGCATGAGGCTTTTTTGCAGGCATAATAATGCTTTCTCCTGATGACAATGTGTGTCTTGTACCATCAATAACAAATTCCCCAGTGCCTTCAATTACTGATACCATTGCATCTCCAGCAGAATCATGGGCGCTTATTTCCTCACATTTTGAGAATGCAAATAATGTTACGCTTACATGCTTATTCTGTGCTAAAGTTTTACTTACAACCTGACCTTGCTGAACCTGAACTTCCTCAGTAAAGTGCAAAGCTTTTTCATGCTCTACGTTTTTAATATAAGCCATATAACAATCTCCTTTCTGACTCGCGTTTTTGTAGCTTAATAATAACATAATAAAAGTTAAATATATGTTGTTTTTCCAACGTTTTATTATATTTATTCAGTTTTATTATATGATTATATAATAACCAAAAAAGAAAAAATATTGCAGTAATCTGTATTTAATACAAATTACTGCAATATTATAGCTTGTCGATGATTAATATGTTGCCTTGTGCTACAGCTTTGCCACTTCACCAGTTGTATATTGGAATAGAAATTTTATAATACATGATAACACAACGTCATAGTAGATTACCGTTATGCTCGTAATGTAAACAGGTTTTATTTAATTTTTCCTTTGCCTTTCTTGCGCAATTCGGACTCCTGCTTTTGTAACCGACCAAGACGTTTACCTTTGTTTATACATTCTTCTTCCTTTTCAATTTTATCTTTCAGAAGAGACATAAACGTCAGGTATGCTCTTTCGTTAGACGTTTTAAGTTCTTCAGCAATTTGGCTTATTTGCAGAAAATCATTAACAATTCTATTTCCTTCATCATCGTTCCATTCATGACGTTCAAGAACATTTTTTCTCATTTTTTAAATTTTATCTGTTGCATTTGACATAAAAAAATCCTCCCGTTAAATTTTAACTTATAATAAATAACCTGCAGTTTAAACCACCTGATAAAATCCTGTTTACCTACGTAATAATGGCATCGTTGTATGTCTACATACAACCTGACCAAACAACCCCGACAAAATCAAAAAAAATCTAAATCGACCGAACACGAAATCTCAGTTTCTATTCTGTAATCTCGCATTTAAAACACTAACATTGACTTATTTTTACTTTCCATAAATTATACACTATATTTCCTGTAATTTCAACATAATAAAAGAAAAAAACTATATTTCAAGTCTTTTTTCTTTTTTATTTAAAATTTAGTATTAATAGTCCCGCAAAGCTGTTTTCTCAAGTTTTCCTGCTTCAGCGTGAGATACTCAGACGTCTTTATATTGTTTTTAAAACAGAAAATATCTTCTTGAAAGTGGAAGCTTTTCAGATGGTTTACTGTCGACCTGAACTCCGTTGAGCTTAACCATATATGTTTCAGAATCAACCTGAATATCTGGTGTTGCATTATTTAAAATCATATCTTTCTTTCCCACTGTACGGCAGTTCTTGACAGGTAGAACTATTTTTTCAAGTCCTAGCACTTCTTTAATTCCCTTATCATAGGCAGCTTTGCTGACAAATGTAATTGATGTGCGGCTTTTTGCCTTTCCATATGCACCCCACATATTTTTCATAATTACTGGCTGTGGAGTAGGAATTGAAGCATTTGCATCACCCATTTTTGCTGCTGCAATAAATCCTGATTTCAACACCATATCCGGTTTGACTCCGAAAAATCTTGGATCCCAGATAACAAGGTCAGCAATTTTTCCTTTTTCAATTGAACCAATATATTCAGAAACTCCATGTGCTATTGCAGGATTAATTGTATATTTAGCAACATATCTTCTTGCACGGAAATTATCATTTCCCTTGCCCTCAGCTTCGGGAAGCTGTCCCCTCTGCTTTTTCATTTTATCTGCACACTGCCATGCTCTCATTATAACCTCAGCAGGACGTCCCATAGCCTGTGAATCTGAGTTGATTATTGAAATCGCTCCCATGTCGTGAAGAATATCTTCAGCAGCAAGAGTTCCGTAACGAATTCTGGACTTTGCAAAAGCAACATCCTCAGGAAGATTTGGATCAAGGTGATGACATACCATAATCATATCAAGATGTTCATCTATAGTGTTAACTGAAAATGGCATAGTAGGACTTGTTGATGACGGCATTACGTTAGGAAGGCCTGCCGCCTTGATAATGTCAGGGGCATGACCACCACCTGCGCCCTCGGTATGATATGTATGAATTGCTCTTCCTGCAATTGCATCTCTTGTGGATTCAAAATAACCTGCTTCATTAAGCGTATCAGTATGAATTGTAATCTGTATGTCGTATTTGTCAGCAACATTCAAACTTGTATTTATTGCAGATGGGGTTGTTCCCCAATCCTCATGTAGCTTTAATCCCACTGCACCAGCCTCAACCTGTTCGATAAGTGGCTCTTCCGAAGAAGCATTAGCTTTTCCGAAAAATCCGAAATTCATTGGAAAATCCTCAACTGCCTCAAGCATTTTATGCAAATTGAATTTACCGGGAGTGCAGGTTGTTGCAAATGTTCCTACTGCCGGACCTGTGCCTCCGCCAATCATCGTTGTCATTCCTGAATAAAGTGAAGTTTCAACCTGCTGAGGGCAAATATAATGAACATGCGTATCAATTCCGCCTGCTGTAACAATCATTCCCTCACCTGCAATAACCTCTGTTCCAGCGCCGACAACAAGATCAGGATCAACACCGTTCATAACATCGGGGTTTCCAGATTTGCCTATGCCTGCAATTTTACCGTCCTTAATGCCGATATCAGCCTTTACAATGCCCCAGTAATCAAGAATAAGTGCATTTGTAATAAGCATATCAATGGCACCATTTTCCCCGGTAATATCTGAATTCTGTCCCATACCGTCACGAATTGTTTTTCCGCCGCCGAATTTCATCTCATCGCCGTAAACAGTATAATCCTTTTCAGCCTCAATAAATAAATCTGTATCACCAAGACGAACTTTATCTCCAATAGTAGGACCATACATAGAAATATATTCTTTTTTATCAATTGATTTCATTTCCGTATCTCCTTAAATAAAATTTTTACAGCTTGCTTTTTCAAGAGAAGCTTTTAAAGTTGCATCGTTAATCTGTGCATCTGTAAGATTATTATGACCTTTTACTCTACGGTTTCCTGCAATTGCAACCAGTTCAACTTCTTTTTCCTCATTTGGTTCAAAACGAACAGCTGTACCTGACGGAATGTCAAGTCTGTATCCGTATGCCTGTTCTCGAGCAAATGAAAGATACTTATTTGTTTCAAAAAAGTGGAAATGAGAACCTACCTGAATAGGACGGTCTCCTTTATTTATAACCTTAATGGTTTTAGTATCAAGTCCTTTATTAATTTCAACTCTTGCTGTACGTGCTATTATTTCTCCAGGAATCATATGTAACATCTCCCTTATTTAATCGGATTATGGACGGTTACAAGCTTTGTTCCGTCCTCAAAAGTTGCTTCGATCTGAACCTCGGTAATCATTTCAGCTATTCCCTCTATAACATCATTTCTTTTAAGCAAAGTTGTTCCAAGCTCCATAAGATCACGAACGCTTCTTCCTTCTCGTGCCATTTCCATAAGCTCGGAAGTAATGTATGCTTCTGCTTCAACATAGTTCAACTTTAAACCCTTTGATTTTCTCTGCTTTGCAAGCCTACCCGCAGTATGCAGCATAAGTTTTTCAATTTCTCTTGAAGTAAGTCTCATAATTATATCCTCCCTGTTTCATTTTATGTTTTATTTATTGTGACATTATATTTTGTCTTAAGCTCATTTAGCTTTTCGTCGTAAAGCTCCTGCTGTTTTAATGACGTAAGATTCTCTTTAATTTTCTTGCTTACCTCATCAAATGGCATAATGTCTGGAGCTGTTTTATCTGTTACAATTAAAATATGATAACCAAATTGGGTTTTGACAGGCTTGCTTAGTTCATTTATCGGAAGGCTGAATGCAGCTTTGTCAAATTCCTCTGTCATCATTCCGTGCTTGAAATAACCAATCTCTCCGCCATTTTCTTTGGACGGGCATATTGAATTATTTGATGCTGCATCCTCAAATGTAATTTTACCGTCATGAATATCGGCTGCGATTGATTCAGCCTGAATTTCACTGTCAACAAGAATATGCTTTACTGAAACTGTTTCTTCAAGAGCAAACTTGTCGGAATTCTCATTATAGAATTTTTTGGCTTCATCATCACTTACAGGATCGGTTTTGAGCGTTTCAGCAAGAACCATCTGAGTAAGTATCTGCTCTTTGATATCGCTTATTTTATTTATAAAATCTTCGCTTTTATCTATACCATGTTCACATGCATATTTTGAAAAAGCAGAAAATGCAACCTTTTGCTCAAGTAGCTGTTTTCTGCCTTCATCTGTTTCAAAATATATTCGCTTGTCCACAGGATAACGTTCAATAATTCTGTTAAGGTCGCTGTCACTTATTGTTTTACCGTTAATAACAGCATGAATTTTTTCACTCACTTCTATCCCCCTCTTTCCTCAATGAAATTATTTTATTCGATTGCAAGCAACCTTAATGGTTACTTGCAAATCGAATAAAAATAATAATTTTGATTATTTTCCGAATCTGCCGCCTGTTGTAGGATAGCCGTAAATTGTACCATCTTTGATTGTCATATCATCTTCCCATGGGAGATGATACTTTCCATCTGCAAGATCCTTGATATATGTAAGCATTGTATCAGGCTGTCCGCCAGGATATGCAACATACCCTCTATGACCTAGATTATAAATATTGTTTTCAAGACCCCATGTTCTTCTTGCAGCATCTGCCTGTCCGGGATAAATTTCAGCTGTCACAATTTCCCAAGGGTTTCTCTGACCCTGTACAAGAACAGTGCCATCAAAGTTTGTAACCTGACCTTCGCCAAAATAATAAAATACTCCGTCATAGCCTGCAAGGTTTACCGCAACAGTATACATAAGGTTATGCCAAGCATTAGATCTGTTTGTGAGAATCCACTGTTCATTTACCTGTGTGCTGTAACCTGAAATACGGATATATACGTTACAGCCTTTATAAGCTGCTTCTCTTGCAAGTTCAGGAATCATACCATCATGGCAGATACAAACTGCAAGCTTGCTTCCGCCTGGGCCTTCACATACAGGCATACCCAAATCTCCTGGATACCATGGCTCAATTGGATTCCAAGGAAATAGCTTACGGTATTTAAGGCAGATTTCTCCGTCGGGATTAATAATAATAGCTGTGTTATAAGGGTTTTTATCAGGGTCAGGGTTACGTTCCATTATGGAGAATACACCATAAATGCCCTCTTCTTTACAAGCCTTCGCAAACGTATCCGTTTCAGGTCCAGGAACATCACAAAGAAATTCCTCTGTCAGCCATTTTGCTGTGTTAAGCCCCTGTGTACTGTATTCAGGAAAAACAATCAGCTCAAGACCAGGATAACCTGCTTTTGTTGCATGAAGTGTTTTAACAATACTCTCAATCTGCTTGTCAATGTCTGCTCTTGAATTAACAACAGGAACAGGAAACTGAATTGCTGCTACTAAAAAACCATTTTCAGGCTTGCTCATACTACCAATGCTTCCCATGGTAATACCTCCTTAATAATATATAATTTATTATAAGAACATACTGTTCTTATTCCCAATTTTAAATCATTTTACCAATGCTTATCTGATAGGAATTTAAAACTGGAATTACAAATATACGTCCGTCACCCTGTGCATTGGTACTGTTGACAAGAGTTATTATCGTAACAATTTTATCAACATCTTCGTCATTAGCCTCAATAATAATCAAACGCTTTGCCATCATCTGAGACTGCATTATAAAATGACCGGTTGAATCGTTGATGTCTATCGGTTTCTTGCCCTTACCCATAACTCTTTTACTTGTCATTGCAAAAAAGCCTGTTGCCTCAAGAGCCATCTTTGTATCTTCAACCTTTGACGTACGAATGATTGCAATAATTTCTTTCATTGATACTGCACATCCTTTTGTGTTATACTTAACAAATTATAAACCTATACGCCGGCTTTTCTTGAACTTATGGTATATGCTTTTTCAACTGGAAGAACGAAAATTCGTCCGTCACCCATTGTTCCTCCGTTGGTTTTTGCATTATCCATAATAATTTGGCATACATTCTTTTCGTCCTCATCATCGATAATCAGCAAAAGCATAATCTTCGGCAACTCGTCATATCTGACTGAACCTATCATAATTCCCTTCTGCTTACCTCTGCCGTAAACGTCAATTTCGGTAACAGAGTTGAATCCCTGCTCAGAAAGAGCATCAATAACTTCTCTTGACTTTTCGGGTCTGATAATTGCTCTGACCATCTTCATAATTGATATTCTCACCTTTCTATGATGTTTTGCAAAGATTACATTGAAATCAAAGTTTGGAGCTTCTTTTTATCAAGTTCATTAGTCTTGCCTCCCATTGAAATTCTTCCCTTTTCCATGACATAGCACTTATCGGAAATCTCAAGTACAAATTCAAGGTACTGCTCAACCATCAGTATTGCCATATCTTTTTTTAGTCTTGTGATAACACGTCCTATTTCCTGAATTACTGACGGCTGAATTCCTTCAGTAGGTTCATCAAGAATCAGCACCTTAGGCTTTGATACAATTGCTCGTGCAATTGCAAGCTGCTGCTGCTGACCTCCGGATAAATCACCGCCTCGGCGCTCAAGAAACTCCTTTAGAATGGGGAAGGTTTCAAATATACTTTCAGGAATTTCTTTAATATTCTTATTTGCTTCCATACCAAGAAGAATATTTTCTTTTACTGTAAGCTGCGGGAATATATCACGTCCCTGAGGAACATAGCCTATTCCTGATTTTGCTCTGGCATAAGGAGGAAGCTTTATAATATCTTTTCCGTTAAGAATAATTTTCCCTGATGGAGTATTCACAAGTCCCATAATGGACTTCATCGTAGTAGATTTTCCGACGCCGTTTCTGCCGACAAGACAGGTGATTTCTCCGACATCAGCTTTGATATTTACATTAAATAAAACCTTGCTTCCGCTGTAAGCCGCAGCAACATGTTCCAATTCTAACATAACATTATCTTCCTCTCAGGTTCTGAGCATTCGGCTAAACCGAAAGCTGAACTTAAAGTTATAGTATGGATCTTATTCACCACCTCTGCCAAGATAAACGTCAATAACCTGCTGATTATTCTGAACCTCATCCATTGTCCCTTCACACAAAACCTCGCCGCCATGAAGAACTGTAACAAACGTTGCAACATCACGAACAAACTTCATATCATGCTCAACTACTACAATTGAACAGCTCCTCTGAATTATACGCAGCAGCTCAGCTGTTCTTTCAGTTTCACGTCTGCCCATTCCAGCAACTGGTTCGTCAAGCAGCATAAGCTTTGGACAGGATACACACAGCATCGCAATTTCAAGCCACTGTTTCTGACCATGAGAAAGAACAGTCGGATACACATTCCTCAGATCATATAGACCTACAAAATCAAGCTGATCATTGACTCTTTCAATCTCCTCCATTGAAAGCCTTCCTATAATTGATGAGATAAGACCTCTGTTCTGAACTACTGCAAGCTCCATGTTTTCAAATACAGTAAGACCAGTGAAAACGCTAGGCGCCTGAAATTTTCGTCCTACTCCTATATTTACAATTTTGTTTTCTTTGATTTTGGATAGATTATAGGAAATATCATTATTATAGTATACGATTTTCCCGCATGAAAGCTTATTCTTACCGCATATTGCGTCAAGAAGTGTTGTTTTTCCAGCACCGTTTGGCCCTATCAGAAAACGTATTTCATTTTCTTTGACAGATGTAGTAATATTTTTAACCGCTTTAAAAGTACCGAATGTTATACTTACATCATCTATATTCAGAATTGTTTTTACATCCGTTTTTGCCATATTGTATTCATTCCTTTCCCGACTGTATTTTACACGTTGCTATCAGACAAGGCTTTTTCCGTTTCAATATTATCACATTTCTTTTTTTGTGTTTTTGCCTTAAGCTTTGCCGGAATATCCTTGATTGAAATAAGTCCGCCTGGAAGGAAAAGAATTACCACAATGAATATTGCACCTATAAAGAACTGCCAGATTGATGGGAACGATTCTGAAATAATACTTTTTGAGAAATTTACAACAAGTGCGCCAAGAATTGCACCGATAAGTGTTCCCTTTCCGCCTACCGCTGCCCAGATTACCATTTCAACTGATGGGCTGATACCAATATCGTTAGGTGAAATAATTCCTACCCAAGGAACATATAAAGCTCCTGCGATACCTGCCAATGCAGCTGACAAACAGTATACAAACACTTTATACTTAGCAGGTGAATACCCTGTAAATCTTGCCCTATTTTCAGCATCACGACAAGCTATAAGAACACGTCCCGCACGACTTTTCACTATAAAAAGACAACTAAGGAAGCATATTATCAAAGCTGCAAGAGTTATGTAAAAAAGAGCTTTTTTTGTATCAGGCGAATTCACTGTATGACCAAAAATTGTTGTGAAATTTGTAAGTCCGTTTGAACCGCCGAAATATTCCTGACGTCCAATCATAAATGTTGCAAGTGCATATGCAAGTGCCTGAGAAAGAATTGTAAAATATACTCCTCTTATTCGGTTAAGAAACGTCAGCGTACCAATAATTGCTGCAAGTGCAACTGGTGCGGCTATAATTAAAATCAGTGTGCCAGCTTCACTGTAAAACGGTTTCCAAAAGGCGGGTAGTTCAGTCATGCCACTCCATGACATGAAGTCAGGAAGTGCACCACCTGAAGCCTCAAGCTTCAAGTGCATAGCCATACAGTAGGCTCCTATTCCGAAATAAACACCGTGTCCTAAAGAAAGAATACCAGTATATCCCCAGATCATGTCAATACCAAGTGCTACTAATGCAAAGCACATATATTTACCGAACATATTAACTCTGAATTCAGACATAAATAACGGAGCAACTGCAAGAAAACCAAATATTACAACTGACAGTATTAATGTAGGGGCTAATTTTCTTTTTCTTTTAAGCAGTATAGAGTTCGGTATTTTCACAATTCCCACAGCATTTAGTTTTGCCATTCTGTATCATTCCTTTCAGATTAAATTTTGCAAATCAATCATCAAGTGATCGACTGTGAATTGTAAATATACCCTTTGGCTTGAATTGAAGTATAATTATTACACATATGAAGATAAGTACCTTTCCAAGAGATGCTGATGTAAAGAATTCGAATGTAGGTCCTCCGACCCCAATGATTGATGCACCTGTAATACATCCCAATATTCTTCCGACACCTCCGACAACAACTGTCATGAATGCATCTACAATATAAGACTGACCAATTGTCGGGCCGACAGGACCTAGCAAGGTGATTGCACAGCCTGCGACTCCAGCAAAACCCGAACCGATAGCAAATGTCATCATATCACAAGCAGCGGTGTTGACACCAAGGCTTGAAGCCATCTCACGGTTCTGCATAGCGGCTCTTACGTTTCTGCCCTGCTTTGTTTTAAACATCAGAATTGCCATAAGAATTACACAGAATAATGCAAGGACTAAAATAAAAAGCCTTTTGCAGGACATTGAGAATACACCTGTTACTGCAATATTTTTATCAAGGAATGACGGACAGGCTACGCTTAAATTTGCAGGTCCGAAAATTGATCTGACGAGCTGCTGAAGAACAAGACTTATACCCCATGTTACCAGAAGGCTGTCCTGCTGTCTTCCGTAAAGATGTCTGATGACTACTCTTTCGAGGATTACTCCGAATACTCCGGCAACAATGAATGATATAAATATCGATACAATAAAGAATGCATCAGAAGCGCTTTCAGGCATGACAGCCTTCCAAATGTTCTGAACAATATAAGTTGTATATGCACCTATCATAATGAACTCACCGTGAGCCATATTAATGACACCCATTAACCCAAAAGTTATTGCTAGACCCAATGCAGCAAGCAATAAGATTGAACTGACACTTAGTCCATTAAATAGCTGCATTAGAAATATATCCATATAGTACCTCCTTTTCAGTGCAGCCTATCTGCTCAACTGAAAATTAATTCAGCAGCACCGCAGAGATAATGATAAACGACCACGATGCCACTGCTTCAATTACCTTTAAGATCGTATTTTATTCTGTAGCCAAACCTGCCTCAGCTGCCCAAGAATAATTTTTGAGCCATGGATCAGGTTCAACGCGGTCTTTTGTTTCCCATAGAGCTTGAAGCTGACCTGTGGAGTCACACTTACCAACAAGAACCTTCTGTAAGCAATGGTGAGTTGTTCCTGCAGCAATTGTTACAAGTCCTTCAGGTGTTTCAGCCTGAACATCTCCTGTTTCACATGCAGTAATTACTGCTTCAACATCAAATGTTCCTGCCTTTTCAACTGCTGTCTTCCAAAGATAAACACCTTCGTATGCATTTATAACAGGGTCGCCTGTTACTCGGTCACTGCCATAAAGAGACTTAAACTTTTCAGTGAATCCATTGCTAGCTTCTGTATCAACAGACTGGAAATAATTCCACGCAAAGAGATGACCATCTGCATATTCAGCACCCATACCTCTTATATCTTCTTCGTAACACGAGAAAGACATTGTCTGAATTTTGTCAGGTGTAAGTCCTGCATCTTTGTACTGCTTAAAGAAAGAAACATTAGAGTCGCCGTTTATAGTATTGATAATAACATCAGGATTGGTCTGCTGAATTTTGGTGATTACGGTTGAACAATCAGTATAACCCAGTGGAATATATTCTTCTCCCACGATTTCAAAGCCGTATTCTTTTGACATTGCCTTGATAATTGTATTTGTTGTTCTTGGATAAACGTAATCTGAACCAAAGAGGAATAACTTTAGTACTCCGTCATCTCCCTTATAGTTTTCCATAAGATAATCAATTGCTGGTATAGCCTGCTGGTTAGGACATGGAGCTGTATACATGATATTGTGTGAAGATTCAAGGCCCTCATACTGTACAGGATACCAGAGAAGACCTTCATTACCTTCTACAACAGGAAGTACAGCTTTACGGCTTGCAGATGTCCAACAGCCAAAGATTGTAGCTACTTTGTCACTTGTAAGTAGCTTTGTCGCCTTCTCAGCAAATACTGCTGCGTCGGAAGCTCCATCTTCAAGAACATATTCAATCTGCTTGCCCAAAACACCGCCGGATGCATTTATTTCATCAATAGCCATCTGAGTAGCTTCAATCATTGGCTTTTCAGCCATTGCCATTGTACCTGACTGCGAATGAAGAATACCAACTTTAATTGTATCTCCGCTGGAAGTTGAACTGTTTGCTGCTGAAGTTAAATTATCTGTCGATGACGCTGTTGCAGATTGATTTCCAGTGCTTGATCCACAAGCTGTAAATCCTGCCAGCATGGTGCCTGCTAACATTACGCTTAATAGTGACTTGACTTTTTTCATAAATATTCGCTCTCTTTCCATGTTTCTATTTTTCGTGCAACTATCTGCACGGGAAACATCATAAAATTAAGGCGTTCATTTTATCAGCAAAATGCTGAAAAATAAACGCCTTTGTTTTTGATATTATTTAAAGTTATGAGATAACGACATTCACTTTATTAACCCACAAATCAAATTAAATGCACCATTACATAAAACTTGATTTTTAGTGCTTTTAAAATGAAAACGGAGTATTAACATACAGCCATAAAGCTGAATATTAATACTCCGTTGTACTTACGTTTTTCTCTATAACCTTACTGTGTTTAAATAATAACACTCATAAACTTGTTTGTCAATACAATATGAATAATTTTGTTTAAAATATTGCATATTTTAAACTTTTTATGCTTATAATCTACATTATTTGCAATATTTATATAGCAAACCTGCAAAAATTAAATTTTATTATAACATATAGTGTAAGAAATTCAAAAGCGACTGGAAGTCAACTAAAGATTATTTATTTCATAGTTATCGCTCTTTTCTCTTTCTTCTATATCTTGATTCTTTATATATTCTGCAATTACTTCATCTGTAACGTTCCAAAAGCAATAAAAAATCTTTCTGCAAATTTAAAACCATCAAATGGACTTGTTTCCATCTGATGGTTTTAATAATTAATGTTAATTTCTATATAGTGAAACGTGGACAAATTATAAAATAGATAATGATTCTTTAAACTAGCATTATACCTGTTCAGACATATATTAAGTCATTCAAGAAACACTGGTAATTAACAAGCATTTTAAGCTTTACTGCCAACTTGTTTCTTTCGATTTCCAGAAGGTGCAATAACTATTTCACCTGATTTCTGTAAAGCAATTTTTGCAGCGACAGGACCGATTATAGAGTAGATAAATGTTGAACAAAGAATTATCACTCGAATTTGTTCGGCATAGTCTGGCACAATATTTCCTGCCACCACGATCAATCCAAGAGCAACGCCTGCCTGAGGCATCAATGTTGGACCAAGATATTTGCAGATTTTATCTTCTTGTTTTGTAAGTTTTCCACCCAGCCATGCACCGCCAATTTTTCCTGCAACTCTTACAATTACATAAATAAGACCTATAACACCAATTCCGGCAAGTGCAGAAATCTTAAAACCTGCTCCCGAAATTACAAAGAATATCATAAATATTGGTGGCGTAAATGACTCCGTAACCTTAACTACTTTTTCTATATCAGAATGAATATTGACTAGAACAGCTCCTAATGCCATACACGCAAGCAAGGGAGAACCATGTACGAGTTCAACTAACCAATATGTTAACATTATAAAACCTGCTGTTATACAAATAACGTTTGATGGTTTCTTAAACCAACGAAAGATTATTTTCATAATAATACTTAGTATTCCGCCAATTGCAAAAGATATAACAATTTCAATAATAGGATTTAATATTGATAATAAAACATTTACATCTTCTTGGGCATTCATCATCTTTACAATTGTGGTAGCAAAACCAAAACCTATGAGTGCGACCGCATCGTCAATGGCGACAACACTCATAAGCATTGATGTAAGTGAGCCTTTCGCTCTATACTGATTTATTACCATAATTGTCTGAGCAGGGGCGGTAGCTGCCGCAATTGCTCCTAAAAGAATAGCTAATCTCGCATCAAATCCAAAAGCAATTAATGACACAGTAACTAAAATTACAGCTCCAAAAGCTTCAAAAATTGCTATTAATACTGGTGCAGCTCCTACTTTTTTGAAATAAGTAAGGTTAAATTCACTTCCGATTGAAAAGGCTATAAAACCAAGTGCGGCATCTGAAATGACAGAAAACCCCTCAACCATTGATGCAGGGATCAGATTTAATAATGACGGGCCCAAAATCAATCCTGCAATAAGATATCCAGTAACGTTAGGAAGTCTGACAAACTTTGCTAGTCTCCCAAATAATATTCCAGAGAGAAGAATAAGTGCTATTTCAAAAATTATCTTAATATCCAATTATCTTATCCCCTTTGTAAAATCAACAGGGACGCTGAATATAACCCCAGTATTCTTCTGAGAAAGGTCGCCTGTGACAGATTCAATTGCTTTTACAGCAGTTTCAAGTTGGTTGTCTTTAATTACGGTAAAAATCAAATTGTTTTTCTCTCTTTCAGGATTAAGAAATGATCTCAACGAACCTAAAAAAGGAATTTCATTGTCATCACAATGATTACTAAGAATCCTTGCCATGCCCATGCTATCAATAACTGTTGCACCGTTTATTCCGCTTGTCGCCATTTCTGTCAAAACATCGTCAAGTTTTTCAGTTTCATTCAAAACAAAAAAAAGTAGCTTCATATGCATTTCCCCTTTAATATGATTTAAAATTATTATAGCATATTTCATAGTTTTTTCTACTATTTATGTTTAAATATTTTTATACCAGACGTTCATGCTTTCAATTTGACCTGCAATATCTGTATTATTTACTAGAGTTCCTGCATATATATATCCTTTTTTTGCAAAAGTTATATTCATCCCTGCTGATTTTGCTCTTGCAATTGTAAATGCGGTTTTAATATTTAGTCTACTAAAGTTTTTTTCCATTTCTTCAAGCAAATAGAGTGCAAACCCATTTCCTCGATACTCATTTAGCACTGCAAAATCAGTCATTTCGGCATTACAATTTTGTTTATCCATTTCAATTGAGGATAAAGCGACAAGCTTTTCTTCATTCCATATCCCAAAATAAATTACATTTTCTTTCATGGTCTGAATAATATATTTTTCTTCGAAAATTGGGAAAGGGTAGCTTTTAAATACCGCGCGGTATAAATTAACGATACTTGGAATGTCATTTTCATTTGCACGCCTGCAAACATATCCTTTCTCAAGACTCTTCTTTACATCCGGAACATCCTTTTTCTGTGCTATTTGAAGAATTTCCTTGCATTCACTGTTCAGAACATTTTCTTTTCTTTGCTCATCAAAATACTTGCACACAAAGCATCCATCCCCATATCCATTGTAAAACTTAGGAATAAATGCTTCCTGTTCATATCCGTTTTCAAGAAATATATTTTTAAATTTGCACGGAATTTTAGCTACTATTTTTGTATAAAGATTTTTTTCTGCAAGCCTATCAAGTTTATGTGATATTCCCGATAAATCACTCTCATCAAGCTTCATAAGATATATGCGATTACTTTTTTTACCATGATGCAATGTTGAGTTGCCTATTTTCTGTACAACATCTTCCATTCTTAAACTATGCTCCCGTAAGAAGCATACCTCCTCTCTTTCACAATTTAAATCTCAACTTACAGTAAAGAAAACACGTTTTAACCAATTATTAATAAGTTAATATGTCATCGTCACTGGGTGTAAGCGTTATAATTTCGTTATAATCAGCAAGAAGCTTTGCAATTCCGATGGTATTATCCTCAAGTGCTTCATTTAGCTTTAGCTGAAGATTGCAGGTATCACATTTTAAATCACACACTGTATGATGATAACAGCTCGGCTCCTGATAGGTGGTAATAACCCCCTCATAATTCCTAAGTATAACTTTATTTGTTGACCATGAAATTAGATAATTAGGCATTACAGGTATCTTTCCACCGCCGCCAGGTGCATCAACAACAAAAGTAGGCACGGCAAATCCACTTGTATGTCCCCTCAAACTTTCCATTATTTCTATACCTTTGCCAACAGATGTCCTGAAATGCTCCAGACCTTCCGATAAATCGCACTGATAAATATAGTAAGGACGCACCCGGTTCTGAACAAGTCTGTGAACAAGTCTTTTCATAATTCTAGGGCAATCATTAACATCCGCAAGCAGCACTGATTGATTTCCCAACGGTATTCCTGCAAAAGCAAGCTTTCTCAAAGCTTCTCTTGATGATGCAGTAAATTCCTTTGGATGATTAAAATGAGTATTAATCCATATTACTTTATGCTTTTTAAGCATTTCAACAAGTTTATCAGTTATTCTGAATGGCAGAACTACTGGAGTTCTTGTCCCGATTCTTACAACTTCAACATGATCAATGTTGTCAAGTTCTCCCAAAATCCAGTCGAGCAGATCATTAGGCAGCATGAAAGGATCTCCTCCGGAAAGAAGAACATCTCTGACAACTGGCGTATTTTTAATATAATCAATACCTTTCTGAAGCTGTTCCTTTGACGGTATACAGTCACGATCGCCAACTTTTCTCTTCCTTGTACAATGACGGCAGTACATTGCGCAAACATTGCTTACATGGAACAGCACTCTGTCCGGATATCTGTGAGTAATTCCCGGAACTGGACTGTCCTTATCCTCAGCAAGAGGGTCCTTCATGTCATAATCTGCAATATTAAGCTCTCTGACATCCGGAAAAGCCTGCTTAAATATCGGATCATTAACATAATCCTCAGGATCAATCAGCGATAAATAGTATGGTGTTATTGACATCGGAAATATGTCAATAGTTTTCTGTATCCGTTGTTTTTCATCATCGGGCAGAGTTATGCCGAGTATTTTCTCAACGGTATCAATATCCTTGATAACATGACTCGCCTGCCATCTCCAATCATTCCAGAGCTTCAAAGCTCCTTCGGTAAACTCATCCTCATTCAATTTGTGCTGAGTAATTGAAATCATAGATTCCATAACATATAACCATCCTTTTATAGCAGATTTAAGGGTAATTTTAAGAGAACCCCTATGAAACCTCTTGAAAATATTCTCTAAAATGAGAATATAATACTATCGCAGTGGTTGAAAAAAGCACTCTAACTCTAAATAAATAGAGTTAGAGTGCACAAGCTTTCCTGCATTATACAGTTCACTTTATACCATAATAATTTATAGTATAGATTATGACCTTTCGATCCTAATCAAGCCCCAGTTCTAATATTATTTTTCAGCAAAATTTTCGGCTTAAATGGCAGACTAAACGTTCCCCACATTGACAAAAAACGTAAATACGTGAAACGACTCGCAAGCCGCCTACTCATTATGATTACTTCATATAATAAAACTATTTAATTTTAATTTACAATCCCACTGCTCTTTACAAATATTATAACATAAATTAATAAATAAGTCAAATTTAAATTTTAACAACCTATTATCATAGGGTAAAAGCCTTGCAGGCAAGACTTAAGCGGTTAATATTTTTTCAGGATTCCACCGAGCGTGTATTCTTTTTTACCGGCGATGATAATTTTTGTTTCAATGTGCGTAACTTAAAGTCCATAAGAGCAGCAATAGTCGGAATACTTTTTTACTATTATTTTAAATTTTGATTTTGCCGGAACCTGAAAGCTTTCACCTGTTTTGTATGAAACAAACTTAGTTTCACCATCAAGGCAAATATCCATATCGCCGCCTAAAATCTCCATAGTTTCAGCAGCATCTGTATTAAATTCATATTGACCTGCCAACATAAAGCCTAAAGTCTTTTTTGTGCCATCCTCAAATAATACTGTTCTGCTTGTTACCTTGCCATCAAAGTATACATTTGCTTCTTTTACTACTGTTACATTATTAAATTTCATAATTATTTCCTCTTTTACCTAATTAATTTTAGATTATATTATATCATATCCTGACATTTTTGTCACTACAAGGCATGAAGTTTTTACGTTAGGGATGTATCTATAAATATTGGAAAATCAGGGTATTAAAAATCATACAGAAAGAAAAATAAACTTCCAATAATAAATAGCACAGGAATAACTATAATAATCCATTTCTGTTCTGGGGACATCAATCTTTTTTTTCATAAAGCACCACCTATATAAATAATTTACTTTAAATATGGTGATATTATTAACCATATTCCATATTTATAAAAAAGTTCTTTCCTAAATCAAATGACTTAGGAAAGAACTTTTATTTATTGCTAAGAATTAATAATATCGATTTCTCCTACAACATCTTTTATAACAGTTCTCGATAGCTCTTTCACGGCATCTGTTGAAGCATCTTAAATCGTTGCATCTAAAACGAAATCTATTAAATTGGTCTCCTGCAACTGCAGCTTCAACACGTCGTTCATCATCTAAACGACCTATGCGAAAATCTTCAACGTCATCCATACGCTCACCAAAAATAAAATTATCTATATTGTCACCGTTCATAAAGATAACCCCCCCTTATCTAAGATAGAAATCGACATAATTTTACAATCTATTTTATAATATGAGGTTGCTGTAAATAATGTGATAATCAAAACAATCGGCAGGTAATAATTTACCTGCCGATTCTTCAATATACTGTATTATGATTATGGTTTTTTCAGTTCCTCAAGTGCCTGTGCTGTTGAGGAGGGTTCAGAGATATGCTGTAATGATACACCCAGCTTATCAATTGTAATAAATTTAAGCAGAGTGTCCATAACTGTGTTGGTGCCATTGCCCTCGCTGTTCTGTCCGCCTGTACCGCCCATATTTACAACTGTCTTAGGAACAATGTCCACCTTTGAATTTTTAATAGCATCTGCAAGCTTATCAGTGATTTCTTGAATAACACGGTATTCTGCTCCGCCGTAAGCCTTAACCTGAGCATCAATTGCCTGTGCCTTAGCAAGACCAATATTGGATTCCTTGGATGCCTCAGCCTCACCCTCAAGTCTTACCTTGGACGAATTAGCCTTAGCAAGAGCAATAATCTGGTTTGCCTCCTGTTCAGCCTTGCTTGCAAGAGCCGCACCGTTATTGCCTTCAATCTCAATCTGAATCTTTGACTTAGTTAGGAAGCTTTGCTGTGCAGCAACAGCCTCTGCTTCACGGAGAGATTTTTCACTTTCAGCAGCTGACTGCTGTTTCTGATAAGTAACCTTTTTCTCTTCTGCAATCTGTCTTTCACGAAGCTGAGTGAGAATATTTTCAATCTGAATATCAGCCTTTGGTGACTTAGGCGTACCGATAAGAACTTCTTCAAGCTGAAGATTATATTTCTCAAACTTGCTTCTCATTTCAACTACTGCACGTTCACGAATGGCACTTCTTTCCTGAATCAATTCAATCAGGGTTTTGGTTTGTGCTACGTCCTTGAAATATGCACTTACAAGCGGGTCAAGTGACTGATTTACAAGCATATTTATGTCACCAAATCTCTGAATAACCCACGGTGCTTGTTTATAATCTATATGCATAACAACAGAAAGTGGCAGTGATGGCTCAAATGCGTCCTTAGTGATAATATCAACTTCGGACAGGTTTTCGTCATATTTATGATCGCCAATTTCTGATCTGTTCCACTTGAGAATAATATTTGTTGTCGGAACAAGAACAACCTTTCCTGCATCAGTATTGAAAGCATATTTACCAGGCATAAGCGGCTTTTCAAGAACACCCTTGCAGCCTGCTCCCACAAGCTCACCGTGCCTATAATCAGCACCTGTAGTATCTATTCCCTCTTTACCGAAGAAAGATACAACAATCCCAACGAATCCGATAGGAACGACTGTCTTTGGTCTGAATTCAACAGTTGCAAAAAGTCTGTTTATATAATATGTACCATCTGTAAGAACTTCAATTTGCTTACCACGGCGACCACCAAGTGAAATAAACTTTTCAGGATCCTGATAGCTTGAATGCCCCTCACCAACGCTTGAAGCAATAATTTCACCCTGCTGCAGAGGAGGACCGTCATGGACTGTTACAATACCCATTAAATCGCTATCCTGATTGCCGTTGCCCATTATAACAACAGGGCTGAAAGCATACCTTGCTTTTAAGGTCTGCTGCATACTCTCAATCTCAATCTTTTCCTGTTTTGAGCCAGCAAAGATAGCCTTGATATCAGTAGGCGTTATTACAATAAACTGAGCAAGATTTATAGCATATGTACCCTCTCTCAAAATACCTCTCTGAGGCCCTTTCTGACCGCCATTCTGTAAAAAGCCTCTTACATCCTGAAAATTATTTGCTTCTTTGACTACCATGCCTAAAGTCTGCATAGGAGCAAGTGGGATGCCATCCTTTGCAAAGACATAAGCAATCTGTCCCTGTGGAATTGTAATGAGCGGATACTTATGTATTTTATACATAAGCGCCGATTTAAAATGAATACCTCCACGAAGCAAATCAGGGGAATAGCCTGCCTCACCGTTAAGTGCGATAATTGAGTCTTTCAGCGAACCTCGTACGCTCCACCATTTCTCAATGACAGCAACTTCATTTGATTGGATTACTCTGAGTCCTAAAATTTTGAATATAATTAGATACAGTACAATCAAACCGCCAATGCCAATAAGGATACTGATAGCTAAAGTATTAATAAGATCATCTCCCATATTATATTTGATATTTTTGTATATTTTATATACATATATATTACAACTAATTATAAAAAATATCAATATTTCTTATATAAATATTTAGTCAGCTTTATTCACTATGGTTCATATACTTTCAAGCCAATATCTAAGACTGCTTTGACACCAATAGTTGCTATATAGTAATCCTAATATTTGTTATTGTTAATTTGTATGCTTTTTTAATCTTACAGTAAACAATACAACTGAAATTAAAACCAATACCACAAAAACAATAGAATTATTTTTGCTGTCGGTAACATTTGAAGCTACTAAGCTTTCATTTACGTCTACGCCTGCACCTGCTTCAACATTTTCAGTAGCAAGGCTTACTTTATCAATTATAACAGCATAAGTTGAAGTATGAACTAAATCCCAAGCTGCTGAACCGTTTGCACCGATTTTACATACATCGATAAACTCAAGTTCCTCTGTTTCTTCGTTGTAATAGTACAAATTAGCATAAAGTCCCTCGTTGTCCTTGCCGAGATCCATTGAAACAGTTGCTGTGAAGCCAAATTCTCCGCTGTGTGTAACGGTAAACTGTATTACATTTTTTTCACCTATAATGTTGTTTATAACGTCAACAGGAATTGTTTTTGTTCCTTTTTTTACTGCAAGATCAATGTCTGAAAAATCCTTTCCAGTAATGCTTTTTCCATTAATTGTCCACTTTACTCCGTTGCCCATGTCAAGAACTATATCAACATCTTTTCCTGCCATTTCTTCAAGCCATTCTGATTTTAAAGTTGTTGTACCGTTCATGTTGACAACAACAAATTCCCCGTCTTTTGCCTTTTTAACCTGATTTACTATGCTTCCTGTACCATTGGAGTTTGCAGGAAATGGCATTACTGCCGGTGTATTTAATGAGCCGCTGTCAGTGTTGCCAGATACGCTGATACCCTGATTTGATAAAGTCCATACTGCATAGAAAGTAACCGGAGTTGTTCCCATTATGTATGAAGTTTCTGCTTTTCCGTCTGCTGATAATGCCCAACCACCGAAAGTGTAGCCTGTTTTCGTAAGATTTCCTGTGTTGCCTGCAAGAGGTACATTTGCTCCGCTTGTATATGTATTACTGTCAGTTGGAACAGTTCCGCTTGTTGCACCGTTAGAGTTATAGGTTATAGAAGAATTACTTGCAACAGGTGCAGTATTAGGTAAACTCGCTGAAATTGAAACTGTTGCTACGTTCGAATCAGCTTTGCCGTCATTTGCCTTGAATGTAAAGCTGTCAAAGCCACTATACCCAACCGTTGGTGTATAGGTATAGCTACCATTTATATTAAAATCAAACGTTCCGTGAGATGGTTCTGCTACTTTAGAATATGTTAACGTATCACCAGCATCTGCATCTGTCGCTGTTACTGTTCCCGTTTTTGCTACGCCTGCTATTGCTGTTATGTTAGAATCATTTGCAACAGGTGCAGTATTAGGTAAACTCACTGTAATTGAAACTGTTGCTACGTTCGAATCAGCTATACCGTCATTTGCCTTGAATGTAAAGCTGTCAAAGCCACTATACCCAACGGTTGGTGTATAGGTATAGCTACCATTTATATTAAAATCAAGCGTTCCATGAGTTGGTTCTGCTACTTTAGAATATGTTAACGTATCACCAGCATCTGCATCTGTCGCTGTTACTGTTCCCGTTTTTGCCACACCTGGTATTGCGGTTATAGAAGAATTACTTGCAACAGGTGCAGTATTAGGGTATGCCAGTGTCACCGCATTGTTATCGTTCGTCTCAATATTGACAGTTCCGCTATAGGCTATCCCGCCTGAATTTACGCTGATTTCATGACTGCCTGCTGAAAGATATAGGTATAGCTTACCGTCTGAATGAGTTTGCGGAATATTATAATTTGTGCTGTCTACTTCCACAGTACAGCTTGCATTTGCCGTATTATTATTTAACAGACTAATCGTCGTCTTATAAACCAAAGAGCTTCCATCTGATGTAGGGATGGTACTCATATCCGATGGTATAACTGGCGGAGTTGAAAGCATAAGCCTTGGATTTCCTCTGTGCATTCCTTGATAGTGAGCATTTCTACTTTCTGAGAGGCATTTTGAAGTGGTGCTGGCTGAACAGTATCCGCTTCAAGCTTTGCCTGCAAAAGTGCAACCACCTCTGCGATGAGCTCCTGTTTTTGTTTGATTGTCATCTGTTTTGACCTCCTCGTAATTTGATTTTGAGAGAGCATTTTACAAGCCTGTTCACTCATTAGGACGAAATATCCCGTTTTTTATGGTCAATTTCAAAAAGTTTTTTGTAAGTTCTGCGAATTGCATAAAACGAGTGTATAGTAGATACTAACTGCTTGTATGTTTTGCACTCTCATACATTAAGGACACTCAGAGCCTGTTTTTTAGTAGTGAATTTGAAAGTTTGGAATTTTACACAACAACAGAGCCTTTTTAGATAAGCCACGTTATGCAATTTGCCGTCTAGGTAATATATGACACTGCAAGGCATTTTTGTCGGACTGCTTTTTTAAAGTTTGTACATATGCATAAAGATAGGAAAGATTTTTATGATATAATTGACGAAATTTCATCTTCTATCGTTAGGAGGGGCAAAAAACAGCCTGTTTCTCGTGATTGAGAAACAGGCTTATATATCAAGACATAAAAAATTCGGCTTAGATACCCCGTAAGGATTGTTTACGGGGTATCTATCCGTTTTGCGATTATATAAAATACCTGAAGCATATATTGTATGCCTCAGGTTAGGGCTTTTATATGATTGAGCTGAAGCAAACAATGTTTGTATTAGGTGAAATACGCTAACAGGGAAAATATATTACAGATTAGGGGAGGTTGTATAAAAAGTAATAGATGCAGCTTTACAGCTTGTTGATTTTTAACAGAATTCATGATATAATAAAAATGCGAGTTTTTAAAATTTATATAAATAGGAGTGATTTAATGAAAGTTGGTATTATTAGGTGCATGCAAACTGAAGATTACTGCCCAGGCACAACTGATTTTAAAATGATACGTGAGAAAAAGGGCGGTTTTGAAAATATTAAGGAAGATATTGAGATTGTTGGATTTATAAACTGTGGTGGTTGTCCTGGGAAAAAGGCGGTTCTGCGAGCGAGAGAACTTGTAAAGCGTGGTGCAGATACTATAGTTTTTGCCTCATGCATACAAAAAGGCAATCCTATTGGATATCCTTGCCCATTTGCAAAGAAAATGAAAGAAGTTATACAGAATGATTTGCCATCAGATATAAATTATATTGACTTTACGCATTAAATATATCACAACAATAAAAAAAGCTACGACTCCAACGTCATAGCTTTTTCACCAATTTTAGATTGTAGGAACGTATTTAAATAAATTTATCTTTTGTTAAAATGAATGGCTTTAACAGGACAATTATCAATTGCTTTATTAAGTTTTTCATCATCAAGAATGAAATCGTATTTTTTAACTTCCGCCTTTTTGCTGCTTATTTCAAAAAGTTCAGGATAATTCTTTACACATAGAGAACAACCCATACAAGCGTTTCGGTTTACTATTACTCCTTCTAATTCGGATGTGGGCTCAATTGGAAAATCTTCATCTTTAACTATTTTGGATGTTATCCATGAGAAAATAACAATAGCAATAACAGTGAGAATCCAACGAATAGCCATGAATTTAATTCCTAAAAATTTAACTTCATTAAGAAGCATTGGAATTTTAATAACTGCCCAAGAGCTGAGTATTATGACGATATTTTTTATCGACGCACCTTTTTTATGAAGCATAATACAGAAAGGAAAAGCAGCATAAATAGGTCCTGCAGATATTCCACCAAGAAGGAAAGATAAAACAACGCCTTTTGATTTTGATTTCTTGCCAAGATACTTCATTATAGTTTCTTTTGGCACCCATACGTCAAGTAAGGCTGTCAGAACAAAAATGACGGGCATAATCATAAGCATTTCTTTTAAATAGTACCCACTGTTGCCTACTGCAGTTATACTAGTTTCAGGTTTTAAAATAAATATTACTGCATAAGCAATAATAATTATTGCTGTAAATAAATTTTCTTTAAGTATTTTTGTAATCTTTGTCATATTATCACCCCCATAATAAGTGCTATTGCAATAGCAAATATAAAGCTAAGTCCATTTCTGACTACTGTAAATTTTATTCCGAATTCTTTCTTTTCAAGTGGAAATGTAACAACTCCTACCATTGTTAGCGTTGTTAAAAAAGCGACAGAAGGGACAATTCCAATACCTGCATCAACAAGTGTGCCTACAAGAGGAAATGCTATGAAAGCTGGAATTAGAGTGATTGTTCCAAACAGTGCGGATGCGATAGTAGCAACTAAAACATTTTGTTTTTCAACAAATCCAGCAATTTGTTCCGGCGGAAGCAAAGCCAAGACAAGTCCTATAAGTAAAATAATTGACAATATACTGATAAGCATATTTTTACCCATACCAAAAGCCATTTTGAGTGCCGTTTTTGTTTTTTCTTTATTTTTTGTCAAAGAAAAAACAAGAAAAATAATAGTACCTATCCAGATTGCCATAGTGAATATATCCATTAAAATTCCCCCTTTATTATTCAATAATCTGATTATAAGGAATTTTACTATATTATAATAGACACCAATGTTTCTTTTTGATATAATAAAAAAGGAAAATTAATATGAATGAATTTGAATTTCTAAAAGCTGTTCCAATTATAAAATCCGTTAACGGTATTGAACAACTGATTTCTCAACGTAAAATCATAATAAAAAAGTATGCAAAGGGTGAAACATTATACAATCAAGGCAGCTCCTGCAAGTCTCTTGATATTGTTGTTACAGGCAGCCTTACAGCTTATTCTCTTACCGAAAATGGTTCTTCAACAATAATGTTTGAGTTTAAAAAGAATAGTATTATTGGTGCTAACCTGTTGTTTTCTCCTGAAAATATATATCCTCTCAATATATATTGTTCATCTAAATGTGAACTTGTCCATTTAGAAAAATCAGCCGTAGAAATAATGCTTCACGATTACGATTTTGTAATGTCATATATTAAGTCGCTATCTCAAAATTCTCTTGGACTTAATCACAAAATTGCAATGTTTTCACGAAAAACACTTCGCCAGAATATTATTGAGTATTTAATACAGCAGTCAATTACTCAACATTCGCAGACAGTGCATTTGCCTTTCAGCAAAAAAGAATTTGCTGATTATCTTGGAGTACAGCGACAGTCCCTTTTTAGAGAACTGAAAAAAATGCAGATTGACGGCGTTATTGGCATCGATAACCGAAAAATAACAATTATAAAGCACATGTGAAATTATTCATTATACCAAAAAAAATACCAAAAAAATTATAATTTTTGTTGCATTTACAACATACTTTTATAAAGCTTAACAGTATAATAAATATATTGTAGTATTAATTGCAAAATATATTGAAACAATAATAGAATTGGAGGTATTAAATATGATTGAACAGAAATTTGAACTGGCTAAAGGCAATGAAAAAGCTGTTGAGAAAGTTGTATTTGATGAAAATATACATTATCTTCACATGGTTTTTAATAAAGATGAAGGGCTACCTGAACATTTTTCTAATTCAAATGTTTATATGACGGTTATTAGAGGAATGCTTTCAATAGGGCTTAACGATCAAGAAATCCATGAGTATGAGGCAGGTACTTTATTAAAAATACCGTTTCAAACAAAGATGAATGTAAATAATTTACATCACGAAACATTGGAGCTTATTGTTGTAAAAGCACCGGCACCAAAAAATTAAAATTTAGGAGGAGTAAAAATGGGTATGTTTTGTTATCAATGTCAGGAAACAGCTGGAGGTAAGGGCTGTACAGTAAGAGGTGTATGCGGTAAAAACGAGGAGGTTGCAAAGCTTCAGGATCTTCTTATTTACACTCTCAAAGGCATTTCACAGATTGTTGTTAAGGGAAAGCTTGATGTAAAAAACCTCGATAATGCAAATTATCAGGTTCTGAACAGTCTTTTCATGACTATTACAAACGCCAACTTTAATGCTGATTATATTGTAAATCAGATTAAGAAAATGCTCTCAATCAGAGATGACCTGAAAAAATCAGTTACTCTTGAAAATCCTCATGATGCCGTTATATTTACAGCTGATACAAAAGAAGCTATGCTTGAAAAGGCAGTTAATATTGGTGTTCTTTCAACTGAAAATGAGGATGTCCGTTCTCTTCGTGAGATGATTACCTACGGTTTAAAGGGTATGGCAGCTTATACTGAACACGCAACAAATATTGGAAAAGAAAATAATGAAATCAATGCGTTTATTTATGAAGCACTTTCAGCAACCCTTGATAATTCACTCTCCGCTGATGACCTTGTTGCACTGACACTCAAAACAGGCGAATACGGCGTTAAGGCTATGGCACTTCTTGATGAGGCTAACACATCGAAATACGGAAATCCTGAAATAACTTCTGTTAATATCGGAGTAAGAAATAATCCTGCAATTCTTATTTCAGGACATGACCTTACCGACCTTGAACAGCTTCTTGAGCAGACTAAGGGAACAGGCGTTGACGTTTATACGCACAGTGAAATGCTCCCTGCACATTATTATCCTGCATTTAAGAAGTATGACAACTTTGTAGGAAACTACGGCAATGCATGGTGGAAACAGCTTGAGGAATTTGAAACATTTAAGGGAGCTATTCTCTTTACTACAAACTGTATTGTTCCTCCAAAAAGCGAAGAGATAAGAAACAGAATTTTTACAACAGGCTCGTGCGGATACCCAGGAAGCAAGCATATTGAAGCAGATGAAAACGGCAAAAAGGACTTTTCCGAAGTAATCGAGCTTGCTAAAAAATTACCGTCACCACAGGAAATTGAAACGGGAAGTATTGTCGGCGGATTTGCACATAATCAGGTATTTGCTCTTGCAGACAAGGTTGTTGAAGCTGTAAAATCAGGAGCAGTAAAGAAATTTTTTGTTATGGCTGGCTGTGACGGACGTATGAAGTCAAGAAGCTACTATACAGAATTTGCTGAAAAGCTTCCGAAAGATACAGTTATTTTAACAGCAGGCTGTGCAAAATATCGTTATAACAAGCTTAATCTTGGTGATATCGGCGGTATTCCGAGAGTTCTTGACGCTGGGCAGTGCAATGATTCCTATTCATTGGCTGTAATTGCCATGAAGTTAAAAGAGGTATTCGGACTTGATGATATTAACAAGCTCCCTATTGCCTACAATATTGCATGGTATGAACAAAAAGCTGTAATCGTGCTTTTGGCTCTGCTCTATCTCGGAGTTAAAAATATTCACCTTGGTCCTACACTTCCTGGATTCCTCTCACCTAACGTAGCTAAGGTACTTGTAGAAAAGTTTGGCATTGCTGGAATTGGCGAAGCTGATTCGGATATTGAAATGTTTATGGCTTAATAATAAGTTTAGTCCGTCTGTTATTATATACTGTAACAGGCGGACTTGATTTGTTAGATGTAAATGTATTGCATAAATGGGGGTTTAAAATGAACAGTATTGCTAATGTTCTTAATGCGATGATAATGTACTATTCGGGAGATCCAAAAAGGATAAGTCATTTCCTTAAAGTTTACGGATTTGCCAAAGCAATAGGAGAAAATGAAAATATCGGAAAGGAAACACAGCATATTCTTGAAATTACAGCATTAACTCATGATATAGGGATAAAGAATAGTGAAGCAAAATGGAAAAGTTCAGCAGGTAGTTATCAACAGACAGAGGGACCACCCGAAGCAAAAAAGCTTCTTGAGAGTTTAGGCGTTCAAACGGAAATAATAGAACGGGTTTGCTGGCTTATTGCACATCATCATACATATACGGATATTATCGGAATAGATTATCAGATACTTATTGAAGCTGATTTTCTCGTAAATGCATATGAGGATGATATGTCAGCGAACGCTGTTAGAAGCTTCAGAAATAAAATTTTTAAAACAACTTCAGGAATAATGTATCTTGATAATATTTTTAAGATGCATTAAGATGTGAATTTATCTGTTGAGCATATGAGGAAACGTATTATTTATGTTTCCTCATATGCTTTTATTATTAAACAACGCAAAATCGGCATTTATTTGACTTGTTAGAGTGTGGATATCGGAACCTTGCACATTATTTTTATTGGATATTCTATCTTGAATTTCTGAATAAAGTAAACTTTTTCTTTCAGGGTTTTCGTGCGAATATGGCTGTCGCTTTTTTTAATATTTCATTCTCCAGTTCAAGTTCAGAAATCCTTTTCTGTAAAGCCTCATACTCTTTCACACTTATTCCGTCACTGCCATCCATTTTGAGTGGCGAGTAAAGCT
>JAEWWT010000010.1 GCA_023396225.1 Bacillota bacterium
AATCGGTGTTGATTGCCATGAGGTTCCACCTGTTCCCATTCCGAACACAGAAGTTAAGCTCATGTACGTCGAAGATACTTGATTGGTAACGATCTGGGAAAATAGATAAATGCCGGTATTAAAATAAGACAAAGTACTTATGTGCTTTGTCTTATTTTTTTGTGTAATTATCAAATACCGCAAACCTACCCAAGTGCAAACAGACAGGAACAGGAATTGAAACGAATGGACATACAGATTTCCCGATAAACTATGGTGAATTGGGTTATTGCAGTGGTAAATCTTCTTGCACCACTGTATGAAAAAATGTTAAAGCCTTATAAATAATTTTCACTGCCCTGTTTAGAAACGGGGCAGTGTTTTTAAATGCTGTCAGGGTTGGTAGTTTGACGGTTACCGATCTTCAGCTAAAGTTCAGTTTAAAAACAACCTATAAACAAATTTGTTTTTTATACTATGAACATAGCAAATGAGAGGAGCTTAAATCATATGAAAAATATTGGGAAAATCAAAGCCATACTTGCGGCTTCACTTGTAATTCAGATTGTGACGGCATGTTCAGATCAAACTGCTGACAATTTAGCAAAGATTACTACAATAGCGTCAATATTAGAAAAAGACGTTTCAGCAAATTATGATAATGAAGATTATTACTTTGACTGGAAAAGTCAAGGCTATGAAACCATAGATATTAGCAGTAATGTTTCAGCTATTACTAAAAGTGGCATATATGAAATTACAGGAACTGCAAAAGATGGAAGCATTACAGTTAATGTTGATAAATCAACAGACTCTGGAATTGTTTATCTTGTTCTTAATAATGCTAACATTTCAAGTTCAACGACTGCTCCTATACATATAAAGGATGCAGAAAAAGTTGTGCTGGTTCTTGAAAATGGAACTACCAACACTATATCACAAGGAAGCAGTATAACAATCAACGATAAAGACGAACTGAAAATTACTGACGGTACAATTTATATTAATTCAAAAGCTGACGGAATAGTCGGAAAAGACATTCTTGCTGTCAAAAAAGCTTTAATCACTATTATAGCAGGAAAAGACGGAATGCGTTCTACTAATGATAAGGATGGAAATATGGGTAATGTTGTGATTACAGATGGTACTTTTAATATTACATCAAATAATGATTCAATACAGGCTTACGGGTTATTGAAGATTGATGGAGGAACATTCAACATAATCTCTGGCGGGGGATATATCGGAGTTACACGACAGGGCAACGACTTAGTGCATGGCGGAAGAAGTGATGCTCATGGACAGTTTCCTACTGAACAGACTGTCGATGATATTTCTGCTGAAACAGACACAGAAAGTCAGAAAGGTTTGAAATCAATAGGAAAGCTTATAATTAATAATGGAACATTTACTATTTCATCAACTGATGACTCAATACATTCTGCAGGAAAAGTTTCAATCAACGGTGGAACAATAGATATTCAAAGCGGTGATGATGCAATCCATTCAGATACTGATGTGACAATAAACAATGGTGATATTACTGTTGCAAACTGCTATGAGGCTGTTGAGGGCAAAAACATTACTGTCACAGGCGGGGAAATTGATACTATTTCCAATGATGATGCTTTTAATGTCAATGATTCAGCAGGCATTCTAAAACTTAGTGGTGGCAATATTTTGGTGAATTCAGGTGGTGACGGTATTGACTCAAATAGCACTATTGAAATGAGCGGCGGTACAGTATATGTCAGTGGTCCTACCAATGACGGAAATGGCTCAGTTGACTATCAGGTTAGCTTTTCAATAACAGGTGGCACACTTGTGGCAGCAGGTTCAAGCGGAATGGCTCAGGCCCCTGAATCAGGAACACAATCTTCAGTTCTTATGTATTATAATACAGCACAGTCGGCAGGAACTGTAATAACTCTTAAAGACAGCGGCGGAAATACAGTTGTAACGTACACCCCTGAAAAGGAATTTTCCTCTGCTGTAATCTCATCACCTGATTTGAAAACAGGTCAGAACTATACTCTTTACAGTAATGATACTAAGGTAGTTACATTTACGTTATCTGACACAACAACTTATTTAAATGAATCAGGTATAACTGAAAAGCAAAGTGGAGTTGGAAGAATGCCAGGGGGGAATGGTGGTCAAAGAGGAGGATTTACAGGTGAAAGGCCAGCTCATCCTGACGGAACACCGTCAACTGATGTGTTGGGCAGCTTGGGCATAAATCAAGACATTAAATAAACGGGAATAACTATTTGCACTATACAGATATAGAAACTAGAGTAAAAAATCTTTTACTCTGCTATATGGTCCTTCTTTTGCAAAATGGACAGCAGAAAGGAGTGGTTATTATGACAATTAAATCATTTAAGCGTTATGAAATTAAATATTTTGTTACAATACAGCAATATCAGTTATTGAAAGCTGAACTTGAAAAGCGCATGGTACTTGATGAAAATTGTGCTGAAACAGGAAGCTATATGATTTATAATTTATATTTTGACACTGATGATGATGCTGTTATACGTCATTCACTGGAAAAGCCGTATTATAAAGAAAAACTTCGCCTTCGATCATATACTATTCCCAAAAGCGGCGACGATCTGATTTTTCTTGAGCTTAAAAAGAAAATTGGCGGGATTGTTGCAAAACGAAGAGCGACAATTCCTTATTCAGAAGCATTGAATTTTGTTTACACAGGAAAAGTTCCTGAAACAGATAACTATCAGGACAGACAGGTTCTTAATGAAATAAAAGATTTTCTTGATCGCTGTAAGGTTAAACCAACTGTCTTTATAAGCTATGAAAGAAACGCTTATTTTGATAAGAATGACAGCGAATTTAGAGTTTCGTTTGATAAACAAATTCTGACAAGAAGAACACAGGTAAACCTTATTGACGGTAATTTTGGAACAGAGCTTATTGGAAATGACTGCTATCTAATGGAAATAAAATGTGCAGAGCAAATTCCAATGTGGTTGTGCCGCATAATGTCAAAAATGAAAATATATTCTACAGGATTTTCTAAATACGGCACGGAGTACAAAAATTACTTCAGAAAAAAAGAGCAATTACTTTCTCATGATAAATGTCTGATAAATAATCCTGAAGCTTTGCTTATTCAGGGATTAACCTCAATTAATACGGCAATATAAGGAGAGATTAGTGTGAAAAATAATTTTTACACACGGCTATTTGTTCCTTTTCTGCAAAAAAGACGGCAGAAATTTTGCTTAGCTGAACTCAGTTCAGGTTCAAGACCAGAACAAATAGCAGAAAGGATGGTTATTTAAATGTTAGAAACTATATTTTCAAATACTGTTGCTGATTCTATAAGTCTGGGATCAACACTTGTTATCATTATAAGTTCGCTTATGCTGGGACTTGGCATAAGTCTTGTATACATGTTCACCCATAAAAAGGAGGAGTACTCATCCAGTTTCACAACCGCACTAATTATGCTTCCTGCAATTATTGCAATAATTATTCTTTTGGTTGGAAACAATGTTGCAAGGGCGTTTTCGCTTGCAGGAGCTTTCAGTTTAATAAGATTCAGGAGCGCACCGGGCGACTCAAAGGACATTGCATTTGTGTTTTTTACTCTTGGTGTAGGTCTTGCGTGCGGAATGGGTTATATCAGTTATGCTGTACTGTTTGCTGTAATTTTGTGCGCTGTTATGGTTATACTTAATAAACTCAACTTTGGCAAAAAGAAAAATAGCGAAATGCGGCTTAAAATTGCAATTCCTGAGGATATGGATTATCAGGGCGTTTTTGATGATGTTCTTGATGAATATACATCTGACCGTAAATTAGCCAGAGTTAAAACGACTCAGTTTGGATCGCTTTTTGAAATTACTTATGACATTACTATGAAGGACACAGCACAGTCAAAAGAATTCATTGACAAGCTAAGATGCAAAAACGGCAATCTTAATATAATGCTTTTAATGAAAGAAAATGCTGAAGCGGCAGTATTCTAATAAATCAGCTGATTGAAATAAATAAATATCTATGATATACTAAAGCTAAATAAAACAAGGGTGAATGGACATGGCAAAAATTTTAATATGTGATGATGAATATGGACTTCGGGCAGTAATTAAAAGATATGCGGTTTTTGAGGGGCATGAGATTATTGAAGCCGGTGATGGCATGGAGGCAGTAGAAGCGTGTCGTAAAGACAGCTTTGATATCATAATAATGGATGTTATGATGCCTGAACTTGATGGGTTTTCTGCTGTAAAGGAAATAAGGAAAATCTCTGATACTCCTGTTATAATGCTTTCTGCACGCGGTGAAGAATACGATAAGATAATCGGCTTTGAACTTGGTGTTGACGATTATGTTGTTAAGCCGTTTTCGTCTAAGGAAATAATGCTTCGTGTAAATGCAATTCTCAGAAGAACACAAAACAACGATTCACAAACGGCTGGCTACGGACATGTGATATTTAAAAAAGAGGGATTGACTGTAGATTTTACTGCATACAAGGTATTTATTAACGATGTGCAGGTAGATTTAGCACCGAAAGAATATGATCTATTGTTTTATCTTATCCGCAACAAAAATATAGCTGTTACGAGAGAAAAACTGCTTACAGAAGTTTGGGGATATGATTACTTCGGAGATGATAGGACTCTTGATACGCATATGAAGCTTTTAAGGAAATCAATCGACCCATATTCAAATTTTATTACAACACTACGTGGATTTGGATACAGATTTGAGGGGGAAGGTTGAGAGGGGAAGTATGGAAATAAGTATGAAAATTAATATGAACAAGTTTCGTCTTAAGTGGAAAATATTTTCTTATCTTATTGGCTTCTGCACTTTACTGCTTATTATATTGTGGCTGTTTCAGACAGTTTTCCTAAGATCTTTTTATCTTGGTATTAAAGTAAATGAAGTTAAAAGTAATGCCGCTATTATTGAAAAAAATATAGATCATGAAGACTTGTCTGATTTAGTTGAAACTGTTTCAGAAAACAGTGATATGTTTGTTGAGATTATGACTATTGATGCTCAAAATATATATTTATCTGATCAGAAAAAAGGTGATATTCCCTATACAGAAAAATTAGATATGATTAAAAAGGCACAGCTTGATAATGGTGAGTATTATCAATATTCAACCTTAAGGCCACCATTAAAACCAGCAGTAAATAATGACTTTTTTGGGAAACCACCTCCGGATTATAAACATCCGTCACAGTCACTCATGTATATAAAAATAGTTGAAAGTAATAAAAACGGAATTGTGGTTGTTTTCATTAATTCAATTATTTCCCCTGTTAATGCTACAGTAACGACTTTGCGTTATCAGCTTTATGTAATAACAGCAATTATAATAGTATTATCTATTGTTCTTTCTTTTATTATTGCAAAGCGTGTTTCTATACCTATTGAAGAAATTAATAAAAGTGCAAAGTGTCTTGCAAAGGGTTGTTATGATACACAGTTTAGCGGAAAGGGGTTTCTTGAAATAGGGGAGTTATCTGACACTCTTAACACAGCTGCCGTCGAACTTTCCAAAGTGGAAGAACTCCGCCGTGAGCTTATGGCTAACATATCACATGATCTTCGCACACCGCTTAGTCTTATTTACAGCTATGCGGAGGTGATGCATGATTTTCCTGCTGAAATCACACCTGAACAGACACAGACAATTATGGATGAAACTCAGCGGCTTTCCACACTTGTTAATGATGTTCTTGACATTTCAAAGCTTGAAACAAAAACACAACAGCTTAATATTACAGAATATAATCTTACACAGAGCATAAAATTAACTTCAGAAAGGATCTTGGAACTTATTAAGAAAGATGGATATACACTTTCATTTACTTATGATAAGGATGTAACCGTCTGCGCTGATGAAGTAAAGATTACACAGGTTTTTTATAACCTTTTACTTAATGCTATTAATTATACGGGCATCGACAAAACAATTAAAGTCTGCCAGAGCATAAAGGGCGAAAAAGTAAGAATTGCAGTAAACGATTCAGGTGAAGGTATTGCTTCGGAGGATGTTCCATATATCTGGGACAGATATTATAAGGTAGATAAAAAGCATAAGCGTGCTGTAACAGGAACAGGATTGGGATTATCAATTGTGAAGAAAGTAATTGGTCTGCATGGAGGTGAATACGGAGTTGAGTCGAAAGTAGGAAACGGAAGCACTTTCTGGTTTGAATTAATGATTAAATAAAAGCAAGCAGTGTAATAAGTGTATTTAACTCAATAATTTAAAGATAATTATATTATTAACTAAATATACTTTAGTTTTTGTATACTTAAAAATGGATAGGATATTAATATAAATTTGTATATGTTAATTAAAGAATATATTATAAAAAACAAACGGAGTAATCCAACAGTACCAAAAATATGATGCCAAGTATTTGGCATCTTTGTTTTCATGGTTAGTATTTAATTTGCGAAGCTACAGGTACTATTCTATAACGAAAGAAGAGCTTACAAGATGAATAGTAGAAAAATAATTGCCGCATGTGGAAACGACTGTGCGAAATGTCCGAGATTTCTGCCTAAAACAGATGATGAATTACATAATACTGCAGCGCTGTGGTATAAAATAGGGTATCGTGACCATGTAGTGACAAATGAGGAAATCAGCTGTAATGGCTGCAAAAAAGAAAATTGGTGCAGATACGAAATAATCAGCTGTACATCCAAGAAAAATATACATAACTGTGGTGAATGCAAAGAATACCCTTGTATTAAAATAAGCACAGCTTTCGATAAAACTATGGAATTTGAACCAAAATGCAGAGAAATTTGTACTGATGATGAATACAGTATAATGGTAAAAGCTTTCTTTGAAAAGAAAAAGAATCTTGATGAAGAGAATGCTTTTCTCAATGGAAGTTCTGTAATTAGTGAAGCTCACAAAAATGACCTTGACGACTTGCTTTTACTTTACACTCAGCTGCATGGGAACACTATACCTGAGAAAAGTAGTTCTCTTCTTGAGTTGTGGCAGAATATTATAAAAGACCCTAATCATCATATTGTTGTTTGCAAGAAAGACGGCAGGATTATCTCATCCTGCGTTATAGTAATAATTCGAAATCTTACACATAGTCAGCGTCCATATGCACTTATTGAAAATGTTATCACTGATGAACAGTACAGAAAAATGGGACTTGCATCTGCTTGTCTTGATTATGCAAAGAAAATTGCACAAAAGGAAAATTGTTATAAAATAATGCTGATGACAGGTTCAAAGCAGGAAAGCACATTGCAATTTTATGAGAGGGCAGGATATAACCGTCTTGATAAAACAGCGTTTATTCAATGGCTTTGAATAAACTGTTGAAATATTTTTGTATACATATATGCAGGCAGATTTTTATTGTATAAAGTAATGCTGATGTAAAAATAAACAAGAGAAGGTGCATTAATGAGCTATAAAATAATACAAGCAGAGCAAAGTGATTTAAAGCAGATACTTGAATTACAGTATCTCGCATATCAAAGTGAAGCAAAGCTTTTAAATAATTATGATATTCCTCCTCTTAAGCAGACTTTTGAGGAATTACAAATGGAATTTCAAAGCGGCATTTTTTTAAAAGCTGTAAGTGAAGAAGATAAAATAATTGGTTCTGTCAGAGGTTATATAAACGATAATACTTTACATATTGGAAAGCTTATCGTACACCCAGCTTATCAGGGGAAAGGCATAGGCACAAAACTTCTTGCTGAAATTGAACAATTTTATCCCAAAGCAAGATATGAGCTTTTTACAAGTGATAAAAGTATTAAAAATCTTGACTTGTACAAGAAAAATGGTTATACCATTTTTAGTGAAAAGCAGATTACTTCTGATTTAAAGTTTATTTATCTAGAAAAGCATGGTAGGGTAAAAAATCATGAAAATTGATAGACTTATCGGAATAATCACCATATTATTAAGAGAAGAAAAAGTTACTGCACCTTACCTTGCTGAAAGATTTGAAGTATCGAGAAGAACAATAAACCGTGACATTGAGGATATTTGCAAAGCAGGTATACCTATTGTTACTGAACAGGGTTATAACGGTGGAATATCAATAGCACAAGGATATAAAATTGATAAAGCATTGCTTTCTGATAAGGATTTGAAAATGCTTTTCACTGGGTTAAAGGGACTTGACAGTGTTTTAATTTCTCCCAAAAGCGACAGCCTTGCAGAAAAGTTTGCTGTAAAAAATAATACTGTGGTTTCAGACAATATACTTATTGATTTATCTTCGCATTTTAAAAATAGTCTTGCGCCTAAAATAGAAGAAATACGTAATGCGATTGATAGCCGGAAATTAATCGAGTTTGATTATTATTACTCAAAGGGGAACATGAAAAGGACAATTGAGCCATATCTAATAGTTTTTCAATGGTCAGCATGGTATGTTTATGGATATTGTAAACTTCGTGAGGATTTCCGCATGTTCAAGCTAAACCGTTTGTGGAATCTCGTTGTTACAGATGAAAAGTATATATACCGTGAGCAAAGTCAAGATAAGATTGATTTTAACAGCTGCTGGACACCTGAATTTCATTTATCAGCAGAAGTTGATGAAAGCTTTAAATACAGGCTTATTGATGAATATGGTATTAACTGCTATACAGAAAATGAAAATGGGACGCTTCACTTTGAAATATACTTCACAAATTACAATGAGCTACTTATATGGGTGCAAGGTTTTGGAGATGGTATCAAAGTTATTGAACCTGAATGTTTAAGAAAAGACTTGCTAGAGAAATCAAAGAAAATTGTGGAATTATATTCAGAAACATGACATACTGTTGTCGGGTTTTTAGTGATATACTTGCATTATAAATGAAAAAGAGGTATTAGCGTGAAAATGATTTTCACGCAGCTATTTATTCCTATCTAAAAAACAAGAGCAGAATTTTTGCTTAATTGACCTAAGTTCAGGTTCAAGAACGAATAATTAGCAAAAAAGGAATGGAGATTATTATGCAAGAAAAATCAACTATACTAAACAGAAATAGTGACTCTGACCTGTTTAGAAGCAATCTGTCAAGGATATGGAGAAAAATCGGAACTCATGGCATTATGGTATTGTCCACCAGTGCTGAAGACCGAATTACATCTCGTCCGATGAGCGTAATTGTACTTAATGAAAAATTCTATTTTCAAACTGATGAAAGTTACTTGAAGTATAAGCAAATTTGCAAAAATCAAAATATAGCATTAAGCGTAAATAATTTCTCTATAGAAGGAAAATGCAGAAATATTGGTCGTCCTCTTGATGAAAATAATCAGTTTTTTGCAGAAAGTTACAAAAAGCATTTTAGAGGATCATTCAATGCATATTCGGCTTTGCCAACAGAAATATTGCTTGAAATTACTCCTACATTAATTTATTCCTGGGAATATAAACTAACAAAGCCTTTTATGGAGTTTTTTGATTTTGAAAATGAGCTGTATCATATGGAAAAAAATGATTTATATAAACAGCTATAGAAGAAAATAGAAAGGTATGGATATTATTATGATTGAATCAAGATGCGGAATTATGTGCAGTGAATGTGAATACAAGGAAAGCATGGGATGTAAAGGCTGTGTAAACATTGACAAGCCTTTTTGGGTAGATGTTTGCCCGGTAAAGTCATGCTCGGTAAAGTCATGCTGTGAGAGCAAACAGCTTGGAAACTGCGGTATGTGTGATAATTTTGCTTGTGAACTTTTAAATTCATTTGCTTACGACAAAGAACAGGGCGATGACGGCAAAAGAATAGTACAGTGCAGAAAATGGTGTGGAAAGGATAATTGACATGAAATTTAAGGTGGCTTTGATTGCTGTAAAAGACATTGAGGTAGCAAAGAAATTTTATCAGGATTTGTTTGACCAGACGGTTGTTCTTGATTTAGGTTGGAATGTAACAATGAGCGGAGGTTTTGCTTTACAACAGAATTTCGGCTGGCTGACGGGACTTTCTGAAGAAAGTGTACTTACAAAATCCAATAATATGGAGTTGTATTTTGAAGTTGATGATTTCGATGAATTTATTGAGAAATTGAAGAAGTATAGTAATATTAAATATGTTCATGAAGCCAAAACTCACGATTGGAAACAGCGTGTTATTCGTATTTATGACCCTGATTATCATATTATCGAGATTGGCGAGGCTATGGACGTTATTGCAAAACGTTACCTTAAAAACGGATATTCCATTGAGGATACAGCTAAAGAAATTCAACATCCTGTGGAGCTTGTAAGCAAGTGGGCAGAAGAAATGGCAAGTGAATAAAACTTAATCAAACACTTGACCTGATAAATAATAGTTGCTATAATAAGATAAACAAAAATGATTTGAGGTGAAAAGATGCGTAAATTTTCTTGCTAATGTAATTAATGTACAGAAAACATTGGGCGGATATAACCGCTTTGTTTGTTGTGCAAAAATTAATGCAAGAAAGTTTCTGCGTCTTATAGCTTAATATATAATAGAGATATGCCTTTTTATAGGTATGTCTTTCTGTGTTATTAGCTGTGGAATTAACTTTCTTGCAGCTATTATTTTTTTCAAAATATAATTATTGGAAAAACACACACAGGAGGATTACTATATGTCTTTGATAAATATAACGAATTTAACCTTTTCATACGACGGAAGCTATGACACTATATTTGAAAATGTAAGCTTTCAGCTTGATACTGACTGGAAACTTGGATTCACAGGAAGAAACGGACGAGGAAAAACAACTTTTTTAAATCTGCTTTTGGGTAAGTACACATATACTGGCAAGATTTCATCAAGTGTAAGCTTTGAGTATTTCCCGTTTGAGGTTGTAGACAAAACCCAGCTTACCATTGATATTATTAGAAGTTATGCTCCATTAAGTGAGGATTGGCAGATAATTAAAGAGCTTAATCTTCTTGAAGTATCTGATGACACCCTTTACCGTCCTTTTTATACGCTTTCAAACGGTGAACGCACAAAAGCGCTTCTTTCGGCTCTGTTTCTTAAAGAAAATAGCTTTCTTCTGATTGATGAGCCGACTAATCACCTTGATGCAGAAGCAAGAAAAGCAGTATGCAGTTACCTAAGCCGCAAAAAAGGTTTTATTCTTGTCTCGCATGACAGAGTATTTCTTGATGGATGTATTGATCATGTTCTATCAATCAACAGAGCAAATATTGATATTCAGAAAGGCAGCTTTTCTTCCTGGCTTAAAAATAAAGAAATGCAGGATAATTTTGAACTTGCACAAAATGAGAAGCTAAAAAAGGACATAAAGAGGCTTTCAGATGCCGCAAAACGCACTGCTGAATGGTCGGATAAAGCTGAAAGCAGAAAGATAGGATTTGACCCGACAAAAGAAGAAAAAAATATTGCCAGAAGACCAAAGGAAGCAGCTAAGGCTAAAAAAATGATGTCAAGATCCAAAGCAATCCATGAACGTCAAGTGACCGCAATTGATAATAAATCAAAGCTGTTAAAAAATATCGAGCAGAGTGCGGACTTAAAAATTTCTCCGCTAAAATTCCACACAGCAAATCTTTTGACACTTGATAAAGTATCTGTATTATATGGTGAAAGAGTTGTGTGCGATAATGTCAGCTTTACTATTAATGTGGGTGACAGAATAGCTTTGTCAGGGAAAAACGGGTGTGGAAAATCAAGCATTTTAAAGCTTATATGCGGTGAAAATATTCCGTATATGGGAAATATCGCTATTAACAGTCAACTTAAAATATCCTATGCAGAACAGAATACAGAGAATTTATCAGGAAGTCTTTTGGAGTATGCAGATAAATATAATATAGATTTCAGTTTATTTTTGGCAATTCTCCGTAAGCTAGATTTTTCAAGAATACAGTTTGAATATAATATTGAGGAATTCAGTGAGGGACAGAAGAAAAAAGTCCTGATTGCACGAAGTTTGTGCGAGAAAGCACATCTTTATATTTGGGATGAACCGCTCAATTTTATTGATGTTATTTCACGAATGCAGATTGAAAACCTTATACTTGAATATAAACCGACACTGATTTTTGTTGAGCATGATAACGCTTTTTGTGATAATATTGCAACTGGTTATGTATATTTGTAAACATCATTCTTTTAAGGAGAATCAACTAAAAATTTATTTATCACTCCGGAGTTAATTCTAACTATCAATTCACGCGTGAAAATTGGAATATATTTTTTAAAATACAAGTAAAGCTGATAATTATTAAGTTCATTCTGACACTTAGAAAAAAGATTTTGAATTTCACGCAGTAAGTCATCTTTTTGATAATATGCATATTTGTTAGTAATGAAATCAAAATCACTTTTATGTAATGAAAGTTCAAAGTATGGTTTGTCCGCAAGCATACAGCCGAGAAAATTATTGAATATAACTTCAGCAATATTGAATAGCAGTTTGGTATACCTGCAATTGTATATTTCCCCAAAAACATTTAGTAAGGATTCGATTTTATCTTTTTTAAAGAACTGGCAAAATTCATTCTCAAGCATTATTCCAGTGTAATATTCATGAATAAACATTACACCCTGCGATTTTATATTATATGCAGGACAGCCAAGCAAAGGATAGTCAATTGAAGCGCAGCAGTTTCTTGCATCAAAACGTGCAGAATATCCTTTAAAGTATTCATCAAACGACTTTTCCATAACATAATTGTATTCATAGCATGGAATTTGCAGCTTATTTTTGTATGCATGTTTGAATATTTTCTGGTTTGTTTCATGAAGCTTTATTATTATGGTACGTCCTTTTTCAAGAATAAGCTCCATTGGAGTAGTTTTAAGCTCATTTAATGCTTTTGTCAGCGAATTCAGACTTAAAAGATAAATATCTGATTGATACAAAACTGATGAATATAAAATTTCTGCACGTTTTTCTGATATGGTACTGCTTTCACGCTTTGTAAACTGTTCTGCGGTTTCAATAAATGCATTATCAAAGCATTGCCTTATTTCTGCTATCCTCTCATCTGAAATGATGTCATGCAAAGAGCAAAGAACTATAATGCTCATGGTGTAATTTTGAATATCAATATCTTCATCAGAGAATGGGAGTGGGCAAGAGATTTCATTCATCATAATCCTCCTCAGGGAGGCAATCGTCATCAATTATTCCAGTTGCAGTGTTTCGGATTTTTTTGCAAAGGTAATCCATATCACGCCCTTGTAAAACATCAAGACTTCCGCCACTTTCATTTTCAAAGAAATTATACATGATGTCGATGACCTCGTCGTCGGTAAGCACATCAAGACTCTCTTCCTTTGCTTCATAGAAAATATCAATCAAGCCCGCTATTGTATCGGCATAATCAGCCTGCGAAATATAGGAGCTTTTCATAAATTTCTCTATTATTTTAATAGTCGCACTTTTGCCGAATTCAATTCTGCTCTGAATTGAAATGGTATCCTTTCCGACCTGAATAAGCATTTCGGCATCTTTTTCAGATAGAGATAAAGCATATTCCATCGATTTTTCATTCAGATTAAGTATATCTGCCTTTTGCTTTAAAATGCTGGCCTTGTTCAGTGACATTTCCGGTGTTAATTCAAAGTTCATAAAACGTCCTCCAAAATTTATTTATTTTACCTATTGACAAAAGAGTTGAAACGTGCTATTATTATATTGTAATATGGGGTAGTTATAATATTAATTATTTTAATTTTTATGTTACTATATTTTTGACATTTTGTCAATAGGATTTATGTTGTTTTTTAATGATGGTTTTTAGTTAATAGTATCTGTGATAAAGGTACATGTTCATAATGCAAATAAAGTTATTATTCAGCTGTAAACACTGCTATGTGGTTACAGCTTTTTCTTTTTTTAGAATGGCTGTTGCATTTCGCGAAAATAATGTATAAATACTATGTGATTTGGTCACAGATAATAATATAAATTTAGTTATAATAAGTATTAAGACAACACCGCACAAATAAAACAAAATACTTTTTACAATTTTACTAACTTATAAACTTACGAATTACAACTTACGAAAAATCTGACAGTTAAGTTTACGCACAAGATCTGTGCGGTATTGTCTTAAATATAAGTTATAATTTAAAAACACAAAAGGATGACATCGTGAAAAATTTTTCACGATGCTATTTGTTTATTTAAAAAAAAGGGACAAATAGCAGAAAGGAATGGTTATTAAAATGTTTGATTTATTTAAAAAAGATGACAGCAAAGTAATTCATATAAATGATATGGACAACCTCATTGGTAAAGTGGAGTTGATTGACATAAGAGAACCTTATGAATACAAAAGCGGAAGCTTAAAGACAGCAAAAAATATACCTATGGGTAATCTATTATTAAATCCCGAAAAATATCTTGCAAAAGACAAAACATATTATATCATGTGTCAGTCAGGCGGGAGAAGTGGAAGTACATGCAAAAGACTTACAAAGCAGGGTTTCAATGTTATAAATGTTGCTGGTGGCATGGGTTCCTATATAGACTCTAATAGAAAATAATAAAATTAACTTGCCCTTTTAAAACGATCTTAATGAGTATATGGCAATACCGCACAATACGTATCTGACAATTTTCAAAACAGGCTAAGTAATGTATTTTCTCTGTTTCTCAAATCGTCGAAACGTAGCCTGAGGTTTTGTGCGGTATTGCCATAGGTGAATATTTCTTAACATTGCTCTGTGATAAAGTCACAGAGCAATGTTAAGAAAACGTGTATAATTGTTATCATAAGCAATAAACAGATGAATAAATATAAATAAATGAATTGTTTATTGTAAAACAGATTATAAAAATAAATATAGGAGATTGTAATGAAAAAAATATTAGTATTATGGAAAAAGTATTCTTATTTAGCATTGTTAGCTTTTGTTGTCTTAGTTTTTTTTGACTTTAGAATTGCAATTGCAGCGGTTGTGTGCATGGTAGCACCTATTGTTGTTTCTATTTTTAAAGGCAGGTTTTGGTGTGGGAATTTTTGCCCAAGAGGAAGTTTCTATGATAATGTTGTTTCTAAATTCAGCAATAACAAAAAAGTACCAAGACTTCTAAAATCAAAGTTTTTCAGGGCTATTATGGTTGTATTTATGATGACAATGTTTACTGTTGGAGTACATAAAAACTGGGGTGATCTTTATGGTATTGGGATGGTATTTTACAGGATGATTGTTGTCACAACAATAGCAGGTGTTATACTGTCTTTATTCTATAATCAGAGAACTTGGTGTCATTTCTGTCCTATGGGAACAATAGCTTCAGTGATATCTAAATTTAGAAAAAGCAAAAATGTCTTACATGTATCATCAGACTGTGTTTCCTGTAAAATTTGTGAAAAGAAATGCCCCATAGGAATAGTACCTTATGAATATAAAGGAAATATTTTAAGTCATCCGGATTGTATACAATGCGGCAAATGTGTAACTGCGTGTCCTAAAAATTCAATAGGATACAACAAAATTAATTCTATAGAATTTTTTCAGCAAGATGTTAAAGACGATGAAAAGGCCTGTTGATTAGTATTACTTATATTAAATAGAACTGATTTATGAAAATTAAAATTGCTTTTCATATATTTATTAAAATACAAAAGCAGAGCATGTAATTAAACTTGCTCTGCTTTTGTATTTACTTTTCAGCTGTGTTAGTAAGCGCATATTTTATAAATTTTTGTAAACAATAAATCTGCAAATTTAAATTTTATTTATGAAAATATTTTCACAAGCTGGACTTAAATAACAATACAAGCATATAGAATATATAATTTTCATATTATTTTCATATAAAAACCAAACAAACTTATACACAATGCACAAAATAATTAGTTAAAACCGTTGACTTATAATTTTGTTGTGGTATATTAATGGACAAGGAATTAAACCCTTGCAAAATGATTCAGAAAATATTTTCACAATGCAGGGAAGTGATAATTTTGACAATTGTAGATATAGCAAAAAAAGCTGGAGTTTCTTGCGCAACGGTTTCACGAGTAATAAATAATACAGCACCGGTTAATAAAGAAACCAGAGCAAGAATTCAGGCTGTTATCAATGAATATAACTTTACGCCAAATTCAATATCAAATGAGATGGCAAAAATGGTGCAGAACACAATTGCTGTTGTTGTTCCTGATATTGCAAACCCGTTTTTTGCAGAAGTTATTAAGGGAATTAACTCAGAGGCTGATAAACATAATTTTAATGCAATATTTTATGATACAGATGAAGATCAGGAAAAAGAAGCAGCAATACTGAAAAAACTAAAGTCAATGAGTATCAAGGGACTTATTATATCTCCTACAACAGATACAACTGAGTTTAATGGGGAATATCTAAAGCTTTTGGAAAGCATAGGAATACCGATTTATCTAATTGACAGAGATGTTAAGTATTCAAACTTTGACGGAGTTTTCATTGACAATATTAAGGGTGCATTTGATGCAACATGCTCACTGATAAATGAGGGGCATAGGGATATAGCTATTATTGCAGGACCTAAATCGTCAAAACCTGGACGTGACAGATTAAGAGGATATAAAAAAGCATTTATAATGAACGACGTTGAAGTACAGGAAGACTTAATATTTTACGGAGATTACCGCATGGAAAGCGGATATGAGCTTACAAATAAAATTCTGAATCTGAGCGTAAGACCTACAGCCATATTTACCTGTAATAACCTTATGGGTCTTGGTTCTTTAAAAAGTATTAATGAACATAATTTAGTTATTCCGGATGATATTGCATTTATCACCTTTGACGAAATAGAAGTATTAAACATTCTTGGCATGAAAGTTTCAAGCATTTCCCGACCTACACAGGAAATGGGGAGAATTGCAGTGAATAATCTATCCAATAAAATTAAAAATACGAACAGCAGTAATAATAGTCATATGGATACCATAACACTTATTCCGACACTTAAATTATTAGGATCAGAAAAAATGATTAAAAAGGAGCAAAATATAAATGAATAAAATTGCAGTTTTTGGAAGTTTTGTGGTAGATTTAATGGCAAGGGCACCACACCTTCCTGTACCTGGTGAAACGGTTAAAAGCTCAATGTTTCAGATGGGACCTGGCGGAAAAGGCTTTAATCAAGGAATTGCCGCTAACAAGTCCGGCGGAAACGTTGCTATGATAACCAAATTAGGTAAGGACGCTTTTGCAGATGTTGCACTGAATATGCTTGAAAAAGAAAAAATGTCAGCAGAATATGCTTTTATAACAGAAGAAGCACCAACAGGAACAGCATTAATTATAGTTGATGAAAACACAAGTCAGAATGCTATTGCTGTTACATCAGGGGCTTGCGGTACAATTAATGATGAAGATATAGCGAAAATAGAACCGGTAATAAAGTCATCAAAAATACTTCTTACCCAGCTTGAAACAAATATTGACGCTGTTGAAAAGGTAATTGATATTGCATATAAAAATGGCGTTAAGGTAATACTAAACCCTGCACCTGTTCAGCCTGTAAGTGATGAGCTTTTGAAGAAAATTGATATTATCACACCGAACGAAGTAGAAGCTGCAATTCTGACAGGAATAAAAGTAAACAATGCTGATGATGCTAAAAAAGCTGCTGAATATTTCCTTGACAAGGGTGTTAAAGAGGTTGTAATTACTTTAGGCAAAGCAGGAGTTCTTGCAGTCACTAAAGAAAAGCATCAGCTTTTTGAAAACTATGACGTTAAGGTTGTTGATACTACAGGCGCAGGAGATGCATTTAACGGTGGTTTTGTAACTGCTCTTTCAGAGGGTAAGGATATATTTGAAGCATGCAAATTTGGCAATGTTGTTTCAAATCTTGCAGTAACAAAAATGGGAACATCTATTGCAATGCCTGCAAGAGCTGATATTGATAAATTTATTGAAGATAATAAGTAAAAAAGGAGCGATATATAGATGCTTAAAGGCGGAATTTTAAATCCTCAGATGGCAAGGGTTTTTGCAGAAACAGGTCATATGGATACTATAGTTGTAAGTGATGCAGGACTTCCAATGCCAATTGGAACAGAAAGAATAGACCTTGCATGGATGCCGGGAGAACCTGCATATCTTGATGTTCTCTCTGAAGTTCTGAAGCACATAGTAGTTGAAAAGGCTATACTTGCTGAAGAAATAAAAATGGTAAGTCCGGCATTTCTCGGAAAAATAATTGAAGTTCTTCCAAAGGATCTTCCTGTTGAGTATGTAAAGCATACCGATCTGAAAGAACAAACAAAGCATGCAAGAGCCATAATAAGAACTGGTGAATTTACACCTTATCCAAGTATAATTCTTGTTGCAGGATGTGCTTATTAATGGCAGTGTATTAATGTCAGTGATAGTTTGAAAATACATTTTCACGAGGGAGGTTAGCGTGAAAAAATAATTTTTCACGCTGCTATTTGTTCCTTTTCTGCAAAAAAGACAGCAGAAATTTTGCTTCGCAAAAACGGAATAAATAGCAGAAAGGAATGGTTATTAATATGAACAATGATTATATTTTAGAGCTGAAAGACATCGTGAAAAAATTTGCCGGTGTTACTGCTTTGAATAATGTTCATCTTGAAATAAAAAAAGGTGAGGTTCATGCACTCTGCGGAGAAAATGGTGCAGGAAAATCAACACTGATGAAAATAATTTCAGGTGCTCAGAAAGCAACCTCAGGAGAAATAATATTTGAGGGGAATAAAGCAGAGTATAATACCACTAAGGAAGCACAGAATTTAGGTATATCAATGATATATCAGGAATTTAATCTTGTACGTTATTTAACAGTTGCCGAAAATATTTTTTTAGGTAAGTTACCTATGAAAATGGGCACAGTTGACTGGACAAAGCTGTTTAATGATACGCAGAAAATACTTGATACGCTTGGTTTGAAAATCAGTCCAAGAGCAAAAATATTAAATCTGTCAGTTGCCCAAATGCAGATGGTTGAAATTGCAAAGTGTCTTTCAGTAAATTCAAAGGTTATTATTATGGACGAGCCTACTGCCGCATTAACCAATGAAGAAATTGAAACTCTTTTTGGAATTATTAATGACCTTGTAGCAAAGTCAATCTCAATTATATACATTTCACATAGAATGGATGAAATATTCAGCATATCTGACTCAATTACTGTTTTCCGTGACGGAAAGCATGTTAAAACACTTAAAACAACAGAAACAAATTATGATGAAATTGTATCCCTAATGGTTGGTCAGAATATTGAAAACCTTTATCCGCAAAGAGAAAATGATTCAAATGAAAAAGTTTTCGAAGTACACAGACTTGTGGGACAATCAGTTAATGATGTCAGCTTTTCACTTCATAAATCAGAAATCCTTGCTATTTATGGTTTGATGGGTTCAGGTAATATTGAACTTTCAAAAATAATATACGGTTCAAAAAAGAAAACCTCAGGCGATGTAATAATCAAAGGCAGAAAAATTAAGAGCCCTTCACCTCTTAGTGCAATCAGAGAAGGAATTTGTCTTGTTCCTGACGACAGAAAGCATGAGGGACTTGTCTTAGTAAGGAGTATCAAGGAAAATATCTCAATGGCATCTCTTGATAAGATTTCCCGTTTTGGCATTATTAACAGGGCTATTGAAAAGAATACTGTTGATAATTCCGTTGAAGCAATGAGAATTAAAATCAGTTCACCTGCACAGCTTGTTGGAAATTTAAGCGGAGGAAATCAGCAGAAAGTTGTTTTAAGTAAAATTTTAAGAACCAGTCCTGATGTTCTTATTTTAGATGAACCTACACGAGGTGTTGATGTCGGTGCAAAAACTGAAATATATCAGGTCATGGATATGATCACTAAAAAGGACAAGAGTATTATTCTCATTTCTACAGATTTGCCTGAAGTAATAGGAATGGCTGACAGAATACTGGTTATGCGTGAAGGTAAAATAGTTAAAGAAGTAATGAAAAAAGATGCAACGCAGGAACTGGTACTTGCATACGCATCAGGGGGTGTGTCAAATGAATAAACCAAATGTTTTAAAAAGATTTTCAGGAGTGGATTCTTCACAATACAGAGCGTTGGTAATTTTGCTGATTATCATATTAGCAGCATCATTTATTGCACCAAGCTTTCTGACATTCAGCAATCTCACAAATGTAATAAGACAGATTTCAATGTCGGCTATACTTGCATGCGGAATGACTTTCGTTATCCTGACAGGAGGAATTGATCTTTCAGTTGGTGCTGTACTGGGATTCTCAGGAGCAATGTCTGCGGCAGTTCTCAGATCTACAGGCTCAGTAGCTCTTGCAGTAATAACAGGTCTTGGTATCGGATTAATTTGCGGAATAGTAAATGGTATCTTTATAACCCACTTTGATCTGCCGCCGTTTATTGTAACTCTTGCAACAATGACCTTGCTGTCCGGCAGTACCTTACTTTATACAAAAGGAGCTCCTATTGCAGTTAAAAGTGATACCTATAAGTTTATCGGTAAAGGTGAAGTTCTTGGAATGCCGCTACCTATAATAATTCTGGTTGTAATTTATGCAATTGCTTTCTTTATACTTTCTTATACCCGCTTTGGAAGAAATGTATATGCCCTCGGCGGAAACAAGGAAGCAACAAGACTTTCAGGAATTAATATCAAGCTGAATGAAGCAACAGTTTATGCAATAACAGGAGCACTCAGCGGTCTTGCCGGAATTATCCTTACTGCAAGACTTGGTTCAGCTGGTCCTGAAGCTGGAAAGGGATACGAACTTGATGCTATTGCAGCTGTAATTCTTGGAGGAACAAGCTTGTCAGGCGGTCAGGGATATATTCTTCCAACAATTGTAGGAGCATTAATACTTGGAATTTTATCAAATATTCTTACGCTAATGAATGTAAATCCATTCGTTTCGGGTATAGTAAAGGGTATAGTAATATTGATAGCTATTGTTATCGATAAGAAGTTCAAATCAATCTCATCTAAAGGTGAGTAGATTATAAAATTAAAAGGAGAATAATAATATGAGAAAATTAAAAATGTTTGCTATCTCAATGTGTTTGGCAACAACTTTATCTGCTTTTGCAGGATGCGGTTCAGTCACAAAACCTGATAATGAAGCAGGTACAACTAAGGGAAGCGAAACAACAGCATCAGCTGCAAGTGAAACGACTGCGGCAGGCGGTGAAATTTTGATAGGTCTGTCAATGAACACATTAAACAATCCATTCTTTGTTGACGTTAAAGAGGGAGTTCAGAAAGCAGCAGATGATAATGGAGTAACTTTAATTGTAACTGACGCTCAGAATGATTCAGCAACACAGGTTGCTGACGTGGAAAATCTTATTCAGAAAAAGCCAGCTGCAATTATAATAGACCCTACTGATTCAGATGCAATTGTTGCTGCTATTGAAGCTTGCAACGAAGCAAAAATTCCAGTAATCACAATGGACCGTCAGGCTGCCGGCGGAGAAGTTGCATCCCATATCGGATACAACGCAATTAAATCAGGTACAATCGCAGGCACTTATCTTGTTGATGCTTTCAAGGACAAGGAAACTGTAAATGTAGTTGAAATTCAGGGTATCATGGGTACAAACGTTGCTCAGGACAGATCAAAGGGATTTAATGATGCAATTGCTGCTGCACCGAACTTCAAGAAGGTAGCTACACAGGCTGCTGAATTCGATAGAGCAACAGCAATGACTGTAATGGAAAACATTCTTCAGGCTAATCCAAAAATCGACTGTGTATATGCTGCAAACGATGAAATGGGACTTGGAGCAGTAGAAGCTATTTCAGCTGCAGGAAGACTTGATGAAATTACTGTTATCAGCTGTGACGCTATTGACCCTGCACTTGAAAAAATCAGATCAGGCGAACTTGAAGCAACAATTGCTGAACCTCCTTTCTTCCTTGGAAAAGCTGGCTTACAAAATGCTCTTGATGTAATAAATAATAAGCCTGTTGAAAAGTTAATTCTCCTTGACAATCAGCTTGTAACTAAGGAAAATGTTGATACTATCAAGACACGTGACTAATTATTTAACGTTTTGCAATAATTTTGATTTAACTAGTAAGTAAATAAACACGGCTTATTTTAGAACTAGATGCAATAAGAATATTGTTGCAGATGGTTTTGAAATAAGCCTGTTATATGAAAGGACAAATTTATTATGGAATTAAACAGCTATATTGACCACACAATACTCAAAGCAGAAGCAACTTCACAAGAGGTTAAAAAACTTTGTGAAGAAGCAAAAGAATATAAATTTGCATCAATCTGTGTTAATACATGCTTTACAGAGCTTGTAAGTGCTGAACTTAAAGGTTCTGACGTTAAGACTTGCGTTGTTGTCGGATTTCCGCTTGGAGCAATGTCTACAGAAGGCAAAGCTTTTGAAGCAAAGTCAGCTGTAGCAAAAGGCGCACAGGAAGTTGATATGGTAATTAATGTTGGTATGTTAAAGGAAAAAAATTATGATTTTGTATTACAGGATATAAAAGCAGTTGTTAATGCTTCACGTCCTGCAATAGTAAAAGTTATTCTTGAAACCTGCTTACTTACTGATGAAGAAAAGGTTAAAGCTTGTCAGCTTTCAGTTGAGGCAGGAGCTGCTTTTGTTAAGACTTCAACAGGATTTTCAACTAGCGGAGCAACAAGCGAGGATATTGCATTGATGCGTAAAACCGTCGGAAAAGATATTGGCGTTAAGGCATCAGGCGGAGTAAGAACAAAAGAAGATGCACTTAAAATGATTGAGGCGGGAGCGTCAAGAATAGGTGCCAGCGCTTCAATTAAAATAGTATCTGATTAAGTAATGCTTTTTTATAACGATATTGTAAACAAAAGAGAGCTTCGGCTGCATATGGCTGAAGCTCTCTTTGTTATTCGATTATTTTTTAAGAGTAAATGTAGCAATAAGTTTTTTTAGTCCTTCAGCCTGTCCGGTTAGTTCTTCGGAAGCAGCAGCACTTTCTTCGGAAGTTGCTGAGTTAGTTTGTACAACACTTGAAATCTGCTCAATTCCAATACTAACCTGTCCTATCATTTCAGACTGGGTTACACTTGCATCAGCAATCTTTTCGACAATGTCAGTAACATCTTTGGATTTATCACTTACCTTATTCATTACTTCAACAGTTGATGCTACAATAGATGTTCCGCTTTGAACAGCACTGATTGATTCTTGAATAAGTGCCGTAGTATCCTTTGCTGCATCAGCAGATTTCATTGCAAGATTTCGTACTTCATCAGCAACTACAGCAAATCCCTTTCCTGCTTCACCAGCACGGGCAGCCTCAACTGCTGCGTTAAGAGCAAGTATATTTGTCTGGAAAGCAATGTCCTCTATTGCTTTGATAATTTTGCTAATTTGTCCTGATTTATTGTCAATATTGTTCATAGCTTCAGTAAGCCGCTTCATTTCAACATTGGCAGTCTCAATATGCTGAACTGTTTCAGCAACATAATTACGTGCACTATCACAATTTTCAGAGTTAGAAGATACTTGGTTTGAAATAGTATGTATTGTTGCTGCAAGTTCTTCAATGGAGGAAGCTTGTTCAGCTGCTCCCTGAGAAAGTGCAACAGCCCCTGCTGAAACCTGGTCTGCTCCTGTATAAACTTGATCTGCTGATACATTTATCTGAGCCATTGTATTGCTTAGTTCTTGATTGATTTCACGAATATATTTCAATAATGCTTGGAAATCTCCAACATAATAGCTTTCTCCTAGATCTGTCCGAACATTAAGGTTTCCGCTTGCCATTGCTTTAATAATACGGCTTATATCGCCAATAATACCGTTAATGCATGATACTACAGTAGAAGTAGCATTTGCAAGAGTTCCCGTTTCATCATTGGATTTAATAGTCGGGACAGAACTTGTAAGATCCCCTTCAGCAAGCTTTTGAATTCGGTCAGTACATTGACGTATTGGATTGCCAATTTTAAAGCCAAGTTGAATTGAAATAATAACTGCAATAATAATTGCTGCTATTGTTATTATAATTGTTATTATAATGCTTTGATATGTTTCTGCAAGGAAATCACTTGTTGGAGCACAAATTGCTAACGACCAACCATTTGATCCCTCAAGTGGGCAATATGCGATAAACTTGTTTTCACCCTTATAAGAATATTTCCCGAAATCCCATTTGCCCTTTCGCATTTCAGCATGAATAGTAGCCAATGAGTTTAAGTCCTTATTACTTTCTGCCATGGCTTCAATGTTTTCCCCATCCAAAACATGTTGACTTTCATAATGTGCAATTGTGTTTCCAGACTTGTCTATTATATATGCGCCGTTATTTTCACTTATTTTAATTTCACCCATAATTCTATTCAGAAAATCAGGATCTGGAACAAACATTACAACACCAACAGGTGTTGTATTAGGTAAGCCATCTTTCCAGATCGGAGCTGCAAAAACCATTACAATTTTTCCTGTGGAACGTGAAACCATAGGTTCTGTAACATAGGTTTCTCCACGCATAGCAGCTTTAAAATACTCACGGTCAGAATAGTTGTTTCCGTCAAGCGAGTCACCATTTTCATCTGTTATGTTTCCGCTTACAAAGCCATACTTCTCAACTCTGCTGTTTATTATCGCAAGTTTATCATCTGATGAAACATCCGGATTTGACAATCTTGCAACACAGCCTGTGTCAATTGAAACGTTAAGATAAGCTTGAATTTGCCATTCTGCACGATCAGCTGACAACTTAGACATTCCAATAAAACTATTTTTTACTGATTTCATGGTAGAGTTATAGTTCATATAGCTGGTAATAATACCAAGAATTAAAGAAACACCTACTACCATAGTCAACATACTGATTATTATTTTTCGCTTGATTGTTCTCATGTTAATACACCCCTAATGTTATTATTAATTGTTAGAACGAGAAGTTATTTACCATTTGTTAAAAATATTGATACAATTATAATATCAACAATCTTAAATAAAATCAAGCTGTGGTTAAAAAAAATTGGTTAAAATGCAAACTTGGACATGTTATTCAAATATTTTAAAAAGATATTGTTCATTATTTTGAAATAATTAACTTGTTGTGAAGAATCTTTAACAGCAAGTTATAACATTAAAACATAAATTGTCTGTAATCTTGACTTACGCCAGTATGATCGCAAATTTTTTATACAATATGACAAAGAGACGAAAAATCTTACTGTGTAATGCAAACAATAGTTGCGTGGTATTATCTAAAAAATAAAAACAGCTGTAAATAAATATAAAAAAACAGCCTTGACAAAATAAAAAAATAATGGTATATTTACATCATAAGTTAAATTTGAAAGGATGTTGTTTTTGTTAATAGTATCAGTGGATGAGGTTTGCGGCAAGTAGTTGCCCGTCCCGAACGTATTTTTAGGCATATTTTATATGTCTTGTTTAGTGTACGTTTTTTCACTTGATAACTGTTGACAATAACTGTCCTTGTAATATATTTTACAGGCATGGTGTATTAACCTTGCTTATAAACTACTAGGATAATTATATCCGCAGGTATCTGTTTGAAACGATACACTGCGGATTTTTTATTGAGGTGATTAAATTGAATAGTAAATATACACTTGAATTTGATAAGATACTTAAAATGATGAGCGAATATGCACTTACAGATAAAGCAAAAAATAAAATTTCTGAACTTTCACCGTTTTTAAGGGAAAGTGAAGTAAGGCTTGCAGGTGAGGAAACAACAGAGGCAAGAACAATTCTGGATACTGTCGGAAATCCTCCGCTTACAGCTATGAAAAACACAGAGAAATATCTGGAGACAGCAAACAAGGGGGGAATGCTTGACGCTAAAGAGCTTACTGAATTCCAGCAGTTCCTTTCCTCATGCAGACGACTGAAAGCATTTCTGAAAAAGTCAGAGGTAACCGATACAAAGATTTCATATTATGGCAACACAATAGACAGCCTTGAGCTTTTGTATGATGAAATAGACAGATGTATCCGTAATGAACAGGTTGACAGTACCGCTTCAAATACCCTTCGTGATATACGTAGGAAAATTGAAAATACCAACAGCCAGATAAAAGCGAAGCTTGATTCTATTCTAAAAGGCAGAAAAGAATATTTTTCAGATGGCTTTGTTTCTAACCGAAGCGGACATTATACTCTACCTGTGAAAAAGGATTATAAGAATCAGGTTGCAGGCTCTGTAATAGATATTTCTGCAACGGGAGCAACATATTTCATTGAACCGTCTGCAATTGCAAAATATCGTGAGGATCTGTCAGCACTTGAAATAGCCGAAATGCAGGAGATTAATAAAATTCTATATGGAATTACATGCTGCATAGATGATTTCAGAACTGAAATAAAGCTTAATATTGAAGCAATAGAAACACTTGATTTCATATTTGCAAAAGGCAAACTAAGCTGTGAAATGAAAGCTGTCCCTGCAAAAATAAATACAAAAAGTTATATAAAAATAGCAGGTGGAAAGCACCCTCTTCTCAAGCAATCTGAATGTGTACCACTTGATTTTCAGCTTGGAAATGGAATAAAGGGTATTGTAATTACAGGCCCTAATACGGGAGGAAAAACTGTAGCACTCAAAACTGTCGGTTTATTTATAATGATGGCGCAATGCGGACTTCATGTACCATGTACTGAAGCAGATTTGTGTATGACAGGAAGCATATTATGCGACATCGGCGACGGTCAGAGTATATCTGAAAATCTTTCTACTTTTTCAGCACATATAAAAAATGTAATTGAGATACTTGACAACACCAATGATGAGTCGCTTGTTCTTCTGGACGAACTCGGATCAGGAACAGATCCTGCTGAGGGTATGGGAATTGCAGTATCAATTCTTGAGGAGTTAAAAAACAGAAACTGCCTTTTTGTTGCTACAACACATTATCCTGAGGTCAAGGAATATGCAGAAAAAGCTGAGGGACTTATCAATGCAAGAATGACATTTGACCGTGAAACCCTCGCGCCTTTGTATCAGCTTAAAATCGGCGAGGCAGGGGAAAGCTGTGCGCTGTACATTGCAAAAAGACTTGGCTTTCCGAAAAATATGCTAAAACGGGCATACGAAGAGGCTTACAAGGATCATGATTCTGTACGGAAAACAGCCACTAATGCAGATTTCCTTGACAATTATTCTGAAGAAACATCACTAAAGAAAGTTTCATCTGGAAGGATTATAAAGCAGTCAGAGAAGAAAGCACCGGTACAAAGCCATGCAGAAAAATTTTCACTTGGTGACAGTGTTGTTGTTTATCCTGAAGGGAAAATCGGGATCATTTGTCAGACATCAAATGCAAAGGGTGAGCTTGGCGTAATGGTGAAGAAAAAGAAAAGCCTTGTCAACCATAAGAGAATCAAGCTCCATACTCCTGCAACAGAGCTTTATCCGCCTGATTATGATTTTTCAATAATATTTGATACAGTTGCAAACAGAAAAGCTCGGCATAAACTTGATAAGGGCCATCATCCTGATGTTGTTATACAGGTTGAGGGCGAATTAAAATAATTTATATTATGAGAGGAATTATGTTATGATAGATTTTAACGATAAATATATAAAAGAAAATCTTATGGGGCCAAACTGTATAAAAGTACTTGAAGAGTTTTCAAAGGAAATTGACTTAAAGCCAAACATGCGTGTACTTGATTTAGGATGCGGAAGCGGACTTACGTCAATGTATCTTGCCAAGACGTTCAATATTCAGGTGTTTGCTACGGATTTATGGATTTCTGCTTCTGATAACTATAACCGTTTCAAGGAACTGGGCTTTGAACACAATATTATACCGATTCATGCAGATGCCAATGATTTGCCTTTTGCAGATGAATATTTTGATGCTGTTATAAGCGTTGATTCATATCATTACTTTGGTCGCAATGATGAATATCTTGATAAAAACCTGCTTCCACTTGTTAAACAAGGAGGTAAAATATTGATTATTTTACCAGGGATGAAAAAAGATATTCACAATAATATTCCACCCGAGATGCTTCTGTCATGGACACCAGAAGAATTAGATACAATACATGACGCTAAATATTGGACAAATATAATGAGTAAAAGCAAAAGTTCGGAAATAGTTTCAGTTTTAGAAAGTAAAAGGTTTAATGAATGTTGGGATGAATGGCTTGAATGTGATAACGAATATGCAGTTAAAGACAGAAAAGCAATGTCAGCAGGTGCAGGGGAATATATGAATTTACTTGCTTTTGTACTATGTAAAAAATAAGTATAATGTAAAAAAAACAAGGCTGCAAACCGTTTTACCGGTTCGCAGCCTTGTTTTTTATTATTACAGCTACAGCTTCTCTTATTTTATTTCATCAGGTTTATAATATCCGTAATGTGAAGTAAGTATAAGTTCACTTCTGTCAAAAACAGGTTTTAGGTTGCTTGTTGTTGCTTCAGCCGTTTCTTCATCCATTGTGTAGGGATGAATGGAAATAACATTGTCTGCTACCTTGAAAGCGTCTCCAGTAAACAGATACTTATCGTCAAGGAGATACACCATTGAACCGGTTGTATGACCCGGAGCATCAATGCATTCTACTGTGTGACCATTGATTTCAATATTTTCGCCGTTTTCAAGCCATGTCATATCATCTATGCTCACGCCGGCAGGCAAGCGATTATTGCTGAAACTATTACGCTTTGTGGTTCCGTCAATCATTTGCTTTTCATTTTTACTTAAATATACCTTTGCATTCTTAAAGTTATTAAGAGATACCATATGGTCATAGTCAGTATGTGTAATGAAAACATATTTAATATCATCAGGGTTAATTGCCATCTCATTCATGCTGGTCAATAATGCGGCACTGTCAGAGCCTGTATCAATTATTATGTAACCATCACCGGTGTCATAAAAGTAAACGCCGCTAGTATTATTTCTTATTGCTGTTATTCCTGTGTCCCCAATTTTTCCTGTTGCAGCAGGGGTCATTGAATAAGTTGGCAAGAAAAAAGTCACACCGACTACAACTGCTGCTATAATCAATAGCAGTACGATGGATAGTACTATTATTAGTTTCTTATGTTTCATGTTTCGTCCTCCTAAATAATTTTTATTGTGCTTAAGATTTTATATACAAGGGAAGGGGCAATCTGTACAAGGGCTTAAAGATTGTTTTATTGCCTTTGTAAAATGACCGTTCTCATTATAAATAACTGTTCGATTATCTCCGCTTATAAGATTTACAGAATCCAGATCAATGTTTTCATCCCGTGATTTTGCAAGTTTATAAAGATGATTTTTCACTAAACCCCATCCGTTTTCCGTAAGAATATATACAGGTATTTTTACGCCAACCTGAGCAATTGCATTTGGTTCAATAAACTCTTTTACAGCTAGTGATGAACAAGAGCATACCAGATCAGCATATTGCATTATGTACTTTGCTACTTCTTTTTTAAGTCCGGTTGAGCAAAGTGCAAATTTATAAATTGTAATTTCATCTGACTGAAGCTTGTTAATTTCTTCAAGAATACTGTTATCCTGCCATGCAACAGAAACTGCTATCTTTTTATATCCTAAGGAAATAGCTTTTTTTACTCCTTCAAGCTGGTCAATAATTGCTGTGTTTGGGAAAACAAGTATGATGTCAGCGTCTACTGCTGTCCGAGTAAGTTCTGCTGATGGGCTTGTTGCAAATAAGCCTGTCATGCGCTTTACAGCACCCTGGGTGTTGCTTTGATTTGTGGTAATTATAGTTCCAAGGTTGTTTGAAACAATAACAGCCGCGTCAATAAGGTTAGCTTCAAAAGCAGAACTTATTGTTTCAGACGCACCAAATAAAACATTTACCTCACAAGAATTCAGAGGTCGGGATGTGTCAAAATATCCGCCCTTGATTACAACTTCATTAATTAAATTACACATTAAACTTGCAGAATCAGGTACACCCTTTGAAACCATTTCAAGCAGTTGTGTGGCTGCTTTTCCTCCAACCTCGGTAAGCAGGTTTTTCATCAGCGGGCAGTATTGTATTGGAATAGGAGTAGCATGAACTGCGGTAAGCTTTCCATCAACTCGTTTAAGGTAAATGAAACTTCCGAACATGCGGGTGATATGTACTTCATTTTCTTCATAAAAAGATTGCAATGCGCTAAGAACAAGTGAGATAAATAAATCTATTTTCTGAGTATCAGAAATTCTAACTCTCAGGTATTGCTTTTCAAGTGCAAAGTCTTGAACAACTTTTTCGTTCAGTATTTTTTCAGCTGAATTAAAAATATTTTTTGCTTCTTTTTCATTAAGGATTTCGTCTTTCTCGAAATCATTGAAATATTGCTTAAAATCAATATATCTTATTCTGAAATTAATATCGTTAAAGCCATTGCTATGTATTATTTGATATTCCGGCTGGTAAGTCAACATATTAATCTCCATTCATTTTTTGCTATTGTCTCCTGTTAAGTTGTGTTTCCCTTGATGTATATGTTTTTAAAAGCTAAAGCCGTAAAAGCATGTACTCTTACGGCTTATTTACATATTACCACATAATGTTTTACTTTTCAACCAAATTTTGTGTGAAATTTATGTGAAAGCTGTTAATTAAATATTAGCCTGCCCCTGTATTCCTTGAAAAAACTTCATCAAGCGGCTTAAAAAGAATCAGCGTTAAAATAAAGTTTGACACGCAATGAATAAGGTCGAATGGTATGCCGGAAATCCACCAGCTGAATGCCATAGAGAGCGAATCAATAAAAATGTAGACCACTGAACAAAGCAATCCGAAGATTAGCCCGAATAGTCCTGTTATCACTGCCCATAAAAGCAATGAGTTGTTTTTCCTGAAAATATATGCTATCAATGCAAGACTGAACCAGATGTATCCGTACATTATAGTCCAAGGGCCGAATCCCCAGTGAATATATTCAAGCAGAACAAACACAGGGATTACATAAATTATTTTACTTTTAAAATGTCTTGTAAACAAAACAATCAGAAGTGTGACAAGCTCAACGTTAGGAAGAAATGCAAGGGCAATTTTTACGGCTTCAAGAGTTGCAACCATTAAAGCTATCAGCACAATATCGTAAATTTTCAGCCTTGCTTTACTGTCCTTACTCTGCACTTGCTGTTTCATATTTTAAAGAAAAGCTGTCATTGTCATGTACAGGCTCGCTATCAATTCCATTGTTTGCATATTCTCCATTTGTATAGATAGACCAATATGCCTCGTCATCTTCATAATCAGCAGTAACACCGTTTATGGATTTAATATAAAGTCCATATTCGCTTTCTTCTCCTTCAATAGTTAAGCCTTCAATTTCTTCAAGTGCCTGTCGTAAATATTCAGCATCGGTATTGTGGTTATATACTGTTGAAGCACCTGTGTTGTCAACGATTTCAACTGTTATGGTCTTTTCTCCTCCAGTAGTCTTTGGGCGAAAAATAAAATATACCGTTCCAAATACAGCAATCAAAACTGCCAGTACTACAACGCCTATGATTACAGGCTTTTTGCTTGTTTGTTTTGTTTTATTCATTATAAAAAATCCCCTCTGTTTACAAAGTCAATACTGAACAATACGTTTCTGTCGATTTTCAAAACAGGCTCAGTAATGTATTTTCGCTGTTTCTCAAAGCGTCGAAACGCAGCATGAGGCTTTGTGTGGTATTGTCCTAAATCATACCCTTGTCAAATAAATTATTTGCATATCGTACTGAACCCATAGCGTCCTTTGAGTAAAAATCAGCACCTATCATGTCAGCATATTCCTGCGTTAAAACTGCTCCGCCAACCATGACATAGCAGTCAGCACCACTTTTACGAAGTAATTTTATTGTTTCTTCCATATTCACAACGGTAGTTGTCATAAGCGCACTTAATCCAACTAGTTTAACTTTTTCACGCAGAACGGTTTCAACAATAACTTCTGGTGCAACATCTTTCCCTAAATCAATGACATCAAAACCATAGTTTTGCAAAAGAACCTTGACAATGTTTTTTCCAATGTCATGTATATCTCCCTTGACAGTTGCAATCACAATTTTTGACTTGGATTGTCCTGCTTTACCGCTCTTTTCAAGGGTGAATCTTATTGTGTCAAAAGCTGACTTTGCAGCTTCAGCACTCATAAGAAGCTGTGGCAGAAACAGTTTCTTTTCCTCAAACCCCTTTCCTACCGTGTCAAGAGCAGGGATAAGGTGTTTGTCTATTACAGACAAAGCTTCCTCGGTTTCAAGAAGCTTTGCAGTAGCCTTTGAAGCACTTTCGCCCATGCCTTTTACAATTGCATCAAACAGTGACATTTCGCTATTCTGAGCAGGTTTTGCAGTTGTTTCCGCGGCAGTTCCGCTGTACTTGGAAATATAGTTAAGACATTGAGGGTCCTCGCCGATAAGCGTACAATAACTGTAGTATGCACTCATAAGTACTTCACTTGATGGGTTTACAATTCCTGCACTAAGTCCTGAATTCATTGCCATAGTAAAAAATGTTGATGTGATTTTCTCACGCATAGGAAGACCAAAGCTGATATTTGAAACTCCGAGAACAGTATGAACAGAAAGCTCATTTCTTACTTTTCTCAGCGCATCAAGAGTAATCTTGCCGTTCATATCTCCAGTACTAACTGTCATTACAAGAGTATCAATGACAAGATCCTTTTTATCAATGCCATATTCTTTTGCACAGGCAATAATCTTTTCAGCTATCTTAATACGTCCCTCAGCAGTATCAGGAATACCGTTTTCATCAAGAGTAAGGCAGACAACTACGCCGCCGTATTTTTTAACAAGAGGGAAAACAGCATCCATAGATTCTTTCTTGCCGTTCACGCTGTTTATCATAGCCTTGCCGTTATAGATACGCAAACCTCTTTCCATTGCAGTAATATCTGTAGTATCAATCTGTAAAGGAAGTGAAAGGATTGCCTGAATGCCTGTAACAGTTTTCTCCATTACTTCAACTTCATTTATTTCAGGAAGTCCGACATTAACGTCAAGAATGTCAGCACCGTTTTCTTCTTCTGTAATGCCTTCCTTGAAGATGTATTCAAAATCATTGTTACGCAAAGCCTGTTTGAACTTTGATTTTCCAGTAGGATTGATTCTCTCACCAATAATAAGTGGCTTTGTGCCAAAGGTTACAGCGTGTGTATATGAAGAAACGACAGTATTATTCTTTTCTTCAACAGGAGTTAGCGTTAAATCCTTGCATAGTTTTACTGTTTCTGCTAAATGTTCAGGAGTTGTTCCACAGCAGCCGCCGACAATGTGCGCACCGTTTTCAACTATCTTCTTCATGCTTTCTGCAAATTCTTTAGGCTTGACTTCAAATACTGTCTGTCCGTTCTTTACAACAGGAAGTCCGGCATTCGGATTTACTACTATAGGCAGGGAAGTACAAGCTCTAAGCGTTACAAGAAGTTCAGCCATCTGAACAGGGCCAAGTCCACAGTTGAAACCTATTGCATCAACTCCAAGACCTTCAAGCATAGCAACAGCCGCCTCAATATTTCCTCCCGTAAGGAGCTTGCCGCTTTCATCAAATATCATTGTTACAACAATTGGAAGGCTTGAATTTTCTTTTGCAGCGAGAACAGCCGCCTTAATTTCATAAGTGTCACTGACAGTTTCAATTAAAATAAGGTCAGCATCAGTCTTGCTGCCTGCAACAATTACTTCCTTGAAAGCATCATATGCATCATCAAATGACAGTTCACCAATAGGTTTAAGAAGCTTCCCCAACGAGCCTATATCGAGAGCAGCAAGGGCCTCTTTTTTGCTTTCAAATATAGCCTGTTTTGCAATAGAAACACCCTCTTTTACAAGTTGCTCTACTGAATAATCACTTCCGTCAAACTTAAAATGATTTACTCCGAAAGTGTTGGTTTTTATAATATTACAGCCGGCGTTCAGATATTGCTTGTGAATATCCTTTATCACATCAGGATGGATAACGTTCCATGTTTCAGGAAGTTCGCCTGCTTCAAGTCCTCTTGCCTGGAGCATTGTTCCCATAGCCCCGTCAAAAAACAGGATTTCTTTTCCGAGTTTTTCTTTAAATTTCATTTCTGTACTCACAATCTTTTTTATTGCAATTGCTGCAGTTTTCTTTTTGGCTGGTATCTGCCTTTTTACTGATTCCGATAACGGCTGTTACGCTTTTTGTCGGAACCATAAGGCACTCATCAGTAAGATAAATTCCTAAGTTTTTAGTTATTTCAAGCATTTTGAAAAAATCACGCTGATGTGAAAGTTCAAAATCACCATATCCTGCACTGAATCTAGGGCGGAGAAAATATCCGTCTTTCAGTTTTTCTTCTTTAATTAATTCCACAGTTTCATTGCAATATGCTTCAATAATCTCGGTGCTGACTGCTTGTGCAATAGCTGCCTTTGCTATTGACGTTACCTGATATCTGCGTATAAGAGCATCAGCTTCAGACCCTAAGGTTGCAGCAAAAAGTATTGCTTTGTCACAGCCATCAAGATTCTTTTTCAAGCCTTTGCTGTTTATCAGCATACCACTATATCCGCCGATTTCCATCTTATCATCATTCATACAGAGAGGATATTCTCTGTACAAAGACTTTGGCGAAATAACGGACAAAAGCTTTTCTGTGATTTCATCCACAATCATTTCTGTTTCTGTATCATATTGATTTTTCTTATATCCAAGGTATCTGAATATTTCAGATTTTCTTATTTCCATTAAATATTATCTCCCGCATATTTCGGAAAGATTGTCAAAAATAGCCCCTGCAATGTCAGGCTTGTTCATTGTGTAAATGTGAATGTTATTGACACCATTTGCAAGAAGATCAATTATCTGTTCAGTTGCATAAGCAACTCCTGCCTGCTTCATAGCGGCTGGATTATCACCAAATTTATCAATAATCATCTTGAATCTTGGAGGAATAAGAGTTCCTGAAAGAGCCATTATTCTTTTAATCTGCTTTGCATTCGTAACAGGCATTATTCCTGCGGCAACAGGAACATCTATCCCCTTTTTAAAAGCCTTGAACAGGAAATTATATAAAATATTATTATCAAAAAACATCTGGGTAATCAGAAAATCACATCCGCAATCAACTTTGCGTTTAAGTCCCTCAAGATCCTTGTCAATGGTTTCTGATTCAGGGTGTCCCTCAGGGTAACAAGCTCCGGCAATGCAGAAATCCCCAAGCTCTTTTATATGAGTAATCAGCTCACTTGCGTGATGATACTGGTCGGGAAGAACAAAGTCAGGATTTTCGGGAATGTCGCCCCTTAGTGCAAGAATGTTTGCTATGCCCTGCTTTTTAAGTCGACAGACAATTTCCTCAACTATGTCACGTGTTGAGGAAGCACATGTAAGATGTGCAAGTGCAGGCACTCCGTTTACGCTTTGAATTTCGTGTGCAAGTTCTGCAGTATATTCTGATGTTCCACCTGTTGCGCCATAGGTTACACTGACGTAATCAGGTCGAAGACTTGTTATTTTTCCAACAGTTTTCTTGGCATCTTCAAGCTGTGCCCACTGTTTCGGCGGAAATATTTCGCAAGAGATATGAGGTCTCTCCTCTTTTAAAATATCAATTATTTTCATTTTAATCTCCATTTTTTATTGCTATTTATTTCTCCACTTATACATGCAGAATGCAATAAATAGTTTCGTGAAAAAGGATTTTTCACGCTACATCTCTTAATTAATTTTGTATACGGCTTTTTTATCTACAAAAAACGTATATTTTGTTTCATTATAGCATATACAGGATAAATTTTCAATATTGCATATAAATTTATTGCAATCAAATTTAAAATATTTATAAGGACAATTAAAAGAAAATAGTGGTTAAAATATATAATATAATTATGCTTGAATTATATTTCAATTTGTAATATAATAAATAAAAGTGAGCCGCAAGAGTGAAGACACTTTTGTGACTTTAACTTTAATGTGTTAAGTCAATTATTATTAAATATATTTTTACGTAGGTTTGTTATAGCGTTGAAAGGAAGTGACAGAAATAAAAAGTGTTAATGAGTATTTGAATAAGCTTCCATACTGGAACAGCCTTAACCAAGACGAAAAGGATTTAGTAAGGCGTAATTCAAAGATAAAATATTATGATAAGGATGAAATTATTCATGGAGGCATTGAAACCTGTCTGGGCATGATTTATGTGCTGGAGGGAAATATCCGTGTATATATTCTTTCAGGCGAAGGCAGGGAAATAACTCTTTTCCGTTTTCAAAAGGACAGTTTCTGCGTATTATCATCCTCATGTGTTATTAGTCAGATTACTTTTGAAACTCAAATGGTTGCTGAAACGAACTGCGGGATTCTTATCGTAAACGCAGGTGCATTTTCTAAACTTGCCGAACATAACATATATGTCCGCTGTTATATGTATGAAGCACTTGCAAACAGATTTTCTTCTGTCATGTGGACACTTCAGCAGATCTTGTTTGCACGGTTTGACCAGCGTCTTGCTTCTTTTCTTATTTCTGAGTATGAGCGTACAGGAAGTAAAGAAATAAACATGACTCATGAGCAGATTGCTCAGCAAGTTAATTCAGCCCGTGAAGTTGTAGCAAGAATGATAAAACGGTTTTCTTCTGATGGTTTAGTTGAATCAAAACGTGGTTCAGTTTACCTCAAAAATGTCAATGAGCTTGAAAAGCTTATATAATAAAAAACAGAAAGGAAAATGAACAATATGAAAAAGTACAGATGTTTGGTTTGTAAAGAAGTTTTTGAGGTAGCAGACGGTGCAGAAGCAGTATGTCCTCGCTGCAAGGCAACAGGAGACAAGCTTGAACTTATTGAAGAACCAAAGAACAAATATGCAGGAACACAGACAGAAAAGAACCTTGAAGCTGCTTTTGCAGGTGAATCACAAGCTAGAAATAAGTATACATATTTTGCATCCAGAGCTAAAAAAGATGGTTTTGAACAGATTTCAGCACTCTTTCTGAAGACCGCCGACAATGAAAAGGAACACGCAAAAATGTGGTTTAAGGAGCTTAATGGAATTGGCGATACTGCTCAAAATCTTGCAGCTGCCGCTGACGGTGAAAACTATGAATGGACAGATATGTATGAAGGTTTTGCTAATACAGCAGAAACAGAAGGATTCCCTGAACTTGCTAAGAAGTTTAGGCTCGTTGCCGCTATTGAAAAGCACCATGAAGAACGTTATCGTGCTCTTCTAAAAAACATAGAGATGGCAGAAGTGTTTGCGAAGAGCGAAATTAAGGTTTGGGAGTGCCGTAACTGCGGACATATAGTAGTTGGCAAGGAAGCACCTGAAGTTTGTCCTACATGTGCACATCCTCAGAGCTATTTTGAAGTTAATGCTGAAAACTATTAATTTATATAACAAATACGCAAAAAGCCTTACGGTGCACACACATCGTAAGGCTTTTTATTATTTAATTATATTCATTTAACATTTTTTCAACTATTTCTGCTGCGTCAGCAATCACTTTCGTGCATACTGTATTGAATAAATCCTTTTCCTTTATAATTGCCTTGTCTTCAGGTATGGAAAGGTCATATCCAAGCAGATCCTTGCATACAACTGAATGGTTTTTTTCACAGAAACGTCTGTTAAATTCTGTTGCAATGTCATAAGCCCTTGATTTCTCTTCACTGTTCTCAGAATGACAGTGACCATATTTAAGACCCAGAACCATAAGTGCGCCTGAAACAGCTCCGCATATCTGTCCGCATCTTGCACCACCACCAAACTGTGTTGAGAGTTTAAGTGCCAGCTTGTCCTCAATGCCAAATTCTGTTGCAAAAGTTGTAAATACAGCTTGTGAACAGTTAAAATTGCTTGAAAAATAATGTAATGCCTTTTCTTTGTGTGTCATAATTATGGCCATCCTTTCAATTTATATAAACAAGAATTGTAAAGCCTTGAAAATGTATCCGACAATAATTATTTCAACCGTACAGATAACAATGAGTGTAGCGAGAAGTTTAAGGCGTTACAGCTTTATAAAGCATAATCTTGAGATAAGCAAAAGAGTTGTAACCGCCATTATGAATGAAAGTATATGTATCTATTTCTCACATTCATAATCATCAATGTGTATAGCATATCACACACATTGAACCTTGTCAATATATATTTATAAAAAACCACACGTATATCATAAAAGATTTACGATATACGTGTGATAATTATTATTTCTTAATCTGTGTATTTCTTACAGCCTGCTTTGTCTTTCTTATGTCAGCTAAATTAGTCTGCATACATTCTTCAGCTTTAGTAAGAATATCTTCTATGTATTCATTACTTGCATTGCGGACTTCCTTAGCCTTTGACTGAGCCTGATTAAGCAGTTCTGTTGCACGCTGTTTTGCAGCTTTTGTGATTTCATCGTTTGAAACAATTACCTTAGCACGTTCTTCAGCCCGTCTAATGACAAGCTCTGCTTCTTTATTGGCATCAGCAATAATAGACTGTCTGTCGTGTACAATCAGCTTTGCCTGCTTGATTTCCTGCGGCAGATTAAGTCTGATGTCATTGATGCAGTCACGCATCTGATCACTGTCAATTATGGACTTCTTGACAGAAAAAGGGACGCTTGCCGCTTTGTCAAGAATATCATCCATCATATCAAGAATATCATCTATTATCATGATGTTACACTTCCTTTACCAATAGTTTTTATTTATGTTCAATCAGTCTCTTTTTAATATCATCCAGTATGCAGGCAGGTACAAAATGGCTTATATCTCCGCCGTACAATGCAATCTGCTTTACGACGCTTGAAGAAAGATACATGTTTTCGGAACTGGTTGTAAGAAAGACAGTTTCAGCACCGTCATAAAGTATTTTATTAGCAAGCGCCATCTGAAACTCGTATTCAAAGTCAGACACAGCTCTAAGTCCCTTGACAATAGCAACAGCGCCTACATCCCTGATATATTCAGCAATCAGCCCTTCACATATATCAACAACAACATTGTCAAGGTCAGCAGTAACTCTTCTTATAAGATCAACACGCTCGACAACTGAAAAACTTGCGTTCTTTGTTGCATTTACTGAAACCAGTACAATTACTTTGTCAAACAATTTTGATGCACGCTGAATAATGTCCCTGTGTCCGAATGTAACCGGGTCAAAACTTCCCGGACAAACTGCAATTCTCATATTAGTATTTCCTCTGTAGATCAGTCAAAAATATAGACGACATAAATTAATCGTTATTAAAATCAGTCATGAATATTGTTACTTCTATTTTTCCGTATTTATAAGTCCTGTTGTTTATAAGCTTTCCGACACTTTCAGGAAGCTCAAGACCTATCTCATGTTCACACACAACAATGCCTCTTTCGGACATCTTTGTTTCAAGAATCGGCAGAACCTGCATTATAAGACCTTTTCCGTAAGGCGGATCTAAAATAGCTATATCAAAAATATTTCTGCATGTTTTAATATAATCAAGGCTATCAATGTTAATAACATCTGCGTCATTTTCAAGATCTGTTGTTTTTAGATTTTCTTTTGTTACCTCAACAGACTGTTTGCTTTTGTCAATGAAGTATGCATGTCTGGCACCCCTTGACAAAGCTTCAATACCCATCTGTCCGGATCCTGAAAATAAATCCAGAACATCAGAGCCTTCTATATCAAACTGAATAACAGAAAAAATAGCTTCTTTTACTTTGTCTGTTGTTGGTCGGACATCAATTCCCTCAAGGGTTTTTAGACGTCGACCGCGTGCTGTACCTGTGATTACTCGCATATTGACCTCACATATAATTAATCTGTAAAGAATATTATACCCCAATAAAAGCTGTTTGTCCATAGCTTTTGAAATTTTTGTTACCATTCAGACCTATATTCAAAGCTGATTCTGTGCAAAATCATAGACCTGTTCGGCAAGCTCTCTAGTGATGCCTGCGGCTTTCATAATGTCTTCAATTGTTGCATTTTTGAATTCCTGTTTTGTTTTGAATTTCAGGAAAAGCTTTTCCGCTTTTTTGTCTCCGATACCCTTAATCTTTGTAATTTCAAGAGCATAAGAATTTTTTCTGTGTTTCTGTCGCTGATAACTGATTGAGTATCTGTGGACTTCATCCTGAATTCTTGTCAGAAGCATAAAAGCAGATTTTGTGCTTGAAACGGAAATTTCTTCACCTGCTGAAGTAATAGCTCTTGTTCTGTGCTTGTTATCCTTGACCATTCCGTAAATGGGAACGTTGATTCCCATTGATTTCAGCAGAGGCTCAACAGCACCTACATGCCCTTTGCCTCCATCAAGAAGGATAAGGTCAGGCAAACGCTTGAAACCCTCATCGGTATCATTTTCGTCCTGATAATGTGTAAACCTGCGTTCAATAATTTCCTGCATACAAGCGTAGTCGTTCTGTATAGTAACTTCCTTGATAGAAAAACGTTTATATGCTTTTTTCTGCGGACGTCCGTTTTCAAAGACAATCATTCCGGCAACCATAGTGGATGAGCCGAGATTTGAAATATCATATGATTCAATATAAAGCGGCGGTTTAGGAAGTCCGAGAAGCTTTGCTAGCTCTTCAAGTGCAACAAGCTCCTGTGCTGTACGTCCAAGTTTAATAGAAAGATATTCACTTGCGTTAGCCTTTGCAAGCATGATAAGCTTTAGTAGTTTTCCACGTTTAGGGGAGATTATGTCAACAGCATGTCCTGAATTTGTCCGCAGAAATTCCTGAACTATTTCAGTATTCTGCAAGTCATCCTCAATAAGAACCTTTCGTGGAATTTCTCTGCCTGATTTATAGAACTGAACAATAAAATCTTCAAGCATATCAAGTTCTGTTTCAGGCTCACCAAGAAAGAATTCCGCACGGTCAAAAAGCCTTCCGTTTCGGTACATAATGACAGCTGCACAAGTGTCTGTGCTGTTTTTGGAAAGAGCAATAATGTCAGTATCACGCATATCCTCATCAATGATTTTCTGTGAATCAGCAGCTCTTGTAATTGCATTTATTCTGTCACGAAGTTTTGCAGCAAGCTCGAAATCAAGTTCTTCCGCTGCATTGTTCATCTGCTTTGTAAGACGTTCAACTGACGCATCGCTTCCGTTTTTTATATACTCAACAGCTTCACTGACTACTTTCCTGTAGTCTTCTTCACTGATATTCCCCTGACATACACCCATACACTGCTTTATAAAAAAGTTTAGGCAAGGGCGTCCTCTTCCAATTTCCTGCGGGAATTTTTTTTTGCAAGTCGGAAGTGCAAAGAATTTATTTGCCTCAATAACAGCCTGTTTTGTAACAAATGAACTTGTATACGGGCCAATATATGTGCCGCCAGAGGTTTTCTGAAGTTCAGCAGTAATGCGTGGGAACGGCTCATCAGAAATTTTAATAAAGCTGTACCCCTTATCATCCTTAAGCAGAATATTATATTTCGGAGAATGTTGCTTTATCATTGAACATTCAAGCACAAGTGCCTCATATTCCGTATCTGTGACAATAAAATCATAGTCAAACACATGAGAAACCATTTTTGCCACCTTAGGGGTATGGTCAGGGTTCTCACGGAAATAGCTTGTAACTCTGTTTTTCAGATTTTTAGCTTTACCGATATATATAATATGTCCTGTCTTGTCTTTCATCTGATAAACGCCAGGTGATGTAGTAAGCTTTGAAGTCTTTTCACGAAGATATGGAAGTCTTTCATTCATGTCTGCAACCCACCTCCCCGAAGTATTAAAAATAAAAAACAGGAATCCGAAAACTCCTGCATGTAAACCTATATTAATTATAGCACATACCTATGTTTTGTCAACATTACAGAAAACTTAACTGTATACAGTCATATCCAAGCTTGTACGAGCGGATAATATCCGTCATATTGTAAACAATGCCATATTTGTCGCACTGTGCTTTGAAAATCCTCCAGAGTTCTTTTGCCTTTGGTGAAATGCAGCTGTATTGTGGTCCGAAAGTTTTAATATACAGTTCTTTTATGCCGGGAAATTTTTCATCAAGCTTGTCATAAAACCATTCACGTTGGTTCATTCTAAGAGTTACACCAAATGATGGGTATATATATTTAACACCGCATAGATGTGAATTTTCAATTATAGAAAGAATATTTTCTCTGGTATCATTGATAAACGGCAAAATAGGCATCATCAGTAAGCCAACTTTAAGACCAGCTTCAGAAAGCATTTTTGCCGCCTTAAAGCGTTCTGATGTAAGCGATACATTAGGTTCAATCTTTTCACATAAAGTATCGTCAGCTGTTGTTACCGTTATATTTACAAGCACAGGGGAATGTTCAGCAATGTCTTTAAGGATATCAATATCCCTTGTAACAAGTGTGCTTTTAGTATATATAGCTGTTCCGAATCCATATGCATTGATAAGTTCAAGAGTGTGACGTGTAAGTTCAAGTTCCTTTTCAAAAGGATTATATGGATCTGACATTGATCCCATGCCCACAACGCCTGTCTTGACCTTGCTTCTAAGCTCATTTCTGATAATCTGAAGAGCATTTTCCTTTGCCCTTACCCTATCAAAATTTTCAATACGGTAACAATCAGAGCGGCTGTCACAGTATATACAACCGTGACAGCAACCCTTGTAAATATTCATGTTGTAATTTGCTCCGAACCAGGAATCAGAACCTTTAAAGGGAGAAATAATTGTTTTGGCAGGTATATATTCCATTTTAATAAATCCTTTATGTATTTTATGGTAAAGATAATGTTATATGTTTAAGCGTGCTTTACAAGCACTTTTTTATTAGCATTGTTTTTGTATTTTAGACGAAGATTATCTGTTATAAGAGCAATAAATTCAGAGTTGGTTGGCTTGCCTTTTCCAACGCTTACAGTGTAGCCGAACAGATTGTTTATCATATCAATGTCGCCTCTGTCCCATGCTGTTTCAATTGCATGTCGGATAGCTCTTTCAACTCTTGAGGCTGTTGTGTTGAACTTTTTAGCAACTGTAGGATAAAGCTGCTTAGTAACGCTTTCAAGCATTTCCTTGTCTTCAATTGAAAGCAGGATAGCTTCTCTGAGATAATGATAACCCTTAATATGAGCAGGAATACCAATCTGATGGATAATGTCTGTAACGATGATTTCCATTTCCTCTTTGATTTCAGTGTTCTTATCAGCGGAAATATTAAGTGTGCTTGTAATTGAAGAAATTACATTGATCATAACCTCTGTATCAAAAGGCTTTAGCAGGAAATACGCATTGCTGCATGACATAATCTGATTCTCAATAAAGGAATTGTTATACGCAGCAGTAACAATAAAAAAGGGTTTTTTGTATGCACTTGCCGAAATACGCTTAACAATTTCAAGAGCATCAAGATTTGGCATAACAGCTTCAATAATTACAATATCAGGCATATCTTCCCTCAATGCGTCAAAAATAATCAGGCCGTCCTTTGGCTTGGTATAAGCAAAGTAGCCTGCCGCTCTGATTGCATTTGCAAACATGCATCCGAACTCCGTACTGTCATCGCCGATAAGAATTTTTACTTTGTTTGTCATAAGATAACCTCCATTTTTTACTTCCCCCATATACTAACATTTTTTTATACCAAAAGCAAGATATTTTAGATATTTTATGTCAAAAAGATTTCGATAAAATGAACAAAAATAGCCCACAAAAAAATGTTATACGACATAAATTAATAATATATCACATTTATTGGTATGTCAATCGACTAATATTACGAAAAAAATCTAGATTTTGATTGCAAATAAACTATAATATTTATTCTCGCTGTTATATTTTACTTATTAATGTTATTTTTAATAACAATTTGTATATTTATAGGCATAATTAAACTATTTTTGCCTATAAATAAGAGATTACAAAAATTATACAAAGAAAGGTATATTAATTGCTCATTGTTACAAAATTACTTTTCTGTAATCGATTAACAAAAACATTGTTAAATAATTAACAATTTAAGACTTTAAATCAAAAATAATTATTTTCAGTGTGTTTATGAAAACTTAATATTGTCGAAATTTATTCTGTTCACAAACTTTTTTCAATAATTTTATATGTTTAATTTTTCTGTTTACTAACTGAAAGAGGTATAGTGTAAAAATTAATTTTCACACTATACCTCTTTTGTTTTACTTTAATATTGATGAGATAACAAGAATCAGAGGAAGTGTGAACGCCGACATTATTGTTGACAGTGCAAATATTTCAGAAGCATATACAGCATTTCCTCCATACTTATATGCAAACATTATTGTAGCAGTTGCAGTAGGACAGGCAGCGGCTATTACTGTTGTATTTAATACTGTTTCATCTATTCTGAAAGGCATCAAAACAAGCAGAATAACAATAGGGACAATAACCAGCTTAAATGCCGCAATCAGATATATTTTAGGCTTTTTGAATGCATTTTTGAGATCAGATTGTGCAAATGTTATTCCAGAAACAATCATTGCAAGAGGGGTGTTAAGGCTTGATATGTAATTAAGCGGTTTAAGAAGGATTTCAGAAAGCCTGAATCCGGTAACAAAGCAAAGTATACCAAGAACAATGGATATTATAGCAGGGGAGCGCAGAGCCTTTAAAAAGCTTTTGAAGTCACTGCTCTTTTTCATTGTGCTCACTCCGTGTGTCCACATCAGCAGGTTAAATACAGTGATATATGCTGTCAGAAACAGCACACCTGTGTCTCCGTATACAGACTGAACAAGGGGAATACAAAGAAAAGCACAGTTGGAATAGCCGATTGAAAACCTCTCAATGTTATAGTCGGGGTTGTCCTTTTTCCTGATGAAAATATCGGCTGTTATAAAAAGCAAGAAATGTGATACTACAGCAATCAAGGCAGAAATCAGCAATCCCTTGAGCAGACTCATATCAAAATCAGTCTGATACGTTGTAAAAATAAGTACAGGGCATACAACGCTGATAATAAAGTTTGAAAGCTGTTTATTTGCTCGCTTTGTAATAAATCCCCATTTGTAAAGTCCTGCACCGAATGCAATCAGCAGGAACATTATTGCTATCTGAAATGCTATTATTTTTGCTGTTTCCATATTGTTTGATTCCTTTTCTTTGAGCCGGACATGGTTTTAAAGCACCTTGCTTAAAAAGCTCTTAAGTCTGTCGCTCTTTGGATTTGTAAAAAACTCCTCAGGAGAATTTTGTTCTGTAATAACGCCATCGTCCATGAAAATAACTTTGTTGGCAACTTCCTTAGCAAATGCCATCTCATGGGTTACAACTACCATTGTCATGTTTTCTTCAGCCAAGTCACGCATAACACTGAGAACTTCACCAACCATTTCAGGATCAAGTGCGGATGTAGGCTCGTCAAAAAGCATGACATCAGGCTTCATGCATAATGCCCTTATAATAGCGATACGTTGTTTCTGTCCGCCGCTTAGCTGGCTTGGATATGCATCTGCACGGTTTTCAAGACCTACTCTGGCAAGAAGGTCAAGTGCAGTTTTTGTTGATTCTTCCTTTGTTTTGCCCTGAAGCTTCATTGGTGCATGTATAAGGTTTTTCATAATAGTCATGTGAGGGAAAAGATTGAACTGCTGAAAAACCATTCCCATTTTCTGACGATGTTTGTTGATATCATTCTTAGGATCAGTAATATCTGTTCCTTCAAAGAATATTTTCCCGCCGTCTGGAACCTCAAGAAGATTAAGACAGCGCAGAAACGTTGACTTTCCTGAACCTGACGGGCCGACGATAAAGACAACATCACCCTTGTATATTTCAGCAGAAATATTTTTAAGGACAGTTACTCCGTTGAATTCTTTAACAAGTCCTTCAACTTTAATAAGTACGTTATTATAAGTGGTCACTGTTTCTTAACCTCCTTTCAAGACGTGTCATAAGGTATTGCAGTCCCATAACAATTACAAGATATATAAGAGCAACAGCAATAAGAGGCATAAAAGCATCATATGTGCGGCTTCTTATTATATCTCCGCCTTTGGTAAGATCCTGCAGGGCGATATATCCTGATACAGAAGTTTCTTTCAGAAGAACAATGAATTCATTCCCAAGTGCAGGAAGAACATTCTTGAAAGCCTGTGGAATAATGATGTAAATTATAGTTTGAGTATAACTGTATCCAAGACTTCTGCCTGCTTCAAACTGACCCTTGTCAACGGACATAATTCCGCTTCTGACAATTTCAGCAACATATGCTCCTGAATTTATTCCGAACGCAATTACAGCGACAACAATCTTGTCAATATTTACCGATGAAAATACAACAAAGTAGATTAAAAGAAGCTGAACAACGACAGGAGTTCCTCTGATTACTGTAAGATAAATTCTGCATATTATATTAGCTATTGCAAGTTTTCCTGTTTTGTCATATGTTGATCTTATTATTGCAACAATGAAGCCAAGGAATATGCCGATAAGAACAGCAAAAAAAGTAACTTCAAGCGTTATCAGAAGACCGTCGGAAATATATCTCCAGCGGTCATCCTTAACAAAGTTATTTATAAATCTATCGTACATGTATACCTCCGCAATTATTCTGCAGAAATATACTTGTCGATAATCTCCTGAAGTTTGCCTGATTTCTCAAGCTCTGCAAGAGTTTTATTTATTGAGCCAACAAGCTCCTTGTTACCCTTCTGTACAGCTATGGCATACTCTTCACTTGTAAATTCCTGATCAAGGATTTTAAGACCGGTAGTCTGTTCTGTAAGCACCTTTGCAGGTTCACGATCAATAATTACAGCATCGACTTTTCCCTGACTGAGTGCCTGAACTGCTTCAAATCCCTTGCTGTATCTTTCAACGGTTGAATTTTCTATATCCTCGGCATATATTGCTCCTGTTGTACCTATCTGAACTCCGATAGTCTTTCCTGCAAGGTCATCCGGAACAGCAATATCTGAATTTTCATTAACAATAATAACCTGTGATGCAGTTGTGTAAGGGGTTGAAAAATCAACGCTGAGAAGTCTGTCTTCGTCGATAGTCATGCCTGCTGCTGCAAAGTCAGCTTTTCCTGACTGAACTGCTGCAATGATTGATTCAAAAGCCATGTCCTCAACAACAAGCTCCATGCCCATATCATCTGCAATTGCCTGTGCAATCTCAACATCAATTCCTACAATCGTATTCTGGTCGTAGTATTCATAAGGAGGGAATTCTGCGTTTGTTGCCATGACAAGAACTTTCTTTTCTTCCTTTCCGCAACCGGAAAACAATGTGAGAACTAAAATAAGGGATAAAGCTGTGGCAAGTGATTTTTTTAAAAAAGTCATAATTATTTCTCCTTCATAAGTATTGTGTGTATTTTAAAAATATTATGCTGAATAAATGTTAAGTATGCTGTTGTGATAGCAATGATGATGTAAGAAAGTAATAATATATGTCAGCTATGATGAAATTCATGATGTTGACATTATGTTTTCATTGCTTTAAAATAAGAAAGAAAGACAGTAGCAGAATAATATGAAGTCGATTTACAAAAATTACGTTAAGGAGAATTGTCGCAGTAAGCGGCATATAAAACAAAATGATATATACAGTTACTTTTAATCCGTCACTGGATTATGTCATGAAAATAGACCATGTTGAACAGGGAGAAGTGAACAGATGCGGTGCTGAAGCAATCTATCCTGGCGGCAAGGGGATTAATGTATCACTTGTGCTTTCAGCTCTTGGACTTGAAAGCAAGGCTTTGGGATTTACTGCTGGGTTTACAGGAAAAGAAATTGAAAGATACCTTGAAGAAAGCGGCTGTTATACAGATTTTATCAGACTTGAAACAGGTATGTCAAGAATCAATGTCAAAATAAAATCTGAGCTTGAAACTGATATAAATGCAAACGGTCCGAAAATTGACGAAGGTTCTCTTAATCAGATGATGAAAAAGCTTGACAGCCTTGAAAGTGGTGATATTCTTGTCCTTGCAGGAAGTATCCCGTCAGGAGTGGCTGATGACATATATGAAAGAATACTGGATAAGCTTGACGGCAGGAAAATTCTTTCAGTTGTAGATGCAACAGGAAAACTTCTTCTGAATGTTCTTAAATACAGACCGTTTCTTATTAAGCCAAATATTTTCGAGCTGTCAGATTTATTTGGTGTTAAGATTGAAACTGAGCAAGAAGCTGAAATGTATGCCAAAAAGCTTATTGAATCAGGCGCACAGAATGTTCTTGTTTCAATGGGTGCTGACGGTGCAGTTCTTGCAGCAGCCGACGGCAGGATATACAGACATTCTGCTCCTTGCGGAAATGCTGTAAACACTGTCGGCTCTGGAGATTCAATGGTAGCAGGATTTATATTCGGCTGGTGTGAAAGCAATTCATATGAAACAGCACTTAAATATGGCATTGCGTCAGGTAGTGCATCTGCATTCTGCGAATGGCTTGCAGACGGTGAACAGATAAAAAATTTTATTAGAGATATTTGATGTCAGAAGTTTTCACGTCTGCGCTGTTTTCTTAACTCATTTCTTTTTAAAGCTCTTTCCCACTCTTCTTTTTCTTCCTCTGTTTCAACAATCAGCGGAGGAATTGGAGCAGGCCGTTCATTTTCATCAAGAGCTACCATCACTACATACGCAGTATTAATAATTTTCTGACTTCCGTCAAGATCCTCAACATATGTTTTTACACATACCTCCATCGAGGTTCTTCCAGTGTAAGTGATTTTCCCAATAAGAACAACGGTGTTGTTCACATATGCCGGTGCAGAAAACTGAAGATTATCAACCGAAGCTGTTGTAACATTTTTGCCTGAATGCCTTCTGGCAGCAACGGCAGCAACAATGTCTATCCATTCCATTAGTTTACCACCAAACAGTCTTTTATAACCATTCATATATTCATATGATAAAATCTGTACTTGTTCGGTAAGTGAAGCGGATGTTTTTTTTCCTTCCATGTTGTACTCCTTTCATGTGTCAATTGCAAAAGCCACTGAAAAAAGCAGTGGCTTTTGTATTATAAATATGTCTTTAAAAATTATACGTTTTTTATTGTATAAAGTCAAGAATAGGTGTATAGGTAATAAATTCTTAGGTGACATTTTGAGTTTATCCTATAAAAATACTGATGAAAAAGCAGATAATTTGTATATAATGTGGTTGACAAGAGTATAAAAAAATGATATACTTCAATACATAAAAGCTTTAAACCACACAAGCTTTAAAGCTTTTATGTATTGAATAGAAAAGTAATATATATAAACAATATAACATTTTGAAAGGAGTGTGCCCGTTAAAAATACTTTGCATAAAAAAGGCAGGTTAAGGGCACGGTAACAGTTATGGTAATTGTATTAAATGCGGATATTAATGATAAGAGAGTAATAAGCCTTTTTGAGGATATTAAATCAAAGGGACTTGAATTAAACATTAGTCAGGGTAAACAGCACACAATAGTTGGCCTTATCGGAGATACAACTAAGCTGTCAGTGGATGATCTTCAGAGTATTGATGTTGTTGAAAGCGTAAAGAGAATTTCAGAACCATACAAGCAGGTAAACAGAAAAATGCATCCTGAAAATTCTATGATAAAAGTAGCTGGAAAGCTTACTGTCGGTGAAGGTTTCTTCCATGTTATTGCAGGTCCTTGCTCTGTTGAAAGCGAAGAACAGATTATTGAGGTTGCAAACGACGTTAAGAAAAGTGGTGCAACAATGCTCAGAGGAGGAGCTTTCAAACCAAGAACTTCGCCATACGCTTTTCAGGGACTTCATGCTGACGGATTAAAGCTTCTTTTGCTTGCAAAAAAAGCAACAGGACTTCCAATTGTAACTGAAATAATGAATCCTAACCATCTTGACCTTTTCAATGACGTTGATGTCATTCAGGTAGGCGCAAGAAATATGCAGAACTTTGATTTGCTCAAGGAACTCGGAAAATGCGACAAGCCTATTCTTCTCAAAAGAGGGCTTGCAAATACAATTGAGGAATGGCTGATGTCAGCTGAATACATTATGGCAGGCGGTAATCACAATGTTATTCTCTGCGAAAGAGGAATAAGGACATTTGAGACAATGACAAGGAATACTCTTGATATTTCAGCCATTCCAATGCTCAAATCAAAAACACATCTTCCTGTTATTATTGACCCATCTCATGCTACGGGACTCAACTGGATGGTTGAACCGCTTTCAAAGACTGCTGTTGCAGTCGGTGCTGACGGACTTATGATTGAAGTTCACAACAATCCTGCAAAGGCACTCTGTGACGGAGCGCAGTCATTAAACCCTGAACAGTTCGATGAATTAATGGCTGATATCAAGAGAAGAGTTCAATTCGAAGGAAAAGTAATGTAATAAGTATAAAAAAAGAGGGTATTATTATATAAAAAGCTGTATTTCTTGCTGAAATACAGCTTTTTTATTGACTAATACAAAAAGAGTGTAGTATAATACATAATGTGTGTTTGTGCGGTTTAGTTAATAACTGTGATATAATTATTACAGTTTGAAAACAAAACTCCTACAAATTGTAGATAGTGATTGACTTTAACTGTTTTTACTGATATTATCGTATGTAACGTGAAAAAATAGGTTTCTATTTTTAATTTAAGGAGGTTAGCGGCTTTGCAGGATTTCAAACATGATTTATGTTTTGGCTGTATGGAGCCTAAAACAGGTGAAACTGTCTGCCCTAACTGCGGTTATATACAGGATTCCCCGTATCTTCCATCATATATCATGCCTGGTACGATTCTTAATGACAGATATATTGTTGGCAAGCTCAAAAACTATAATGGTGAAAGCGCCAATTATATCGGTTATGACACTGTAACTGAAAACAAGGTAATGATTAAGGAATATATGCCTGATGCCCTATGTACAAGAGAAAAGGGCAGCAATATAATCAGCGTTAATCCTAATTATGTTGCACAGTATAAAACCTATATGTCGGAATTTGTTGAGCTGAATAAAACCTTGTCCAAGATGAGGACACTTAATCATATAATCCCTGCAGCAGATATGTTCGGGGATAATAATACAGGCTATGTAATTTTCAATTATTTTGACGGAATTACTTTAAGCCAATTTCTTAAACATAACGCAGGGGAAATATCATGGGAAGAGGTCAAGGCAATGTTCCCGCCTATTTTCACTACTCTGTCCCTTGTACATAATGCCGGACTTACTCACAGAGGTATATCTCCTGATAATATTCTTATCAATGAAGAGGGAGAAATCAAGCTTACCGGTTTTTGTATCGGTGATGCAAGAACTGCAAATACAGAGCTTGCAAGCGAGCTGTATAATGGCTTTGCTGCTCCTGAACAATATAATTCTTCTAACTGGCAGGGCACATGGACAGATGTTTATGGTGTATCTGCATTGCTTTACAGAATGCTCACAGGTGTTGTTCCTGCAGATGCTATCTCAAGAATGACTAATGATACTCTTATTGAGCCTGCAAAGCTTAATCCGTCAATTCCAAGAAATGTTTCTAAGGTTATTATGAACGGTCTTGCTATGTCGGAGGAGCTGAGAATTCAGACTATAACAGAGTTTGTAACACAGCTTTTTGAACAGCCTGAATATAATTCAGTAAGATTATCTTCAAGCAGCACACAGACTATAGCTATTCCTAAGCAGTACAGGGGAAGAGATACAGATGATGTTGTTGTTATAAAGCGTCCAAGCAGACATTTTGTATTTTTGCTTACAGCGGGTATATCACTTATTATAGGACTTGTATTTATTATATTGCTAATAGTTCTTGTTGACGATACAAGTACTGATGCAGATAGGAATGTTGAAATTACGCAGTTTAGTTCAGATGTTTCTGAAATAACTATAACTGCCGCTCCAGAGTCTAAAGTTTCTGAACAAAAAGCAGCCACAGCAAGTGATCCTTCTCAGTTGTTAATTGCAAATGAAGGCAGTGCTTCAATGATTTATGTAATGACGGATATAGTTGGCAAACCTTTTGATTCTATTAAGAATTCAAGCACTTACAGCAGTCTTGTTTTTGTACCGAAATATGAATACAATGATTCTGTTGCAAAGGGACTGATTTTTGAGCAGTCTATAAAAAAAGATGATAGCTACAATGAGGGTGCTGAGATTACTGTTAAGGTTAGTCTAGGTCCTAAACAGGTTAATATTCCTGAGTATATCAGCATAAATAAAAAAGATTATTTCACTATACTTGATAATCTCGGAATTAAATACGAAGAAAAGCAGTATGAAACAACTGATGTTCTTGAAGGCTATGTTGCTAAACTGAGCAAGGAGCCTGGTGAGAAGATTGATGTTGAGGCAGGAGAAACTCTTGTAGTTTACGTGGCTGTTTATCCTGCGGGATATGTTGAAACACATCCTCCTGTTACTGACCCTAAAACTGGTGATACTATATCAACAGCTGAACCTGATATAGTTATTACTGCATATGATTAATGATAGTTGATAAGCTGTAAAGTACTACTTTACAGCTTTATTAATATATTTACAAAAAGGGATAAATTACTATGAAAAGTATTATTTTACGGCTTTTAATTGTTATTGGGCTTTTTGCATGTATTACTGCTGGTACATTTCTAATTTTAAAATACAAATCGGACAACAAAAGCAAACAGATAAATGCAACAGTAATAACCACTGCAACTACAGAAATTGCCGCTGTTACAATTGAACCAGAATTTTCATGGGATTCTGGTGAAGAAACAACTAATGAAAGTGAATCTGAAACTACTGCACCTGAAACAGAGTTTGATGAGGACAGCACATCTCCGACAAAAGTAATAGTAACTGCAAGAGATCCGAAAGAATATGACAAAAATTCTGTTTATATATCAATGGAGAATATTCTTCAGAATCCTGAGCTTCCTGTCGGATGCGAAATAACATCGCTTACTATGATGCTGAGATATCTTGGCTTCAATGCTGATAAAACTGATATGGCAAAGAACTATCTTCCGATAAGTGCATGGGGAAATGCTCAGTATAAGGACGGCGAACTGTACAAGGACAGCTTCTTTGATTATTTTATCGGCGATCCTTTCAGCAGAGGTTATGGCTGCTTTTCAAATGCTATTGAAAAAGCGGCTAATGACTACATTGCTGATAAAGGCGGAGGGTATACTGTTATAAATCTGTCAGGAAGTTCGCCAGATGTTCTGTATAATTATCTTGCAGATGGTGTTCCTGTTATATGTTGGGCAACTGACGGAATGATTGAACCGGAGTATTATGAGAGCTGGTACGATAATGAAACAGGTAAAAAACTTGATTGGTACCTGAATGAGCATTGCTTTATTCTTGCGGGTTTTGATATGGAAAGAAATGTTGTCACGCTTAATGACCCAATTAAAGGTATCATAGATTACGATAAAACCAAATTTGAAAAACGGTACGTCCAAATGTACAGTCAGGCAATTGTTATTCTTAAAGATAATGATAATAAAAACAAAAATGCAATTATTATAGAGCGATAAATGCATAAATAAATAATTATTTTATTATAATCGTACAAATTACGGTATAAATGCAATTAAAGTTATGTAAACTTGCAAAAAATAAAATAAAGGTATTGACAAATTTAATTTACGGTATTATAATATAAACATAAACAACGGCAAGGGCGCTGAGAAACGATGATGTTTCTTGGCGCCCTTGCTTGTTATTATATTAATAATGATTTTGATTAAGGGGGAGTAGGAATGGATAACTCAATTTTAGAAGCAATCTCCGGTGAGGTATTCAGTGTTTGGTTTTTAATTGGCGCTGCATTAGTATTCTTTATGCAGGCAGGTTTTGCAATGGTTGAAACGGGTTTCACCAGAGCAAAAAATGCGGGTAATATCATCATGAAAAACCTTATGGACTTCTGTATCGGTACAGTAATGTTCATCTTAATAGGTTTTGGACTCCTTTTGGGTGAAGATCTTTTCGGTCTTATCGGTAAGCCGGGTTTTGATATCTTTACAAATTATCAGAATTTCGACTGGTCTAATTTTGTTTTCAATCTCGTGTTCTGTGCAACAACTTCAACAATTGTTTCAGGAGCAATGGCTGAAAGAACAAAATTTCTTTCATATTGTGTTTATTCTGCGGTAATCAGTGCGCTTATTTATCCAATTGAAGCACACTGGATTTGGGGAGGCGGCTGGCTTTCACAGATGGGCTTCCACGATTTTGCAGGTTCATGTGCAATTCACATGGTGGGCGGTGTTTCTGCACTCATTGGTGCAAAGATTCTTGGACCTCGTATAGGCAAGTTTGTAACAGATAAGAAGACAGGTAAAGTTACTAAAGTTAATGCATTTCCGGGTCATTCACTCACGCTTGGTGCACTTGGCTGCTTTATTCTCTGGTTTGGCTGGTACGGATTTAATGGTGCGGCTGCAACATCTCTGCCGCAGCTCGGCTCCATTTTCCTTACAACAACAGTAGCTCCTGCGGTTGCAACTGTTACTTGTATGATTTTTACATGGATCAGATATGGAAAGCCTGACGTTTCAATGTGTCTTAACGCTTCGCTTGCAGGTCTTGTAGGTATAACAGCAGGCTGTGATGTTATGGACTGTTTTGGCTCAGTGATGGTCGGAATAGTATCAGGACTTCTGGTAGTATTCGGTGTATGGCTTCTTGACTATAAGCTTCATATAGATGACCCTGTCGGCGCAGTTGCAGTACATATGATGAACGGTATATGGGGAACACTTGCAGTAGGTCTTTTTGCAACTAAATCTGCTCCGGCAAGCACAGTAAACGGTCTTTTCTATGGCGGTGGCTTTGGACAGTTTGGCATTCAGTTGCTTGGTGTTGTATCAGTATGTTTCTGGACTGCTCTTGCAATCTCAATCACATTCCTTGTTATTAAGAAAACAATAGGTCTTCGTGCATCAGTTGAGGAAGAAACAAGAGGTCTTGATATCACAGAGCATGGACTTGAATCGTCATATGCAGATTTTATGCCTACTTCAATTTCAATTTTCAACGGTGAAAGCTACGAAGAAGAACAGATACCTGTTGCAGCAGCAGTTCCTGTTGATGTTGTCAGCAGACCTTCAATTGAAAGATCTGCAGATAAAAACAAATATACAAAGATCAGCATTATATGCAAGCAGAATAAATTTGAACAGCTTAAAATTGCTCTTGGTGAAATTGGTGTAACAGGAATTACAGTAACGCAGATTCTTGGCTGCGGAACACAGAATGGAGCGCATGAAAAGTATCGTGGTGTTCCGGTTGAAGCAACTCTTCTGCCTAAAATCAAGGTTGAGGTTGTAGTTTGCAAGGTTCCTGTTGATACGGTAATCGAAGCATCCAGAAAAGCACTCTATACAGGTCATATCGGTGACGGAAAAATCTTCATATATGATGTTGAAGATGTTGTCCGCGTAAGAACAGGAGAAAGAGGATATGACGCTTTACAGGACGAAGAACAGCAGTAATAAATAATTGCTGTATCTTATATACTCATAACTCCCTATAACAAACAACTGTCTGATTCAACCCATCAGGCAGTTGTTTGCTTATTTTTATATATTATTTTGTAAAATTATAGAATATTACTTTATTTATTGACATTTAATGCTTGGTAGATTAAAATAAATATATAAAATATTTAAGGAGAATTTTTAAGGTGATGGGAAAATTTATAAAAAAAACAGTTGCATTTTTTGCGTCTGTATGCATTGCTGTTTCAGTATTGGGTTTGAATGCCTTTGCTATTGAGGATATCCCTATGGGTGACGGTGAATCTGTTGTTATTGAGAAAGAGAATACGGTTGATATTCCTGCAAAAGCAGTTAAACTTAATAACAATCATGTTGAGTTACATAAGGGCGATAAATTCAAACTTACATATAAGCTGAAACCTAAGGATTCTGATGACATCGTAACATTCAAATCATATAACAAGAGTGTTGCTACTGTTGATGAAAATGGAGTTATCAAGGCTGTCGGATATGGTACTGCTAAAATAACAGCCAAAGCTACAAGCGGCAGAAAAATGAACTGTGTTGTAAAGGTATTGAAGGATTCTGCTGATATTGATAATTCAGGTATGGAAAACACAATGGATCTTATTGATGAAGCTGCAATCATAAAAATCAACACTACTTTCCAGATTGAACCTCAGATACCAGCAGAAGCTGTTCCATCACTTGCATATAAATCAAATAATACATCTATTGCAACAGTAAATTCAACTGGTTTTGTCAAAGCTGTAGGCGTAGGTTCAACAACCATTACAGTTACAGCCGGAAAGAAACTGAAAGCTACTTTTTATATTACGGTTTATGATAAGATGATCAGCGGCATTGATGTTTCAAAGTGGCAGGGCAATATTGACTGGAGTTCTGTAAGGGCTTCTGGTACAGGCTTTGCAATGATAAGAAGTTCATTCGGAAGTGAAGATGTTGATATTAAATTAAATGATAATGTAGCTGGTTGTCAACAGAATTCTGTTCCTTATGGTTTCTATCACTATACATATGCAAAGAATACTGCAGAAGCAAAGGCAGAAGCAGAATTCTTCCTTCAGACAATTCAGGGATATAGTCCTTCATATCCTGTTGTTCTTGATATTGAGGATAAGCTTTATAAGGGAATGTCCAAGAAGCAGATCACTGATATTATCTGTACATTCACAAGTATTTTAGAAGATAACGGATACTATGTTATGGTTTATAGCTATGCAAATTTCCTTACAGATAAAGTTGACCTGAATAGAATAAAGGGCACAGATATCTGGGTTGCAAGCTGGGGTAATGATGATAAGCTCAGAGAGTATTATAAAGGTACATTCGGAATGTGGCAGTACAGCTCAACAGGTAGTGTAAACGGAATAAACGGTGATGTAGACCTTAACTATGCATTCAAGGATTATGCGCATGTTATCCGCAAAAATGGCTTGAACAACTACTAAAAAAGCTTTATGGCAATACATAATTAAATAAAAACAAACCGCAAATGTTGGTATATCATTTGCGGTTTGTTTTTATTAAAATGATTAATTCTCTATACTGCAATGAAATCAAGACGATTCTCGCCTAAAAAACTTACTGTCATTCTGTGATCTTTAAAAAAGCTTTCTATAATCTGGTATACTTCATCATCAATTTTTCCGCCTGTTGTTTCAAGTGAAAATGACTGTCCTCCGCAGGCGTCATGCATATGAATCTTACAGCCAAAAGGTTCAATTTTGTTCTGTAAATCCATCAGATTGCTGAAATTTATTACTGCCATAATTTTATCAATTCCTTTCTTGTTTTTGTTCTCAATTTAACTTTTATTATATTTTGCAATAAATAACGTTAATAAACATTTTCTTCTGCCATAGTAAATTATTACAACAATTATATCTGGGATAATTCATCTCTGAATGAAAATAATATTTATATGACATTTATTCCATAAAATTAAATTCAGAAAGGAAGAAAAAAGATATGCCAAGATTAGGCTGCAGTGTAGGAGAATGTGCATACAATGCAAGCGGTTACTGTGCGCTTGACAGCATTAATGTCTCCGGAGGAGGTTCTAAGGACACCACCTGCTGTTCAAGCTTTGTTACACAGAATAATGGAGCAATGAATAGTGTAGCTGGTGGATATCAAAATGCGTCAGCTTATGCAAATATTAGCTGTAAGGCACAGGATTGTGTTCATAATGAAAACTGCAAATGTAATGCAGATTCAATTGATATCTGCCATTGCGGATCATCCTGCAATTGTGATTCAAGCAGAGATACAGAATGTGGAAGCTTCGATAAAAGGTAATAACATGAAAATGCTTTTCAAGTTGCTGTTTGTTACTTTTTTACAAAATCTAAACAAATAGTAAAATGGAATGAAGATTTTTATGATCAGAATCCGGGTTTGTTGCATTCATTTGTAATAGTCCCGGATTTGTTGTTTTATTTATGTTTCAGCATTTTCTTGAGTTCAAGTGCCTTTGTGATATTGCCGTTAACTTTAAGCATTCCCAAAGTAAATGCAGTAATTGAATCAAGCTGTCCTGATGCTAATTTCTTAAGTACATCGAAACTTGCAGTAAACTCCGCATCCCTGTCCTTATAGTCATATGGTTCAATATTGAGCTGACCATCCTTGACTTCTAGATAAAACGTTCCTGCCCCTTCGCCAGTAATATTGAACTGAAACGCAAGCTTTCCGTTTATTTTGCTTATATCTGCTTTGGATAATAAATTTTTAGCCAGCTGAAATATTTCTTCAAAAGTCATTATAATCCTCATTCCTGCAAGTATTTATTATTTTTATTATTATTATATAATAAATTACATGCTATTGCAATAAATAGGCTTATTTCTTTAATATTTACATATGATATATTTTAATTATTGACATGAGGATTATAAAACTGATATAATTATACTATATTAGTATAATTATAAGAAAGGGTTATGTATGCAAAAAAGTGTTAAAATTGAAGGAATGACTTGTGCAGCCTGTGCAGCACGAATTGAACGTTTTGTCGGCAAACTAGATGGCGTGAACTCTGCATCTGTGAATTTTGCTACCGAAACTCTTACAGTTGATTTTGACAAGGCAGATATGAAACAGGTTGAAGCTACTGTAATAAAAGCAGGATATAAAATTGCAGGTCATGATCAGAAAAAGAAGCTGTCACCAAAGCAGATTATGTTGATAAGACTAATTTTTTCTATTGTTTTTACAGTTCCTTTGCTTCTGATAAGCATGGGGCATATGGTTGGAATGCCTCTTCCTGAATTTCTTACTCCTCATCATAGTGCATTTAATTTTGCCCTTGCACAGCTTATACTTACCATACCCGTAATGGCGGCAGGGTATAAGTTCTATTATATCGGTTTTAAAAACCTGTTTACTTTGTCTCCCAATATGGACAGCCTTATAGCTATAAGTACATCATCTGCATTCCTGTATGGGTTATATGCAGTTTACAGAATAGGGTTTACTCCTAATGGTGCGGAATATGCAATGCACTTGTATTTTGAATCAGTAGCTGTTATTCTGACACTTATAACGGTTGGAAAATTTCTTGAGGCAATATCTAAAAGCAAAACCGACGAATCAGTCAGAAAGCTTATGGATCTTGCCCCGAAAACTGCAATAGTAATCAGAAATGGTAAAGAGCTTGAAGTTAAGCTTGATCAAGTTCAGGTCGGTGAAATTCTTGTTTCAAAATCAGGAGAATCGCTTGCTGTTGATGGTGAGGTAATAGAGGGCAGTGCCCTTGTTGATGAGTCAATGCTTACGGGTGAAAGTATTTCTGTACAGAAGGGTATAGGTGACAAGGTTGTTGGTGCATCTATAAACAAAAACGGGTATATAAAATACCGATCTGAAAAGGTAGGCGCTGATACTGCACTTTCACAAATAATAAAATTTGTTGAGGAGGCACAAGGCTCAAAAGCACCGATTGCAAGACTTGCAGATATTATTTCAGCATATTTTGTGCCTGCTGTACTTGTTCTTGCAGTTATTGCAGCAATAGGCTGGTTTATTGCTGGAGAAACACCGCTTTTCTGTCTGACAATTTTTATTTCTGTACTTGTTATAGCTTGCCCTTGCGCACTCGGACTTGCAACTCCGACAGCAATAATGGTCGGCACAGGAAAAGGTGCAGAAAACGGAATCCTTATAAAAGGAGGACAACCTCTTGAACAAGCTTGCAAAGTTACTGCAATTGTTTTTGATAAAACAGGAACACTTACAGTAGGAAAGCCTGCTGTTACTGATATTGTTGCATTAGGTGAAACAAGTGAAAATGATTTGCTTGCTATTTCAGCAACAGCAGAAGCGGCTTCAGAACATCCTCTAAGTGAGGCAATTGTACAATGTGCAAATGAAAGAAATCTTGCACTTCCTCAAAGAAACAGCTTTGAAAACATTGAGGGCAGAGGTATACGTTCGGATGTTGACGGGCATATTGTTCTTATCGGTAATATTCGCCTTATGAATGAAAATAATATAGACAGTACTTCTGCAATACAGATAGCAGACAACCTTGCAGACATGGGAAAAACTCCTATGTATATAGCTATAGACCAAAAGCTTGCAGGAATTATTGCGGCGGCTGATATTCCAAGGGAAGATAGTTTTTCTGCTGTTAAGAAACTGCACAGCCTGGGCATTAAGGTTATAATGCTTACAGGAGATAATGAGCGTACGGCAAAGGCAACCGCCAAAAAGCTTGGTATAGATAAATATATTGCGGGAGTTTTGCCTGACGAAAAAGCAAAGCATATTAAACAAATGCAGGACAGCGGCGAAATTGTTTCTATGGCAGGTGACGGAATCAATGATGCAGTAGCACTTACACAAGCAGATGTTGGAATTGCTGTCGGACAGGGAACAGACATTGCAATTGAATGTGCAGACATTGTTCTTATTAGAAACAATCTTGAAGATGTTTGCAGTGCAATCAAGCTTTCAAAGGCAACTATACGTAATATTAAGGAAAATCTCGTATGGGCATTCGGATACAATATTCTTGGAATACCTGTTGCAATGGGATTACTTCATATATTCGGCGGGCCCTTGCTAAATCCTATGATAGCGGCGGCTGCAATGAGTTTAAGCTCTGTGTCAGTTATTTTAAATGCTTTAAGATTAAAGAGATTCAAACCATAAAATTAAGAAAGGATTATAATTATGAGAAAAGTAAATATTAAAATTGAGGGAATGTCATGCAGTCATTGCGTTGGTCATGTTACGGACGCATTAGAGGAGATTGGGGTGCAGAATATTGATGTTTCACTTGAAAATGGCTGTGCAGTTGCAGATACAGACAAAAGCAACGAGGAAATTAAAACAGCAATTGAAGATGAAGGATATGATGTTATTTCAATAGAATAAAGTTTAAAACCAAAGGCATAGCGTCAGATTAATGACACTATGCCTTTTATGTTTATAAATTATTCTTCCGTAAACATCGGAGTTGAGAGGTATCTGTCGCCTGTATCAGGAAGAAGAACAACAATGTTCTTGTTCTCATTTTCAGGTCGTTTTGCAAGCTCAATTGCAGCCCATAACGCCGCACCTGAACTTATTCCGACAAGCACACCCTCTGATCTGCCGATTTTCTTGCCAAGAGCAAAAGCATCTTCATTCTTGACGGCTATTATTTCGTCATAAACTTTTGTATCAAGAGTATCAGGCACAAATCCAGCACCAATGCCTTGAATTTTGTGAGAACCTGCTGTACCCTTTGAAAGTACAGGAGAATCTGCAGGCTCAACGGCAATAATTTTGACCTTAGGATTCTTTGATTTAAGATACTTTCCTGTTCCGGTAAGAGTTCCGCCTGTTCCAACTCCAGCAACGAAAAAGTCAACCTTTCCATCTGTATCTTCGTGTATTTCAGGCCCGGTAGTTTCAAAATGCACCTTTGGGTTAGCAGGATTTACAAACTGCCCAGGAATGAAGCTGTTTTCAATCTGAGTGCTTAACTCGTCAGCTTTCTCAATCGCACCCCTCATGCCCTTTGAGCCGTCTGAAAGAACAAGTTCTGCGCCGTAAGCCTTCATAATAAGGCGTCTTTCTACAGACATTGTTTCAGGCATTACGATTATGATTCTGTAGCCTCTTGCAGCTGCAACGGAGGCAAGACCTATACCTGTGTTGCCTGATGTAGGTTCAATGATAACAGAGCCCTTTTTAAGCAAGCCTTTTTCCTCTGCATCGTCTATCATAGCCTTTGCAATTCTATCCTTTACGGATCCAGCAGGATTAAAATATTCAAGTTTTGCAAGAATTTTTGCTTTAAGATTATATTCCTTTTCAATATTGGTAAGTTCAAGTAATGGTGTTTTTCCGATTAACTGATCGGATGAAGTATAGATATTTGACATGAGAAATTCTCCTTATTTGTTTTTAAGATATATATTATAAGCCTTGATAACATAAGCTGCAACATCGAAAAAAAGAATCTGAAATATTAATATAGTCCATAAAAACCTCTAATCCTTTCTCCTGTTTAAAAAATATTCCATAAAAGAAACTTAGTTGTTTCCGTTATCTGCATTATATACCTTTAATCATACTAAGTCAATAGGCTTTTAGTGTTTTTAACACTTTGTATAACTATGTTGCTTTTGTATGTTGTACTTTTAACACAAATCAACAAAATAGGTGGTATAATTAAGCTTATAATCAATATTAAAAGTATTTTCCTTTTACGCCTATAAGCAGGACAAAAATTTGTTTAATAAGACAATGGAAAAATAACATAATATGTAGTATGATTTTATTATTATTATGCAATAAAATAATGGTTGCTTTTTTATTATTTATTAATAACATCATGAAATTATAATATTGTGATAAGTCTGAAACGATTTTCAGACTGTGGGTTTTGCAATTTGTTATATATCTATAAATCATAACTGCAGAATGTAAAACTCAGAAAGGATGGTCATGAATATGATTACTGACAAAAGGTTTGCGGTGCTGATTGACGCCGAGAACGTTTCAGCGAAATATATTAAGCCTATACTTGACGAGTTGTCAAATGACGGAATAATCACTTATAAACGTATTTATGGGGACTGGACAAACCCTACCCAGTGTTCATGGAAGTCAGTTCTTCTGAATCATTCCATTACACCAATCCAGCAGTATTGCTATACTCAGGGCAAGAATTCTACTGACTCTGCTATGATAATAGATGCTATGGATATATTGTATTCAGGTAACGTAGACGGTTTCTGCATTGTTTCAAGTGACAGCGATTTTACAAGACTTGCTGTAAGACTAAGAGAATCAGGCAAGCTTGTTATTGGAATGGGTGAAACAAAGACTCCTAATCCATTTATTCAGGCTTGTAACAGCTTCAAGTACCTTGAGGTTATCAGCAGCAATACGTTAGAGAATACAAAACAGATTGAAAATGAGCCTGTAATTCTTACAAAAGACATGATAAGGGATGCAATCTGCATGATAATTGATGAAATCTCTGATGAGGATGGCTGGGCATCATTAAGCGAGATAGGGAACATTCTTATAAAGAGATACCCGAACTTTGACTACAGACATTTTAATTATCCGAAGCTTAGACCTTTTGTTGAGTCGCTGCGGGCTTTTGAAGTAAATTCAGAGCCAAGTATGGCAAATTCAAAGGTTAAGGTAGTATATATTAGAAAAAAACTGAATTGAGGTACTGACATGAAAGAATTCAAGGCGGCAATTTTTGATCTTGACGGTACAATTGTTGACTCTAATTTTGTGTGGGAAAATATAGACAGAAAAATTCTTAAAAACCATGGCATCAGTTTATCAGATGAAGATATTATAGAGATGACAGCAATGTCCTATGAAGATTGTATTGATAAAATGCAATCCCTTGGTATTCCTGAAAGCCATGACGAATTAAGAAAACAGCTTGATGATACGGCAATATATGAATACAGAAACAATATTTTTCTGAAGGAATATGTGAAGGAATACTTTGATTATCTGAAGGCAAAGGGAATATATATTGCCCTTGCGACAGGTTCTCCTGAAAGATTGTATGAGCCTGTTCTGAGACATAACAGTATTTATGGCTATTTCGACGCTTTATGCTGTACTGACGAAGCAGGAAGAGACAAGGACTACCCCGATGTTTATCTTCTTTGTGCATCAAAAATAGGAGTTGCACCAGAGGATTGCATTGTATTTGAAGATCTGCTTAAAGGAGTAGTCAGTGCAAGGAATGCAGGAATGCAAACTGTTGGAGTTTATGACAAGTTTTCAGAAAAAGATATATTTTCTATTAAGACAATATGTGACAAATATATATACACTTTTGCCGAAATGATGTAAAACAATAAAAATTAATATGAAAATATATTGAAATTGTTGAAAAAAGAGTGTATAATGATAATATTGTAATAATTGTATTGGGGGCGTAAATATGGATCCATATATAGTACGACAGGCAATAGCAGATGAAACACAAAACTCAATAGGTTACGAAATTTTATATGCAGATAACCAGTTTCAGAATGAACAGTCGGGTGATGCATCTGCTGCTAATGCAATAGATCACTTTTTATCTTCAATGGATTCAAACAGATTTCTTGACGGTAAAATTGCTTTTCTTACATTTACAAGAAATCTCCTTGTAAAAAAGATCCCGAAGCTTTTTACAACACAGAAGCTTGTTATACAAATTGAAGATTCATTGATAACAAATCCTTTGTCACATACGCTCATCACTAAATACAAGCAGAGTGGATATAAGATTGCCGTTGTGGATTTTGAGTTTGCGCCAAGATATTTCAGTGTTCTTGATATTGTTGATTACATAAAAGTTGATTTCAGCAACATTGAAAATAAATCCCTCCAAAATGTTATCAGCATGGGTAAGTCTTTCGGAAAGACCGTTGTTGCATATAATGTTGAAACACAGGAAGCTTATGACCTAGCAAAGGAATGGGGCTGTAAGTACTTTCAGGGTACATTTGTTGCAGAAAAGCTCCCTTCTGCTATCAAAAAAATGAATTACCTCCAGGGTAACTTCTTTATGCTTATGGTAGCTGTTACAAAGGATGAACCTGATATTGATGAAATTGAGCAGATTATTTCGCGAGATGTTTCTCTGACATTTTCATTGCTGCGTCTTGTTAATTCAGCTTATTTTGCATTGAGAAACAGAGCAAAATCAGTTAAGCAAGCTCTTGTTATTCTTGGACTTGGGCAGCTCAAGCAGTGGATTTACCTCCTCAGCTTCAAGCAGGACGACGGTTCTATGCCGGACGATCTTATCAAGATTTCATTCCTTCGTGCAAAATTTGCAGCATCTCTTAACGAGTATGCTTTTGATATGCCGATTTCTTATTCAGAAGCATATTTAATGGGAATGTTCTCAACACTTGGAAAGCTTATGCAGGCTCCTCTTGAAGAAGTTCTTTCACAGCTTCCTATCAGTGATGACATTAAAATTGCTCTCATTAACAAAGAAGGCAGAGCAGGACTTTTGTTTAAGCTTATTCTTTCATATGAAAAGGCTGACTGGAAGACTATGTCTGAGGTTGCAACTCAGCTTGGAATTCCACTTAACATGATTGCACAGAAATACTTTGAGTGTGTTGAAGATGTAAATGAAACATGGGCAAGCCTTATGAGAAGTAATTCTGATTCAAAAGAATAATAAATAAAATATTGGCGGCATTCATCATATTTCTGATGAATGCCGCTTTTTATATGCCGTAAAGGTCAAAATCAGGTGTGTATTCTTCCTTTGCCGATGATTTTTCCTGCATATATCCCCTGAAACCCATGTCAACAGCTTTGTCATAAACATAATTGTACTCAAAGGATGATATGCGCCTGTTAATTTCCTTGAACTCACTGCTTTTGTAAAACGGTGTATACTGGCTCATAATGCTTAGGAAGAAATCATTTATTGGAAGAATTTTATCCAACAGCTCAAGCACTTTAACTGAATCATGGCGTCCTCCCGGAAGAACAAGATGGCGCACTATAACACCTTTTTCAGCAATACCGTTGCTGTCAAGGGTTATTGCTCCTGTCTGCCTGAACATCTCAGGGAGAGCTTTGCAGATAATGGAGCAGTAATCTTTTGCAGCAGAGTATTTATATGACAAATCTTCACTGCAATATTTAAAGTCAGTAAGGTAGATGTCAACATATCCGTCCAGCAACCTGATTGTATCAGCTGCCTCATATCCGCCACAGTTATATACAACTGGAATATTAAGCTTATGTTTTACTCTGTCAAGTGCCTCAATTATATGCAGGGAATATGGGGTAGGGCTGACAAGATTAATATTATGAGCCCCTTTTTCCTGCAGTTCAAGGAATATATCTGCCAGACGTTCTGTGCTTATTTCCTTGCCGAAGTTTTCAGCGGATATCTTATAATTCTGACAATAGCAGCATTTTAGGTTACAGCCGGAGAAAAATACTGTTCCGGAGCCGTTAGTTCCTGAAATGCAAGGCTCCTCCCACATATGAAGATAAGCCTTTGTAAGCTTTATATTATTTCCGCATCCGCAGAATCCGGACGATGTTGTTCTGTCTGTACCGCATTCTCTCGGGCAGATTGTACATGCTAATAAATTCAAATTAAGACCTCCGTGCTATTTGTATTACAAACACGATATATTATATCACATTATGTTTAGTTTGTCACATATAGCAATTCGGAGAATTAATCGAGATAGTCAACTTTACTGAATTCAGCATCCAGAACATTCTGATAAAAGTTGGATTGGCTCAGACGCTTTTTTGAAAGCACTTTTGTTATAATTGAAACCAGCAGGCAAATAAGTGTAAGACCTGCAATATATAAGTACATTATATCACACAGAAAATAACTATAGGCAAAGAAAGCGCCTGCAAGCAAAGCAATGCACAGCAATGTACGGGTTGTGTATTTGTCGAAGCTATATTTTTTTTGTGCTTTTTTAAGGAGATTCTTATTTTTATTTATCCAGTCATTCTTTTCTTTTTGCTTAGCTCGCTTTAATTCTTCTTCATCTCTTTTTATTTTTTCAAACTCATCATCAATACGTTTTATTTCCTGCAAAACCTTGTTACTGCTCTTTGAGTAAAGTTCTCTTTTAATATCAAGGAATGAATCCAGCACCTCAGAAATTGCCTTGCTTTCCTCCGGATCAAGATGAAGTGTATAGCTTCTGCGGACGTATTTCACTTTGATGTTCTTGTCATGTGAAGCAATAGCTTCAGGCTCTCCGATGTATTCAAATGCAGACAAAGCATATTGAGACATTTCCATTCCAAGGCGTACTGCTTTAATTGCTGTAAGAGCTGCCTGCCTGTCATTACCGATTTTATCAGCATTTATTATATTACAGGTTATCTGACAATATCGTATAAGATATGAGATATTGCAGAGAAATTGCTTAATGAAATTTTTTGAATGCCTTGTTTTTATATATAATTTTTCTTCATTGTATCTTATAGTTAGAAAATGATAAAGGTCATGACATATTAATACTTTGATGTTATTCTTTTCTGATTCTGATTCAAAACAAAATTCTAGTTTTTCCATCAGTTCAGGAATAGTGTTAAAAAAAGCAGTGCATGAAATATAGGAATTTTCGGTTGATTTCAAAAGATAAAGACGTGAAATTTCTTTTCTGAAATATGCCTTAATATTATTTGAATCAAGTTCAAATATCTTGTTGTATAAGTAGTAACAGTTTTTGAACATATCATCGTTGAAAGCTTCATCAGCCTGTGTCACAAGCTTTTCTATATTTTCATTATATTCAGATAGATTTGTTTCATCAATTAAAATAATGTTATTTGCGTTAATTTGAGTGCCGCAAGCGTTGCAGAAGAAATCCGGATCATCAGTATTAAAATGAACAATATTTCCGCATGTCGGACATTTACCTGTTGATAATGACATTGCAATCATCCTCCGTCTTAATTAACTCTATCAGGTATCCGATTACCTAAAAACACCTTTAATTGCAAAATTCAATGTGCAGATTACCGGATAACATATTTTTACTCTACATTATATTCCGTAGAAAATAAAAATCTAATCGAATTAAAAGAAATATAACTCAAAAATAAAAAATAGCAATTTAATTAAAAATCAAGCAGGCTGCTTGTAATATATGACTAGTTGATTTTGTCGTGTTCTATAGAATTTATTGCTATTCTGCGTTATGAAAATTGCAATAAAATGATAAATATAATTAAAGGCTGAATTTCAGCATGCTTATGGTTATAATTTCTAATAAATCTGCATAAGAAAATATGAAGCTGTTTTGTTGCGAGGTGAAGTTTTGTGATTTTTGAACTGTCGTTTAAAATTTTGTTAAGAAAAATACACAAAACATCAAAGAGAGGAGGCATGCTTCAAGTGAAGCATAATTATAAATATGGAAATTTATGTAGTACAGCAAGGTGACAGTGTTTTTTCAATAGCACAGAAATTTGGTGTTTCAGAACAAAGCATTTTAATTAATAACGGAATAGTTCTTCCGAATAAGCTTGTGTCTGGACAGTCAATTCTCATTTTGATTCCTGAAACGCAATACATTGTAAATCAGGGTGACACGCTTTATTCAATTGCTCAGAAATTCGGAACAACAGAATTATCAATTATCCAGAATAACCCTGTCCTTGTAGGTAGTAATAGTATCTCTATTGGTCAGGCTCTTACTATAAAATATAAGGATGAGAATAAGGTTAATAAGTATTCATGCGGATTTGCATATCCAAGTATTGATTTAAATATCCTTGAAATGAGTTTGCCTTATCTCACATATGTTATTATATTTGAGTATGGGTTTAACAGTGACGGATCACTTATTGTACCTGAGGACAGCGAAATCAGAACACTTGCCATAAAGTACAAAACAGCAGCATTATTAAGTCTAACAACTATTGATAGTGAAGGAACATTCAGCACAGAAAAAGCAAGACAGCTCCTTAATGATAAGGAGCTGCAGACAAAGGTTCTTAATAATATGCTCAATGTAGTAAAAGAAAAAAATGCGGCAGGAATTGATATTGATTTTGAATTTGTGCCTCCTGAATTAAAGGAACAATATGCGTCTTTTATTGAACTGGCAGCACAAATTATGAATGATGCGGGTTTTATTATAAATACAGATCTTGCGCCCAAAACATCGGGTACACAAAAGGGAACCCTCTATGAAGCTCATGATTATTCTGCAATTGGTGCGGTTGCAAACACAGTTTTTCTTATGACTTATGAATGGGGATATACGTTCAGTTCACCACAGGCTGTTGCTCCAATAAATAAAGTTCAGCAGGTTGTAGATTATGCCCTTACTGAAATGCCGCCTGGTAAAATGTATCTTGGAATTCCAAACTATGCTTATGACTGGCCTCTGCCATATGAAAAAGGAGTTACTATGGCAACAACTATTGGTAATCTTACCGCAATTGAACGAGCTCAGGGATTTGGAGTTCCGATTAAATATGACGAAACCGCACAAACCCCATATTACAACTATACCGGTGAAGATGGAGTTATGCATGAAGTCTGGTTTGAAGATGTAAGGAGTATAAAAGCAAAGCTTGAACTTATTGTCAGGGAAAACATGCTTGGGGCAGGTTATTGGAATCTGATGAGACCGTTTCCTGCAAACTGGATGTTACTTAATTATTATTTCAATATTAAAAAATTCTTATAAAAATAACCCCTTTTTTATATTATAAAACTCCATCAGAATATAAACATTTTTGTAAATATTCTGATGGGGTAATTATATAATTTAGTTTAAGATATTTTAATAAGCAACGCCCTGAGCAATCATAGCCTCTGCAACCTTTTCAAAGCCTGCAATATTTGCTCCAGCAACAAGATCATTCTTTAAGCCGTACTTTTCTGCTGCATCGTAAGCACTATGGAAAATATTAACCATAATGTCATTCAGCATCTTGTCAGTTTCTTCAAATGACCAACTGCGGCGTGATGAATTCTGAGCCATTTCAAGACCTGATACAGCAACACCACCAGCATTTGCAGCCTTTGCAGGTGCAAAGAGAACTCCTGCCTTCTGGAATGCTTCAATTGCTTCTGGAGTTGAAGGCATATTAGCACCTTCAGCAACAGCAATTACTCCGTTTGCGATAAGTACCTTTGCATTTTCTCCATTAAGTTCATTCTGTGTAGCGGATGGAAGCGCAATATCACACTTAACATTCCAAATTCCGTTACAGCCTTCGTGATATTCAGAACCGCTTACCCTATCAGCATATTCCTTAATTCTTCCACGTTCAACTTCCTTGATCTGCTTAACTACGTCAAGATTAATGCCGTTAGGGTCATAAATATATCCAGCAGAGTCAGACATTGCAACAACCTTGCCACCAAGAGCTGTAGCCTTCTGATTTGCATAAATTGCAACATTACCAGAACCTGAAATTACTACTGTCTTGCCGTTAAATGAATCGTTCTTCATACACTTAAGCATTTCAGCTGTAATGTAGCAAACGCCATATCCAGTAGCTTCTGTTCTTGTAAGTGAGCCGCCATATGAAAGTCCCTTACCAGTAAGAACTCCTGTGAATTCATTACGAAGACGCTTATACTGTCCATAAAGGAAACCAATTTCACGTCCGCCAACACCGATATCACCAGCTGGAACGTCAGTATCAGCACCAATGTGCTTTGAAAGTTCTGTCATGAAACTCTGACAGAAGCGCATGATTTCATTGTCAGACTTGCCCTTAGGATCAAAATCACAACCACCCTTGCCGCCGCCCATTGAAAGGCCTGTAAGGCTGTTCTTGAAAATCTGTTCAAATCCGAGGAACTTGATAACTGAAAGAGTAACTGAAGGATGGAAACGAAGTCCTCCCTTGTATGGTCCGATTGCAGAATTGAACTGAATTCTGTATCCACGGTTTACCTGAACATTTCCATTGTCATCAACCCATGAAACACGGAACATAATCTGACGTTCTGGCTCAACTATACGCTGAAGTATACCGGATTTTTCATACTTTGGATTAGCTTCGATTACAGGCTCCAATGATGTAATAACCTCATGTACTGCCTGAAGAAATTCTTTCTGATCAGGATTTTTTGCTTCTACTGCTTCGTAGACCTTCTTAGAATAATCCAACTTAAACATTTTGATGCACCTTGCCCTTTCATTGCTCTATTAATTTAATCCCAGCAAGATGTATCCTGACAATACTTACTGAGAAGATTTGCGTTATCGACGCATCTGCAGATTCTGTTTTTATACATAGTTTAATAATACACGATAAACATATCCGACAACTTGATATTCAATTCTGCAGAGGTTCTGATTATTGTGAATTATGCCATGGTATCAACTTGCTTTTTTAAGAATAAAAAAAATATGCGCCCCTATACCTTAAAAAAGGCAAAGTCGCACACGGAACCCGTTATGAAGACGTCTTTGTCTTTGTTACAATTGCACTATACAACACAATTCGCAATTTGTCAATACTTTTAATGAAATTTAATATTTGCAAGAAACAATTTTAAGATATTCATTTCAGAAAATATACTCCTAACTTGATTATAATTTTATATTTCAATGTAAATTAGGATAATATCAATATTTTGAAGTTTAATCTTGTTTTTATGCGTTGCTTCAAGTTTTTATTTTTGCAAGATAAATATTTGGAACTTTTGACAAAGCCTAGACGGGATGAAGTAATTCAGTATCCCGATTAAGAAGATATTAAGCTTGTTCAACATTATTTCTGTGTAATTGTAAATACAAAACAGCTCGCAGTCCAGTTTGAAATGCAAGCTGTTATAAATTCTTAAAATCCTAATGAGTCATTTATTATAATTACCTTAATTCTGTTTTTTATTCTCTGCTGTGCTGAAACAAGGTAATTACAACAGATACGCTGATCACTTTTACATCCCGCTGTCATTTCGTTGTTATCAGATGTACAAGACATGCAGAGCCCTTTTTCATAACAATATGTTTTGTATTCAAGTCTTTTTGCATTGCATGGTGCGGCTATGTTCTTGACTCTTTTTATTGCTTCATCAAGATTAGAGACTATTTTATTATATCCGGCAACAATTATTACTGATTTCGGCCCATAGCATATTGCAGCAACTCTGTTGCTGGTGCCGTCAACATTGTAAAGTTCGCCATTTTCAGTTATTGCATTAGCACTGCAAAGAAATGTATCAGCAAAGAAAGCCTGAAGGTAACAATTTCTCTGTTCATCACCAGACAAACCTGTTGAGTCAAGAAAATTATACCTTCCTGACATAAGAAGGTCAGTGATTCCGGCTTCCTTAAGTGTCATAGAACCACCTTTTGCAATGGTGCTGCCTTCTTCAAGAAGAGATTCAACAATTGAAACAGCATCTTCTTTTGTTTCCGCATAAAATGTCTGCATATTGTTGCTTTCGAGATTTTTTCTGGTTCTTTCAATTTTTTGTCTGATATTTTCTTTTAAACAGTCATTCATAAAAATCCCCATTCCTTTCTGCTACTTGTTTTTTCTTCTTTTAATTTATTATATCATAAAAAATTAATTATTTTAACACATAATTTTAATTTTTGTATATTTAGCTAATATTTCAAAATATTTTTAGAACTTTTGAATACAATCTATCTTATAATTAATTAAACATATTATAGAAATACCGCACAATACGTTTCTATCAATTTTCAAAACAGGCTCATTAACGTATTTTCGCTGTTTCTCAAATCGATGAAACGTAGCCTGAGGCTTTGTGCAGTATTTCCTTATGTTGAATTAACACAGAATAAATAGCACAAAGTAATGGTGATTAATATGTTTTATGACTAAAATAATTACTTTATCAGCAAACAGACAATATATATACTGGAACAAAATTAATCAGAATACATAGTATAAATTAAAAATCTGATTAATGGAGTTGATTATTTTGAATATGCACAGATATTTTCTTGGGGGTGCGTCGCCAAATGGTTTTGTAACAAAGTTCGGGGATCAGATCGATGATACAGAATATTGTACATACATAATCAAGGGCGGCCCTGGTACCGGCAAATCAACACTAATGAAAAAAATTGCAGAGACTTTTCCTGATGAAGATAAAGACATCTATTACTGTTCTGCAGACCCGGGTTCTCTTGATGCTGTTGTGTTGAAAAATTATAAAGTTACCTTTGTTGATGGAACAGCGCCTCATGTTTTTGATCCGGAGTATCCGGGTGCAGTTCAGAAAATATTGAATCTGGGCGAATATTGGGATCTTTCAAGACTAATAAACAATAAGGATTCTATAATCGAAATACAGAATGAGTATGCACAGTATCATTTAAGATGCCGAAGATTTATAGCAGCTCTTGCATCTGTCACCAGTGACACAATACATATCACGTCTTCTCTTTTGAATAAAGAAAAGCTTAACAATTTCATAGAAAGACTCTCAAAAAAGATCATTCCAAAGAACGAGAAAAAGGATGAAGGGAAAATTATTTTCAAACAGCTGTCAGCACTTACCCCTAAGGGCTATATGACATTTGTTCCGAAAGACTGCGATGTTTTTCTTATCAATGATCCTTATTTTTCGGGAACAGATTTATTCCTGAGAGAATTTACTGATATTCTCAATGAAAGCGGATATGATGTTATTGTCAGCAAATGTACAGTACAGAACGGCAATATGTTTGAACATATCTACATTCCTGAGCTTAATACAGCGTTTATCTCCTCAAACACTATTAATGAAGTTACTGTCCAAAGTGAAAAGGTTATCAACTTCATGAGATTTTACAATAAAGAAGCTTTAAAAGAAAAGAAAGCACGCATCAAGTTTAATAAAAAGGCTGTATCCGATCTGCTTGCAGGTGCAGTTGAATGTCTGGTAAATGCAAAGGCAACACATGACTTGCTTGAAGAATACTACATTGGTGCAACCGATTTTGACGGAATCAACAGACTTGTTTATAAGCTCATTTCTGAAATAAAGAGCAAAGCATGAATAGAAAATCAGTGCAGAAGAACAGCCCGATAATAACCGGACAAAAAATCTCCTGCACTGATTCAGTATTAACCCCAAAGAATTATATTATTTTTTCTTTTTGAATAGCATTATGAGTAGCTTTATTGAAACAACTATTACCAAAATAAGCAGTATAGTATTGATTATCGTAATTAATAATGTTATATTGCTTAGCATATTGTATCACTACCTTTCAAATAAAACTATATACTTATATTACCATAATTATATTAATAAAGCAATGCATTTTAAACAAATATATCTGTGCAGATAAAAATAAGAATTGACCTGAATTATTTTATAATATCCTTTATAACTTCCCCTGCAATTATAAGTCCTGCAACAGACGGGCAGAAGGCTATGCTTCCGGGTACTGGCTTTCTGCTCGACTGGCTGTCCAAAGCATTTTTATGTGTTACCGGTATTTCTGTTGAATACAGCACTTTAAGCTTTTTAATTCCACGACGTTTCAGTTCATAACGCATAACTCTTGCAAGCGGGCAGACAGAAGTTTTATATATGTCTGTAATCTGAAATTTAGTAGGGTCAAGCTTGTTGCCTGTCCCCATACTGCAGATGATAGGTATATTTTTTTCTTTTGCACGTTCTATAAGAGTAAGCTTTGCAGAAACAGTATCAATTGCGTCAACAATATAATCAAGGCCGTTCATATCAAACTCATCCGCATTGTCAGGCATATAAAACATCTTTAAAGGTACAGCATCACAATCAGGATTAATGTCCTTAACACGTTCTGCTGCAACGTCAGCCTTGTATCTTCCGATTGTGGAAGTGAGAGCAACAAGCTGACGGTTTATGTTTGATTCAGCAACAACATCATTGTCAACTATAACAATTCTGCCAATTCCGCACCTTGCAAGAGCCTCAATAACATATGAACCGACACCACCTGCACCGAATACAGCAACGGACGAGCCATTAAGCTTTATTATTGCATCTTCGCCGATCAAAAGTTCTGTTCTCTGAAATTTTTCCAAGTTATGACCATACCTTTCTGAGTTTTTTTGTCTGCAAATCGAGGCAACAGAATTTCAGTAACATAACTCGTAGATTGAAAGATTTATATTTCAATCTTTATCTCCGAAAAACTGCATATTTACTAATATAACTGTGATTATAGCATTAATAGTCAGAAAGTCAAGGTGTATGCAGGTATAAAGCTTTATATAATGTAAAAAAATTAAAAATATGATTGATTATGAATGAATTATGTGATATGATTATTTCATATTGTTATGTAATCAAGCCACTTTTATGCTTGGTGCATATATTCTATTATCTGGGAGGATTCAAAATGAAAAAAGAGCTGTCAAAGCTTTATGAGCCTAAGGAAGTTGAAGATAAAATATATAAGTTCTGGATGGACAATGAATGCTTCAAGGCTACTGTTGACAAGAAGAAAAAGCCTTATACAATTGTAATTCCGCCTCCAAACATCACAGGTCAGCTCCATATGGGACATGCCCTTGATGAAACATTCCAGGATATTCTTATCAGATGGAAGAGAATGTCCGGATATTCTGCTCTCTGGGTTCCTGGCACAGACCATGCTGCTATTGCAACAGAAGCTAAGATTGTTGAAGCAATGCGTAAGGAAGGTATTCCTTCAAAGGAAGCAATCGGACGTGAAGCTTTTATGGAACGTGCATGGAAATGGAAGGAACAGTACAGCGGACGTATCGTTGAACAGCTTATGAAACTCGGTTCATCATGCGATTGGTCAAGACTGCGCTTTACAATGGATGAAGGCTGTTCAAAGGCAGTTAAGGAAGTTTTCGTAAATCTATATAATAAGGGCCTTATCTACAGAGGCGAAAGACTTATAAGCTGGTGTCCTTACTGTAAGACATCAATTTCTGATGCAGAAGTAAACTATGAGGATCAGGCAGGCCATTTCTGGCATTTAAGATATCCGTTGGCAGATGGAAGCGGCGAGTATTTACAGCTTGCAACAACCCGTCCTGAAACATTGCTGGGTGATACAGCAGTTGCTGTAAATCCTAACGATGACAGATATAAGAAATATATCGGCAAAAATGTAATTCTTCCGCTTGTAGGACGTGAAATTCCTGTTGTTGCTGATGATTATGTTGCCGTTGATTTTGGAACAGGTGTAGTTAAAATTACTCCTGCACATGACCCTAACGACTTTGAAGTAGGACTTCGTCACAATCTTCCTGTAATAAACGTTATGACCGATGATGCAAAGATTACTGATGATTATCCTAAGTATGCAGGCATGGACAGATATGAAGCAAGAAAAGCTATCGTTGAAGACCTTGACAAAGAAGGCTTCCTTGTTAAAATTGAAGACCATGAGCATAATGTTGGAACTTGCTACCGTTGTTCTACAACAGTTGAACCAAGAGTTTCAACACAGTGGTTTGTTAAGATGGAACCTCTTGCAAAGCCTGCTATTGACGCAGTAAAGACCGGCGAAACAAAGTTTGTTCCTGAACGTTTTGAGAAGATTTATTTCCATTGGCTTGAAAACATCAGAGATTGGTGTATTTCACGTCAGATATGGTGGGGACATCAGGTTCCTGCATTTTACTGTGATGACTGCGGAGAAATGGTTGTTACAAAGGAAGAAAAGCCTGTTTGCCCTAAATGTGGAAAACCAATGCGTCAGGACAGTGATACTCTTGATACATGGTTCTCATCAGCATTATGGCCTTTCTCAACACTTGGCTGGCCTGAAAATACAGAGGATCTTGAATATTTCTATCCTACAAATACACTTGTTACAGCTTATGATATTATTTTCTTCTGGGTTGTAAGAATGATGTTCAGCGGTATTGAACATATGGGTAAGGTTCCTTTTGATACAGTTCTTATCCATGGACTTATGCGTGATTCTCAGGGAAGAAAGATGTCCAAGTCGCTTGGCAATGGTATTGATCCGCTTGTTGTAATTGATAACTACGGCGCTGATGCATTAAGATTTATGCTTGCAACAGGTAACTCACCTGGAAATGATATGCGTTTCTCCGAAGAAAAGATTAAGTCATCAAGAAATTTTGCTAACAAGGTATGGAATGCGTCAAGATTTATCATGATGAATCTTCCAGATAATTTCAAGCTTAATGGACTTCCTGAAAACCTCAATGTTGAGGACAAGTGGGTAATAAGTAAGTTTAATACACTTGCTAAGGAAGTCAATGAAAACCTTGATAAATTTGAAATTGGTGTTGCTGTTCAGAAGCTTTACGATTTTATCTGGGATATTTACTGTGACTGGTATATCGAGCTTACAAAACCAAGAATCCAGGCTGGCGGAGAAACTGCCAAAACTGCACAGACTGTACTTGTATGGGTAATGCAGGGTATGCTTAAGCTGCTCCATCCATTCATGCCGTTCATAACTGAAGAAATATGGACAGCTGTTTCAGACAGCGAAACACCTATTATGCTTTCTGATTTCCCTGTTTATGATGAAAAGCTTTATTTCGAAAAGGAAGAATCAGATTTTGAGAAGATTATTTCTGCTATCAGGGCAACAAGAAACCGTCGCTCAGAGATGAATGTTCCACCGTCTGTTAAGGCTGCTCTTCATATTGAAACAGCAGAAACAGCAATCTTTGAGCAGGGAAGACTTTTCTTTGAAAGACTTGCATCAGCCTCAGAAATTATTATAGCTGAAAAGGCTGAAATTGAAGATGCAGTTACAGTTGTAACAGATTGTGCAAGAATATTTATTCCTCTTTCCGAACTTGTTGACAAGGAAAAGGAACTTGCAAGACTTAATAAGGAAAAAGAAGCAGTTCAGAAGGATATTGATTTTTCAAATGGTAAGCTGAACAATCAGGGATTTATTTCAAAAGCTCCTGAACAGCAGATTGAAGCCGAAAAGGCAAAGCTTGCAAAGGCTCAGGAAAAGATGGCTAAAATTGAACAGTCAATTTCCGCCTTCAATAAATAATTAAATTGGGGCAGGGTTAAAGTCTTGCCCCATTACCATAGCTATATTATTGTTATTAAATCCCTCTGGAGTTTACTTTAAGGAGTGGTGATATGCAGATTTTTGAGGCGATGCAGTTTCTTAATTCTTTTTCTAAGCTTGGAAAAAGAGTAACGGATCTGTCAAGGTTTCAGACGCTGATGAACAGACTCGGTAACCCTCAGGATAAACTCAAATTTATCCACGTTGCAGGAACAAACGGCAAGGGATCAGTTGTCAGAATGCTTGCTAATATGCTTACAAAAGCTAAGTACAAAACAGGTGAATTCACATCACCTTATATTTACACTTATAATGACAGAATTAAAATAGACGGAATAAATATTTCTGATCAGGAATTGTGCGCTATCCTTGAATCAGTAGCCCCCGCACTTCATATGGACAACGGATATTCCCAGTTTGAAATAACAACTGCAATTGCATTCTTGTATTTTTATTGGCAGAAGTGTGATGTTGTAGTTCTTGAAACAGGACTTGGAGGTTTATTTGACTGCACAAATATAATTAAAAATCCTGCTGTTACAGTTATTACTTCAATTTCACTGGATCATATGAAAATACTTGGAAAAACAATTGAAGAAATTGCAAAGCAGAAGGCTGGTATAATAAAGCCTTCCTGCCCGGTAATTCTTGCTCCTTATAATAAAGAGTCTGTAAGAAAAATTATGTACAATACAGCTTCAGTAAATGGATCTTACTTTTATGTTCCTGATACACAGCGTCTTAGAATAATCAGTTCTGATTTAGCAGGCAATCAGTTTATCTATAAGAATTATGAATACCGAACACAAATGGCAGGAATACATCAGATTACAAATGCACTTACTGCAATTGAAACTGCAAAGGTGCTTTGTCATTCGGAATTTGGAAACCTTGATTTCCCGCATATTTATGAGGGTATAAAAACTGCAATGATGCCGTCAAGATGTCAGGTAATAAGGGAAAAAGATCCTGTTTTTATTGTAGACGGAGCGCACAATCCTGATGGAATGAAAACTCTTGCAGACTTTATCAAGAAAATGCCTCAGCATCCTAAAATTTTGGTTTGTGGTATGCTTCAGGACAAGGATTGGGTAAACACGATAAATGAGATAACGCCATATATAGACAGAGCTATCTGTGTTGATGGATTTACTGCAAATACTGTTTTTGCTCCTGTGCTTGCTGACAGGTTCAGTGATGCTGAAACTGCAAGCATAGATAATGCAGTTGTAAGAGCATTACGGCTGTCCGGTGAAGGCGGAATGGTGATATGTGCAGGTTCGTTGTATCTTTCCTCTGCACTGCTTAAAACAAGAAGTGTTAACGATTACAACTTGAGATAATATTGCGTCGTTTTTATTCCTTATTATTACAATTATGACAAATTTTTTGTTGTAACTGCACAACTGCCTGCAAGAAAATTTTATGTTTTATTTTATAAAATTTGTTGTGTTTAAACGTTTAAGATGTTATAATGTGAGTATAGTTATGCTATGGATATAGCATTCATTTTTGCAATATCCGTATATTCACAATTGCGGATACATTTATTATTATAAAGAATGAGGTATGTAGGATGAAATTCGGCTTTTTTGATGATGCAAAAAAAGAATACGTTATTACTTCCCCAAGAACTCCTTATCCATGGATAAATTACCTTGGAACACAGGATTTTTTCGCACTTATTTCAAACACAGCAGGCGGCTATCACTTCTATAAGGATGCACGTCTTGCAAGAATAACACGTTATCGGTACAATAACGTTCCTGTTGATGAAGGTGGACGTTATTTCTACATAAACGATAACGGTACTGTATGGAATCCAGGCTGGTCACCGGTTAAGACAGAGCTTGATAATTATGAGTGTCACCACGGTATGGGTTATACAAGAATTATCGGTAAGAAAAATGACCTTTCTGCTGATGTAACTTTCTTTGTACCACAGAATTTTAATGGTGAAGTTCAGAAGGTTGTCCTCAAGAATGAGGGTAATTCTAAGAAGACATTTAAGTTCTTCTCATTCATTGAATGGTGTCTTTGGGACGCACAGGATGACTCAACAAACTTCCAGAGAAACTTCAACACAGGTGAAGTTGAAATTGAAGGCTCAACATTCTTCCATAGGACTGAATATAAGGAAAGACGCAACCACTTTGCTTTCTATACAGTAAACGATTCAATTGATGGTTATGATACAGACAGAGAGTCATTCATGGGACTTTATAACGGTTTCAATAATCCTCAGACTGTATTTGCAGGCAAGCCAAATATGTCTGTTGCAGACGGTTGGTCACCTGTTGCTTCACACTTCAAGGAAATCACTCTTGAACCAGGCGCTGAAAAGACACTTGTTTTCATTCTCGGATATGTTGAAAATCCGTATGAGAAGAAGTTCAATGCTGACGGCTCAATGAATAAGTCAAAGGCTTATGAAATGATGAAGCTGTTCGATACAGCTGAAAAAGTTGACGCTGCTCTTGAAGAACTCAAGAAGACATGGGATGCACTTCTTGCTAAGTACAACATCAATTCTTCGGAAGAAAAGCTCAACAGACAGATCAATATCTGGAACCAGTATCAGTGTATGGTTACATTCAACCTCTCACGTTCAGCTTCATATTTTGAAAGCGGTATCGGACGTGGAATGGGCTTCAGAGATTCTAATCAGGATCTTCTCGGATTTGTTCATCAGATTCCTGAACGTGCCAGAGAAAGAATACTCGACCTTGCTGCTACTCAGCTTGAAGACGGCGGTAACTATCACCAGTATCAGCCTCTTACAAAGAAAGGCAACGATGCTGCAGGTACAAACTTCAACGATGACCCACTGTGGATGATTCTTTCTACAGCTGCATATATCAAGGAAACAGGCGATTTCGGAATCCTTGATGAAATGGTTCCTTACAAGAACGAGGAAAAGCTTGCTCAGACAATGCTTGATCACCTCAAGCGTTCATTCTATCACGTTGTAAACAACAAGGGTCCTCACGGTCTTCCACTTTCAGGACGTGCTGACTGGAATGACTGTCTCAACCTCAACTGCTTCTCAAGAGTACCTGGTGAGAGCTTCCAGAATACAGCAAGCAACATTGAAAAGGAAGTAAACCCTGAAACAGGAGCTCCTCTTAATGAACAGACAGCTGAATCCGTTCTCATTGCTGGTATGTTTACATATATCGGACCTGAATACGTTGCACTCTGCCGCAAGAAGGGCTTTACAGCTGATGCAGATGCAGCTCAGGTTGAAATCGACAAGATGAAGGAAGCAATCATTGAATTCGGTTGGGACGGCGACTGGTTTATGAGAGCTTATGACGCTTACGGCAAGAAGGTTGGTTCTAAGGACAATGACGAGGGCAAGATCTTCATTGAACCACAGGGCTTCTGCATTATGTCTGATATCGGCGGCAAGGAATATACTGAAAAGACAATGAAGAGTATTGAAGAACGTCTTGGAACAAAGCATGGTCTTGTTCTTAATAACCCTGCATTTACAGATTATATTGTTGAATACGGTGAAATTTCTACATACCCAGGCGGATATAAGGAAAACGCAGGTATCTTCTGTCATAATAATGCATGGATTATGTGTGCTGCTGCTTATGCTGGCATGGGTGACAGAGCATGGGATTACTATACAAGAATTGCTCCTGCTTATCAGGAAGATGAACAACTCCACAGAACTGAACCATACGTATATGCACAGATGGTTGCAGGTAAGGATGCTAAGCGTTTCGGTGAAGCTAAGAACAGCTGGCTCACAGGTACAGCTGCTTGGAACTTTGTTGCTGTTTCACAGTATATTCTCGGTATAATCCCTGACTATGACGGACTTAAGGTTGACCCATCAATTCCATGTGCATGGGATGGCTACACAGTATCCCGTATGTTCAGAGGTGCAACATATAACATCAAGATTGAAAACCCTTCACACGTTTCAAAGGGTATCAAGTCTGTTACTGTTGACGGAAAGGCAATTGACGGCAATATTCTTCCTGTATTTACAGAAGGAACACATGAAGTTATAGCTATAATGGGCTGATTACTTTAGCATAAAAATAATAAATCCGGATATTGTGAAAATTCAATATCCGGATTTTGTATATACTATTTATATTTAAGCAGCAGATAGAAAAAATAAGAAACGCAACTAAAAAAAAGAAAAGATGCTGAGTAAGTCAAAATCTGTTTTTCTGTCGGACAAGAAGAATTTTTAACCTCATTTTCAGATAACTGCAAAAAGAAAATTAAAGAAGAGACTATTAAAAGCGAACCAAATACTCGTAAGCAATAATAATTATTAGGAGTAACTTGTTTTCCTTCGATAGCACAGATTACTGCATTTTTTTGTGAACATACATATGTTAATGTAATTGCTAATGAAATAACCATAAAAGCAGTAAAAATTTCTGAATTTTTAAGTGCGCAAAGTTGACCTTCCATCTGAGATATATCCGGAACAGGGGTAACATTATCACTCATACGGCAGCATCCTTATATCAAATTTTTGCAAGAAATGATAATAAATATATCAGATTTCTTACTTATAATTCAATATATTATTTTTTTAGAATCCGTTACTATATTTAGTTAATAACAGTATATTTTATTGAAATATACTCGCCGATAACTTCTTCCAAAGTAGAAGGAAGAACACAGTTATCAATAACAATATTATAAATCTCGTTTATCTGATTAAAATCAGTTGTGATATTTGGAACACTTTTTTTCTCTGCTTTTTCATCACTTCCGTAGTATACCTCAATACCGTAGGATGCTTTATTAAATTTGTCACCACGTACCAGTTTATATAAAATTTGATCGTTGGCTATTTTTACCTCTTTAATTGTTTCCATTAAAAAATTCATTCCTTCCTCATATAGTATTACAACACCTGATAAAAAAAGTATATCTTGAATATAGGTAATAAACAAGTTAAACGAGGATACATAATTCTACAAAATATTCATTTATCTGTTTATTATGCTGTTCTTTTAAATGGATAGCATACATCTTTATGCACTTTAACAAATTTCATTAGAATTTTGTATAATTACACAACAATAAAATATTGATTTTTATGTATAATAATGCTATAATTAATATAATATTATAGCCATTTTATGCTGTAATATTACATCTGCAATCTAGATAAATTAGTTTAAAAGGATGGTAAAAGATATGAATGCGCAGATATTTACAAAGAAATCCATTGATGCAATTAACGGCGCTCAGAGTGTTGCCATTGAATACCAGAATATGAATGTTGAACAAGAGCATATACTCTTTGCATTGCTAAAGCAGGATAATGGGCTTATTCCTCAGTTGTTTATTAAAATGGGTGTGGACAACAATGCTATAATTAATTCAATTGAAAAAAGTATTTCCACCCTCCCAAAAGTTACAGGCTCAGGCAGAGAGGCAAATACTGTATATATTACACAGGATCTTGACAAATGTCTGAATCAGGCAGAAAAAGTTGCAAAGCATATGAGCGATGAATATGTTTCTGTTGAACATATTGTTCTTGCACTTTTTGAGACAGCCAATGAGAAAATAAAGAAGATTTTTAAGGATTACTCCATAACAAAGAATAAATTCCTTACTGCATTGTCAGAAGTAAGAGGAAGTCAGAGAGTTACAAACGATACTCCTGAAAATACTTATGATGTTCTGAAAAAGTTTGGTCAGGATCTTGTTGAGCTTGCTAGAAACAATAAGCTTGACCCGGTTATTGGACGTGATACTGAAATCAGAAACGTTGTCAGAATTCTTTCAAGAAAAACAAAGAATAACCCTGTTATTATCGGTGAGCCTGGTGTTGGTAAAACTGCAATAGCTGAGGGACTTGCAATTAGAATAGTAAAGGGTGATGTACCTGACAACCTTAAGGATTGCACAATTTTCTCACTTGATATGGGTAGCCTTATGGCTGGTGCGAAGTTCAAAGGTGAATTTGAGGAACGTCTTAAAGCTGTATTGAATGAGGTTAAGAAGTCCGACGGGAAAATTATCATGTTCATTGATGAACTTCATGTTATCGTCGGTGCAGGCAAATCTGACGGTGCTATGGATGCCGGAAACCTTCTCAAGCCTATGCTTGCAAGAGGTGAGCTGCATTGTATCGGTGCAACAACCTTAAATGAATACAGAAAATATATTGAAAAAGATCCTGCGCTTGCAAGACGTTTCCAGCCTGTTATGGCTGACGAGCCTTCAGTTGAAGATACAATCTCAATTTTAAGAGGGTTAAAGGAGCGTTACGAAGTATTCCACGGCGTAAGAATTCAGGATTCATCTCTAATTACTGCCGCTGTACTTTCAAACAGATATATTTCTGACAGATTCCTTCCTGATAAGGCAATTGACCTTGTTGACGAGGCATGTGCATTAATCAAGACTGAAATGGATTCTATGCCTTCAGAACTTGATGACCTTTCAAGAAAAATCATGCAGCAGGAAATTGCTGAAACTGCACTTAAAAAGGAAGACGGCAAGCTTGCGCAGGAAGAGCTTTCTGAAATTCAGAAAGAACTTGCAGAAATGCGTTCCGAGTTTACCCAGATGTATACAAAGTGGGAAAATGAAAAGACAGTTATCACAAAACTCCAGAAACTGCGTGAAGATATTGAAAAGACAAATGCAGAGATTACAAATGCTGAAAGAAAATATGACCTTGACAAGGCTGCTGAACTGAAGTACGGCAAATTGCCTGCTTTACAGAAAGAATTACAGGAAGCTGAAGTTGAAGCTGAAAAGCAGAAGGGTGAGGGTTACCTCCTCCGTGACAGAGTAACAGATGAAGAAATTGCAAGAATTGTCGGACGCTGGACAGGTATTCCTGTGTCTAAGCTTATGGAGGGTGAGAGAGAAAAACTGTTGTCGCTTGAAGATTTACTCCATGAACGTGTAATCGGTCAGGATGAAGCCGTACAGAAAGTCAGTGAGGCTATTCTGCGTTCAAGGGCAGGTATTCAGGACCCTAACAGACCTATCGGTTCATTCCTGTTCATGGGACCTACAGGTGTTGGTAAGACAGAACTTGCAAAGGCTCTTGCACAGGCTTTGTTTGACGATGAGAAAAACATTGTCCGTATTGATATGACCGAATATATGGAGAAACATTCCGTAAGCAGACTGATTGGAGCACCTCCGGGATATGTGGGATATGAAGAGGGCGGTCAGCTTACCGAGGCTGTAAGAAGAAAGCCTTATGCTGTAGTTCTCTTTGATGAGGTTGAAAAGGCTCATGCAGATGTGTTCAATATCATGTTGCAGATACTTGACGACGGACGTATAACCGATTCACAGGGAAGAACAGTTGATTTCAAGAACACAATTATTATCCTGACATCAAATTTAGGTTCAGATTATATTCTTGACGGAATTACAGAAGATAATGAAATTTCAGATGATGCAAAGGAAGAAGTAAATACACTTCTCAAGTCACATTTCCGTCCTGAATTCCTCAACAGACTTGATGAAATTGTATTCTATAAGCCATTGTCCAAGAAGGAAATTTATCCTATCATAGACCTGATGCTAAAGGATTTGCAGAAGAGACTCAAGAGTAAACAGCTTACTGTTACAGTTACTGACGCTGCAAAGGAATATATCGTCAAGGAGGGTTACGACCCGATTTACGGAGCAAGACCATTGAAGAGATTTATTCAGAGTAAGCTTGAGACACTTATTGCAAAGAAAATTATTGCTGATGATGTTCAGCCATATACAGAGCTTGTTGTAGACTATGACGGAAGCAATGTAGTAATTAAATAAAAATAAAACAGCGGCCGATAAAGCCGCTGTTTCTATGTAAATATAACAATTTAAGATAACTTTACAGGATGCTTAGGTTCAAAATTCTTGTCCATTGTCCATTCAACTGCAACGCAATCTTTAAGAACAAATACTCGAAGTATTCCGTCAATGCCGTTTTCCTTCCAAGCCTGGAGGAACTTTCTTGTTGGATGATTGAAGATTTCTTCTCTGAGCTTTTCATCATCGACTTGTTCGAGAACCCCTGAAACTCTTATCTGTGTTCCGTTTGAGAAAAAGCACATCTCTGCCTTAGGATTGGCTAGAGCCTGTTTAAAAACGTCCTTTGTTGTTCCTGTGTGAAAGATAAGTCCGTTTTCATCAGCTCTGAATAAAAGCATTCCTCTTACTCTCGGCTGGTCACCTTCAACTGTAGCTAGATGAAAGCATGGATTTTCGTTGATAAATTTTAATATTTCTTCCTTTGTCATGATTAATTCCCCTTTCATATATGCTAATAATATATTTGATTGGCATAAAATACTTTCAAAATACTTGCTGAAATTATAATAAAAAAATCATTCTACATATTTGTTTCTGTATTCAGTAGGAGTAATTCCATTGTTTTTCAAAAAGCATGAGGAGAAATGTGCACTGCTGTTGAATCCGCACTTTAAAGCTACTTCTGTTACAGGAATATTTTTTCGGCGAAGCAGGATTTTGCTGTTGGCAAGTCTTATTTCAATCAGGTAATCAATAGGTGTTTTTCCTGTTTCTCTTTTAAAAATCCTGTTTAGGCTTGACGCAGACATAAACCCCAGTTCTGCAAGATTATTTACAGTAATCTTTCTTCCGTAATTCATTTCGATATAATGCTGTGCCCTTGCAACAGAGTAATCGGAAGATATTGCACGCATATCAAGGTTTTCTCCAAGTATACTGCGGATAATCCAGTGTGTTATTATTGAAGCCTGTGCATCAAGAGTGATATCAGAATTCATCATATTCTTGCTGTACTCAAATGCAAAAGTATTAAGTGCCTTGAGAATATCATGGCAGATTTCAAACTGTTCATGTCTAAACTTTGGTACGTTCTCAGAATATAACTTGTACTGACTTTCAAAATATTCCTTATCAATCATCAGGCAGTAATAATGCAAATCAGAAACATCATTATGCGGAATAAGCGGGGAGGTTATGTATACTGAATAGTGTTTATTATTAGTATGTAATTTGCTTTCGGAAGTGTTTTCAAATACAATAGTTACCATATATGACGGATGGGTGTGATTCTTATTAGTTGCATAACCACAGGCACCAGTCGACGGAATAAACAGTCCAAGTTTTTTATGTACAAAGCAATCAATATATTCAAGATCATTTTCTGTGACATTATCGCCGATAAGATTTTTGATTATTTCAAAGTCTTTCATATTTATGACCATGCTTACGCAGGAAGCATGCCTCCTCTCTATGATGTTTTGTGTGGTTTTTGCTAAGCAAAATTCGAACGATAGTTCCAAAAGCACAAAACTCGTAGATTGAAAGATTTATCTTTCAATCTTTCACATCCTGTTATAGTCAGAATTTATTACAAAAAAGATGAATGTGATATACAAATAGTATTTTAATGAGATAACTATACAAATTCGTGCATAATACTTTCTGCGTATACATATAATTCGTCCTCACTAGTGATTTTCTTATTTGATGAAAGTATAGCTTTTTGCACTGAATGAGGAAGTGAAAGAAAATATATTCTTGCTGAATCACAGGTTTTCAGCATGGTATTGAGGCTGTCATACATATTCATGATATCTCCGTATTTATGGAATAAGTAAGTATATTCTGATGTATATGTTTCCCGTATATAAGAGTATTATTCCGACATCATAAATGCATTAATTTTATCAGCCATGCTTATTGCAATATCAAAGCCTTCCTGCCATGTCTTATCAAGAACAGAAATATTTTTTTCGAGATTTTCGAGTTTGTGTTCAGGTCGGATAATAATAGCCTTCCCGTCCTTTTCAAGCTGTTCACATAACTTAACTTGTTTGTTGTAGAGTGTGTGTCTTGAAAGGAGAACTGTCTCCATTTTAGGGAATCTTCCTCTTATTAATTTACTCATAACTATATTTGACTTACCTAATTTCTTAACATACCCCTTTGGCTGAGTGAGTATTATAATATGCTTATCAAAACCGTCATTAATTGCCTTTTCAATTGATATAGGAGATACAAGCCCACCGTCATAGTAGAAGTTTCCATTGATTTTAGCAGCAGGAAAATATCCGGGAATAGAACATGTTGCCCTGAGATATTCCCACCGGTCATTGTCCTTTATCCCATCAACAAATTCTGTTCTGCCGCTTTCAGCATTGAAAATGCCGACAAGAAATTTTCCGTTGTAGCATCTGAAGGTATCATAGTCAAACGGAATAAGTTTGTTGGGAATCTGGTCATAAACAAAATCAAGTCCGAAAAGGCTTTTGCATTTCAGAAAGTTCCCAGCACCTATATACCTCTTATCAAGACGGTAATTATCTATAATATCAATGTTTCTTCTGAATTGTTTTGAAACGTATGAAGCGGCATTTGAAATTCCAGCCGATACGCCAACTATGTAAGGAAAGGTTATTCCTTTTTTAAGGAATCCATCAAGAACTCCAGCAGTGAAAATACCTCTTAATGTTCCTCCCTCAAGGACTAAGCTTGTCATTTGTTTTTCTCCTTTTTATAGTACTTGCAAACAAAAGGTATCAATGTTATAATTAAGGCACTACCGCACAATACGTTTCTGTCGATTTTCAAAACAGTCTTAGTAACGTATTTTCGCTGTTTCTCAAATCGTCGAAACGTAGCCTTCGGCTTTGTGTGGTATTGCGTTAAAGAAATTCGGATGTAAATGGGGGAATATGTTTGAAAAACGCCATACTGGTTATTGTGCTGTTTGTTGCACTTGTTGTCAGTACAGCAATTTCTGACTATGCATATTCAGAATCAGTTTACAGCGCAAGAATTGATGAGCAGATCCGATATATGGCACTCGATGCGGACCGGCATGCAAAATATTCCGGGTTTACGGTTGAACAGCTTGGCGAGGGGTATGTAAACCCCGATGACTTCATTGGCAAGGTTCTGATTGATGTACCGGTAGTAAATCAGTTCCCTGAACTTCCTGTCGGGTGTGAAGCTGCAAGCGCTGTGTCTGTGCTGAATTACATAGGATATGATATAGATAAAATAGATTTTACAGAAAAATATATTACATGGGACGATAACTTTGAGTATGATAAAAATGATAAGCTTCATGGTCCTGACCCATACAAGGTTTTTGCAGGAGATCCGTTCAAGTGGGGCTACGGTTGCTATGCTCCCGTACTTACCGAGTCGATTAATAAATATTTTGAGGATACGGGCAGTAAAGACGAAGCAATCGAGCTAAATAATGTAAATATAGCAGATCTTGAAAAGCTTGTTGATGAGGGCGTCCCCGTTATTGTCTGGGCATCACAGGAAATGATGTCATATAAGTACAAGGAATCAGCTTCGTGGATAATCAATGGTACTTCAGAGGAACATCAATGGCTGTCAAATACTCATGTCCTTGTGTTTGTCGGTTATGATACAAATTGTTATTACTTTATGGACTGTAATGATAAAACAAAAATCATGCCATATTCAAAGCAAGGTTTTGTCAACAGATGGACAGAACAAGGATGCCAGAGTATAGTAATAAAAATACAAGAAAATTCATAAATATTATAGCATATAATATAAAATGCGTCAATTAATGCCATAAGAATTATTTCTTATGGCATTAATATTTTTATTGATTTGAAATATGCTCAAAAACTTTATCTGTACTCCAGAAGAACATTTCGTATTTGAATCTGTCCTTGAATCCGCATCTCTCCATCATGTCCATAACAGGGGACTGAACGCATGAGAAGTATACCATTCGTCCTTCGGAAATAAGCTTTTCGCAGTAATCTCTCAACGCTTCAACTCCTGAAATATCAGCAATGGTAACACCTCTCATCGAGAAGATTACAATGTAATTTTCATTGAGGGCATCAATTTTCTCTTCAAGCTTGTTGCAGGTTCCGAAATAAAGAGGACCGGAGATATAAACTACACTTGTGGCTTTCAGCTTTTTAGGATCAACATGCTCTTCATCAAGTTTTGAAGTATCAACTTCGGAAACACTTACCTGCATATCAGAAACCTTGACAACGAACATTACAATTGAGAACGCAACGCCTATAAGAATAGCAATTGTAAGGTCAAATATTACTGTAGCAGCCATTGTTATAAGGAACTGGAAAATAGCTGTCTTAAGCTTTTTGTTGAATATGGATTTAATAACATGCCATTCGTTCATTCTCCATGCAGTAACTATAAGTACACCAGCGAGTGCAGAAAGTGGTATCATAGACATTACTCCGCCAAGAACGAACATAGACAGCAAAAGTATAACAGAGTGAATTATAGAAGTAAGTCTTGTCTGTCCGCCTGACTTGATTGCAACGCTTGTTCTGGCAATTGCCGCAGTAGCAGGAACACCACCGAACAATGGGAGAAGCATATTTCCTATACCCTGTGCAACGAGTTCAACGTCTGCATTGATTTTTTCGCTTTTCATTCTGCCGGCAGAAGCACCGCAGAGCAGAGATTCGATAAGACCAAGAGCAGCAATTGAGATTGCTGGGATAACAAGATTTTTTGCGTCTGCAAAATTTATCTTTGTTAAATCAAGTCTGTCATCAAGGAAGATTGTTTTTGGAATTGCACCAACAATTGCAACATCAAATTTGAATATTGCATTTGCAGCAGTAGCAAGGATAATTGCTGCCAATGATGAAGGGCAGAACTTAGCTATTTTCTTAGGGTAGAATATCATAAATATAATAACAGCAGCGCCGATTATAAGTGCTGTAAGGTTAAGGTTCTGTTCAATAGTAAAGTAGCTTTTTATTTTTGCAAAAGTTGATGTTCCTTCGCTTGTAAGGCCTGTCAGATTGTTTATCTGTCCAAGAGCAATGATTATTGCAATACCGCTTGTGAACCCTGTGATGACAGGCATAGGAAGATATGATACAAGCCCGCCAAGTTTAAGAAAGCCTGCAATGAGGAGTATTGCGCCTGCAATGAAACTTGCAATAAATACCCCCTGTATGCCGTAATGGGCAACAAGTGATACAAGGATAGCTGTCATAGCGCCTGTAGGGCCGCTTATCTGATATGACGCTCCCGACAATGCTCCGATAATAAGTCCTGCAAAAATAGCAGTGATAAGTCCTGCTGTTGCGGTTGCACCTGAGCTGACACCAAATGCAAGAGCAAGAGGAAGAGCAACGGCTGCAACCGTTATTCCTGCAAGTAAATCTTTGGTGAACTTCTTTCCATCATAGCCTTTGAATTCTTTTTTCAATGACTGAGCATATGTTTTAACCAACATTTTATTCAATCGCCTGACTTTCTGCGGAACGTGTAAAAGATACTTTATAAGGTATTATCGCACCGCTCCTGAATTTGTACATTAAAAAAGCACATGCAAAATGTGCCTTAATAATTTTACGCCTAAGTGCTGAACAAGTCAAGCAGAATTTCTCTGGAAGTAAAGTGTCTGCTTTGTTTATCTTGTACAAAAGGGACATTCATAATAAATGTCCCTTTTGTTATATAATATTTTTAAGGAATATGTGGGTTATTCAAGGTTAAGCTTTTTGGTAAATAATACATTTGCACCAATATAAAAAGCAATTGTAGCAATTATATCAATAACTAAGCCGTATTTCATAGCGTTTATTGCAAAGAGAATTCCTTCTGCATCAGTCATCTGAGCATTATCGTAAGGTAATAAGCGAGAAGCAAAAACCATTCCAAAAATCTGTATGGCAATTGTAATTCCAAAGAATGCCACTATTGACCAACCGAGTTTATTCTTGTTTGACAATTGTCCGATTGAAAAACTGAAGAATACCTGAGTCATAAAGAACAACGCATATAACACAATTGTTATAATCATAAGTGTAATAAACTGTTTCGCATCTGCTACTGAAATATTAGTTCCTTCAAGACTTATTGCCATACCGTCTGAGAAACCTCTTGAAGAAGCATTGATCCACGCAAGGTGTCCTGAATGAAGAGCAATAATAAAGTAATGTAAAATAACATCAGCAACCATCCAGATAATGAAAACAAGAAACTTTGACAGTATCAGCATCCATGTAGGTACTGGGAGTGTATGTGTCAGATATCCTTCATCCTTCATCATGCTGTTATAAAATCTGCTGATTGATATTGCAAAAGTAGCAATAAATAATGCAAATGAAACGAATACAACAAGCATACTAAGTGAAGCTTCAAAAAATTGTGCTAACTTGACACCCTCAAGATTTTTTGTGAATGCGTTGTATATTTTCAGCACGATATTTAAAAATGTGGCTGCAATATACAGGATAATAAATGTTTTATACTGTGCTTTCAGTTCGTGCTTTATAAGTTTACCTAGCATGCGAATACCTCCCTGAAAAGTCCGTCTATAGTTTTGCCGTTCTGCTCTCTTATTTCATCCGGAGAAGAGTGAAGAACAATATCACCGTTTTTGATAAAGATTACATCATCAAGTATGTTTTCAATATCACTGATAAGATGAGTTGAGATTATTACAGATGCATTCTCATCATAATTTGTGATAATAGTGTTAAGTATATAATCTCTGGCAGCAGGGTCAACACCCCCGATAGGTTCGTCAAGGAGATATAAATCTGCTTTTCTGCTCATTACAAGAATAAGCTGAACCTTTTCTCTTGTGCCCTTTGACATCGACTTTATTCTGTCATTATAATTAATGTTAAGCCTAGTAAGCATATCATATGCTCGCTGTGAATCAAAATCAGAATAGAAATCTGCAAAGAAATCAATCATATCCTTTACGCTGAGATGCGGGTTGATATATGTTCTTTCAGGAAGATAGGAAACTACTTTTTTAGTTTTTGGTCCTATGTTATTTCCGCTGATTACTACTTCACCATCGTTTACAGTAAGCAGTCCACTGAGAATTTTGATAAGTGTTGTTTTTCCGCTTCCGTTCGGCCCGAGAAGTCCGATGATTTTTCCAGGTTCAATTTCAAGACTGATATTGTTAAGTGCCATTTTATTTCCGTATCGCTTAGTTACATTCTTGCAGCTTACAAGACTCATTATGTTGTCCCCCTAAACATTATAATTTTTTAATAATGAAATGGCTTCTTCTTTTGAATAGCCTAATTTGTTCATTTTATCAAGAAAAAAGTCAATCTGTTCTCCTGCAAGACTTTCACGAAGCTTTTTAATCATATCAGAATTTTCAGTAATAAATCTTCCGGCTGTCCTTTGTGAATAAAGCAGTTCATCTTTTTCAAGCTCTGAAAGTGCTTTCTGCATAGTATTAGGGTTTACAGATGCTTCTGCGGCAAGCTCTCTTACAGCTGGCAATTTACTGCCTGCTTTATACTCTCCCAATGCTATTCTTAACTTTATGTGTTCAATAATCTGAGAATAAATCGGGGTATTTCCATTTAAACTCCAAGGCATAGTAATAATCATTCCTTTCTGCTATTTATTCCGTTCTTGAACCTGAACTGAGTTCAGCTAAGCAAAATTTCTGCTGGATTTTTTGCATAAAAGGAATAAATAGCTGATTGAAAAATTTATTTTTCAATCTAATCCTCCTTTGTATTATTAACTTAATACAATAATACACCCCAAAATTTACTTTGTCAAGCACTTTTTTATTTTTCTTGAAATTTTTTTAATGTAATATCTGATATTAACGGTTTATCAGGGGTTTCAAGGCACACAGATATAATGTAATTTTCAAATTTATACTGTGTTACGCTATATTGCATGTCCGAACATAAGATCTTAAAATTATCATCAACAGTAAACTCAGTGTTCTTCATGGATGACCGCAATCCTGTTCCAACTGCTTTTGAATAGCTTTCTTTCAAAGTCCATATTCGGCAGAATTTTTCAGCATCAGATTCCGTATAGGCAAGTTCAGCTTTACTGAAAAGTCTTTTTGCAGCCTTAGGATGGAAGCTTTCGATTTTCTCAATATCAATTCCGCAGTTGACTTCACTTACAATGCATACACACATGCCGTCTGTATGTGAAATGCTAAAAAATACATTTGGATAATAATTAAAGTATGGCTTTCCAAAGTTATTTTGTTTAATATCTTTTTCTGTAATTGCAATCCCATACTCATCATAAACTGTAAGTTTAAGAAGATTAAAAGATTTGTCGTGCTGCATTTTACGGTACTCTTTTGATGAGATATTCAAACATGATTTTTTATCGAATTCAGAATAGTAAATAATCATTTTCAATATTATTTCTGTTGTCAGAAATTCCTCTTTTCCTTAAAAAACACCGCTTAATCAGATGACTGAAATAAGCGGTGTAATAATATTATGTGATAAAACCCAAAGGAGTTTAGCTATGCAATAAAGACTTAAAATGCTGCTCTGACTAAAAGAATAGCCTTTTCTGTGTCACCGTAAATTTCAAATACTTTTGAAGCAATAGCATCATAAATACTTAATTTGCCTGTAACAATCTTTACAAGGTCTTCTGTGTTAGTATAAATCTGGATGTCCGCACCTTTGTAATCCCAAGGTTCTACAGATATAACGCCATCATTGATTTCTATATAAAAAATCCCGTCACACTGACCATAGATTGCAATCTGAGCTGATATTGACTCATTAAGTTTACTGATATCAGCAGCGAGAACTTTCTTTGCAGTCATTGTTACAACATCATGATAAGTAAGCTTGTTTTCTGCCCTTTTTGTTTCAGCAGTTTTTTCTTTTTTTGCAACAGTTTTTTCTTTTTTAGCAGTAGGCTTATCCTTTTTCACAACGAGTTTTTCCTTTTTAGCAGCAGGTTTTTTAGGTTCAGCTTTTTTCTCTGCTTGAATTTTTCTTCCAGGATTAATCTCTATAGTTTTCATTTCTTCAGTAAGTACTTTTGCTTCATTTTCTTTTATTGTTTCCTGAGTTGCTGTGGGAATCTGATTAGCTTCTGTATTGTTTTTTGATTTAGAAGTAGCCATAAATAATTCCTCCTTAAAATACACATCTATAACTTGTATTATATATTTGTTAGTGAAGTATGTCAATAATATTTATTAAAAATTGTTAAAAATATTTTGATAAAATTTTATCAAATATATTATAATATAAACAATAGCAGAGTGGTTTCTGCTTTTTACACCAAAAACCACTCTGCATTTTTACTGAATAATCAGTATTTTTTAACTATCTGATGGTTATGACTTGATTCCCTGCTTATATGCAGAGATCATTTTCTTTACCATCTGGCCTCCTACTGAGCCTACTTCTCTTGAAGTAAGATCTCCGTTATAACCATTCTTAAGGTTTACGCCAACTTCGTTAGCAGCTTCCATTTTAAATCTTTCGAGAGTATCTCTACCCTGTTGAGTCATTTCATCTTTCATTCTCAAAAACTCCTTTTATTTTAATACGGACTATATTCAATTTTTTTGCAAATCCGTTTAATTGGGGTTTGCAATAATATTATATGAACTGATGTAATGAATATTAGAGGGAATTTGTATCAAAGTCGCTAATTTTATACAAGTGATTTTTAAAGTAATAAGAATTGTATTTAAGCTTAAGTAAAATGCACACATCCTTTTATATCATTGCTCTTTTAAAAAATTAAATGTTTTATTTATTATTTTCATATTGAATCAAAATATTATTTTTTTAAATACTTATAAAGGATTGTAATTAGCTAGTACTATAAAATTTATATATACAAAAATAGTATACATTAAAATAAAAATTAAATTCAGGAGGAGTTCCTGAATTTAAACTTATATTTTATTTCTGATTTTCTCTTAGAAGTTTATCCTTGATATCCCAAAGCTTTTTGGAGAGATCCACGTAATATTTATGCGGATATTCAAAACGCTTGACTTCATCCCAAAGTGTGTTAAGCTGTTCTGTACAATATTCTTTTATTTCATTAACAGACGGGGAAGTATATACACATTTTCCTTTGTCAAAAATCTGCTTCCTAAGTTTTACTGCACCAAAGTTTGTGAGAACTTTATGTTTAAAAGTATACTCTGGATCAAAAATTTCATAAGGCTTTGTATCGTCAATAATTTCATCTGCACATGTAAGAACATCGGCAATTGCTTTACCTGTTACATTGTCATACAGCCTCCATATTTCCTTGAAATCAGGCGTTGTGATTTTGGAAACATTTTCAGAAAGTTTTATTTTTGGAATTATTTTATTATTCTTTTCAATTGCAACGAGTTTATAAACTCCTCCGAAAACAGGCTGAGATTTTGAAGTAATAAGCCGTTCGCCGACACCAAAGCTGTCAACCTTTGCACCCTGAAGAAGAATATCTCTTATGATATATTCATCGAGGGAGTTGGAAGCAACAATTTTAACATTAGGAAAACCTTCCTCGTCAAGCATTTTCCTTGAGTGCTTTGAAAGGTAGGTTATATCTCCGCTGTCAATGCGTACTCCGGAAGGCTCATGTCCTTTTGCACGCATTTCTTTAAAAACAGTAATAGCATTAGGAATACCTGATTTAAGCACATTGTAAGTATCAACAAGCAAAACCGTTGCGTCAGGATAACATTCAGCATATGCACGGAAAGCATCAAGCTCGCTGTCAAACATCTGAACCCATGAGTGTGCCATAGTTCCAAGTGCAGGAGTTCCAAGCTCTTTATCTGAAATAGTACATGCTGTTCCGCAGCAGCCACCAATATATGCTGCTCTTGCGCCGTAAACCGCACCGTCAAAACCTTGCGCACGTCTTGAACCAAATTCCATAACAGGTCTGCCGTCAGCCGCACGGACAATCCTGTTTGACTTTGTGGCAATAAGGCTCTGGTGATTTATACAAATCAGAAGCATAGTTTCTACAAACTGCGCCTGAATTGCAGGACCTCTTACAGTGATAAGCGGTTCATTCGGGAATACAGGAGTACCTTCAGGAACAGCCCAAACATCACATTCAAATTTAAAATTGCGGAGATACTCAAGAAATTTTTCACTAAACATTTTCTTTGATCTAAAATAATCTATGTCATCATCAGAAAAGCAGAGATTATTAAGATAATCAATTGCCTGTTCAAGGCCTGCCATAATAGCAAAACCCCCGTCGTCAGGAACATTTCTGAAAAAAAGATCAAAGTATGAAGTTATGTTTCCCATGCCGTTTTCAAAATACCCATTTGCCATAGTTATTTCATAAAAATCTGTCAGCATGGTGAGGTTTCTGTTATTCAATGTTTTATTAACTCCTTACAGCCTTAGTCGGTAATTCTGCTTACAATTTTTATTCCGCAGTCAGCCATCATTTTAATAGCAGCAATATTCATGAAATCACTGTTGTGGTTTTCAGCGTTATATGTTTCAACGCAATTAAGCGGAACAATTATATCTACATTTTTATTAGCTGCAATAAACCATGTTTTTAATGTCAGGCAAAGCTGCATTACGCATATATCGGTACAGTCACCTGTAACAATATAAGTATTTGTCTGAGGATTAGTAACAAGACATTCCTGAAATTCCTTTGCGTGGAATCCATTTGTTGAATTTTTGCAAAGCTTGATGTAACCACCCGCTTTCTTGACCTCGTCAACAAGTTCAGCTTCGCTTGTTTTTTCAAGGCAGTGAGGAGGAAAAGATTTGAACTCCGCACAATTATCATGGTGGCAGTCAGCAAAAGCAACAATCGGAATTTCCTTGCAATTGCATTTATCCATCAATGAAGTAATATGAGGAATAATTGAAGCAATCTGGGGTGAAGCCATTGCTCCCTCACGAATAAATCCGTTTACAACATCAACAACAATAAGTGCCGTGTTTTCAGGACTTAACGATGAAAAACTCATTTCTTCATAGCCTGATACCTGTTCTATCAGACTTTTCAGAAACGTTGTGCAGCTGTCAAAAGTTTTTTCAGTTAACTCTCTCATGTTGGCCTCATTTCTCCGCAGATTGGGCGGCAAAAGTTTTTGTACTACTAAGGAAATACCACACAATACGTTTCTGTCGATTTTCAAAATAGACTCAGTTACATATTTTCGCTGTTTCTCAAATCAGCGAAACGTAGCCTAAGGCTTTGTGAGGTATTGCCCTAAATATCTTGTTTTAAAATATCTATGTATTTTAATTATTATTAGTATATAATAATTAGATGCAGCAATCAAGGAATAAAATGCACTATTTTATTGATTTTTTTTAGTAATTTATTTATAATATAATTTATAAAGTATTTTAGGAGGATTATTGATGAGGAATATAATAAAAAAGCTGCCTTGTTTTATTATAACTTTGCTGCTTTTGTGCAGTTGCCAGAATGTAAATCATACATTTGAAACAGCAGCAACTGTATCGGAGCAGACAACAACTGTTGCAACAGAAGAAACAACGGCGGCAACAACTGAACATATTCCACAGTATGCGGAAATCAGTTTTTCATGTACAGGTGATAATCTTGTTCATTCAAGTATATATAAACAGGCGAATGCAAGGGCAGGATATGACGGATATGACTTTGAATATGCATATAAAAACGTGGTTGATCTGATTAAACCTGCTGACATAGCTGTTATCAATCAGGAAACTCTTATCTGCGGTGACGGATATGAGCCGTCAACATATCCTCGTTTTAACAGCCCTGAAGAGCTTGGGGATTATATGATAGATATAGGTTTTGATGTTTTCACGATTGCAAATAACCATACTCTTGACAAGGATGAGGATGGTCTTAAAGCATGCCTTGACTATTGGGATGAGCATAATGATGTTGTTGTTGCAGGAGCATACAGAAACAAGCAGGATAAGCAGAGAACTCGCACAAAGACCGTTGAAGGCGTCAAATTTTCTTTCCTTGCATATACTGAATTTCTGAATGGGCTTTCACTTCCAAAAGATTCGGATATGATTATCGGTAACTCAAATGATGTTGACGGAATGATAAATGATATCAAGAGAGCAAAAATGGTTTCAGATGTCTGCGTGGTGTCACTTCACTGGGGAGTTGAAAATTCTGATGTGATTTCTGATTTTCAACGTGAAACTGCAAAGAAACTTGCTGATGCAGGTGCAGATATTATTATCGGAAATCATCCTCATGTTCTCAGAGACATAGAGGTTATCAAGGCATCAGATGGGCGTGAAACTCTTTGTGCATATTCGCTTGGTAATTTAATATCTGCTCAAAGTGTCGGCCAGAATCTTATCGGAGGAGTTTTACAGTTCAATGTTGTTGTCAATCTTGATGATATGTCATATGAATTGAAAGATATCAAGCTGGTTCCTATTGTAACACATTATGATTATAGCTATGCAAACGTAAGAATATATAAACTTTCCGATTACACAAAGAAACTTGCAGATTCGCATGGAGTAAAAGCATACAGTAAATTCAGTTATGATTACATATATGATGTGCTTGAGAAAAATATCAGCGAGGAATTTCTTGAAGAAGAATAAAAATAAGAGATTAAGTTTATATTAAGAAATCTCTTGACAATCCATAAGTTTTGTGGTAATTTAAAATTATATTTAAACCTATGATGTGGAGATAAAACTATACAACAATTTTGTTGGCTGATACTGTCAGTTCAGCGCCGGACAGAGAGCGGAATGTTGCTGAAATTTCCGTCGGAGATGCGGTATAGTAAATGGACCACAGAGGGCAAGGGGAAAAGTCGGAGTTGCAGAGTTTTGCTTCATCCGTACTCAGTATCTCAGACGTATGTCGGCGTTAACGGCAGAGAATGTATTTGCATTTTCGTATGAGTGAGTCGTTTTTACGGCTAATTAAGGTGGTACCGCAGATTTGAATTCAATCTGTCCTTATTATATTAAGGGCAGATTTTTTGTTTTCTGCAAAAATATTCATTATACACAGTACAATGAGGGGAGGAAATGCTCTCTTATGGGAGCAGAAATATAATAATGAAAGAAATAATGCTTGGAAATAATGCTATTGCCTGCGGAGCAATTGCGGCCGGTGTAAAGCTTGTAAGTGGTTATCCTGGAACTCCGTCAACCGAGGTTCTCCAGACGGTTGCACAGAGAAACAAGGATGGAAAAATTCATGTTGAGTGGTCAACAAATGAAAAGGCAGCAATGGAGGTAGCAGCTGGTGCTGCTTATTCAGGCGCAAGGGCAATGGTTACTATGAAACAAGTTGGACTTAACGTTGCTTCTGATCCGCTCATGTGCCTTGCATATATAGGCGTAAAGGCTGGTATGGTTATTCTTGTTGCTGATGATCCGGGACCTATATCTTCTCAGACAGAGCAGGATACAAGACATTTCGGCGAATATTCAAATATTCCTGTTCTTGATCCGTCATCACCTGAAGAAGCTTACGAAATGACAAAGTATGCTTTTGAACTTTCAGAAAGAATAGGAAAGCCTGTTATTCTTCGTCCGACTACAAAAGTCTGTCACGCAAGCGGTACAATTGAGCTTGATGAAAAGAATTATGAATATGAAGTATGCGGATTTGAAAAAGATCCTAAGTGGGTTATTTTCCCGCCGCTTTCATATAAAAGACATATTGAGTTCGGAACGATTAAGAAAGAACTTTCAAAGGAATTTGATACTATCAGTTTTAATATGATTGAGGGTTCAGGCAAGACTGGTATTGCCGCTGGCGGAGTTACATACGCAATCTTAAAGGATGTTATAAAAACACTTGGCGTTGAAGATAAAGTATCTCTTCTCAAAATTGGCGCAGTATTCCCAGCACCGAACGGACTTTATGAAAAGTTCCTTTCACAGACAGAAAAAATTCTTGTTCTTGAAGAACTTGATCCTGTTATTGAAAAGCAGATTTTTGCGTGCATGGCTCATTGCAAGATATATGTTCCTGTTTCAGGAAAGCTTGACGGAACAATCAGTCCTGCCGGCGAACTTAAATTTGACGGCGTTCTTTCATATGTAAAAAAGTATCTTGATATTGCTGATGAAAAGATAGAACCTGTAAAGCCAATGGAGCTTCCGGCTCGTCCTCCTGTATTATGTGCAGGCTGTCCTCACAGAGCAAGCTTTTATGCAGTAAAGAAAGCAATGAAGGGCAAAAAAGCAGTTTTCTGCGGAGATATCGGCTGCTATACTCTCGGTAACGCAAAGCCTCTTGATATGGTTGATACATGTCTTTGCATGGGCGCAGGTGTTACAATTGCACAGGGTATCAGCAGAATGAACAAGGATACAAAGTCATTTGCATTTATCGGAGACAGCACATTCTTTGCAAGCGGTATGACTGGTCTTGCAAATGCAGTTTACAACAAATCTGATGTAAATATAATTATTCTTGATAACTCAACAACAGCAATGACAGGACATCAGCCTCACCCTGGTATAGGTAAGACTATGATGCAGACAGAGTCACAGAAGATAAACATTGCCGCAGTTGCAAAAGCATTGAATGTCGGTTTTGTTGAAACAGTAAATCCATATGAACTTGACAAGGCAGTTGAAACTGTCAAGGCAGCAGCAGATTATAAGGGAGTAAGTGTAATAATTTTTGAGGCTCCTTGTATTGCAATTACAAAGCCAGCAGGGTTATATACAGTTGACGGCTGTATTGGATGTTTGCATTGTATAAAGGAAATCGGCTGTCCCGCAATGTTTGTTGAGGACGGCAAAGTAAAGATAAACGATACGCTTTGCTTTGGCTGCGGACTTTGTGAAAATCTTTGTCCGACAAAGAAAATCAGAAAGGGATAAAATTATTATGGATATATTAATTTCCGGAGTAGGCGGACAGGGAACAATACTTACATCAAAAATACTTGCAGAAAGTGCAGTAATCAACGGTTCAAAAGCCGCAAGAACAGGAGAAACAATCGGTATGAGCCAGCGTGGAGGCTGTGTTGTCAGCCATGTCAGAACTGAAAATACATACTCACCATATATTCCAATGGGTTCAGCTGATCTTCTTCTTAGCTTTGAACTTTGCGAGGGCGCAAGAAATATCCCTCAGATTAAAAAAGATGCGCCAGCAATTATAAATACCGCACAGGTAAACCCGATTATAGTTGCTCTTGGTCAGGCTGATTACAATACAGAAGAAATGAAAAACTATATTTCTGCACACAGCAAGGCTTATTTTATAAATGCCAATGATATTGCAATAAAATGCGGCTCAGTTAAGGCTGTAAATGTTGTTCTTGTTGGTGCGGCATATGGTCTTGGACTTTTAAATATGAGCAAAGAATCAATTATTAAGGCAATTGAAAAGCTTGTAAAACCTAAATTCCTTGAAATGAATATGAAGGCTTTTGAAAGCGGAATAACAGCCGCTGAAGCCTTGAAGTAAGTACAAAACATCAAGAAAGGATTAGTTATAATTATGACACAGTTTAATGATGTAATCAAAGCACTGAACTATGCCGCAGAAAACAGCCCTTTTTATAAGGATATGTTCAAGGATTGCGATATTAAAAACGTTAAAACAGTTGAGGATTTTCAGAAGCTGCCTTTCTCTGATAAGTATGATTTAAGACGAGCTTATCCTCTTGGAATTCAGGCTGTACCTGATGCTGAGGTAGTAAGAATTCACTCATCATCCGGAACAACAGGCAAGCCTATTATTATCCCTTACACAAAGCAGGATGTTGAAGATTGGGCAATAATGTTTGCAAGATGCTATCAGACAGCGGGAATCACAAACCTTGACAGAATCCAGATTACTCCTGGCTATGGTCTGTGGACAGCAGGAATAGGTTTTCAGGCAGGCTGTGAAAAGCTTGGGGCTATGGCTGTTCCTGTAGGTCCTGGAAACACAGAAAAACAGCTTGAATTAATGGTTGACTTACAAAGTACAGTTTTTTGCGCAACATCTTCCTATGCTCTTCTCATTGCCGAAGAGGTTAAGAAAAGAGATCTTAAGGATAAGATTAATCTCAAAAAGGGTATCATCGGTTCTGAACGCTGGGGCGACCTTATGAGAAAGAGAATTGCCGATGAACTTGAAATCGAACTGTTTGACATTTACGGTCTTACTGAAATATATGGACCTGGAATCGCACTCGATTGCCCTGCACATGAGGGTATGCATTACTGGGATGATTTCCTCTACTTTGAAATAATTGATCCTGCAACAGGTGAGGTTCTTCCTGAGGGTGAAACAGGAGAGCTTGTTATTACAACACTCAAAAAGCAGGGTGCTCCTCTTATCCGTTACCGTACACATGACCTTACAAGAATTATAAAGGGCAAGTGCAGCTGTGGAAGTGAGTATCCTAGAATTGACAGAATTCTTGGCAGAACTGATGATATGATTAAGGTCAAGGGAGTAAATATCTACCCTGGTCAGATTGAAAACACCCTTACAAAAGTAAAGGGGGTATCAAGTGAATATCAAATTGTCATCAAGCATATTGATGGAAAGGATAAGATGACTCTTAAAGTTGAAGTTCCAGCCGAATCTGATAAGCTGCTTACCTCTGCAAGAGTTATGGATACATTCAAGAAGCTTATTGGTATTAAGATTGTCTGTGAATGTGTGGATATGGGTGCTCTTCCTCGTTCTGAAAAGAAATCAAAGAGAGTTTTTGACTACAGACAGGATTAATATATTAATTTAATACTTTATGTATTTATTTGAAATTAAAAAAGATTACTTAAATTAGTTGTAGTAACATAATTATAAAAATAGGAGGAGAACTCTAGAATGAAAGCTATTGTATATGAATCCAATGCAGGACACACAAAAGCCTATGCAGAGATGTTAGGGAAAAAGCTTAATCTCCCGGTTTACAGCTTAAAAGAAAGCAAGTCGGTTGAAAATAAGGCAGATATAATTTACATGGGATGGCTTATGGGCGGAACGGTAAGCGGTCTTAAAAAGGCGGCAGAGAAGTTTAATGTAAAGGCTGTCAGCATGACAGGAATGGCTGCTGAAGAAGACTTGCAGAATGATGTTGAAAAAGTAAACTCCATGTATGGCATAGATAAAAATTCTATATTTATTCTGAGAGGCGGATTTGAACTCAGTAAGCTAAAGGGTATATTCAAATTTATGATGGGTGCCATGTCAAAGAATGTCTGTAAGGATATTCAGAATAAAACAGAACGAACAGATAAGGATAACCAGACCTACGAGATGTTTACAAAGGGAATGAATCTTGTGGATGAGAAAAACCTTGATAAGATTGTTGAATGGTACAGCAAAATATAATAATAGAAAATGCCTGTGATTTCTCACAGGCATTTTTGTGTGTTATTTGCTTTGCATTGAATCCATTGCAACGATAAGAGGTGAGTTCCAGTAAATTGTGATTTCATTTGTTGAGAATGACTGTGAGTTATCTGCATAGCATTTAGCAGGTGGCTTGCCATTCAGAACATTCTTTGCATATGGATCTTCAAGCTTGGAATCAGGACCGCCAACGAGCATACCAGGCATTGTTTTGCCTAAAGCTTCTGAAGGTCTGTGATGAGTATTGACCGGTGAAACTGTACCATATCCTGTTACATAGGAAATTGAAAGCGGGTTTCTTCCGAATAAGTAATGAACATGTTCTCTTGCTGTCTGTACATATTTATCATTTGCTTCAATTTTATTTGCAAGAACAAGCAGCATTGCGTTGTTTGCAACTGACATATTACTTCCCCAGCCATACTGTCCAGGTAAAAGTGAATTCATATATCCGTCAGATTTTGAATAGCTTACAACACCATTAGCCGCCTTTAAGAAACCTTCCTTGACTTTAGTATAAGAAGCATCACTTGCCAGCTGGTTATTAGGGGTAGTAAGGTATGCGAAGCATCCGTAGTAGCCAACTGCAGCCCATCCGAATCCTTCAGGTATGTATTTGGAAGCATTAATTTCCTTTACTGCAACATCTCTGTACTTGCTGTCGCCCGTTAATTTATAAAGTTCAGCAGCTGCCCAGAAACGTTCATCTGCCTGCTTTGGATCATCATACTGTCCTGTAACAATATCTTTAGGGTTATGGAATCCGGTGTTGTTTTCATTAGCTTCAAGGTAAGCCCACGCTTTTTCTGCTGCTGATTTGCAAGTAGCTGCATATTCAGGGTTTGTCTTTGCATAAATCCTTGAGCTCATTGCCATTACAGCTGCAAAATCTCCTGTTGCTGCAACAGAAATAGGTGCAACAATAAGTTCATCTGTTTCTTCCTGCGGCATAACCATTGAAGGGAAGTTTGCGCATGTTACCTTGTGGTATACACCGCCTGTTTCAGCATCCTGCATTTTCAGCATCCAGTCAAGTTCATACTTTGCTTCGTCGAGAATATCAGGAACGCCGTTGCCGGACTCAGGAATGCCAGAATTATCACCGAATCTCTCAGGGTTAAGTTCATATGAAAGGAACAGGTCTGCAACAGTTTTTGCACCGGGAACTACATATCTTCCGTAGTCGCCTGCATCGTGCCAGCCGCCTGTTACATCAATTTTCTTGTCTGTTCCGTATATAACTGCCTCACTAGTATGGCATGCAGGATGAGCAAAATCTCCTGCCAAGTCAGCAGTAAGTTCGCATCCGCATCTCTGCAAGTAAAGCATTTTTACAACATCATTATAAGCACTATCAAATACATCATCACCGATTTTAAACGTATATGATTTGACATCATTTGCTTTTATGTAATAATTTCCTGGTTCCTTAACATCGGAGAAATCACCGAATGCATTATCTTCACCTGAAGAAGGATAATCCTTTGGTTCAGAAATCTTACCCTTGAAAACTGATTCTTCAGTATCAGCATTTATTACTTCAAATTCAGAACCAAGAGCTGCTCCTCTGAAAACAGCCAGTTTTGCTTCTGTTGAAATATAACCGACCTGGTCAACGTTGACATCAGGTCCTGCTGGAGCTTCTTGAATCAATTCAGCATTAGTGTCATCAACAAGCTTAAGAGAAATATTATCAAAATAAACCTGATGTGGGTCCATAGTTTCAACATCCCCCTGTAAGCCAAGATTAAAGGCAAGTCTTGGAGCTGGGTCAGTTTCTTCTTTCATTTCAAAATCAATAGTAACAGTCTGAACTTCTTCATTTATATCTATGTATTCCATAGTATAAGCATGATAATCTCCGCCGTTAATCTGAATTCTGAACTGAATCTGTCTTGGAATCGTGGAAGAAACATCAAATTTCATCTGATACTTGCCGTTCTTGTAAAGTCTGAATCCATCCTGATAAATCTGAACAGCATGTTCAACAAAACCACATTTCTTTATATCCACTTTTAGTTTTCCATCTTCAACAGATGTTTCTGCATTTCCACCCTGAAAAAACTGTGTCCATGGTAAAACATCACTAGTGTCAAAAGTTCCGTTCTTGAGAAGTTCATCTTCATCAACTTCTGCAACAGGTTCAACGGAAGTTTCCGTTTCAGAAGCACTAGTTTCAGAAACAGTTGTCTGGCTTTCAGCTGTGCTTTCATCACCATTATTTTCTGTTGAATTACACCCTGCCAAGGTCAGACTAAATAATGATAATGACATTAGAAATGCCAATACTTTCTTCATGATATCACCTTTTCCTTAAATATTATAATAGTAAATATTACACTAATTATAAAATTTTGTCAACAAAAATATATACAACATCAATAATATTCTTCATTCTATATTTTCATTTTCTTATAGTATAAAAACCAGCACACAAAAAGCAACAACGCATACTGCTCCTAAACCAAGCAGAACAAGAAGAGTATTCAGCTTGATGAAAGGCATATTCTTTCTTGCTGGAGAGAACTCTTGAAATGTTTTTATATTATCCTGCTGCATTAATTTAATTTCAAGATTAAGTTCCTTTATTTTTTTTCTTTTATCCTTGTTCAACCCAATTCTCCTGTTGCTTTTTCATTCACAATATAAATTAATTATATCTTACTCTGGACTGCGCTGCAACTTTTTTAATATAATTTTAATATAATTTCATAATTTAATTATTTGCTTGATTTATAATAAATAAAAAATATACAAGTTTTTAATATTATTATACAATATTAATAGAAACTCTTGCAAAATAATAGATTGAATGATATAATTTGATGTAAGTAGATATATTACTATAAGGGGGATTAACATGAAATTTGATATTAGTTCTGCTTTACAATCAACTAGGGCAAAATTTACCGCTGTTACAATGGTTATTGTTGCAATTGTTACAATAGCACTTGCGGTGGTTTCATCAATACTTATTAGTTCGACATCTTATGAATCTTCAATGCAGTTAATTAAGCCTCTTGAAAATCAGGTTTCCAACAATCTGCAAGTTATTCTTGAAGATACAAGAAAAATCAGCAGTAATGTTGCAAATAATGAAGGAGTAAAAAACGGGTTTAAAGTAAGTGTAAAACCTGCGCTTACAAGTGTTATTACACAAGGAAAAGCTTTGAATTGTGCTATGTTCAATCTTGACGGAACAATATTTGCAGCAAATGATTCTGCTCTTGATCATTACAGTGGATCTGATCTGTTTAAAAAGGTTGTTGCTGGTGAAGAAGTGTTTTCTGATCCATACACATCTGAATCAGGTGTTGTTTGTGTTGATCTCCTTACCCCTGTAATCAATGAGGACAAAGTAGTTTATGTTATTATTCTTACATATGATTTCGTTAAGGTTGATAACATTTTGAATTCATTTACTTTTGGTGAAACAGGTGTTGCTTCAATAATTAACACAAAAAATGTTCTTGTCGCAGGAAAAGGCGAACGTTTTGTAAGTTATAATGAATTAGTCAAAACTGATAAGAAACTTAATTCAATGGTTGAATTTTACAATCAAGCAATTGAAACCAAGGAATATGGAACTGGCGAATATGTTGCTCCTGACGGAAAAAAGATGATGGGTTGTTATGCTCCTATTGAAGGAACTGACTGGATTTTAGTTCTCGGAGCTGAAAAGAAAGAATTTGCCGGAGCATCTTTAAGCGGTATTTTCATTACAGTGGGAATTGGAATATTCCTTATGATTGTTGCTTTCATATTTACAATGAGAATGGTAGACAACGTAATGAGACCGGTATCTGCTAGCTCACAAAGACTTAAAGCACTTTCAAACGGCGATATCAGCTCGCCTGTAAGCACAGTTTTTGGAAGCGATGAAATCTCAGTTTTGTCAAGATCATTGGACGAAACTGTTTCAGCATTGAGGTTGTATATAAATAAAATTGATGAGGGCCTTAATGCTATTGCACAGGGTAATCTTACATATAGCATGGACGGTGACTGGAGAGGCGACTTTATAAGTATAAAGACAACCTTTAACAGTATTCTTGAATCATTAAGAACTACATTCTCAAATATTAATTCTGCTGCAAAGCAGGTAAATGAAGGTGCTACACAGGTTTCAAGCGGAGCACAGACATTGTCACAGGGTGCAACAGAACAGTCAACTGCAATCAGTCAGCTTGCTTCACAGCTTGAGGATATTTCTTCACAGGTTGAAGCAAACGCTAAGGCAGCAAGTAACACATCAACTATTGTTGAAAAGAATGTTCAGAACATTGATTTATGCAACAATGAAATGAACAAGATGCTTGTTTCAATGGATGAAATCAAAAAATCAAGCAGTGAAATTTCAAAAATTATTAAGGTAATTGATGATATTGCATTCCAGACAAACATTCTTGCGCTTAATGCCGCTGTTGAAGCTGCAAGAGCCGGTGAAGCTGGCAAGGGCTTTGCAGTTGTTGCCGACGAAGTAAGAAATCTTGCTGCAAAGAGTGCTGAGGCTGCAAATCAGACAACAAGCCTTATTGAAAAATCAATTTCTGCAGTTAATAACGGTGCTTCAATTGCAAAGAAAACTGCAGGTGCATTAAACGAAATTGTTGTAAGTTCAAAAGCTATTGCACAGGAAGTCGGTCATATTACAGAAGCGTCTGCTGCACAGGCTGAATCCATTAATCAGATAAATGTTGGTGTTGATCAGATTTCTTCAGTAACACAAAATAACACTGCTACTGCAGAAGAATCCGCAGCTGCAAGTGAGGAACTCTCAGGACAGTCTGATATGCTTACAAATCTTATTTCACAGTTTAAATATGATGGTGTTGTAAAGAAAGATTCAGATGAAATTGAAGACGATTATTTCCTTCCTTCGTCCAATAATTTCAGCAATACAGGAAATAGTACTTTCTCAAACAGCTTTGAACCACAGGACAACGGATTTGGTTCATCAAGTAACAGCAGTTCATTGTTTGAACCACAGGATAATGGATTCGGCTCATCAAGTAACAGCAGTTCCTTGTTTGAACCACAGGACAACGGATTCAGTTCATCAAGCGACAGCAGCTCCTTGTTTGAACCACAGGATAATGGATTTAAGTCCGTTGATTTTGACCCGAAATCCTTTAACAACTCTGATGACTTTGAAAATGTAAACAGTAAGTATTAATAACAGCGGCAGGCATAGAGAAAACTTTATGCCTGCCGTTTTAATAACATAATGTAAAGGAAATTTCTGTATATGCAGATAAATAGATTATTTGAAATTGTATATATTTTGCTTGGGAATAAAACTGTAACAGCAAAGCAGCTTGCAAAACGGTTTGAAGTATCAGAAAGAACAATATACCGTGATGTAGAAACACTGTCTGAAGCAGGTATTCCTGTGTATATGAGCAAAGGTAAAGGCGGCGGTATTTCTCTTCTTCCAGATTTTATTCTGAACAAAGCTGTGCTTACTGAGGAGGAAAAGTCTGAAATACTCTCTTCAATGAAAGTATTCAGTGCAGTAAATCTTTCTGAGAAAACTACTGCACTCACAAAGCTTGACAGCATGCTTGGCAAGTCAGATTCTGATTGGATACAGGTTGATTTTACTTCATGGAGTAATGATGATACGGAATCTGAAACATTTGCTTTGCTTAAAGATGCTGTGCTGAAAAAAAAGACAGTAGTCTTTGATTATACAGCTATAATGGCAGAAAAAGCACAGCGAAAGGTATACCCGCTGAAAATGCTGTATAAAAGTCAGGCATGGTATCTTTTTGGCTATTGCCTGATGAGGGATGATTGCAGATGTTTTAAGCTAAGGCGTATAAGAAATCTCCAAGTTACAGACGAAACCTTTGACATGAAAGCGCCGAATGTTATTTCAGAAAATGACAAGACATATAACAAGACACTTATTACTGCAAAATTTGAAATTTCAAAGCGTATGGCATTTCGTGTGTACGATGAATTCAAAGAGTTTGATATGAATGATAATGGTGATTTTATTTGTTCAGCTGAATTTCCCGATTTTATTACCATATGCAGTTATGCAATGTCTTATGGAGAATTCTGCAAGATTATTGAACCGGAAGAGGCAAAGGAAAGTCTTATATATAAAATTAAAAAAATTCAGGAAATTTATTTGTAATATGACACGCTTATGTCATATTAAGCTTGATATAATGTGATTACAGAGTTTGAAAGAAAGCAATCAAACTCAGAATTTAAAAATATGAAAGAGGTAATCACTATGAATTATGAAATCGTAAATCTTGAAGAAAAAACTATTGTTGGTCTTACTGCAAGAACAAGTAACGAACCATCTGAAGTAACTGCTGTTGTCGGCGGACTCTGGGGCAAGTTCCTTGGCGAAGGTCTTATGGATTCAACAATAAAGAACATGGCAAATACATATGCTATCGGTCTTTACACCAACTATGACTTTAAGGAAGTATCTTATGATGTTACAGTTGGAGTTGCAGTTACAAAGAATGATAATCCTGAACTTTCTGCTAAGACAATTCCAGCAGGAAAGTATGCTGTTTTCAGTATTAAAGGACACGTTGTCAAGGATGTTGCAAAGGCGTGGGATGATATATGGGCTATGACACTTGACAGAAGCTTTACTGGTGACTTTGAAGAGTATCTTACTAATGACGAAGAAAATGCAGATATCAGAATTTACGTTGCATTGAACTAAAATGAGGTGATTTTATGCCGTCCTATGACTACAAAAAGGAATTCAAAGAACTGTACTTACCTAAGACTTCCCCCTCATTAATTAATGTCCCTGCAATGAAATTCATACAGGTCAAGGGAAAAGGAAACCCAAACGATACTGGCGGAGAATATCAATCTGCCCTGGATGCTTTGTATTCGCTTTCAAACACAATTAAGTTTATGCCAAAGGGCGGTATAACACCAAAGGATTATTTTGCTTTTGTTGTTCCGCCGCTGGAAGGAATGTGGTGGATCGAGGGTATAGATGGTATTGATTATTCAAGGAAAAAGGACTTTAGTTGGATATCAATGATTAGGCAGCCTGAGTTTGTAACTGATGAGGTGTTCAGTCAGGCATATGAAATCGTAGCAAAGAAGAAACCACACATTGATTTGTCAAAAGCTCACCTAGTTGAAGTTGAAGAAGGCTTGTGCGTTCAGTGTATGCATATAGGTGCGTATGACGACGAGCCAGCTACTGTCAGTCTTATGGACAGGTTTATAGCAGAAAACAATCTTGAAAGTGATTTTACAGAAACAAGATTGCACCATGAGATTTATCTTTCTGATCCAAGAAAGACTGAATTGTCAAAGTCAAGAACAATTATCAGACACCCTGTAAAAGCAAAATAATTATTCTGTATCATGTTTCATAAACTGACTTGTAATATAACGTAGTAAATATCAGAAAGGGATGTGCATTTTTATGGACTTTGTAACAATCACACATGACAATCTTGAAAAGGAACATATCTGTTGCTGCATCTCCGATAAAAAAGGAGAGAACAGTGTTGCCTCAAAGAAAGCATGGATAAAGGACAGGCTTGATGACGGTCTTGTGTTCACCAAACTTGATGTAAGAGGAAAGGTGTTCATAGAATACATTCCTGCTGAAAAGGCATGGTGTCCGATTGACGCAAAAGGATATATGCATATTGATTGTTTCTGGGTTTCCGGTCAGTACAAGGGGCAGGGATATGCAAGTCAGCTTCTTGAAAAGTGTATTGAAGATGCAAAGTCAAAGGGTATGATTGGACTCACAGCATTATCTTCAGTTAAAAAACTTGCGTTTTTAAATGACCCGAAGTTTCTGAAGTATAAGGGCTTTGTTACAGCAGATTCAGCAGAGCCTTCATATGAACTTCTCTATCTTCCTTTTGAAGAAAACGCCCCTGTTCCGCATTTTAGAAAGCAGGTCAAAAAGCCTCATATTGATGAGAAAGGACTTGTTTTGTACTATTCGCCGCAGTGTCCGTTTACTGATAAATATGCTCCTATGCTGAAAGAAATTGCTGAACAGCATGGTACAACAGTAATACTTCATAAGATAGAAACAACAGAGCAGGCACAGAATGCACCCGCTCCGTTTACAACGTACAGTTTTTTTTACAACGGCGATTTTGTAACAAATGAAATCTTCTCAGACAAGAAATTTGAAAAGTACCTCTTAGAAAATGTTTCAAACTAACTTTTCTGATGCAAGTATTTCATAAACTTTTTCAACAACTTTATCTTTATTATGAATTTTAGGCAATGAAAATTTGCCTAATTTTTTTATGCTTTTTGCAGTGGTGAAATGCTTTGAAGCATTATTTAGACACGCTTCTCCTCCTCTTGCAGCATAGGTTGTATACAGATATATGTTCTTACCTGAAAAATCATTATTGCTGACAAACTCTTTCATTGCAGGCGGAAAATTGCTTGCCCAGTTCGGGAACCCTATAATAATGTTATCATATTCAGAAAGATCAATTTCAGGAGTAACAAGCTTAGGAGAATTTCTTGAAACCATTTCTTTTGTTCCGTGAATGTACATGGATACAACATCCGGCTTTATTTTTGGATCTGTCTCTATTTCAAATTCTTTGCATTTCAGCTTATTGCATATAATATCGGCAATGAGCTTTGTCTGTCCCGAAATCGAATAGTAAATAATAATTGTACTCATTTTGAAAGTACCTCCACAATTTTTAAACTAAGATTATGTATACCATAGAATAATTTTATACAACTGTTTCCGGCTTTGAATGTTGTAATAAGCGGGTAGATTGTAATTGCATATAGTATAATTACATATACAGGTGAAACAAGATTCTGAATAAGACAAGCTGCTGTAAGAATTGCGCCGGCAACAATTCCAAGTGATGAGAAGATTACTCCCGGAGCATATTTTTTGAAAGCAATCTGCCAGAATACATGCTGGATTCCATTGAATGTTGAAAAAACTATCAGGAAAAGAAGTACTCCTGCAGAGATGTGTTTGTCTGGAATCACATGGGAAATTACTGTCATGAAATAGAACCATATAGAAATAATAAAAAGCCAAATTCTACAGGAGAGGTTTGTGCTTTTTGGCGGTGGGTTATAAGTTGAATGATACCAATCAAGAATTTTCCACTCTTCCATTTCATGCAGAAAGAATATAAACGGAATTATCCACATTGCATTTCTGATGTTCAGTTCAGATAAAAAAATATAAATCATAGAATCATGTCCTTTCAATAAATGTCACACTTGTGTAACTTATAAATATATGATATAATGTTGTAAATGAATAGTCAATACATTCAAATTAAGTGCTACAAATTATGGATTAGTGTGACATTATTAAAAACATACCGAAAGGAGAGATGCTTCCTGTGGAAGCATAGTCATAATTATGATATTAAGTGAAAATCCAAGTGCAGTTCAGTCCCGAAAGCGGATTATTGAAGCAATGATTGATTTAATGCAGATAAAAAAGCTTGAGGATATCTCAATCAGCGAAATTACAGAAAATGCAGATGTTGTAAGACGAACATTTTATCGCCATTTCAAGTCAAAAGAGGATGTTCTCGACGCATATTTTGATTCTCTTTTGAATGAGTTTAAAGCAGGTCTGAATGAAGCTGACAGTAAGTTTGACTGCATGTATTCAATTAGAATTATACTGAACTTGTGTTATGCAAATAAGTGCTTTTTCACAGCTCTTGCAAAAAGCAGAATGCTGAATTATATGCTTGAAAAGTGGACAGATGTACTGCCGGAAATTCATCAGCAGATTCTTGACAGGATAGTAAATTTCCCTGATATTCAAGACAAAGAAGCACTTGGATATCTGTTGGCATTTAATTCAGGCGGAACATACAATATTGTTTTGAAATGGGTAAAAGAAGGCATGACAAAAACTCCTGACGAAATATGCAACATTGTTGAAAAGTTTGCATTCGGTTCACTTATGGTAAAGTAAGTGAAATAAATACATTCATTTCCTAAAGCTTTTAAAAAATGTATTATGATATACTTAAATCTTTAAAAGTAATATTTATAAAAACGGATATAATAAAAATAAATATTTATTAAAGGAGCAAATAAAAATGTCAGTAATAAAAGTAACAAAAGATAATTTTAAAGATGAGGTAATGTCTTCAGATAAGCCTGTATTAATAGATTTCTGGGCATCTTGGTGCGGACCATGCAAAATGCTTTCTCCTGTTGTTGATGAAATTGCAGAAGAAAATAATGGTTTCAAGGTTTGCAAAATCAATGTAGATGAAAACCCTGAACTTGCATCTGAATACAAGGTTGCAAGCATTCCGACACTTATAGTTTTTAAAAACGGCAAACTTATAAACACTTCAGTTGGTGTAAGGTCAAAAGAAGATATTCTGAAAATGGTAAGTATCTGATTGAATGGTATTGATTTATGTATGATATAGTTATTATAGGTGCAGGAACAGCAGGACTTTCAGCAGCGATATATGCTGTCAGAGCGGGCAAAAAGGTACTTGTACTTGAATCTGATTATTACGGCGGGCAGATTGTAAATGCTCCTGATATAGAAAATTATCCTGGAATAAAGAAAATTTCCGGGTATGATTTTGCTGTCAGAATTTATGAGCAAGCAAAACAGCTTGGTGCTGAAATAGAATTTAAAGCAGCTATAGGTATTTCAAAGGATGATAAGACGTTCAGTATCCATACAGATAAAGAAAACATTGAGTGCAAAGCCGTAATTATAGCGGCTGGCGCCAGACACAGACATCTTGGCATTGATAACGAAGAAAAGCTTATCGGCAAAGGTGTTTCATATTGTGCCGTATGTGACGGCAACTTCTTTAAAGATAAGGTAACGGCTGTGGTAGGCGGTGGAAATACTGCTATTGAAGACGCAGAATATCTTGCAAAGATATGCAGCAAGGTTTATATTATTCATCGCAGAAGCGAGTTTAAGGCTGAAAAAAGGCTTATGAGTGCTATCACCAAAAAGGAAAACGTTGAACTGATTGTTGACAGCACCGTTACAGCATTAATTGCTGATGAAAAGCTTACAGGTTTGGAAGTCGAAAATATAAAAAGCAAAGAAAAAAGAAAACTTGAAGTTGACGCTTTGTTTATTGCTATAGGCTTTGCGCCGAAAAATGGTAAATTTGCTCCGCTTGTAGAACTTGATGAACATGGGTATATAATTGCAGGGGAAAGCTGCAAAACAAATGTTGATGGAATATTTGCCGCAGGAGATTGCAGAACAAAGAAAATCCGTCAGCTTTCAACGGCTGCCTCCGACGGCTCTATAGCAGCACTCTCTGCCTGCGAATATCTTTTAAAGCATGAATAAAATAAGGGTACTGTGATATTGCACAGTACCCTTTAACTATATTAAATTATCAGTCATTCTGCTGAAACTGACTTGGATGCCTTGTAAAGAAGTCAACTCTTGGTTCTAGGAATTTGAGTTTCTGCTCAGTTTTGCCGTCAGCAAATTTCTGCATTGTATCAAAAATATAATCCCAGTCCCAGAATTCTTCGCTAAATCCAAGGTATTCAAGCACCATTGATGTTCCCTTAGGAGCGATAGGGTGGAGGAGAACAGCGGCAGTTCTTATCATGTGGAACAGGTTTACAAGTGACTGTCTGCGGAATTCTTCATTGTCGTCTGTATCATAAATCTTCTTAACCCTTGCCATATATTTGCTTGATTTTCTGATATATGAGTCAAGAACATAAGTCACCTGATGGAATTCAAATTTGTACATAAAACGCTCGTACTCAAGGATAGCTTTTTCAGCATCAGTAAGAACATCAGCTTCAACATCACCGATAGGCATATTCCCGTCATAATATTTCTGAACGTCGTAAATACATGTACGTATAATTCTGTTGAATACGTTAGAAAGCAAAAATCCTTCCTTTGTAACTGGATCACTTTCATCTTCATTTGCCATAGGATTAAGAGGCTTTGGCTGGAAGCTTACACTTCTCATGCCAAGTCCAAGACTTATAAAGTGCATACGAAGCTGTTCAGCTGTATAGTAGTCGAGAAGTTCTTCTGCCATAGGTGGTTTAATATTTCCGCTGCTGCTCGCCTTTTTATCAAGGAAAAGAATGTGATGGTTTGCAACAAGCACAGGTAACTGCATTTCACCGTCTTCAGGCTGTGACGAGAGATTGTCCTTGCCCTGTAAAGCCATGAACATAGCCATTTCAGCAACGCCGTAGAAATAGATATTATCCTGACCAATGAACTGATAAACCTGTGAGTCCTTTGAACACCAATAGTTCTTCCACTCTTGAGTGTTCTTTCCTGCGGATTCAAGATAAGCCTGTGTAAATGAAATAGGCGCCCACAGTGATTCAGGCCATACCCATACTGTAAGTCCATTTTCATCTTCCATAACAGGTGCAGGAACACCCCACTCAATGTTGCCTGTAAGTCTGAAAGGAACAAGTGTCTTGCCTGTACGGAATCTGATTCCTGCGTTGGTAAGAATTTTTTCAGCATCATCACGTTCAGTAAGTGTATTGAATTTTATAGTAAATGAAGTCTTTTTAGGTTCTTCAATAAATTCATGTTCAGCCATCTTAGACTTGACAGAATTATATTCTTCAAGATATTCATTCATTACATATATAACAGGAGGTTCAAGGAATTCACTGATAGTTTTGTAAACAACAGGACGGACATTTTCCTGTGTCCTGATTTCAGAAGCGTACTTTCTAAGTTCATCAAAATGTTCAGTAAGCTTGAAATACCAGTTTACAACATCCTTCATTACAGGTGTTTCGCCTGTAAGCGTGCTTTTAGGATCAATAAGGTTTACAGGCATGTATTGATGACCGAGGTCACATTCATCCGCATAAGCCTTCTCAGATTGGCATCCCTGTACAGGACATTTGCCGACAACCTGACGTCCGTTCAGAAATGTGCCAACCTTTTCATCATAGAACTGAGCAGTAGAAATCTTTTTCAGATGACCATTGTCATAAAGCTTTTTAATAAATTCTTCTGAATATTTATTGTGAACCTCTGCTGTTTTACCGAGACCTGAAGCACCGAAAAGATTAAGGCTTATATCATATTCTTCAAGAGTTTTCTTCTGATTTTCATGGTTAGAACTTACAAAATCCTTGATAGTTCCCGTGTATCCCTTTTCTTCCTTAAGCTTACGATAGCTTTCAGCGATAGGTGAGCCATAGCAGTCAGTTCCGGAAACAAATATAACATTATCCTTACCGATTCTGTCTCTCAGAAAGCGAGCAAAAACGTCAGCAAAAACGAATACTCCGCCGACATGCCCAAAATGAAGACACTTGTTGCCGTAAGGCATACCTCCGGTTATAACTGCACGCTTCGGAAACTGCGGTCTGTTGTCGCGGCTGTTTTTCTTTTTATAATCCTTGTTGTTATTATCCATTGATAGGCCTCCAGTATTTGAATGCGGCAAATAACACTTTGCCATTACACTATTAAGTTATTTTATCATATTATGTATTGAATTGCAAGAATAATATACATATACTTTCATTGATTATAATGTGCAGTAAATAAATTTTAATAAAAGAAAAATATGTGAAATAAGTAATAAATTAATTGAATAGAAGAAATTATAGTAGTATAATATAAATAAAGAAACAAGAAAGGTGCATCTGATATGGAAAACAGTATTTTATTATCACATATTGATCATACCCAGCTAAAGGCTATCGCTGATTGGAAAGATATACAGAAACTCTGCAATGAGGCTGTAAAATATAAGACAGCGTCTGTCTGCATTCCTCCTTCATATGTTGCAAGAGTTAAAAACGTTTATGGGGACAACCTCAGAATCTGTACCGTAATAGGATTCCCTTTAGGCTACAGTACAACTTCCGTAAAGGTTTATGAAGCTGAGGAAGCTATCATTGACGGCGCAGACGAAATTGATATGGTAGTCAATCTCGGTGACGTCAAGAACGGTGACTTTAAAGCTGTTACCGAAGAAATCAAGGCAGTTAAGGAAGTTGCCAACGATAAGATACTTAAAGTAATAATTGAAACCTGCTATCTTTCAGAGTATGAGAAAGAAAAACTCTGCGAATGTGTTTCAGAAGCACAGGCAGACTATATCAAAACTTCGACAGGCTTTGGAAGTGCAGGCGCAAAAATAGATGATATAAGATTGTTTAAAGCTAATATCAGCGATGAAGTTAAAATCAAAGCTGCCGGAGGCATAAGAACAAAAGAAGATATTGAAATGTTTATAAAAGCCGGATGTGACAGGGTAGGGACAAGCTCGGCAGTAGCTATTCTTGCTTCTGAAGAAAAATAATTACAGGGAGGGATTGTTTATGGCAGATATCAAAAGAGTTTTCCTCATTGTACTTGACAGCGTCGGAATAGGTGAAGCACCTGACGCAGATAAATTCGGGGATGTAGGAAGTCATACTGTCGGAACATGCTTCAAGTCCGGAAAGCTGAATGTTCCTAATTTGCAGAAACTTGGTCTGTTTAACATAGACGGAATTAACTGCGGTGAACCTGTCAGCAATCCGTCAGCAGCATATGCAAAAATGACCGAGTCGTCCAAAGGAAAAGATACAACTATCGGTCATTGGGAAATTGCAGGTATTATTTCACATAAACCTCTTCCGACTTATCCTAATGGATTTCCAAAGGAAGTTATTGAAGAGTTTGAAAAACAGACAGGCAGGAAAATTCTCTGCAACAAGCCATACTCAGGAACAGCTGTTATAAATGAATATGGCAGAGAGCATATGGAAACAGGTGCGCTTATTGTGTATACATCCGCAGACAGCGTTTTTCAGATTGCAGCTCATGAGAATATTGTTCCTGTTGAACAGCTTTATAAATATTGTGAGATTGCAAGAAAAATCCTGTGTGGAAAACATGCGGTCGGAAGAGTTATTGCAAGACCTTTTGTCGGAGCATATCCTGATTTAAAAAGAACCTCAAACCGCCATGACTTTTCTCTTGAACCACCAAAGGATACTGTTCTTGACTATATTTCAAAAGCAGGCCTTGACGTCATTGCAGTCGGAAAAATTAATGATATCTTTGCAGGCAAGGGCATTACAAAGATGACAAGAACTATAAATAATGACAACGGCATGGAGAAAACCTTTGAATATGTAAAGACCGATTTCAACGGACTTTGCTTTGTAAATCTCGTTGATTTTGACATGCAGTATGGTCACAGAAATGATATTCCTGGGTATACAAATGCCCTTAATAAGTTTGATGAACAGCTAGGTCTTTTGTTGCCTATGCTGAATGACGATGATGTTCTGATGATTACAGCAGACCATGGCTGTGATCCGGGAACTGCAAGCACCGACCATTCAAGAGAGTATACGCCGTTTATTGTGTACGGCAAGAAAATCAAGAGTGTTAATATGGGCATAAGACCAACCTTTGCAGACATTGGAGCAACCGTTGCAGATATGCTCGGAGTAAGTGCAGAAACAGACGGAGAACCACTCACTTTTCAATTACTTTAATTGATTTAAGCCCACTTTTCATTACAAGTTTTCTTAAAAAAGGATTGTACATGAACTGACATTTGAAAAGCTTGAAAAATAGCTTTAGAATTTGAGGTGTTATTTTAAGCCTGTACAGTTTATTTTTATCAGCGGTGTCTGAATTAAAGACGTCGCTGAGTTTTTTTGCGCTGATTATTGCAGAGCTTATTCCCTCCAGAGAACTCGGGGAAACAAGTCCTGCCGCTTCACCAAGCAGGAAGATGTCATTCTTGCCTGAGCAGAAGTTTGATATGCTTTCTGGACGCATTACAAGGCAGGCTTCTGTTTTGATTGGTGTTCCAAATTTAAAGCCGTATCTTTTGAGCCGTTCTTTCTGTAACTCAAACATCTCACGGCAATCTTTCTGTTTAAAAGCACCACCAAAAATGAAGCTGTTATCCTTTGAAACAGACCATGAACAGCAATCCGAGGTTTGAGCGTCAAATATGCATGAGTAAAAAGGATTAGGGTGACATTCTTCAAACCATTGCTGGATTGCAACATATTTTCTGAATTTGCATTTTGGAAAGAAAGTGTTTCTGACGATGGATTTTGCACCGTCAGCACCAATCAGATACTTTGCTTTAATATTTTGTATTTCTCCTTGATTATCCCTGTAACTTACTTTATAGCAGTCACATTCTTTCTCAATGCTCATGCAGTTCCCGTTAAGAACATCCACATTTTCGGGTATAAGTGACTTTAGCCACATATCAAATTTGTGTCTGTCAAAGTTTATATAAAAACGCTGATAATTACGAATTAAACCCGTTTTTACGTCTATTGTCTTTACGGTGAAAATCTGCGGGTCAACTATAATTTCTTTAGGAAATGTCATGTCAAAGCATGCAAAAGCTTTCTGTGCATCTGATGACAGCAGTCCACCGCATGGCTTCATAAAACTGTCTGGAGTATCATTCTTGGGGTCAATTGCAGCAATTGTATAATTATCAGAAACAAGTCTGCAAAAGGTAGAGCCTGCAGGGCCAAGTCCTATTACTGCTATATCGTAAACATCATTCATGTTAAATCCTCTTTATATAAAACTGTATACAAACAATAAAAGTATAACATAGACAGCTTTTTTGTCAATGATAATTAATAATTAGATTAAAAATAACAGTTGAATATTCTTGCAATATAATATATAATATATATTGTTATATTATATTAGTAATATATAATATACTCTATAACATTATTTCATTACAATTTATTTGGGACAGTGAAAGGAGATGTGCTTCTTTAGCGGAGCATATAGAATATGAAAAAAGCATTGTTTGTTTTTAATCCACACTCTGGAAAAGGTCAGATAAAATTTAATCTGCTTAATATAATTGATACTTTGACTAAGGGAGGGTACGATGTAACCGTTCACCCAACTCAGTCAAAGTATGATGCACTTGATACAGTTGCACAAATCGGCAATGATTTTGATGCAATTATTTGCAGCGGCGGAGATGGAACACTGAACGAAACAATTGAAGGCATAATGTCTCTTGAAGAAAAAAAGCCTCTTGGTTATATTCCGGCAGGAACAATGAACGATTTTGCGACAAGCCTTAATATTTCAAAGGATATGAAGCAGGCTGCATTGAATATAGTGAGAAATGAGAAAATCAATGTGGATGTAGGTTCATTCAACAAAGTCTTTTTCACATATGTTGCGGCATTCGGAGCATTTACAGATGTCAGTTATGAAACTCCTCAGCAGAAAAAGAATGTGTTCGGAACACTTGCATATATAATGGAGGGGATGAAAAAGCTTAATAAGTTGAAGACATATTCTGTAAAGTTAAAGTATAACGATACTGAAACTGAAGGCGATTTCCTTTTTGGAATGGTTTCTAACTCTACTTCCATTGCAGGTTTCAAAGGACTTAGCGGAAATGATGTTATGCTTGATGACGGAGTATTTGAGTGTTTCTTTGTAAAAAATCCAACAAACCTTATGGATTTCCAGATGATGATAAATGATCTTCTGCAGAGAAAGCTGGATTCACCTTATTTCTTATTTTTTAAGACAGATTATGTGGAATTTGAATCGTCATCAGAATTACCATGGACACTTGATGGTGAATTTGGCGGAATTGAAACTAAGGTTGTTGTGAAGAACAATCATAAGGCAATTGAGATTTTTGCAGCTCCTAATGATAATATTTCTGTATGTACTGATGTACCTCAGAATTAATTTCAAAATAAAGATGGTATAGAATTAATTTTCTATGCCATCTTTTAATTTTGCTGCTGATAATAAAAATACGGTATAATGTAGAAACAATTATACCGTATACAAATATATTATTACATGGAAAATTCTGATAATATCCTGCCAATTTCGTCAGCAAGATTATGAAGATCAACAAAAATAATTTTAATCGGACAACCATTCTGTGAAACAAAACTCAACTCACTGAATTCATCATTGAACGAATTCGACTTAGGATAAATGATATAAGCTGATGAAGCATTGAATTTCGTTGTATCAGCGTACAATTTACCAACCTGTTCATCAAAATCATTAAGCAGCGAAATATTTTTCTTTTCTTTTTTGTCCCACTTTACATCAATAACAGTAAAAGCACCGCTTGCCCATGTATCAAAAATAGCATCAGGAAGAAGTTCGGAGTATTGCGAAAGTCTGTCTAGATTACTGCAATGTTTGTTCAGAAGTCTGAAACTAAACATCGGTGGTGTCATATAATCAGAAAGCTTTTTTGTAATATAGCTCTCAAACAGTCTGTGCATAGGGAACAAAACAGCATAACCTGAGTTTTTACTGCTGAAAAAGAAAGAACTCTTTTTCTGAAGAAAAATTCTGCTCCAACCAAGAGCAAATTGATACATATTCATGCTTCTGTCTGTTGCAACTTTTTTAAAATCAGCATTCAGATTGGTGGAATATTCAACATCCTGAAGTGCTGTAAGAATAGAAGCTAGCTGACGTCTGTTCTGAGTATTGAGAGAAAGCTTTGTCAAAAGCTTTACAGTTGATTTAAGAATCCTATTTTCAGTTCTGTTTACACTGAAATCATCGTACTGAACAAAGAAACGTTCCTTATGAGCAAAGTTTTTCGTAGCATGAATAGAATAAATTGTTTTACCTTTAACAAATCTTTCATTTGCCATAATCGAAACATAAGTCTGTTTAAGTCCGCTTTTCATTATAATAAAAAGCTCATTTATAAACATTCTTACAAACATTTCAAAGATGTTCATGCCTCCACGTTTTACAATGCTTTCTGACAATGTCGTTACAGGCATATTATCAATGGTATACAGCATTTCAAGGAGTGCAGCACGAGAACGTATTCCGCAGAACAGCTCGATCTGAGTACCGTCATTCAGTGAAACAACACCGCTGAAATTTCCTGGTTTGATAATTTTACCGAATTTCTCATCTTCACATACGTGAAAGTATTCATACAACTCGCCGCTTATTGCAGTACGTGTGCTTTCAACAGCGAAGTTTTCAAGGAGATCAAAGGTACCTTCTTCAAGTACAACACAGTTAGGATCGTCAGTTTCAACATTACGGGTGAAAAAGCCGCTTTCTGTTATTGCAAGACGGTTATCTTTTTCCATAATTTTGACCATCCTTTCTGAGTTTTAACGGTCTGTAAACCATATTCGGACGGTTGTCCGAAAAGTCAAAACTCAAATGCTGCCGTATTACAGCTTCAGGTAAGAATTAAGATTAGTGAAAGCCTTTTCATTAATTTCATAAATATCATTTCCGTCAAGGTACAGATCTGATTTTACGCCGAAAACTTCACGGTAATCAACTTCAACTCGTCTGACAAACTGTTCGTCAAAATCCTTGTTGACATCACCGAGAACAAGACGGATTTTTTCATAATCATCATAAAGATATTCCTGAAGAAGAGGAATAATCGAATTTTTAAAAATATGACCAAGTGTTTCAATGGAAGGATTAGTTCTTAGTGCCATAAAATATGCATGTCCGACAGCATGATCCCTGTCACAGAGAATTTCAATACGCTTATTTAATTTTGTAAGAAGATCAGCTATATTAAGACCGCCGATGTTTATATTTCTGAAAAGCTCAGCATTAGGAAGCATTTCAATAAATTCAAAACGTCTTCTCAGAGCAGTATCAAGCATAGCAATTGATCTGTCGGCAGTATTCATAGTACCTATTATGTAAATATTGTTTGGTATACCGAAGTTATCCTTTGAGTAAGCAAGCTTAACTTCTGATGCTTCAGGTTCACCTAGTCTTTTTGAAGGTTCAATAAGAGTAATGATTTCACCGAAGATCTTTGAAATATTACCACGGTTGATTTCATCTATGATAAATACAAACTTTTCAGTTGGATTTGCTGCAGCTTGAGCACAGAACTCTCTGAAGATACCTCTGTCAACGGTGTAAACCATCTCTTCCTTACGGGAACGTTCACCTCGTTCATTCATAACCTGCATGAATATCGGCTTGATACCTTCAATAAATTCCTCATATCCGAAAGACTGATGGAATGTAGTAAACTCAATCTGTTTGTAAGCTTCTTTTAATGTATAGTATCTTTCAAGAAGATCATTGTAATCTTCCTTCATTACATTTTCAACCGGAACATCATAAATGATTGATAAAGCATATGCTACTGTATGGTAAGTTTTACCTGTGCCAGGAGGCCCATATAGAATAATGTTCTGACCCATTAAAGTCCCACCTTAACCCAAATTTGCAGAATTAACTCAGATTGTAATAAAAATATAAATATAATTATACTAGAAATTAACCATTATTAAATTAATTATACAACACAAAATAATAGATTTCAATAGCTAATAAATTAATTGGATATATTGACGAATTTTTAACTTCTTAGTATATACTGCTATGTAAAAAAGTATAAACGTTTAAGATAGAAATATTAAAGTCAATACCGTACAATACATTTCTGTCAATTTTCAAATCAGGCTCAGTAAAGTATTTTGCTGTTTCTTAAGTCGTTGAAACAAAGCTTGCAGCTTTGTGCGGTATTACCCTAAATTATTTTTATTAATATGGGAAAAGGTATTGTTTAAATTAATTTTGTATGATATAATTTATGTGTATTTTATGAATTTACAATTAATAAAGGGGACACTTCTTTATGAAAAAATTATTAGCATTTGTGACTTCTGCTGTAGTTCTTGCTGTAAGTTTTACAAGCTGTGCAGATAAGAATGATGCACCTGTAGCTTCAGATACTTCAATAACAAGAGCGGAGAAAAATGAAGATTCAGGCAATTCTGATGATGTTTTCGGGGAGAACTACGACCCGCTTGATGAAGATTATGACCCTTATGCTGAAAAAAATGATGAGGGAAAGGAAACTGAAGAAAAAAGCCAGACTGAAAAAGAAGAGTCAGAATCAGCCACAGCCATGACTGAAAGTGAAACTGATGAAACATCTCCGGTAAAAACAATCAGCGGCAGTACAAGCAATTCTACAAGCACAAAGGCAGATAAAGATGTTACTCTCAACATTAAAAACTCAAACAGCTGGGAAAATGGCAGTGATAAATTCACTCAACTTGATGGAACTATAAAAAACAAAAGTAAATCAGATATATCCGGCTGGACAGCTGTAATAAAAGCATCCTCCGGCGTAAAAGTAGATCAGAAGTGGAATTGTGAAATTTCGGTTAATGGGGATACACTTACTGTAAAGCCTGTTGAACATAATTCTACGGTAACATCCGGCGGAGAAGGCACATTCGGAATGATTCTCTGCAATGCAGGGAAGATTTCACCTTCAGATAGTTACATAGAATATGATAACAAGAAAACAACGGCAACATCTTCCGGCAATTCCAATAATACAAACAACAATAATAACAATAACAATACCTCAAAGAATGTTGGAAACAGTAATCCTAAAATAGTTCAGGCAAAAGATGTTCCTGCACCAACAACTGACGACTGGCTTTATGTAAAGGGCAACAAGATTGTTGATAAGGATGGAAAGCAGGTCTGGTTGACAGGTGTCAACTGGTTTGGCTACAATACAGGTACAAACACATTTGACGGCTTGTGGAACAGTGACCTTAATACTTCTATTGATGCAATTGCTGACAGAGGCTTTAATCTGCTAAGAGTTCCGATTTCTGCGGAACTTATCCTTGAATGGTCAAACGGCAGTTATCCGACAGCAAACTTCAATCAGGCTACAAATTCATACCTTGTCGGAATGAACAGCCTTGAGATTTTTGACTATGTTGTAGGGCAGTGCAGGGCAAACGGAATCAAGATAATGATTGATATTCACTCTGCTGAAACAAATGCATCAGGACATATGATAAATATGTGGTATGCAGGGAGCATTTCGGAGAAGAATTACATAGATGCACTTGCGTGGATGGCAGACAGATATAAAAATGATGATACAATAATAGCTTATGACCTCAAAAATGAGCCTCACGGAAAGGCATCAGAGTCACCGAGAGCAAAGTGGGATAATTCAAAGGATTCTGACAACTGGAAATACGTTGCTGAAAAGGCAGCAAATGCAGTATTGAAGAAGAATCCTAATGTCTTGATAATGGTTGAGGGTATTGAAATCTACCCTATGGACATTAAGAACAACGGCAATTTTACTTCCCAGAATATGTCTGATTATTATACAACATGGTGGGGCGGAAATTTACGTGGAGTTAAGGAGAACCCGATTAATCTGGGTAAATATCAGAACAAGCTTGTTTATTCTCCGCACGATTATGGCCCGACCGTATATAAGCAGCCATGGTTCAATGGTAATTATACATATGACAGCCTGATGAAAGACTGCTGGAATGACAACTGGTTTTATATTTACAAGGATAAGACGGCTCCTGTTCTTATCGGAGAATGGGGAGGGTATATGACCGAACCTAATATTATATGGATGACACATATGAGAAAGCTTATAAAGACAAACAAGCTTCACCATACATTCTGGTGTTTCAATGCAAATTCAGGGGATACAGGCGGGCTTGTGCTTGATGATTTTAAAACATGGGATGAAGAAAAGTATGCTTTTGTAAAGGAAGTTTTATGGCAGCAGAATGGAAAGTTTGTTGGGCTTGATCATAAGATTCCTCTAGGGGATAACGGAATTACACTTGAAGAAGCAAAATAAATAATAATTAAAGAGCCTTTCTTGGAATACGGAAAGGCTCAGTTTGTAGAAAAACTAATATAAAAAGTTTGCCAGCCTACTTGTTTTTTTAAGAGAAATTTGGGCAAAGCAAGCACAGGCTTTCCATTATTAAAAAACTACTCTTCAGATGTTATCTCTTTCATCTGATTTACGAGTTCAAATTCATCCTGAATTTCCTTTGATGGCTTAGGTGTAACAATACTTACAACTATTATGAATATACATGCAACTATAAATGCAGGAAGTAACTCATATATGTTGAAAGTACCTCCCAAAGGACGTACAGCATACTTCCAGATAAATACTACCGCTCCTCCTGAAAGCATTCCAGCAAATGCTCCCCACTTATTCATTCTCTTCCAGAACAATGAGAACAGCATTACTGGTCCGAAAGCTGCACCAAATCCAGCCCATGCAAATGATACAATAGCGAATACTGAACTGTTAGGGTCCCATGCAAGAACAATACCGATTACTGCAATAACGACAAGTGTTAATCTCGCAATTAGCATTGAAACTTTTTCACTTGTCTTAACCTTGAAAAGACCTGCGATAATATTGTGTGAAACACCAGACGAAGCGGCAAGAAGCTGCGAATCAGCTGTTGACATTGTACTTGCAAGAATTCCCGCAAGGATTACTCCGGCAATAATTGCAGGCATTATACCAAATGAGCTAAGATAATTTGAAATTCTTACTATGATTGTCTCTGAATCTGAACCTTCAAGAACAGGAATTACGCCCTTTGCAGACATAGCATTACCTACAATACCGATAACAACTCCGACAGCAAGTGAAATTACTACCCATATAGAAGCAATTCTTCTTGAAAGTTTAAGCTTTTTACTATCGTCAATAGCCATGAATCTAAGCAGAATATGAGGCATACCAAAGTATCCAAGTCCCCAGGCTGTTGTTGATATTATAGTAATAAACCCATATCCTTCAGCGCTGTTTGTTGAAGCATTATGTGTTGCTGTAAAGCTGATATATCCTGCTAAAGATTTTGCATTTTCAATTACAGCACTAATTCCTCCAGCTGATACAGTTCCGAACACAAGAACAACAATCAGTGCAGCAGTCATAACAATACTTTGCATAAAGTCAGTTGTACTTGCTGCAAGGAATCCACCAAGGCATGTATATGCAATAATAACAGCCGCACTTATAACCATTGCAACGTGATAATCAACACCAAAAAGACTTCCGAAAAGCTTACCGCAAGCAGCAAATCCTGAAGCGGTATAAGGAATGAAGAATATCACGATAATTAATGCAGCCAAAGCCATAAGAATATTTTTCTTTTCTCTGAAACGGTTTGAGAAAAATTCAGGAATAGTAATTGAATTGTTGCAAACCTCAGAATACTTTCTTAATCTCTTAGCAACAATAAGCCAGTTAAGATATGTTCCGACTGCAAGTCCAATTGCAGTCCATCCTGCATCTGCAACTCCTGCAAGATATGCTACGCCAGGAAGTCCCATAAGCAACCAACTGCTCATGTCAGAAGCTTCGGCACTCATTGCAGTTACTAATGGTCCAAGTTTTCTTCCTCCAAGATAAAAATCATCAACGTTTTTGTTTTTTTCTGAACACCTAACTCCGATGAGAATAACAATCAGTAAATATACTGCCATTACAATCATCATATAAACCTGTGCGCTTGTCATTTGTTTCCCTCTTTCTTATGTTTTATTTTGTTCTGAATAGCACATCCAGACAACTAACAAAAATAATTTTACCATATCACAGTATTTTTTGCAACTTTTAAAAATTATTTATGCAAATCACTGCATAATGCCTTGCAGAAGTATAACATTTGAATAGCGGCAAAATTAATTATTGCAATAATTCTATTTTATTCGTTTATTTTCTGCATAAAATCCTATTTTATTTAATTGCTAAACTATTGACAAGCAAAATTAGATATTCTATAATTTGAAAGATAATTCTACAAAATTATACACAAAGTATACAAATATGCGTAATTCAAAGCATAAGAAGGGATAAATTAACATGGAGCAGATTGTTATAAGGAACTTAGGCATTGGTGCATTAATAATAGAAACAGAAAAAAAGCGTATACTGATTGATGCCTTTAATACTCTGATTGAACCTACGAATGTATTATCTGGAGACATAATCATTTTTACGCATGATGACGGGGACCACTTCTGCCCTGAAAAATTACCTTTAGTAAAGGGACAGGATATTACTATAATAGGTCCACCCTCTATTGTTAAACCAGTTCTTATAAGTGGGAAAGCAGACATAGAACAAATAGAGGTACTATATACTAATAGCTATTCTGAACCCTCCAAAATGTCATTGGATCAAATTAATATTATTTGCTATAATACCAGACATTTCAATCATTGGGATCCACTACATAACAGTTATCTTATTGAGATGTCGGGAAGACGCATATATATTACAGGTGACAGCACATTGACAAGTGAACAGGTTGAAATCATAGGCGAAACTGATGCAGTAATATGCAACCTTGTTGATGAAGGCTATTTAAAAGGAAAAGACAATGCCGAAATAGCAATTCAACACACTTATGATTATTTATCAAAAATCAGATCAGAATGTAAAACAAAAATGATTATTGGTGTGCATCTGCTGGCTTTTGACTGGACAGTGGATGCAGATAAATTGAAAGAATATGTAGATTTACAAGGTTTAGAAAATATCATTATTCCTGTCAGTTCACAACAGAATATATAGCTGTAATTAAATAAGTTTTTAAAGCAAACTTAATCAATTATTTGTTGCAGCAATTATTGGCAGGGTGTCAGAAAGTACATATACAAAAAAACTCATAGTAATTATTGATACAAAAAGAAATAAAAATAACATAAATAAATTAGCGAAAATTGTATTAATCCCCAAATTAACATAGTTGTCATTACCGCCCTTACAGTATACATTAATTTGAAATGGAAATTTACTTGTAATATTCAAAGCATCAAAATTCTGTATATGTTCTCTTCCTTTATTATCATTCCACAGAACCTTTAACATTTTACCCTTTCCGTAACCATCATACCCAATGCAGGTTCCCTTGAAGCATTCACCATGTTTGTATATGGTTATATTTATAATTAGGTTTCGTAAATAGGCAAATGTCGGCACTACAGGCAATGCACAAAGTATAAACATCCACATAATCTGCATAATCCATGTATTAATAAATCCTATAATAACCGTTAGCAAAGTAAGTACAGCACCAAAAATCAGAACTTTGCGCAAAAGATACAGCAAAGCTATAATTCCATTAGCGAATTGCTTAATTAAATTGAATATTGTCATCATAATATTAACCCTTATTAAAAAATTAGCATGAACATTACCAATGTAAGACTTCATCACTACATTCTTCTGAGTTACTGTACATATCATTGTATGCATCCATTCTACCACGTTCATAAGCTTTCTGCATTGAAAGATTATGTAACGTAATTATCGTCAATATTGCAATCGAAATTAATCTTACAAACCATGCAAACCATGAAAGTATAGTAATTTCCTTTGCTGTTTTTTTTATTATTTAGATTACTCATGTAAAATCCCCCTATTTTATAAAAGAATAAATTTTTATATTTTAAAAATTAAAACCTAATCTTTATTATTTTTATATATAAAAAAATTTATAACTGAAATAATAAATGATATTGCATAGCAAACCGCTGCTCCCATTAGCCATTGTCCTGCAATAATCCCTACTATAAGTGTTCCTACTGTTCCACCAACCAAAGAAGCTAAAATTATCTTTTTCATGTTTATGTCCTCCGTAAACAAACTTTAATAATTTGGCTATTATTTGTTCCAATTATTATAATATCATTTTCTTTTCTAGAATACAACCATATAATTACACATATTTACTTTTTATAAATACAGCAAAGCGGTGAATTAGCTGAAACAAGATTAATTCACCGCTATAATTATTTATCTTCTTCCTGCCTGTCTATACCAGTAAGAGAATACACAAACACACCTTTCGACTTACCCTTGAGAGGTATTTCTCCGACTTCTTCAACAGTAACCCTGTCCTTTACAGCCTCATAAACAGCATCGCTAATAAGAATCTGTCCCCTTTTTGCATTGCTTTCAAGACGTGCGGAGGTGTTTACAGTATCACCGATTGCTGTGTAATCCATTCGGAAGTCACATCCTATGTTTCCGACAACTGCATTTCCGCAATTTATACCGATACCAAAGCTTACACTTTTGCCGTATTTCTGCATAAGCTCATCTTCAAGCTTGTTTGCCCCTTGTAACATATCCCACGCAGCACAGCAAGCCTTGAATATGTAGTCGTCAAGATCAAAAGGCGCATTGAATACAGCCATAGTCGCATCTCCGATAAACTTGTCAAGTGTACCGTTATTCTTGAAAATTGAGTTTGTGGTAAGATTGAGGTAGCTGTTGAGAATTTCAACTACCTGCTCCGGCTCAAGGCTTTCGGAGAGTGGAGTAAATCCTCTTATATCAACAAACAGAACAGCAATATGTCTGTTTTCCCCTCCAAGAACCAGGTTGTAATGTCCCTTTTTTATAATATCATCAACAACCTGTGGGGCAACATACTTCTTGAAAACAGTTGCAAGCTTTCTCTTTTCGATTTTCTCCATGATAAATTCTTTTATAAGTGCAACCAGATATGCAAGAAAAATGAATACAGGAGCATAAAGAACCGGTATTATAATATTTGCTTTACTATACAGCAGGATACCTGTAATAACATAAGCGGCAATAGAAAATATAAGAAGAACACTTGCTAATCTTATCGGACACTTTTTAAAAATAAAGTACATCAGCATTGCAATAAGTGCCGTTACAATAGAAACAGTGGTTTTTGAAGCTGGGACAGGATAACAACCGTCCATAATACTTTGAATTATATTTGCATGAATTTCAACCCCGTTCATGAGGTTGTGACTTTTTGGCACAGAAAACTGATCCTGAAGTCCCTCTGCATATGCTCCGATAATAACAATACAATCATTATATATTTTTGGATTTGCAGACGGGTCATTATTCAGCACATCTATAAGAGAAACATATTCATATTCATATGGTCTTCCGGCATATGATATCCACATTCTGTTATAGTCATCAAGATTTGGGATGTTTGGTGTTACTCCTATATTTCTGCAATAAACTTCATATACCTGCGAAGAAAAACTTTTGAGTTGTTCCCCGTTGTTGTCAAGGCTCAATAAAGCTGTCCTCATTTTGCCGTCATTATCTGTACTTGCATTTACAAAACCGCTTATTGCCGCTCCATCAAGATATGAATACTGAACATTACTTATATGCATATGATTAATAAATTCTTTTCCTTCTCTGTCCTTTTCTATTTCAGTTGAGAAAGATATGTTAGAGCCTACAACAACTTTGCCATTGTTCAGGCATGCATTATATAAAGCTTTGTCACCATCAGAAGTCATTTCACCGAACAACATAATATCAATGCCTATTACCGCAGGATAATCTCCAAGTTTGTTTATTACTTCAGCATATGTATCTCTTGACCACGTTCCGAAAGGACCAAGAGCCTGGAGAGTCTTATCATCAATTGCAATAATTTTAATTTTATTGTTTATCCCTCTGTAATTCTGATACGTAATATCTTTAAGCAAATTATCAACAGGATAAAACAGTTCATAAAAACACACCAGAAAAGTCACCAAGCCAATTAATAATGCTTCAAGCAAAGAATATTTTTTTGATCTCAAATCTGTCACTTCCCTTTTCAACTAAACCTTTGTAACAATTACTTTACTGTAATTTTATTGTAATATATAATGTTTTAAATTTCAAGAAAATTTTTATAAATTATGTAAAAATATATTGACAAATAAATAAGTCAATAGTATAATATAAGCAAATAGAAATATTGGCAAAATTGATGAAAATCAATGACGCAAAGCAAAGAACCTAACCCTTATGGTATGGTGGTCGAGCTGCAGGAAAAACTGTTGTTCGCTATTATGCTATAGGGCTTTTTTTAATAATTGAGGTGCCGCATGAAACGATTGTTGACAAGTAAAATTTTCATAATATGTGCCGCCGCTGTAGTAGTTGCTGCGGCTACAATAGTAACAATTATTCTTGTTATTAACTCCAAAAGCGATGTATACAGAATAATAAAGGTGTTTGAAATCAGCGGAAAAGCATATGTTGAGAGAAATGAGGTCGGTCAGCTTGACGCTTATGAGGGTATGAACCTTGAAAGCGGAGACAGACTAACAGTTGATAAGGAAAGCACATTACGTCTTGTACTTGATTCAGATAAATATGTTCTTATTGAACCTGAAAGCGTTTTATCCATCGAGGCAACGGGTAATGCCGATTCAAACAAAACGACAATAAATCTTGAACAAGGCGCTGTTGTTAACACTATTACACAGAAGCTTAACGAAAGTTCTACATATGAAGTTAATACTCCAAAAGCTACTATGGCTGTCAGAGGAACAGTTTTCAGAGTTGCAGTAGCTAAAAATGAAGATGGCACTTACAATACAACAGTTGAAACAGTTGAAGGCTGTGTTGCTGCAAATCTTCTTGACGACAATGATAATCCTACCGGAAAAACTGAGCTTATTAAGGAAGGAAAGAAAGCTGTAATCAAGACAGATTACGAGAAACGTGAAAAAGAGGAAGTTTCGTTCTTCATTTCTACCGATGAAGACATTGATTATGAGAAATTTTCTGAATATGCGGTTTTAGAAATCATAAATTGCTATTCAAATGGATATACAGAACTTGAACCTGTGGTTCAGGTTCTATCAAGAACATATGATGTAGAAAGAATCACTTCTGATTTAGAAAAAAGCAGAGAGGATTTAGACAACGGACTTGGATTGCCACTTGTTTCTGAAAGCGAAACTGCGGTAAATTTACCTCAGAGCATTCCTGATGTTGATGACAGTAAGCCGCCTGCTGAAACCACTGTGCCGAATAGTATCAACGATGAAGAACAAACTGTTCCTGAATCAGGTCTTCCTGAAGATGAAGAAGAAAATACGAAAGCCCCTGAAACACAGCCTGAAACCGAAGAAAAAGGAAAAGAAACTACTGTTCCGGCTGACATAGATGATAATGATCAGACCAAGGATACCAATAACAGAAAAACTGATCCTTATAATACATGGTATAAAACTGAATATACAGAACCATCAAACACACCGTCTACTCCAACAGAAAGTCAAACAGAATCAGTTGTTCCTCCTCCGTTTACTATCTACTTCTATGGACCTGATGGTAGCATTATAACGGGTGAGCTTCCTTATTATCAGACAAATCCTGCAACAGATGATACAATTTATTCTTATGTTCCGCCTATACCGCCAGAAACAACTACGCCGACTATGGCAACCGCATAAGTTTGACAAATTACTTAGCATAATCAAGTAGTGTTAAAATTTACTCAATTTGCAGACACACAAAACTCAGAAAGGAATGGGTATTAAAATGAAGAAAAAGCTTTTTTTACTATCTTTTTTGTTTTGCTTAATCGTAAATGTAGTTTTTATTTCAGATATAAATAAAGTATGTGCTGATGATGGTACTACACCACCTTCAGACGGAATTCATGCAGAAAGCATAGCGGACTTTATTGAACCAAACAAAAATTATTATCTTATCAAAGACATTGAAATTTCAACTGATTTTGAATTTCCTTATAATTCTTGGATTAATTGCTACGGACATAGTTTTATTATTAAAGACTCAGCTAAAGTAACTTTTAATAATGGGACTTATTTTTCAAATAACCCAGAGAATTCTGTCCCAAACATTATCATTGACAGTGCTTCTGCTGTACTGAACATTAATGGCGGATATTTCAACAACAAATTATCAAATCCACATGGTAATTATCCGCCATTTATTAAAGTCAATGACGGAACACTTAACTTTAATGCTGGGCAATTCTATTATAACAGCACTACCCAATATGGAGGAGCAATTATTTCTAATGGTACTGTAAATATCAGCGGTGGACTTTTTGAAGGAAACTATGCTGATATGGGCGGCGGTGCTATTTATAACACTGGTAATCTTAACATTACTGGCGGAGAATTTCGTGGGTGCAGCACTAATCAATACGGCGGGGCTATTTATAACATAGGTACTCTTACAATTTCCGGAGGAGATTTTAAAAGTTGTTCTGATTTCATCTGCAACAGCGGCGAAAACTCTATATGCACCATTAATGGAGGTTCTTTTGATAACCAAAGTGAAAATCCAATTCCTTATATAACATGTAATTCTGGTTCAGTTCTTAACTTAGTAAGTACAAATTTTAATTCGCCGGAAGAATCAGAATTATTATTTTATTTAAAAGACAGTTCTGCTAATATAAGTGCAACTGATTCAAGTATTTCATACTTATGTGATAATTCATCATTAAATTATTATAATTCAAGTGTTTCAGATCAAATTTCATTGAAGAATAATTCAAGTATATATGTTAACGGCAATTCTTCAATAAATGTAAACTGTACTGATATGGACGGAACATCATCATTTACTGCAAAGGATACTGCATCATGTTCGGGAAATATTGATAATATGAATATTTCTTTACAATCTGATTCGACATTTACCGGAGATATCTCTACTGACAGAAGCATAGCTATGAGAGGTTATTCAAAAGTTATAGGAAACATTACTTTGACTGGTGACAATGAAAATGAATGTTCTCTTACTGTTTATAATGGCTCTGAAGTTACAGGGGATGTAACTTCAGAAAGTACAGGTCAGGTCGTTGTCGCATTCTGGGCAAAAGTGCATGGCTTACTGGATGCTTATAATGTCAGACTTGATGAGAGTTGCAAAATTGACCATTTATCTCTTGAAAAGCTTAACGGCGTAATAAAAACCTACAATTTAATGAGCGTAGCTTCTGTAACAATTGATTGCAAAGAACTTCCTGAAGCTGTTTTATCAGGTAAAGAAAAGCTTTGTTCAATTGATGGGACAAAAGAATTATCATCTGAAGTTTTCTTGGTAAATTGCGATGGAAGGATATTAGATTGCAGACTGAAAAAAAGTGCCAAAGATGACGCACCAATGTTATATGATTTGTATATTGGTGATGATCCATCATTCAAAATATCTTATTATGCAGATATGAGCCACCTTGGCGGAGATTATATTACTGAATATTCAACATATACTCTTCCTTATACATTACCAGTTCCGAAAATTCCTGATAACTACACTTTTTCAGGCTGGCGTGTTTCAGCAAAGGAAAATGTTCTTAACGGCAAAATTATAACTTCACTTCCGGAAGGGACTAGAGGGGATCTAATTCTGGTTCCTGCTTTTAAAAAGAAAAGTGTTGCCAACAGTATACCGTCATTCGGTCAGAGCTCTAATTACAGCGTTTCAAACGGAGATAATGTTTCTGTAAATATTGCTGATCCGTTATATACAAACTACAGAATTACATCCGTAAAATATTACAGTGCAAGTAAAACATGGGTATACACCATTACGGCAAACAGTATTGCTGACAACTCAGTTAGAATTACTGATTATACTTTTTCAATGTCATAGAAATCAATGAGTGAGATGAAATAAAACAAAATATGCTGGGAGGACTACTCTAATGTCAAAAACTTTTTTTATCACCGGCGGTGCCGCAAGCGGAAAAACACGATGGGCAGTAACTTATTTTGAACTTTTTGATAATGTTCTTTATCTTTGCATTGGTGACGAAGTTGACAAGGATATTATGGCAAGAATTCAGTTTGACAACAAAAAGCACGGTATTGAATGGGAAATTGAAACCAAAGTTACTAATCCTGCTGAAAAAGTAACTAACCACAAATTTGTTATTCTTGACAATCTTGGAGCATATGTTTCAAGAGCAATGAACAACAACTGCTCTGATTTCAACAATATGACTGAAGAATTAATGCATTCAATTGAACGTCAGGTTATAGATGAAATTACAGATCTTATTTACGCAGTTCAGAATATTGACGGCAACCTCATAATCATAAGCATTGAAACTGGTTTTTCAGTATGTCCGCAGGATAAATCACAGCAGTGTTTTCGTGAAATTCTCGGCTTTGTGAATCAGCGTATTGCAAATATGTCAACAGAAGTTTATCTGTCTGCAAGTGGTATCCAGTTTAAAATCAAAGGATAATCACTGAATTAACTATAAAAGGATTTAAGGGAGTAATAACATGACATTTGAAGATTTTATACTGTGTGCAAGAGAAAATAATGCTTCTGATATTCATATGACTGTAGGAGCGCCAACTGTTTTCAGAATTAACGGCTCTCTTGTAAAACTTTCGGGCATGAGCGACGAGGTCGTAAACAGAACTATTCTTTCTATGCTTTCAGCTGAACAGGAACAACGCATTAACAATGGTGAGGACCTTGACTTTGTTTTTGAAATTTCCACCGGTGCAAGACAGCGTGTAAATGTATTCCGCCAGATGGGCAAGCTTGCTGCTTCAATTCGTCTTTTAAATGACAAAGTAAAGTCAATTGACGAACAAGGACTTCCTATAGTACTTAAGAGTTTTGCCAGAAAAAGAAGCGGCCTTATTCTTGTAACTGGTACAACAGGAAGCGGTAAAACAACTACACTTTCATCTATAATAGATGAAATCAACAATACAAGGGCTTGTCATATAATAACAATTGAAGACCCTGTTGAATATAGATTTGAACCAGTTAAGGCTACAATACATCAACGTGAAGTAGGGAGAGATGTCAAAGATTTTAATACCGCTCTCAGAAGTGCGCTTCGTGAAGATCCGGATGTAATTTATATCGGAGAAATGCGTGACTATGAAACAATCCAGCTTGCAGTAACTGCTGCTGAAACAGGACACCTCGTTGTTGCAACATTACATACAAAGGGTGCTGCTCAGACAATAGGTCGTATCATTGATGCCTGCCCTGCTAATATCCGTGAGCAGATGCAGATACAGCTTGCACAAACTCTTGAAGGCGTTGTTTCACAGATTCTTTTGCCTACAGCTGACAATAAATCACGTGTTGCTGCTATGGAAATTCTTATTGGTACTGATGCAGTCAAGAATCTTATTCGTGCTGATAAGTGTCACAATATTGAAAGCACAATGCAGCAAAGTTCCAAGACAGGTATGATTATCCTTGATGATTCAATTATTAACCTTTATAAAAATAACGTAATTTCAAGACAGACTGCTGTTGATTATTGTTCAGACAGAAGTTATGTTGTTTCAAAATTATAATTATCTACATATTAAAAGAGCTGTTACAAATTTAACTGTAACAGCTCTTTTTTTATCTTACAACTTTATTTCTGCCCGTTTCCTTTGCTGTATATAATTTTGCATCGGCAGCAGCCACAGTTTCTTTAACCTCTACACCGTCAATAATCTCATTTATTCCAAAACTCATAGTAATTTTTATAGTTATATCTTCAAACACACATTCAGAATTCTGAATTGTAGTCCTCAGTTCTTCAGCAAAATTATAACATTTGTCTATATCTGTTTTAGGAAGCAGCCAGATAAATTCTTCTCCGCCCCATCTGAACAAGCCATCATTTAGTCTTGCCTTTGACTTGAATATGCCGGCAACATGCTTAAGCACTGCATCACCTGCATTATGTCCATATGTATCGTTAACTTTCTTGAAGTGATCAATATCACAAATAATCAGTGAAGCGATTCCGCCACCAGAAACAAGTGAACTGATATGTTTGTCATAAAAAGCAGAAAACCCTTTTCTGTTTTTAAGTCCTGTGAGCTGGTCTTCAAGAGCCGCATCATGCGACAAATGAGAATCAAGACTTTTCTCAAGGAAAGCAGCGGCAAGTGAAAGTCTTGATATATCCTTTTCAATAAAATTCTCATCATCAAGCTTGTTTATAGCCTGATAAGCTCCGATTACTTCTCCATCAATACTAAGTACAGGAAGAACAAGTATAGATTTAGTAAGGTATCCCGTAGATTTATCGACATCCTTGTTGAATCTTGGATCACTGTAAGGATCATTTATAATAACAACTTCATTGTTAAGCACAGAATATCCGACAAGTCCTGTATCTTCAGGAATTTCAAGCTTTCCGACACCATGCGCATCCAAAGTCCAAAGTTTATGAATTTTCTTATCCCAGTACCAGAAACTGCATCTGTCTGAACCAACTAGAATTCTGCCAAGCTTATTAAGCAGTGTCAATGTTCCGGCAAATTCTTTTTCCTGAAACAACTCCTGCATGCAATCAAATATTGCTTCCAGCAATTCATCAGAGTTCATTTTTGGTTTTACAGTAACATCCATATGCACCAATCCTTTACTGTTAATACCCTAATTTTATCATACAAAAAAAGTAATGTCAATCTAAAAGGTAAACAAATAAAGTTTGACGTTTTTTCTCTGATATGATAAAATATAGTAAATAGATTACTAATACATGAGTTAGGAGAATCATAATGCCTGACGTACTGATAATACCTGATTTCAATAATATTGAAGGATCACTTCAGATTGCTTCTGAGTATAATGCTGCATTTGAGTTCAATGATTTCTTCATGCCTGATTTACTGGACAACAAAAATAAAATCTCTGAAATGATTATAAAATATAAGCATTACGGAATTCCGGATAAATCAACAATGCATGGAGCTTTTCTTGATGTTACTGTCTTTTCGTCAGACAGCAGGATTCGAGATGTTTCGGATTTAAGGGTATGCCAGAGTATAGAAACTGCTCTTGAATTAGGTGTAAGGGCTGTTATTTTCCATACAAACTATATCCCGACTCTGCTGGCTGACAGTTATTATGATAACTGGATTGAAGCAAATGAAAAATACTGGAGAGAAACGCTTAACCAATATAAAAACATAGATATTTTTATTGAAAATATGTTTGATATAACTCACGAACCATTGAAAAAACTTGCTGAAAGAATGAAAGACTGCAATAATTTCGGAGTATGTCTTGACTATGCACATGCCTCTCTTTCTGATTACCATATAGAAAACTGGGTTCAGATTCTTGGACCATATATCAGACATATGCATATCAATGACAATGACCTAAAAAAAGATCTTCATCTTCCGTTAGCAACAGGAAAAATTGACTGGTCAAAATTCACTGAGCTGTATAATAAGTATGTTGAAAATGCTTCAATACTTATTGAGCATTCAAACATCGAAATGCAGAAAAATTCGCTGGACTTTTTTATGAATATGTTTAAAAAAAGCAGGGTTGTTTAAATACAATCCTGCTTTTCTGTATTTCATGCATAATGTAAATCATCCACACATTTTTTCTTCATCATCTGCTGTAACTTTTACAGCACACTCTTCGAGAAGTTTGTTCATGTCATTAAAAACAGATTTGGATACAAATGAAATTACTATACCTATAACGAATACTCCAAAAAATATAAAATAGATTTTTCCTTTTAATCCTTCAAACAATGCACCAAATATAGCCTGACCAAGAGGTGTAGCACATATTCCTATGCTCATTGCAACAGCAATGACTTTACCAACAAGATTTGCAGGTGTAAGTATCTGAAGATATGCCATTAATTGAATTGAAAATAACGTTGCTGTAAGCATCATGAGAAAACAGCATATTGCAATAACAATATAAGTTACAATAGCAGATACATTCAATGCAAGTACAACCCCCATCGGGACAAGCGTCAATGTACATAAAAAAAACAAAACATAGCTTTTGTCAGCGTTTATCTTCTTTGAAAGAATACCTGCAAGTATACCACCGGCAAGGCTTCCGAGAGCAAGTGCACCCTGTGCATATCCATAAAGCATTTTCCCTGTTTCTTCACTGAAATCAAGAGTTTTTGTCACTATTACCGGAAGACCGATAATGATAAGCGCACTCATGAACATATTTATTGCAGCAACAATAAGGCATACCTTCCAAACCTTTGGCTGATCGTTAATCATATATCTGAAGCTATCCTTCATATCAGATACAACAGTGTTAAGTATGCTTCCTGAACTTTGCTGCTTTTTAAATGGAATTTTTATAAATATCTCCATTACAGCTGATGCAAAGAAACATCCTATTCCGACAAACAAAACAGGTCTAATTCCAAATTTTGCATATAACGCTGCGCCCGCAACAGGGCCGATAAGTCCAGAAAATGATGCTACAAGGTTTACAGCAGCATTAGCTGCCATAATATTATCAGTATCAACAAGTGCAGGTATGCTGGCCTGAACAGCAGGCTGGTATGTCCCCTGAATTCCATATAAAATCATCATTGTTATCATTAACAGCACTACAAGATCAACTCTGCCAAGCAGTATTGTAAATGCCAGAATCAATGCAGAGGTTGAAAAATCAAGAATAACCATGATATTTCTTTTGTTTTTTCTGTCAGCAAGTATTCCTCCAATTGGCGACATCAGTATCATAGGAATAAATGCACAGGCTGAAACCAAACCAAACAGCGCAGGTGAATTTGTCTGGTCAAGAAGATAAAGAGGCAATGCAAATCTCATTATTTGATTACCAAACAAAGAAATAATCTGTCCGATGATTACCATAATAAAGTTTTTTCCGAATTTTGTTTTTGTCTTATTCATAAGTATTCTCCTTGATGTATTTACATACTGTCGGTATGTATCAATGTTTAAAAGTTGCTGCAGAAAATAAAAAATATCTGCAGCAAAAAAATTAATTTTCAGCAAGATGTGTGTATTCAATAATTCTGTCAATATGTTTTTCTGATAATATTACAATATTAAAAGGTTTTAGCACCTGATTAATAAGCCTTGCCCTTCTGGCAAACTCAATATCTGTCATAGGAAAAATTAACGGATTAACCCACACTTCAGTCAGAATCATAAGCATTTCAGCAAATTCCTCAGGGTAATCTGTTTTAATCGAACCGTCCTCAACTCCCTGCTTAATTACAGGAACAAAATAATTCGGAATAGTATCTCTCATTGTTTCCTTAAAAAAATATTCAAGAAACTTTGGATTATCGAGAAGATTAGGTGTTAAGTTAAAGAGAACTTCCTGACTTTGATTTTCAAAACATGAAGAATACATCAATTCAATCTTTTGTTTTCCATTAAGATTTTTGTCATCTCTAATACGAACCATATCAGCACATTTGCCCTCTGCAAGTTTATTTACAGAGGCAATAAGGATTTCCTCCTTTGACTTGAAATGATGATAAATCGCACCCTTTGTTAGTCCTCCAAGTCTTTCAATAATATCATTCAAAGAAGTTCTTTCATAACCTTTTTCAATAAACAATTCAGATGACACTTCAACAATTTTATCATAAGTTTCCTGCGGGTATTTGTTTCTTGACATTATCTCTCTCCTATACATACCGGCGGTATGTATATATATTATCATGTCATTATATTTCTGTCAATAGCTTTTTTTAATTATTTTATTAAGACTTGTTATTGTATTATTTGTATGTTTTTGCTGAAATGTTGTCTTTGGATTTGTAAAAAAAGTCAGTTGACTAAACACTGTGTAATATATATAATGTTATTAAACCGTTGAAGCGGAGATTAAACAAGATATGCGCTTTACAGAGAACGAAACATTTTGCTGAGAGTTTCGGAGAAATGCAGTTTTGCAAATGGACCGCTGAGGGCTAGGTGAAAAAGGTTTATACCTTGAGTATCTGAGGACGCTTGCCTGCGTAAGTGGCAGAGAATGTGTTGGCATTTTCGTTTGAGTGGGTCTTTTGGCAAATAAAGACTGTTTGTGCAGTGCAATATGCTCTGTCCTCAAATGAGGGCGGAGCTTTTTTTGTTCCACTTAAATGATTTTTCCCGCAAAGCACGGGTTGATGGCTATTGCAATCCGATACGTAATTATTTATGTGAAAGGAAGAATTATTATGAACACAACAGCTAAAAGAGAACTCAATGTAAAGGAAAAATCAGGTCTGCAGGTCAAGGATCTGCTTCTCGTTGGTATCCTGCTTGCAGCAGGTGCTGTGCTTAAATTTTTTGTAGGAAGCATTATTAACATAGGAGGAATGAAGCCAAACTTCATTATTGCAATGTACTGCCTTGCTATCCTGCTTATCAAGCCTAAGCTTCAATATGCCGCTATAATCGGTATTCTTGCAGGTGCAATATGTCAGTTCTTCCCGGGAACGCCGTATCTTAACTTCGCATCTGAGATTCTCGGAGCAGTGGCAATGTGCCTTTTGATACGTCTTCCTATAAAGTTTGGCAAAGTAAACCTCACACCAATAGTTGCGGCATTTATCAGCACATTAATCAGCGGATTTACATATACGATTGAACTTCTTGTTTTTACACATGCTGCAAAAGAAACCTTGTTTGTCTATGCTCCGATTGTTCTTTGTACTGCTGCAATAAACTGTATTATTGTACAGCTTGCTTATATTCCGTTGAACAGCGTCATAAACAAGGAATAAGAAAGGACTGAGCATATCAATGATAAAACTGAATGAGGTTTCTTATACTTATAACGGACAGAAAAAACCTGCACTTGACAAAATCAGCCTTAACATTGAAAAGGGAGAATTTATTGGGATTATCGGTGGATGCGGAGCTGGGAAATCCACTCTTACCTATACAATGAACGGAATTATTCCTCATCATTTCAAGGGTGATTTTTATGGAGAAGCAATTATTAATGGAAATGATACATTTGAAACTGATTTCAGTGATTTATCAAGGGTAATCGGAAGCGTTCTTCAGGATATTGACAGTCAGATTGTCACAAGCGTTGTTGAGGATGAAATTCTTTTTGGTCTTGAAAATTTCGACGTGCCAAAAGACGAAATTGAAGAAAGGCTTGAAAATGCTCTTGAAATGGTTGGTATATCTGATCTTCGCGAGAGAAAAATAAGCACTCTGAGCGGAGGGCAGAAACAAAAGACCGCAATTGCTTCAATAATTGCCCTCCGCCCTAATATTCTTATACTTGATGAACCAACAGGAGAACTTGATCCTGCAAGCAGTGTTCAAGTCTTTGAAATCCTGAAAAAGCTTAATACTGACTATGGAATGACTATTGTAGTTGTTGAGCAGAAAATTGCACTTCTCTGTGAATATGCAAAAAAGCTTGCTGTCATGAATAAAGGTAAAATAGTATGCTTTGATAAGGTGCATAAAGTTCTCGGAAATACCGATATACTGAAACAGACAGGAATTAACTGCCCAAGAATAGTAACCCTTTCAGGCATACTTGCAGAAAGAGGCATAACAAATGGTGAAACAGCTGTTAGCCCAAAAGACGGTGAAAAGTTTGTAAGGAGGGTGCTGGCATGATCGACCTAAAAAATGTTTGCTTTGGCTATGACAATTTTAACACAATAAAAGATGTGTCATTCCATATAAATAAAGGCGAATTTGTTGCTATTGCTGGCTCAAACGGCGCTGGAAAAACTACTCTTTCAAAGCTGATTGCAGGTTTGTTAAAGCCTGTCAACGGTGATGTTGTAATTGACGGACTTAACACAAAAACAGCAAAGCATACTCTTATTGCAAAAAAATTAGGATTCCTTTTTCAGAACCCTGACAGACAGATATGTAAAAATACAGTTTATGATGAACTGATTTTCGGACTTGAATGTGTGTCTGATTACAAGGAATATAACAAAAAACGTGCTGAAGAAGTCATTGAAGAATTCGGATTTGACAGAAACGCAAATCCGTTCAATCTTAGCAGAGGTGAACGTCAGCGTATCGCTCTTGCATCACTTATTGCCGTTAATCCTGATATTCTTATTCTTGATGAACCGACAACGGGACTTGATTATAACGAATGTATGCAAATAATGTCAGCAGTTAAAAAGCTTAACGAAAATGGCATTACCGTTGTTATGGTTTGCCACGATATGGAGCTTGTTTATGACTTTGCAAAGCGTATTATTGTTGTGGCTGACGGAGAAAAAGTTGCAGATGGTGATACTGTTGAGATATTTAGAAATAAAGAAATACTAAAAAAAGCGTCACTGTTACCACCTCAGATTATTTCACTTTCTCTTCTGCTTGGCAATGAATTTGACACCATAAATAACGTTACTGAAATGGCTGATTTTATTACTGAAAGGGTGAAGAACAAATGAAAGGCTTTTTGGACTACAGCGCAGGAAACAGCTTTATACACAGACTTGATCCGCTCACAAAGCTTTTGCTTTCAGTAGGATTATGTGCCGGTTGCTTTATAAGTTCAAGCTTTACAGTTCTTCTTGGAATACTGTTTATTGATATAATAATTGGGTTTGCTGGAGGAATAGCAGGACGTACATTTAAAATGTTGTTCGGACTTATCAAAATTTCTGTTATCCTTTTTATTGTACAGCTCATTTTTATTCGTTCAGGAAATGTTTTACTAAGCCTGCCGCTTGGAATGACAATTACTGATAATGCTCTTATTCAGGGCGGCTTGCTTGTTTTAAGGCTTATTTCTGCAACTCTTCCGCTGGCTTTGCTTTTGTCACTCACAAAAATTTCTGACCTATCAAATGTGCTTTGCAAAAAGCTGTTTATACCATATAAATATGCTTTTACACTTACTACCGCAATAAAATTCATCCCTGTTTTTGCAGAGGAAATGTCTGCAATAATCGAATCACAGACAGCAAGAGGTGTTGACTTTTCAACCAAAAATCCTTTTAAAAAAATCGGACTTATTCTGCCGCTTTGTATACCTTTGCTTGTTTCTTCCGTTAAAAAGATTGACAGCAGTTCCGTTGCGGCACAAATGCGAGGATTTCATCTACGCACAGGAAAAAGCAGTGTAAAGAACTATCAGCTTAAATTCATGGATTATGCAGCCATGACATTTACTATATTCATTATTGTCTCAGCGGTTATTATATAAAGAACAGGGGGCAATTCCTTTTTCAAAAGAAAGAGTTTAGGTTTAAAAGGAAAAGTTCAATGATGTAAAGATTATTTTTTGAATATATTATATTTCATCGGGTGTCGCTGCTTATTTAAACATTCTACCCATCAAAATGTATATCTTAATTTTTATATTGATTAAGATATTTCTTCTTATTCCTGTGGACAGCACAAAATTTATTATTACCCAGTTTTTATATTTTGAAAAGCTACATTTCTTCATATGTGGTTTTTTTAACATCAAAGCTAATTCGCTGTCAGAATAACATATAATAGGTTGCTTGTCTGCTTTTGGCAATGAAATTTTAAAGGTTGGAATATATTCTTTTCTCATAAAAAGCTCCCATTAGAGTTTTTAAATCCCTAACATAAGTAAATAAAGCCAAATCATTAATATAATTTTTCTCACTAAGTGTCATAACAAGATTACTGACTGTAGTAATTGATATATCAGACATATTCGTTTAAACAGGTATATAGTGACACAATATCTTTATACATTCCTCATAATGTTTAATTGTTTCTGCCCGTAAATTGCGTGATTTACAGTCGCAAATGTATTCCACACAAGCTTTAATAAACGTTAAATCAGGTTTTTTTGCATAGATAATCTTCTCATATTACTACCTTTCTGGAGCATAAAAAGATGCTTACGTCATAATAAATTTCTTTAAAATGACGTGAGCATCTTTTTGTTACAATTATTAGTAAAATATAAGATGTTAGATTATTACAAAAGCTTGCAAAACTTATTACTTATTAGCCTCTTCAACCGCAACTGCACAAGCAACTGTCATACCAACCATTGGATTATTTCCTGCACCGATAAGCCCCATCATTTCAACGTGAGCTGGAACTGATGATGAGCCTGCAAACTGAGCGTCACCATGCATTCTTCCCATTGTATCAGTCATTCCGTAAGAAGCAGGACCAGCAGCCATATTGTCAGGGTGAAGTGTACGACCTGTTCCTCCTCCGGAAGCAACAGAAAAATATTTCTTGCCGTTTTCAACAGCCCATTTCTTGTATGTTCCTGCAACAGGATGCTGAAAACGTGTTGGGTTTGTTGAGTTTCCTGTGATAGACACGTCAACTTTCTCGTGCTTCATGATAGCAACACCTTCAAGAACATCGTTTGTGCCATAGCATTTTACCTTTGCTCTTTCGCCGTTTGAATAAGCCTTTTCCATAACAATTTTCAAATTGCCTGTTGCAAAGTCGTAATCCGTCTGTACATATGTAAATCCGTTTACTCTTGAAATAATCATTGCAGCATCTTTACCAAGACCGTTAAGAATAACTCTTAATGGTTTTCTTCTTGCCTTATTAGCTGTTTTTGCAATACCGATAGCACCTTCAGCAGCAGCAAATGATTCATGTCCAGCGAGGAAGCAGAAACAATCTGTTTCTTCGCGTAGAAGCATTGCACCGAGGTTACCGTGACCAAGACCTACTGTACGCTGTTCTGCAACTGAACCGGGAATACAGAAAGCCTGAAGACCGATACCAATTGCTTCGGCAGCCTCAGCAGCCTTTGTGATACCCTTTTTAAGTGCAATAGCAGTTCCTAAAGTATAAGCCCATACAGCATTTTCAAATGCGATAGGCTGAATGCCCTTGACAATTTTATCACAGTCTATGCCCTTTGACAAACAAAACTCGGAAGCTTCGTCAAGTGTTTTAAAGCCGTACTCAGCAAGGCAAGCCTCGATTTTAGGCATTCTTCTTTCCTGACCTTCAAATTTAGCCATTATTATTTACCTGCCTTTCTTATTCTTCTCTAGGATCTATGTACTTAACAGCGCCGTCTTCTTTTGCAAAACGACCATAAGTACCAATATTTTTTTCATATGCTGTCTTAGGATCAGCGCCGTGACGAATATCTTCAAGCATTTTGCCAACCTTTACGAACTGATATCCGCAAGCCTGATTGTCCTCGTCAACAGCAACCTTAATAATATATCCTTCAGCAAGCTCAAGGTAACGAACTCCCTTTAAGTTAGTTGAAAAAACAGTTCCTACCTGTGAACGGAGACCCTTGCCAAGGTCTTCAAGTCCTGCGCCGATTGGAAGTCCGCCTTCAGAGAAAGCAGTCTGTGATCTTCCGTAAACAATCTGGAGGAAGAGTTCTCTCATTGCAACGTTGATAGCGTCACAAACAAGGTCAGTATTGAGAGCTTCAAGAATTGTCTTGCCTGGGAGAATTTCACCAGCCATAGCAGCTGAGTGAGTCATACCTGAACAACCAAGTGTTTCAACAAGAGCTTCTTCAATAATACCATTCTTAACGTTAAGGGTAAGTTTGCAGCATCCCTGCTGAGGAGCACACCAGCCGATGCCATGAGTAAGACCGGAAATGTCCTTTACTTCATAAGCCTTAACCCAAGCGCCTTCTTCAGGGATTGGAGCAGGGCCGTGTTTAGGACCTTTTGCGAGAGGACACATTCTCTCGACTTCATGAGAATAAATCATTAGTACTAACTCCTTTCAGAATCTATGTTGAATCCAGGAAAAATAGTTTTCCTTTTCACATACAACGACATTATACTACATTTTGCACATAAAATCAAGTTAAATTTTTATCAATTCAAATATTTTATCTGGCTTATTCAGCAGTAAAAATATACTAAATTGAGTAAGTTTCTATTTCAAAAATAGTATAACTTTTATAGTATATTTAAAAGGATTTTCGTGACATAATATAAAGGTGTTTATACTCATACTCAATGATAAAACTTAGAGCAAGATAACAATGTACTAAGAACTTTGACACCTGTTTTCACTAATTCTTTTTTATTTTATAAAATTCTTAAACATTAATATGAATTCTGCAAGAAAATCTTATGAAAAATATTATTATAATTTATGAAAAAATCTATTGTGTTTGTGAAGAAAATGTAGTATAATATTGCTATAATTATGTTCGAGGAGCTGTTTTAACATGAGACTTGTTACACGTTCTGATTTTGACGGGCTTGCATGCGGAGCTTTACTTAAAGATGTAGGTGTTATTGATAATTGGAAATTTGCACATCCTAAAGACCTTCAGGATGGTCTTGTTGAAATAAATAAAGATGACTGCCTTGCTAATGTTCCTTTTGTAGAGGGCTGCGGACTATGGTTTGACCATCATTCCAGCGAGTTTGAAAGAAATCAGCTTGAAGGAAAGTATAACGGAGAAAGCAGAATTGCTCCTTCTTGTGCAAGAATTATTTACGATTACTACGGCGGAAATGAACGCTTTTCACATTATAATGATATGATGATTGCCGTTGATAAGGTTGATTCAGGAAATCTCACAAAGGATGAAATTCTTAATCCTAAGGATTGGATTCTTGTTGGCTTTCTAATGGATCCTAGAACAGGTCTCGGCAGATGGAGAAACTTTACTATCTCAAATTATCAGCTCATGGAAAAGCTTATTGACTGCTGCCGTACTATGAATACTGATGAAATTCTCAATCTTTCTGATGTCAAGGAAAGAATTGAAGTATATTATGAGCAGACAGAGAAGTTTAAGGAAATGGTCAAGGCTCATACAAGAATAGAAAAGGATGTTATCATTTCTGATTTAAGAGGTGTAGATCCGATCTATTCAGGAAACAGATTCCTTATCTACAGCCTTTATCCTGACCAGAATATTTCTGCATGGATTGTAAACGGTAAGGGCGGAATGGGATGCAGTGCCGCTGTGGGTTATTCTATCCTTAACAGAACATCCGAGGTTGACGTAGGAAAGCTTATGCTTAAATACGGCGGCGGCGGACATAAAGCAGTAGGAACTTGTCAGTTCAATGATGAAAACATGGATACAGATCTTCCTAAAATGCTTGATGAACTTGTTAATTATTCAGAATATTATAAAGCATAAATACATAAACGGGCAGACAGAAATTGTTTGTCCGTTTTTTAATATTGAGGAGGGAGAGTCTGCTTATGAGAAAAAAAGAGCTTGCAGAGCTTTGTGTTACGGGGCTTGAAAAAATATACCGTGATGCAAAGTGTTCACTTGCTTACAGTCAACCGTATGAGTTAATGATAGCAGGCAGGCTTTCTGCGCAGTGCACAGATGCAAGGGTTAATCTTGTAACGCCTGTTCTGTTTGAAAAATACAGCACGCTGAAAGCCTTTGCAGATGCTGAAATAGATGAAGTTGCAGAGATTGTGAAACCTTGTGGATTGTATAAAACAAAAGCTAAAAGCATAGTTGAGATGGCACATAAGCTTTACTATGAGATGGATGGGATAATCCCCAGAACTATTGACGAGTTAATAACTCTCCCCGGGATAGGAAGAAAAACTGCAAATCTTATTATGGGAGACATTCACAAAATGCCCGCAATTGTTACAGATACACATTGCATAAGAATCTGCGGTAGACTTGGACTGACATCGAATAAAGAACCTCACAAGGTTGAGAATGACTTGCTTAAAATAATACCTCCCGAAAAATCATCTGATTTCTGCCACAGAATTGTTTTGTTTGGCAGGCAGTATTGTACCGCAAGAGGTCCTAAATGTGATACATGTCCATTGGCTGAACATATCAGGCAAGGCAACAAGAAATTTGCTTGTAAGAAATAATAAAACCTGCGGGACAATTTTTATCCCGCAGGTTTTTGTATTAATTTTTTACTGATTCTGTAATTTCTTCAGAAACAGCTTTCTTTTTAGGATTATTTCGTGAATATAATTTTGCAAGCTTTTTAATCTTTTTACAAAGTGAAAGTGACATATCGCTTTCTTTCATTTGCCACATCCAGTTGCCATTTCCTACAGTAGACGGGGTATTCATTCTTGCTTTACTGTCAAGTCCGAGGAAATCCTGCATCTGTATAATAACAAGGTCGGATACAGAAGAATAAAGAGTTCTAATTAATCCCCAGTTAATCCCCTCTGATTTTGAAAGTCGGCAATATTGTTTTGCAAACTTCTTGGTTTTCTTATCAAGAGTTTTGTACCAGCCAACGGTTGTATCATTGTCATGAGTGCCTATATATGCAACTGTATTCTGAATATAGTTGTGCGGGAGATATGTGCTGTCCTTGTCATAGAAAGCAAATTCAAGTACTTTCATTCCAGCAAAACCTGTTCTCTTCAGCATTTTCTTCACGCTGTCAGTAAGGAAACCAAGATCTTCAGCAACAAGATTTACGTTCCCAAGTTCTTTTTTTATTGTTTCAAAAAGCTTGTAACCAGGGCCTTTTTCCCATTCGCCGTTTTCAGCGGTCTTGTCCTCTGCAGGAATGGAGTAATAGCTTTCAAAGCCCCTGAAATGATCAATGCGGATCAGATCAAAAAGCTTCTGTGAATAAGATACACGGTTAATCCACCATTTATAGCCGTCAGCTTTCATGACATCCCAGTTGTAAACAGGATTTCCCCAAAGCTGTCCTGTCGGTGAATAGTCATCAGGAGGGCAACCTGCAACTTTAAGTGGTTTAAGATTATTGTCAAGCATGAAAAGCTTCGGGTCTGTCCATATATCAGCGCTGTCCGCTGAAACATATATCGGCATATCTCCGAATATTAGTATATCATTTTCATTAGCATAGCTTTTTACAGCGTTATACTGCTCAAAGAATTTGAACTGAGTGAATTTCCAGTATTCAATTTCTTTCTCAAGTGTTTTGCTGTATTCTGCAAGGGCTTCACCTTTTCTGAAGCGTATATCGTCAGGCCATTCAAGCCACATAACCTGATTAAAGTGATATTTAAGCGACATGAACAATGCATAGTTATCGAGCCAGTCAGCATTTTTTTTGCAGAATGTTTTATATGTATTAATCTCTTTTTTATTGCCAGAACTCAGAAATGTTTCACATGCTTTATGCAAAACAACATTTTTTATACGGAAGAGTTTAGCATAGCTGTCAAAACCATTTGTATTATATAGAATTTTTACGTCATGATCATCTTCAGAAATTAGTTTTTCTTCAATAAGCTTTTCAAGGTCAATAAGCAGAGGATTTCCTGCATAAGCAGAATAACACTGATAAGGTGAATCACCGTATCCTGTTGGCCCTACAGGGAGTATCTGCCAGTATTTCTGTCCGCTTTTTTTAAGGAAGTTAATGAACTCAAAAGCTGATTTACCTAGAGTTCCTATACCATAGCGTGACGGAAGGCTGGAAATGTGTAGTAATGTACCACAGTTATGCATAATAATATCCACTTCTTTCCTAAAGTTGCTTCAATCTTGAATCTGAACTGAGTTTAGCTAAGTAAAATTTCTTCTGTATTTCTTGGAAAAAGAAACAAATAGCGACGTAAAAAGTATTTTAACGTTACTATCTTACTTTCTTCTTGTTTTGGATTTGAAGGCAATGCCGATAATTTTTGGTCCGCTGTTTGAAGAAATGCATGTACCTATCTGGAAAGTCATTTCAGGAGGATATCCCAAAGCCCTTGTTACTTCCTTTGTAAATTCCCTGCCTTCTTCTTCAAGATATGAAGTCAAAACAACATAAGGTGTCTGAGGAATAATATTCTCCATTGTAACTTCAACCATTTTAGGAATAATTGCCTTGTCGCCCCTTACCTTTGCGTCAGTGGAAGAAACACCGTCTGCAATTTTGATAATTGGTCTTAGTCCAAGCATTTCACCTACAAAAGCAGCGGCAGTACTTACACGGCCTGATCGCTTTACAAATTCAAGGGTATAGCATGCAAAATGTACTTCTGCACATGAGAACCAGTCATCAAGGTAAGCTAAAATTTCAGTCGGGGACATGCCTTTTTCAGCCTTTGCTGCTGCCTGAATTACAGGATAGCCATAAGTACCTGTGTAATTTCCCGAATCTACTACATATATGTTAATCTTATCTTTTGCATTCGGATGTTCCTCAAAGAAATTCTTCTTTGCGAGAAGAGCAGCAGAATGGGTGTTTGAACCCTTTGAAGCAATAGATACATATATAAGATCTGTAAATCCATCATTGTAATACTTTGTAAAAGTCTCTTCAAATTCAAATGTTGTAATCTGAGAATGATGTGGCAAGTCCTTTGTATTTATGAGAATTTCATAGAATTCCATGTTCGGAATATCACGCTCCCTGAATGAACGGTCTCCTATAACAACAGGGAAGCACAATATTTCAATGTTATATTTTTTTGCATACTCTGCGGGAATGTCTGACGCAGAATCAGTAATTATCTTAATTCTATGTTCCATAGTATCATAGTTCCTTTCCGGGCTTTGATGCTAGTCCCAGCTATATTTTGTAAGTTTTCCTTCAGTTGTAAGATCGGGAAATTCCCATTGACGCAAAACTTCATATGCTGCGATAGCAACAGAATTCGACAAATTAAGGCTTCTAAGATTTGTACGCATAGGAATTCTGACACAGAAATCCTTATTTTTATACAGTAGTTCTTCAGGGAGCCCTGCATCCTCACGTCCGAAAACAATATAGCAGTTATCAGGGTAGCTTACATCAGAGTAAACATTTCTGCCCTTTGTGGTGAAGTAGTAGAATACACCGTCATTCCTGTTAAAAAAGTCATCAAGATTATCATAATAACTTATGTCAAGCTTATCCCAGTAGTCAAGTCCTGCACGTTTCAGAGTTTTATCGGATATTTCAAATCCGAATGGTCTTACAAGATGCAGCTTTGCACCGGTTACAGCACATGTTCTGGATATATTACCAGTATTCTGAGGAATCTGAGGTTCAACCAGAACTATATTCAAGTTCTTTACCTGATTATTCAATTCTGTTTTATCTCCTTGCAGTAATTACAGCTGTTCATAATCGCATAAAGTAGGGTTTGATGTAAGAAAATCAAGACAGCTTTCAAGCATTATTCCCTCTCTTGTATCTGTAGAGTAGCTGTATGTTGTTTTAATAGCATATTCAAGAAAAACTGTTGCTCTGTTCATTGCAATAGGCAGGCTGTCACCTCTGAGAATTGATCCTGTAAGCACTGACGCAAAAATATCACCTGTTCCGGGATAGTTTGCACCGACAACCTTATACGGTACTCGCCAGAATTTACTGTGCTTTTTATCATAACCAATATTGTAAGCGTTTTCATCTGAATATACGCTTGTTATTACAACAATATCAGGGCCAAGCTGTGAAAGTCTAAGAAGGAAATTTTTCATCTGTGAGGAAGAAAGCGACGGCTGATTAGGATTTTCACCGAGAAGCATAGCCGCTTCTGTAATGTTCGGTGTGATAATATCAGCAATGCCAACAAGCTCACTCATTCTTGCTCTCAGCTCATTTGTACAGGTTTTGTATGGCTTTCCGTGATCAGCCATAACAGGATCGACAACTTTAAGCGCATGTTTATAGCTTTCAAAAAAACGCAGACAATGATCAATCTGACCGATTGAGGCTAGAAAACCACTGTAAACGCAGTCAAATTCAAAGTTTAGATGTTTGTAATGCTTCAGAGCAGGCTCAATATAGTCCGTAAGATCCCGAATAACAAAATCTCCGAATCCTCCGGTATGGGATGAAAGTATAGCAGTAGGTACAGGGCAGACCTGAATTCCCATTGATGAGAGTGTCGGCAGGATAACAGAGAGAGAACATCTTCCGATACCCGATAAATCGTGTATTGCAGCAACCCTGCAGGTTTTATTGTACATATTAAGCGTACCTTTCAGTAATTGTATAAGTAAGACATAAACAATCTCTATATGTTTCAAGACAAAAATATTACAAATATTATACTATAAAATATAAAAACATACAAGAGTAAATTCAAAATTAATAATCAAGGCATTGAAAACAGGAGAAAAATAGTATACTATATAATATGTGTTTATATTTAAATAATTTCTTGAAAAGGATTATAAGTTTGAAAGATAAACTTTCAAACTCTGAGTTTTGTGCTTTTCGAACTTGTGTTCGAAATATTGCTTAATAAAAAAACCATTAAAAGGGGGAGGCATGCTTCCTGCGGAAGCATGGTAATAATTATGATAAAGTTTAATAATGAGTGGGATGAACTTTTGCAGGATGAATTCAAAAAGGATTACTATCTCAAGCTGCGTGAATTTCTTAAAGAGGAATACTATTCAAAAAAGATTTATCCCGATATGAATAATATTTTTAATTCACTTAAACTGGCTTCATACAGTGACATAAAAGCTGTTATTCTTGGGCAGGATCCATATCACGGAGCAGGTCAGGCACATGGTCTATGCTTTTCTGTACAGGAGGGAACTCCTCTGCCCCCATCACTTCAAAATATATACAAAGAGTTATATTCCGACTTAGAAATCCCTCCAGTAAATAGCGGAGAACTTTCAAACTGGGCAAAAAGCGGGGTTCTTCTTATGAATGCTGTGCTTACAGTTCGTGAGGGACAGCCAAATTCGCATAAAAACATAGGCTGGGAGATTTTTACTGACAGAGTTATTGAATTGCTTAATCAAAGGCAAAAGCCTATGGTATTTCTTTTGTGGGGTGCAAATGCCAGAGCAAAGAAAAAGCTAATAACAAACTCAGCACATCTTATCCTTGAATGTGCACATCCAAGCCCTCTTTCTGCTTATAATGGATTCTTTGGTTGTAAGCACTTTTCAAAGACAAATGATTTTCTAAAATCTGTCGGGCAAGAGCCAGTAAACTGGGCTGTTAATTAAAAATTAATAATCTTATAAGTTAATTTTTTTTGAAATTTTTTGTTGTATTATGTTTATAAAGTCTTGAATTTATTAAATTTATATGATATACTGTTTTTGGTTGTGCAAACATTATGTGGGATAATTCATAATATCTTATGCTTTTTTATACATTATATAGATATAGCAAATTGATTTCTAATAGTTTACACACTGTTAATATTTATTAATAATAACTTATTTTTATATTTAGGAGAATATATGAGTCAATTTCTTGCCTTCTGCAAGAGGGAAATTATTCTTATTATTTCTGCCGCTGCGGCAGTAATTTCTTGTCTTTTTGTTCCTGTAACTGATTATATTCAATATGTGGATACAAATATGATCAGCATATTGTTCTGTCTTATGGTGGTTGTTGCAGGTTTTTCACAAAATAATGTTTTTAAACGCTTTTCACAAATTCTGATAGGAAAGTGTGGGAATACACGTTCACTTACGGTAATACTTGCAATGATGACATTTTTTTCGTCAGCATTTATTACTAATGATGTTTCACTGATAACGTTTGTACCGTTTACAATACTTACATTTGCTTCAAAAAAAAGATACATACCATTCGTAATTACCATCCAGACAATTGCAGCAAACCTTGGCAGTGCCCTTACCCCTACCGGAAGTCCGCATAACCTTTATTTGTTTTCTGCATACAAGATGTCAGTATTGGATTTTTTTAAGATTACTTTTCCAATATTTTTAATAAGCTTTTGCATAATCTTTGCTTTATCTATGTTTGTGAAGAAAGAAACTGTTGAAACAGCACAGGAAGATAAAATTGAAATCAGTAATAGGTCATACTTATATCTGTACTGTATTCTATTTGCACTTTGCCTGCTTTCAGTATTTAAAGTTATTGATGTTATGGTTGTGCTTGTGTCTGTAATGATTGTTGTTGCGATTGCGCAGCCGAGACTTTTCTTAAAAGCAGATTACGGTCTCCTCGTGACTTTTGTATTTTTCTTTATTTTTATCGGAAATATTCAGAATATAGAACCTGTAAGAGAATTTCTTACAGGTATAATTAAGGATAGAGAATTTATTTCATCCATTGCATTAAGTCAGGTTATAAGCAATGTTCCGACAGCAGTAATGATGTCAGGATTTACTGATAAAGCATCTGATGTTATACTTGGGTGCAATATTGGGGGTCTCGGTACGATAATGGCTTCACTTGCAAGTCTTATCTCATTTAAAGCGTATTTGAGTTCTGAAGAAGCTAAAACTGGGAAATATATGGCTGTGTTTTCAATTGTAAATTTTCTTGTTTTGATAATTTTATTTATTATTACATATAAGTTTTTTATATTTTGACCGATATATATTATAAGATCATAAAACTCTCCATTCCTATTTGAAAAGTATTTATACGTTATTACTGTAGTTATAGGCGTTTGGTTTCTGTGCTTGCAAACATGCTGAATGTATAGTATAATATAATAAATGATTATAATGCGCATATATATTATAAATTGTATGCAAGTTTTGAGAGGATAAAATAATGTTATCTGTTAAAAAGATATTATCAGCTTGCTTAACATCATTTATCAGCTTTAATTTACTTTTTTCCAATTTTTCAGTATATGCAGAAAATGATAATAATAACGGCGAGAAAATCACTGAAATTACTATTTACCCAAATGAAGGACATAAAAAAATCAGTCCGTATATTTATGGTATAAACGATAATACAGATTTATCAGATGTTACTGTGAACGCAGTAAAACAGCAGGGAAATCTTCTTTCATCATATAACTGGGAAACAAACTACTACAACACCGTGTCTGAAAAAGGGAACTTTAATAAATTTGCGCTTGAAGATGACTTTAGCAAGGATGAACTTGATACCCCGGGAATTTTTGCTTATGACCTGATGAAAAAAGCTGATAAATATGATATATCTATGACACTTACAACACTTCCGATGATGGGGTATGTTGCAGCAGATTCTTTTGGAGAAGTTAAGGGAGATAATTCGGTTGTCAGGTTTTTGAATACAAGTTTTAATAAAGCTGATTCTTACTTGCTTGTTCCTAATAAAAATGATGACAAGGTATATGTTGATGAGTACATCAGTTACCTTGTGTCTAAGTACAATTATGCATCAAATGGTGGGTTTAATGGCTATTTCCTTGATTCTGAACCTGAATACTGGAATGATAGATTTAGCATTTTAAGACCTGATCAGCTCACTGCACAGGAGTTAATGAGTAAATCAATACAGTTGTCGATGACAGTAAAAAATATTGATCCGGATGCTGTTGTTTTTGGTCCGTCAGTTAAGAATATTTCTTCATATGTAAATTTGAACAACTCGTATGACTGGGAGAAATATAGTGAAAAATATACATGGTTTATAGATTTCTACCTGAGTAATTTCTATGAAGCAGAAAAACAATCCGGAAGAAGAACACTGGATGTACTTGATCTTCACTATTTCACTGAGGCATATACAATGGTTGGTACACCTGTAATTACCGGCAAGGATACTCTTTCAAATGCAGAAAGAATCCAGTCAGTAAGAACTTTGTGGGATTCAACTTATACAGAAAATAGTTCATCTGTTCTTCTTAATAAACAACATACACCAATTATTCCTACAGTACAGGCATCAATCAGAATGTATTATCCTGATACAAAGCTTTCTTTTTCAGAGTACAGCTTTGGCGGCGGCTCAAATATTAGCGGTGGAATTGCACAGGCTGATGTTCTTGGTGTTTTTGCTGCTAATGATGTTTATATGGCAGGACTTGTACCTGATGCAAGATGTTCATATCAGAAGGCTGCAATAAATATGTATACCAATTATGATGGAGAAGGAAGTTCATTCGGCGAAACACTTGTCAAGTCTTACAACGGTGGAGATATTTTCAGTTCAGTTTATTCTTCAGTGAGCAGAAAATCTGAGAAAACATTGAAATCAGTTGTTATTAATAAAGACGTTAAAGATAAAAAAGCTTTAATATCAATTGAATCACCTGTTAAATTTTTAAGTGCTTCTGTTTATGCTTTTGATGAAAATAATTCAGATATCAAGCTGGTTGACAAGATAACTAACATTGCAGGTAATGATTTTGAATATACACTTTCACCGCTTACTGTTTATATGTTTGAGTTTAATGGTGATGATGTAATTGAAAATACTGACAGTAATTCAGAAAATCCTAAGACAGAACCGACTGAGAGTGTTACTCAGGAGGTTAATACTGATACTGGTATTTCTGAAAGTAGTGAAATTATTACAGAAGTAAGTAATAATGAAAGCTCACTGGAATCAGTTGATTCCACAGTTACATCAGTAAGTGACATTGCTGCATCAGATGATTCGGATAATCCGAAGAAGAGCGTGCCGATATTTGTAAAAATAATAGTTTCGGTGCTGGTTGCGGCAGTTATAATAATTATGGTTTATGTATATTTCTTTGAGTGGAACAAAAATAAATATAAAAGAGATTGATTAGCAGACATATTATTGGAGGAAGCAGAATGAAGGTAAAAACTAAATTAACGGTTGTAATACTTCTATTTTCTTTAATTCCGTTTATCATTATAAGTATAATTGCTTTTTCCTATTTTGAAGGACTGAATGCTGACATTCAAGTTGAAAACATAGACAGAACTATTAAAAATCAGGCGGAAAACGTTGAGCTGATCTTTAATGATGTTATCACAAGTTCAAAAGAAATTTCCAGTATAGCTGAAATAAAGAGATATGCAACAATGAGCAATAAATCGGATTTTAATGTTAATAATGAAGAAAACGTCTTGGCTTCTCAGGAAATTAGTGACATGCTGAAATTATCAAAGAATACCAGTGGATATGTAATTAATACTAAGGTAATTAATAACAGTGGTGTAATAATTGCTTCTAATAAGGAACTTGAAGTTGGTAAACTTATGGAAGATTACATGGATTTTGACGAGATTGCTCTTAAGAATAATGGCATTACAGGTCTCATGCAAAAGGACATTAATGGAGTAGTAACCCCATACTTTGTAATTGTAAAAAATATATATTCATTTGATAATCAAAAGGAAGGGTTGCTTTATCAGCAGTATAATCTTCTGAATATCCAGCAGTTATTTACTAATATAAAAATTGATAAATATACAAGTCTAATGATTCTTGATAAGGAAGGGAATGTGCTTCTCCATCCTTATAATTCATTGAAAAAATATCAGGATTATAATGAATTGAGTTCGTTGTCCGGCGAAATTAAAGTTATTCTTGATAATGCCGGTCAGAATGTTGAAAATAGTGATTACATAACATACAAATTTAATCGTGAAAGCAAATATTTAAATTATTCATATGTAAATAACTGTGGTCTGGTAGTTGTAGGATTAACAAGAACGGAAAACTTTAGTAATGAATATAACAAAGACATTTCAGATATAAGATTATTAAGTCTGGCTATTGGATTTGTTGTATCAGTATTAGTCATAGTATTTGTATTTAAATTTACTGCACCTTTTGATACAATTATTCAGATTCTTAACAAAAAGCAGAAGGGCGATATGAATGCCAAACTGTCGATTGATTCAAAAGATGAATTTGGAACGATTTCAAATGCTTTGAATACGCTGTTTAATGAAGTAATGGAGAATGAACAGCGTTATAGAACAATTGTTGAAATGACAAACAATATTGTCTTTGAGATTAATTTCAAACGCAATTATGTTTTCATTTCAAAGAATTTCAACAAGCAATTCAGTTTCCGACCAAAGAATGATACTCTTGAAGAAAGCTTTTTCTATAAGGCAAGAGTTCATAAAGATGACAGGGATCGCTTTAATCATGATTTTGAAAGAATTATTCAGACGTCAAATTTCATGCAGGGCGAGTACAGAATAAAGAATATCTACGGTGAATTCAGTTGGGTTCAGGTTAAGGCAAACAAATTTTATGACAGAAATGAAATTCCAACTAAGATTGTCGGAGTCATAGCAGATATTGACCGTGAAAAGAAGAGTGAAATGCACCTTGTTCAGCGTGCTTGTTATGATAATCTCACACAGCTTTTTAACAGAGAGACATTTATCAAAAATCTAGGAATTGCTATGGAGCAGTCAGCTGAGAAAAAGACTCTTGATGCTCTTCTGTTTATTGACCTTGACGATTTCAAATTCTTTAATGACCAGTATACTCATGCCTGCGGTGATGAAGTCCTAAAATTTGTTGCGGATACACTCAAGGAAGTCTGCTTTGAAAAGGGCTTTGCAGGAAGAATGGGCGGAGATGAATTTGTTGCCTGCGTTAAGAATCTTACTCTTATTGGAGATATAGGAAAGATAGCTCAGGAAATTATTGATATTCTTGGACAGGGGTTTGTTTCCGAAGTAAATGGAAAGACACTTACAATTCATTGCAGTATCGGCATTGCGTTCTTCCGTGAAAACGGACGTACACCTGAACAACTTATTGCATCTGCCGACGAAGCAATGTATATTATCAAAAAGCATGGAAAATCGGCATTTACATATGCAAAATCTACAGCAAAACAAGCATAAAAATAAGGCAGCCGATTAGATTTCGGCTGCTTTTTATGTGACTTTGATGCATTATTAACTGGAAAAGGTAAAATATATTAATAATACAATTTTGGAGGAGAAAATGGACTGGACTGAGGTAAATATTTATACAGCAACAGAAGGTATTGAACCTGTTTGCGGTTGTTTGCTTTGTATCGGAGTTACTGGTTTTGTAATAAAGGATGCAAGGGATTTTGAAGATTTCTTTAATAACAAGACGGGCAATTGGGATTATATTGATGATGACTTGATGAATTTAAAAGATTGTGAAACATGTGTTACCGTTTATCTTGCAAATAATTCACAGGGTGCTGATATGCTGTCATCAATAAAGTCTGAAATGGTTGCTCTTAAAGGCAGAGATAATGAAAACCAGTTTGGAAGGCTTGCTGTTGAGCTTTCTAATGTCAGGGAAGAGGATTGGGCGAATAACTGGAAGCAGTATTTCAAACCTCTTGAAGTCGGTGAAAAGCTTGTTATCAAGCCATCATGGGAGAAATATGACGGGCATGAAAGCCGCAGAATTCTCGAAATAGACCCTGCATCAAGCTTTGGAACAGGTCAGCACAATACTACGCAGCTTTGCCTTGAACTTATTGAAAAGAATATAACATTAGGCGATAAGATGCTTGACCTCGGATGCGGAAGCGGTATTCTTTCAATTGCGGGAATACTTCTTGGTGCAGACAGTGCTGTTGCTGTTGATATTGACCAGAACAGTGTAAAGATTGCAAATGAAAATGCAGGGAAGAATCATATTCCTGAGGATAAATACACAGCTTACTGCGGAAACGTAATTTCAGATATGGCTTTATGTGATAAAATTGGTGGAGGTTATGACATTCTCGCTGCCAACATAGTTGCAGATGTCCTTATTGCAATGAGTCCATTGTTCAAAAAGTTTATAAAGAAGGACGGAGTTCTTATTCTTTCGGGAATTATCTGCGAGAGATGCAACGATGTTCTTGATGCAATGAAAAATAACGGTTATACACTTATTGAAATGAAAGAAAAAGACGGCTGGGCAGCTGTTTCATTCAGATAATATAAAGCGGACAGTCATCAGGCTGTCCGCTTTAATATTAGTATTAATCAAGTGTTCCATAAAGTTCGTCTTCAATTCTAAGAAGTCTGTTATACTTTGCAGTTCTCTCACTTCTGCAAGGAGCGCCTGTTTTAATCTGACCTGCATTTATGGCAACAGCAAGATCGGAGATAAATGTGTCTTCAGTTTCACCGCTTCTGTGCGAAATAATTGTTTTGTATCCATTCTCATGTGCAATTCTAATAGCTTGGAGAGTTTCGCTGAGGGTTCCTATCTGATTTAATTTAATCAGAATTGCATTTGCACAGCCTTCATTAATGCCTTTGGAAAGCCTCTTAGGATTTGTAACAAACAAATCGTCGCCGACAAGCTGAATCTTTCCGCCAAGTTCTGACGTAATCTTCTGCCAGCCACTCCAGTCCTCTTCGTCAAGGGGATCTTCAATTGAGAAGATAGGGTATTTCTCACATAGTCCTTTCCAGTAAGCAATAAGTTCATCTGTGGTTTTGGCAAGCTTCTTTTTAGGCAGGTAATATCCGTTGTCTGCCTTCCATTCGCTTGATGCGGCATCAATAGCAATTACAAAGTCATCTTTTGGCTTGTACCCTGCTGCTTTGACAGCTTCAAGAATAAGGTCGATTGCTTCTTCTTCACTTGCTAAATCTGGAGCAAAGCCACCCTCATCACCAACACCTGTGGCATATTTTGAAGCTTTTAAGATAGATTTAAGTTTGTGGTATACTTCTGCGCATTGTCTTAAACCTTGCCTGAAACTTTCTGCACTCTTAGGAACAATCATAAATTCCTGAATATCAAGGTTATTTGCAGCATGGGCGCCGCCATTGAGAATATTCATCATCGGCATAGGAAGCAGGACAGCATTGGAGCCACCAATAAACCTGTAAAGAGGCATACCAAAAGCAGTTGCGGCAGCTCTTGCACTGGCAAGAGAAACAGAAAGCATTGCATTGGCACCGATTTCTGATTTATCTTCAGTTCCGTCTGCATTAATCAATGCATTGTCAATTTTGTTTACATCGGATGGATCAAGGCCCTTAAGAGCCATGTTTAGAGTGGTGTTGACATTGTAAACAGCCTTTTTTACGCCGTTTCCAAAATACCTTGACTCATCCTTATCACGAAGTTCAAGGGCCTCAAAAATGCCTGTGCTTGCACCGCTCGGAGCACAGCCATATCCAACGCTTCCATCTGTAAGATGAACCTCTGCCTCAATGGTAGGGTTACCTCTTGAATCAATTATTTCTCTGCCTATAATACGTTCAATACTGAAATTACACATAAAAATCTCCATTTCTTTTGCAGTAATAGTTTGAAATATAAATTCAACCAGTTGTCATATCTGTAAATATAACGCTATTTTATACAAAAGTAAAACAATTATACTTTTCTTAGCTTTTTATGTTTTCTTTTTCTTATAATCCAGTAAATAAAAATGGAAATTGCAGAAATAGCAACATCACCGCATAATGAAATAATGAACTTTGGGGATGTCGGGTCATCTAAAGATGATCCGACAATAGTTGTAAAAACCATACCGGGTATTATTCCAGCCATTGATCCGAGAATATACTTTTTATAGGATACATTCATTGAGCCAAGAAGCATACTGACAAGGTCACAAGGGGTAATATTTATTACTCTAAGTATAAAAGATATAAAAAATTCATTTTCTGACTTATATTGTTTAAGCTTTTCTGCACTTTTATGTTTGTTGACAAGTTTTTCTACAAACTCTCTTTCAGCAAAATGTCCGAGAAAGTATGGAATAGTTACTTGAATAGATAGTCCTGCTATGTTTACAAGTATAGCAATCCACAGCGGGAATATACTGCCTGAAGCAACTATGATTAACAGCATAGGAAAAAAGAAAGAAAGTGATTTAAGTGCATACATTCCTAAAATCACAAGAATTGCAATAAAAGTATTTTCTGGAGTAAAATTTAGAATATCCTGAACTGTAACGTTTCTAAATAACATAAAGTAAAGAACTGCCATAATAGCAATCATTATCAGCGGAGCAATCTGGAGTAATACTTTAAGTGCATTTGTAAAATCTTTTCGGCTCATATTTATTTTCCTTTACATTATGACTAATAATATTATTATATCATAAAATAAACTTTATTCAAGGATATAATTTGATATAATATACCATTTTTAATGTATCAATATGGTTGACTTATTTGTATAATAATTGTATACTGTTAGGGTATTTTGAAAAAATATGCTAAGGAGCAGACAACATAAATCAGAAAGGTATGGCTATATAAATGAGCAGTACAGTAACATTTAAATATATTACACAGAACGAAGATATTCACACATATATTAAAAATGCGGATGCAGCAGTAGCTGCACAGGGTTTTACAGAACATTCCTTTGCACATGTTGGAAAAGTTGCAGAAATTACTGAAATAATTCTTACTGGACTCAATTATGATGAAAGAGAAATTGAACTAGGAAAAATTGCGGCATATATGCATGATATCGGTAATGTAATAAACCGAATTGATCATGCACAGAGCGGCGCAGTAATGGCTTTCAGACTGCTTGATATGCTTAAAATGCCTGCTGCAGAAATATGCAAGATTATTTCTGCAATCGGAAATCATGATGAGCTGACTGCACAGCCAATAAATGCAATTTCGGCTGCACTGATTATTGCAGATAAAACAGATGTGCGCCGCAGCAGGGTAAGAAATGATGACCCTCTGACTTTTGATATTCATGACAGGGTAAACTATGCTGTTGAGGAATCAAGGGTTTATTTTTCTGACGACAAGAAGGCAATAATGCTTGATCTGAAGATTGACAATGAAATCTCCTCAGTTATGGAGTATTTTGAAATATTCCTTCAGAGAATGCTTTTATGCAAAAGATCAGCAGAGTATCTCGGTTTAAGGTTTCATATGAATGTAAATAATTCAATGGTTTTATAAGCAGAAAAATCCCCTGACTCGTTTGAATCAGAGGATTTTCACCAGTTACCCTACAGCAGCGTTGATTCAAGGATTTCCGCTTCTCCTTTTCCTTCGCATTCACTTTGGAAAATGGCTATGGTTGTAAGAGTATCTCCAAGCTGAGTAAAAGCTGCTGCCAAAACCGCAAGCTGTCCAGGGGTTTTTCCCTCACTTATTGCAGCTGCAGCAATAGAAACGGATACTGCAAGGGATTGTGCACACCAACTCATACGAAACACTTCCTGTCGGTTAATAAAAATGTGCTGAACTGATTCCAATAAAAATCAATATTTGCTATTTATTTTTACTTTAATTGAAATCAGTACTATATGATATAATTATATGCTTAAATTCCAGTATTGTTTTTAATTTCTTCAGCAGCATACTTTTGCATATCACTGAAAGAAGATATATCTTTACTTTCAAGTCTTCTTCTTATACTCTGTGGCAGGGAGTTAAAATATTCATAGCTTGAAATATCCTGCTGTATCATATCATCAAGTCCTAGAAAATGTCCTCTGGGATTATCATTATTGTACTCTGCCATAGTTTTTATCATTCCTTTCATATTATTAAGAATTATTCTGCTCAAATAATATATCGTTATCGACAAAATTAGATGAAAACTATTGACAGTAAAGGCAAAAAGAACTATAATTAATATAATTTCAACAGGAGATATAATAAAATGACTGTTTTAAATGCATTTTACTTTATATTTTTTGGCAGCGTTAGCTTTTATTTTGAACTAGCGTTTAATTGGTTATGCTCCAAAAATATTTTGCCAAATACAGTAAATGCATATTAGAATTTGCTTAATAACGCTTTTCTGTCTGCGGCATTAAATTAATGTCACAGGCTTTTTATTTTTTCATGGAGGTTTAGCGTGATAAATACTTTTCACGCAGCTATTTATTCCTTTCTGCAAATACAAGAGCAGAAATTTTGCTTAGCTGAACTCAGTTCAGGTTCAAGAACAGAATAAATAGCAGAAAGGAATTGGTTATTATGATTAAAAAGTTTATATGCTTATTTATGTGTGCCATTTTAATGTTTATGCTGTCAGGATGTTCTTTGCTTGAGAAATTTGGTATTGGGAAAGATGACAATGAGAATGAAGAATCTGAAACTTCTGTTACAGCAAGCAGGGAAGAGCTTGAATCACAGGTATCTGCGCTTGAAAGTGAGCTTGAATCCTACAAGGCCCAGACTGAACCTTCACTTGTACCGAAATCCAAGGCTGACTACATAAACGGAAAGAATAATCCTGCTGTAAGTGTTGCTGTTGAAGCTAAGGATAAGGCAATGGAAAATCTTCCTGAAACGATAACTATCAAGGGTGTTGAATACAGTACCTCTCTGACAACATTGACAATCAATAATAAGGATCTTACAGATGATGATATTAAGGATCTCAAATACATGGTAAACCTTACAGAGCTTCATATGTATCAGAATAACATAACAGATCTTTCGCCGATTACAGGCATCACAGGACTGAAAACTTTGTCCCTTTTTAAGAACAACATCAGTGATCTTACCCCGCTTTCAGGACTTCTTAACCTTGAAGTGCTTTATCTGCGTTCAAATAATATTTCTGACATTTCACCTCTTGCAGGGCTTAAAAATCTCAAAAATCTTGATTTGTCGTTTAATAAAATCAAGGATGTATCTGCTTTGTCAGAATTGAATTCAATTGATATGCTAAGGCTCAATGACAATGAAATCACAGATATCAAAGGTATTGAGGACATGAAAGGATTAACTATACTTCATTTGCAGAATAATAAAATATCTGATATTTCGCCATTGTGGAAAATGACTGTTATTTCCGAGCTTTATGTTGATAATAACAATATCTCTGATATTACAATAATTGGTGATATATCTTCACTTCAATGGCTTAAACTTTCAAACAATCCGATAGAGGATATTTCTCCTGTAAGTACACTACATAATCTTAAAAAGCTGTGGATTGCAGGAGTTGAATATAAGGTAACAGATGAATATAATCAGCTTGAAGAATTACAGAGCAATATTCCAGATTGTCATATTATTACGAAATAGCTGTTGTGTTAATTTATTAAATCGAAAAAATAATTTAAATATATTCTTTCTGGCTCATAAAAAATAGGAGGTTTCCGTAAATGATTATTATTCTTAAGAAAAATGTGTCCAAAGAGTCTGTTGCAAGACTTGAAGAACTTATTGCCGCAAAGGGTGTCATTGCAAACCATATCGAGGGTGCAACCCAGAATATCATCGGACTTGTTGGAGATACATCTGTTATTGATATTGAAAATATCATGGCACAGGACTGCGTTGAAAATATCAAGCGTGTTCAGGAGCCATATAAAAATGCTAACCGTAAGTTTCATCCGGATGATACAATTGTTGAAGCAGGCGGTCTGAAAATAGGCGATGGTTCTTTGCAGATAATGGCAGGACCATGCTCTGTTGAAAGTGAAGAACAAATTATTTCGACCGCCATTGCCTGCAAGGAAGCAGGAGCAACAATGCTCAGAGGCGGTGCTTTCAAACCAAGAACTTCTCCATATGCATTCCAGGGACTTAGGGAAGAGGGAATCAAGCTTCTTATAAAGGCAAGGGAAATCACAGGTCTTCCGATTGTAACTGAAATAATGAGTTATGCTGATCTTGATTTGTTCAATGATATTGACGTTATTCAGGTAGGCGCAAGAAATATGCAGAATTTTGAACTTCTTAAATCACTTGGTAAAACAGAAAAGCCAATTCTTTTAAAGAGAGGTCTTGCAAATACTATTGAAGAGCTTCTAATGTCAGCGGAATACATTATGGCAGGCGGAAATCGTAACGTTATCCTTTGCGAAAGAGGTATAAGAACTTTTGAAACAATGACAAGAAATACTCTTGATATTTCTGCTGTTCCTCTTCTTAAAAATAAGTCACATCTCCCAGTTGTTGTTGACCCAAGCCATGCAACAGGAATAACATATCTTATTGAGCCATTATCTCTTGCTTCAATCGTTGCAGGTGCAGATGCACTTGAAATTGAAGTCCATGTTGATCCTAAGTCTGCTCTTTCTGACGGAGGACAGCAGCTTACACCTGAAGCATTCAAGGATGTAATGAAGAAAATCAAGGATATTTCTGCTTTCCTTGGAAGAAGAATCGGTTAGTATTAGATAAAAGAGGTTCAAATGAAAAAGATAACTGTCAAGGCATCAGAAAAATATGATATTATTATAGGCAGAGATTTGCTTAAAAATTGTGCAGGATATATCACAGAAGTGACATCAGCAGAAAGCTTTGCTGTTATTACTGATGATATTGTTGATGCTCTTTACTCGGAAACAATCATAAAATCTCTAACAGATGCAGGTCTGAGAGTATGCAAATTTGTATTCCCGCATGGTGAAGCTTCAAAATGTTCTGCTGTCCTGAATGATGCATATGACTTTCTTGCAGTAAATAATATAACTCGTTCCGATTGTATTATTGCACTCGGCGGAGGAGTTGTCGGCGATCTTTCAGGATATGCGGCAGCTACTTATCTGCGTGGACTTGATTTCATACAAGTTCCGACAACATTGCTTGCACAGGTGGATTCTTCCGTTGGCGGCAAAACTGCTATTGACCTCCCATGCGGAAAAAATCTTGTCGGTGCTTTCAAGCAGCCAAAAATTGTTCTTTGTGATACTGATGCGCTTAAAACACTCAGTGAGGATATTCTTATTGATGGCATGGGCGAGGTTATCAAGTATGGTATGATAAAGTCAGCTGAGCTGTTTGAACTTCTTGATAAGCATTCCCTTGACGGTGTATTTACCATAATGGATGATATCATTTATAGTTGTGTTTCAATAAAAAGAGATATTGTTGAAGCAGATGAATTTGACAGAGGCGAGCGTATGCTCCTTAACTTTGGTCATACTCTTGGGCATTCAATTGAAAAATACTATAATTATACAGGTGTATCGCATGGAAAGGCTGTCGCTCAAGGCATGAAGCTTATTACTCAGATTGCAGAAAAAGATGGCCTTTGCTATGACGGAACATATAAAAAGCTTGTTTCATGCCTTGAAAAATATAAGCTTGACCTTGAAACCAAGCCTGCATTATCAGAGCTTGCAGATGCGTGTCTCAATGATAAGAAGCGTGAAGGTGGAAATATTAACATTGTTATCTGTACTGATGTTGGAGAGTCAAAAATTATTAAAATGTCTGTTGAAAAGTTTATGCTGTTTTTAAGCTGAACTTCGGAGGTTGTTAATGAATATAAAAATTATACCGTCAAAGCTTATGGGAAGACTTAATGCTCCGTCATCAAAGAGCTTTTCACATCGTATGATTATTGCCGCAGCGCTTGCGGATGGTGTTTCTGAAATCAAAAATGTAACTTCGTCTGTTGACATTGAAGCTACTGTAGATGCAATGGTACAGCTTGGCGCAAAGATTATAGAAGACGGTTCAACATATACAATAAAGGGCATTGGTGAAAAACCTGCAAAGAATGCCTGTATAGACTGCAGTGAAAGCGGCTCTACATTACGTTTTATTATTCCTGTTGCGGCTGTGCTTGGCTGTAGTACAGAATTTGACGGAAGAGGAAAACTTCCGACAAGACCTATTACCCCATTTGTAAGGGAATTATCAAACCATGGTATAACTTTTGACTATAACAATGATATGCCTTTTGGAATTTCAGGCAAACTCAAAGGCGGGGAGTACGAAATTGAGGGAAACATATCATCTCAGTTTATTTCTGGCTTGATGTATGCATTGCCTTTGTGCAGTGAAAATTCTGTTATAAGGGTAACATCAAAACTTGAATCAAAGCCTTATGTTGACATGACTATTTCAGCATTGAAGTGTTTTGGCATTGAGATAAAGGAATCTACAGAAGGTGAATGTGTTGTTTACTATATTGATGGCGGACAAAAATACTCAGCGTCAAACCAGTCAGTTGAAGGAGACTATTCTCAGGCGGCATTTTTCTTTGTTGCAAATGCGCTTGGTTCAGAAGTAAGCATACACAATCTTAACAAAAATACTACTCAAGGAGATAAAAAGATTCTTGAAATTTTACATGATATAGGTTATAATGATATGATGAAGTCTGTAATGGAACCATTTACCGTTGATGTTTCGGATATTCCGGATCTTGTTCCTATACTTGCAGTTCTTGGATCATTTACTTCAGGTAAATGTAGACTTATCAATGCAAAAAGGCTTAAAATAAAAGAAAGCAACAGACTTACTGCAACTGCTGACGCACTCAATGCAATCGGCGGAAAGGTAAAAGCTTTGGATGACAGCCTTGAAATTTCACCTGTAAAGGAATTTACGGGGGGTATAGTTGATGGCTGTAACGACCATAGAATTGTTATGGCTGCGGCAATTGCCTCAACTGTTTCAACTGAACCTGTTATCATTAAAGGCGCTGAAGCTGTAAATAAAAGCTATCCGTCATTCTTTGAGGAATTTTGTAAACTTGGCGGAAGTGCAAAAATTATTAGCGAGTAATTATAAGATATGTATAATTTGATTATATATTAACAAACTAAGTCGACAAAAATAAGCTTGAAATCTCCTGAAAGGATTGATAAAATAATGTCTTCATTTTGGAACCATAACCTTACAGTATCAATTTTTGGTGAGTCACATGGCCCTGCAATAGGTGTTGTGCTTGATAATCTTCCTGCGGGAGAAACAATTAATCTTGATGAACTAAGAGAATTTATGGCAAGACGTGCGCCTAAACAGGACAATACTTCTACTCCCAGACGTGAAAATGATATGCCAAGTATCATGTCAGGAGTCCTGAATAACAGAACTACAGGCACCCCGCTTGCTGCATTTATTCAAAATACCGATACTCATTCTCAGGATTATGGTAACATTTCAAAGCTTGCAAGACCGGGACATGCTGATTACACAGGAGCTTTAAGATACAAAGGTTTCAATGATGTAAGGGGTGGAGGACATTTTTCCGGCAGACTTACTGCACCTCTTGTATTTGCAGGAGCCATCTGCGGACAGATTTTAGAGCGCAGGGGCATTTATACAGGGGCGCATATAACTCAGATTCATAATGTCAAGGATTCAAGATTCAATCCTTGCGATATTACAAGAGATGAGATTATTGCTTTAAGGCACAAGAGATTCCCTGTGCTTAACGATAAAAAGGGCGACGCAATGGTTGAGGACATCAGCAGAGCAAGAGAAAGCCTTGACAGTGTCGGCGGTATAATTGAATGTGCAATTACAAATGTACCGGCGGGTATTGGTTCACCAATGTTTGAAGGAATTGAAAACAGCATATCACAACTTGTTTTTGGTATTCCTGCTGTTAAAGGTATTGAATTTGGTGCAGGTTTTGAAACAGCCAATATGCTTGGAAGCCAGAATAACGATGATTTTTATGTTGATGATCATGGTCATGTCAAAACAAAGACAAATAATCACGGAGGAATTCTCGGTGGTATATCATCTGGTATGCCAATAGTATTCAGGGTAGCATTCAAGCCTACTCCATCAATTGCTCAGGAACAGGAAACCGTTGATTACAGCTTGCTCAAGAACGAAGTAATCACAATCAAGGGAAGGCATGATCCTTGCGTTGTTCCGAGAGCTGTTCCATGCGTTGAAGCTGCTGCAAATATTGCTATTCTTTCTCATATGCTCAATTATCCTAACTTTTAATAAATTTTATTCTTAAATTTTCGGACGGCCGGCCATGTGCCTTGCTGTCCGCTTGCTTTTAAAAATATGAAAGGAATTTGTCTTATGTCAAAAAGAAATATAATTAATCTTACAGATGTTGAACTTAGTTCAGCTCATTCTGTAAAGGTTCTGCTTTGCTTTATACTTGATAGGCTGAACCGAGAAGTAACAGAAGCACAATTGCTTGAAATTGCATTGGACAGCGAGGTTGTAAACTATTTCTTTTATGCTGAGGCTCTTTCTGATTTATTGAAAACTGGCGCTGTTTCAAGAAAGAATGTAAACGGTGAGGATGTTCTTGTCCTTGAAGAAAAGGGACATATGGGTTCTGATTATTTCAAGCAGTACATTCCGCATTATTTCAGAAAAAGACTTCTTACTGCTGCTTTATCATATTTTGCAAAGATAAAAAGAGAAAGTGAAGTTGAATCTGAAATTAAGGAAACAGAGAACGGATTTGAAGTTACATGTGTTATCAGGGATGCTTCATATGACCTTATGAGAATAACTCTTTATGCTCCTGACAGGGATCAAGCAGAGCTTATAAAAAACAAAATTGTTCTCAACCCTGCTGAGTTCTATAAAAATGTAGTTGGTTTTACTATTAATAATGAAGAGGAAACCATTGACACAGAAAGCAAGATGTAGAGATGTTTGTAATTTTATAAACATTGTGGTATAATTATGTTTGTAAAAATGTTTTCGGAGGATTATACTTGTTTACATACAAAGATTACATGAAGAAAGTCACCGACATTAATAGTCAGCATGAAAGCCCGCCGCTTTGTTATCTTCATAGCTTCGGATGTGCCCAGAACGTCATTGACGGTGAGAAAGTAACAGGCATACTTGTTGATATGGGTTATGGCGTTACTAATGATATTTCTGTGGCAGATATTATTATCTATAATACCTGCGCTGTAAGAGAAAGCGCTGAACTTAAAGTATTTGGCATTCTTGGAGAACTCAAGCATCTTAAAGAGCATAATCCCGAACTTGTAATCGGAATTTGCGGATGTATGGTTCAGCAGCCGCATATTGTCGAGAAAATTCTGAAAACCTATAAGCAGGTAGACTTGATTTTCGGAACATTTGCCGTTGAAGAACTTCCAAGACTTCTCTATAATGTTCTGACAGAAAGAAAGGTATCCTGCGATATCAGCGAGACAAATACTTCTATAAATGAGGAGTTCAAAACTGTCAGAAATGGCACTTTAAAAGCTGGTGTGCCGATTATGTATGGCTGCAACAACTTCTGCTCATATTGCATTGTTCCTTATGTCAGGGGACGTGAACGCAGCAGAAAGTTTGACGCAATCATTAATGAGGTTAAGATCCTTGCAGATGAAGGTTATAAAGAAATTATGCTTCTCGGTCAGAATGTAAACTCATATGGCAGGGGACTTGATGAAGATATTGATTTCCCTAAGCTGTTAAGAAAGATAAATGATATAGACGGTGATTTTAAAATAAGGTTTATGTCATCACATCCTAAGGATGCAACAAAGGAGCTAATTGATGCAATTGCAGACTGCGACAAAGTGTGTAAGCATCTTCATCTTCCTATTCAGTCAGGAAGTGACAGAATTCTTGAAATGATGAACAGAAAATATACTGCAGAAAAGTATATGAAAATTATTGATTACGCAAGAATCAGGATTTCAGATTTCTCATTTTCTACTGATATAATTGTTGGTTTTCCGAATGAAACTTATGAGGATTTTCTCAAGACAAAGGACATAATAAAAAGAGTTAAGTATGACAACATTTATTCGTTTATATACAGCAAGCGAAGTGGTACAAAAGCTGCTGAAATTGATGACAAAACTCCTTATGAGGAGAAAAGCAAAAGAATGAGAGAGCTTCTTGAAACGCAGAGAGAAATTGCTGTTAAGGCTTATAAAAGATTTAACGGCAAAACACTTGAAGTTTTGTTTGATTCTGAAAGCAAGACAGAGGGGTATATTACTGGCAAAAGTGATGAGTATATCATTGTTGAAGCAAAGGCTGACAAAAGCTTTATCGGTCAGCGTAAATCGGTTCTTGTAACAAAAACAATGAACTGGGCTGTCCATGGAGAAATTATAAATTAGTCATTTTAAAGTAAAAAGGAGATAAATTCAATGAACGTTATTGAAAAGGCAAGAGAACTTGGAAAACTTATTCAGCAGGATGAAAGATATGCTGCTTACTACAAGGCAAAGGAAGCAAATGATTCTGATGAAGAACTTCAGAAACTTATCAGCGAATTCAATATGAAGAGAATACAGCTTAATACTGAAATGTCAAAGCCTGATAAGGACAAGGAAAAGCTTTCAGAACTTGATACAGAAATCAAGTCACTTTACGGCAATATTATGGCAAACTCAAATATGACTTTGTTTAATGAAGCAAAGACAGCTATGGATGATATGCTTTCACAGATCAACATGGTTATTACTCTTTCTGCAAACGGTGAGGATCCTGAAACTTGCCCTACAGAAACAAGCCATTCTTGCTCAGGCAGCTGCTCAACCTGCGGAGGCTGCGGTTGATAAAATGCAGATAGATTTTTCTAATCTTTCTCCGATGATGAAACAGTATTTTGGTGTAAAGGATAAGTATAAGGATCATATACTGTTTTTCAGGCTTGGAGACTTTTATGAGATGTTTTTTGAGGATGCTATTATTGTCTCAAAAACTCTTGAACTTACTCTTACGGGAAGAGATTGCGGACTTGATGAGAGGGCTCCTATGTGCGGAGTCCCTTATCACAGTGCAGAAATATATATCAAGAGGCTGATTGAAAATGGCTTCAAGGTTGCAATCTGTGAACAGCTTGAAGACCCAAAGGAAGCAAAGGGCATTGTTGAAAGGGACGTTATAAGAATTGTAACTCCCGGAACACTGACTGAAAGCAACCTGCTTGATGATTCAAAAAACAACTTTATCGGAGCAGTTTTCGTAAAAAAGGAGATCTGCTCTGTTTGCTTTGCAGATATTTCTACAGGTGAAGTAAATCTCAGCACAAAGTCAGGTAAAAATGCAGAAACTGACCTAATCAACGAACTTTCCATGTATAATCCTGTTGAACTGCTTTTCAATCAGGATTTTCTTGAATATAAATCTGTTACCTCGTTTATAAAGAACAGGATGAATATTTCTGTTCAGATGCTTGATGATGAATGCTTTGATGTTTCAGAAAAAGCTGGGGTTGTATTAAAGCAATTTTCTGCTGACGACCTTGCAGAACTGGGACTTGATGAGGAAGGAACAGAAACAGCTTGTGTCTGCGGACTTTTTCACTATATTTCCGATACTCAGAAGGCTCTTATAGGAAGATTCACAGCAATAAACAAGCATAACGACAACTGCTTCATGGAGCTTGACCTAACAGCAAGAAGAAATCTTGAGCTTTGTGAAACCATGCGTAATAAAGAAAAAAAGGGAAGTCTGCTCTGGGTGCTTGACCGCACAAAAACATCAATGGGAAAAAGACTTCTTAAAGCATATATTGAACAGCCCCTTGTAAAGCTTGCTGTAATTATAAACCGACTTGACGCAGTAGAACAGCTTTGCACAAAATCAGTTTTGCAGCAGGAGCTTGCGGAATGTCTTTCAAAAGTATATGACCTTGAAAGGCTTATGACAAGGGTTATGTATAAGTCGGCAACTCCAAGAGATCTGAAATCTTTATCTGTTACAGCATTACAGTTGCCTGATATAAAAAATCTTCTCGGAAACTTTTCAGTTAAGCTTTTATGTGAACTTAACAATGATATAGATACACTTGAAGAAGTTTCAAACCTAATTGAAAATGCAATCAATGATGATCCGCCTGTTACTGTAAAGGACGGTGGAGTTATCAAGGATGGCTTCAATGAGGAGCTTGACAGGCTTCGTGGAATTGTCGGCGGAGGAAAGAATGTCATTGCTGAAATTGAGCAGAGAGAGCGCGAAAAGACGGGCATAAAGAATCTCAAGCTTGGATACAACAGAGTTTTCGGCTATTATATTGAAGTAACAAAATCATACTACGATCTTGTTCCTGAAACGTATATCAGAAAGCAGACACTTGCAAACTGTGAGAGATTCATTACAGATGAACTGAAAAAGACAGAGTATGAAATTCTCGGTGCTAACGAAAAAATTCTTTCTCTTGAAGCTGATATTTTCGCTGAAGTTCGTGACTTTATTGCTACTCAGCTTATAAAAGTACAAAATACAGCTTCTGCTGTTGCACAGCTTGATGTGTTGTGTTCTTTTGCCTCTGTTTCAATGAAGAATATGTATACAAAGCCTGATATAGCAATAGACGGGATTATCGAAATCAAGGACGGCAGACATCCAGTTGTTGAACTAATGCTTACAGATGAGATGTATGTTCCTAACAATACATATCTTGATCTTAACAATAACAGAATGGCAATTATCACAGGGCCTAATATGTCCGGTAAATCAACATATATGCGTCAGGTTGCACTTATTACGCTTATGGCACAGATAGGTTGTTTTGTTCCTGCACAGTATGCTAAAATCTCAATTGTGGATAAGATTTTCACGAGAGTAGGTGCATCCGACGACCTTACCGCAGGTCAGTCCACATTCATGGTTGAAATGAGCGAAGTTGCTGATATACTCAAAAATGCAACAAAACAAAGCCTTGTTATTCTCGATGAAGTGGGAAGAGGAACATCAACATTTGATGGAATAAGCATTGCTACAGCTGTTGCAGAATATATCTGCGGTGGTCGTTCACTTGGATGTAAAACACTTTTTGCTACTCATTACCATGAACTTATAAAGCTTGCTGATACAATGCATGGAGTGAAGAATTTCAGCGTTGCTGTAAAAAAACGTGGCGACGACATAAAGTTCTTGAGAAAAATTGTTGAGGGCGGAATTGACGACAGCTACGGTATTGAAGTTGCAAAGCTTGCAGGACTTCCTTCAAAGGTTCTTAACAGAGCAAAGCAGATTCTTGCAGAGATGGAAAAGGATAAGCAGAATAATGTCCATACAGAAAGCAATGATGAACAGATATCATTCAAGAGTATGGACTATGACAGAATTATTGAAAAGCTCAGAAAGACTAATGTTGATGAGCTTACTGACGAAGATTCAAAGTATTTTCTAAAAGAACTTGTTGAAATGCTGTAAAGGTTGTGAATTTGTTGGCAAAGGTAAAACTGCTTTCAAAAGAAGTTGCGGAGCTTATTGCTGCCGGCGAGGTAATTGAAAGACCATGCTCGATAATCAAGGAGCTTGTGGAAAATTCAATTGACAGCGGGGCAAAGTCTGTCACAGTGGAAATAAAACATGGCGGAGTAACGTTCATGCGTGTTACAGATAATGGCTGCGGAATGTCCGAAGAGGATGTTCCAACAGCCTTTCTTCGTCATGCCACAAGCAAGATTGCTGACAAAGATGATCTTAACAAAATCCTTACTCTTGGGTTCAGAGGAGAGGCTCTTGCTTCAATTTCTGCAGTTTCAAAAGTTGAAATGCTTACAAAATCAAAGAATGAGCAGTACGGAACGCATTATTTAATTGAGGGAACGGAAGAAAAAAGTCTTGAAAAATCAGGTTGTCCCGATGGAACGACAATAATTATCAGAGATATATTTTATAATGTACCTGCAAGGCTTAAATTTCTCAAAAAAGATGTTACAGAAGGAAACGCCATTTCATCAATGATAAGCAGGATTGCACTTTCACATCCTGAAATATCAATCAAATTTATTAGGGATAACAAGCAGGAGCTTTTTACACCTGGTGACGGTAATCTCTATTCAGCAGTATATTCTGTGTTCGGAAAGCAGTTTGCAGCTTCACTTATTCCTGTTAATTATGAACTTAACGGAATAAAGGTAACAGGTTTTACTGTTAAACCTATTTTCGGCAGACCTAACAGAGCATTTCAGCACTATTTTGTAAATGGCAGATTTGTAAAATCAATAACCTGCACCGTTGCACTTGAAGAAGCTTACAAGAATTCTATTATGGTAGGGAAATTTCCTGCCTGTGTGCTCAATCTTGAAATTGCACCTAATATCGTTGATGTCAATGTTCATCCTGCAAAAATAGAAGTCCGTTTTACTAATGAAAAGATGATTTTTGACAGCGTATTCTTTGCAGTTAAAAATGCACTTATGGCAGATACAAAGCCATGTGAAATAGAATTTTCACAGCCTGCAAAACCTAAGATAAACTACAATGCTCCTATCCCCGAAGAAATACCTGAATATAAGCAGATGACTATCCAGCCTGCTGTAACAAATACAGTTGAAACGGTAACTGAAGCTGTAAGAACTCAAACTCCTGTTGTTACTCAAAAGGCATATACTGCACCGGTGAAACAGACAGAACAGATGACAGAACAGGAGTATAAAGAACCGCAGAAAACTGTACCGGAAGAAATACCGATTGAGATATTAAAGCCTGTTGAGAATGTTCAGAGTAGTTTCAAATATATAAATAATAATGCATTTGAGAAGAAGCCTGAAATCCAGCCTGTAGTGGAAGAACCTGTCCAACAGATTCCTCTTAAAATGATAGGCGAGGCTTTCAAAAATTATCTAATTGCTGAGTACGGAAATGATGTTATTTTCATAGACAAGCATGCTGCACATGAACGTATTCTTTTTGAAAAGCTCAAATCAGGAAACAGTAAGCTTTCTGCACAGATGCTTTTAAGCCCTGTTGAAATTCTCCTTTCTTGTGAAGAATATAACGCTGTGAGTGACAGCATTGATATGCTTACAGAACTTGGATTTGTATTTAATACAGAAGAACAGCCTTTTGTAACAGTAAGCGGTATTCCGTCCGTACTGGATGGATTTGCAGCAGAGGATATATTCATTGAAATTGCAAAGAATTTAAGTGAGAATAAAAACAATCCTATGCCTGAAATACTTGAAGACATGTATCACACAATTGCCTGCAAATCTGCAATAAAGGCAAATGACAATAACAGTCTTTATGAGCTTGAAGGGCTTGTAAAGGAAGTTATTGCAGATGAAAAAATAAGATATTGTCCGCATGGCAGACCTGTTATGTTCAGGCTTACAAAGCGGGAGCTTGAAAAGCAGTTCAAAAGAATTCAATAGTTGGGAGCAAGTATGGATAATCAGAAGAAACAGCCTGTTATAGTTGTTGCCGGACCTACAGCATCGGGCAAGACAAGTCTTGGAATACAGCTTGCAAAGCAGTATGACGGCGAGGTTATTTCAGCCGATTCCATGCAGATATACAAAGGTCTGGATATTACGACTGCAAAGCCGACTGTTGAAGAAATGTGCGGGATTCCACATCATCTTATCAGTGTCATAAATCAGGAGGATTCTTTCAGTGTTGCTGACTATGTAAAGCTTGCAAGAGAAAAGATAAGTGAGATAAGTTCAAGAAACAAGCTGCCGATTATTGTTGGTGGAACAGGTCTTTATATTTCTTCACTTATTGATAATATAAGCTTTGATAATGTTATCACCGATGATACTGTAAGGCAGAAGCTTATAGAGGAAAGCAAGTGCATTGGTAATGAAGCTATGCTTGAAAAACTCCGTAAGTTAGATCCTCAAACAGCTGAAACACTTCACCCAAATAACATTACAAGGATTATCAGGGCAATAGAAGTCTATGAAGTAAGCGGAATAAAATTCAGTGAAAACAAGGTTTTAAGCAGAATAGAAGAATCTCCTTACAATGCATGTATGATAGGGTTAAGCTTTGAGGACAGACAAAAGCTTTATGACCGTATAAACATGCGAGTTGATATAATGATGAAGAACGGTATGCTTGAAGAAACAAGAGAGGTATATAACAGCAAGCATTTGAAAACTGCACATCAGGCAATAGGCTACAAGGAGCTTGTTCCATTCTTTGAGGGAATTACACCTCTAGAAGAGTGTATAGACAAAATCAAGCAGGAATCGAGAAGATACGCCAAGCGCCAGCTCACATGGTTTCGTCGTGATAAACGAATAAACTGGATTTTTTTGGATAGAATTAATAAATATGAGGAAATTAATACAGAGTGCAAAAAAATAGTAGCTAAATCTGAAATTATATGTTATAATAAAAATAATAGTTTTTTCAATAATTTAAACGGAAAGGACTAATAATATGAACAAAAATATTAATCTTCAGGATGTCTTTTTAAATCAGGCAAGAAAAGATAAGATTTCTCTGACAATATTTCTAACGAATGGATTTCAGTTCAAGGGAATTGTTAAGGGGTTTGACAGCTATACCGTAATTCTTGAATGTGAAGGAAAGCAACAGCTTGTTTTTAAGCATGCTATTTCTACAATAATACCGACAAAACCAATATCCGTTCTTGATTCTGAAAGCAACGGCTGATGAATTGTCATGAATACTGTAACAGTTAAAATACTGGTATTTTTTCTTTCTGTCTTTATAATGATAACGGTTTTCAGCCAGGTTTCATTGATGTTTGAAGATGACTATAAAACCGAAACTGCCGTTACGTATTCTTCTGCTGAGGTAATTCCTTTCAAGGGTATATGCATACGTGATGAAAAGGTTATTACATATAACGGGTCAGGTGTTCTAAGTTATCCTAATCCTGACGGAAGCAGAATAGCTAAAAACTCAGTAGTAGCTTATGTGTATGACAGCGAAGAATCAATTTATATCAATCAGAAAATAAAAAAGCTGAATGATGAAATTGACCTCCTTGAAAATGCCCAGAGTCCAGGAACAACTGAGGCTGCACAGCAGGAGTTTATTTCATCGCTAATTGCGGAAAAATATCAGCAGATGACTTCACTGAGTACAAAGGAAAATTATTCTGAATTGCTTGAAGAAAGAAACGACTTTCTTTCACTTATGAATATTTATAAAATTATTCTTAAAGAGGAAAGCAGTTATAACAACAGAATTGGTGTGCTTGAAAATGAAATATCATCTCTTGAAAGCAAGCAGTGTCAGCCAAAGGATACAATTACCGTTGAGGATGCAGGATATTTTGTAAGTTATACAGATGGCTTTGAGGACAAGCTTTCACTTGAAAATATTGATAGTATTTCTGTTGATACTATTAAAGCTGTTGTTGATGATGATAACAAGTCAATTGTGCATGGCAGTTCAACCAAAGTTGGAAAAGTCATCAGTGGGTACAAGTGGAAAATGATCGGAGTTGTCAGCAGTTCCTATACAAATATTCAGCCGGGTTCAAAGGTGAATATAAGATTTTCTTCAACACCGGATACAATAGAAGCTGTTGTGGAATCAATTAAACCCACCGAGGACGGTACTGAAAATGTTATCATAATTTCATGTGATAAGCTGACATATGACTTTGTTCAGCACCGTGTTGAAAAAGCAGAACTTGTTCTTAATGACTATGAAGGAATAAAGGTTCCAAGAGACGCAATCAGATTTAATTCAGCAAACGAAAAGGGTGTTTACATACTTCTCGGTCAGAGGGTTGCATTCAGAAAAGTTGATGTTGTTTATGAAAATGACAAGTATATTCTTTCAAGAATAACAACCGATAATGGTTTTGTAAGTATGTATGATGATATAATTGTTGACGGAGCAAACATTAACGAGCTTATTGCGGCTGCAGAAATGGAAACTGAATCCGAAACTGTTTCTTCCGGTGGGGATACCGAAGATACAACAAACACTTCAGAAGCGGTATCACAGACGGAGATTTCGGAAACAACCGAAACGGAAAGCACAGGTACAGACGGACAGGCAGGGATAGATGATGAATCAGTCTTTGAATGAAAATTACTCATATATAGATGAGAATATAAAGAAAATTGAATACAACGTTGAAGAAGCAAAGGCTAAATACAGAAAGCAGGATGACGATATACGTGTAATGGCGGTAACAAAGACTGTTGATTACAATGTTGTCAACTATGCCGCTTCAAAAGGTCTGACACTTCTGGGTGAGAACAAAGTGCAGGAATTTCTTGAAAAAAAAGATTTTTATAATAGAAATTGTGAAATAAATTTTATCGGACACTTGCAATCCAACAAAATAAAGTATATTATAAAAAGTGTCAGTCTTATTCAGTCTGTAGACAGTATCAGGCTTGCAGAGGAGATTGACAGGCAGGCACTAAAGAATGACATTACCATGGATGTTCTTGCCGAAGTTAATATCGGCGGTGAGGAATCCAAATCGGGTATTATGAAAAGTGAACTTGAAGAGCTTGTTTACAGAATAGCAGATTTGAAAAACATAAGGCTTAAAGGTTTTATGACTATCCCGCCTGTAATTGAGCCGGAAAAGTATTTCTGTGAAATGCAGGAGCTGTTTAATGACTACAAGGGCAGAAACATTGAAAATACTGAAATGAGTATTCTTTCAATGGGTATGTCATCTGATTATGTCCTTGGCATTAAATATGGTTCCAACATTGTCAGAATAGGAACTGCACTTTTCGGTGCTAGAAATTATAACATCTAATAACAGAGAATATATAGAGAGGAAGATAAAATATGGGATTACTTGATAACTTAAAGGAAGTTTTTGGTATTGAGAGCAATGATGATGACGATGAGGGTAATAACGTTGGATTTGAACAGGATTCAAAGGAATTTGATCAGGACGAGGCTGTAAAGAGAAACAGGGTAGTCAATATTCATGCTACCGCTCAGCTTCAGGTTATCCTTGTAAAACCTGAAGTATTTCAGGATACAAAGCAGATTGCTGATCACCTGAATTCAAAGAAGACTGTTGTTCTTAACCTTGAATCAACAACTCCTGATATTACAAGAAGAATTATAGATTTTCTTGGTGGTGTTGCTTATGCAAACGGCGGAAATATCAAGCCTGTTGCAAACAACACATTCATTATTACACCATATAATGTGGGTTTTGTGGGAGAGGATCTCGTTGGAGAACTTGAAAATAATGGTGTGTTTCTCTAATGCCTGCTGAAACAGAATATTTTTCTCGCCTAAGTGATGAGGATAAGCAGCTAGTATCAAGAATCAGTGACCTTATAAATGTATGCAGAAATAAAAGTGTTGTAAAGTATACTCATTTTCTGGATATGAGGCAGCAGAAGCTTGCTTTGTCGGTACTAAACAATGAACACTTTGAGAATTTCATGTTCTGGGGAGGATATGAAAATGCTGAAAGGAAAGTACTGTGCATTGCAGGCGAGTACTGTGAAATTGTTAGGGAAGATTTCTGCTTTGACGCTGTCGGATTTGATTATAGAAAATCGGATATGCTCACACACAGGGATTTTCTCGGGACATTCATGGGAAAACAGCTTAAAAGAGAAATGATTGGTGACATTTCAGTAAACGAGTGTAATACTATTGCTTTTGTTTACAATACCGTGAGCAGCGTTATTTTAAATGAGGTTACAAAAGTCGGATCTGTTGGGGTAAGAGTATACATCTCTGATAATCCTGAAATAAACAAAACAGAAAATTACATGGAGATAAGCGGAACCGTTGCGTCTCTGCGTCTCGATGCTGTTGTTAGTCTGGCTTTGAATCTCAGCAGGGAGAAAGTATCTCAGTGTATAAAAAATAACGGTGCTGACGTTAATAACGAAAAGGTTTATTCAGTTATATACTCTCTTAAAGAGGGAGATGTTTTTTCATTGAGAGGGTATGGCAAGTTTGTACTTTATTCTATTGGCGGAAAAACTAGAAAAGATAGAATTCATATTACAATAAAAAAGTATATATAATCAGAGGTGAAGATAATGTTAACTGCAAAGGATATCAATAACAAACGTTTTGAGCAGACAAGACCAGGATATAGTCCTGAAGAGGTTGACAGCTTTTTGAGAGAAATATCTGCTGATATTGCAAAGTATCAGAAAGAAAAAGAAGAATCTGAAAAGAAAATTGAGGTTCTTGTTGAAAGCGTAAGAGAGTATAAGCGTGACGAAGATGCTCTTAAGGACGCTCTTATCGGTGCACAGAAACAGGGACGTGCTGTCATTAACGAAGCACAGATCAATGCCAACAGAATTATTGCCGAGGCTAATGCAAAGGCAGACAGCATCGTTGGTGATACAAGAACTCTTATTACAAGAGAAAAGGATTGTCTTGCAAAAATGCAGAGGGAAGTTTCTGAATTCAAGGCAAACCTTCTTGCTATGTATAAATCTCATCTTGAAAGCATTACATCAATACCTGATTATGATGACGAGGATGAGGAAGAGCAAGCTCCTGTTCAGCAGGTAAGCTTCAATACTGTTGAAGAAAAGCAGGAACAGCTAGTTCCTGAACAGCCTATTCCTTCTGTTCAGCAGTCTGCTCCAAGCCTTGGAAGTTTCAGCTCACCGAAGATGGTTGAAAATTCTAATCACTTTGAAAAGAGAGCGTTTCCGTTCCAAGATACACCTGCAAGATCTGAAAACAGCTTTAGTGATCTTAAATTTGGTCAGAATAAGTAATATTACATAATACTTAAATGTATTCTGATTGAAAAATACTGCATTGTTCAGTTTATAAAGTCAAACAAGGAGAGTAAAATTAATGCCACAGGATTATAACAATACCTTAAATCTTCCGAAAACCGATTTTTCAATGAGGGGAAATCTTACACAAAAAGAACCTGTTATGCTTGAAGAATGGGAAAATGACAGAATTTATTATAAGATGGTTGAAAAGAACAGCGATAAACCAAAGTATGTTCTTCACGACGGACCTCCATATGCAAATGGTGATATCCACATGGGTACTGCCCTTAACAAGGTTCTCAAGGATATAATTGTAAAATATAAGAATATGAACGGTTACTGTTCACCATATATTCCTGGCTGGGATACTCATGGACTTCCTATTGAGTTAAAGGCAATGAAGGAAATCGGTGTTGAGAACGGAGCTATTCCTCCTCTTGAACTCAGAAAACACTGCAAGGATTTTGCTATGCTTTATGTTGAAAACCAGAAAAAGCAGTTTAAGCGCCTTGGTGTATGGGGCGATTTTGATGATCCATACCTTACTTTAAAGCCTGAATTTGAAGCAAAGCAGATTGAGATTTTTGGCGAAATGGCTAAGAAGGGTTACATCTATAAGGGCTTGAAGCCTGTTTACTGGTGCCCTGAATGTCAGACTGCTCTTGCAGAAGCTGAAATCGAATATGCAAATGATCCATGTCATTCTATCTATGTAAAGTTTAAGGTTACGGATGACAAGGGTAAGTTTACTGCTCTTGGACTTGATCTTGCAAAGACATATTTCGTAATCTGGACAACAACAACATGGACTCTTCCTGGCAACCTTGCAATCTGTCTTGGTCCTGAATATGAGTACACTGTTGTCAAGGCTAACGGCGAAAACTATATCATGGCAGCAGAACTTGTTGAACAGACAATGAAGGCTGCAAAGATTGAAGAATATACAACTGAAGGCAGATTTACAGGTAAAGAACTTGAATATATAGTTGCAGAGCATCCTTTTATGGGCAGGGATTCACTGATTATTGTCGGTGACCATGTTACTCTTGAAAGCGGTACAGGCTGTGTTCATACTGCTCCTGGATTCGGTGTTGATGACTTTGAAGTCTGCAAGAAGTATCCGGAGGTTGGCATTGTTGTGCCTGTTGACTCAAAGGGTATTCTTACTGCTGAAGCTGGCAAGTATCAGGGTCTTGCAACAAATGATGCCAATAAGGTCATTGCAAAGGATCTTGAAGAAAGCGGAGCATTGTTTGCCCTTGAAAAGATTGTCCATCAGTATCCACACTGCTGGAGATGTAAGGATCCTGTTCTTTTCCGTGCAACAGAGCAGTGGTTCTGTTCAGTAAACGGCTTCAAGGACGATGCAATCAAGGCAATTGAAAGCGTTCAGTGGATTCCTGAATGGGGTGAAGAACGTATCAAGGGTATGGTTCGTGACAGAAGTGACTGGTGTATTTCCCGTCAGAGAACATGGGGCGTTCCTATCCCGATTGTTTACTGTAAGGATTGCGGAAAACCTATTATTGATGAAAAAATTATTGATGCTATTGCGGATCTGTTCAGAAAAGAAGGCTCTGATGCATGGTACTCAAAGGATATAAAGGACATCATTCCTGATTCTATAAAGTGTGAATGCGGATGCACAGACTTTATCAAGGAAATGGATATCATGGATGTTTGGTTCGACAGTGGTGTAACTCACTCTGCTGTTCTTGATGAAAGAGGACTTCCTGCACCTGCTGACCTTTACCTTGAAGGCGCAGATCAGTACAGAGGATGGTTCCAGTCATCACTTCTCACATCTGTTGCATGGAAGGGCGTTGCTCCTTATAAGGCTGTCTGTACACATGGATGGGTTGTTGACGGCGAAGGCAAGACAATGCATAAGTCTCTTGGAAATGGTGTTTCTCCTGATGAAATTACAGAACAGTATGGCGCAGATATTCTCAGACTTTGGGTTGCTTCATCTGACTATCATTCAGATATAAGACTTTCAAAGGAAATCTTAAAACAGCTTTCTGACACATATAAGAAGATCAGAAACACAGCAAGATATATTCTCGGTAACCTCTCCAATGGCGAGGAAGGCTTTGATGTATCAAAGGATATGGCTTCAGACAGTGAACTTCTTGAACTTGACAAATGGGCACTTATCAGACTTGATGCTCTTATTGAAAAGGTTAAGGCAGCTTATGATGCATTTGATTTCCATGTTGTTGTTCACAGTATTCATAATTTCTGTGTAACAGAAATGTCAAACTTCTATCTTGATATTATCAAGGACAGACTTTACTGCACAGGTGAAAAGTCTGCTGAAAGACGTGCTGCACAGACAGCAATGTATAAGATTCTCAGCGCTTTAGCAAGACTTATTGCTCCTGTTATGTCATTTACAGCAGAAGAGATTTGGAGATATATGCCTCATGCTGAGGGTGATGACAAGGAAAGCATTATGCTTAATCAGATGCCTGAAAAGACAAATATCAAGGCTGACGATGCATTCATTGAAAAGTGGAACCTTATCTATCAGCTCCGTGCTGATGCTACAAAGGCTCTTGAAGTTAAGAGAGCAGAAAAGTATATCGGTGCTTCTCTTGAAGCTCAGGTTACAATTCACTGCAAGTCCGAAGAAAACTGCAAGAAGCTTATGGAATACAAGGATCAGCTTTGCAAGGTATTTATTGTTTCAAATGTTGAAATTGTAAATAATACTGACGGACAGTTCAAGAGTGATATATTCGGCGATGAATATTCATATAGTGTAGAAAAGGCTACCGGTGAAAAGTGTGAACGCTGCTGGATTTATTCTGAAACAGTAGGACATTGCGCAGATCACCCAACACTTTGTGAAAGATGTGCAAAGGAAGTAATGAAATAATAATTTAAGTATAAGCTGCTGTGGCTGTAAGTGTTACAGCAGCTTTGCTGGTTTGGAGAAATATGATTTTTATTTCACTAATTATAACAGTGCTGCTGATCGGAGCTGATCAGTACATCAAATACTGGGCTGAAACAAATCTTGTTCCTGGAACAACCCAATCTGTTATAAAGATTGGTGATACGGAAATATTCAATCTGACATACTGTGAAAACAGAGGAGCGGCTTTCAGCTTTCTAAGCGGAAAGCAAACGTTGCTTATTGCTATAACAATTGTTGCTCTCATTGCTATTACTGTGTTTGTTCTGCGTTCAAAAAGCAAAAGTATACTTTTGTTTACAGCGTATACACTCATTATTTCAGGTGGAATCGGAAACCTTATTGACAGAGTATCACAAGGGTATGTAATTGACTATATAGAGTTCAGAATGTTCAACTTTGCAATATTCAATTTTGCTGATATATGTGTTGTTATTGGTGGTATGCTTATGGTACTGTATGTTTTCATAACTGAAAGAAAAGCAATGCAGATTTCCAATGGTGAAACTAATGGATGAGCATATTTTTACTGTTGATAATATTGACAGTGAAACAAGAATTGATAAATGGATATGCAGTCAGGACATCGAGCTTACACGTTCAATGATTCAGAAACTTATTAAAGATGGAAATGTTACTGTCAATGAAAAAGCAGTTTCAAAAAGTTACAATGTTTCTGTTGGTGATGTTGTTTCAATAAATATTCCGGAGCCTAAAGTGCTTGATGTTTGTCCGCAGAATATTCCTGTAGAAATAGTGTATCAGGACGATGACCTGCTGGTTGTAAACAAACCAAAAGGTATGGTTGTTCATCCTGCGGCAGGAAATTATGACGGAACGCTTGTCAATGCTCTGCTTTATCATTGCAGAGGTCAGCTTTCTTCCATAAATGGTGTTATCCGTCCGGGAATAGTTCATAGAATTGACAAGGATACAAGCGGATTGCTTATTGTTGCAAGAAATGATAAGTCACATCTTGACCTTGCTGAGCAGATAAAGGCACATTCTTTTACAAGAGAATATGAGGCGGTTGTCTGCGGCAGACTGAAAGAGCCATCGGGGACAATTGATTTACCTATTGGCAGACATCCGATTGACAGAAAGAAAATGTGTGTTACGGATAAAAACTCAAGGAATGCCGTTACGGACTATTTTACAATACAGGAATATGATAAACATTCTCATATAAGACTTAAGCTTCATACAGGACGGACTCATCAGATTAGAGTGCATATGTCATACGTTGGACATGCAGTGTTGGGTGATGAAGTATACGGTAAAAAGTCGCCTTTATGTGAAGGTCAATGCCTTCATGCAAAGAAAATCGGTTTTATTCATCCGACGACAAAAGAGTATATGGAATTTGACAGTGATTTGCCTGACTATTTTAAAAAAGTACTAAAAAATATTTGAGGTTATTATGGGTTTTGATATTTCTAAGGTTTTTCTAATTACAGATCTTGACGGAACACTTATTCCGCATAGCAAAATACTGTCAGAAAAGGATCTGAAAGCAATAGACAGATTCAGACAGCACGGAGGTAAATTTACAATTGCAACAGGACGTATTATTCAATCTGCAAGTAAGTATTACGATCAGCTTGAAACTGACGTTCCTGTAATTCTCTGCAATGGCGGGATGATATATGACAGGGTAAATAACGAAGTGCTCAGGCATCATATTCTTGGCAAAAATGTAAGACCTTTTGTTGAAGAAGTAATTGAAAAATATCCTTTCATCGGTGTTGAACTTGACTTTGATAAAAATATTTATGTTGCGAATATGACTGATTTTGAGCAGATGCATATTAAACTTACAGGCATTAAAGTTACTGAAAAGAAGCTTAAAGATATTCCTGACGGATGGGACAAGGTTCTGTTTACAATGGATAATGATTTTATTCCTGAATTCAGGGACTATTGCCTTTCAAAAAATGTTGAGAATGCTGTCTTTGTTCCATCAGGCAAAAGCTTTTTTGAGATGCTCCCTGCAAACTGTTCTAAGGGAAGTTCATTGAAGGATCTTATTGAAATCTGCGGGCTTGAGGATTACACAATTGCAGCAATCGGCGACTTTGACAATGATATTGAAATGATTAAATATGCTCATATAGGTGCTGCTCCTGCAAATGCCATTGACATAGTTAAGGAAAATGCTGATATTGTAATGAAAGCTACATGCAATGACGGTGCAGTTGCGGAATTAATCGAATATTTATTTGAAAAGAGCAAAGAAGTTTAAATTTGAAGTATTATAATAAATTTTCAATATTATAATAATAAATTATGTTTATACTATAATAAGTATAAAATGGGAAAGGAAGGTCTAAATATGGACTCTACAATTAAGAAGCAGTTGGAAATAACCGCCTGCAAAGTGAGAATGGGCATTATTGAAGGCGTTTATAATGCAAAATCTGGTCATCCAGGCGGTTCTCTTTCTATAGCAGATACTTTGACATATTTATATTTTGCTAAAATGAATGTTGATCCTAAAAATCCGAAAATGGAGGATAGGGACAGACTTGTTCTTTCCAAGGGACATTGCGCTCCTGGCCTTTATTCTGTTCTTGCAGAAAGAGGATTTTTTGATAAATCTGAGCTGAAAACTCTCAGACATATAGGGTCATTCCTTCAGGGACATCCTGATATGAAGCATACTCCTGGTGTAGATATGAGTACAGGTTCTCTCGGTCAGGGCATTTCTGCCGCTTGCGGTATGGCTTTATCAGGTAAGCTTACTTGTGATTCTTATAAGGTTTATGCTATCCTCGGAGACGGTGAAATTGAAGAGGGTCAGGTTTGGGAAGCATCTATGTTTGCAGCTCATAACAAACTTGATAACCTTGTTGCTATTATAGATAATAACGGACTTCAGATTGACGGTAAGGTTACTGAAGTATGTTCACCTATGCCTATTACAGATAAGTTTGAAGCATTTGGCTGGCATGTAATTACTATGAACGCTCATGATTTTGATGATATTGAACGTGCATTTGATGAAGCTGAAAAGATCAACGGCAAGCCTGTTGCTATTGTTCAGACAAGTGTCAAGGGCAAGAATATTTCATTCATGGAGAACAATGTAAGCTGGCATGGAGCTGCTCCTAATAAGGAACAGTATGACACAGCAATGAGTGAACTTACTAAGAAATTAGAAAGCTTGGGGGGCTAATCATAATGGCTGATGTAATCAAAAAAGCTACCAGAGAAAGTTACGGTGAAGCTCTTGTTGAGCTTGCTGAAAAATATCCTGATTTATATGTACTTGATGCAGACCTTGCTGCTGCAACAAAGACAGGTTTATTCAAGAAAGCATATCCAGAAAGATTTATTGACTGCGGAATTGCAGAAGCAAATATGATGGGTGTTGCTGCAGGTCTTGCTGCAACAGGCAAAAAGGTTTTTGCAAGCTCATTTGCTATGTTTGCTGCGGGAAGAGCATTTGAAATTGTAAGAAATACAATTGGATATCCTCACCTTAATGTTAATATTGGTGCAACACATGCCGGTATTTCAGTTGGTGAAGATGGTGCAACTCATCAGTGCAATGAAGATATTGCGTTAATGAGAACAATTCCAGGCATGATAATTATCAATCCATCTGACGATGTTGAAGCAAAGGCTGCTGTTGAGGCTGCTCTCAATATCGATGGTCCTGTTTATTTAAGATTCGGACGTCTTGCTACCCCTGTTTTCAACGATAAGGATACTTATAAGTTTGAAGTAGGCAAGGGAGTTCAGTTAAAGGATGGCAAGGATGTTTCTATTATTGCAACAGGTCTTATGGTAAATGAAGCTCTTGAAGCTGCAAAGGCTCTTGAAGCACAGGGCATTTCAGCAAGAGTAGTTAATATCCATACAATCAAGCCTATTGACAAGGCTATCATTGAAAAGGCTGCTAAGGAAACAGGCGTAATTGTTACAGCTGAAGAACACAGCGTTATCGGCGGACTTGGCTCTGCAGTATGCGATGTTGTTACTGAAACATGTCCTGTTCCGGTTGTTAAGGTTGGCGTAAATGATGTTTACGGACATTCAGGTCCTGCTGGTGATCTTCTCAAGGAATTTGGATTATCTGCAGAAAACATCATTGAAAAGGTTAAGTATGCAGTCACTTTGAAGAAGTAGTAACATTATAATTGACAGTAAGATTGAGGTAAAATAATGAGTACAAAAATTAAAACAGGTTCTAACATTGCATTTCTAGCCGGAGGTTTGTGTTTTTTTGTTTCACGTTTTTGTGTAAATTATCTTTCTGACTTTTCAAGGGGATTTTTTGATGGTATGGCTGCTACTGCCTTTACTATAAGTGTTATTTTGCTTATAGTAAATACAATAAAAACACACAAGAATATTAATTCATAATTGTTAATAATCAAATATAGTTAGAGGGCGGTATTTTTATCGCCCTCTAATATTCGGAACTTTCCTGTAAATTTGCGAAAGGAGAAATGCTTTCTTTGAAAGCATTATCATAAAAATGTCACAGACAAACTGCGAAAGCTGTGTTAATTATGTGTATGATGAGGATTATGACTGCTATTGCTGTGAAGTAAATTTCGATGAGGATGAAATGTGCAGATACCTGAGCGGAACAAATTACAACTGTCCTTATTATCGACTTGACGATGAATATGGAGTTGTTAAAAAGCAGATGTAAAGGGGCATTTGATTATGGATATTAGCATAAAACTTCGTACAGAACAGCTTAGAAAAGAAATAGAGAAGCATAATTATAATTATTATGTCATGGATAACCCTGATATTGATGACTATACCTATGACATGATGATGGAAGAGCTTTTAAAGCTGGAGTCAGAGTATCCTGAGCTTGCTGACACAAATTCACCTACCCAGCGTGTAGGAGGAAAAGCACTTAATCAGTTTGAAAAAGTTGAGCATACTGTACAGATGGGAAGTCTTGCAGATGTCTTTTCTTTTGAACAGGTTGCGGCTTTTACTGAAAGATGCTCACAGGCGGTAAGAAACCCTGTTTATGTAGTTGAGCCCAAAATAGACGGGCTTTCTGTTTCTCTTGAATATCGAAACGGTGAACTTGTAAGGGGTTCAACAAGAGGGGACGGATTTATTGGTGAAGATGTAACGGAAAACATCAAAACAATAAAGTCAGTTCCGCTGAAACTTACCAGAGCACTTCCTTTCCTTGAGGTCAGAGGAGAGGTTTATATGCCTCGGTCAAGCTTTTTGAAGCTTGTTGAAGAACAGGAAGAAAATGATGAAAAGCCATTTAAAAATCCACGAAATGCGGCCGCAGGATCATTAAGGCAAAAGGATTCAAGAATTACTGCAAAGAGAAAGCTTGATATATTTGTTTTCAATGTTCAACAGATTGAGGGAGAAGAGATTACTTCACATAAGCAGTCACTTGATTTAATGAAAGAGTTAGGCTTTAAGGTTATTCCTGATTATGTACAGTACAGTGATACTGACAGTATAATTCAGAGAATAAACCATATAGGTGACAGCAGAGACAGCTATTCATTTGACATAGACGGTGTTGTAATTAAGGTTGACGACCTTGCAATGCGACAGGAAATTGGTGCAACTTCAAAAACGCCAAAGTGGGCAGTTGCATATAAGTTTCCTCCGGAAGAAAAGCAGACAAAGCTTTTTGATATTGAAGTCAATGTAGGACGTACAGGCGCAATTACTCCTGTAGCTATTTTTGAACCTATTCTTCTTGCAGGAACAACTGTAAGCAGGGCTGTTTTACACAACCAAGAGTATATTTCACAGAAAGATATACGCATTGGAGATGTTATTCTTGTAAGAAAAGCAGGCGAAATCATTCCGGAAGTCTTGTCATCAGTTGAGCATTTGCCTGACTCAGAGCCGTATTTTCTTCCGACAAGGTGTCCTGTATGCGGTGCAGAGGCAGTAAGGTATGATGATGAGGCAGCGCTGAGATGTCCTAATGTTGATTGTCCTGCACAGCTTAAAAGAAACATAGTTCATTTTGCTTCAAAGGGTGCAATGAACATAGATGGCTTAGGGCCTGCTGTTGTTACTGCTCTCGTTGACAACAACCTGATAAAATCTGTAGAAGATTTATATAAACTTACTGTTAATGATCTTGAAAAGCTTGAACGGTTCGGGAAAAAATCTGCTGAAAATCTGATAAATGCAATTGAAAAATCAAAGGAAAATTCTCTTGATAGAGTTATTTTCGGTGTTGGTATTAGAAACATAGGAATAGCAGGAGCAAAGTTACTTTGTGATAAATTTGGAAGCCTTGAGGCTATCATGAATGCAGATGTATCTGAAATTTCTGCAATAGATGGATTCGGCGATGTCATGAGCCAGAATGTTTATGATACTTTCAGAGATGAAAATTTCAGAATTCTAGTTGAGCATCTGAAAGCTGCAGGAGTTAAAATGGAGTATGCCTCACAGCAGTCAGATGACAAGAGGTTTGAGGGTCTGACTTTTGTCCTTACTGGTACTCTTCCGACACTAACCAGAGATGAAGCAAAGCAGATTATAGAGAAATTCGGGGGTAAAGCATCATCATCTGTTTCAAAGAAAACAAGCTATGTAGTTGCAGGTGAAGACGCTGGAAGTAAGCTTGTTAAAGCGCAGGAGTTGGGTTTGAAAATTCTTAGCGAAGCTGAATTAATTGATTTGACAAAATAATTGTAGCGGGTATACAGATTTTGCATACCCGCTTTTTATGTGTATGTGACAAAAAAGCCTTGACAAATATGTTAACATGTGATATATTTAATTATTACCGATAAGGAGATGAAATCTGCTGTGAAAAGTGAAAATTTCAAGAATATTTCTGAAAATAGAAAAGTCAGACATGAATACTTCATTCTTGAAAGCTATGAAGCAGGTGTTGAACTGGTCGGTACAGAAGTTAAATCTATCCGAAATGGCAGTGTGAATCTTAAAGACAGCTGGTGTTCCATTGACAACGGCGAGCTTTATGTTAAAGGCATGCATATTTCTCCATATGAGCATGGCAATATTTTTAACCGTGACCCATTGAGAGAAAGAAAGCTTTTACTTCACAAAAAGGAAATTATGAAGCTGCTTGGAATGATAAAGCAGGATGGTTTGACTTTGATTCCTATATCTCTTTACTTTAAAGGCTCTAAGGTGAAAATGCAGGTGGGTGTTTGCAAAGGTAAAAAGCTTCACGATAAACGTGATGATTTGGCTGCAAGATCTGCAAAGCGTGATATTGAAAGAGCAATAAAAGAAAAGAATATGCAGTAACATGGGGATGTAAAGGCTTCGACGGGGATTTTGAATCACGATAAGCGAGTAGAGAACGTGCCAAACTCTTTAAACGGCACACGTTTTAAAATTAGACGACAACGATAATTTTGAATTAGCAGCTGCTTAATTGCTGCTCGTCTGTCTTTGAAGTACCACGGTCTTAGAACAGGCGCCGATTAGTGGTGAACGCTATGCAGAAGTACCTGCGTCTGTATAGTGTATTGCAGGTTACTGAGTGGAACAGGATGTTTGTCAACTGTTCTGCGAGGGAATGTTGATGACAAACTACACTCGTAGAAGTTCGTGTGGATAGGTTTTCGGACACGGGTTCAATTCCCGTCATCTCCACCATGAAAACCCACATACAAAAATCATATGTGGTAAAAAGCTTCAAGCGTTATGCTTGAAGCTTTTTTGTGTGGCAAAATAACAAATAAAATTACTGCTGTTTATTCATTATTATTACTTTGATACTCCCCTAACCAGAATTTCAACATGGCTTTCAATGAGCATTGACTGCATTTGCTCATCCTCAACCTTTTCCTGTACTAAAGTATTGATAAGGCCAAAAATGGCAGCAATCAAAAGCATTGAGGTTATCCCTTCATCCCGTATTTCAAAGACACCAGAATTTTTCCCAGCACTTAACACATTTATCAAAAGCCCTCTGAGTCCGTTTGTCTCAGAATTGTCCTCCCTAAACAGGGATAAATTCATTCCGCTCAGCATTATTGCCTTGTATTGTTGACGGTTTTCAAGCATAGCAGTTGCAAATTTTGTGAGGCCTAGCTCAAGAGCAGCCTTGGGCTTCATCTTCTGAAGTTCCAGAGAAAGCATTGAATCACATATTCTTTTTACATTTTCGGTAATTATTATTTTTATAATTTCATTTTTATCTTCGAAATAGTTGTATATGACCCCTGGCGAGTATTCTATTCTGTCAGCTATTTTACGGATTGACAGCTTTTCAAAGCCTTCATCAATAATAGTATCACTAGCAGCATCAAATATTTTCTTCTTAATCTGTTCTCGCTCCACAAGTCTTCTTTCTTTTATTCCCATTTTAGCCTTCCTTTTTCATAAATCTGAAATTGATAATAGTAATAATCAAAGCAACAGATGCAAAGGTTCCCATTATAGCCATCGTTCCAATACCATTTTCAGTATTGGTTATTTGCAGCATCAAGCCTTTTGAAAAAATTGCAGTCATCATAAATACCAAAAACGCCGGCACCACCGTTCCTATTATATATGCCTCAGGCTTTTTCCTGCAAAGCCTGATACCCATTAGAAATGCCAATGGCAGGACAAAAGCGAGATCTATTGCTGGGGGTACCATTGTTGTACTCTGAGCAAGATCGGTGGTGGGTATATTATTAAATAATGCAGTAGCTATTACTGGTTTGAGCCAGGTTAGTGTCATAAAGGATGATGCGGTAATCAGAAACCCACCCACCAGCTTATTTGGGTAATTATCTTTAAACAGCTCCTTGACCTTTGCTGCATTTGTTCCTTTGAGTGTTATGAAAAACATGTAAAAGCATAGACCCAAAATGGCAACATAGCATATGTAAAGCCTGTTGTACATTGCATAGAACGTATATATTCCATAAGTAAACAGAAGGTAAAGAGTAACTGCCATAAAAAACAGTCTTGCTTTGAGAATGCCTTTTCTTGCAAATACAAAGGAAATTAGAAGTGCTGGAAGTGCAAGAAACAGATTGACCATATCATGTGGAATAACCTGATATACCTGTGCTACGGTATGCATCTTGTAAATGCCTCCGCCATACATTTTTACCACATTACCGTAAATAGTCGTAAAATTAAATTCTTGTTTAAGATTGATGGATGATATACCAATTGTTGTTGCAATAACAACCAGTACTGTAATAAGGCCGACAAAGATGCTAATTGATTTCTTATTCTCCATATAGTAACCCCTTTTCTGACTAGAATAGTAAAACTCTGAACATTGTTTATAATATCACCAATGTTCAGAGATGTCAATACTATTTTAATCATAGAGCTTCTAATTAACTAAAAAGAGCGAGAGGTGCCACACCGATTCAATTAAATAAGAAGGCGAGGTTCTATAACGAATTAATCCGTAATAATGACGTAATATGCTCGTAAAAAAACGGTAATTACGATAAAATTACTTTATTATGTATTGGATGAACTTCAAAAAAATCTCGTGAAAATTGAATTGCATGATGTATTGATTTTTTTTCACTAAATATGTATAATATATTTGATATCTGTATTATAACAGGGGGGCTTTTAATGGAAAACTCAGAAGATTATAGCAATAGAATCAGTAAGGATAAAGAATTTGAACAGATAATAGGTACGGATTCTGATTATATTTTAAAAGGTCTGCATAATAAAAAACATAAAAGAAAAGGTATAAGTGAAAGCCAATCTCGTTTTAATAAATTATTGTACAACAATACTGTTATATGTAAATCAAAGCAGAGTCGCAAAATTTTTAAACAGTACAGGGAGGAATGCTATAAACGCTTTAAGGAGCTGGTGGAAAGTTGTAAAAAATGTTGTGGCATTGAAGATATTTATCAAAGAGATTTTTTTGTTATAAGAGAGAGTACCTATTTAAAAATGCTTCATGGTGATAAAAATATAAATAAACACGTTAAAAAAATTACTCATGAATTAGTAGAATGTTTTCAATACTATGTGGATTCTCCGTATTTATTTACAGATGATAACTTTGGCAAGTCTTTCTTTTATATAGAGATTCACTATGAGGAATATATAAAAGGAATTCTGGTTAATTGTGATAAGTTCAAGTACGATTTTTTCCCTCATAATATTATTATCGACTCTAATGAGTTTTTGAAGTTTAAAAATGAAGTTGTGAATTCACAAAGGATATCCAAATGCATTTCTTCTCCAGATGAAAAACATTTACGACATTTCCATCATAGGAAGGTTATTATTAAAGATTATAGTAATGAATTAATTAAGAGTATGCTAGATAATTATTTGCAGCAAGATAGGAATTTAACCTTTTCTTTTAAAAAATTTGAGTTTCTTTTAGATACTGCTACAGAATGCAATTTGTTAACTTTATTTGGTGTCTTACTATGTGAGAAGTTTAATATTGCTAAAGTAACTAGTTTTCTGGTTATGGAAGTTAATAATATATATGAATATAGATTAGGGCTACTTATGATAAAATTAATTTCGGAAACTACATTCAATGAAGTTCAAAATCTCAGCAATATAAATCAGCTCATTAAACAAAAATGTATAGTTTGCAATCCAGATAAAAAGCTGATAGATGAAGTAAATCAATATAATAGTAAGTGCTACTGCATTTCAAATGGCTTACAGGGAGTGTTAATTAAAGTCAAAAATCAATCATTGAATTGCGATATTACTTATAGCAATAATAAGTATATTAATGCCTTAATAGTGGTAAGTCAACAGATAATGAGAATTGAATGCGATAATGAACAAATAAGTCATATTCTCATTTTATTAAATAAACAAAGTTTATTATGTTTAAATTATAATATGTATAATAGTATTGCTTTTAATTCTATCTGCCAGTTTGCTTGCTCTTTATTCGATTTAACATTTGATGAATATGTATCATTTATTCAAAAAATATACAAGGGAATTTTTAAAACAGAAGCAGATATGTCATTTATAAAATATAAGCTTAATTCAGGACATCAGATTACCCTGCATAATGTTGAAAGAAAAGAAGTTGAAGTAATTGAAAAAAATAATGATATTAACATCATGGATACTCCTGAAATATATACATCACTGTCTTGTAAAATAGTTAATCTTTTTAAATCAAGTCAAGGCGAGTGTAAAGACAAAGTGAAAAACGTGGCAATAGACTCAAATGTAGGAATCAAATATAATAAAAAGGGGAATCATTATCAACTTTACCTTACTGTAAATGAAGGTGAATTTGATCACACTCTTAAAGGAGTATTAACGAAATTGTTTGGTCAAGATATTTCTGCTGAGAAGTATAAGGAGCTTTACAATTTGATTTATAATAAGAATAAGAAAATAAACTCAAAGTATGTTTCATATAAAAATGACAGACTAACAAAATATAATATTGAAGGGTCAACAAAAGCTTATATAATTGCGTTCAAAGCTGAAAGTAAAGATACATAAGAGTACTGATAAAAGCATTTTTCAGAAGTTCAGATATATATTATTTTATTGAGTATATAACAATTATCTTAATAAAATAATGAAAGGATGAATTGTATGCAAAATGCAATATCTTACTCGATTTCAAGAACTGATTTGAATAATTGTAATTTTAATGAAAACAATGTTAACCTCGAAAATATTGAGGTTGAAAGAAAGACCAGTTTTCCTGAGGTAGTGCTGACTGTAATTTTTAATGTTATGCATATGGAGGAAAACATAAATGAAAAGAATTGATGATATTCTTTCATCAGGCAAAGTTCCTATTGCTGCTGTTTATGCACGGTATTCAAGTGATAATCAGCGGGAAGAAAGCATTGATGCTCAACTTAGGGCATGCAGAGAATATGCTGCAAAAAACAGATTAAAAATTGTTGCTGAATATGTTGATAAAGCAAAGTCAGCTACATCAACTGACAACCGATCAGAATTTCTTAATATGATACGTGATTCGGAGAAATTTGATTTTGTTCTGGTACATAAGCTTGACAGGTTTGCAAGAAACCGGTCTGATAGTATAGGCTATCGTATGGAATTGAAACGCCACAATACTACGCTTATAAGCGTGTTGGAAAATCTTGATGAGGATAACCCAGAAAGTATTATATTAGAGAGCGTACTAGAAGGAATGAATGAGTATTATTCTAAGAACCTTGCACGTGAAGTTCGGAAAGGACTAAATGAAAATGCACTAAGATGTATTCATAATGGGGGATTACCCCCATTAGGATATGTTGTGAATCAAACTACTAAAAAACTTGAAATAGATAATGAAGAAGCCCTTGCAGTCAAGTTGATTTTTCAATGTGTACTTGACGGTATGGGCTATTCTTATATCATTCAACAGCTTAATCAGCGTGGTATTAAGACAAAGCGAGGAAAAAGCTTTGGCAAGAACTCAATCTATGAAATACTGCACAATGAAAAATACTGTGGAGTTTATGTATATAACCGTTCTCAGTCCAAAATAAACCATTGCAGAAATTCACATAAGAGTAAGAGTGATGATGAGATTATCCGTATTGAAGGCGGTGTTCCTGCAATAATAAACAAGGAAGAATTCCAGAAAGTACAGGAAATTCTCGGGAAAAGAGCAAATAAAGTTTCAAGTAAAAAAGCAAAAGAAATATATCTTTTATCAGGTAAGATATATTGTGGAGAGTGTGGTGCAGTTTACTGCGGAAATCGCCACAATTGCGGAAGAAGCAAAACAACTATGGTCACGTACAGGTGCAATAACCGTGTAGGTAAAACAAGCGTTGAATGTAAGAATAAAGAGGTTAATAAGAAGTATCTTGAAAGCTTTGTATTAAAGGTTCTTTCTGAAATTATATTCGATGAAAAATACATTCCAAACATCATAAGTCAATATAATGATTATTCATTAAAGAACTCCTCATATTTACAGGACGATATTAACAGGATTGAAAAGGAAATATCAAGACTCAACAAAAAAATAGGCAATGTCACAAGCGTAATTGCAGAAACAGGTAATGCTACTCTTGTTGAAGCACTTGCAAACTTTGAAAATGAACGCAATAATCTTACAGAGCTTTTATCTGAAACGAAAGAGAGAATGAAAGCAATAAAGATTCCTGATGAGGAAATAAATGCTGCTTTTAATAAGGCAAAGCTTATGTTTGAATCAGGAAAGCTTGCTGAGACTAAACAAATTATCAATTTATATGTTGAGCGAATTGATGTTTATCCTGACAGGGTAGACCTGAAAATAAATCCAATAAATTTTGTATCACAGTATATTTCTGCCGGCGACAATGCAGAACTAAGTAAAATACCTTCAGATAATTTTTCAGCTGAAAAAAGTGTTACAAGAAGAACATTAAATGAAAGAAAAAGCAGTGACAAATAGTCCCATTGCACAAATTTGTAATGGGACTATAATGCCTATTATGTCCTCCTGTATACACCATGTATTATCAAAATAATGATATCAATATAATTAATTGATAGTACTTATAGATAAATGATATATATCAACCTATTACAATATAGTAATAGTTACATAGTGTAAGTATATAAGTCATAACCATATATCCAATAATTTTCACTATGAATATGTTGTTGTATTTTTTTATCCATGATACTACAAGATGTTAATATGAGAGGAGAGAATTTTTATGAATCTTGAAATAAGAAATAATGGATTTGGAATACATACATTATTGCTAGGATATATGAATCTAAGATATGAAGAGTATAACAGACTTTTTAATATGATTAAAGATAATATAGTGTGCAGAGAAAATGATTATAGCTACATAAGAAGTAATTATTTTTGTTCAGATTGTATTAGTGGAATATTTTTGGAACTCTATAAAAAGAATAATCATTACTATATGACAGTATTTACTAATCCGAAAACGCTACTTGAGAATATCTGTTGCAAGTATGATATATTATTTCAGACAGACCTGAATCAGGTAAATACTTTAGTGGAAAAAATTAATGTGGCACTTAAAAAGATATCTGACAACGATAACATTTATACTTTTGATAATGCTATTTTATCAAGGGTTGATCTTTGCGTTAATTATGAGTTCAATAATGAGTACATAGTTAAGCAATATCTGAAATTAGCTGATAGGTCTGTAAGAGCAGATAAGGATAACAGACGCTATTTTAAAGATGAGGATGGCTTACTTGATTTTGAAAGAAATAGCCACAGTTTTGATGTGCAGAATTCAAACTTTGAACTTACGATGTATGACAAAAGGTATCAGCTTGTACAATATGGGCAAGAAAAAAACTTAAATAAAGAATATGGAAATATTCTTCGTATTGAAGTTAAACTTAAAAGACGAATGATATATACTCATTTTAGTAATATTAAAAGTAATATTGACAAGTTAAAGTCTATATTGATGAACTCATCAAATATCATGATTAATAATATTGCCCCGCTTTTTTATCCTGGTGACTATTATACAATAGAACTAGGTTTGAAAAGGATTTGTGATACTACATACCTTTCTAATACTAAGAATATTATGTGTGAATTGTTTTTAGAGAAAATTAACATAGAAAGAGCGTATAATTCTGCAAGAGTTGAGTTCAATCTGTCTGATAAGCAGATATCAACTCTTAAGCAGAATTTTCAGAAAATCAGCTTAAATCCTAGCAAGATAACACAGAAAGATGCTAAAAAGGGATCTGCGTTTTTGCCTGGGTTTGTAGAGCTTTTAAAAATAACAGAGAAATCATTTATATAGAAATAAGGCTGATATTACTTATTTTATTTTTCAGCAAACTAAGATTCTGAAAAAAACTTTGTAAATGCATTAAAGACAATGTTTTCTTATCACATGTCATTTACCCTCCTATAAAACGTACTTTTCTTAATCCCCAGCTTCTTCATAAACTCCTGAGCAGTTATTTCTTTCCGCTTCCACTTAGGATAAAGCTCAGCCCATATCTGTTCATCTACAGCTATGGGCTTCCTTCCACTGTATTTTCCCTGAGCCTTTGCAATAGCAATGCCTTCCTTCTGCCGGTCTAGAATGTATCCACGCTCAAGTTCTGCTACAGCAGCAAAGACTGTCAGCATAAACTTGCCTGCAGGAGTAGTTGTATCAATGCTCTCTTTTCTACTGATAAACTCAACACCCTTTTCATTGAGCAGGTCAATAAGCTCGAGCAGGTCCTTGGTGTTTCTTGCAAACCTTGATATAGATTCAACAATAACTGTATCACCTGAACGTACATATGAAAGCATCTCTTTTATCTGAGGTCTTTCTTTTGTTTTACCTGACATCCTGTCAATGTATATTTTATCAACATCAAGCTGTTCCATCAGGACTTCCTGACGAGCTGTATTCTGATCTTCTGATGATACTCGAATATATCCAACTTTCATTTTCTCTCCCTTCTGTTCCAATAGAGCCTGTTTTTCTTTGGAACGCTCCAAAACTAAAAAACCGATTCTAGTGAAACGCTTTTTACACCTTTTCAGATGTTTCACAAGAGTGTACCCTAAAGAAACGACATCTTCATTCTACAGTAAATCTATCCACTTCAGCATTGATTGCTAATGAGGACCCATTTTCCCATTTAACATGAATCTGACCCATATCATCTATATAAACTACTTTCCCTTTCAATCCTCTTGGCATCTGTGGTTCTCCATCCATATATATTAATGATATCGTTATTCCAGGAACAATATTTTTGTCTCTTTCATTATCTTTTTTCATTCTTAAATACTCCTTCTTGATAAGAATTCCCCCGTGTATACTTTCTGATGTATACACGGGTTTCTATTCAGCACAATTCTCTCTGCATAATCTTGAGGTCAGAAACACACCTCTGCATTTCTATAGGTTCATAAAGCATCTCTTCAATCTCGGTTTCATCATAACCGTAATCCATAAGCATAATAATATCCTCAGGATCTATTCCGAAGTAACCAGCATATTCAATAAGTTCATCTACTATCTCACTATCACTGCTGTATTTGCTTGAGTAGTAGTCATAAAGAAAGCTTCCAGTATAAAAATCAGAGTATTCAAACTGCTGTATCTCTATAGAGCCATATCTGTCAATACGAAGAATATCCCCACAGTTTATGTTGATCTTGCTGTATTTTGTAAGGTTAAGCTTGCTTAAGGCCCTCTTAAGAATATCTTCTGTGCTTGCATAAAGGTAGTATCCATCAAACTTGTAAAGAGCAAGTGGATTATCACCCTTTACAAAGTAAATGTCATTTCTGTCATTAAGGATTGTATAACAAAAAGAACCCTCAGTTTTCTCTGCCATCTTTCTGATGGAGTCAAAACTGAGGGCATTTTCTTTCTCAATAAGCTGTACTGCTACATAACTGTCGGTTTGTATATACGTTGATGGTAGCTTTTCTGATTTTCTTAATGTAATGTCATTACGAAGAACACCATTATGAGCAAGTGCAAACTGCATCTTGTCTGTGTATCCTTTGAAAGGGTGATTGTTAAAGTTGAACTTCTCACTTCCTTGTGTTGTCATACGGGTGTGTCCCATGATTACTTTAGAATCATTCGGTATCCTATACCACATCCTATGTGCAGCTACTGGTCTCTTGAATATTCTAAGATTTCCATAGTTGTTGAATGCTATTCCTGTAGCGTCTGTCCCTCTTGCTTCACATTCTCTTGAAAGAATACTGATAATTTTGTTCTTTTCCCTGGAAGAAAAAGTATCTGTATAATCAATAAGTCCGAATAAACAGCACATCAGTCATCCTCCTCACTTTCAATAGGTTCATTTACATAAAGTATTCTTTCTTTCAGATACTCAATAAGTTCAGGTTCTGTAACTCCTGCAACAAAGTCACACCAGTTAAGATTGGTCATTTCATCATCAGTGAGACGAACAGCCAAATCACATATCCTGTTTACAAGCTGAAGTGTAGCAATGAGTGTATTGTACTTGAGTGTTCCCCTGAATATCCTGAATTCAATGGTGTAATAGTTGGTAAGGTTAATGCAGGTGTATCTTCCGGAATAGTTCTTCTTTGCATTATCAAAAGTTTCCTTAGGATTATCCTTGATACCATATCTTGCAGCCCATCTTCTTATCTGGCTTTCATTTCTCCTTGAAAACTTAAGTAACTCCTGCCAGAATCTTTCTACAAAGAACAGTACCCTTGATATACAGAAATCCTGATCTGTTTCATCATCACCGAATGCTGTCCTGTTTACATGAACGTGAAGTCCGCATGTTGTTGTCTTATGCGATCTGTATCCAAGAGAAACAGCCTTGTCCATAACTTCTTTCCAGGGCATTTTCTTCATATGAAAGTCAAGTGTCATAGGGTGAGTAACTATCTCCATACCTTCATCAAGACTTCCGTCATGCTTGATGTATATGAGTCTGTTATCAGAGTTAGCTGTTTCTGCTATTGTACAAGCATTTTCATCACTGTGACCTCCATGATCTATTTCAAGTTCAACTCCGAAGTATCTGTCTCCGCTGCCATAGAAAATAGGGGAAGGCTTGTAGTTGTAGTCATGAATATATTCACCCTTGTTTCTTCTTTCATAACATGATGGACAGTAAGGGTATTCTGAATCATCAAAGTAACAGGCATCATCAACATGTACGGTCCTTCCGCAGTTTTCACAGGTGGTGTAATATTCATCATAACAATCCTGACATAAGACAAGATCACTGTCAGCAGCATTGTCAGCCCATATACGTTCACCACATCTTGAACAAATTAAAGTCTGTTCTTCATAGCACTCGTCACATAATTCTTCATTATCAAAGATATTGCATTCATCAATATCAGCTGTTACACCACAGTGTGAACAGATAAAGGTTTCACTCATTTTTCTATCCCTCCAGATTTATTTAATATTCTTCAGCAAGCAGCATTGTACAGTGTATCTCATCATCAATAACGAACACTTTAGCTGTTACAGGATTATCACTGATAACCTGATACTCCTGTCTGTATTCAGGTTCTTCCTGTTCATGAACAATGTGCTGATTACCATTACACTCTGAAAGATTAAACACCTGAAGATAGTCCTTAGGTTCAGGTAAATCAACAATCAGCTTCCATAAAAACAATTGGAGTACAAACGGTATATCCGCTTGTACTCCTTTGGTTAAGTATCTTTGTGAATTAAATCGCATAAAGCCTTCACATCCTTTTTAAAATTCGAGATAATTAATTCTGAAACTGCATCAATAATCAGAGTCAGAACATCTTTAAAATTATTTTTGATGAACACAACCTTTCGCAACTAATAAAAGTAAAAGAACTAAATCTGATTGATAATTTCTCTGAAAATGACTGAAACTGTACAGATTGCAAGGCCTTTAGCAAGCGTTATGAGGAATTCCTTCATTTACACTACTCCTCGTATTATATTAAAGTAGTAGTTTTTAGAGTTCCTCTCCAAGAACTTTAAAAATTTGCTATACTGTAATGGATACTGTGGATTGGTTTCACCTCCTACCGCAAGACGGTTTCAGAAAG
>JAEWWT010000012.1 GCA_023396225.1 Bacillota bacterium
TAAATTGTCTGTTCAATCAAGCCATATTCGTCTGCTAGTTTCCTTGCTGGTGTTCCCGTGTTATACAGTTCTACAATCTGTTTCTTAAAGTCTTCTGTATATCGCTTTTTGCCTCCCTGGGGCATTGTCAACACTTCCTTTGTTTTTATTATACAGTGTCGCCTTTTTCATGTCCACTTTTTTATTCTAACACCAATTTACTTAATGGTGTAAACATACTAAGTAGTTCAATATTAAGGAACTTGGAATATAATTCTCCAATTTTCATCAGTATTACACTTATAAACAAACTACTTTGTTATCAAACAGAATTTTCTGTTTGATTAGCAAGCTCTTTTGCTTTCATAAAGAAATAATATATCGTAGCAATCTTTTTGTAATCTTCAGCTATTATATTAAAAAGTGTATTACTGCAAAAAATATCCATATCTGTATTCTTGCAAAAAAGATATATTGACTTGCGGTTAAGCCAGTTACATAGCCTTTCACTTTGCTCAGGATAACGATTTTTCTTATATAAATCTCCTGCAAGCTGAAATGTTTTCTGGTTCTCATATGCATTTATTGCCTCTTGAAAAGTTTTGTCATTCTTTAGAATCAATTCTCGAAGTACATTCATTGTTGCTGTACTTGCCATGTAAAAACCACAGCCATATTCAAATCCATTCGGAGAAATATCAAAATAAAATGACGGTATAGATTGAAATTCTTCATTTCGTCTTTCAAAAGAACACCACATATTATCTCTGAATATACTTCCGCCTTTAGAAAACCTTGTGTCACGATACAACCTTGAGAAACGTTTAGGATTGCAGATAATTTCGCTGTCTATTTCATTAATTGTCGGCTGAAGTGCTGTTATAAATTCTGAAAATGGTTCAGCTAAATATTGCTTGTAATCGTCTTTATGCTCCTGATACCATTCCTTGCTGTCATTCAAGCGATTTTCAACTAAAAAGTTCAGTGTGTTTTTAGAAAATGGCATATAAAAGACCTCCAAATTAAGTTAATTATCAAAAAACAGTTTATGTATTAACATCAAGAAAAGCAACAATTTTATTGCAGTAACTACAATAATATCCTATCGGAAAATATTTTCTGGTAGCAAAGCCATCAAATGTATAGCTATATTTTGAGTATAAAAAAGGCTTTTTCAAAAACGGGCGGCTACAATCTTCTTCTGTATACCACTTAAGCTCCAAACTCCTGCCACCTGATGATAAATCTATTCTTCCGTTTTCCATTTCATTTCCGCATAAAGGACATTTTATATATAATTCACCTTTCAATGCTTTCATTAAGGCTTTTTTAAAAATTATTATCAAATTTCTTCAGACAAGAGATATACTCCGCAACGCAGTAAACGTTCTGCAAATCAGTTTCATCAAGTCCTCTGAAAGCATACAGCTCGTCCCAAAGCATAGTACTGCCCTCTACAATATAAAAGCCCGTAATTATATCTACTCCAACAAAAATTTTGGTAATATCTCCGCCCCAAATATCTACTGGGTCCTTATTCTCATTTGTATAAAATGCAGCCCCGTTCTCTGCGTTTTCAAGAAAAAATGTTTTTGGAATTGGAGAGGCACCAATGGGCAGTTTTTCTGCATTAGGCTTGTTCATAGTAACATTGTAAAAAACTACATCCGCCGCTTCTTTTTCGTGTATTTCAGTCAGGACATACTTTTGCTGTAAATAGTTAAGCAATTCAGTTCCGCTTTTTCTGTTTGGCTTAAGCTTATCTTTATATTTCTCCCAAACAGACTTCCATTCTTGAAGCATTTCCTTTGTTGGCTCATGTGTTAACATTTTGACCTCCCTTAGGCAAAATAATGTTTATCCTTATTCATCTTCCCATTAATGCTAATTGCTTACTTTCATAAACATAACACGCAGTTTAAGCATAAACACTATCACTGCATATTAATAATACGCATATATTTTCTCAAAGCATATTCGCCGTCATGCGCCTCACCGCTAAAAACCGTCGACATATCACCCGCACGCATAATTCTGACTATTCCGCTTCTTGCCAATAAGTCCGTAAGTTTATAACTTTTATCAGGCTGACAAATAAGTCCTGCTGTCTGGAGATACCCTTTTTTCTTTCTTAAAGTAGTAAACATTTCGTTTTGTGGAAGCCTTTTTACAAGACAATTTCCAAACATATCGGAAAGCTCTAGATTTTTGTCATCACATACTGTAAGACTGCAATACTCACCTTGATAAACCATTTTGGAGCGTGGCATTCCGCCAGCAAGAATATCTTCAAGCTTTTTATTGTAATTCCTCATTGTTCTTTCTGCGACAGAGCCTATACAGTCGAAGGGATATTTTAATGCCACCGCTTCTAAAAATGGCAAGAATTCTTTACCGAAAACATGAAGCTCGTCAATGCTGTCCGTGTCAATGAAAATCGTTTGACAGGAACTACATAATAACTGCTTTGTCGAAAGAATATGTTCTGCAAGTGCTGTCAATTCCGCTTTTTTGTCTTCATATCCTGATATATATGCGAACCCAAGCTTGTGTCCCCATTCGATAATCTTACACCCAGGCGGTGCAAGCTGCCTTATTGCTGACACTGCAATATCACCACCCCAGACCACAATTCCGTCGGAAAGTTCAGCCATTTTTTTAATTGCAAACAAATCACTTGATGGAGTGTCAAACACATATATAAAATCTGAGATCTCAGGTTCAAATTCTATAAGCTTCATTATTATTTTTATTGATAGCCCGTTGTCAGCCTGAGGAAGCTTTAAGATATTGACATTGCCTGTTAAAAGCCCTTCAGCAATACTGAATGCGGGAAGTCCATCAATATTCCCAGCGGCAATGTGAAGAAGAGTACCAAGCGGCATATGACGAATTGTCAGCCCTTTTTGTTCAAAAGGAGGATTGGTTTTCTGTACTTCAAAAAAGTTATCGCCAAGCTCGGTTTTAACCTTAAATTCTATATTTTCACGTTTTAAAGTCATGGCAGCTGTTTCAATGTATTTTTCAATACCTTCAATATTCAGCTTAGAAATATCATTGTCAAATTCACCATTGGCAATTGCTTTGCCAAGCTTGGCAATTGCTGTAATTACTTTAGCAACAGACAAAGCCTTTGTCATGCGAGTTATGTTTATATCAGTTTCAAGATTTTCAAGGATAATATCCTGTTCTTCTGAATCATATAGTTTACCTTTTGAAAGTATCATAGCTTCACCTCTGACAAGAACTCCGCCGCACCTGCCGCACAGGTTTTTATATCCTTCAAACCTACTCTTCCTATAATTTCGAGATACGACGATTCTATTCCACATCCGCATTCGTTTCCATCATGCAGCACACCGAGGTCATCTGTCATTATACTTAATATCGGTGTTGCTTTAACCATTGGAGTAATCAAATTGACCAGCCCTATTTTGCCGTTTTCAACAGGTTCAAGAGTCTTAACATCGCGGATTATTACTCTGCTGTATGCAGGAATATGAAAATGATGATTTTTGCAGTCGCAGTATAAAATTGGATGCTCAACAGCGCCAAAAAACTCGATAATATCAGCTTCTTCAATTCCCAAGACCTTTTTTGCAAGATCATAAAGAACATTTTTTTCAACCTGTTCGGTATAAAACTGCTTCCAACCGCCTCCAAGCATAATTTTTGAACCTTTTTTCAGTTTAAACCTCATACCTCGTTCATCCATCATTTTAAGGACAAAATAGGTGTATGATGGGAACCCCATAAATCTGACGGGAAATTTTGAACGGCTATATTTTTCTATTGCGGCTAATACCCCCTCAAAGTCGGGAGCATAGCCGTTTTCTGAGTATTTCAAGGCATATGTACGTCTTATCGCAGGAGCAAAAAGTGTCGTCCCGAATGCGGTTTTTGTAACTGCAGTTTTATTTTTTCTGTGGGGTTTATAGCCAAATACAATATAATTAACAGGAATAGGTGAAAACAATTTCCGCCAGTGTCCTACCTTTAATACCATTTTCAATCCGCATAACAATCCGCTTAATTCAAAGCCAATATTGCTGAATTTTCCTTTCGTTCCGGAGGATGTTGCTTTTATCAGCATTTTATATGAAGACATAGAAAAAACGCTGTGATTTTTGAAAAACAAAGTCGGAAGAAACGGAATTTTTGCAATATCATCATAGCAATTAATGCTATCAGGATTGAAATTTATGCCATCCATAATCATTTTATATTCAGTACAATGAGCATACTGATACTGACAGTTTTCTTTAACCGCCTGAAAAAATAATTCTCCCGTTGTCTTAGTATCAAAAGGATTTTTAGTTTTAAATAGCTTTTTACGGTAATTCATGTTGTATTCCTTTAGATTAAATTATACATTATGGCAAGCTCATAGTAAAAAAGCTATCATTAATGCAACCCCAAATACCAATTATTCCCTCGTCTTTATGTACCTTTTCACCTGCGTACTCTAATTTTTGTATCCATGGGTATGCTCGACAAATGAAATAAACCGTTAATTTTTGTTTGCTTAATAAACATGTTTTTTACTTGACATCATAAAACTATTTTGATAAATTATAATCATATAAATTTATTTTTCAAGATAGAAATAATACTTTCCCTATAGGAAATTATATTAATATGGTTTAGTACTATGAAATTATCCAAAGTCGATTGGTTTTGTAATCAGTCGACTTTTTTATTGTCTCGACTTCGGATAATTTGCTATTCATAATAGGGAATTAAGTAAGCTGTAATGTATAAAGAAAACATCATTGTCTATTAATGCCCTAATCTGCTTTGCTGTTATATCCATAGCTTATCTATATCACCATTCATGATATACGGCATATTTTTCTGAATAATATCATATTCCCAATTCCACCATTGGAGGGTTAGGAGTGTCTGTATGGTTTTATCGTCAAAACGCTTTTTTATTTCTTTCGCAGGAATACCTCCAACAACAGAATATGGCTCAACGTCCTTGGTAACAACGGCTCTCGCTCCGATAATAGCTCCATCACCAATCTTAACTACAGATAATATAACAGCTTCATATCCAACCCATACATCATTTCCGATTATGATATCACCTTTATTGTCCCACGCCGACTTTACATTTCTGATATCAAGATTCCATTCTTCAAAAAATATGGGAAAAGGATACGTTGAAAGTGATTTCATAGCATGATTGGCACTGTTAAAAATGAATTTTGCACCGCAAGCTATTGAGCAAAATTTTCCTATAGTCAGCTTGTCATTATTAACAGGATAATGATAAAGAACATTATGCTTTTCGAATTCTATCGGATCAGAAATAAAATCATTGTACATAGTATAATCGCCTACAACGATACTTGGATCTGTTATTACGTTTTTCAGATACACTGTCTGATAATCGTTTGACCTTGGATACACTTTTTCATCTGGAATAGTCATAAAAATTCTCCTCTAATATTTTTTTGTTTAAACTATTCCAGTTAATACAATGCATAACTTCATTCTCACACCTTCTTATTTTAATATTTCTATAAAATTTAGCCATTAAAAGTGCAACTTGTACAAAAGTGAACGTCTAGAATTTTCATATGCTTTTCATCTTTAAATTTTGTAAATAATTAATTCTTGGTTAATCTACGCATTATGTTTATGTCATTAACATAATTAGCTGTACAGCTTAACAATATAATTGATACTTATACTTATAAATAAACATATAAATAAACATATTACTCATATAAAAAATAACTATAAAATAAAATACTGTGCTTATTAATTCAAAATAATTTATTGATACCCTGTACCATGACCAGAAGAAATTAAATATCTTGACGTTCTCTTCAAAAGCTCATTTCTGCAAAGAGTTGTTTTCTTTAAATTAACATCCACACTTGTCATTAGTAAGGTGCAAGCAAGTTGAATTTCTGCTGTCTTGTGTAAATCCTTTGATATTGACAAGATCATCTGTAAATATCAGCTTTATGTCATCACATTTTAATATAAATTCCCCTTTGCCAAGGCCAAAATACAACCTAATATGTTGTTTTTGAATATGACTTGTTGTCATTAACATTGCCGCTGTCGGTATATCCTGCTAAAAATATAATTACTGCATTTAGAATTTAGTTTTGCTTTATTATAACACAGTGCAGAAGAAATTACAATTAATATTGGTAACCTCTGTAAAAATATAACGTTTCTTAAATATGTCGTTGTACAAAGAAAAAGCTGTAACCATTGTTATGTGGTTACAGCTGAATTTTATCTTCAGAAGCTAAACTTGTTTAAATTATGAACATGAGCCATCTATTTATTGATGCTACATGAATAACAATTTGCCAGACATAATCAAAATTTTTTAGCTGTCCATAATTGCTTTTACACATGATCAACGGATTAGCATTTATCTATGTAATGGGAATTTTAACATAATAAGGAGCTCAATAAAATTGAAATTTGTAGGGATCAAAGAAGTTGACTTAATTCAATGATTATGAATATTCTTCTACAATGTCTGTTAAATCATTATAAAATTTTGTACTTTGTGTTTTGCATCATTTTCTACGGGATATGTAAAAATAGTATCATATGTACACGCTCCGTCAAGAACATTATTAAGGAAATAAGTATCCTGTTCTGGAAATGCACAGCAAATATCATTACAATATCTTTCCCAAACTTCTTTTGTTAGAATTACATTCATGTATTCAAAAGAAGATCGCTCATTTTCATTAAGTGTAGAAAGAAATTGTTCGTCCTGTTCCATAACCTGTAAAGGAACAACTCTTCCTTGTCTAAAGCCAGGAATAACCAATGGACAAAGCAATATAAGCCCAGATACTCTGTTAGGCATTTCTTTTATAATACCTCTTGCAAGATATCCACCATAAGATTCTCCTGCAAGAATAAAAGATTCATTTTCCGGCAATACAGATTCAATAAATGATAATAAGACTCTGATCATGTCATCAGAATTCTTAATATCTGCTCCTGCATGAGATTCGCCTCTTCCTGGCAAATCAAGGTAAATTCTTCTGAATTGATAATCAATTTGACTAAATACTGGTTCCATACATCCAAACATCATTTTTCTGTTCAAGCCCCATCCATGAAGCATTATTATAGGCAAACCAGTTCCTATTGTTTCATAACTTATAGTCGTATCATTATATTTAAACTTAGGCATAATGACAGCTCCTTTATATTTTATATTCGTATTTAGCAACACATTTTTATATAATTGTATAACATAACACGCAATTTATCCAAATATGTTTTCTCACAACTATATATTATTGCTACATAATCCAAGGGCTACTTCTCTTTGAAAACAGCATAATATATCTTCCCGCCGCCTTCTTCTGGAAGTGGTCCTGCTCCTGCAGTATCATAGCAATCATTTGCACTCCAGCCAACAAAATCATACCCTTCTTTTGTCAATGTAAGGTTTTCAGGCCAATCTGCTGAAAACCAGCCGCCATTCAGTACAAGTAAATAATGTAGTTGATTATTTACTTTGCCACCTATCCAGGAATCCTCTGTACTGTAATCGTAGCAGGCTTTTATGTTAGGCGATGATAATGGCAGTAACTGATTAGCATCAGTATCAGGAATTGTTAAATATTCAAGATTATCACAGTTGCAGGGCGAAATAAGTTGTTTCATAAGGTTTTCGGGATAGATAATTGATTTAAGCTTACAGCTGTTAAAAGCATTACCACTAATTGCAGTTACAATGTTAGGAACAGCATAATTTGCTACATCATCTTTACCGGACGGATACTGAATTAATGTTGTTTTGTATGAAAATAAAACTCCCTCAATGTCAGTATATTGCTTATTTTCTTTATCAACATTAATTGCTTTCAATGATTCACATGAAAAAAATGCATTATCTTCGATTCTGACAACTTTTTTAGGTATGCTTATTTCGGTAAGATTATTACAACGAGCAAATGCTTCCTCACCAATCCTTGTTATATTTTCGGGTATGATAAACGTTTTGAAGCCGCAATTGTAAAAAAGATTATCCTCTATTCTGGTTATACTTTCAGGTATATTTATAGATTCAAGTGATGAACAGCCAGAAAATGCACCCCTGCCGATACTGGTAACAGTTTCAGGCAAGTTTAATTCTTTTATTGAACTACAGTTCATAAATGCATTTATGCCTATTTCGGTAACGCTTGACGGTATTGTTATATTTTCAAGATTGGAACAGCCATTGAAAGTGTCAGCATTTATTTTAATTACACTTTCAGGTATGTTAAACTCTGTATCCGTTTTTGCCGGAGGGTAAGCTATAATTACTGTCTTCTGCTTATCATAAAGCACACCATCAACTGAAGTAAAATATTGATTATTTTCATCAACTACAAATTCTTCTATGCCTGTACAACCTGCAAAAGCTGACGTTTCATCCAAATTATCAAGTGTAATTTTTGTTTGGAGTATTTGCTGATAAATATCTGTTGAAGTAATATTTTTTCCGATTGAAACGATGTCGGAATGAATATATATTTTTTTCAGGGATTTACAATTGCTGAAAGAATGACATCCTATCTTTGTGACCGATTCAGAAATACTAATCTCTTCAAGATTTTCACATCCGTAAAACATAGCATCACCTATTTCCGTCAATGACTTCGGAAGATTAACTTTTTTTAATTTATGGTTATTCGCTAATGCACTTACACTTACGCTTGTAATACTGTCTGGGACTGAAATGCTTATAATATTATTATTAAAATTACAAATAGCGTCAATAATATGTGAAACTGGTTTTCCTTTATAAGATGATGGCATAGTTACATAAGGCCAAATCCCTTCATAATCAGTTACAGCATATGTACCATCTTCAAGCTCATAAAATGTAAATTTACTTGGGAACGGATAAATAATCTTAACTGCTATACCTATAAGTACTGATACTAATATTATTATTTTAATTAGCTTACGCCAGTTTAATTTTTTATTTGTTACAACATTTGTCATATTCATACCACTTTCCTTGAGCATTTCTAAACATAACATGATATTCACTCCATTAAATATTTTATCATAGTGTGGTTTGCATTTCAACAATTATTAATATTTTATGGCAATATCTACTACATTCAATATGCATGTTTAGTTAATACATAAAATTTCCATGGTTGTTTATCTATCTTTGTAAGAATAATTTGTGTATAATTATACTTCGGTAATAGATCATTCGCACTTTAATATGTGAAACATGAGTTCTATTTGAGACAATATTAATGTATAGTGTTATATTACATTCAGATCTGAACTCATTTTAGGAAGCCGCATTAATTTCATAAGCCTTGCATTAATATCGACAATAACAAGGCTATAAACTATTACATCCAAAGAGAAATGTAAGGTCGCTGATGATAGTGCAACAAATAAAAAGTTTGAAATTCCAATAATAATATTGATATTTCATATATAATATGGTATAATAAGTAAAGAATACTACCCAAACGCTATAAAACGAAAGGAGTATGCACATGGCGGTTTCCTATAAAAAATTATGGCATATTCTGCTCGACAGAGATATGCTGAAAAAGGATTTGCAGAAAACAGCAGGATTAACAAGCTATGCTATGCACAAACTTAGCAAAAATGAGGATGTTACCACAGATACACTTGAAAAAATATGTAAAGCATTGGATTGCTCTACCGACGATATTATAGATTTCATTTCAGACTTATCCATAAAATAAATTCGTAGAGGAAGATTTGAATCTTATACACCTTTGAAAAAAATTCGTGTAAAAGGAGCGATATAATGACACTCGAAAATAAACTTGGTATTACCGACTCCTCTGAACTAGCAAGAGAAGAAGAACGAATAAGCAAAACAAAAGCGGTTGCCCTTTTTGAAAGTGGTCTTCTTGATACCATTGAAGCTGGAAAGTTTGTTAGCCTTGCAAAAATACACAAATATCTTTTTGAAGATATTTACGAATTTGCAGGAAAGGTAAGAGCCGTCAATATATCAAAAGGTAACTTCCGTTTTGCTCCTGTTATGTATCTTGATGCAGCATTGCGAAATATTGACAATATGCCGCAATCAAACTTTGATGAAATAGTCGAGAAATATGTTGAAATGAATGTTGCCCATCCATTTCGTGAGGGCAACGGCAGAAGCACAAGAATATGGCTTGACACTATTTTAAAAATAGAAATCCAACAAGTTATTGATTGGAGCCAAGTTGACAAGGAAGATTACCTACTTGCAATGGAGCGCAGTCCGATAAAAGATGTTGAAACAAAGGTACTGCTGAAAAATGCACTTACAGATAAAATCAACGACAGAGAAGTCTATAAGAAAGGCATTGACGCCAGCTATCATTATGAGGGCTATACTGTTTATAAGACTTCATCGCTTGGGAAATGAGTAGTAAGTATTTTGATTAGTATAAAGCAACATCTCTCAATCTTTATAGGTAGAGAGATGTTGCTTTATTCTTTTATTATCTTTATAGAACTATTCATTATATGATTTGAACTTAATAATGAAGACTAGAATAAGTTCTGAATATGATTATAATTCAAATTTTATTATTCTGTTGTTAATTCTAATAATACAGAGTTTATTCTATGTCCGGCACACGTCTTGCATAACTAATAGTATTATCTTTAAAAGGCCTCTAAAATTATCAGAATATATCATTCCACTATGTGCATTATTGGTGATAAAAAATTTAATTCTATTATTATTTCTAGAATGGGGTTTTTTAAAAACAGAAGCTTATATTTTACCCTTGATCTTATCAAGAGTGTTTTTTTCAAGCCTTGAAACCTGAGCTTGAGATATTCCTATTTCATTTGCAACTTCAACCTGAGTTTTTCCCAAGAAAAATCTCAAATACAAGATGTTCTTCTCTCTTGGCTGTAACATACTTATTGCTTCTTTAAGAGATATTTCATCCAACCAGTTGGAATCATCGTTCTTATCCCCTACCTGATCAAGAACATACAGTGTATCACCTACATCTGAATATACAGGCTCATACAGTGAAACAGGATCAGAAATACTTTCAAGAGCCATAACTACATCAGATTGCTTAAAATCAATTAAGTCCGCAATTTCCTTAATTGTAGGTTCTTTCTGGTTCTTATTTGTCAATATCTCTTTTGCCTGCATAGCCTTGTATGCAAGGTCTCTCAAAGATCGGCTTACTCTGATTGGGTTATTGTCACGCATATAACGGCGCACTTCTCCGCATATCATTGGAACAGCATAGGTTGAAAATCTTACGTCAAGATCAGTGTTAAAATTGTCAATTGCCTTGATTAAGCCTATACATCCAATCTGAAATAAGTCATCAGCATTTTCACCTTTACCAATGAATTTTTGAATTACGCTTAGTACAAGCCTCAAATTACCGCTTATAAGCTTATCTCTGGCACCCTTGTCACCATTTCTGTACCTTTTCAGTAACTCCATTTTTTCATGTTCTTTAAGAACTATTAACTTTGATGTATCAACTCCGCTAATATCAACTTTATTATAATACATAATAAATAGCTCCTGACATAATCTTTATATGATTATTGTCAGAAGCCATGTTATATATTCATTTTTGCTTCAAGTAAAATATTTCCTCAAATTAATTAGTAATTCTATTAAATTCTCTTCTTATTTTCTTAATAATTCTTTTTTCTAGTCTTGAAATGTATGATTGAGATATTCCAATTAAATCAGCTACTTCTTTTTGTGTCTTTTCCTTCCCTGATTTTAATCCGAAACGCATTTCCATAATTACCTTTTCACGAGGTGAAAGTTGGTTTACAACTTCTATGAGAATACTTTTTTCTGCCTCATTCTCTAGATTACCATTTACAGTATCTTCATCAGTTCCAAGAATATCGGATAACAGCAATTCATTACCATCCCAATCGATATTCAGTGGTTCATCTATTGAAACTTCATTTTTATACTGTGAAGATTTTCTTAAAAACATCAGAATTTCATTTTCAATACATCTTGAGGCATATGTTGCAAGCTTAATATTCTTATTTGGGCAGAATGTATTCACAGCTTTTATTAGTCCTATTGTTCCGATGGAAACTAAGTCTTCTACACCAACACCCGTTGATTCAAACTTTTTTGCTATATATACAACAAGTCGGAGATTATGCGTAATAAGCTTTTCGCGGGCTTTACGTTCATCAAATTCGAGCATTCTGAATGTTTCTGATTCCTGTTCCTTTGACAATGGTGCAGGAAGTGTTTCAGTTCCATTCACATAAAAAATATCTGCTCCTGAAAGTTTAAGTCTGATTTTATATATAAGTTTCTTAATGAATTCAATTAATTTCATTATTATCACCTTTCTAATTCAATAATTTAGGATTAAAGATTGCATATTCAATGTCTTTCTCAGAAATTCCTATATAAACTTCCGCATTTTTTATTTTATTGGATATGCAATCTTTAATAAGGACGCTGTCTGGTTTAAAACAGTGTATAAGGCCAGTTGAATCTATCGTACTGTAAGGAATGATCCGCCAACCATCCTTGTTATTATAGTTATCAAAATTATCTGAAAATATATCATTAAGGTAACCCTGTTCAAAGATTTTATCTACGTCGTTCTTGCTGCAAATGATAACCGGCCGTCCCGAAAAAGCATCCACAAGATTATTGCATGAATCACACTTTGCTTTTATAATGGCCTGTTTGTTATGTAAACTTATTATTATAGAAAAATCCCTGTCCGTTTCATTGCTGTGGTCTATATAGTATCTGAACAGTGATATAATTAAATAAGATATAATCGTTGATATTACAAGGGTCAGCATAGAAATGTTTACATACAGTACTGAATTAAAAAATAATACAGAATTCTTATTTGAGAGCAATGAAAATGCATACTCAACGCCTGCAAATGCTACACTTATTAACAGAAAAATTAATGACATTTTAAAAAGCATTTTAAGTTTTTTTTCATTAAATGCTACAAAAACAATAAGTACGGCTGACAAAAGCCTTATTATCGTCAAAAGAATCAGCGGCAAATGAGGTAAAAAAATAAGGAATGAAAATAAACTTCCTATTATTGAACTTAAAATACACCTTATATTATTAAGATGAGTATGGGTCAGCTTTGCAGTTGATTTCAATAGAAAATAATTAACATATACATTTACTATTATCAACACATCAACATAAATGTACATATCTTGTCTCCACCTTTGTTAAACATTAATTTAATTATAAGGTGGACATTTTATAAAACTTGTCGATTCTCGATTTCTGTTTTTCATATTTATAGATTTGTAACTTTACATAAAAATTCATCAGCTTATTTTACACATATTTTTATCTGATATTGAATAATATTTTTGAATAAAAAAAGACCGGTACTGTTATAAAAACAATATCGGTCTTTATGATTTGTATGCTATTTATCAAACAGCATGAATTTTATTCTGTGCATCGGAATTTGCATCAATTCCATATTTTTTATCTCTTCTTGCTGCAAAGAACTTAGGAGCTACCTGTGGGAACATAGCGTAGCTGAGTACATCTTCTTCCTGTTCAATCCATTCAGCAGCTTCTTCCTTAAGCTTATCAAGTTCAGGAGCAATAAGATCTGCAGGACGGCAATCAATAGGTTCTTCACCTTTAAGAATCATCTTTCTGAACTCTGGATCAATAGATGATGGAGTCTTACCATATTCACCCTTGACAAGGTTCTTAAACTCCTTAGTAACCGTCTTATATCTTTCACCTGTAATTATATTAAATACAGCCTGTGTACCAACAATCTGTGAAGTAGGTGTAACAAGAGGAGGGAAACCTGAATCCTTACGAACATTAGGAACTTCATTAAGAACATCAGTAAGCTTGTCCTCCTTACCTGCCTGCTTAAGCTGAGAAAGAAGGTTTGAAAGCATTCCACCCGGAACCTGATAGATAAGCGCATTTGCATCAACTGCAAGCATCTTATGATCAAGAAGTCCGCTGTCAATGTATTTCGTACGAAGTGTCATGAAGTAATCTCTAATTTCATTGAGAAGAACGAGATCAAGACCTGTGTCGTATTCTGTACCCTGTAATGCAGCTACCATTGATTCTGTCGGAGCATGTGAAGTACCAAGTGCAAGTGGTGACATTGCGGTATCAATCATATCAGCACCGTTTTCAATACCCTTTAACAGACACATTGAAGCAAGCCCCGAAGTATAATGAGTATGAAGCTGAATTGGAATCTTAACAGCTTCTTTAAGAGCCTTTGTAAGTTCAGCTGTTTTGTAAGGTGTGAGAAGAGCAGCCATATCCTTAATACAGATAGAGTCAGCGCCTTCAGCTTCAATCTGCTTAGCATAATTCACATAGTATTCTGTTGTGAAAACTTCGCCAAGTGTATAAGAAATAGCGACCTGAGCATTAGCGCCTTCCTTTTTAGCAGCTGCAATTGCTGTCTTAAGGTTTCTTATATCATTGAGAGCATCAAAAATTCTGATTATATCAATACCATTTGTAACTGCCTTCTGAACAAAATATTCAAGAACGTCATCAGCATAATGACGGTAACCAAGCATATTCTGTCCTCTGAAAAGCATCTGAAGCTTTGTATTAGGCATATATTTTCTGATAGTACGAAGTCTTTCCCACGGATCTTCATTTAAGAAACGAAGACATGAATCGAAAGTTGCGCCGCCCCATACTTCTGCAGAATAATAACCGACTTTATCCATCTTTGAAAGAATCGGAAGCATATCTTCAATCGGCATTCTTGTTGCAATCAGTGACTGATGAGCGTCACGTAAAACTGTTTCGGTTACTTTTATTTTAGACATATCTATTACAACCCTTTCGAATAATTACTGAATTGAAGCAAGAACGTCATTTGAGTTAACTGTATCGCCCTTCTTAACACTGATAGATGCAATCTTTCCATCACATGGAGCAACAATATCATTTTCCATTTTCATTGCTTCAAGAACTAAAATAGGCTGACCAAGCTTAACAGTATCACCTACTGCAACCTTAACATCAAGGATAGTTCCAGGCATTGGAGCCTCAACTGTTGTGCTTCCAGCAGGAGCGGCTGCAGGTGCAGCTTGAGGAGTAGCGGCAGGTGCTGGTGCAGCTGCAACTGGTGCAGGAGCTGGTGCAGAAGCAACAGGTGCAGAAGCAGCTGCTCCTGTAAGTTCTTCAACAGCAACATCATATGCTTTACCATTTACTGTAATATTAAATCTTTTCATAATTATACCACCATTCTTATTTATTAATAAACACTAAATTTAGTCAGATTATAAAGGCATATTGCTGTGCTTCTTAGGGAGAGTTTTCATAATTCTCTTTCCTGACATAACATCAAGAGCTGAAATAATCTTTTCTCTTGCTTCAGCAGAAGTAATAATATCTGATACACAGCCCTTATCAGCAGCATTAAATGCAGATACAGAGTTTTCTGCATAATCAGCAGCAAGCTTGTTCCTTTCAGAAGCAACATCCTTAACACCCTTAAGCTTATCATGCATTAAGAATTCTACTGCAGTAAGAGGTGCAATTGGTGAAATTACAGCATTTGCATAAGCAAATGTAACATCAGCATTTGCATTTGCACTTGCAAGAGCAACATATGCAGCACCGATAGCATTTCCTGTAATAAGTGAAACCTTGAGAGTTGTTGCTTCAGCATAAGCATGAGCAAGCTTTGTCATATCCTTAACGCTTCCCTCTGAATCAAATCCTTCTGTATCAACAATTGTGAGTACAGGGATTGAGAAAGCATCACAAGTTCTTACAAATCTTGCAAGCTTAGCACTATCATCAGATGAAAGCTTTTCATTTGTTTTATTTGTAGCGGCAATGCCTACTGTTGAACCTCCTACTGATGCAAGAGCAACATATGAAGCCTTACCGAAATCAGCATAAAGTTCAATAGCACTTCCAGCATCTGCAATAGCATTAACTACTGCTTCTGCGTTACCTTCAGCAGTTCCTGAAGGAGCTGCATAATCAAATTCAGGAAGTTCAGCAATATTATTTGCAGGCATTAAAGTAATAATAGTTTTTGCTGCGTTCATAGCTTCGGAATCATCTTTTCCGATAATTGCTGCTGTACCAGTTACAGCGGCTGTCTTTGCTTTACCAAGATCACTTGAAGGTGACATATAAAGTTGAGCATCCTCGGTCATGATAACAAAATCTGCAGAACAAGCTATCATAGCAGCTGAACCTGAGCAAACTCCTGCAATAACAGAAACCTGTGGAACAACTCCTGAAAGACTGCTTGTCCTTGTAAGAATTTCGCCATAATAATTGAGAGCATCAGCACCATCATCAACGTAAGTACCGTTTGAATCAAAAATACCTACAACCGGAACTCCTGTTCTTGCTGCCAGATCATAAATTTTGCAGATCTTTTCAGCATGCTGCTTATTTACGGCACCGCCTATAACATCTTTATCCTGTGAAAACGCATAAACAGGACTTCCGTCTACATATCCGTAAGCGGAAATCACTCCTGTAAGGTCTTCACCTGATTTAGCAAAAGCATCAAGTTCTGTAAAAACCCCGTCATCAAATAAAAGTTCTAGTCTCTTTCGTGCTGTTGATTTTGCCGCAGCTTTATTTTTATATTCATTAAGCTTGGCAAGCTGGCTTTGTGTTAACATATAAACGCTCCTCCGTTCAATTCAAAAATCATACCAGTTTAATTATACTACATCAGTAACTATTTTACAAGATAATTCGTCATTTTTATTATGTTTTTGCAGATTATTAACAATCTTTTTAAAAATATAAGTCATAACTGGTCAAAAAAGAGTGTATAAACGCCCTATTTTAACAATACTTTTCTAATATCTGTAATTGAAGATAAAAATAGTGTTTGTAATACTTTACGTTTTATTACCGATTGCATTTCTTAATGCTCTGAGCTCTTCTGCTGTAAGTTCCCTATATGTTCCCGGTTTAAGCATACCGAGTTTCACAGGACCGACAGCTGTTCTTTTTAATCTTGCAACCTCAAGTCCCACTGCCTCACACATTTTTCTTATCTGTCTGTTTCTTCCCTCACGGATAACAATCTGCAAAACAACTCTTTCAGATCCCTCACTGAGAACAGTTACATTTGCAGGCATTGTCTTACGTCCGTCGATTACTACTCCTTCAGAGAGCATTACAAGTTGTTCGTCGCTGACTGAAGAGTGCACAGTAACTCTGTATGTTTTAGAAATATGTCTGCTTGGGTGCATAATATCATTTGAAAAATTACCATCGTTTGTAAACAAAAGCAATCCCTCGGAATTTCTGTCAAGTCTTCCCACAGGAAATACTCTTTCCTCAACACCTTCAAGGAGCTCTGTAACACATCTGCGGTCAAGTTCATCTGACATAGTTGTTACATATCCCCTTGGCTTATTAAGCATAATGTATATGTTTGTTTTCTTTTTCTGAACAACGATTCTTTCACCGTCAACGGTTATAACATCCCTCGGCGATGCTTTATCGCCTACTTTTACCGGATGTCCGTTCACTCGAACCCGACCCTTTTCTATTAATTCTTCTGCTTTTCTTCTTGAACAAACACCGCTGTCTGCAATTATTTTTTGTAGTCTGATTTTTTCCACATTATTTCTCCTTACGTTTACAGATATTGCTTAAGAAAATCAATTATCTTGTTGTATAATGATTTATCTGGTATATCAATAACTGCATCTACATTGCTTTCTGCCAGAAGATCAACACTTTCCAGCAATTCTCCGTCTGAATAAAAGTTGATTTCTCCCACTACATCGCCTTCTTTAACGGGAGCATATACAAACGTTTTTTTATTTATTTCATAATCGTAATCAGGTAAATCATTGTTCACCGCTGTACATGCAGGAATTTGCGAGGCAACAAGCCGTATTGTATCTGTATTTCCTCCAACGACATCCTGATTAATATTGTTATCATATAAAAGTTCATACTTTTTTACTACAGAAAAGCCGTAATCATACATTTCTATATGATCATTCCAATCATCAGATGCTTTGAGCGTAACACAAATCAGCGTTATACCGTCCTTTTCAACAGCAGAAACAAGACATCTTCCAGCCTCATCAGTAAACCCCGTTTTAACACCAATACAGCCCGGATACAGCTTCAACAGCTTATTAGAATTTGTAAGCCATCTGTCATAAGGCGGGTTACCATATTGCAGTTTTGCTGATTTTGTTGAACATATCTCACGAAAGTCATCATTCTTCACGGCTTCTCTTGTGAGCAGTGCCATATCATATGCTGTTGAATAATGATCCTTGTCATGAAGCCCTGACGGCGTGACAAAATGCGTACTTTTCATGCCTATATCACTTGCACGTCTGTTCATCATATCTGCAAATGCTTCGTTACTTCCTGCGAGCTTAACCGCTGTACAGTTTGCAGCATCATTTCCTGACGGAAGCATCATACCATAGCACAAAGCACGCTTGGTAACAATATCACCCTCTGTCAAGCCCATTGACGAGCCTTCAACTCTTATAGCATTGCTGTCAACAACAAATTCTTCATCTAAGTTTCCGCTTTCAAGCATCAATAGAGTGGTCATGATTTTAGTTGTGCTTGCCATAGGAAGAACTGCACGCTCATTTTTTGCGCAGATAATCCTGCCTGTCTGAGCATCAATCAGCACAGCCGCCTTTGCAGATATACCTGCCATTGATGGTGCAGCAAATGCTCCTACTCCAAGCGCATTCATAAACACCGTTGCCGCAAGAATAAAACAAAAGATAAGCTTTTTCATACAAACCTCCGAGTATAATAAATAGTATATTCAATATTTGAGCAGTACTACATTTTATGGAGATTTGTCCTGAATTATTTCATATTAATTAAAAATCATTTATGATATCATCAATATTGTTATCTGATTTTAAATCATCAAGAGAATTATTGTCCTTTAAAGAGTCCTTTTTCTTATTATTCTTGTCGCCCTTGTCCTTTTTAAATAATGACTGAATCTTGTTAAATACATCAGGAACCATATTGATAATTGCTGTGGACGCAGATGCATCATTGGAAATCTGGAGAAGCTGTGTATTTCCGTCTGATACAACAATAAAAGCAACAGGCTGAATTGAAACACCTGCACCGCTTGCACCCCCGAATAAATCCTTATCTGCCTTTGTAGGAAGATCAGATCCTCCCGCTGCAAAGCCGTAAGTAACCTTTGACACAGGGATTATAGTAATATTTCCGTCAACAACAATCGGTTCACCTATTATAGTCTCCGCATCTGTAAGCTCAGAAATTTTACCCATAGATGCTGCTATAAGTTCTTTTACTTTAGTTTCCATAATAAACTCCTTTACAATTATAACTATATTTAATTATTATTTGTCAGTAATTTTATCCTTGTTTTTATACAAGTTCCAGAGAATACTTAACCCTGCAATAATCAAAACAGATAATGTCATATTCACTTTGAATTCAGAATCATATGTGCTTTCTTTCCTGTCAAACAAGCAATTTATATCTACACTTATTATTGACAGATTAAAGTAACATCTTGCCAATGAGATTATATTATATGTTGCCGCTGAAATTCCGCCGTATTTCATTGCCGCCTTAAACGGATCTTCTGATGCTATTCTGAAATCAATAACTATATCATCAATTCTGATGTTATTGTATACTCTTTTTATTCCTGGAACTGAACCGCTTATAATAACCTTTATTTTTTCTATTTTCTCAAGTAATTGATCAAGTTTTCCTTGCTTTTCCTTGTCTTCACCATCAGGATTCAGTAATTCCTTATCAGACATTTCTGCAACAGAGCTGTCATCATCTGAGATTTCATCAGTTAACTTCTTTTTGTCTGAGACATCTTTTTCATCATCATTCTTATCAAACTTTTTCTTGCTTTTCTTTTTAGTCTTTTTCTTTCTTTCCTTAAAAGGAAATATTGTTAAGAATAGATACTTTATCTTTAAATCGAAGTCGAAGTCATGTACAGCTATCTGTACTGAGACTTTGCTGATTAATAAAAAAAGCAAAATTAAAAGGAAAATAAGAATTATTATTAACGCAGTCATTTATTCAATAATCCTCTCACTGCTTTCATCATCCATTGAATTTTCATCATTTCTAATCAGTATTTCATCAAAGCTTACCTGACCGTCCTGTGAAGGAATAGGCGGCAGACTTTCAATAGATGAAAGCTGAAAACATCTTAAAAAAGTAGATGTGGTTTTATACGCGATAGGTCTTCCCGGAACATCAAGCCTTCCTGCTTCTTCAAGCAAATCCTTCTCAACAAGAGAATTGACAACACTTGAGCTGTCTATACCTCTAACATGTTCAACAAAGCCCTTTGTTACAGGCTGGTTATAAGCAACGATAGTCAGAACCTCCATTGCAGCAGGAGATAATGGCGTGGACTTCTTATTTTCAAGTGCTGAACGGATATATCCAATGTATTTGGGCCTTGTTGCAAGCTGATAACAAGTTCCAAGCTTTAAAACTATAAGCGCAGAATCCTGTGACTCATATCTGTCATTAAGAAGATCAACTACATTTTGCAGAAGAACAAGTTCCATACCTGCACATTTTGCAAGATTTTCACCTTCAATAGGCTCACCGCTTGCAAACAGCACTGCCTCAACAATCGATATCTCATCATTAATTTTCAAGCAAAATCATACCTTTCAGTATAAATTTTCTACTGCATTACAGGCTCTGTAAATTCTTGTTCGTTTTCATGATTCCTTTCATGATCTCTGCTGAAATAAATCTCGGAATTATCCTCACTCAACATAATTCTTCCGGACTTTGTAAGTTCAAGAACAGCAAGAAATGTTGCTACCCTTTCACTTCTGTCTGTCATTCCATCAAAAAGCATGTCCATAAAATAAGTACCCTTAGAATACAGTTTTCTAAGAACAAAAAGTATTTTTGAAGTAACAGATACAATTTTATGCGAAATAATTGCACTGAATGAAGATGTCGTAAGCTGTGGTTCTTCCTTCTTTATGTTCAACGAAGTATAAGCTCTCAGCAAATCTTCAGGGTCATGTATGACGTTGTATGTACTGTCAACTGTAATTTTCATGGGTTTTCTAACCGCCATGACATTGCCGATATAACGGCCTTTCATTTGTACAGCAGCTTTTTTACAAAGAGAATATTCAATAAGTATACCTTGCAGTTCTTTTCTCATTTCTTCAGCTTCCTCATGATGAGGAAGTAATGATACTGTCTTAATATAGATTAATCGTGCCGCCATTTCAAGGAACTCTCCGGCAACCTCCATATCCTGATCAGCCATATCTTCGATATATAGAAGATACTGTTCAACAAGCTGAGAAATTGCAATATCATTGATGTTAAGTTTATGTTTTGAAATCAGATGCAGGAGTAAATCAAGAGGACCTTCAAAGACCTCGAGCTTATAAGATATCTGCCCCAAACAATCACCTCATAATCAGTATCATTATCCAGTCAACCCATCCGCTCAGAAAATCCAAAATATCTTTTGCTGTATCCTGCAAAAGAATAAGTGGCTTATTGAGCAATCCAGTAAAAGAAATTGCTATAAGTGCAAAGAAAATAATATTCTCATACTGCATAATTTTAAAATAAGCTTTGTCGGGCAGAACAGCATTAAAAAGCTTTGAGCCGTCAAGCGGCGGAATTGGAAGCAGATTAAATACAGCTAGTCCAAGATTAATTACAGCCATATACTCAAAAGCACTGGAAAGATAATATATTGTCACGCTGTCAGAGTCATAGCTCAGATATAAAAATATCCTAGATATAATATTTGATATGTATGCAAGTAACAGGTTTGAAACTGGACCTGCAAAAGCTGACAATGCCATTCCTTGTTTTGGTTTTTTAAAATTGTTTGGATTGATAGGTACAGGCTTTGCCCAACCAAATCCCATTACAACCATCATAATTGTTCCCATAAGTGATAAATGCGATATTGGATTAAGTGTTATTCTGCCCTTGTTTTTTGCAGTATCATCTCCGAGCCAGTGAGCAACGAGTGCATGCGCACACTCATGGATCGGAAAAGCTGTAAATAAAACAATTAGGTGTATAAACAAATCAAAAATATTTTCGTTCATATATTATATACATGCTTACCAAAGAAAAGCATGACTCCTTTCTATAATAGTATAAGGCATTACTTATATAATATTATAATATATTAATATTCATTTTAGCATTAATCAGATTTATTATACAACAATTTATGTAAAAATACAATGAATTTGCAAGATTTTTTTAATATAAAACACTAATTTTAAAAAATTTATAAAAACTATTGCATTTTTTATTGATTTGTGATAAAATAATACTGTTGATTTTATGATATAGAAAAGGAGGTGCTACCCCATGGCAAAATGCGAAATTTGCGGAAAGGGTGTTACTTTCGGTATAAAGGTTTCTCACTCACATCACCGTTCTAACAGAACATGGAAACCAAACGTTAAGCGTGTAAAGGCAATCGTTGACGGAACTCCAAAGCATATTTATGTATGTTCAAGATGTCTTCGTTCAAACAAGGTTACACGTGCAGTATAATTTACCGTAATTGTAATAACGTTTAAAAAGATACCTGTTGGTGTCTTTTTTTATTTATCTTCGTTATAAGAAATAAGAAGTAACGGTTTGCTGAAATTATCAGCAAACCGTTTGTTTTTATTAATTATTTCCGCCTGCAAGACTTGCAACTTCAGCAGCAAAGTCATCTTCCTTTTTCTGAATACCTTCGCCCTTTTCATATCTTACAAATTCAACAACCTTGATTGAACCCCCAAGTTCCTTAGCAACACTGTCAACGTACTTCTGAACTGTAAGGCTTCCGTCCTTAACAAATTCCTGTTCAAGTAAGCAGTTTTCAGAATAGAACTTTCCAACCTTACCGTCAGCAATCTTAGAGCGAACCTGTTCTGGCTTGCTTGCCATCTTAGGATCTTCAGCCATCTGAGCCATGATAACTTTCTTTTCTTCTTCAATTGCAGAAGCAGGAACAGCTTCTCTGTTAAGATATGGTGCATTCATAGCAGCAATCTGAAGAGCTACATCCTTACCGCAAGCAAGAAGCTTTTCATTATCAGCAGCAATATCTGATTCAAGCTTAACCATAACGCCGATCTTTCCGCCGCCGTGAACGTAAGGAACAAGAATTCCTTCCATTCTCTTGAATCTTCTGATCTTCATGTTTTCTCTGATCTTGAGGAAAAGTTCCTGTAATGATTCTTCAACTGTGCCAGCATAACCAACAGCTGGTGAAGCAAGAAGAGCATCAAGATCAGCAGGATTATTCTTAACAGCAGCCTCAGCAACATTAGTTACGAATTCCTTGAACTGTTCATTCTGTGCAACGAAGTCTGTTTCTGAGTTAACTTCAACAACAGCACCCACGCCATTATCAACAACTGCAGCAACAAGTCCTTCAGCAGCAACTCTGCCAGACTTCTTAGCCTGTGTAGCAAGTCCCTTTTCACGAAGGACAACAATTGCCTTTTCCATATCTCCGTCAGCTTCAACAAGAGCTGTCTTACAATCCATCATACCAACGCCTGTTCTCTCTCTGAGAGCAGCAACGTCCTTTGCAGTAATAGCCATTTTAATTCCTCCTATTTATTTGTGAAATGCCCGAGCAAAAATATCTCTTTGTCGGGCATTTTTATATCTTGATTATTCAGCAGCTTCTGCTGTGTCTTCACCTGCTACAGCAGCAACTTCTGCAGCCTGCTGTTCGCCCTGTCTTCCCTCGAGGATAGCATCAGCCATAGCGCCTGCAATAAGCTTTACAGCTCTGATAGCATCATCGTTACCAGGAATTACATAGTCAACATCATCAGGATCACAGTTTGTATCAACGATAGCAACTATCGGAATACCAAGCTTCTTAGCTTCTGCTACTGCAATCTTTTCCTTGCGTGGGTCAACAATAAAGAGAGCTCCAGGAAGCTTCTTCATGTCCTTGATACCGCCAAGGAACTTTTCAAGCTTTTCAATTTCAAGTTCAAGTTTAACAACTTCCTTCTTAGGGAGAAGAGCGAATGTTCCGTCTTCCTGCATAACGTGAAGCTGTTCAAGTCTCTTGATTCTTCTCTGGATTGTCTTGAAGTTTGTCATCATACCGCCGAGCCATCTAGCGTTTACAAAATGTGCTCCAGATCTGATTGCTTCTTCCTTAACTGAATCTCCAGCCTGTTTCTTTGTACCTACGAAGAGAACTGTGTCTCCGTTTTCAGAAACCTTACGTATAAAGTTATAAGCTTCATCAAGCTTCTTAACTGTCTTCTGAAGGTCGATAATGTAGATACCGTTTCTTTCTGTGAAAATGTAAGGTGCCATTTTTGGGTTCCATCTTCTTGTCTGGTGACCAAAGTGTACGCCAGCTTCAAGAAGCTGCTTCATTGATACTACTCCCATTTGTAGTTCCTCCTGTATGGTTTTTATTTTCCTCCGCATGACTTAGCTTATCTGCCGCTTATTTTTGGGTAAGCACCAGCAGGTAAAAGTACAAGCGTGTGAATTGCTTTAATATTATATCATATTATTACATAAATTGCAATATTTATTAATTATGCTATTTATACAAATCTTTTATTGAAAAAGTCTCTGATTTATGCATTTCGACATCATCTATAGAAACAAGGATAGTATCTGTACCGACAATCTGAATATCCTCACACTTTATGACAACATCATCTTCCTTACCGAAAAAACCGAAAAAGCGTGGCCTACCATATACAATGAAGGAAATAACCTGACCGTCGTTTGTGTCTATTTCAACATCATCAAGATATCCAAGCTTTGTTCCTGTCTTAATATTGATAATCTCCTTTGTCCGAAGCGTTGTAAGAGTACATTTCATAATACCGTCCGTCCTTTCCTGATAATATATATCATAAAGCCGTACTTCTTATCAAATATATTCATAACAAAGCCTGTACTATTCAGAAATCATGTCTATTTAAGCTCAATAATTGTAACTCCGTCCTCACCCTCACCGTAAAGTCCTGCTCTAAAGCTCTTAACTGACGGATGAGTTTTAAGATGTTTCTGGATACCCTGTCTGAGTATTCCTGTTCCCTTTCCGTGAATAATTGTTATCATTCCCGCACCTGTAAGAACTGCATTATCTATAAACATGTCAACCTCGTGAATGCCCTCATCAACTGCATGTCCTCTGATATCAAGCTCCATGGATATACTTCTTTCAAGTTTTCCACGCACATCTTTCCTAGAGATTTTCTTGTTCTGATAACTTACCTTTTCAGCTTCAAGCAATCTAAGCTTGCTGATATTGACCTTGGTTTTCATAATGCCTGCCTGAACAAAAACATTTCCGTTTGAATCAGGATCACTTGCAAGAATACCTTTCTTGTCAATATCATAAATAAGAACGTGATCCCCTCTTTTAAGTGGGCGAGGAAGCTTGTATTCCTTATATTCTCTTTTCATGACAGGATTAGCTTCATCAAACATCTTGTCAATTGCTGAACGGCTCTTTGATTTAGCAGAAGCTGTCCTCTGTGCAAAGTCAGCCTTGTCTTTTTCTTTCTTTATGTCATTAAGTTCATCAAGAAGATTTTCCGACTGGACACGGCAGTTCTCAATTATTCTTGTTGCCTGAATCCTTGCCTTTTCAAACTCGGTATCCTTACGCTTGTTAAGACTGTCAAGTTCATTTTCAAGTTCTTCAAGCTTTTGCTTATGCTCATTCTTAATCTTTCTGATTTCTTCATTCTGATTGTCAAGTTCTTTCCTTGAGTTTTCAAGCATAGAAATAACTTCTTCAAAACGCTGATTTTCAGTAGAAACAATGTTTCTTGCATTTTCAATTACATTGTCAGGTATTCCAAGCTTTGATGATATTGAAAAGGCATTCGATTTTCCAGGTGAACCAATGATTATTTTATATGTTGGCTGTAGTGTTGCAACATCAAATTCACATGAAGCATTTTCTATGCCGTCTTTTTCAATGGCATACATTTTGAGTTCCTGATAGTGCGTTGTAATAAGAAGCTTGCTGCCCTTTGATTTTAGTTCTTCAATTATAGATACAGCAAGAGCCGCTCCCTCAACAGGGTCAGTTCCTGAACCAAGTTCATCAAGCAAAATAAGAGTGTTGCTATCTGCTACCTTTAATATTTCTACTACATTTCCCATATGTGATGAGAATGTAGAAAGGCTCTGTTCAATGCTCTGCTGATCACCGATATCAACAAGTATTTTCTCAAATACAGAAATTTTACTTCCGTCTCCTGCCGGTATCATCATTCCGCACATAGTCATTGCAGTCAATAAACCTGCAGTTTTCAGCAGAACAGTCTTACCACCGGTGTTAGGACCTGTAACAATGAGCGCACTGTAAGTCTGACCAATACTAAGGTCAACAGGAACAACTTTATTTTTATCAATAAGCGGGTGTCTTGCTTTTTTGAGAATAATAATACCATCATCAGAAATTTCAGGGGTTGATGCTCTCATTTTAGTAGCAAGATTAGACTTTGCAAAATACAAATTCAACTCAGCACTTGTATTGTAACCATCAACAATAGAATCAGCACATCCTCCGCAGTCAGCAGAAAGTTCTGCAATAATTCTCTCAATTTCGTCCTGCTCCTGTCCTTTTAAAAGGCGAATATCATTGTTTGCTTCTACGACAGAGATAGGCTCTATAAACAGCGTTGAACCACTTGATGATGTTGCATGCACAAGCCCCTGAACATTGCCTTTGAATTCAGCCTTAACAGGAATAACATATCTGCCGTCTCTCATGGTAACGATATTTTCCTGCAAAGATTTCTGAACCTCAGATGATTTTATCATCTTATCAAGAGCTTCTTTGATATAAACTCCTGCCCTTGCAATTTTTCTTCTTATATTTGCAAGCTCAGGACTTGCCATATCTGATATTTCATCTTCAGATACAATGGCATTTTTAATCTTATCTTCAAGATATTTATTAGGATAAAGCGACTCAAAAAGATAGTTGAGTAAAGTTTCAGCTTCGCCGCAAGATCTGTACCATTCCTGCAACGTTCTTATCTGACCAAGCATCTGAGCAATATCAAGCAGTTCACGTAATGAAAGGCTTGAGCCCGATTTTGCTCTTTCAAGTGAGCCGGTAACATTTTTGAATTTATAGAATGATGGTGTACCAAACTTTACAGACAAATCAAAAGCATCTGTTGTTTTGGTAATTTCTTTTTTTACAGTATCAACATCGGAAACAGGCTCAAGTGCAAGTGCCATTTCTCTTGTTTTTTCATTGGATGCTTCATTTGAAAGCATCTCAAGTATTTTATGTAATTCAAGTGATTTATAATATCTGTTCATTTTAATACCTTTCTGCATTAATCAAACAACACTTTTATAAAAATCAAGTGTCTTAAAATTCTTTGAAAGATGAATCTGTATGTATTTTTCTGTTATCTCTGTAAGCTTTTCCTGTGTTTCTTGTGATATTCTGAAATTGAAAAGCTTATCCATATCTGACAGGCAGATATATCTCATAGCATTTACGATGCCGTTTGATACTCTTATATTACAGTAGTTTTCTTCACAAAAAAAATGGTCACCGCAAAGCAGCATCGCTTTATCTATAATAAAGTACATTTCGTCAGCTTCATAACGGTAACACTCCCTGCAGCCGATAAGCTGAGGGAGCATTCCTATTTCTGAACAAAGCCGCAGCTCAAAAACACTTTTCAGTAGTTCACAGCTTTTTGTATCTTTACATAGAAAGTGAAGCGAATTGAGCATCAGCCTCATTATATCCTTTGCAGATTGATGAGAGGTAACAGTGTATCTAACTAACTCAGCAAAATAACATGCAAGCGCAAGCTTCCTGACATTAAGTCTGAGCTCATAAAAAATACTTTTTGGCTCGCTGCTGTTTAAATAGTATCTCCCATTCCTTTCATTAAAACAAAATTCGGAATACGCAAACAACTGTGTACTGGAGTTATTCTTTCCGGTAATCTTCTTAGCTCCTTTGGCAGATACCTGAATTATACCATATTCCGCAGTGAGAATATCAATAATTCTGTCATTTTCACCTATCTGTCTTTCACAGATAACAAGACCTGATACGGTAATGAGCATATTCTCACTCCTTGTCAAAAAGGGGATTCTACCCCTTTAGCTGTGCAAATTCTCCTTGATTCTCCTGCCTGGTATCATTTCTGCTTATAGAAACTCCGGAAAAACTTTTAGTAGTCATGCCTTTGAAATTGAGATAATCAGCAACCTTTCCGCTGCTTTCGAACTTATTCCATTTATCATCATAGGTTTCAATCATAGAAAAGCCTCCATCTCTTTCTGTTGTCTGTTCCTGTCATTCTAAGCAAGCTTACTGCTTAGATAATTGCAGAAAAGGAACAAACAGCTTTGTGAAAATTATTTTCACTATAAAGCATCCTTAAGATAACTCTTCTATAATTATTCCCATTTTAAAAGTTACATATTAGTGGAATTATTTGATAATCCAAAATTTTTAATAATCCCTTCCTTGTTTCTCCATTCTGGTTTTACTTTTACCCAGCATTGAAGATTGACTTTAATCTGAAAAAATGTTTCAAGTTCCTGTCTTGCAAGCTGTCCGATTTTTTTAAGCATAGTACCATTTTTGCCGATAACCATGCCTTTATGTGAATCACGCTCGCAATAAATCATTGCTGTGATGTCAAGAATATCTTCATTGTTCTTGTTTACACGTTCCTTCATCTCTTCAACAACAACAGCAATTCCATGAGGAACTTCCTCATGAAGGAGAATAAGTAATTTTTCTCTTATTATTTCAGACGCAAGAACCTTTTCAGGCTGGTCTGTAAGTGAATCATCAGGGAAGTAATGTGGACCGTCAACTGCAAATTTCGAAACTTCTTCCATAACAATATTTACGCCATCATTTTCAGTTACGCTGATAGGAATAATTGTTATAAAATCATGCAACCTTGATAATTCAGCAATTTTTGGAACAAGCCTTTCCTTATCTTCAAGTAAATCTATCTTGTTGATAACAAGAATTACAGGTGTCTTATCCTTTTTGAAACCCTCAATGAGTTTAAACTCTATTTCATCAATCCTCTTTGTAACGTCAACAACAAGAACAGCAGCGTCAATTCCTGTAACAGATTCCTTAACAGCCCGATTCATATGCTCGCCTAGCTTATTTTTAGCTTTCTGAAATCCTGGCGTATCCATAAATACATACTGTATCTCACCCTTTGTAAGAATACCTGTGATTTTGGTTCTAGTGGTCTGAGGCTTGCTGCTTACCATAGCAATTTTCTCTCCGATAAGTGCATTAAGCAAAGAAGACTTCCCCGCATTGGCTCTTCCTACTATAGTAATAAACGCAGTTTTTGAACTCATTTTAATCCCCATCCCTTTCTACTATCTGTTACTGTTCTGCTTTATTATTTGCAGATTAGAAACAAATATCTGCGCAAAAAATACTTCACGCTACTTCCGTTAAAATTTTAAATACAGTAGTTATTATTTTATAAATATAAACACAAATGAAATCAGTGCAAGCAGAATAATTCCGATAAGAGCCGGTATATTTCCAAAGAAATATACTCCTATCCTACTGAACACTTCCATATTCCAGAAATAATATACGGCTATTACCACAGAAAAAGCTGCAGATACAAGCACAGCACCTGCAGCGGTATCCTTTGCAGTTTTAGCGAGTTTCTGATACTCAGGTGAGCACAAATCTACAACTGCTTCAATTGCAGTGTTAATCAGTTCACATGCAATTACAGAAGAAAATGTCAGAAAAAGCAATGCATACTGCATATTGCTCAATTCATAAAAAGATGAAAGTATAAGAACAAACACCATTGCAACAATATGAAATCTGATATTTCTCTGCGTCATTACAGCATGTGAAATACCGCTGAATGCATATCCAAAGCTTCTGAAAAACTTTTTAAGATTAGTCTTCATCAGATTTTACAAATGTTGTCTCTCTTGATACTCCAAGCTTTTCAAGAATGATTTCCTGCTTTTCATTCATATTTGCAGCATCAAGAGATGATGTTTCATGATCGTATCCAAGAAGATGAAGCATCGAATGTACAGTAAGAAATCCTACCTCACGCTCTAGTGAATGACCATATATATACGCCTGCTTGACTGCTGTTTCCATTGAAATAACAACATCTCCAAGTAAATATGCACCTGTTTCGTTATTTATATCATATACTCCGTCCTCGCCAAGAGGAAAAGACAGAACATCCGTAGACTTATCCTTATCACGATATATTTTGTTGAGTTTTCTTATATCATTATTATCTACAAAAGAAACACTGACTTCTGCATCATGTCCGAATTTTTCATAAGCAAGTACAGCCTGACAGCATTTCTTAACAAGCAACCTTAAGCCAACAGGCAGTTTTACCTTGTTCTGATTGTTATTAATCAATACTTTTACCTTTGGCATCACTTATCATCTCTTTCTTTCGTCATCTGATTTTTCGTATGCTTTTATAATGTCCTGAACAAGTCTATGTCGAACAACATCCTGTTCTGTAAATCTTGTGATACAGATATCCTCAACATTTTTCAGCACTCGCATTGCATCAATCAAACCTGATTTTCTGCTGTCAGGAAGGTCAATCTGTGTAATATCCCCTGTAATTACCATCTTGCTGTTAAAGCCAAGACGTGTAAGGAACATTTTAATCTGCTCTCTTGTTGTGTTTTGAGCCTCATCAAGTATTATAAATGAATCGTCAAGTGTACGTCCCCTCATATATGCAAGAGGAGCAACCTCGATACTTCCACGCTCCATATGCTTTGCGTAAGTTTCCGCTCCAAACATATCAAACAAAGCATCATATAGAGGTCTCAAATATGGATCAACCTTATTCTGCAGGTCACCAGGCAGAAAGCCGAGTTTCTCCCCTGCTTCAACAGCAGGTCTTGTAAGAATGATTTTATTTATTTCATGGGCCTTGAAAGCTTTTACAGCCATAGCAACCGCAAGATAAGTCTTTCCTGTACCGGCAGGACCAACTCCCATTACTATTGTATTTTCCCCAATAGCATCAACATATTTTTTCTGACCCAAAGTTTTTGCCTTTACGACTTTCCCTCCGGTTGTAACACAAATACCTCCGTCAGCAAGATGAACTGCCTGCGATTGTGTACCCTCATTTACCATTGTATTAATATATCTGATGTTATGCTCGGTTATTGTCTCACCTTTTTTTATTAATTCAATAAGAGCTTCAATGGCACTTCTGGCTTTATTAATGTTTTCCTCTTCACCTGAAATCCTGATATCTTTTCCACGGTTAAGTATAGCCACATCATACTGTCTTTGCAGAATGTTAATATTCTCATCAAAACTTCCGAAAAGTTCGATTGCATATTCTATATTGTCAACGTTGACCAATACTTCAGCCATTAAAACACCTCTTACATTATTATTGTAGATATTATATCATATTATTTTTTAAATTTAAAGAGTATATTTGATTTTTTATAGTTATTCAATTCATATTTTAATTATTTATTCTTTTTACAAAAGTAATATATAAAAAACGTATTGACTTTCTATGTTAATTGTAGTATAATTCAATGGTACTAAATTATGCCGCTGTGGTGGAATAGGCAGACACAAGGGACTTAAAATCCCTCGGTAGAAATATCGTACCGGTTCAAGTCCGGTTAGCGGCACCAGTCATAAGTTCAGAAACGTCGTATAATAGGCGTTTCTGAACTTATTTTTTATAAATTAATTCGTTTTGTCCGCTATTTGTCCGTTATTATTAAAATTACTCATTAACAGCTTTCTTGAAGTTAATAGTATCTGCAACTGTGTCCATTGCTCTTGCCTGAGAACTGCGGAATGAATGCGCATATATGGATAATGTTGTCATTGGGGTGCTATGACCTAAACATGACTGAACCGTCTTGACATCTACGCCGTTTGAAATTAGTACTGAAGCATTAAAATGCCTAAAGCTATGATTTGAAACATAACGTATTCCTGTTCTCTTACAAAACCGTTTAAAGAAATATCCGGGAGCAGTACCATCAAGCGGTAGTCCATTCCATTTCGTGAAAATACGGTCGGTTTCAATCCATTTATCGCCTACCTTTGTACGTTGCTTGTCTTGAAGTGATTTCCAATTAAGCAGAATATTAATTACTTCAACAGGCAGCTTTAAGCTTCGGTAACTTGTTTCAGTTTTCGGAGTTTCTGTATATGTACCGCCCTGAGATTTTGAATAAAGCGATGTTCTGTTTATCTCAATAATATTATCGGTAAAGTCTACATCTTTCCACTCAAGCCCCAATAGCTCTCCTCTGCGAAAACCACTGTACATAGCTAACGTATAAAAAGTAACGTATTTGTAGTTTTCTTCAGATTCTTTCTGAAACAGATTTAAAAGTTGCTGTGCTTCCTCCAAAGTATAAACTGTTCTCGGCTCTCCGTCAGGCTTTGGCAATGTAATTGCACGGCAAGGATTTGACTGTAATAACTGCATTTTTACAGCATAGTCAAAAATAGTTGAAATCATTGAAATATGTAGCTTTACAGTTTTTGCAGATAGCTTACCATTCCGCTTGTTTCTTCCGTCACAGCGTTTTTCTTCACCCATTTCAAGAATGAACTTCTGGATATGTCTTGAAGTAACCTTATCCAGCCGAAGATGTCCTATAGCTTTGTAAATACGCTTTTCCATCCAATGATAGCCCTCAATTGTCTTTGGCTTCAGCTTTATTTCCGCATATTCTTTAAACCATTGCTTAGCGAAATCTTCAAATTTTGCAGAAGCAACTATCTGTCCCTTTAAGCACGCTTCCTCAAACATAACAGCCTGACGATTAAGTTCCTTTTCAATTTGCTTTTCAGTCATTTTTTCGTCTGGTTTCCAGGTTATAGCCTGTTCAACATGATTTCCTTTTGCATCATATCCGCATGATACACGTATCTGATAAGAGTTTCCCCTTTTTCTTATAGTAGCCATAAATTTAATCTCCTTAATATTAAATATAAATTTTATGACATACCCCTGTACTATTATGATAACACTTTACAACGTGAAAGTCAATTTTAAAATAGGGATATGTCAAAATATTTTTAGCGTGACTTATGATGAATAACCGGCTTCAAAAACTCCTCCAACTTTTCTTTAAGCTGCATTTTCTCAATAAATTTCAGAACCTTATCATATTTATCCTGTAATGCCTTTAATGCTGATTGAACTGCAGTAAGATTTTCATTCAAAGAACGTAACTGTTCTTTGCTACCATCAGCATCAGCCTTAAGTTGAGTATTTTCCTCAAAAAGTACAGCCTTTTCTTTTTCAAGAACATGATACTGGTTTGAAATATTGTTGTTTTCCCGTGATAAACGATAGTTTTCATTTTTAAGTTCCATTTCAGACTGAACAGAATCAGCAAAATTATCAAAATCCATTTCAAGCTGTTTCAGATTGCTCGAAAGAATATTATTTTCTTCTGTCAATTCAGAATTTTTAGCTTCAAGATAAATGCATTTATCGTTAAGGACTGAATTTTCAGCCTCAGCCTTTTTAGAAGAAACGTACCCTTTGGCGGCGGTAGTGAGAGTTTCAAAATCAGACTTTTTCACCGCTACCATATTTAAAGGCAGGTTCTTTTTTGAAATATTATCAACACTTTCAATCTCAGATGCCTGTTCAGTAAGCTCAGAAATTTGTTCCTGTGTTTTTTTTAGCTTGTATTCCGAAACAGATAAATGCTCGGCAGTGCTTCCTTTTTCACCACGTTCAAGAACATAACCCCTTGAACTAATAAAATCAAAATACTCATCCTGCAATCTTGAATAACTGTCCCGACCTTTCCAGAACTCAGAGCAGTTAATTCTAAGGCAGGGATTTTTCTTGCGGTCTTTGCCCTTGATAACTGGTATGTATGAAACGTGCATGTGAGGTGATTTCTCATCCATGTGAACCACAGCAGATACAATAAACTGTTCACCGCCTACTTTTAATGTAACAAAATCATAGGCATCACTGAAAAACCGTTTTGTCTTTTCTTCACCAAGCCTATCAAAAAACTCTCTATCCGATGTAATCAGAAATTCACACATGACATTGCTCTGTTTTTCTCCTGTAAGTCGAAGATTTCCTAAAAGGTTATACTGGGAGCGTATCCGTTCAAATTCCTGATGATAGGTTTCGGATTGAATCTGCTTCATGTGATAATTCAGGTGTGACCGTGAAAGGTCAATATCCTTGTTGCTGTAATTTTTGTTGAGGCGTTCATTATGGCGTTCGATGAGATGGACAGCACTCATCTTATGATTTTCATTTCTGATAATTGCATAGCTGATACGAAGCCCTCCTTTGAGTGAAGTAATGGGAGCGAAGCGACAGTCTCTATTCTCGGAATAGTTCTAACCCACTATAACTATTTTTGCGAAAATAGTTGTGGGCCAGCCGTTCCTACTGGACTCCCTTAAAATTCGGTCTGCGACCTCATGATTGCAGGACGTAGCCTGCAAAATTAGGACACCCCTGCGGACGTGGGTTCGGACGGCTTAGAAAAACTTTTAAGGTTGGCGGGCAAAAGTGCCGTCCGCCCGTCCGAATGGCTTAAATACGTGGTTTATGCCGTCCGAAATGCCTGTCCCAAGCCTGTCCGAAGATAATATTTTGACGTCCCGGACGCCTCGGACGCCAAAACTTCACGTCTATTTAAGAAATGATACATAATGTGTTTTAATGCCCTTATACCCTCGAACTTCACGCCTTGCGTCTGCCTTAATATGGTTAGTGAAAGTGATACCATATTTATATGAATTCGCTTTCAGCCATGAACTGAAAGTATCCTTTTTTAATGCCGTCATTAGATTATTATTACACCAGTCAATGTATCCTGAATAAAGGTCAGCAGTACCAACCTCGAAATCAGTACCAAAAGAGATGTAAGTTCTGTCCTGCAAGAACTCAATTATGTTGCAGTTGTCCGCCATGACTTCAGCTACATTACGCATTGTTTTATCTGACACTGTAAACTGAAAATTATTCTTAATAAGCCTTAAAAGCCCATCAAACATCCAGATAAAAACCTTTTCTTTTTCCTCAATAAATTCATCTGCAATGTTAGGGTCTTTAATTCTGTTTGGCGGTAGTGGTTTTACTGTAAGTACCAAAAGCCTTCTTTGAAAACCGTCCGATTTATCATAGAGAGCTTTGGGAGAGCCATTTCCGAAACTAAGAAACCGAGCGTAAAGGAGAGCCTGTTCCGACTGCATTCCTTTGGCTTCAACATCAACAGGGATTTCAGCAGTAACAAGATTTTTTATGTAGCTTGTACTTGGCAGCCCCTCCATTTTCATGTCATCATCAAGCATAACAAGTTTATCCTTAAGGTTTATACGGAAGAATTTATCCGTTTCAATCCGATGAAATGTACCGCAGAGAAGTGAATTTTTAAATATTTCCTTCATGATAATGCCGATACGGCTTTTACCCTCACCGCCATTTCCGATAATGAACATCATCGCCTGTGCTTTTGTTGATGGTATCAAACAATATCCCATAAACTCCTGCAAGGTTGTGATGTCATCCATATCAAGCAAGTCAATTAAGAACGTCAAAAAATTTGTTGGATAATATACACCATTTCTGATTTCAGGGTGATACGCAACATTCAAGCGATTGGTACAGAACTGCTTGCCCTCAATGAACGTGCCGTCTGTTTTTAGAACACCATTAAGGAGATGTATTTCGTCCTGTTTTACTTCAAGCGGTTCGCTGTAACAGTAAAGCTTAAGTGCCTCAAATAGATTATTAACCCTCCGTGAAATATTGCTTGCGATGAATTCAGTCAGTTTCATTGCTATTTGATAATTGATAACGTTGTCTGAAATCTCACCATCAATGCCATAAAATCTGCCGTTAATGCATTTAAGCGGTCTTTTTGAAACAAAACCTTCACAGAAGATAACTTCATTTATGCTGTTTTTCTCGCCGAGCCATAAAGGGTATAAACACTCTTTACTACCTTGCAGCATGAGTTCGTTTGACTGGGGATTTGCATTGCTGTAATCGTTGTTCAATTCTTTCAACCTCCTCTTTAAGTTTTAATCTGCCTGATTTATCCGCATTAAGAAATTCCTCAAAAAGATAATCCGTTCTGTCAGTGTTCATAAGACTTTCTACAAATAGCAGATGGTGCTTTTCATCCATAGTTTTGGGAGAGTATTTCCGCCGCCATTCAATAAGAAGTCGAGAGTAATCCGTAATTGCTTTCCACGCTGACTGTTCCCACTGGTCATAAGCAAGACGTTCAACCTGCCGTTGTTGGTATTCTGTAATCTGTCCCGCAGACAATGGCTTGTCCATGTCGATATGTAAGCCAAAATCATAGTCCAATCTTTTTACAGCTTCCACAGATGAAATACCAAATATTTTAGCTGTAAAGTCAATCACATCGCCATGTTCGCCGCAACCGAAGCAGTGAAAGTTATTTTCATAAATCTTCATAGACGGCGTTTTTTCGTTATGGAACGGACATAAGCACATCCCATGTGAAACTGATGCACCATAAAACTTTGCAACATCAAGCATATTAAGTTCTGATTTTACCTGTTCAAATATTGTCATGCAGCACCTCCAAAGTAACAGAGCAATGCACTCTTTGAAATTAATATCTTTCCCTTTTTGCCCTGACCAGTACGAATGTAAGGTAGCTTTTCCTGTGCTATAAGCTGGCGGATGGTATGCTCGGACAAGCCTTTGATTTCCTCAGTGCATTCCTTAATGGTGAGCATTTCAACTTTCTGCGGAACACTTTGAACTGGTGTTGGCTGAAAAGCATCAGCTTCAAGCTTAGCTTGTAAGAGTGTAACGACCTCTGTGATAAGTTCCTGTTTTTGTTTGATTGTCATTTGTTTGACCTCCTGTAATTTGATTTGAGAGAGCATTGAAAAAGCATTTTTCATAAGTACCTACAAAATCAGCTTAAAATGTGAATTCTTTGAGCTGCTTTTTTGTAACTTTGTATAACTGCATAAAACATGCTTGATTTCTTGTTGAAACCTTATAAAGAATGTGCTTCTTCACTCGTTAGGACAAAATATTGCGTTTTTTATGGTCTTTTCAAAAAAATAATTTGTAAGTTCTCCAATTTGCATAAAATGAGTGTCTGAATTATGATAACTGCTTGTATGTTTTGCACTCTCATAACTTAAGGACAGTCAGAGCCTGTTTTTTAGTAGCGAATCTGAAAATTTGGAAGTTTACACAACAGCAGAGCCTTTTTAGGTAAGCTACGTTATGCAGATTTGCCATCTCGGTAATATAGGACACTGCAAGGACGTTTTGTCGGACTGCTTTTTCAAAGTTTGTGCAGATTCATAAAGATAGGACTGATTTTTATAACAAAATTGATGAAATTTCAACTGCTCTCGTAAGAAAGGACAAAAAAGCAGCCTGCTTCTCGTTTTTGAGAAACAGGCTGATTTAAATTTAGCTCAGATACCACGTAAGGATTGTTTACGGGGTATCAATCCATTTAAGATAGCTGAAGCATACATTATATGCCTCAGGTTATGGCTTTAATATGATTGAACTGAGGCAAACAATGTTTGTATCAGGTGTAAAATAAAAATACAATGAAATAATATTAAATGGATGATTATTACAAAAGTGGGATGAGGTTTAATTGTATCAAGATAATATTAAATTTTGGTGTTGCAGTGTTGTTATTTTTATTACCTGTACCGTTTTATAATGGTTTAGTATAAAGGTTTTCTAGTGAAAATTCATTGAACGTGAATTTAATAGAAATTGATTTGTCATTGATTTTTAGCAGATTTTATGTTATGATATAATATAAATAATTGTTAGTAGTCTAAAGTTCAAATATGAAAAAGTAAAAGCTTATAGCGAGATAGTATTTGTTGAGGAGATAAGATAATGTTTAGTGTGTTGTTAGGAGTTTTATCCAGTCTTGTGGCAACAATTATATGGGTAATATTTACACAGCTATACGATTTTAACGCCAAAAAAAATATTAATATGTTACTTGAGTTGTTATGCGATTGTGCAGAACAATTTGATACAGCAATGGAGTTTTCAGATTGTAGTATGGCAGAATTACAAGCTGATAAGATAATAGAGTATTGCAAAGAAATATTCATGTCAATAAAGTATTTTACATATTCCCCTAAAAAGAACAAACTTATGTTAACACTTTTATACAATACTTATTACACAATTAGCATATATAAGCGTGTTTGGGTGGGATATGACGGAGAACAAGAAAAAAATGCACGACTTTCGAGGTTTAAAAGAAAATATTATTATAAAGTAAAGATATATGATTTGGTAGACGGAAATTTAGGTCAAGAGATAAGTTTTTTGAAAATCACATGTGAAATATTGCATGAGCTTAACAATCATTGTTCTGTTTCAAAGGCTTTAAAGGATAATTATTATTTGAATGAACATACAACGAAAAAGATAGATACTTACATTGAATTAATAGCACCTGTAAATTATAAATGTAAGTGTACACATATTAATAAATATGATTTGCGAGGTGGCATATTTTACAAAGAAGAGTATGTTAGTTATTTGAAGAAACTATTGCAGGAGGAACCAACTAATGAACAACAAACTTGATGGCTTAACATTAAACCTTGAGGGGACAAACAAGGACAAACTAAAGCTAATATTCCCTGAATGTTTTAGCGAGGACAAGCTTGATATAGATAAATTACTTTCCCTTTGCGGTGAATACATAGATAACGATTTTGAAAAATATAAATTTGAGTGGAAAGGCAAAACACAATGCTTACGTCTTGCACAGAAACGCTCCACAGGCACTCTCCGCCCATGTCGAGAGGAAAGCGTAAACTTTGATACAACGCAAAACCTTTATATTGAGGGTGATAACTTAGAGGTATTAAAGCTGTTGCAGTCGTCATATTTCCGAAAGGTTAAGATGATTTACATAGACCCGCCGTATAATACAGGCAATGATTTTGTTTATGCTGATGACTTTGCCGACCCTATGGCACGTTATAAAGAGGTTACACAGCAGACAACAAAGAGTAACCCTGAAACTATGGGAAGATACCACACAAACTGGCTTAATATGATATATCCTCGCTTGCGTTTAGCGTCGAACTTACTTCGTGATGATGGTGTTATTTTTATTAGCATTGATGATAATGAGGTGCATAATCTCCGCAAGATTTGTGATGAAGTTTTTGGTGAGGAGAATTTTGTTTCTGAACTTATTTGGGAAAGAGCATACTCCCCTAAGAATGATGCAAAATATATTTCTAATAGCCATGACTATGTAATAATGTATGCTAAATCATTAGATAATTTTAAAATAGGCAGATTACCACGAACTGAAGAAGCAAATGCACGTTATCAAAATCCAGATAATGACCCTCGTGGAGTGTGGAAACCAAGCGATATGTCCGTAAAAACTTATAATGCTGAATGTGACTACCCAATTACAGCACCATCTGGTCGTGTAATTGAGCCTCCAACAGGACGCTGTTGGAGGCTCTCTAAAAAAGCTTTTTTAGAGAGACTCTCCGATAATCGTATTTATTTTGGCACCGATGGAAACAGCGTGCCACAAATGAAACGTTTTTTAACTGAACTAAAATTTGACGGAATGGCACCACAATCAATTATGTTTTATAAGGATGTTGGACATAGTCAAGAAGGTGCAAAAGAAGTTACTGCCTTATTAGAATCAGGTTCATTTGACGGGCCGAAGCCATTAAGATTACTAAAACGTTTGTTAACGCTTGCTAACTTAGAAAGCGATTCAATAATCCTTGACTTCTTTAGTGGTTCTGCAACTACAGCCCAAGCAGTAATGCAACTTAACGCCGAAGACGGCGGAAATAGAAAATTTATTATGGTGCAGCTCCCAGAGATTACAGACGAAAATAGCGAAGCTTTTAAGGCAGGCTATAAGAATATTTGCGAAATAGGAAAAGAACGCATAAGACGTGCTGGCGAGAAATTATCTTATAATGTTACTATTGAACACCCTATTCACGCAAAAGAAGAGTGGATTGGTGAAGATGGTGTAAATTACAGGCGTGAACATAGGAAAATAACTGAAAGAGAACGTTTTGGCGGTGAACCACTTTGTGACACGGGCTTCAAGGTTTTCAAACTTGATACATCTAACCTTTTGGAATGGGACGGAACGCCTATCCCTGAGTATAATCAGCTTGAATTTGCCAACCGTCTTAATAAAATGGTTAACGGAATAAAGGCTGATAGAACGGATATGGATGTCGTTAATGAGATTATGCTCAAAATGGGTTACGCCCTTGATACTACTGTTTCTTATGTTGAAATTGGAGATAAGATAGCTTATGTTGTCGGAGAAATGTCGCTTATTGTATGCCTTTGCAACGGTATTACAGCGGAGGATATTGAAAAGCTGGCAGACTTTAAACCTGAAAAAATTGTTATGTCGGATAGCTGTTTTGCTGATTCCGTTGTTATGAGTAATGCTTTCTATATCCTTAGAGATAGAGGCATTGAGTTAAAATTGGTGTGAGGGTTTCGTTATGAAAAAAGGGAAAGTGTTTATAAGTTCAACTATTTATGACTTTAAAGACTTGCGTTCTGCCATAAAATACTGGCTAAGTGAATTAGGATATGAAGTTTATATGTCCGAATACTCTGATTTTCCGAGAAATGCAGAAGATAATTCGTATCAAACTTGTTTATCAACTATTGAGCAATGTGATTGGTTTATATTGCTTATCGGAAATAGAGTTGGCGGTAAAATACATGATGACATTTCAGATCAAATTATCAGCATTACACGAAAAGAATATCGTGTAGCATATGACCTGTTTAAAAAAGGAAAAATTAAAAAAGTAATTTCCTTTATAAGAAAAGATGTTTGGACAGCTAAAGAAGAACGAAATAGCCTATGCAATGCTACAGATAATGAAGATTTAGCTAATATAATCAAATCTACTCCGTCAAAACATGCATATGAACCGTCTGAAATATTTAGCTTTATTGATGAAGTTAGAAGAATTGATGACATGGCGAATGCTAATAAAGGAAAGACCGAATATCCCAAAAATAATTGGATAAATCTATTTGATAATTTTACAGAGATAGTTGATACATTGAAAATCGAACTAAATTTATCTAATAATTTTTCAACACTTATTTGGAATGCAAATATAACTGAGGAAATTAAACAAAACCTCAAAAGACTTGTAGTAAAAAATTCATCTGGTACTTTTGGATTTTATTCAACTATAACAGCAATTAGGGATAAATGTATCGAACAGTTAAGAGAAAATGGAAAATCACATGTAATGTTATCCTATAATGACTGTGCTGTAATAGGCGGAACTTTCATTGTGAACATTATACTAAAATCCCATATTTTAAAGGAAAGCCTATTAGAAGGACATTTCCTTGAATATAATGCAACCATAAATAAATATGAGACCAATTACCTTTATAAACAAGTATCCCTGCTGATTGATTTAATTGAGAAGAATAATGAATCACATCAGTTTTTTATGGATGCTCATGTTTATATTGCTACAGAGCATGATAACCACAAATATAACAAGGATGAAATCATAAGAATAGAATACACAAAAATTGCTCCGATACTTATGGAACATGATCAACTTAGTAATATACTTAATCTATCAATTTATGTATTAAAAAGCATAAATTCCGATTGTTATGTTGATACTCCACAACTTTATCCTATTAGGTTATATGACAATTTTAATACCATGCCTGACGACAAAAAAGAACTCTTTAATAGTTATGATGAGTTTTATGGTAAAGAAATATCTGATGAAGATGTAGATAAATTATTGGAAATTTTAACCGGGAATTCTGATAGCATGTTTAATAAAAATGAATCTTAAATTTAAAACTCAGACCTTTCAAACAGATTCAGTAAATGTAATTGCTGTGCTTTCTATATCCAAAGAGATAGAGGTATTGCGTTTAAGTTGATTTAGGGGGAGAAGTATATGACGATTTCATGGAATAAAAATTTGAATGCTAAAACACGAGTGATATTTTTTATTGTAAATTTAGGTATATTTATATTAAGTATAATTGGCATTAACTATTGGTCAGAAATAGATGATTTAGCACTGAAATATACTATAATCTCTATAAGTTCTATACTCAATCCTTTTTCATTTCTATTTATGTTATCAATATTAGATTGGAAAAATAAAAAAGTAAAGGTTATATTATATATCATTTTAGGTATCATTTTAGGAGCATTAAGTATGCTACTTATCTATAACAATAATATAAGAATAGCAACTTTGGTATTTATGGTTTCAATGGGTGCATTCATAATTTATAAAATTTTCGAAAATGTGTTTGTGACTATCTTTTCTTTCCTTTTCTTTGTTTCAATGTCTTTTTTGTTAATATTAAAGTTTTTAATATTTATTACACCACATGTTCCAAAGATGTCACAAATCAATGGTTTTTTATGGGTTTATATTTCAACAGTAGTATCACTAATTCTTTATAAAGTCATTGCTCTAAAGCTTAATCAGTTTTTATTAAAGTTTTTTGGGAACAAAGAAGCGCACGACCTTTATGATGAAAAACATCTCAAGAATTTACTAAATGTCATGTATCTATTTGCATTTATTATTATAAATATATGCTATTATTCCGTTTTGATAGATGACATATGGTTTAATTATATTAATAATACATTTCTTACATTGTTGGCTATTATAAACGTAGATTGGGAAAATATTTTATTGTTACATAAAAAGGTGAAATCGAATGAAACTCAAGTTTAAAATTCAACCCTTTCAAACTCATGCGGTAAATGCTATTGCAGACCTTTTCAAAGGGCAAGAAAGAACACAATCAACATTTGCTGCTGATAAAAATCAAGACCAATTTAGTTTTCTGAATGAGCTAGGGACAGGCAATGCTATGCTTATAAGCAGGTCACAGCTGCAAGCAAATATGCACGCTGTTCAAAAGCTTAACGCACTGCCACTAACAGAGCTTGATAATAATACGCCACAATTTTCTATTGAAATGGAAACAGGAACAGGCAAGACTTATGTTTACACAAAGACCATATTTGAGCTTAATAAACATTACGGTTTTACTAAATTTATTATTGTTGTCCCATCCGTTGCTATTAGAGAAGGTGTAAAGAAATCACTTGAAATAACCGCAGAGCATTTTGGCAATATTTATAACAATACGCCATGCCGAAGCTTTATATATAATTCATCTAAACTTGATGATGTTAAAAAGTTTGCTATAAATAGCAATATAGAAATAATGATAATTACAATTGATGCGTTTAAAAAGGCTGAAAATGTAATAAATAACCCTCATGAAAAATTTGGCGATGAAGTTATTATGAAATACATTCAAGCGACAAATCCTATTGTAATAATTGATGAACCTCAAAGCGTTGATAATACTGCTAAGTCAAAGGATGCTATCGCAAGTCTTAATCCGTTATGTATTTTCAGATATTCTGCAACACATAGAGAAAAAATTAATCTGCTATACCGTCTTACCCCTGTTGATGCATACAACAAGGGGCTCGTAAAGCAGATTTGTGTTTCGTCAAACAGTATTGCAAATGATAATAACAGAGCCTATGTAAAGCTTTTGTCAGTATCACAAGACAGCGGTTTTAAGGCAAAGATTGAAATTGATGTCAAAGCTAAAGATGGCAAGGTTAATAGAAAAATTGTTACTGTAAAAAGTGGAAGCGACTTGTATAAGTTATCTGGAGAACGTGAGCTTTATGAGGGATATATAGTAACTCAAATTGATTGTACACCAATCTTTGAGAGTATTGAATTTGCAAATACAGAATATGTACAGATTAATAATGCCATTGGCAGTGTTGATGAAAACTTACTTAAAGAAGCACAAATAAGACGTACTATCGAAGCTCATTTTAATAAGGAACTACTGTATAATGACAAAGGCATAAAGGTGCTTTCACTTTTCTTTATTGATGAGGTAAAAAAGTATCGAACACAAGAACGTGAAAAGGGTGTTTACGCCCAAATGTTTGAAAAGTGCTATAATGAACTTATTAATAAGCCAAAATTTTCAAAGATTAAAGAAAAATATACTCATGATGTAAGTGATGTTCATAACGGCTATTTCTCACAGGATAAGAAAGGGACATTTAAGGATACCCGTGGTGATACGCAGGCAGATGATGACACATATAAAATCATTATGGAACGAAAGGAAGAGCTGCTTTCTTTTGAGTGTCCACTAAGATTCATTTTCTCTCATTCAGCATTAAAAGAAGGTTGGGATAATCCTAATGTATTTCAAGTTTGTACACTTATCGATCAAAAAAACACGTTTACATGCAGGCAGAAAATAGGCAGGGGCTTACGTCTTTGTGTTGACCAAGATGGAAACAGAATTGAAGATAAAAAAATAAACATTCTTCATGTTGTAGCTAATGAGAGTTTTACAGAATTTGCCGACACTTTGCAAAAGGAAATTGAAGATGAAACAGGAGTTAAGTTTGGAGTTGTCCAACTTAGTATGTTTTCTGGAATTACATACACAGAAGAAGTATATGAAGAAAAAATAATTGATACAGATACCGCAACAGGCATTGTTAAATATATGGTTAATAATGGCTACATCTTACTCGATGGTAAGCCTACTGAAAAGGCTTCTGCAATTCTTGAAAATCAAAGTGAGATATTGCCGACTGAAATTGCAACTATAAAAGAAAATATTGTTAAAGCCATTGAAGATGATAAGGCGATATCAGCTGATGATATTATTGGAAAAAGCTATACTGCAACTAATATTGTCGAAAAGTCTTTTAGCTATGAAGATGCAACTGATTTAATAAGTCATTTAGAGAATAATGACTACATTACAAAGACGGGCAAGATTACAGATAACGTAAAAAATGCTATGGAAAGTGGGACATTCACTCTACCTCCAAAATATGAGCCTGTTCGTAATGTAGTTGAAAATATTATAAAGCAAACGGACACAAAACCACCTCTTAAAAATGCTTCAAACGAAGTTATAGTTCATCTTAAAAAACAAGTTTTATTATCACCTGAATTTATTGAGATATGGGATAAAATTAAGCAGAAAACTACTTACCGAGTAGACTTTAATGTAAATAATCTCATTGAAGTGTGTTCAAAAGAGCTTGCAAAAATGCCCGCAATCCCTAAAGCAAGAATTATTGGTCAAACAGCTGATATTTTAATTGATAATCCAGCAGTAACATACAGGGAAAGAGAATATAGGCTTATTGACATAGAAAACACTTATGATGTAATGCCAGACATATTGCGTATTATCAGCGAAGAAACATTAATTAAACGCTCTGATGTTGCTAAAATGATTATTAACAGCGGCAGAAGTAATGATTTTATGAATAATCCTCAAGCATTTTTAGAAAGTGCACTTGATATTATAAGGCGTAATCGCCACTCTGTGGCTATAAAAGGTATAAGCTATGTAAAACTTGATGGGCAACAGTATTATGCTCAAGAAGTTTTTGACAGCGAAGAAGTAATTGCTTATCTTGATAAAAATGCGATAGCTGTTAATAATAGCGTCTATGACCATGTTATTTATGACAGTACCACTATTGAAAAACCTTTTGCCAAGGCTCTTGATGATGACCCTGATGTTAAGCTATTTTTTAAGATACCAGATAAATTTAAAATTGAAACTCCAATTGGGACTTATAATCCAGACTGGGCAGTTTATCTTGATAAAAATGGTGAAGAAAAGCTGTATTTTATTATTGAAACTAAAGGTACTCTTGATGAATTCAACAGACATGAGTACGAAAATTTGAAAATTAACTGTGGTAAAGCTCATTTTAGTTCTTTGTCAAATGGGATAGAAATGCATGAAGCTACAAATTGGAAAAAGTTTAGAGTAAATAGTTAATAGAATGGCTGACTAAGTTAAACCTAGGCAGCCTACAGTAAAAACTATATTATTGTATATCAAGTAATTCTGATGAATCATGTTTTGAAAGTATCTCAAGCATTAGCTTTGCTCCAAGATGAAAACCATCAATGAAACGTTCATACTCACAAATATCTGAAACAGATAACTGTGCTTCCATGATTTTATTTAAAGCATCAAGCTTTTCAGATGTTTCAGGAGTGCTTTTTAAGAAACAGCGAAGGAGTTCTTCATTTTCAGAGATAATCTTGATATGTTTTGAAACCTTTGAAGATTTATTAAAATGTTTTTCTACTGGATTAATTTGACCATAATATTGTTTTTCTAAAATACTTTCCATTATAAATTTATCTCCATAGTATGATTGATTTTTACAGGGATATATCATACCTTGTCCGCTATTTGTCCGTTAAAGTTACGAAAACTTATTGAAGATGGCGGTAATATAAAGTAATGTAATGTGCCATAAACAACGTGAAATAGGCACATTTCTAATGATTTCAAAAGTTGCTAAATACTGATTTTAAAATTCAAGTCCGGTCAGCGGCACCAATAATATAATAACCCTCAAAGCTATTTAAATCAAGCTTTGAGGGTTTTTTATAATCTTCTTTTTTAGATAAATCCACTTTGATTGTCTCTGTGTATCTAAAACATATCTAAAAAGTTTTGCATTCTATCCCAAAACCTTTGAAATAGCATCCGCAGAAGCTATTTTTGATGTATAGTCAAGGTGACTATAATAATTAGCTGTAACATTGTAAGTTGAGTGTCCTAGCCACTCCTGAATTTGTTTCATTGAAACTCCACTTGCAAGCAGAAGACTTGCACATGAATGCCGCAGATCATGGAAGCGCAGATGTTTTAACCCGTTCTTTAGAACGATAAACCTAAAATGACTTGTAACAAAATTAGGAGTTATTAAATTGCCAAGGTTGTCCCTACATATATACTCGGAATACTCTGTGTTGTAGCCTTTTTTAAGCAGATTTGCATAGTACTCCTGTTTATTCTTTTCATCTATTAGCAACTTTTCAATATGTGGAATGAGTGGAAGTATTCTTCGACTAGAAACATTTTTCAACTTATCCTCTGCAATAATTTTTTCTTTTCCATCCCCATATTCATTAATAATTTTATGTTTTATAGTGATAGTCTTTTTTTCAAAATCAACAGCATCCCATTTTAGCCCTATAAGTTCACTACGTCTTAACCCATAATATGCGGCAATTTGTACACATAATTCCATTCTATCACCTTTAAAAGCCTTAAACAACTGCATTAGTTCCTCTTTAGTATAGAAACTTGCTACATATTTTTCGCATTTTGGACGATCAGTTTTATCAGCTGGATTTGAAAATATAATGTCATTCTTAACTGCGTATTGCAAAGCTTTTCGAATATTATTATGATAATGAAGTACTGTATTGCTGGATAATCCCTCCGAATACATTTCATTGTAAAAACTCTGTATATGTATAGGTTTAAGTTCATCAAGCTTTAAATTTAGTGTTTCAAAGAAAGCGTTAATTTTACGTATGTTTTTGGCATAGCCAATGTATGTTGTATATGCAATGTTTGGCTTAATAATATCTAACCATGTTTTCATGAATTCGGTAAATTTGTATCCTCTTACAGGAATAAATCCATTTTTGTCTGGTGTAGGAGCATATAACTTTCTATTGTATTCTTGCTCAAATTCAGCAAGAATTGCTTTACGTCGCTCCTCTAGTTTACGCTTACTTGCCCCCTCTTTTAGCCCGGTGGAAAACCACTTTGTTTTATGTTTTCCATTAGTAGCCTTATATCCAATAACTACTTGATATACAGAGTTTTTCAATTGTAAACTTGCCTTCATATTAACAATTCTCCTTTCATACAAGTTTAATATCAGCCATCCACATCTAATTATGTGGCTTGATTGCTAAGCTGATTTTTTACGGTTGAGTAAATATTGTAATACAAATATCTTTGCTACCTTATATGTACTACTACACGGTATAACCTCTATGTCACCATTTTTAAGAAGCTCATACACCTTCCGGTTGCTTAATTTAAGCATTTTTGAGATTTCCTTTACGCCAACAACGTCAGGGTATTGAGTAAAAATTATCTTGTATGCTTCGTTAAGTTCTACTGACATAAACCTTTCCTCCTTATAGTGTTTCATTGATATAATATATATTTAACTGTCTACATATCACTGTTATCAAAATACCTGCATCTTAGGTTCTTATAGCATCTGTCAGACTTCTTACCATACGTTGTTTTTTCTGTTTTGAATGTAGATGTAAGAATTTGACTGCACTTATTGGTTCCAATAGGCTTTTCAATTCTATTTCTCTTACAATAGTCAGTGTATGCCTTAAACAATTCAGAGCTTAATAATATTTCTCCGGGACTACTCTCAATGAAATTATTAATAAAAGACAAGAAGCTATTTGCATCATTCCTGTATTCACTTACATAAGCATCAGACGTTTGAATGCATGTTAATTCCATATCATTAGCTATAAAACGCCTAAGACCTTCGATAGCAAATTTTATTACTGAACTTCTTGACTCTTTATACAGACGTTCAGTAAGATTTTGAATCCACAATGAACGCTCTATTGATCGAGTGTAACGAATAATCCTTATGCGGTTATAATAAGCATCATCAGGTGTTGAAATTTGTGGCATGTCATTGCAACCAAAAACTAAAAGTGCCTGATTTATCATATCAAAGCTGTCTTTACCCTTATATTCTGCCGAAAAAGGATCATTACCTACGATACTCTTAAACACATCAAGACGATTTGAGGTTAACTCCGGAATCTCACCACAAGTATTCAATGTTTTCCCGAGTAGTTGTGAAGTCGAAAATCTCTGTGTTATCTGAGCAAAAGACAACGACGAACAAAACTCAGAACCAAGAAGCATTTGTAGAAGGTTTAAAATAACACTCTTACCAGAATTGCTACATCCATATAGGAAGAATGCCATTTTCTGATCCCGTATAGTACTTAGCGCGATTCCAACCATCTCCTGAAGGTTAGAAACATTATCATAATCATCACCAAAGCTGTTGTCAATATACTGTTGAAAAAGATCATTGCTGTCCTCAGCAAAAATATCCTGCACACTTGCATTTATACAGCTTAGAAACGTATATTCGGGAGAGTGCTGAAGTACTTCCCCTGATAAAATGTCATATACACCATCAGCAAAATTAATTAATGAACGATGTTCATTAAGCATATTACTTCTGTCGTCATCTATAAGCGCAGGCAAAACATCCAGAATTCTAAACACGTTCTTAACGTCAACTTGTTGCAGAATTTGAGTAGGAAGTGCATTTAACAATATTTTCTTACCCATTTGTGTTATTAAACAGTAATACGTGCCATTTTCTGTACAATAAATGTACGGTAGATTATGTATATTGACGAAGCAAAGGCCCACATCTATTAGATATTTTGCAAGTCCATAGCTTCTTACACCCTTAAAATCTTCAAGTTCTGGAATATTTATATCATTTTTTACTGATTTCGAAAATGCAGTTTTTATTCGCTTTTTATCGTAATATTTAACAAATTCATTATTAAAGTAATCACTAAGCTTAGGATATTTATACCTTTTATCTTCCTTTTTGATTTCTAGCGGACTTTCCTCATAGTCACTTTCTATTTCAGTAACACTACTAATGATATCCTGTGTAGTAATTATTCCAGCATTACAGGCAAAAGTATTATAATCAACATCATCATATTCCATGTCATCTTCGCTCTCGTTAACAGATTCATCTATATAGAGAAAAGGATCCGTATATGCTTTAAATTTCTCCATAAAAATTCTCCTTCCACACTGATTCAAGTTGAAGCACCATAATACGTAATAGTGCTTCAATTTGAAAGAGTTTATTATAGTAGTCTCAGTTTATTTCGGCTGAATCGAATGTAAATTTATCTCTAATGTTCTCCTGCAACTTATTTTGACCAACATTTTCATTTTTTGCTATTGTCTCTGAGTTATTCAGTTTATCAAGTGAGACAAATATGTTATCATAATTCCTTATAGAGTTATCCATTGTTTTCTTAATTACAGACATCATAGCAGAAAAGTCCTCAATGACTTGATTATAATTTACCCCTTGTCGTCCTATATTAAAATATACCCCAGACAAATTTGGAGAATCAAAAGTAGGTTTGTACATAACAACATACACTACATATGCTTGGAATCTTTACGGTCTTAGCATCGACCACTTTATACTTATCAGCATTAGATGCATTCCAAAGCTTGCCGAAATACAGGACATAAGGATATGCGTTTGCGAGTTCCTTGGAGTAGGCTTCTGCGTAATTCTTTGGCATATTATATCATCCTTTCTTACTTAACTCTTACTTAGTATCCGGAGTTCTTACCCCCGTAAATTTGAAATTAAAGTCCGTGCCGCCTGCCGGAGGGGCTTTATGATCAGCTCCGGAAGAAAAAGTTTCTTTTTTGCCATCTCCTTCAGAACCGTCCTCGGCATCAAACAAAAATGCCTTATCGGTTTTGATTTTGGCAAGCTGTTCATCAAGACCCATAAGCTTACCGTTATCAAGCTTAAGCATCTTTCTGTCTACAAGAGACTTTGCAAGCTCAACATCCTTTGCCTTTGCTCCAGTAAGAGCGAGTGCAAGAGCACTGTCAACCTTAACAGCCTCAATGTCGGAATTGTACTTGCTTTCCCATTCAGCGGCATCCTTTTTCAGCTTTTCGATGTCGACGCCATCAAAAGCCTTAACCTTTTCAGTAAGTTCCTTGACGGTGGTGGTTGCCATTGTCAGCTCCGCTTCCTTGTCAGTAAGCTTTGCCTGCTCGGTCTTAAGCTCTGCATCAGAGAGTGCAACAACCTGTTTTGCTACATCCTCGGCAATGCCAAGCTTAGTTAAATCTTCAAGTTTCATAATAAAGCCTTCTTTCTTAAATTTTAGTTTTGTGAAAATAATAGGTATAAAAAAAGCACCTTCAAACAGTGTTTGAAATGCATTTTAACGGTATTAAAATATTATTTTAATGGTCACTTTTAGGTGGTCTGGTCAGGAACTCCGCAGTATTAATCATTGCCGAAGTTATTAAACCAAGGTTTTCATCTTCACATTCCTCAGCTGCATCTTTAAGGTTTTTAAGATGTTCAAGCATAATATCATGAACAATTTCATCCAAGGTATCATCTCCTCGTATTATATTAAAGTAGTAGTTTTTAGAGTTCCTCTCCAAGAACTTTAAAAATTTGCTATACTGTAATGGATACTGTGGATTGGTTTCACCTCCTACCGCAAGACGGTTTCAGAAAGGC
>JAEWWT010000014.1 GCA_023396225.1 Bacillota bacterium
TTCATTAAAGATTATTCCCCAGTGGGGAATACAATAGTATTTGTTTCTAAATTTAATTATACTCAATTAAATAGGTGTGTCAAGGAAGACAAATCAATTATACCTTTGCATAATCTAAACCATACTCCTTGAGTATTTTTGGATCAAAACGCTGCGGAATGTCATAAACTTTACTCAGTATTAAGTTGCCGCTTATCTCGTGTCCTTTACACACTCCGTTTACTCTTTCTTGAAAGCTGCGATAAGTCCAAAGATGCACAGGATGTTCAATGTCAATAGGAAATACTTTAATCAGCATTACTATCACTCTCCTTAGTGCTTTTTCTTCTTTCTTCTTGAGCCACTTGTCGAGCTTCTTGGGAAATGGTGTATTGTGAAAGACTTTCGTATATTTCATCTTTTGTTTCCAGCCCATAACATTGATCCATGTATTTTTCTACGTCAAATTTTTGGCATTTTGCTTGTTCTGAAAAAATGTAATCAAATCGTTTTTTTAGGTATCCCTGAATTTGTTCGGAAGAAGTACCGATTTTCAAGGCAATCTGAGTAAGGTCATGCTGTATCATTTCCATTCCAATTTTACCACCAACATAAAATCCGTTGTTGCAGCTCTCAGTAAAACTCGGAGTTTTAATGTCATAATCAATTTTTATACTGTCGCCTTTGTTAATTACATGAAAACGTAAATTGTCTGTTACAATTTCTTGTTCCATTACTTTGCCTGACAAGAAGTCTTCGAGCATGTCATTCAAGTAATCTTCTACAAACCATCCTATATTATCTAACATAAGTTGGTTAAGTGCAATGTTAATCAAATCATTTTGAGGACGACCGAGTTTCTGAGAAAGTAACTCCAAATCTCCATTTAATCTTCCTTCGATTCTGTAACTTTTTTGAACAGTGTTTCTTTTTGTGAGCATATTAAATTCACTCCTTTATAATATTTTGTCAAGTCTTTTTTTAAAAAATTCTTTAAAGACAAACCCCTATAATACGTACTTTTCACCACAATTAGGTTTTCCATATCTGGAAAATCCGAACTCGGAAAGTCCAGATTTAGGTTTTCCATATCTGGTTTTTCCGTATCTGTAAAAACCACATTTAGGTTTTCCACATCTGGATTTTCCATACCTGTTAAATACATATTTGGTTAAAATATCTAAACATGCTATAATATAATTTGTCTGCGCAAAAAAGCATAGAGGAGATAATTATTATGGAATATTTTGAAAAAGCAGACGGTACTATGAAAGAGTGGTTGCAATATTGGTTTGAGGTATATGCTAAGAGAAATATAAAGCAGTCAACTGCTATTAGCTATATAGGGTATATTAACAATCATCTCGTTCCTCAAATAGGAGAGTATAGGCTGTCTGAAATTAATACTAATTTACTTCAGGAATTTTTTAATAACCGGATGGACTTTGGCGGAAAAAAGTGCGGTCCGCTGTCACCAAAAACTTTACATAATATGAAGCTTATGCTGCATAAGTCTTTGAAAAAGGCTGTTGAACTTGAACTGCTACAAAGAAATTATGCTGAATTTGTAGAACTTCCAAGGCAAAGTAAGCCTAACATGCGTGTGCTTGATTTGGCTGAACAACGTCAGCTCGTAACTACGCTCAGGCATACAAATGAGAAGCTGTATATAGGTGCAATGATAAGTCTAGCTACAGGATTGCGTTTGGGCGAGGTTCTGGGGCTTAAATGGTCTGATATAGATTACAACAACAGTATGCTGCATATAAGGCGTACAGTTAATAGATTATGCACCATAGATGGAGATACAAAAACAGAGATAGTTGTCGGCACTCCGAAAAGTGATAGTTCTGTCAGAGATATACCGTTTAATTATAACGTTCAAAAATATTTTGAAGAATATTATACGAGATCACTAAAAATATTGGGAAAAAGAAAACTTAAATCCGATGATTTTGTTCTCTCTCTCAGATACGGACATCCGGTAGAACCAAAAACAATGCAAAGTGCTTTTAAACGAATAGTATCTGAAGCAAAAATTAGTGATACGAACTTTCATGCATTGCGCCATACGTTTGCCACCAGGGCAATAGAAAAGGGCGTTGATGTAAAAACATTAAGTGTTTTGCTTGGACATGCCGATATAAGTACTACACTTAATCGTTACGCTCATGTACTTGATGATCAGAAGAGAAAAACAATGGATATACTTTTATCCGATTATTAATAAAACTTTCATTAAAAACATTAATATTAACAGAATTGCGCAGATATTTAAACATTTTTGTATAAAAAAACAGGACTTGCCAAAATTTATCTTGACAAGTCCTGTTTTATAACTTATAATTAAAGAAAATAAAAGCACCCACGATATCATTCAGCTCTTGCAAAGCCAAATGATATCATCATCACACAGATATTATGGTATCTGAATGACTTAGTGAATGCTACTTATGTCTTGTATTAAATTATACAGGGTTTGAATACATTTGTCAAGCTGTTCAAAACTGAAATATCTGTTGGAGAGATATTTCATTAGGTTTTGGATGGCTTGACATTTTTTTGCTTAAAACTAAATAACTGTTACACTTTAATAGTCTTTGAAGATTAAAGTGCGGAGCTTTCTGTGCAACCGTATCGCTCCGTTATCAACGAAACGCTTGGGTTTTACTCAGCCAACGCAAAGTAATGAGGATCTCTTTAAAAGCTTAATTAAAATTGGTTGCGGAGGCAGGATTTGAACCTACGACCTTCGGGTTATGAGCCCGACGAGCTACCGAGCTGCTCCACTCCGCGATATTATTTATTAACTCTCTTGAGTGCTTATTTAGTATATCACATTATTAACACCTTGTCAAGCTTTTTTAAAAAATTATTATATTAAATTATAAAAAACAAAAAATAATATTTATAATAAATTAAAAGTATATGGACAATAACTACCCTTGCAACCTTTTTGCGTTTGCCACATTATAAATTGTTTTAAATGAGTAGTTTTAACCCCTTCAATTGATATAATTTTATGCTTACTTTCTAAATACCTAAATAAATATTCGCAGTTATTCCTATATCATTTAATAGTTTTAACTATGAATTTCCTAATCTGACAATCATAAATGTACTTATTACAAACATCTTGTAATAACATAAAAATTCCTCCCTATTAATATGACAAACATAAAAATAAGAAGGAATTATAATATACACAATACTTTTTGATTATTCAAAAATATTATGAATTAATATGTCATAAATGCCATAACAGAAACCATCATTCAAATCATACTGTATAATTATAATATCTAAATAGTCCTATAATCCTATTAGTCTTGTTCATCATTAGGTATATCCCAGTTGTGATATACATTTTGAACGTCATCATTATCTTCAAGATGTTCAAGAAGTAGGCTCATTTTTTTAATTGCATCTTCATCTGTAAGTGTTGTATATGTTGATGGAACCTGTTCAACTTCAGCTGACAATACATTATATCCTTTATCAGAGAGAGCCTCACGTACTCTACCTAATTCTGAAGGCTCTGTTTCAATTTCAGCTGTTCCATCTTGAATCTGGAAATCAGATGCGCCAACATCAAAAACATCTTCCATTAACTTATCTTCATCTACTCCATCGGCATCTAGAACAATTATCCCCTTGGATGAGAACATGAATGATACGCATCCAGTTGTTCCTAGATTTCCCCCAAACTTATCAAAATAATGACGTACATCACCTGCTGTACGGTTTTTATTGTCTGTAAGTGTTTCAACTATTACAGCAACACCTGATGGTCCATAACCCTCATACACGTTAGCTTCGTAGCTGTTCTTATCGCCGCCTCCAGCTGCCTTCTTAATAACTCTGTCAATATTATCATTAGGAACATTATTGGTTTTTGCTTTCGCAATAAGATCACGAAGCTTTGCATTATTATTAGGATCTGCTCCGCCTTCCTTTACGCAAACAGTAATTTCACGCCCTATTTTAGTAAAAATCTTAGCTTTAGCACCATCTGTAGCTTCTTTTCTTCTTTTAATATTGTTCCATTTGGAATGTCCTGACATTAATACCTCTCCTTTGAATAAAACTATGTTTTAAACATTGAAAAGTGAATTATATCCACTTTTCAAAACATTTTTTATAATTATTGTCTCCAATGCAAATCGGGTCAAGATGTCCAGTCAACAATCTTTTTGCCCCTGACTCTTTTATTTTAATAACAGATTTCTTTGCCGCCTTTTTACTCTCGCAAATATATCTGAAATTCGGCGTTACTGCATTGCAAAGTGCATCTCCTATATAAAAATCGTCACCATAAAGAACTCCGATGGAACCTCTTGTATGGCCTTCAAGTGAAACAATTTTCGCATTAATTCCATAAGTATCAAGACTCATTCCATCTTCAAGGAATATGTCAACATTAAATTTCTCAGACTTTTCTTCAAAGCTCTTTTTAAATAACCTTAAAACTGTTTTTCCGATTGCATTGAAAGTATATAACTTATGTATCGAGTTATCTCTTGCAAGGTTTACATCATATGCACTCATTGCAATTTTACAATTATAAAGCTTTGAAAAATATTTTGCATTCTGAATATGATCATTGTGGCCATGTGTAAGAATAATTAATTTTATATTATAATTCATTAGCCACATTTCAATATGATCCCTGAACTTTTTAATTCCTGTATCAATCAAAATGTCACCTTCTGAGCCTCGCAATACATAACAGTTGGTATGTCCAGCAGTAATCATGTTAATATTATTATAATTTTTTTGCATTAACACACCTCAGTATTATACCAGATTAAATCAAAGATTTCAACCAATCTGTCATTCTTTTTCTGAAGGTATAAATATCCGAAAAGTGCTTCAAGTCCGGTTGCACGTCGGTATTCTATAGGATTTGAGCTCTTTGGGACAGTATTACCTGTGGCATTACGTCCCCTTTTCAAAATTTCTTCCTCATCTTCATAAAGGTGTGGTAAAATTATGTCTACCGCACTAGATTGAAATGCCGCCCTAACCTTATCCACTGACATTTGATGAAGTTTTTTTACAGGCATGTTTGCAAGTTCAAGAAGACGTTCACGAACAAGCACCTCATAAACTGCATCTCCTAAGAAAGCCAATGTTAATGGGCTATATTGATTCACAATTTTTTTATCCAGCGTTACCACCTACTTTATTAATGCATACATACAGCTGTCAAAATAACTACCATTTTTGAACATACTTTTCTTTAACACGCATTCACATTCAAAACCTGCTTTTTCAAGCACTGCACAGGAACCTTTATTATCTTTAAACGGTGTAGCCTGTATTCTGACAATATCATATTTATCAAAAACATATTTGCAAAAATATTTGACAGTATGAGTCATAATACCCTTACCCCAATACTCCTGAGAAAGCCAGTATGCAATGTCTCCACTTCTTGAATAAATATCATCCTTAATAAACAAAGCTATTGAACCAATAAGTTTTCCTTCTTTAACAATTGCTCTCATACATTGTTTATCTTCAGATGTTTTTATACAGGATTCTATAAATGCTTCAGCATTTGCTCTCTGACAAAGACTTTCAAATGATTTGGATAAATACCTTGAAATCTGTATATTCCCTGCTTCTCTCATAAGATCATCAATATATTCTGATGTCCAGTTTTTAAGTTTAAAATCTAATACGTCCATTTTATCACCTTAGAAAACGAAATCAAATCTGAACCCGAGTATATCAACAGTATCTCCCTCATCTATACCCATATCTTCAAGCTTGTCAATAATTCCGCTATTTCTCAATACTCTTTGGAAATACAGCAACGATTCATAATCCTCAACATCACAAGTGCGCATGAATGCCTCAAGCCAAGGTGCTTCAACATAATATACGGCATCATCACCACGATGTATCTCAAATTTCTCGCCAATTCCAGCCTTTTCGTCAAGCTCTTGTTGTGTAAGCGGTTCTGCTTCATATTTTTTAATAGGAGGAAGAGTTTCAAGCTTTTTATATACGCCGTTAATAAGTTCTCTGGTTCCGCTCGTAGTTGCAGCAGATATTTCAAAAAATTCAATGCCCTTATCTGTTATATATTTTTTAAATTCATCAATCTGTTCCTGAGATGCCATATCACATTTATTAGCTGCAACAATCTGTGGTCGGTTAGAAAGATCCTCACTGAAATTTTTAAGCTCTTTATTTATAACCTCAAAATCTTCACATGGATTTCTGCCCTCTGAACCTGAAACATCAACCACATGAAGTATTAATCTACATCTTTCAACATGTCTTAAAAACTCATGTCCAAGACCAACACCATCACTTGCGCCTTCAATAAGTCCAGGAATATCGGCCATTACAAATGACTTACCCTCGCCCATTGAAATAACTCCAAGTACAGGAGTAAGCGTTGTAAAATGATAGTTAGCAATTTTAGGCTTTGCAGCAGATACAACTGAAATCAGCGTTGATTTTCCTACGTTAGGAAATCCAACCAAACCAACATCCGCAAGAAGTTTTAACTCAAGTGATACTTCATATTCTTCACCTGCAAAACCAGGTTTTGCAAATTTAGGGATCTGTCTGGTAGGTGTGGCAAAACGAGCATTACCCTTTCCGCCCTTTCCGCCTGCTGCTATAATTTTTGGCTCATCAGTTGACATATCAGCAATTATTCTACCGGTATTTGCATCCTTAACAAGAGTACCTCTTGGAACTTTTATAACGAGATCAGCTGCATTTCTTCCTGTGCAATTTTTAGTACTTCCATTCTCGCCTTTTTCAGCTTTATATTTTTTCTTGTATCTGAAATCAATAAGAGTTGAAAAATTGTCATCTACCTGAAAGACAATATTTCCTCCTTTACCGCCATCTCCGCCGTCCGGACCTCCCGCTGCAACATATTTTTCACGATGAAACGATACAGCACCATCTCCGCCATCTCCTGCTTTAATGGTAATCTTAGCTTTATCTACAAACATTCATGTCCACTCCTTTCTATCTAAAAATATTATATTCACATTTACAGTTTATACTAATCCTAATATAAAAAAATGCACATAAAAATACATATTAATTATATCACAAAAGAATATCTATTGCAATATTTAATTAAATTATATAAAATATATCTTTATTTTTATTAAACAAGTTATAATTAATAAAAAAGCACCCGATGCAATCTACAGCATAGAAAGCAACGGATGTTAATTTAACATGCTATTTTTTTGTAGAAACTTTATCCTTTATGATTTTTGGAGACTCATTTTCAGTTATACATTTTTCGCTAATTATAACCTTTTCTATTTCTCCGTCGGATGGTGCCTCATACATTGTATTCATTAATACACCTTCAACAATTGAACGTAATCCTCTTGCACCTGTTTTCTGAACAATCGCTTTCTTGGCAATTGCTTTCAACGCACCATCTTCAAATTCTAGTTCAATGTTATCAAGTTTAAACAACTTTTCAAATTGTTTAATCAATGCATTTTTAGGTTCACAAATTATTTTAATTAATGCATCCTCATCAAGTTCATCAAGTACAGTAATTATAGGCAAACGGCCAACAAGCTCCGGAACCATTCCAAACTTGACAAGATCCTGAGGGACTACACTCTTGAATATGTTAGATTCTTTTTCAGACTTTGATTTAATATCAGCGCCAAAGCCAAGTGCAGATGATTCTGTTCTTTTCTGAATAATTTTTTCAAGACCATCAAAAGCTCCGCCGCAGATAAACAGAATGTTTTTAGTATCGATATGAATAAACTCCTGGTTTGGATGCTTACGTCCGCCCTGAGGAGGTACATTGGATACAGTTCCTTCAATAATTTTTAATAATGCCTGCTGAACGCCTTCTCCACTTACATCCCTGGTAATAGATGTATTTTCAGATTTTCTGGCAATCTTATCTATCTCATCGATATATATGATCCCTCTCTGAGCAGCTTCAACATCATAATCAGCAGCCTGTATTAACCTTAACAAAACATTTTCAACGTCATCGCCTACATACCCTGCTTCTGTTAATGTAGTTGCATCAGCAATTGCAAAAGGTACATCAAGAATTTTAGCAAGAGTCTGTGCAATGAGTGTTTTACCAACACCCGTCGGACCAAGTAATATTACATTACTTTTCTGAATTTCAACATCATTTGCAGTGTCAGATAAAATTCTTTTATAATGATTATATACTGATACAGATAATGCTATCTTAGCGCTATCCTGACCTACAACATAATCATCAAGGAATTTCTTTATTTCCATTGGCTTAATATGTTTTGAAGTAAGAGTATCTGGTTTTGTTTTATTCTTTTTAAATTGAGCATTTGCGCTTGCTAAAGGATCAGCTCCGACAAGCATTTCATAACAATATATTACGCATTCATCGCATATATTTGTTGTTCCTGCTGAAAACATATTCTGCACTTTATTTTCAGGTTTTCCGCAAAAACTACATCTTCTTATAGTTCTTTCGTTATTTGCCATTAGCTTATCCTCAAATTCTATCTTTTATTTATCACCTTATCAATAAGACCGTACTCTGCAGCCTCAGCAGCTGTCATAAAGTTATCACGATCTGTATCCTTTTCAATTATCTCAACTGATTTTCCGGTATTTTCAGATAATATTCTATTCAAATGCTCTTTGGTTCTTACAAGATGATCGGCTCTGATTTTAATATCAGTGCACTGACCAGATAATCCACCTGCAATAAGAGGCTGATGAATCATGATTTCTGCATTTGGAAGAGCAAAACGCTTTCCTTTGGCGCCTGAAGATAAAAGGAATGAACCCATGGATGCAGCCATACCTATACATATGGTAGACACATCACACTTAATGTACTGCATTGTATCATATATAGCCATACCTGCAGTAACAGATCCTCCCGGACTATTAATATAAAGGCTGATGTCTTTTTCTGGATCCTGACTTTCAAGATAAAGCAGCTGTGCAACAACAAGACTTGCAGTAGCGTCAGTTACTTCTTCGCATAACATTATTATTCTGTCATTTAATAGACGAGAAAAAATATCATACGAACGTTCTCCTCTGCTTGTTTGTTCAACTACATATGGTACCAAACTCATAATAGCCTCTTTCCCCGCAGAAAGTAAAATATATACATACAAACCATCATTCTGCGGAAAGATGGTTTGTATAAATATAGATAATAAAGTTAACCGTTTATCTTTGCGTTTTCCTTTACAAGCTTGGAAGCTTCTGAAACCTTGAGATCATCTCTTACATTTTCAGGGTGAACATAAGTCTTAACCTGATCTGCTGTAATCTTATACATTTCAGCAATTCTGTTAATTTCTTCATCAACCTTTTCATCAGAAATAACAATACCTTCAAGTTCAGCAATCTTTTCAAGAGCAAGTCTTAACTTAACCTGCATCTTAGCCTGATCTTCAAAAGTCTTTCTGAAAGAATCCTTTTCCATTCCTGTGTATGCAAGATATGTTTCAAGGTTCAATCCCTGCTGAGAAAGTCTCATTTCAAAATCTCTCACCATTTCGTCAACCTTTGACTCAAACATAACTTCAGGAATTTCAGCAGTCATTTTTTCAACTACTTTTTCAAAAATCTTGTTATCTGCTTCAACATCAGCAGACTTAACAGCATTTTCTTCAAGCTTCTTCTTGATATCAGCCTTTAATTCATCAACTGTATCAAATTCTGTTGCATCCTTAACAAAATCATCGTCAAGATCAGGAAGTTCAGTAGACTTAATTTCATTAAGCTTAATCTTGAATTCAACAGGCTTGCCAGCAAGTTCTTCCATCTGATAGTTTTCAGGGAAAGTAACGTTGATAGTAAATTCATCACCTGTATTCTTTCCTACAACCTGATCTTCAAAACCAGGAATAAACTGACCAGAACCTAACTTAAGATCAAATCCATTTTCCTTGCCACCGTCAAAAGGCACTCCATCCTTGAAGCCTTCAAAATCAATATTAGCAGTATCGCCAAGCTGTGCAGCTCTGTCTTCAACAGCAATTATTCTGCCATTTCTCTGTCTCATGCTGTCAATTTGCTTGTCAACGTCTTCATCACTAATATTCTTGACAGCTTTTTCTATTTCTATTCCCTTATAATCGCTAATTTCAACTTCAGGCTTTACAAAAGCAGTAACTTTATATACTACGCCATCTTCCTTGCTTACAGATTCAACATTGATCTCTGGCTGAGAAACAATAAAGAGACCTGATTCATCAATTGACGGAGCAACTAATTCAGGAATAAGCTGATTTACAGCATCTTCATAAAAAGCAGCTTCTCCGTAAAGCTTTTCAACCATTTTTCTTGGGGCTTTACCCTTTCTGAATCCCTGAATTGCAATGTTTTTCTTTGCTTTCTGATATGCCTTTTCTACGGCATTTTCAAATTCAGCTGCATCTGCAGACACAGTAAACTCATACTTATTTGTTTCAATTTTATTTGTTGATACTAAACCCATTTTATCGTCCTCCATTAATATAACAGCATATAAAAAGATTATATCACATTTCATTTTTTTATGCTATATGATGAATACTATTTCCACAGAATTAACAATTTACTTAATTAAAACAGGATTAAATTGTATATAATCACTAGAAACTAAACTATATTTAATTCCATCTCTTTCACCATTAACAGCATAATTGCATGATTTTCCGTGGATGTGCCCATAATAACACTCTTTTATATTATATTTAAACAGAACATCTAGAATATCATAATTGCAGTCATTTGCATATACAGGCGGATAATGAAGAAATACAATCGGTATAAGCCCTTCCTTAATTGCCGATTGAATTGAAAGTTCCAGGCGGATTGCCTCTCTTGCCAGAACCTTTGCATCAGCAGCTACACCGTTTTCATTGATCCATCCTCTTGAGCCACAAATACCATACTCATTATATTTAAAATGATTATTATGAAGTATTTTTATGGTATTAAAATTATTTTCAATAAGGAAATTATTCATTTTAGACATTGTAGTCCACCAGTAGTCATGATTTCCCTTGAGAATAATCTTGTTTCCATTCAATTTATTTAAAAAATCAAAATCAGGTTTTGCTTGTTCAAAATTCATTGCCCAGGATAAATCTCCCGGTAAAACAACAATATCTTCTTCTTTTACAACACCATTCCAGTTACTAAGAAGTCTCTCTTCATATTTGTCCCAGCCTTGAAAAATATTCATAGGCTTATCTGTGCCAAAGGAAAGATGAAGATCTGCAATAGCATAAAGTGACATATTAATCTCCATTCCTTTTTGCTATATATTTCGGTCTTGAACCTAAACTAAGTTCAGCTAAGAAAAATTTCTACTCTTGTATTTGCAGAGAGAAATAAATAGCTGCGTAAAAAGTATTTTTAACGCTATCACCTGCAAAAGAATAATAAAACTATGCGCCTGCTTAAATATTCAAAACAGGCGCATACAAACTTATAAGCCTAACTGTTTAAGAACATAATCCTTTTGTTCTTCCTTTGATATTACATCTTTATACTTAACAAGCTTTGTTTTAAGAGCAGCAAGTGATTCTGGTATTTCATATCCTGACAATTCATTCAGATGGTCAACCATTGCAAACTCATCAAGAGTTGATGTCTTTCCATCAATTGCTTCGAGGACACTCGCACTGAATTTATAAGGGCTTGCTGTAGAAACAATTACAGTCTTTGTCTTATCCCCAGTTTTAGCTTTATATTCTTCATATACCTTAACTGCTACAGCTGAGTGTGTATCAAGTGTATATGAATACTTATCATAAATACTCTTAATTGTTGCCTTAGTTTCTGCATCATCACAGAAACCGCCAATAAAGTCTGCCTGAAGCTTTTCCTTAACATTAGCTGTAACTTCATAATTACCTGTCTTTGCAAGAGAAGCAAACCATTCTTTTATCTGTGCATCATCTTCACCACAAAGAAGATAAAGTAATCTTTCTAAGTTGCTTGAAATAAGAATATCCATGGATGGTGATATAGTTGTAAAAAATTCTCTGTTTCTGTCATAAATACCTGTATTGATGAAATCAGTGAGTACCCTATTTGTATTTGAAGCACAGATAAGCTTATTAACAGGAATACCCATGTTCTTTGCATAGTAAGCTGCAAGGATATTACCAAAGTTTCCGGTAGGAACAACAATGTTAATCTTATCACCAAGCTTGATTTCCTCGTCCTTAACAAGTGATGCATAAACTGAAATGTAGTAAATTATCTGAGGAGCAAGTCTTCCCCAGTTGATTGAATTCGCACTTGAGAACATCATCGAATTCTTTTCAAGCTTTTCCTTGATTTCATTGTTTGTGAAGATGTACTTAACGCCATTCTGGCAATCATCAAAGTTACCCTTGATTGCACAAACAGCAACGTTATCACCATCCTGTGTTGTCATCTGACGTTTCTGCATTGGGCTTACTCCGTCTTCAGGATAGAATACCATAATCTGAGTACCTTCAACATTAGCGAAACCTTCAAGAGCAGCCTTGCCTGTATCTCCCGATGTTGCAACAAGAATAACTATCTTCTTGTTAATATTGATTTTTTTTGCACTTGTAGTCAAGAGGTATGGTAAAATCTGAAGAGCCATATCCTTAAAAGCGCATGTTGGACCATGCCACAGTTCAAGAATATAAGTTCCATCAAACAAATGTGATATTTCAGCTATATTATCGGTAGAAAAATTCTTATCATTATAAGCATTATCTGTACAATATCTTATTTCTGCATCTGTAAAGTCAGTAAGATATTTTGCAAAAATATATGCTGCTCTTTCAGAATAAGACATATCACCAAGCTTCGCAACTTCATCTAAAGTAATTTCAGGTATTTCAGAAGGTACAAATAATCCTCCATCAACAGAAATACCCTGCACAATTGCCTCTGCAGATGACATTTTTACGTTGCTGTCCCTAGTGCTCTTATAATACATTACTATCATTCCTTTACATAATTATATTTAATCCTGTAGAATCAAATGCATTCTCTATATAATTAAAATCAACAACCTTATTATTTTCAAGCACCACGCTTGCAACATCAAATCTCGGTTGAAAATCATTCGGATTTCTGTACGAATATTCAATTGCTGTTTTAACTATAAGCTTCTTTTTTACTTTTGTTATTGCTTCAAATCCACTTGACATTGAATCCGGATTACGTGTCTTAACCTCTACAAAAGCAATAATATCATCTATCTGAGCAATTATATCAATTTCGCCGCCCTTAATACAATAATTGCGGCATAGAATTCTATATCCTTTTTTCTCAAGATAAAGGGTTACTATCTTCTCTCCAAGATAGCCCAATTCTTTACTGGTCATGTTCATAAAACTTCTTAAGAAATGACATTCTGTGTATTGGAGATGGTCCATATTCAGAAATAGTTTCATAATGTAGCTTAGTTCCATATCCCTTATGCTTTTCAAACTGGTATTGAGGATATTCCAAAGCAATTTTCTCCATATACCTATCCCTGCTTACCTTGGCAAGAATTGATGCTGCAGCTATAGATGCAGATGTACCGTCACCTTTAATTATGGTTTCTGTCTTAAAATTTAGACCAGGATCCCTGTTTCCATCAACAAGTGCAATATCAACATTTATTGATAATCCTTCAACGGCTCTTCTCATAGCAAGAAAAGTTGCCTGAAGAATATTATATTTTTCTATTTCTTCAACGGTAGCAGTAGCAACACAATATGACACTGCATTTTGAATTACAATGTCATAAAGATAATTACGTTTCTTTTCACTTAACTTTTTACTGTCGTTAAGAAATTCTATATCTGCGTCCGGTTTCAGTATAACTGCAGCCGCATATACATCACCAGCAAGGGGACCTCTGCCAGCTTCATCAACTCCGCAGAAAACAGAATAATTCTTTCTGATTTCATTGTCGTACTCAAACAATGTCATAACAGTTATTCTCCATCAGGAAGCTCAAGAGTAATTCTTCCGAGCTTACCACTTCTATATTCATCCAACACTGTTATAGCAGCTCTTTCAGTATTCACTTCACCACCTGAAATGAGCATACCGCGACTTTTCCCTACTTTTATTAAAAGCTCATAGCCTTCATCGCTGTCATCAACAGTTATATTATATCTGGATAACAAATCCTGTCTGAATTTATTGCTAAGCATAAACAGTAATCTGCATGCCAAAGCTTCTGTATCTACAACATCGTCTTTGACAGCTCCTGTAAATGCAAGCTTTTCTCCGACAGACATATCATCAAATTTTGGCCACAATACTCCCGGCATATCAAGTAGCTCAACATCATTTTCAAGCTTAATCCATTGCTTGTCCCTTGTAACTCCAGGACGGTCCTCAACCTTTGCTTTTTTCTGCTTTGCAAGTCTATTTATAAAAGTTGATTTACCTACATTTGGTATTCCTACAACCATAAGATGAAGTATTCTGCCCTTCATTCCTTTTGCTTCAAATTTCTCAATCAATTCATGAAGAACATCTTTGACAATAGGTACAAATTTATTCAATCCACGACCACTTTTGCAATCGGTTGGAATAGCAATAATTCCTAGTTTTTTGTAATAACTTATCCATTTCTGAGTAGCAGTTTCATCAGCTGCATCACACTTATTTAAAATCACAACTCTAGGTTTTCCTTCAATCAAGCTGTTAAGATCAGGATTTCTGCTTGAAACAGGAATTCTTGCATCTATAATTTCAACAACAGCATCAACTAAAGGCAAAGAGGCTTTAATCATTCTCTTTGTTTTGGTCATATGACCAGGAAACCATTGAATTGATGGTATTTCCGTCATGAAAGACCTCCATTTAACAATTTTTATTTATTCAAAAGTATTAACTCTGTCAAACGGGAAAAATCTGAAAAATACCTTTCCAACAACATCGTCAACAGGAACAAAGCCAACTAAACCACTTCTGCTGTCAGTTGAATTCATTCTGTTATCACCCATAACAAAGACACATCCATCAGGAACAGTAACAGGATACTGATGTCCGCCTTCATCTCTCTGAGTAAGGTTATTAATATAATTTTCTTCAAGAGCAACTCCGTCGACTTTTACTTCACCTGTTTCAAAATTAATATCAACAGTCTGTCCTTCAACGGCAATTACTCTCTTAACAATATATTTTTCCAGACCTTCACTGTCTACAATTACTATATCATTTGCTTTAGGTGTATAAAACAAATATGACACCATCAGCTTATCCTTATTTTCAAGCGTAGGAAGCATAGAATCTCCGTCTACATAAGCTATCCTTAAAATAAATGTAAAAAACAATATTACAACAAAAAAGGAAAATACAATAGACTCAATCCAACTTAGAAACTCCTCACTAGCAGAAGAATGCTTCTTATTATCTTCAAGTGCTTCATAATTTAATTCATATTTTGCCATTTTAATACTTCCCTTCTGAAATAATTAAATGATTGCAAAATAGCAAAAAAGGGACTGTACGTCCCTTTACGCTCAAACTAACGAATTTGTTGTTTAACCTTTGCAGCCTTACCAACTCTATCGCGGAGGTAGTAGAGCTTACTGCGGCGAACCTTACCATGTCTGATAACTTCAACCTTATCAACAACAGGTGAATGAATTGGGAATACTCTTTCAATTCCGCAACCGTGTGCAACACGTCTTACAGTAAATGTTTCGTTAATTCCACCGTGTTTCTTAGCAATAACAGTACCTTCAAACATCTGAATTCTGTACTTATCGCCTTCCTTGATCTTTACGTGTACTTTAACGGTATCACCGATTTCAAGTACAGGTGCTTCGCTCTTTAAGCTGCTATCGCTTATAAGCTTTAATGCATCCATGTTTTTTCCTCCTGATTTTAAGACATTCATAGCCCTGTTTAACTGATTCATCAATAACAGAATCAAGAGCAAGAGGACTGTCCTTTTAATGCGCTACAAAGTAGCAAGCATTAATCTCGCCTGCATAAAGCATGCGGATTTTTAAATGCTATATAATTTTATCACACCATTAATAAAAAATCAAGTGCTTTTAAATTTTATTTTTTATTATCTCATAATTTAAGATAATTTACAATAAATATGAATTTCCAGCTATCATTTTGCTATAAATATTACAAAGCCATTGTCATTATAATTAGATAAATCACTGATGCATATAAAGTTATATTTGTACAGCGTATAATAAGAAATACTGCTAACAACGAAACACATAAAAATATATTCAGTTCTTTTAAATATTTCTCATAATTAATCTCTGCTCCTAATTTGTAAAATCTATTAATAAATAAAAGAATGAGTGCTCCACCGTCCAATGAATGTATAGGAAGCATATTAAACAAACCTATTATCAGGTTAATATACCCGAAAAGCAAAGTATTGTCACTTTTAAAGATCATGCAAAACAAAAAAATCAGAAAGTTTACTAAACATCCAGCACTCAAAACAAAAGCATCATTAATAAAGCCTGAAATCTGGCAGCATTTTTGTCTAATTATTTTTATACCAGCACCATAAAATATAAGATAATCCATCTTCTGACCTGTAATTCTCATTGCTATCAGGTGACCAAACTCATGCAGCAGACAAGCAAAAAGAGCATACAAAGCATAGTTATTATCATTTAGCAGTATTACCAATGACACAGCAGCAAAAAAGCTGAAATGAAATCCAACCTTAAAAAGTTTAAACGGAAGTATTATCATTGTTGCTGTTCTCTTCAAGTATATTGACTATACTTGTTTTAATACTCTTATAGCAATCCTCTGACGATTGCTGAAGATGATATGTAAATGTATTGTAGATATTATTTGATATTTTCGGAGAAAATGTATTGATAAGTAAGTATGCGATTGCAATGATAACAATAAGTATTACCTGTAATGTAATTGTATCAGCCAAGATCACTTTGTTTCTAGGTATAACCTCAACATCTTTTTCCAGATTTTCTTCATTAAGATTTGTTTCCATCATAAAAAATCCCTCCCTCTCTAATTTTATAGACAAGACAAGGGATTTATGTTTTATTTTTTCATTCTAATTATAGAATTTTTAGGGTATACTTTGTCGCAAGGTATAGAAAGCTTCATCATTGCATGACTAGCACTGTCAATGATATCACCATTCTCATTGTAGATTGTGTCTATCTTTATAGTATCAAACATTTTTCCAGGGCTAAGTATTTCCACTTCACAACCCTTAACAAATTTATTGCGCTGTGTAGCATATATTCTTCCATCCCTGCATTCATCAACAATAGCTACAACATCATATTCCCTTATATAACCGCTGTTTTCGTAATACTGACAATCCTTTGGATGACCATTAAAGAAACCTGTGCAGTATTTTCTGTGACTAACCTTAAATACCTCATCCTTGATCCACTGTGGAAGTTCAAAATTATCAGGATTTTTCTTGAGTATATCAAGTGCCATTCTATATGCATTTGTAACAACAGAAACATAATATGATGATTTTGCCCTGCCTTCAATTTTAAAGCTGGTTACACCTGCCTCAGCAACCTTGTCAAGCTGTTCAATCATGCACATATCCTTTGCATTGAGTATATATGTTCCCTTTTCATCTTCATAGATAGGGTAAAACTCGCCGTCACGTTTTTCTTCCATAAGGTGATAACCCCATCTGCATGGCTGAGCACATTCACCCCTGTTAGCATCTCTGTTTACAAGATATGATGACAACAAACATCTACCTGAAAAAGAAACGCACATAGCACCATGTACAAAAGCTTCAATATCAAGTTCTTTTGAAGTTTTTGCCCTTATTTCAGCTATTTCTTCAAATGAAAGCTCTCTTGCCAGGACTACTCTTTTAGCCCCCATGTTATACAACTCATTAGCAGTAACATAGTTTACAATTCCTGTCTGGGTAGACATATGAATTTCCATATCAGGAGCGTATTTTTTAACAAGCGATAAAATTCCGAGGTCAGCAACAATAACAGCATCAACCTTTGCTTCAACAGCTTCATTAATAAACTGTTCAAAAGAAGGAATTTCGTTGTTTCTTGGAAGTGTATTACATGTCAGATATACTTTCAAACCTTTTGAATGAGCATAGCTTACTGCATCAAACAAGCTTTCAGAAGTGAAATTCTGTGGAGCAGCTCTCATTCCAAAAGCCTGTCCTCCAAGATATACAGCATCTGCTCCGTAATCAATTGCAGCGCATAATCTTTCATAATCCCCAACAGGAGATAACAATTCAAGTCTGTTTATATCAATCAATTTATAAGCCTCCGGTATTTATTCTGCCAATCCGGCAAGAACTAAATTTGCCTCATGTTCTTCATTTGTCTTTGCAAAAAAGAACTCGCCTGTATCAAGATTTGAACAGAAATAATAATAATCAGTTTCAGCAGGATAAAGAACTGCATTTATTGCATCAAGTCCCGGATTACATATTGGTCCCGGAGTAAGTCCCGGACCTTTATATGTGTCATAAGCATCATACATTTCCTGATATGGTACATCAATATTTGGCATAATAACATCTTCTACATAATTTGTAGTAGGATCTGACTGTAGCAAAGGAAAGGTATCAGGAGATTCAAGTCTGTTTAAAAATACAGATGCAACTTTTTTCATATCAGATTTATTAGCTGACTCTGCCTGAACAATTGATGCCAGTGTAAGGGTTTCTTCCAATGTCATATCAAGATCTTCCATACGACCGTAATAATCAGGTGTAATTTTAGAATCAAAATTTTTATAAATTTTTTTAGCTACAATCATAGGATCTTCATCAAGATAAAACCTATATGTATCTGGGAATAAATATCCTTCCATCTTATAAAATTTTAATTTACTTACTACAGCGTCTTTCTCAAAATCAAAACCAAAGTTATCATTGTTGAATACATTCAAAAAATCGTCTGCAGAACAAACACCTTTTTCTTCAAGCTTTTTTGCAGCTTCTAACAAAGTAATGCCTTCAGGGAACGTAACATCGGCAACTTCCCTCTCATTTATAGCATCAGATTGTAATTCTTCAATAATATTACTATAGCTCATATTGGTATTCAATTTATGAATACCCGCAATAAATGTACCATCAGAACCCTTAATTTTTGAAAAGGTTCTGAATAAGTTTTCATCAGAAATTATTCCTTCATCACACAGTATCTTTGCAATTGCAGCTGTACCAGAGTTAGTAGGAATATCTACTACAACCTCTGTATTAGCCTTGCCAACACCAAGTATTTCCTTGGAAACTTTCAATATCATTACAGCACTGAACATAGAAACAGCAATGATAAAGGTGGTAAGAATCATTCCGAAAATAAGCTTTCCTGCGCCGCTTCTCTTTTCAGCAACTTCTTCCTCATCATCTTCATCATAGTTATCATCAGAATCATTTGCATCTTCTATTAATTCATTGTCATCAAAATTTATATTATTTTTCTCTTCATAGTCATTTTCATCTATCTTTGATACATCATCATCAAAATCTTTATTCATATTATTTAATAACTCATCCAAAATTTCTTGTTTTCTGCTTTTTTCAAGAAGATCATTATCCGGCATGTCATCATCTCCTAACATCTAAAGTCTTTATGAACTTTTCAGTAATTACTGCATCAACAGCAATGTCATATCTGCCTCTGTAAAGCTTTGATACCATACAGCCACAATAACATATGCCAATATTGAAAAGCTCAGTATGTCCTGACAGAAATCTGTCATAATATCCTTTTCCATAACCAAGTCTGAATCCTGCATTATCATATGATAATGCAGGTACAATATTTATAGCACTTTCAAATTTTTCAGCACAGGTGCATTTTTCTTCAATTGGTTCAAGCACTGAAAAAGTTCCTGTTTCAAGATCATAAATAGAATTAATATAAAAAAATTTCATGTCTCGCGTTCCGTCTATACATTTAGGAACAGCAACTTTTTTACCATCATTCCATGCTTGATTAATAATACGCAAAGTATCTACTTCTATATCAGTTGATACATATGTTAATACTGTGCTGCAGCCCCTATACCATTTTGAACCTATTAATTTTTGATAAATCAAATCATCCTTGTATTGTTTTTCAGAAGAATCCATTAAAATTCTATATTGTTTGAGCTTAGCTCGCAATAATTTTTTATGTTCACGAATATCAAATATTAATTTTTGCTGCATAATAATGATTTTTCTAAGTGATCACGTTTTTCTTTTGAAATAAGTGTCTCAACAAGTAAAAGTCCAAACTGAACAGCACATCCTACACTTCTTCCAGTTATAATTTTACCGTCAGCAACAGCGGCAGCGCTACATACCTCTGCGCCTAAAAGTTGATGTTCGAACCCTTCAAAACAAGTGGCTTTTTTCCCTTTAAGCAAACCCTTATGTCCCAGAATTGATGGTGCTGCACAAATTGCAGCAATGTAAATGTTATTAGCTTTACAGTATTCAATTGCATCCTGAACAGACTTTGACTTTTCTAGATTCAGAGTACCAGGCATTCCGCCAGGAAGTATAATCATTTCAAGATTATTATCAAGTATGATCTCATTATCAGTTATATCAGTTACTAAAGTAACTCCATGTACACTTGTAATTAAGTTATCACCTATTCCAACTGTAATAACTTCTTTATCACATCTGCGAAGCAAATCAATAGAGGTTACAGCCTCTGTTTCCTCAAAACCAGTGGCAAGAAAAACGTAAATCATTATAAAAATCTCCATTCATTTTTCATTATTTGTTTCAATTTCTGCAAAACAAAATTTCTGCTGTATTTTTTGCAGAAAAGGAACAAATAGCAACGTGAAAAGTATTTTCATGTTATCTTCTTTATTTAAAAGTTATCGTCTTTTTATCTAACAGAAAAGCAGGAAAATAAGACTTTTTTGATTTTCTTAATCCTTCAATGCCTAAATCTTCTTCTCTGTTAATATATGAATATCCCTGAGTGGCCGCCTTTGCAAATTCGTTATTAATAGCAGGATAAGCACCAGGAATATCAGAAAGTGCCTTTTCAACATGGACACCAAAAGTATTAGAATTAATACCTTCCCCAATGGTAAAAGCAACCACATTCCCATCAACTCTAAGTACCCCTCCGCTTAACTTCAAGTCATAGAAGTTAGTGAAAAAGGTATTTATGGCAAATTGCTCCATTACAGCAGATTCATCATCATAAAGATTATTACTATTGTAACTTATTGCTGCAAATTCAATGCACTCTGTAAAATCTTTTTCAGTCATCAAAGAAAAACTCCAGTTGTTTTCATAGAATTTTTTTAGATGATTTCTCTTTCCATGATATTTTTTCCCTGATAAAGTTCTTAAATCTTCTGCATTATATATATAATCATTTGCACCTTCATCAGTTGAAACATTGAATTGCCCCGGAAATAGTTCAGACAACATCTTTAAATTACACTCACTAACAGACGTAAGACACAAAGGATTATTTTGTTCCTCTGCATATTTTCTTAACTCCGTTATTAATTCCTTGTAGTCTCCTTTTCCTGAAGGAAACGTAAATTTCATTCCATATTTAGTCGATAAAGAAATATAGAAATCCTTGAACCTTGTTATTTTAGAATTATATAATCTTCTCCAAGCATAATTATTTGCAAAACAATATTCACACCCCATAAAGTCTGAATAAGAAAGCAACTGATCTATCCATGGCTTATCAGATAACTGAATTTCTCTGAACTCAAGCATTTTTACAAAACCTCATTAATACATTTAATAATTCTGTCTGTAATTATATCAATAGGCAAAGCTCCTCTTCCATCGCTGCAGGCAACAACCTTCCACGATTGCTTTTCTGCAGCATATAGAGCAGATTTTCTACAATTTTTAAGATATTCTACATCTGATTCATGTATGTCTTTTTTACTGTCATCACCGTTATATCTTGAACTTAATAATTCCTGTGATATTTCAACAGGCATATCAAGAAAAATAATTAAATCAGGTTTAGGAAGTCCTAACTTATTATACTCATAATCATCAAGCCAATTCAAATAATAGTCCCATTGACTATTTTCCAGTTTAATCATCTGATGTATTGCATTAGAACTGACATACCTGCTTGCAATAATCAATTCACCTTCATTATAGTTCTTTTCCCAAAACATCTTATAACTTGCATACCTGTCAACAGCATAAAAACTTGAAGCAGCATATGCATTTACACCGGATGCCTGCTTTGAAAATTCACCGTTTAAATACATTTTAACAAGTGAAGAAGATGGATTATCATAATCAGGAAAACTTATAGACTTAACCATGTAGTCTGAAGCCAGTTTCTTTGCAACTATTGAAAACTGTGTAGATTTTCCACTGCCATCTAATCCATCAATCACAATTAATTTCTTTGATATCATTATTATGTTCTATCCTCTGAAATTTTATTTACAATTTATTTTATACCTTTTTTCAATAAAATCATTTACAAAAATTAGGTATAAATAATGCATTAATAATTTTGTAAAAAAATAATTAAAAATAAGCATTATAGCAATTAAACACTTTTATTGTAACATTTATTATATATTTAGTCAAGGAATAAATCACTGATAAAAACATAATGGAATGCAAATATGCATAAAGTGCTTGATTTGATTTGCATACTGTTGTATAATATTTTTAATGTTTGTAAAAATTAAGAGGTGCATAATGAATATAATAAATTTCCTTATTCCTAAAGCAAGTGTCGCTTTCCTTGAAGATGACAATACGCTTCGCCAGGGATTAGAAAAAATGAAAAATCATGGATATACCGCTATTCCGGTAATTTCTCATGACGGAACATATATTGGAACTGTAAATGAAGGAGATTTCTTATGGAGTATGGTTTCAAGGAATGAATATAACATAGTTGATCAAGAAGAAGTGTTCATTACTGATATACTTAGGAGCGACTGGAATCCACCAGTACATATTACCGATACTGTTGAAAAGCTTCTTGAAATGGTCATGGAACAAAACTTCGTCCCTGTTGTTGATGACAGAGAAATGTTTATTGGAATAATTACACGAAAAGATATTATTAAGTATTTCTGTAAAACATACTTAAAATCTCCTTGCTACTCAGAATAATAATTTAGCATTATTATTCTACTATACAAGATTTATATCTACTGCCATGTCAGCCTTACAGATATGCTTTTCGTCGCCCTCATTATCAATTTTTATAATATGCTTTCCGTTTGATATGTAAAATCCATCATCTACGATTTTAAAGTTCAATACACCGCTTTTGATAACTGTAACAGAATCGTCAGAATTAATTTTTATAAGTTCCCAGTTTCTTGATATTATTCCTGGATACTTATCGCCTTTACTGCTGTTGTATTTCATATTTTTATCAGCATTGATAATATTATTTTCAAAAATCATTTCTTTTTCTGACTTTTGTTTTGACTTGTATGGTCCGCTTTGCTTTTCACCGGAATGCAATGATTCTCCTCCGAAAAGAATGGAAAATACATTTAAGAATCCAAATATAGCTTTTATTAATCTTACCGGAAACAATAATACATCAATGACTATGCTGCCAGCTGATTCCTTTTGTTTATATGGTTGTCTAATACAATACAAACTTCCGCCATTATCTGTCTGTGGAAATATATAGTCAAATTCTTCCGACTCTAATACTGTATCTATGGTTTCTTTGTCAAAATTATACTTCATAATTGATTTAGGACTAAATGCTGCAATTTGTCCGCTTTCATTGCGTGCAATTCCTGACGATGAAAAATATAAATTATTATCTGTCTGCGACCAGAAAGGATATTCCTCTCTCGTATCTCCGTCTGTAATTTCATTATAATTAGCACTTGGAAGTTTGAAAATTGCAATATGTTTTTCTCCGTTTGCATACTCAAGCGTTGCCGCAAGTTTTTCTTTTTTACATGCAATTCCACTTACAGTGAAGTCCTGACTTGATATAATAAGATTTTCATCCTTGTCTTTTTCATCATAACTTTTGGTGTAAATACCGCTTACCCCATCAAATTTTATAGAATAAACCAGAGTACTTCCTGTGTCACAAAGTCCAGTGATTTTAACCTGACTTTCAATCACCTTTTCTATATCCCTTGTCATAACAGCAGTTCCAGTAAATCTCGCTCCAGTTCCTGAATTCTTCCACTCATTCTTTCTGCTGATCTGTCTGGAGTTTTCCATATAGTTTTCAACCCTGTCAAGAGTTATTTGTTCAGAATTTTTGTTTTCATTTTTATATATTTTATTATCTGCTATATAATATAACGGCATAGAAATCCCCCTCTACAATAGTAATACTATTATAATACTTTTAACATGTTTTGTCTAGTTTTATGTTTCAATTTTATTCTTGCGCATATAATGTAATATTATTGTAAAAACATAATAGTAACATAATAAAAGGGGAGAAAAATTATGCCTAGAGTACGTGAATATGACAGACTTGCTGCAAGAAATTATGCAGTAAGATGGGCATTGTCGAGAAACCCAGAATACTATGATTTTAATGACATTGGCGGAGATTGTACTAATTTTGTATCACAATGCATTTATGCCGGAAGTGGTGTAATGAATTACTCCAAAGATAACGGATGGTACTACATAAATCTGAATGACAGATCTCCTTCCTGGAGCAGCACACGTTTTCTATATGAATTTTTAATTTCAAATAAGGGTGTTGGTCCGTTCGCAAGCCTTTCCACAATAGAAAAAATAAGTCCAGGCGATATTATACAGTTAGGTGATCAAGACAATGTTTTTTATCATACTGTTGTTGTATTAAGCACTTACAGAGAAATACTTGTTGCATCACATACATATGATGCTCTTTTCAAACCACTTTCCTCGTATAGTTTTTATCAGGCAAGATTTATTAAAATAGACGGCGTAAGATATAACTTATAAAAACTGCACATTATGTAAATATATACTTACATAATGTGCAGTTTAGTTTGATTTATAAAGTTCAATGTTTATCCATTTATTCAACCCAAACTGTTTCTGTTTCATGCTTTTTAGGTCTGCCCATAAGATTTTTAAGTGCCGATCTTGCATCCACGTTCTTGAACAAAACATTATAACATTCCTCAGTAATAGGCATATCAACACCTGTTTTGTGAGCAAGATCATATGCTACTTTAGTACATGTAAATCCTTCTACTGTACCAACTTCTCTAACAGCTTCATCTGGAATAACACCCTTGCCTATAAGAATTCCAGCTCTCCTGTTACGACTGTGCATACTAGTGCAAGTAACAATCAGATCTCCTATACCAGTAAGGCCTGCAAATGTCTCATCCTTTGCACCTAATGCAACTCCGAGTCGTGCTATCTCTGTAATTCCTCTTGTCATAAGAGCTGCCTTAGTATTATCACCAAAGCCCATACCATCACATATGCCTGCACATAATGCAATAATATTTTTCAACGCTCCGCCAAGTTCACAGCCAACAACATCACTATTTATATACACTCTGAATGAACTGTTTGACATCACACTCTGAATATAATCGGCATATTCTATATCCTTTGATGAAGCTACAACTGTAGTAGGCATACCAATAGCAACTTCTTCAGCATGTGATGGTCCACTTAAAATTACTATCGGAGCTTGTGGTATTTCTTCTTCAAGAACTTCACTCATTCTTTTAAGAGAACCATCCTCTAGTCCTTTAGATGTATTTAAAACTACCATATCAGACGTAATATAAGGTGATGCTGTTTTAGCTACATTTCTAAGAAAGCTTGTAGGTATGCCGATAAGAACAATTTCACTTCCAATGATGCATTTAATATCTGAAGAAAGCTTAATAGAACTTCTTATCTTAACACCAGGAAGTTTTATTTTATTTTCACCATCACGTTTAATTTCTTCAATTTCCTTTTCAAAAGCAGACCATATTGTTACATCATGACCATACTTATCAAGCATCACAGCTAGACTTATTCCAAATCCACCCGAACCTAAAATAGTAAATTTAGCCATTACGAACTCTCCTTATTACTTTTAAAAGTAAACTTGTTTTCCGTACCGTTTTTTAATCTCTTAATATTTGCCCTATGCATATAAATCAACAGAGCACTTGTGCAAATTACCAATGCTGTATTCAGTAAAACACCTTGTAACGGTTTTTCATGTATAAAATACTGAGTGCAAAATGTAATTATAGGATAAGCAATTGCACTTGTAATAGAAGATACTGACACATATCTGGTAATGAAAAGGATAAGTGCAAAGAAAGGAATAACTATTACAAATGTTAACGGATCAATAACAATCAGAATTGAACATGATACAAGAATTCCCTTCCCACCTTTAAACCCATAATATATTGGGAAGATATGACCGATAATCGAAAAAAAGCCTGATATGTAACCAACAAACTGATTTTCGATTTCAGGACCTGCTATTAGCGTAAAAAGGAACGTACTTATCATAACAGCAATAATGCCTTTTGATAAATCTCCTATTAGTGTAATAAGCGCAGGTATTTTACCATAGCATCTCAGAGTGTTTGTAAGTCCTGCATTTTTACTGCCATGTTCCCTGATGTCCTCATGCTTTAATAATTTTATAGTAATTATTGCAGAATTACAGCTGCCAATAAAGTACGATATTACAGCTGCCAGTAGTATTCCAATTGCAATTATCATTATTTAAAAATCCTCCGTAATCAGTTGGTATCGGTACCTTTTCCACGTTCTCTGATAACAAATCTGACAGGTGTGCCTTCTAGTCCAAATGTCTGTCTGATCTGATTTTCAAGATACCTCTGATAAGAAAAATGAAATAGCTGTGCATTATTAACAAAGAAAACAAACGTAGGTGGTTTTGTTGAAGGTTGTGTCATATAATAAATTTTAAGACGCTTACCCTTGTCCGAAACAGGCTGAACCCTTGTTGTAGCATATGCAAGAAGATCATTAAGCATACCTGTTGAAATACGCATAGAATTCTTCTCATTTGCTGTCTTTATCATATCAAAAAGCTTGTCCACTCTCAGCCCCGTCTTTGCTGAAATGAATATAAACTGTACATACGACATGAAACTGAAATCATTCTCAAGCTGCTTTCTATATTCTTCCATTGTGTTGCCATCCTTAGGAATAACATCCCATTTATTAACTGCAACAATACATGCCTTACCCTGTTCATGGGCATAGCCTGCAACCTTGGAATCCTGTTCAGTAAATCCAGCCTCTGCATCTATCATTATAACACACACATCAGCCCTGTCAACAGCCATATAGGCTCTTAAAACACTGAAATGCTCTATTCTTTCGGTAATCTTGGACTTCTTTCTAATACCTGCAGTATCAATAAATACAAATTTTCCGCTTTCATTTTCAATAATAGTATCAGTTGCATCTCTGGTTGTTCCAGCAATATCCGAAACTATTACACGTTCTTCCCCTGCAATTCTGTTTATAAGAGAAGACTTTCCTGCATTAGGTTTACCAATAACCGCTACCTTAATGTATTCTTCATCATATTCTTCATCATTATCTTCAGGAAAATACTTAAAAACCTGATCAAGCATATCCCCGGAACCATGTCCATGAACAGCTGAAATAGCTATTGGTTCACCTAGTCCAAGGTTATAGAATTCATAAAATTCAGGAGCTGGTTCACCAATAGAATCACATTTGTTTACACAAAGCACAATAGGTTTTCCGCTCTTTTGAAGCATTCTTGCAACTTCATAATCACTTGCAGTAACTCCGCATTTCAAGTCAGTTATAAAAACAATAACATCAGCCTTTTCAACCGCAAGTTCAGCTTGTTTTCTCATATGATTTAAAATAACATCGTCGGTTTTTGGTTCTATTCCTCCAGTATCAACAACAATGAACTTTCTGTTTCTCCATTCACATTCGGAATATATCCTGTCTCTGGTTACACCAGGAGTATCTTCAACAATGGACAGCCTTTTACCGATAAGCTTATTAAAAAGCGTGGATTTTCCAACATTAGGACGACCGACAACTGCAACAACAGGTAATGCCATCTGCTCATCTCCTATCTGTAATCAATTCATATTAACATAAATTGTGTTATATAAATTCTATATTTATAGTATTTACTTTAAAAAAGCATTAATGCTTTTTTATTATAAAAAAACTAGAGAAGGAGTGTTCCTTCTCTAGTTTTGAGAAAGCATCAATTACGCTTCCTTCTTAATCACTTCTACACCCTTATAGAATCCACAGTTCTTACAAACCTTATGTGGAGCAGTAAGCTCACCACAGTTTGTACATCTGGAAAACGCTGGTGCATCAAGTTTCCAAACAGATGAACGTCTCTTATCACGTCTGGAATTGGATACTTTTCTCTTTGGTACTGCCATTTTTCAGCACCTCCTTATCCTTCATTAACCATTACAGTCACATACATTATTGTTCAAATTAGCTCCGCATACCTGACATAACCCTTTACAATCATCCTTGCAGAGCATTTTTGATGGCAGCTGCAACAAAATATCAGAAACAACAAGTTCATCAAGATCAAGCACATCAGATTCTGTTATAATATACTCATCATTGTCTGTGTTAAGAGAACGGACAAGTACATGCTCAAAATCAAAATCATACTTTCTGTCAAACTGCTCAAGACATCTGTCACATTCGGCATTCAAAACAAACGATGCAGTATAGTTGAGTGTTACCACACCAGCACGGTTGCGTATTTTGCCCTTTACCATAATTGGGTTTGCAAAGGTATATCCTTTTATATCAGCCAACTTTTGCGATTCAATGGAATAATCAATGTCAAGACTATCACCTGTAATATCATAAAGCTGCCTTAAGTTTATAACCATACTACACCCCAAAACATCACAAATTATATTTTATCATAACCCAGTTAAAATGTCAATAGATATATCCAATTATTTTGCTATATACTTTGTTACGCTTTCAGGAAGATCTGCATTATCAGCTGAAACTGTTAATGTAACAGATACATCAGCACCTGAAAGTTTATCAAGCTTTGCAAGTAAAGCACCAAGTGCTTCATAATCAGCTCCACCTATTTTAAGGATAGAATCTACAAAAACTTCTTTAATATCATAATTTCCTGCAAGCATTCCAGCAACAAGACCATAAAAAGCTTCAAAAGAATAAATGCTGTAACGGTCTGTATCTACAAGTCTTACTGAATGACCGATATCATATCTGAGCTTTTCACCTTTATCAACACATACAACATATCCGTCAGTTGAGTTTGATGCAGTATTAATATTATTGATCAATATTTTTGTTTTACCTGTTCCCTTAGTTCCTGTAATAATCTTTACCATAAAAACACTCCGTTCCGCCGTTACCGGCTATATAATTAACACCATTGCAGGTGTGCGGGACTTACTTTAACTTTGCTTCAAGAGCCGCCTTCTGATCTTCATAACCAGGCTTGCCAAGTAAAGCAAACATGTTTTTCTTATAGCTTTCTACTCCAGGCTGATCAAAAGGATTTACACCAAGCATATATCCGCTGACTGCACATGCCTTTTCGAAGAAGTAAACCATATATCCGAAACTGAATTCAGATGTATCTTCAAGCTCAAGTACAACATTAGGTACTCCGCCTTCTGTATGAGCAAGAACTGTTCCTTCAAAAGCCTTTCTGTTAACAACGGACATATTCTGATTTGTAAGGAAGTTAAGACCATCAAGGTTCTCAGCATCATTATTTAAGAAAAGATCCATCTTTGGCTTCTTGATATCAACAACAGTTTCAAACATTACTCTTGAGCCTTCCTGAATAAACTGACCCATAGAGTGAAGATCTGTTGAGAATGTAACTGATGCAGGGAAAATACCCTTATTGTCCTTGCCTTCACTTTCACCAAATAGCTGTTTGAACCATTCTGTCATCATAGTAAAGCTTGGATCATATGAAACAAGAAGTTCAACTGACTTATTCTTTCTGTAAAGAATATTTCTGATTGCAGCATACTTGTAGCAATCATTATTGTCAAAATCCTTTGAAAGCTCGTCCTGAGCCTTCTTAGCACCTGCCATAATTGCATCGATATCGCATCCTGCAACTGCAATAGGAAGAAGTCCTACAGCTGTAAGTACAGAATATCTTCCTCCGACGTCGTCTGCAATAACAAAAGATTCATATCCTTCAGTGTCAGCAAGTGACTTTAATGTTCCTCTGCACTTATCAGTTGTGCAGAAAATTCTGTCCTTAGCACCATTTTTTCCGTACTTCTTTTCAACAAGTTCACGGAATATTCTGAATGCAAGTGCAGGTTCCGTTGTTGTTCCAGACTTGGAAATAACGTTTACGGAAATATCCTTGCCATCGCAAATAGAAAGAATTTCATTTAAGTATGTCGGGCTGATATTATTTCCAACATAATAAATATCAGGTGTATTCTTCTTCAAATTATTATAAAACGGTGACTTGAGAAGTTCAATCGCAGCTCTTGCTCCAAGATATGAACCTCCAATACCGATTACAATCAATATTTCCGAATTACTCTGAATTTTTTTTGCAGCAGCCTTAATTCTTTCAAATTCATCCTTGTCATAATCAGCAGGAAGGTTTACCCATCCTAAAAAATCATTGCCAAGTCCTGATTTTTCAGATAAAGTTTTAGCTGCAAGTTCTGTCTGTGCTTTAGCAGCATTCATCTCATTTTCAGAAATGAAGCCCTTTAAATATTTTGTGTTTAACAAGAGTGACATTTATTAATCCTCCAATTTAAATTCCTAACATAATATTACTATATTTCATATATTTTTGCAACACATTTTTGAGAACAATAACATTTATCATACTAGTTTTATATATTTTTACTAAAAACTAAGCACATTTTTAAGTATAATTATTATTGCTTTCATAAAAGTTACATCTTCAACATTCTGAGTTGAAATTATATCGCTTTTAAACAGAAGTTTATCATTAAGATAATACTGTATCTCTCCGATTTTATCTCCTTCTGCAATTGGCGCATAAATATATTCAGGCAAAATAATTCTGTAAGTTACATTTTTATATGTTCCATTTGGTATAACTATAGTTTGCTGTTCACTTATCAGAATATCCGTATTTTTATTTATACCATTCTTTACGACTATATTTTTAGGTATTTCATCAGGAATATCAGGAGTTATTATTTGGAAGTTTTGAAATCCTGAACTCAGCGTTGCTTTGGACTCTGAAAACATTGTATCCTTATCCTTATAGTTTAATGCAGCGACAATATACAATGCCCCGTTTCTATCAGCACCAGCTGAAATGCAATTCTGTGAACTTTCTGAATACCCTGCCTTGAATCCAACTATTCCATTATAATTTTTTACAAGAATATTTGAATTTACAAGTTCAGTGTCCTTACCTCTGACATAGTCAAGCCATGTTATAAAATATTCAGTAAGGAAGTCATATTTGCTTAGTTCTGCAGAAAGAAGAGCCATATCATATGCCGTTGAAACCTGAAGACTGTCATCCCTGTATCCATTGCAATTAGTAAATGTAGTATTATGCATACCAAGTTCTTTTGCCCTGCTGTTCATTAGCTTAACAAAATCATCTTCTGTATATGCTACCTTCTCTGCAAGAGCAACAGATGCATCATTTGCATTTCCGATAATAACAGCTTTAAGCAAATCTGATACAGACATTTCTTCTCCAGGCATCAGCCAGATCTGAGCACCCTGCATAGTATTTGCATAGGTCGAGGCCTTTACAGTATCATCAAGCATCAACTTACCATTCTTAATCTGTTCAGCAACAAGCAATACAGTCATTAACTTATTCATTGTACCAACAGACACCTTGACATCAGCATTCCTGCTGTACAGAACTGTTCCTGTATTTGCTTCAATAAGAACTACGCATGGTTCACTAAACTTCTGTTCTGTGTCATTTTCTGTGTCATTTATAGAATAAGTATACAAACCGCCAGTAAAAGCTATAATATTAAAAAATATCAGTACAAATGATAAAAAATATTTAATCTGCATATAATCACACTCCTGTTTGATTATATGCAGACAAGGGTATTGCAATGCATTTTGTTTGTTCATGATAATAGGGCACCAGAATTTCTGATGCCCTATTATCAATTAAAGTTTAATTACTTAACAATGTATTTATTAATTTTTTCAAAGAATTCAGCTGCATCATCTGTCTGTGCTTCAAGATCAATAGGTTTAGAAAGGTCCAGGCTGAAAATACCCATAATTGACTTTGCATCAACAGCATATCTTCCGGATACTAAATCAACATCGAAATCGCATCTAGAAACTGTATTAACAAAATCCTTTACATCATTAATAGTTGATAACATGATCGTTGCCTTGTTATTCATTATTTGTCCCCTCCATATTGAGTGAATATTTACCTACGGTATACATATAGAATAACAGTTTTTGCACATTAAGTCAATAGAATTTAAAAACTTTTTCTTTAATTGTATTTACATTACAATTAACTTACATTATTCTTATAAGTATACCTAAAAATCATTATACATTATTTGCAATCAATGTGCCCATTTCTGTACATGACACACAATTCAATCCCTCATTATCAGACATAATATCACCTGTTCTGTATCCTTCATTAAGTACTTTATCGACTGCACTTTCTATTGAATCAGCTTCTTCTGTCATATTGAAAGAATATCTTAACATCATTGCACAGGAGAGGATTGTAGCAATTGGGTTGGCCTTATTCTGACCAGCAATGTCAGGAGCAGAACCATGGATTGGCTCATAAAGTCCAAGAGAGCCTTCTCCTAATGACGCAGATGGAATCATTCCGAGAGAGCCTGTGATCATTGAAGCTTCATCAGAAAGAATATCGCCAAAAAGATTTTCAGTAACAAGTACATCGAACTGTGCAGGATTTCTAACAAGCTGCATTGCGCAGTTATCTACAAGAATATCACTGAATTCTACGTCAGGGTATTCAGCGGCAACCTTATGGGCAACTTCTCTCCAAAGGCGGGATGAATCAAGAACATTTGCTTTATCAACCGAATGAACCTTTAATCGCCTTTTCCTTGCCATTTCAAATGCAACCTTGCATATTCTTTCAACTTCAAAGTCGGAATATGCCATTGTGTCACATGCAGTCTTAACGCCATTTTCATCAACTGTTGTGCTTCTTTTTCCAAAGTAAGCGCCGCCGATAAGCTCTCTTACAATAACAAGATCAAGTCCCTTATCTGTTATATCCTTTTTCAGAGGGCAAGCAGAAGCCAATGGAGCAAGCAGCTTTGCAGGACGGATATTTGCAAAAAGCTTTAACGCTCCTCTGATGCCGAGAAGTCCTGCTTCAGGGCGAAGATTACCCGGAAGTGTATCCCACTTAGCTCCTCCAACAGCACCAAGTAATACACTGTCAGATTTAAGGCAAACATCAATGGTCTCCTGTGGGAGAGGTACCCCAGTTGCATCTATTGCACATCCGCCCATAAGGACATCTGTATATTTAAACTCATGTCCAAACTTAACTGCAACCTTATCAAGAACCTTCTGTGCTTCTGCAACAATTTCAGGTCCGATTCCATCGCCTTTTATTACTGCTATATTTTTTATCATTTACTTACAACTCCTTTTTGTATAAGTATCGTACCACCTTTTCGCTGAAAAGAGGCGAAAACTCAGTACCATAGAATTCAAAGCCGTTTCTCTCATAAAAAGAGCGAGCCTTCATATTCTTTTCAAGAGTACTCAGAATTACAGTTTTATACCCATGCTGTTTCAAAATCGACAACGCATAATGAAGTAATGCCTTACCTATGTTGTTTTTTTGGAATAATGGAAAAACATAAAGCTGTAATATATTTGCACAATTATTAAAAGCATCTCCGTTATAATCACAGAATGAAATAACTCCACAATCAGATGAATTATAATTTGCAATCAGGAATACTGTTTTGCCGTCAGCAAGAAGCTCCGATACCTTATTAATTCTGAATGAATAATCCGTATATTTTACAATATCACTTTCAGGTACTATATTTTCATAAGCAACTTTCCATGTCTGATTTATAATTTCAGTAATAATTTCTGTATCGTTTTTATCTGCTATTCTTATGTCAATCATTTTTATGATTATTCCTTATCAAGTATTATGCTTTCAGTGACTTCAGCAAACCACCTTGATTAATAATTTCTTTTATAAATTCAGGGAATGGCTGTGCCTGATAGGTTTGATTCTTAGTGAGATTTGTAATTACTCCTGTGTCAAAGTCAACTTCAACCTTATCGCCATTTGAGATATTCTTTGCTGCTTCCTCACACTCAAGAATAGGAAGTGCTGTATTGATTGCATTTCTGTAAAAAATTCTTGCAAATGAAGAAGCAATAACACATGAAATTCCACTTTCCTTAATTGCAATCGGCGCATGTTCTCTTGAAGAACCGCATCCAAAATTCTGATCTGCTACCATAATATCCCCAGACTTTACATTTTTTACAAAATCTGCGTCAATATCCTCCATACAATGTGCAGCAAGCTCTTTAGGATCTGCTGTGTTAAGGTATCTTGCAGGGATGATTACGTCAGTATCAACGTTATCACCATATTTGTGTACTGTTCCTGTAGCCTTCATATATAAAACCTCCCTTTACTTTAATTCTGATACATCTGAAATTTTGCCTGTTACAGCCGATGCCGCAGCAACAGCTGGCGAAGCAAGATACACCTCTGATTCAGGATGACCCATTCTGCCAACAAAGTTTCTGTTTGTTGTAGCAACTGCACGTTCGCCCTTTGCAAGAATGCCCATATGTCCGCCGAGGCAAGGTCCACATGTCGGTGTTGAAACTGCACAGCCTGCATTGATAAAAATTTCTAACAAGCCTTTTTTCATTGCTTCAAGATAAATCTTTTGTGTAGCAGGAATAACAATACATCTTACATTTGGAGCAACATGTCTGCCGTCAAGAATTGAAGCTGCCATTTCAAGATCTTCCATTCTTCCGTTTGTACACGAACCAATTACCACCTGATCAATCTTAACTTCTCCCACCTCATCGATAGTCCTTGTATTTTCAGGAAGGTGAGGAAATGCAACAGTTGGTCTGATCTCTGATAAGTTAATATCATAAACTGTATCATATTCTGCATCTTCATCAGCTTTATATACCTTGTATTCTCTGTTTACCCTGTCTTTCTGATATGCAACAGTTATATCATCAACATCAAAAATTCCATTCTTTGCTCCAGCTTCAATAGCCATGTTTGCCATTGAAAGCCTGTCATCTATAGAAAGGTTTTTTAGTCCTTCTCCGCTGAATTCCATAGATTTATATAATGCTCCGTCAACGCCAATCATGCCGATAATGTGAAGAATAACATCCTTACCCATTACATATTTGTTAAGCTTTCCTGTAAGGTTAAATTTTATTGCAGACGGAACCTTGAACCAAGCCTCCCCTGTTGCCATACCTGCAGCCATATCAGTTGAGCCTACACCTGTTGAAAATGCACCAAGTGCGCCATACGTACAAGTATGACTATCCGCACCTATAATACATTCACCAGAAGCAACAAGACCTTTTTCAGGAAGAAGTGCATGTTCAATTCCCATATCACCTACATCAAAATAGTTTTCTACTTTCATGTCGGATGCAAATTCACGGCACATTTTGCAGTGCTGTGCAGATTTGATGTCCTTGTTAGGTGTGAAATGGTCCATAACCATTGAAACTTTTTTGCCGTCAAAAACTGAAGTAAAACCTGCCTTATTGAATTCATTGATTGCAACAGGCGTTGTAACATCGTTTCCGAGAACCATATCAAGCTTACATTTAATAAGCTGTCCAACCTCAACTTTTTCAAGTCCTGCATGAGCGGCAAGAATCTTCTGTGTCATAGTCATACCCATAATATCTATTCCTTTCTTTAAAATCATAGGATAGCTGTTAAGCTAATACTTTGATTATTCGGTTACTTATCTTTTCTATGCTTGAATTATATCATACCATATGATATAATTCAAATACATATTAAGAATAATATTTATAAACTAAAGTTATACTTGGAGGTTGGTTATGTTACCAGAAGCAAATCTTAACAGATACCGTATTTTCTGTGTCGTGGCAGAATGTGAAAGCATATCCAGAGCAGCTGAAAAGCTGTATATAAGCCAGCCTGCCATAAGCAAATCCATAACTAAATTAGAAGAAAATCTGAAGACATCATTATTTGAACGTACACACAAAGGTGTAGCACTGACATATGAGGGAAAAATACTGTACGAACAGATTAAATCAGCATTTAACCTTATTGCTTCGGGTGAGGAGAAAATCAACCGTATCAATGAGCTTGGCATGGGCCAATTACGCCTTGGAACAAGTGCCGTTCTTTGCAAACATATGCTTATACCTTATTTAAAGGAGTACCTTCTTGAAAACCCATATGTAAAGGTAACAATTGAATGTCAGTCGTCCTACCATATACGCGAACTTATTCAGGATGACAGTATTGACATTGGGCTTATTGTCAGACCTGAAAATATGACAGGCCTTGTATTTCATTCTCTTGGCGAAATTGAGGATGTATTTGTTTCTTCACCGTCTTATCTGAATAACTTTAACCCCTCTGAAAACAGGAATATGTTTGATTCAGCAAATATAATGCTGCTAGACGGCAGTAATGTTACCAGACAGCATATAGATAAATATTTTTATGAAAATAATATTGAACCACATCATATTCTTGAAATTTCAGGAATGGATATTCTTATTGAGTTTGCAAAAATAGGTCTTGGAGTTGCCTGTGTTATAAAGCAATTTGTTCAGGACGAAATCAACAACGGAACACTTGTTGAAATTCCCCTTGATATACCTATAAACAAAAGAGAAGTAGGTTTTGCTTACATTGATAAAGCAAAACTCACTTCTCCTATACAGAAGTTTATTCAGTTTTTTCCGAAGAACAGCTCTGGTCTTTTATAAGTTTATATACAATACTGTCTACAAGTGCAAGAACAGATGCATTGATAATGTCTTCCGATGCACCGACCGTAGTCCAGATGTCATCTCCATCCGTACTTTCAATCAGTACCCTAACCTTTGCTGCCGTAGCAGCATTGCTGTCAACAACTCTAACTTTGTAGTCCACAAGATAAATATCTGCAATTGAAGGATAAAAGACAGTAAGAGCCTGCCTTAAAGCCTTATCTATAGCATTTACAGGTCCGTCTCCCTCGTCAGCCGCTATCTCAGTCTTATTTCCGACCTTTACCTTTACAATAGCAGAAGACGGATTCTTTCGTTCGCCTATCTTTTCACCAATTATTTTGAAATAATCAATATCAAAGAATGCTGCAACTTTTCCAAGGTGCTTCTTAACAAGAATTTCAAAAGATGCTTCTGCAGCCTCATACTGATATCCACCGTACTCCTTTTCTTTAAGCAGATCAATAATTTCTTTTGTTTCAGTGCTGTCCTTTGTAAGTTCGGGAACTATCTCATTAATTCTGTGAAGAATTGCAGATCGTCCTGCAACCTCTGACATTAAGATGTTTCGCTTATTTCCGACTGTTTCTGGTGGAAGATGTTCAAAGCTCTTCGGATTTTTCTTTACTCCATCTGCATGCATTCCTCCCTTGTGAGCAAACGCACTCTTTCCAACATACGGCATATTAGACTGAAGCTTTATATTGCAAATTTCTGCTATATATTTTGCTGTTCTAGTAAGATCTGATAGATTTTCATCAGGCACACAGTAAACTCCCTTTTTAAGATGAAGTCCTGATATTACTGTAGAAAGATTTGTATTTCCACAGCGCTCGCCTATTCCGATAAAAGTACCCTGTACCTGTACAGCTCCTGCATCAACAGCAGCAATAGTATTAGCAACAGCACAACCTGAATCATTATGGCAATGGATTCCCACTGAAACAGAAACGGCTTTCACTGCCTTTTCTGTGATTTCTTTAATTTCATCTGGGAAACATCCACCGTTTGTATCACATAATACAACAGCAGATGCACCTGCTCTTTCAGCAGTCAGCAAAGTTTCAATTGCATATTCAGGATCTGCTTTGTATCCGTCAAAGAAGTGTTCAGCATCAAAGAATACTTCTTTATTTTTTTCTGTCAGATATTTAATAGTATCATATATCATATTCAGATTTTCTTTAAGTGTTGTTCCAATGATTTCAGTTACATGCATATCCCAGCTTTTCCCGAATAAAGCAACATAATCTACATTTGTCTGTGCCAGAACAGCTACATTTGCATCATCTTCACAACGGATGTCCTTTCTTCTTGTCGAGCCAAATGCAACTAGTTTGGAATTATTAAGTTTAAGATCTGAAACTTTTTTAAAAAATTCTAAATCCTTCGGATTTGAAGCAGGATTTCCTGCCTCAATAAATGATACACCAAAATTATCAAGTTCTTTGACAATTTTGATTTTATCAACAACAGAAAAATTAATGCCTTCGCTTTGCGCCCCATCACGCAGAGTAGAATCAAATATCTGAACAGTTTTCATTCTTGTATCCATCCCTTCAAGTATCAGGCTTATATACTTATGTTTTTACTCAATCTCAAGAATAGGATTTACTATAGATGCCCCTGCTGGAACCATTGGCAATACATTAATATCCTTGTCAATTATACAATTAATCAGAACAGGTTTATTAAGCATTATTGCTTTTTCCAGTACAGGTCTGACATCACTTTTCTTTGATATTGTCATACCCTCTATACCGACTGCCTTAGCAAGCATTTCAAAATCAGTATTTTTCTCAAGAATTGTTTCGGAATAACGATTATTATAAAAAAGTCTTTGCCATTGCCTTACCATCCCAAGAACACTATTATTAAATAGCAATTCAATTACAGGTATCTGATATTTTGCAAGAGTTGTAAGCTCATTCATATTCATATAAAAGCTTCCGTCTCCTGCAACGTTGACAACAGTCTTATCAGGATTTCCGACTTTACATCCGATTGCTGCACCAAGACCGTAACCCATTGTTCCCAATCCTCCTGATGATACAAAACATCTTGGATTCCTGAAATTGTAGAATTCAGCCGTCCACATTTGGTGCTGACCTACTTCTGTACTTAAAATAGCTTTACCTTCTGTCAATTCATCAAGTGTTTCAAGAACATACTGTGGCAAAACTGCGTTTTCATCAGAAGAATACTGCATAAGAGGATATTGCTTCTTCCAAAGCCTTATCTTTTCCATCCATTCGGAATTTATTTTCTTTGAAAGCTTTTTATTCATTATCTCAAGAGCAGAACCAACATCACCAGTTACTTTTGCATCAACTGTAATATTTTTATTGATTTCTGCAGGATCAGCTTCTATATGAACTATTTTTGCATTATTAAGAACTGATCTAAATGAACCGGTATTGCAGGTAACTCTGTCAGAAAAACGTGAACCAAGAACAATGAATACATCACACTCTGCCAATGCAAGTGACGAAGTTTTTGTTCCATGCATACCCATCATTCCGATATATCTCTCATTGCTGTTATCAAATGCACATTGCCCCATAAATGTAAGTGCAACAGGAGCATCAATCAATTCTGCAAATTCATTTAGCTGTTCAGCCGCATTTGCTAATACAACACCGCCGCCTGCATAAATAAACGGTTTCTTTGCTTCTGCAATTATTTCAAGAGCATTTTCAACTTCTTCCTCACAAACAGGATAAGTATTATTTTTAAGCTCCTTATTAACAAAATCACATTCAGCAGCAGTAATATCCTTTGGTATATCTATAAGAACTGGACCTTTTCTTCCTTCGTTAGCAATATAAAATGCTTCCCTAATAATATCTGCAAGCTTTGTAACATCTTTGACAATATAGTTATGCTTTGTTATTGGCATGGTAATACCGGTTATATCAACTTCCTGAAAGCTGTCAAGTCCAAGTAAATCTGTATTTACATTTCCTGTGATTGCTACAAGAGGAATGCTGTCCATGTATGCTGTAGCAATTCCAGTCACTAGGTTTGTTGCTCCAGGCCCTGACGTTGCAATAACAACACCTGTTTTACCTGTTGATCTAGAATAACCATCTGCCGCATGACATGCACCTTGTTCATGTGAAGTAAGTATATGTGTTATCTTATCTCTGTAATCATATAAAGCATCATAAATATTTAGAACTGCTCCGCCCGGGTATCCGAAAACTGTATCTACTCCCTGTTCAAGCAAACACTCCAATAAGATTTTTGCACCTTTTAAAATCATATGACATTCTCCTTGCTAAATTTTACAATAAAAAAAGCTTTCACCTCAAGATTACTCAAGAGGTGAAAGCTGAATTTACATAACTTCCACGGTACCACTCTAATTCAGATTATAACAATCTGCACTCATCCACATCAGACAATGTGTTTCTCTGTAACGGGAGAACCCGTTCTTGCTTACTTAATAAAATCGTTCGGCAGACTGCTCAGAGGTGATTTATTACCAGAATATTTATACTGTCTCGCACCATACGACAGCTCTCTGAAATAGTAATTCTGTTTTACTCCTCATCAGCGCATTTATAATATGATTTGATATTAGCATGAAAAACACAAGTTGTCAATGAATTTTTTGTGAACAAATATATTATTTCAAACTATCCAACTTTTAAAACAGTTAAACTTGCGGCAAAATTATACTCACCTGTTACAGCAACTGTATTAATTGCTACTCCTGTGCTGTTATTTAATGTTATAATATTTCCTGCAGTTAATGAAACTACTGTAGAACCAGATACAAGAACAGTAGCATCAGCATCAGCTGCAGTTGCACCTGAAATTCCTATAACAGCTCCTGTTGATTGTTCAAGTGTGATAACTACATCGTTATCTGTTGCTGAAGTACTATCAGCATTTACGTTCCAATCAAAATAGTAAATTCCACTTGTTAGTATAGTTATCTGTCCTGTAAGTGCATTATATGACAAACAACTTCCAGTATTGCTTATTAATGGCAGTATAATTATACCACCTGAAGCAATGCCGGCTGTTCCTGTTGCAGTCTCAAGATATAAAGAACATGGTGTCGGAACAGGTAACGGTGGAGGACATGGTGGAAATATTGGATAAGGATAAGGTGCTGGACATGGCGGGCATGGTGGACAACGATGATGATGATGATGATGACAATTGTCATCAAGGCACTCACATCCTTCTGAAGCCCCTCTTACACAGTCACATTGGCCTCCAGGAATTGGATATGGATTTGAACAGTCAAATACATGCATTTCAGGTTCATAATCATATTTACTCAAAGTAATTCTCCTTTCGAATAACTAATAATCATATATCTTATTACTCTCGTAATCAATACAAAGCAATATACTAAGATATAAAGCTATTGCTACAATCCATAATATGCAGAATAAATATATTTGTGAATTATGCAAATATATCAAAAGTCCTACTTATATTTAAAATATTTTGAAATAATATAGCATTTTACAATAAATATGCTTGCAAGTTTTTAGGCAATGTGATAAAATAATAAAGCGTGAAATTTTAAAATAAATTTATTGGGAGTAATCATTTTGGTATTTTCAGATATTTTTTTTGTATATATTTTTATTCCCGTTTTTTTAGGATTATATTTTTTAAATTCTAAAATTGCATATAAAAATTTTGTACTGATATTATTTTCTCTGATCTTTTATTCATGGGGTGCGGCAGCATTTTTACCGCTACTTATTTTAACTACTTTTATAGATTATCTTAACGGGTTATTTATTACAAAGCATTTGGGGCAAAAGAAGGCTGTGTTAGGCTTAATTTGCTCTCTTGTGATAAATCTTGGCATTCTCATTGCGTTTAAATACAGCGGTTTTATCGTAATGAATATGAATGCGGTTACAGGCTTGAATATCCCAGTTCCGGACATTACTCTGCCTATTGGAATTTCTTTCTATACATTCCAGACAACTTCTTATGTAATTGATGTTTACAGGGGTAATGCAAAGGCACAGAAAAACTACTTTTATTATCTTTTATATATTTCAATGTTTTTCCAACTTGTTGCAGGGCCAATAGTCAGATACAGCACAATTTCAGAAGAAATATCATCAAGAAAAGTGTCAATCACAGAATTCAGTGAAGGCCTTACACGCTTCATTTTCGGACTTTCAAAGAAGGTAATTATTGCAAATACTCTTGGTGGGCTTGTTGCACAAAGTCTTAACTTCACCAATGCACCGACGTCTGTTTTTGCATCATGGTTTGGAATATTGATGTTTTCACTTCAGATTTATTATGACTTTTCCGGGTATTCTGACATGGCAATAGGTCTTGGCCGAATGTGTGGATTTCATTTTATGGAGAACTTCAATTATCCGTATATATCAAAATCAGCTTCAGATTTCTGGAGAAGATGGCATATTTCCCTTGGTTCATTCTTCAAGGATTATGTATATATCCCTATGGGAGGAAACAGAAAGCACCAGATTTTAAATCTTGCTGTTGTCTGGTTTCTGACAGGATTATGGCACGGAGCAAGCTGGAACTTTATTTTATGGGGACTTTATTTCGGAGTATTCATAATACTTGAAAAACTGTTTCTTGGCAAAGTTCTTGAAAAAATCCCTGCTTTCTTTGCACATTTATACTCATTGTTTGTCATTGTTATAGGATGGACATTATTCTATTTCACAGATATGAAATCTCTTGGAATGTGTCTGAAATCTATGTTTGGATTAACAGATATTCCTTTGATTGATGAGGTATCTAAATCTTATCTAATGAACAATCTGTTCATCATAATTATTTCAATATTATTATCAGCTCCTATATATCAATTAATTAAGGGAACATTAATCAAAAGAGAAAAAAAATCAAATGCAATACTGATATTCAGTCACTCTACAAAAACAATTCTTAATGTTGCGTTACTGGTTATATCTTCTCTTTTATTGGTTGGCCAGACATACAATCCATTCCTTTATTTCAGGTTCTGATAAAATAATCAGATGAATCTCTATAGAAAGGCACCATATGAAAAAATCTTCTAATAAAAAAATAGAAAAATACGAAAACACTTTATCGTTGATGCAGATGATCAATATTATGGTTATAATAGGACTTATTATTTTTACAGGACTTTGCCTATTATTTTTAAAGCGTCCTGTATACTCTGCTCAGGAAAAAAGAGAACTTTCTAAATGTCCTGAGTTATCTTTTCAATCATATGTAAGTGGCTCATTTACTCCACAGTTAACTAATTACTTTGCTGATACTGTTCCATTCAGACAGCAGCTTGTTTCAGCAGGATCAAACTTAAAAAGCATGATGGGGATAAAGTCACCTACATTCTATGGTCAGGTTAATATAGTTGCTGATGATGAAGGAAATGCAGTTACATCTGATGTCGTTACCGAAGTTACAACAATTATCTCTGACAATATTTCAAACAATGTTTCAGACAATAATGTTACTCTAGAATCTACAGAAACTAAAAGTACTGAAGAGGAAGAGGAGGTAAAGGATATAGCTGAATTCAACAATAACGGTATTATTGTTGATGGAGTAAAAATGTACGGTGAAGATGCCGGTGTAATGCTTTTTGGATCAAATCATACCCAGGCAGAAAGATATGCTAATATTATTAATTCTTATAAGCAGGCTCTTGGTGAGAATGTTAATGTATATAACCTTGTTGTACCGACATCTGTTGAATTCTACCTGCCTAAAAAATACAAAAAATATTCATCCTCTCAGAAGGATTCTATTGAATATATCTATTCAAAACTATCACCTGATGTAATTCCTGTAGATGCATACTCAGCTTTATCCGAACATTCAGATGGATATATTTACTTCCGAACAGACCATCACTGGACACCACTCGGCGCATATTATGCATATACTGCTTTTGCCAAAACACTTGGCATGGAATACCCTGATATAACTGAGTATGAGGAAAAAGTAAAGCAGGGATTCGTTGGTTCACTTTACGGATATACCAATGATGTAAAGCTGAAAAACTCTCCTGAAGAATTCCATTATTTTATTCCTCAAAATGTAACGTGGGAAACATCTTATTATTACTACGATACTTTAAAATTTGAGGGCAAATCCAGCCTTTTCCACGAATATGTTGAGGGCGGTAACTGCTACGGTATGTTCTTAGGAGCAGATGCAATACACACTAAAATAGAAACAAACGTGAACAACGGCAGAAAAATTGTTGTCTTTAAGGAATCTTACGGAAATGCCTTTGTTCCGTTCCTTGTAAATAATTTTGAAGAAATATATGTTATAGATATACGTTTCTTTGGAACAAATGCATTGCAGTATATTAAGGATATAGGGGCAACTGATGTTTTGTTCATCAATAATGCTTTTGCCGCTAACACCTCAAAGCTTATAAAAGGAATAGAAATGCTATATAACAGGCAGGATGGAACTGTTGTCACAACTATTCCTGAAACCACTGTTCCTTCTGAAACAGAGAAAAAGGAATCTTCTGATGTTCCGCCTAATTCAAGCGTAACCACTGTTACCGAACCGCCTGTATCAGATCAGGATACAACAACTGAAACTGCTGATGTATTAACTGAAACGCAAGAATATATTTATGCAGATTAACTATAAATTGCTAATGTACATTTATGCTGTGCATTAGCAATTTTATTATTGTTAATAAATAGGTAATATATAATTACCAGTATTGTGATAAAATGTAACTATATATTAGTCTGTTTTCAACAAATGTGTTTGATTTTGTTATTCGGAGGTTTGTTGTGAAACCACTATCTTTTATTGATAATATAAAAATACGGAACAAAATCATTGCAATGTGTGCCATAGTAATTGTTCCTGTATTTGTTGCAGGTATATTTCTATTATTTAGTATAATTAATATCCAGAAGAACAATGCTGTCAATGATGCTTATAATAGTGCTGACAGCCTTAAAACACGCCTAACTGATATGATCTATACAACAATGAATGTCGCTGAAAGAGTTTATGCAAATGACAGTGTAATGTCTTTTTTACTTGCAGATTCGCTTACAAATGAAGAAATAAAGAATTTTTATGCTAATAATAATACACTTAATGAATATATAACCGCTTATTCTCAGATTTCAAGCATCAAGTTCTATATAGATAAAAAGGACTTTATTTATAATTCTCAATTCAGGAAAGCTAACAGCAGCATCAAAAATTCATATTGGTATAGATCAGCTGCTGAAGGCAACGGCAGAGTTATCTGGGATGTTGTCAGGAATCCGTCTGACAACAAGGTTTATCTTAGTCTTGTAAAAGGAATATATGATGGTAATAATGACTGTATAGGTGTAATGGTTATTGCTATTAACCCAGAATGGCTTGACGGAATTCTTAAGGATGATTATAATAATGCTATATTTTCGGTTAAGGATTTCAAGGTTTTTTACAGCAATATTAATGGTATAGAATTAGGAAATGTTTTGAGTTCAGCATCAATTGATAGTTACAACCCATCAAATTTCAGATACTTTGATAAAAACTCTAGTATCCTTGAGGATTCATATACTATTATTGAATCATTTGAGTATGAAAGCACCGGAAATTTGTTTCAGATTTTTCTTGTTAAGCCATATTCAGAAATATCAGAATCCACTGAAAATATTACAAAAGTTTATTTATGGTATATGTCATGCTGCTTTTTATTGTCTATCCTGTCATCATTTTTGCTGGCAAGCCTTTTCTCCAGAAGAGTACAGTTTCTTAAAAATCAGATGCATAACGTTGCTCACGGGGACTTCTCAATGGATTATGAAATAAGTGGCCATGATGAAATCAACGAACTTAATGATGACCTTAACATAATGGTTAAGAGTATGCGCAAACTTATTGATGAGGCTTACGAAGCCAAGATTCTTTCAGAAACTATGAAATTAAATCAGATGGAGGCTGAATTTAAGGCTCTATCAAGTCAGATCAACCCACACTTTCTTTATAATACACTTGAAACGATACGTATGAAAGCTTATTGCAATAATGACAAGGATACTGCTGACCTAATCAAAAAGTTAGGCAAATTTATGAGAAGATGTCTTGAGGTCAAGGATTCTAGTGTTACTCTAAAATCCGAGCTGGAATTCATCAATAGTTACCTTGAGCTCCAGTCTGCAAGGTTTGGTGACAGAGTTTCATATTCAATCTATTCTGAGGTTGATCAAAACCATATGATACTCCCTTTGATAATACAGCCTATTGTTGAAAATGCATTTGTTCATGGCATTGAAGGCTGTAAGGCAAATGGTCATATCAGTATAAAAGTTCTTTACAGAGATGTAAATATTGTTATATGTGTGCAAGACAATGGCCAGGGCATTTCCGATGAAAACATGGTTATTCTTCTTTATAAACTTAAGAAGAATAACACGTCATCTGGAAAAAGTATTGGCCTTACAAATGTAAATAAACGAATAAAAATGTATCACGGAGAACAGTATGGTCTGAAAATATCAAGCACCGAGGGAAAAGGAACAACTATTGAAATAGTTATTCCAAGGTATTAACAAATTACAGTTCCTATAGCTTATCTAAAACAATCAGGAGGTTACCATATGCTCAATGTTATGCTTGTTGATGACGAGCCAAATGTTCGTCAGGGCATCAAAATGATGATTCCATGGAAAGAACTTAATATGAATGTTATTGCGGAAGCAGAAGATGGCGATACCGGACTGAAGCAGATTTTTGCATATAAGCCTGACATTACAATTGCAGATATTAAAATGCCTGGAATGTCCGGAATAAAAATGATTGAGACTGCAAGAAAAGAAGGCTTTGACGGAAAATTTATTATACTTTCCGGTTACTCTGACTTTACATATGCAAAGGAAGCCATTTCTCTCGGCGTTGAAGAATTTATACTTAAACCAGTTGATGAAGATGAACTCATAAAGGCCTTAAAGACTTCATACAATAAAATTCTCAGCGAACGTGACAGTGCTGCAAGGATAGAAAAAAGCAGCGAATATATTAACGAAGAAACTATACGCGGATTATTACTCGGTGATGAACTTTCTGATGAAAATCTTATAAATAGACTTAACAGAAATTATAATAGATTTGATGTTGCTCTTATTGGTCTGTCTGAAGATACTAACATTGAAAAGAAAACTTCTCTGATAGAATCTATTAAGAAATTCTTCAGGGATTACTCTGATATTGAGGTTGTTACAATCGATTTCAGCGGAACATTATCTGTTTTGTTCAAGGGTTGGAAAAAGAATCAGATTATGACAACACTGAATAATTTGCAGTTATTTTGTGGTCAAAAACTGTTTATAGCTTTAGGAAACACTGTGAATGATGCTAGTTCTATAAAATTATCATATATTTCTTCACATGACATATATAAAAATAAGTTCTTATATATGCATTACGGAATCGTTTCAGATGAAGCTATTACCGAGAATAATTCTGATTTTGAGGAATTAAACAACTTTTCGAAGCAATTGTTTGCATACATAGAAATAAATGATACTGAAAAGCTTAATAATTATCTTGATACATTCCAATCAAGCCTAAGACAAAAAGGATTTTCACAGGAAAAAACCAAAGTAGTATGCATAACTGTTATTATGGATATTAAGAATAAAATTGCAAAATCTCTTGGCGAGAAAAAAGCAGAACAATTTTTTTATGAAAATTTAAGCAACGAAATTGGTGAAAAAGTCAGTCTTTTTGATATTATCAGCATGATGAAAAAGATGCTTACCGAAGTATCTAATGTTTTATTTGGAAGTACTACAAAAAGCACGATGGAGAAAATTGTTCAATACATAAGAAACAATTATAATCAGGAGCTTCGACTTGAACTTCTTGCAAGTATTTTTGGCTATAACAGTGCTTATCTTGGAAAGGTTTTTCATCAGTATACAGGAGAAAACTTCAACAATTACCTTGATGAAATAAGAATTGCTGAAGCTAAAAGACTTCTTTCCATGGAGGAATATAAAGTCTATGAAGTTGCAAAAATGGTTGGATATACCAACATAAATTATTTTCATAATAAATTTAAGAAATATGTTGGAATCAGTCCTCTGAACTATAAAAAACAAAATGGTACATTAACTTAAGTAAATATTTAGATTTGTATATTCAAAATTTATTTATAGATTACATAGATTATTTAAATAGATTTGCAATTTTTAAAAATAAAAATTGCAAATCTATTTTCAAATACAAAAAAACATGTTATAATGCATTTAGTATTTTTATGGGAGGATTACAAATGAGTAAAATTAGAATTGGTATTATTGGTTACGGAAATCTTGGAAAAGGTGTCGAACTTGCTATAAAGCAGAGTTGTGACACTGAACTTGCATGTGTATTTACAAGAAGAGATCCTAAGGCTCTTAAAATCTTGACAGAAAATGTTCCTGTATGCTCTATTAATGATATAGAACAATATAAGGGCAAAATTGATGTTATGATTCTTTGCGGCGGAAGTGCAACTGATCTTCCAGAGCAAGGCCCTAAGTATGCTTCAATATTTAACACAATTGATAGCTTTGACACTCATGCAAAAATTCCTGAATACTTTGCAAAGGTTGATGCCGTTGCTAAGTCAGGTAAAAATGTAAGTATTATCTCCGTAGGCTGGGATCCTGGTATGTTCTCTGTAAACAGACTCTATGGCAACTGCCTGCTTCCTGATGGTAAGGATTATACTTTCTGGGGTAAGGGTATTAGTCAGGGACATTCTGACGCAATTAGAAGAATTGAAGGCGTAGCTGATGCAAAGCAGTATACCATTCCTGTTGAAAGTGCAGTTGAAGCTGCAAGAAGTGGTGAAAACCCAGAACTCACAACACGTCAGAAGCACACAAGAGAATGTTTTGTAGTTTCTAAAGATGGAGCAGACAAAGCTAAGATAGAATCAGAAATTAAAAATATGCCTAACTACTTTGCAGATTATGATACAACCGTTCATTTTATTTCACAGGAAGATTTAATCCGTGATCATAGTGGTATTCCTCACGGTGGATTTGTTTTAAGAAGCGGAAAAACAGGTGTAAACGGCGAAACATCACATGTTATTGAATACTCCTTAAAGCTTGGATCAAACCCTGAATTTACATCTAACGTTCTTGTTGCTTATGCAAGAGCTGCTTATAAACTTGCACAAGAAGGCAATTTTGGTGCAAAGACAGTATTTGATATTGCTCCTGCTTATCTCTCACCTAAAACAGGCGAAGAGTTAAGAGCAACAATGTTATAATAATTAAGCAGGTTCATTAATATGAGCCTGCTTTTATTTTTAGTATTCAGCAAATTGTTTTCTTGACATGACTAATCTATTTGTTTATAATTGTATAGGATATTTTATATAATTTACATAGTACTATGTAAAAGAAACTTATCAGGGCATTATTAATAAACTTTTTTAAGTACCATATGTCCTGAAACTATACTTATCCACTTTATTATCTAATACTGCGGATAAAACTTTATTGGAGAAAAATATGATTCTGTCTCTTGAAAATATAAGCAAAATCTATAACGGGAAAATAGTGCTCAACAATGTCTCACTTACAATAGAAGACAATGACAGGATAGGACTTGTTGGGATTAACGGATGTGGAAAATCCACATTACTTAAAATCATAACTGGATCTGAGGACTACGAATCCCAGCAGGAACCCTATATTCCACGGTTTGCTATTACAAAAAGTTCAACAATCGGATATCTTGCACAAAATTCAGGTCTTGATAAAACCAACACTATAATTGAAGAAATGACATCTGTTTTTAAACCGCTGATTGATATTCATGATGAATTAAGACTGCTTGAAGCTAAAATGTCAAAACCTGAAACACATAATGATGAAGAGAATTTTATAAAAATTTCAGATGAGTATGCAAGAAAAACTGCATATTTTGAAGCAAACGATGGATACAACATTAATGTTAAGATAAAAACTGTCCTAAATGGTATGGGTTTTCCCGTAGAAACTCATGATAAGGAGATTTCTGTTTTAAGTGGTGGAGAGAAAACTCGTCTTGCCTTGGCAAAGCTTCTGCTTGAAAACCCTTCCCTGCTTATCCTCGATGAGCCAACAAACCACCTTGATTTTGATACTATTATGTGGCTTGAAGATTACCTAAAAGATTATAAGGGTGCGCTGTTGTTAGTATCACATGACAGATACTTTCTTGATAAACTGACAACATGTATATGTGAAATTGAAAACTGCAAGCTCAAAAGATATAAGGGAAACTATACGGGTTTTACTGCTCAGAAGGAAGCTGACATTGAGCGACAAATGAAAGAATATGAAGCTCAGCAGGCTGAAATAGCAAAGCTTCAGGATTTTGTCGACAGAAATATTGTAAGAGCCACTACATCAAATATGGCAAAAAGCAGAGTAAAAAAACTTGAAGCTATGGAGCTTATTGAAAAACCTGTTATCAGTCATTCAAGCGCAAAAATTCAGTTTGAATATGATGTTACACCACCTATTGATGTTCTTTCTATAAACAATGTAGATATTACTGTTGGTTCAGGTGCAGACAGAAAAACTCTTGTTGACTCTATTTCCTTTAAAGTAAAACGTGGCGAGAAAGTTGCTATAATAGGTTCAAACGGTATAGGAAAATCGACACTTCTTAAAATAATAATGAACAAACTTCCTCATCTCCGAGGAAAAATTGAATGGAATAAGAATATTAAAATCTCATACTTTGATCAGGAAAATTCACAGCTTAACGTCAATAATACAGTTATTGAAGAAATTCACACCAGATATAGGACCATGACAGATTTGTCAATACGCTCATTACTTGGAAGAGTTAGAATGATTGGTGAGAATGTCTTTAAACAGGTTGGTGTTATAAGCGGTGGAGAAAAAGCTAAGCTTTGCTTTGCTCTCATGATGCTTGAACGTGGCAATGTTCTCATTCTTGATGAACCTACAAACCATCTTGATTTATTTACAAAAGAAATACTTGAAGAAGCTCTTGATTCTTTTGACGGGACTATAATTTTTGTTTCACATGACAGATATCTCCTGAACAAACTTGCAACAAAAATAATTGATATCAGGGAAAACTCTACAGAAATATTTACAGGAAGCTTTGATGAATATTTTGAACTGAAAAAGCAGCTGGAAGCTCAAAGAAACAATGAAATTGCCATTGAAAAGCAGGAAGCTGCAAAACGTCTTGTGGAAGAAAACAAGGCTAAAACATATAAATCTAAGCAGCAACGTTCAGCTGACGCAAAGAACCGTGCAAGAATCAAAGAACTTGAAAATATAATTAACATCAATGAACTTGAAATGCAAAAGCTTCAAGAGGAAATGACTGATCCTTATGTCTGTTCTGATTATCAGTTAATGCAGGAAAAATGCCAACAGTACGAAGAACTGAGAAGAATAACCAACGAGATTTCTGATGAGTGGCTTGAGTTGTGTGAATAATGCTAAAAAATTTTATTCTAATTTCTTTTTTGTATTGACAATTTATATTATATTTTGTATAATATAAAGGATATAATATTTTAAAAGGAGGTAGAAAAATGGTATTTCCGGTAAGTGCTACTTTATTGGATGCTCTCGTTCTTTCAATAGTCTCCAAAGAAGATACCTACGGATACAAGATTACTCAAGAAATTCGAGAAGCAATGGAAATGTCAGAATCCACTCTCTACCCTGTTCTTAGGCGACTTCTAAAAAATGAATGTCTGGAATCATATGATAAAGAATTTATGGGGAGAAACAGACGTTACTACAAGGTTACACCAAAGGGACTTTTTCAACTGGATAGTTATATGGATGAGTGGAAATTATACAAGTCTAAAATCAATAAACTGCTAAGCAAAGATTGCGATTCAGTTGAAGGGGGAATAAGATTATGACAAAAAATGAATATCTTTCAGAACTTGCATCTCATCTTATATGTCTTCCAAAAGAAGAACGTGATATGGCTGTAAGGTTTTATGATGAATATTTTTTAGATGCCGGTACAGAAAATGAACAGATTGTTATGGCTGAACTAGGTAAACCATTTAATCTCGCAAAAAATATTATTGGCGAACAATCTGCGTATTCAAAGAGTGAAGAATATATTAAATATAAAGATCAGAAAAATTCCTCAAGTATTTTTGCAGATGCCAATAAGAATATTAACCACAGATAATTTTTATAGGTAATAATTTTATGAAGAAATTAGTTAAGAAGCAGCAGGAAAAAATAATATGCGGTGTTTGTGGCGGAGTAGCAGACTATTTTAACATTGACCCTAATGTAATTCGCTTAGTCTGGGCTTTGATTGGCTTATCAGGACCTGGTATTCTTGCATATATAATTGCTGCAATAATTATACCAGAAGAAGTTAATTAAATATTAACAGGTTGTTTACTTAACAACCTGTTTTTTATTTATCTAAATACTTATTAATTATATTCCACAAATTAAAATATAAAATTCATAAAAAATCATTGATATTCCCATGCCATATAATTATAATTATAGTAATAAATACTAAATCGGGGGCATAATTGTGGAAATAATAAGAAACTATGAATTATTTAAACAAAAGTGTACAGAATTTGAAGAAAGATTTAACAAGATGTATCTTGCAAATAATCAGCTTGTTTGTCATCCTACTATTCAAAATCTGATAATTACACCTTGTTCTGACGAAGAAGCAAGAAGTAACGGTCTCAATATTTGCAGAATGTCAGATATGATGCTTATGTCCGACGATGCAAATGATTGGCAGACGTTTGTTATTGCAGAAGCAAGACAGATGGCTGAACAGAATAACTATGTCTACATAACTGACTTATTCCTCGAAAGTGCGTTCCAGTCCGAATATTGGATGATTAACGGTAAAAATGACACCATAGTTGTAAGTGAAGAGTATATGCGCGAAAAAGGAAAGAAATATGCCCCGGTTACTCCTCTTACCAACAAAGTAATGCATTTTAAAAAGTCTATCAACAACTTTTTCTGGCAAAGTCCTTCTGATGGAAAGCTTTCTATTATTAATAAATCCACTATTTCCAAAAGACTTGATCAGTATGCTGCTCAGGTTGTATCGCATCTACCTGATATAAAAAGTTGTACAAATCAGGTGTTTAAACTCTTCAACGATGAAATTGAAGTCAATGAATCAAGCATAAGACAAAATATTTTTGAGAAGTTGTTTGATATTATTGATAATATCTGCGTTACAATGCTTAACAACAAAGATATTATGTCATATGCAGACTATAATTTCAATGCTTCTGAATATATTTCAGGTATTTTTGCTTCATACTTGCAGAATAAAGGTATTGGAATTACAAAAGAAAAGTTTATCAAAGAGTTTTATATGCCTATAATGAATGAAAATACTGAAGAGAAATTATGCAGACTTACATTCAGAAGTGACAGCACAGAAATAGATGCTATTAAGCTGGCTCTTATTGAAGTTGTCGAAAAAGAATCTGATATTGAATTTTCATATAAGAAGCATGATTTAAAGGAATATAAGAAAACTTTAAGGGATATTGAAACTTCAGATCAGGACGATTTTGATATTCAATTCATGATTAGTGACCTTTTAAGAAAAAGACCACTTTTCCCTTCTATTTTCAACCTGATTATCTGCTTATACCCTGATCAGACTGAAAACGTAAAATGCATTGCAGATTATTGGAATATTAATTTATTGACGAATGACGAAGTAAGAGATTATATTTATTCGGAATACATTATTAGCAAGAATCTGTTGAATGAGAACGGCGAATTTGATATTGAACTTGAATATGCAAGAATTATTAAAGATGATCTTCTTGCTGTTACAAAGAAATACAAATGCTCTGATACAGCTTGTTTTGTGGAACTCAACAATTACATAGACGAAATAGATAAACGTCAGAGATCCTATAATGGAACTATTTTTGATAACGTTGAAGACATGAAGAAAGCTATGGAAAATGAGCTCAAACTTCTTGACTTATGTTCTGACTTGTCAGCTTTGGACAGGAGTGAGCTTATTGATCTTAAAAAGCACATTACAAATCTTACTAAAGACGACAAGACTTCAGCTAAGTACCTCGTTAAAATAAAAATTGCCATGAACCGTTGTGAAGAAAATCAGCTTGATTTACTTTGTACTGGACTGACAATCAAAAACCTAGATCAGACAACTGAATTAAAAAACAAGATTTTGTCGCAAAATTATGAGGAGTCAGTTCTCAAGCCTTATCTTAATAAGATTAATGACAGAATAATGTCTGCTCAGCGTGAAGAATTGAATGAACTATTTGCTAGTCTTGAGAAAAAGACTATTCCTGAGCTTAACAAGTTGAGTGAAACGCTTAATTCTGGCAGATACTCTGAAATGTTTATCAAGTATTACTCAAAGAAGTTAGATCGTCTTAGTGATAGTATAGCACATTCTGAGCTTGAAAAACTTTGTGCTGATGCAGAGAGCCTTGACCGAAATGGATTAACTAAGTTGAAATCTGATATTTCTGAATTATCCTATAACAGTAAACTTAAAAACAGATATATCAAAAAGGTTACTTCTCTTCTTAATAATTTTGATAAGAACGAAGTTGAAAACATATTCAGTATAATTAATACTGCTGACAGTGAAAAACTTGAGGAATTAAGAAAAATTGCAGACAGTGGTAAATATAGCAGAATACTTATATCTCCATATATAGCTAAGATTAGTGAAAGAGAAAAGGCATTACTTCAGGAGAAATTTGATAAAATTTGCAGCAATATTACTACAATGAACAAAGAACAGATTGATACACTTAAAAAGGATATAAAAAAAGAAGGCTATAGTGCTGATCTTATTCAGAAGTGTAATGAAGCAATTCAGCTCAGAGAATATGAACTTATCAAAGTTGAAATTGATGAAATATGCAGTAATGTAGAAAATATGAATCAAAAGGAACTTAATGATCTTAAACTTAAGCTTGGAAGCAATAAGTATAATGAAGTTCTTACAGCTCCTTACTTTGATAAAATCTCCCAGAGAGAATCTGAGCTTCTTTCAATTGAACTTGATGAAAAGTGTTCTAAGATTTCAGAAATGACTATTGAACAGCTTTTAGCTCTTAAGGAAGACATTTATTCAAAACAGGATTTCCTCTATCTCAGCAGACCTTATTTTGATAAAATTGATGACAGAATTGAAGATATTAAGAAGCAGGAAAATGACAAAATACTTGAAGAAATCAGCAATTATAATAAGGATAAACTTAATGAATTTGCTGATGGACTAAGCACTAATCAGAAAGAGTATTCTAATGATATTTTAGAAATGTTCAAGGAAGCTGTTGAACACAGAAAGGATACTTTAGCAGTTGAAGAAATAGTATCACTTTGCGAAGATCTTGATAATTTTAATCTTGAAAAATCAAACTACATACTTGAAACAATTCTTAATATGGGACTTAAACAATCTGTTATCCAACCTTATGTTGACAGTGTCAATGAACATATTTACAACATCAATGTTGCATCGCTTGATAAAATTATTGATGGTTTTGAAAACAAGTCAAAAGAAGAATTGCAGGATACAATTAGTATAATCAATCAATATAATCCTGATTGCAGTTATGATTTAAGAAAAAAATACATTGCAAAAATTCAGAATCAGATTAAGGTTGTTGCAGATGCAGAAATTTCAAGCATTTGCGGTAACATTGACATTCTTTCCAATAAGCAGTCATTTGATTTACTCAGAAAAATTGATCTTATGGACATTGAACAGGAACGTAAGGACAAATACATTGACAAGATTGAAGCACATATCATGGCTATGCAGAATGATGAATGCTCAAAGTATCTGAACTACCTCATTAAAAAGATGGCTGAAAACGGCATTACTTCTGTTCAGTTCCATGTTCCGTCTGTATCAAAGGTATTCAATAGTAAGTTTGATGCTGTATGCAAGACTTATGTATCTGTAGGACGTTATGAGCTACCGCTTCTCCTGCATGAAAGCACCGTTGGAAACAATCAGGAAGGCTTTACACTTACAACTGAATTTCTTTACTTCAAGAGCAAACAAAATCCGGTTGTTAAAATAAAAGTTGAAGACATTACTCAGTTTCAGGCTAAAAAGGGATTGGTTTCTTCTTCTGTTTATGTTGTAGAAAAAAACGGAACATCAACTGAACTTCCAAGTAATTTCAATAAATCAATTATTGAGAGTGTGTCTAAAATATTAACTTCACTTGTTTTATTCATTCATGATGAAAAAGCTACTGCTCGCATGCAAGAAATCATGGAGCTTAACACTAAAACTGAAGTTGATAATATTGAAATCAAAGATGATGCATTTGAAAATACAGCCCATATATATGCTGGTGTTGATGATGAACGTTCAACTGAATCAGAATCAGTTTCTGAAGAACAAAGCTATGAGGAATTTGAACAAACACTAGCTAATGAAGCTGATGAACAAATGCAAATTGATGAAAATAACAGCCAAATTGAAACTGACAATGCTGAAGAACTAGAAAATACTGAAGTTTTTGAAGAAGTTAAGGAAGATTCTATGCAAGAATTCCCTGTTCCGGAAGAACGAAAAAGAATTAAGTTCTGTGAGCAGTGCGGTGCAAAAATTGTTAGCGATACTGCAAAGTTCTGTGCTGAATGTGGTCATAAGTTATTATAATAATGACATTTTATGCGGATAACTGCTAAAGTTATCCGCATATTTTTATACATTTATATTAAATTTAAGAAATTTTATTGACTTATGTATGTTTAAAGTTGTATAATATGACTAAACTCATAATTTATAAAAAGGAGTTACACATATGGAAACAAATATTTTATTAGAATCTGGAACCAATGAATTGGAATTATTGGAGTTTATTGTCGGAAACAATAGCTATGGAATAAATATAGCTAAAGTTAATGAAATCATGATAAATGTTGATGTTACACCTGTTCCCAATGCGCCTGAAGCTGTAGAAGGAGTTTTTATTCCAAGAGATAAACTTATATCTGTTATTGATTTACATAAAGTTCTTCATGCAGAAAATACAAGTGATGGAAAGAATATATTTATTGTATGTCAGTTTAATCAGATGCTTAATGCTTTCCATGTAAGCAAAGTTAAGGGTATTCAAAGAATTTCATGGAAAGATATTTCTGAGCCTCCTTCAATTGCAAATAGTGATATTAAAGGTTATGGCATGGGTATGTCAACTGGTATTGCAAAAATTAACGGCAAAATTATAATAATTCTGGATTTTGAAAAAATTGTTTCAGAACTCAACAAAAGTTCTGCTTTGGATACAAGCGGTGTTGATGACATTCAAAAACCTAATTCAATTATCAGTAACAAGCACATATTAATTGCAGATGATTCTTCTTTCTTAAATAAAATGATTACATCTGAACTTTCTAATCTTGGTTATAAAAACGTTACTTCTTTTCAAAATGGTCAGCAGGTTTGGGACTATCTTCAGCAGTATAAAAATACAGAAAATGACATTACTTCTGAAATTGCCTGCATAATCAGTGATATTGAAATGCCAAAGATGGATGGTCATCGTCTTACTAAGCTTATTAAGGATGATAAAACATTTAAGCACATTCCTGTTTTACTGTTCTCTTCATTAATTAATGAACAGATGAGAATCAAAGGAGAGTCTGTTGGCGCCGATGCTCAATTTTCAAAGCCACAAATTAAGGACCTTATTAAAACCCTTATCACTATACTTTAAAATTTTTTATTCAGAAGATTTGAAAAGATTGTATGAGGCTTTCCTCTTACATATAAGGGTTCTTTATGCCTTAAAATCAAAGCAAGTCCAAGCTTCTTGTTACATTTAAAAATTGCATAGAATACAAAGAAAACCCTTTAAGCAGATACTTAAAGGGTTTTCTTAATTTTTTAGCAGCAGCCTCCGCCACAACAGCACCCTGATTTTCCAGAGGGTTTGCTGGTATCATCTTTTAATCCGAATACCAAATATGTGGCTTGTCGGATTGCCTTAGCAGGAATATCTTGATACTCGTTTCCATAAACATCAAGATGATTCCATTCAATTATAAGATTTTTTATTTATGCCTCCATAATTAATTACTTAACAACTTTTTGCAGTATTTTAACAACCTCTTCTGTTTTCAAAACCTTGCCGTATGAAACAACTTTACCGTTAAAAACAAGTGCTGGGGTTGACATAACACCATATGCCGCAATCTGTGAAAAATCTGTAACATGGTCAACATGGGTGTCCATGCCAAGCTGATTAAGTGCCGCAACTGTATTAGCCTCTAACTCATTGCATTTTTTACAACCGGAACCTAAAATTTTAACAGCAACGTCATCTTTATTGACAGCTTCTTTTTTATCATTGTTTGCTGAACAGCAATTCCCTCCACAACTGCATTCTGTAATTACTTCCCCTTCAGCTGGTTCAGAAAAGCAGTTTCCACCGCATGAACAGCCTTTGTCTTCTTCTTTTTTCTTACCAAATAAACTCATAATAAAATCCTCCTAATAAATTAAAAACCAAGATAAAACATATAGAAACCTATTGCAAGAATGATTAATCCCATTACTATTTTTAATATAGTACTAAGTTTGCCGTATTTCTCGCTTTTTGTTAATTTTTGAACCAAACCTACCGACGTGCCAGCCACGACAGCTAGTATTCCATGCCCTATTGAATATATAAGCAACAAAAGTATTCCCCAAATGATATTGCCTTTACCCGCAACAATTGCAAGCAAAGCAATCAGAACAGGAGTAGAGCATGGAGAAGAAAACACACCGCCTAGTAATCCTGTAAATAATGCACCAACATAACCTTTGCGATTGTTTTTTGAAACAAGATAGCTTGAGGGTATAATCTCAAAGATACCCCAAGTCTGTAATGCCATCAGAACCATTAAAACACCAAGAATAATATACCACCAACCTGCACTTGTACCCATCAGTTTTCCTGCAATAGAAGCAATAACACCAAGCACAGTAAATGTGACTGCAGAACCAATTGCAAATGTCAGTGACAAGCGAAAAGACTTTTTTGTATCCTTTTGACCTACGCCGCCAACATATCCAATAATAAGCGGTATACTAGACATAGAGCACGGAGTGAATGATGTGAGAACCCCTGCAACAAATGCAAGTATTGGGGCGAGCCAAAAGCTTTCCTGAATAAGAGTCGATAATTTTTCAAGCAAAGTGTCCAATTATTCAACCCCCATTTCAGCAAAGATTTGACGCATCTCTTCTTCGGTTATTCCTCCTTGATGTACTGTAAAAACATGCTCATTTGTCGTTTTGTCTGAATACATTGTGATTCCTTCTATACTGCTAAGAATATTTTCACTCGGAACATAAGGTGTACCGTCAGCATTGAAAAATACTTGTGTCGGAATAACTGAAACAGGGAAATCCTCAACACCATCAGTATATTTCCATACGTCCATAAACTGAACAGCTGCTTTGCCTTGCCATTCTTCATTCAATGTTTCGAGAACAGGTGTCATTGCCTTGCAAGGTTTGCAGTCATCTGAACCAAAATCAATGACAGTCGGTATGCCATATGCTTTAATTGTTTCAAGATCAGCTTTTGTGATATTTAACGGATAATTAATGCTGCTGTTTGAAGTGTTATTTTCTTGTGTCTGTGATGTAGTAGTTAAATTAACCTCATCATCTTTGCTGTTCACTGTTTTAAAAATAAATATTACTGCAATGACTAATATAATTAAAGAAACTACAGCAATTCGTATACCAAGTGTTTTCTTTTTATCCACAGCAGCTACCTCTGCCACAGCCGCAGCCACATTCGCTTTCTTCTTTGACTTCACCGTTCGGAGGTGTCCAGCCTGTATCTTCTCCAACATAAGTAATTGCACCATTAGGACAGATATTGCCACAACCGTGACAGTGATCCACACAGCTATCAGGTGATATTACAATAGGAGTAGGTGCTCTCTCCTTGTTGTAAACACCCTTTGAACATTTGTCGATACATGCTCCACATTCTACACACTCTGAATAATCAATTACTGGATACCATGTCTTTGCCATATTTTTTACCTCACTTAAATTTTATTTGTCAATATTTTCAGCTTGTTTATAAATTCTCTCCACTTCATCTTTAGAAATAAGTTTTGAAAGAACAAATGCAATTATTATAATTCCAGGTATGTCAACAGCTAATCTTGTAAAAGCAAACTTTGCACCAAGCGATGATAATTCAAACATAAACATCGGAATTTTTGTTGTTGACCAAGCTCCGAGGAAAATAAGAACGTTATTGAATTTTACACCTTTTTTCATAAATACTGCCGCAACGGGAAATGCTCCGTAAAGTGGTCCTGCCGCTGCCGAACCTATAATAAAAGCCAGAATAATTCCTTTTATTCCTGAACCCTCACCCATATATTTTATCATAGTTTCCCTTGGCACCCATACATCGAGGAGTCCAAGCAGAATGAAAACAGGGGGTATTACAAGCAACATTTCTTTTAAAGAAAATGCTGTAATTTTAAATGCTTTCAATCCTAATGGAGCGTTAAAAATTGTAAGGACAGCAACGGCAGCAAGAGCAATAAAAAATACACGATACCTCTTTAAAATATTTTTCATAATTATTTCACCACCAATCCGATAACAAAAGCGACAACAAATGAAAAAGCGAATGCTAAAATATTTCGTATAATAGTCGCCTTTTTACCAAAATATTTAATCTCAACTGGTATAGTTACAATGCCAACCATCATCAAAGCAGAAACAAAAGCACCTATTTGCATATATCCTGCCCCACTTTGCAAAAGCATCGCTGCTGTAGGGAATGCAACAAATCCAGGTATTAAGGTAACAGCTCCGACAACAGCAGCAAGTATTACACCAAGCCATCTGGAATCAGCCCCGATAATTTTTGAAATTACTTCTGCGTCAAAGACAGCGAGCAATATTCCAACAAATAAAATAACCACTAAAAATTCCGGCAAAATATTTTCAAAAGCTTTCCATGCCTTTTTTAGAGATTTTTTTGTTTTATTCTTATCCTTTATAAAAGAAAAAGTCAAAAAAATCAATGCGATACCATATAGAATATAATTACTCATATGTTTTATCCTTTAATTTATAAGAAGATATTGGAATGCGTTAAATAAATATCCTACAATAATAATTCCAACAGTACAAATTGCAATAAAAAGTCCGAGCAGTTTAGGCTTAACAGCCTTTCTAAGCATTATCATTGATGGCAGACTGAGTGTTGTAACAGCCATCATGAACGCAAGAATTGTTCCAAGCTGTGCACCCTTGCCCAGAAGTGCTTCTGCAACAGGAATTGTTCCGAAAATATCCGCATACATTGGAACACCAATAAGTACTGCAAGAATAACTCCAAATGGATTATTGCTTCCAAGCACCGTTTCAACCCAGCTTTCAGGAATCCAGTTGTGAATAACTGCACCTATGCCAACACCGACAAGAATATACGGGGAAACTTTTTTAAATGTGGATATAACCTGTTCCTTTGCATAAATAATACGATCTTTTTTAGTGAGCGACGGTGAATCTATATCAACAGTATTTGCATTTAGTATGAACTCTTCAACATACTTTTCCATGTGCAGTTTTTCAATAAGAGTACCGCCGAGAACTGCAATGATAAGACCTACAACTACATAAACTACGGCGACTTTTGCTCCGAAAATACTCATAAGCAAAACAAGACTGCCAAGATCAACCATTGGAGATGAGATAAGAAACGAAAATGTTACACCAAGTGGAAGTCCTGCACTTGTAAAGCCCATGAATAGCGGTATTGACGAGCATGAACAAAAAGGAGTTACCGTTCCCAGAAGTGCAGAAATTATATTTGCCCCTATGCCGTGAAACCTACCCATGATTATCTTGCTTCGCTCAGGTGGAAAATAACTCTGAATAAAGCTTATTAGAAAAATCAGAGTACACAGCAGAATGGTTATCTTGATTACGTCATACAGAAAAAACTGTACGCTTCCGCCAATACGGCTTTCTATATCAAGACCAATAAGCGAAAGAAAATCTCCAATCAGCTTATTCAGCCATTTCATGCCAAGTATTTGATTTTGAATAAAGCCCCATATCATTTACAAACACACTCCTCATTACAGCTGAATTCAAGTTCGGATATAAATTTTTTGAATGTTGATAGTGTTTCACTGTTCAGCAAATAGTGTGACCATTTTCCATCCTTATGAGCTATTACAAGACCACATTCTGTCAGTATCTTCATGTGATGCGAAAGTGTAGGCTGGGTAATTTCAAAAGCTTCAAGAAGTTTGCAGGCACATTTTTCACCACCAGACAGCATTTTTACTATTTTAAGTCTGTTTGAATCACCTAAAGCTTTGCAAATAAGTGCAATATCAATTTCATTCATATAAACACATCCTCAATTTCATATTTAATTTCATCTATATAATATCATATGTATAGATGCTTGTCAATATGTATCAACAATAAAATAAATATTATCTTGTCATGTTAATGACAAGTCTGTTTTTCCGTAAAACGGATAATTCTTATGCATAATTCAATTGTCATAAAAATTAAATAGTGTAAGGACAAGATATGTACCAAAACAAAAAGACCACTAAGCTTTTAACTTAATGGTCTTTTTCTGATTGTCATAACAATATACAAATATCTTTATGACAGTAATGTATTAACGTGGTTTGGTATGTTTTTTTCAATTAAAATGACTTTTTAATCTCCTCGCTTTTGCAGGGAGTTTATTTATCTTTGTATGCGTTGCTTTAGATTAAAAAAATAAACCGCTCAAATCACTTCAAGCGGTTTATTTACGTTGGTGCGCTGCAAGGGACTCGAACCCCTGACCTACTGGTTCGTAGCCAGTCACTCTATCCAGCTGAGCTAGCAACGCTTAATCAACTCAATTATTATATCATATATATAGAATCATGTCAATACTTTTTTATTTATAAATATATAAATTGTCTATAAATTAAAACAATTTCTCTCAAACATTTCCTGAAGTGAAATAAGTACACCCATTCTTCCGGTTGGATATGTTAATCCTCCTTGAAAATATGCTGCAAATGGTTCACGAAGTGGTGCATCAGCAGATATTTCTATAGACGCACCCATATTAAATGCACCAGCAGCCATTATTACTTGAGAATCATAACCAGGCATATCCCATGGCTCTGGAGATACAAAGCTGTCAACAGGTGCTCCCTTTTGTATCCCTTGGCAAAACGCAATAAGATTTTCAGGTGAATTCATTAGAATTGTAGTTACTATATCTCCACGCTTCTCATAAGACTTTGGAAAGCTCTCAAATCCAACAAGATTCATTATTTCAGCTGTAAATGTAGCAGTCTTTACAGCTGAAGCAACAACTTCAGGAGCATAAAAAAGTCCCTGATACATAAGTTTATTCTGATTCAGAGTACATCCGACTTCTTTTCCCATTCCTACACAAGTAAGTCTGTATGCACACATTTCAACACAGTCTTTACGTCCGGCAATATACCCACCAGTTTCAGCAATTCCACCACCAGGATTCTTAATTAACGAACCAATTATAAGATCAACTCCTACATCTGTAGGTTCAATTGTTTCAATAAACTCACCGTAGCAGTTATCAACCATAATTATTGCCTCAGAATTTGCACTTCTAACTACCTTTACGATTTCTTTGATATCATCTATAGTTAAAGCAGGTCTTATTGCATACCCTCTTGAACGCTGTATGTATGCAACCTTAGCATCCTTAACGTTATATAATATTTTTTGATAATCTGGTTGTCCATCTGGTAAAAGGTCAACTTCATCGTAAATAACACCATAATCCTTCAATGAACCTCCGCCATTACCACTAAGTCCAATTACTTCAGTAAGTGTGTCATATGGTGTTCCGGTAAGGCTTAAAATCTTATCACCTGTTCTGAGAATTCCAAATAAAGCACATGTTAGTGCATGAGTACCGGAAACAAAAGAATGTCTTACAAGAGCGTCTTCAGCACCAAATACCTGAGCATAGACTGCATCAAGAGTATCTCTGCCAACATCTCCGTAACCATAACCAGTAGTACCCTTCATACAGATTTCGCTAACTTTATTATCAATAAATGCTTTAAGAACCTTTTCTCCATTAATTCTTGCTGTTTTCTCAATATTATAAAATACTTCTTTGCAGTTTTCTTCTGCTTTATCGGCAAGCTTTAAAATCTTTTCATCAATATTGAAGCCTTTATTATTTAGTAACTGTGACATATTAATCACCATTCCTTTCTGCTATTTATTCCGATTTTGCGAAGCAAAATTTCTGCTCTTGTATTTGCAGAAAGGAATAAATAACTGCGTGAAAAGTTTTTTCACGCTTACCTCCAATTATTTATTTCTCAAACAATATATCAGAATAAACTGGTATAAAACCTATTTCTTCATAAAATGTTACTCTATGTTCCAAAGCAAATAGGTATGCATCTGAATTCTGACTTTTCATCATACCAGAAAGAATATAGAGTAATTCCCTTGCATATCCCTTTCCCCTGCTTTCAGCTGATGTAGCAATATGTGAAAAGAATGCAAAGTCAGCTTCGTTGAATTGCATTGTTGCAGTAACAGAATCTTTATAGAGATAAATATTAGCTGTATTGTGTCTTATTCTATGAGAAATATCAACATACCACTCATCATATTCTTTAATTCCGAAACCTTCTTCAACAATAGGAAATATTTTATCAAGACAACAGTTTATTTTCAATTCTTTGTTATTTATCTGAATATTTGCGTTATTAAATTTAAACAGTTTTCGTACATGTTGCTTATAGCCGCTTAAATCTGTAATGCCATGATTACATCTTATTTCTATTGATACAGGGTTTATCAGCTCAATAAATGAGATTATTTCATCTGAAACTTTGCTGTTATCAATTACCATTGTAGAGTTGTAAATCATAATAACAGAATCTTCGCACTTATAAAATCTGCAAAAATTAAAATTAGGTCCATAAGCTTTGAAGTAAGACCTGATTTTATACCCATAATAGCTGTCCGATGTCTGAGGTACGGTGTCAGACGTAATTATACTTATCATAAACAGCAAATTTCCTCAAACAATTTGCGTATTAACTTATTGCAGTCTTCTGCATCTGTTTTCTTTATTATACATGACGGAGAATGCAGATATCTGCAAGGTACAGAAACAGCTATTGTACGCACACCATCTCTAGAAACGTGTATTGCACCACTGTCATTTCCACCCGCAACTGTTGTTTTTGTTTGCCATCCAATAGCATTTTCTTTAGCAATCTTTTTTGACAAAGCAAATAATTCCTTATCATAAATTGTGGATCTGTCCATAAATGGCACAGTTGCACCATTACCAAGCACACAGCATTTATTTTCATCAGATGCTCCCGGAATATCAGCAGCAGTAGTTGCTTCAATAACAATAGCAAAGTCAGGATTTACCTTATATGCAGCAGTTTTTGAACCTCTTAACCCTACTTCTTCCTGAACAACAAATGTAAACCAACAATCGTATTCAAGTTCACTGTTTATCATTTCAATCATTACTGCACAACCAAATCTGTCATCTATAGCTTTACCTTTCAGGTATCCTTCACCAAATTCTATAAACTCTGATTCAAAATATACGCTATCTCCTAAAGATACAAAATCAGATGTTTCTTCTTTATTTAATCCCCCAATATCTACATATAACTTTTCAAAATTAGGATTACTTTTCTTTTCATCATCAGACAGGTTATGGACAGCTTTTGATCCTATTACTCCAGTAATTTTGTTTTTTCCAATGGTAACTTGCCTGCCTATAACTACTTTAGGATCTACTGCTCCAACAGAATTAATCATGATTGTTCCATCATTTTTAATTGATGTTACAATCATGCCTACTTCATCCATATGAGCAGAAATCAATATTTTTTTATCAGGAGTTTTTCTGCCCTTTTTAAAGGCAATGATATTTCCGAGAGCATCAATATTATACTCACACTTACCATTAATCTTTGTGCAAATATAATCTCTTACCTGAGCCTCGTCACCTGAAATACCATTAATATTACATAATTCTTCTAAAAGAGAAAACATCAGCATACCTCCTTTAAAAATTCAACTATTATTTTTGAAGTGTTTATTATATCAGAAAGAGAAACGACCTCAACAGGTGTATGCATATATTTTATAGGAACAGATAAAGTTGCAGCTTTTGCTCCACAACGAGTAACAGAAAACTGATCAGCATTTGTCCCGGTAGTTCCATTCATTACTTCAATCTGATATGGTATATTATTTTTCTCTGCTAATGAAATAAGCTTATTTGATAAATCTCTATCCAAAGCAGGAGCTATTCCAATCATACATCCTTTACCCATATGTCCGCATTTTATTTCAGAATCGTCTGACGTCAAAGCAAAGCTGACATCTACTTCAAGAGCTATATCAGGATTTATTTCAAATGCTCCAATTTTTGCGCCTCTTTCTCCGACTTCCTCTTGTGTTGAGAACATAACGCTGTATGAACAATTAAGCTTTGTATCTTTAAGCATTTTAACAGCATATAGAATAGCAACTACACCACATCTGTCATCAAGAGCTGCGCCAGTAATCCTGTCACCAGTTAATTTCTTGGATTTTACAGCAAAAACAACCCTATCACCTAAGGAGATTACTTTATCGGCTTCTTCTTTTGTCATGCCAACATCAATATATATATCATCAATATCAGGAACTTTATTTGGATTATTCTTAGAAAGATGTGGAGGAAAAGTACAAACTATTCCTGATACTGGTTTCTTGCCTAGTATTGTAATCTGTTGCGCAAGAAGAAGCCTGCAGTCAATTCCTCCGCAAGCTGAAACCTTTATAAAACCCTCATCAGTGATATAGTTTATAATAAACCCAATCTGATCAATATGAGCATCAATAAGAATATGTGATTTGCCTTCTTCTCTTTCTCCAAAATCAGCAATTACATTACCATTTTTGATACGAAAATTGCCGCTATATTTACTTAGATATTCCATCGCTTTTTCTGATGCACATGTTTCATCTCCTGAAACTCCTGCACAATCAGCCAAATCCATAAGCATTTCTGCAATGTTCATTTTAGTGACAATGCTTTCTAATTGAAAGCATATCTCCTTTCAATTTATCCTTCAATGATTTAGAGTAAATTTACAATTCTCTTGAAATGATGACCTCTTTCTTCAAAGTTCCTATACAAATCAAAGCTTGCACTTGCAGGGGAAAGTGTAACTATATCCCCGCTGACAGCATTTTTTTTCGCACATTCCACAGCTTCTTCAAGAGTACTCACACGAATAATTCTGCAAGTATCTTCTGAATAGCCAGGATAATCTTTGACTGCCTTTTCAATTTTATCAGCAGTTGCTCCAAGTAAAATCAAAAGTTTAACATTATTATTAACGGGTTCTCCAAGCGGTTCATATGGAATCTTTTTATCATATCCTCCAGCAATTACAATAAGCTTCTGATTAAAAGAATTCAGACCTGCTATTACTCTTGTAGGACTTGTAGCAATACTGTCATTGTAGTATTTAACTCCATCAATTTCACGTACAAACTCAATTCTATGTTCAACGCCATTAAAGTTTTTTGCTACATTTACAATAGTATACTTAGAAACTTCCCCATAAACAGCCGATATTGCAGTAAGATAATTTTCTGTATTATGAATTCCTCTTATTCTTATGTCATCCATATGAACAATTATATCTGTTTTACCGTAATCATTAAAACATAACCTACCCTGATCATCCAGAAACGCACCATACTCAGGTATAGATTTTCTTGAAAACTTAATTAAACTTCCTCTTACTAAATCAGAAAGTTTATTTGTTTCATCATTATCAAGATTAAGCACAGTTTTACTGAAAGCATTCTGATGAAGAATTAAATTTTTCTTGCTGTCTATATACTCTTCCATCGTTCCATGAACATCAAGATGATTTGGAGAAATATTAGTTATAACAGCAACATCAGGTGATTTTCTCATTGAAATAAGCTGAAAGCTTGACAATTCTACTACTGCACAGTCATCAGGCTTAATTGATTCAATAACTGGAAGAAGCGCACGTCCTATGTTTCCACCCTTATGGACAGTCTTACCCTCACCTTGTAAAAACTCAGATATCAGAGTTGTGGTTGTTGTCTTTCCATCTGAACCTGTTACACCATATATCTTACAAGGGCATAAATCAAAAAACACTTCCATCTCAGAAGTTACAGCAATACCTTTTTTTCTTGCTTTAGTAAGTATTGGATTATTATAGTACATTCCAGGAGTTCTGAAAACAACATCACAATTAAATATTTCATCCAAGTAATTCTCTCCAAGAGATAATTTGGCACCCATTTCAACAAATATGTCAGCTATCTCACCAAGTTGCTCTTTATTTTTTTTATCGCAAACAGTTACATTCAAACCTTTGCTCAGAAACATTTTTATAAGGTCATTATGGCTAACTCCCGTTCCAATAAAAGCAATTTTCTTGTTTTTTATATCATTAAAGAACTGTTCCGCTTTTGTCATATAAAATCCTCCGATAATAAGCAATGTTAAAGCAGTGATATAAATCATTTAAACAATTTATAGCACTGCTTTTATATTATATACAATTATTAAAGAAATAGCAACTACTTTAATTAATATTACAAATATTTAGTCCGGTATATAAGCAAATCGTGGTTTAATATTTCCATGATCATCAACATCTTCAAGGAACATCTTTAATGGTCTTACCCACACAATTGGTTTATTATAAATAGCCATATATACAACCTGTTCTTCTAATGTTTCGTGATCTTTTGCTACATTCAGAACTACATAGTCTCCACCCTTAAAATGTTTGTAATGTCCGCCTAGTATTATTTTTCTACCTTCCGGAATTCCAGCAGACGGCATATTAACATTATTTAAAGAAACATTCTCAATCAAATCAGTTTTCTCCTCTGTTTTTTCAGACACAGAATTTACGGTTATATCATTTGTCTTTAAATCATCACATACAAGTATTACCGAACAATTTTGAGAAACTGTTATAGATACTCGTCCGTTTATAGTGTCATAATGCTTTCCTGTTAATCTGTCAGCTAATCGTCTATATTTGGTATCAAAGTTAAAAGTATAATCACCATAACTGATATTAAGCCCAATATAAATTATTTCACCATTATATTCACGTTTAAATAAGAAGGTCTGATTTTTTAGTTCTACATTCTCAAAAGAACCTATCTGAACAGGAAGGCTGCTTTGTCTAATAGCGCCTAAAGCAGAAATATGTTTTAAAAGTTTTTCATCTCTGCTTGGAATGTCATACAATTCAAGGCAAGGACGAATCTGAGCATCAGCATTTGCTCCTTGACCTTTCTGCCCCGTTACTCCAAACTCACTGCCATAATAAATTGAAGGTACTCCTTTCATCATATACAATAAAGTATAGCAACAGTATATGTAATCCTTATTTTTAAGAATTGATGCTATTCTTGATACGTCATGATTATCTACAAAATTGTAAAGATACAAATTGCCATATTGACTATTCTGATACTCAATAGAATGTGCAATTTCAAAGTAATTCCTGTCATTATGAGAACTGTATATGCCCTTATAGCACTGATAATTTGTTACACTGTCAAACATTTCGCCATTAGCCCACTTGCCATAATTTCCGTGAATAATTTCACCCATAAGCCAAAAATCAGGTTTAAGTAATTTGGTAAATGTATGTACTTGTTTTATAAACTCATCAGCAAGACAATCTGCTGCGTCAAATCTTATTCCATCTATGTCCCAGACTTTAATCCACATTTTAATTGCAGAAAACAAGTATTCTATTACCTCTGGGTTATTAAGATTAAGCTTAACAAGATTATAGCATCCATTCCAGCCTTCATAAGAGAAACAGTCATTATAAGGAGATCTGCCATTAAAATTCAAACCAGAAATCCATCCACAGTATTTAGAATTCTTACCATTTTCAATTATATCCTTAAAAGCAAAATGATCCCTGCCGATATGATTGAAAACACCATCTAGAACAATTCTGAAACCATTTTCATGCAAGACTGAACATACTTTAGTAAAATCATCATTAGTTCCTAATCTTTTATCAATGGTCATATAATCCGTTGTATCATAACCATGTTCAACAGATTCAAATACAGGTCCCAAATAAATAGTATTAACATTTATATATTTGAGATGGGTCATCCATTCAAGTATTTTTTCGATTCGATTTATACTTTTTTCAGGAGCATCACTATTAAATTGTTCACAGCCACAAAACCCTAAAGGGTAAATTTGATAAACTACAGCCTTTTCAATCCAATGACTCATTCTTTACTCCCCCTTTATATTATGTTAATTACATAATAGCATATAAAAATAGTATTTACAACACAAATAAAAGTGCCTTAATAAAAATTTAAGACACTTTAAAAAATTTATGAGTTTTTATCAGTTGCGTGGAATGTTTTAAGATTGCCAATTTTTTTACCTCGCTCGTCAAGAACTTCTTCAACTTCTGCAAAATCAAGTCCTTGTTCTGCACATAAAACCATTATATGATACATGAGGTCAGCAATTTCATTTTTAAGCTCATCGTTATCATGATTCTTTGCAGCAATTATCATTTCTGAGCATTCTTCACCGCACTTCTTGCAGATTTTGTCAACACCTTTTGAAAATAAATAGCAGGTATATGAACCCTCTTCAAATTTTTCTTTTCTTGACATAACAACTTTATATAAATCCTGTAGTACACTCATTAATATTCTCCTTACATAATTTTATTAAAAAAGCATGAGTATGAACCGGTGTGACAAGCATTACCTGTTTGTTCAACCTTAATAAGAAGGGTATCATTATCACAATCCCCATAAATTTCAATGACTTTTTGCAAGTGTCCTGAAGTTGCACCCTTGTTCCAAAGTTCATTTCTTGAACGGCTCCAAAACCATGTATAGCCGGTTCTAAGAGTCTTTTGCATACTTTCTTTGTTCATATAAGCAAGCATTAATATCTCATTATTTTTTACATCCTGAACAACAGCAGGTATTAAATCAGATTTAACAAAATATTTATCCAGATCCATCATATAATTTCCTTTACTCTTACTGGTATGTTATTTTTCTTCAATTCTTCCTTAACTTGATTTACAGTCAACTCTTTATAATGAAAAAGTGATGCCGCAAGTGCAGCTGAAGCATTTGTCTGCTTAAAAACATGTGTAAAGTGTTCAAGCTTTCCACATCCTCCACTTGCAATCACAGGTATCTTTACAACATTGCACACTGAGTTAAGCATATCAATGTCAAAACCACCCTTAACACCATCTGTATCCATTGATGTAAGCAATATTTCCCCGGCACCAAGCTCTTCAGCTTTCTTTGCCCATTCGATAGCATCAAGACCAGTATCTATTCTTCCACCGTTAATTACAACAGTATAATGACCATCCTCACATTTTTTTGCATCTATAGCAACAACTACACATTGACAACCAAATATATCAGATGCTTCCTTAATAAGCTGTGGATTTTTAACTGCAGAAGAATTAATTGAAACCTTATCAGCACCAGCCCTTAATGTATCTTTGAAGTCATCTATAGTTCTTATTCCACCACCAACAGTAAGCGGGACAAATACTTCCTTAGCAGTACTTCTTACAACATCAAGCATTGTTCCTCTACCTTCATGTGAAGCTGTAATATCAAGGAATACAATTTCATCAGCACCCTGACGATCATATTCTTTTGAACATTCAACGGGATCGCCAACTTCTTTAATGCCTATAAAGTTAATTCCCTTTACAACTCTTCCTTCCCTTACATCAAGGCAAGGTATTATTCTTTTCGCTAACATACTATCAAGCCTTTCTGTTTATTTTATCAAGGAAGCAAAATTTTTCAATATTTTTATTCCTACATCACTGCTTTTTTCAGGATGAAACTGAGCTCCATAGACCGTTCCCTTATTTACAAGTGCTGTAATCTTTCCTGAGTAATCACAATATGCAGATATATCTTTATTATTACATTTTGCTGCATATGAATGTACAAAATATACATACTCATCATCAGATAATCCATTCATTAGTGTACAGTCATTTAGCTTTACAAGCTTATTCCATCCCATATGCGGAACAGACATTCCCGGGGCAATAATTTTTTCTACTGTACCAGCTATAAGTCCAAGTCCAGGAGTTTCTTCAAACTCATATCCGTTATCAAACAGAAGCTGCATACCAAGACAAATACCAAGAAAAGGTTTCCTTATTGCTTCACTTTTTATTACATCTACAAGCCCAAAGTCTGACAACCTTTTCATTGCAGCTGGAAATGCTCCAACGCCTGGCAAAATAATAGCATCTGAATTTTGTATTTCTTTAATATCATTAGTCAGCTTATTCTTAAGTCCAAGAAAATCAAGTGCATTTTTTACACTAAAAATATTTCCAGCATCATAATCAATTATTGCTATCATTACAAAACACCCTTCGTTGATAAAATGCTATCTCCCTTTATTTCTTTAGCATCTTTCAAAGCATGAGCTACAGCCTTGAAAATTGCCTCAATTGCATGGTGATCATTTTTTCCGTATTCTTTTTTAATATGTAATGTAATTCCTGCATTATATGCAAAAGCTCTAAAAAATTCTTCTGTTAGGCAAGTATCAAATTTACCAACTTTATCATCAGAAAAGTTTGCATCAAACACAAGAAATGGACGGTTACTGATATCAAGACATGCAAATCCAAGGCTTTCATCCATTGGAATGAATGCTGTACCATATCTTGTAATGCCTTTCATTTCACCAATTGCTTTCTTAAAAACTTGTCCAAGAACTATTCCTGTATCCTCAACTGTATGGTGACAATCTACATTCAAGTCTCCTGACACCTGAAGATTCATATCTATTCCACTATGCACCGCAAGGGCTGTCAGCATATGATCAAAAAAGCCTACACCAGTATAAATGCTATTCTGTCCAACTCCATCGAGGTTGAGAGAACATATAATGTTAGTTTCTTTTGTTTCTCTTTTTACTTCCGCAAATCTCATACTCTTCATTCCTTTCATATATCAGGAAATATTTTTTAAGATCTCTTTAAGCGCTATTACCAATTCTGTATTTTCATACTCACTGCCTGTATTAATTCTTAAATATCCATCAAAGCATCTGACTGCTATAGATTTATTAAGTAATTCTGTGTAAATGTAATTAGCTTTACATGTTTTAATAAATTCAAAATTAGTTACAGAATCGTATACTTTCTCTATGCATGGATAAATAACAGCCAACTGTTTCATTTCTTTAAGTAAATTATCTTTATTAGCTATTATCTGCTCTGTATTAGACTTAAAAAGCTCTTTTTCTGACAAAACAGTACAGCCAATTGCCTGTGAAACTGAATCTGTGTTATATGGTGATTTTACAGTTCTTAACATAGAAGTTATTTTTTTGCCTGCAACTGCAAATCCTAGACGAACAGATGCAAGTCCAATAGCCTTGGAACAAGTCTTGAGAATAATCAGATTATCATAATTGTCAGTCATTTCAATGATACTCTGATTCCAGAAATCCATATATGCTTCATCAAGAATTACAAGGCATGAAACACTTTGTATCAATCTGATTATATCATTTTTATTTATACCTAAAGATGTTGGATTGCAAGGGTTTGAGAATATAAGAGCCTTTATATTGTTATTATTGCAATAATTTATTATTTCATCAACACTAATTTCAAGGTCATCATTCTTATTTAAAACATGAACATCAAGCTCATATAGCTTCCCATAAAATGCATACATTGAAAAATCAGGAGCAAGTGTCAGAACAGGATCTCCCTTTTCAAGAAAACAACTTGATATTACACTAATAAGTTCATCAGAACCATTGCCAGCAGTAACGTTATCCACAGATATATTATAAAGTTTTGCAAAAGATTCAGATACTTTTTTAGCTATAGGATCAGGATATCTGTTAAAACAAATATCTTTTATTGAAGAACATATCTTATCGTTCAGCTTATCATTTACATTTATATACGATTCATTAGCATCAAGTCTGATTTTGTAGTTTCCCTCAATTGGGTCATATGCCTGAATAGTCTGAAGCTTATCTGCAAGATTATATGACATAGTTAATTGCTCCTTAAATGTAATATATTATTCAAATCTTACCTTTACAGCATTTGCATGAGCAGTAAGTCCTTCCTTTTCTGCTATACATACAATATCATCTTTAGCATCAAGCAATGCTTGTTCTGTATAATAAATAAAACTCGATCTCTTAGTAAAGCTGTTTACCGATAAAGGTGAGAAAAATCTTGCTGTTCCGCTTGTAGGAAGAACATGATTAGGTCCTGCAAAATAATCACCGAGAGGTTCAGTTGCATACTGTCCGAGGAAAATTGAACCGGCATTCTCAAGTTTGCCAAGCTGTTCCATAGGATTTGCTACCTGAACTTCAAGGTGTTCCGGAGCAAGTTCATTTGCAAGTTCAATTGCACAATCAATACAACCTGTAACTATAACTGCCCCAAAATCAGTAAGTGATTTCTCGATTATTTCTTTCCTTGAAAGCTTCACCATCTGACGTTCAAGTTCTTTTATGGTTTCATCAGCAATCTTTTCACTTGTAGTAATAAGGATAGATGATGCCAGAACATCATGTTCTGCCTGTGACATAAGATCAGCTGCAAGATATTTCGGATTAGCTGTTTCATCAGCTATTATAAGTATTTCGCTAGGTCCCGCAATCATATCTATATCAACCTGACCGTAAAGAAGCTTTTTAGCTGTTGCAACATATATGTTGCCAGGTCCAACTATTTTATCTACCTTTGGAATTGATTCTGTACCATAAGCTAGAGCAGCAATTGCCTGAGCTCCACCTGCAAGGAATACTCTGTCTACACCGCATACAGAAGCGGCAACAAGAATATCTTTGTTTGGCTTTCCATCCTTTTGTGGAGGTGTAACCATTATGATTTCCTTAACACCAGCTATTTTTGCAGGAATAGCATTCATCAGTACAGAAGAAGGATATGCTGCTGTACCGCCAGGAACATAAAGGCCAACACGGTTAAGGCCACGAACTTTTTGTCCAAGCATTACCCCATTTGATTTAGCATTAATAAAGCCTTGCTCTTTCTGTCTATGGTGAAAATCAGCAATGTTTTCCATAGCATCAAGAAGAGCATTAATGAAATCTTCATCTGCTTCTTCAAGAGCGTCGTGAATTTCATCCAAAGGAACCTCATAAAATTCAGGAAGCTTTCCATCAAACTTAAGTGTATATTCATTAACAGCTTTGTCGCCGTTTTCCTTAACATTTTCAATAATATCAGAAACAATTGCTGAAACCTTCTTGTTTGTGTCACCGTTACGCTTTTCAACTTCTTTTAAAAAGGCAACTTCACTTGTACCATCTGCAATAATTTTTCTTATCATTAAAATCAAACCTTTCAGTAGGATGTATATATTATTTATATATTTGCTTCAATTTGCTGTATCAGATTTTCTATTTCATACTGTCTAAGCTTTAAGCTGACAGTATTAATAATCATTCTTGCAGAAATCTGCGCAACAGCTTCAAATACTTCAAGCCCATTTTCCTTAAGAGTAGTACCGGTTTCAACTATATCAACTATACCATCAGATAATTCGAGGAGTGGAGCAAGTTCTACGCTTCCTTCAATCTTAACTATATCAACATCCATGCCTTTTTTTTCAAAGAAATTTCTTGAAACATTAGGATATTTTGTTGCAATAGTCTTTACACCATATCCCTCATAGAAATTATCGCCCTTTTTACCTGCGAGAGCAAATTTGCATTTTCCAAATTTCAAATCTACAAGTTCAAAAAACTTTCCGCCCATTTCCATTATTGTATCTTTTCCGACAACACCCATATCACATACACCATGTTCAACATATGTAATAACATCCGCAGCCTTAGCAAGTACTACTTCAATATTGTCCCCGACAGGAAGTATGAGTTTTCTTCCTTTTTCATGAACAGCAGTACAGTCATAACCAATCTTTTCAAGAAGCGCAACTGTATCCTTTTCAAGTCTCCCCTTAGTAAGAGCTATTCTTAATGGTCTGACATCATTACTCATGTATTAGAACCTCCTGAAATCATTTCTTCAATTTTGTCTGAAACAATAATAACTTTTGGTATACCCTTCTGCTTTGCATAAGATAAAGTTTCCTCTATTGTTTCAAATAAAGAGTTTTCAGCAATACTTCCACCGTCAGTAAGCTTTTTAAGATACATAAGTGCCTTGACTTCATATCCGCTCTTTCCAAATACTATTGCATCAGCTTTACTGTCAGTTTGTTTCTGGAAAGCTTTTATAATCTTTGTTACTGCATCAATATTGACAGCAAAACCTGTTGCAGGAACATCATATCCAAATTCCTTTATAAGATTATTATATCTGCCTCCTGAAAGAACAGAAGTGCCGTAGCCTTGCATATATCCTTTAATAACTACACCTGTATAATAATCAAGTTTATTTACTATACCAAGATCTACCGTAATCTTTCCGTTATAACCAAGTTCTTTTATACAGTCAAAAATATCTTTAAGATTATTAAGGATGGTCGTTATCTTATCATTTTTAACAAGTTCCAAAGCCTTTACAAATACTTCTTCGCCACCGAAAAGTCTAGGAAGCTGTTTTAACGCATATGTAACATCGTTGTTTCCGATACTGTCAAGTAAATCATTTAAAGCAGGGTAATTCTTTGTTTCAATAAGTTCACGAATACTTTCCTTTGTATCTTCATCAATGCCAAGCATGTTGACAAGCTCTTTAAAGAACGCAATATCACCGATTTCAAGTCCGAAATTACCGTCAGAACATGATGAGAGGACTTCAATTGCTGTTGCAATAACTTCAAGGTCAGCTCTCTTTGAATCAGATCCTATAAGTTCAATTCCTGTCTGCAAGATTTCATTGCTTCTGCCCCTCATAACAGGCTTGTTTCTGTAAACATTTTGGCTGTAGAACAATCTGAGAGGAAGTTTATGTTCTTTAAGTCTTGTAGCAACCAATCGGGCAATCGGCATTGTTGAATCAGGTCTGACAACTATAATTCTTCCCTTATTATCAACAGTTTTATATAATGTTTCCTGTGGGAAATAAGCAGAGTTTAAATTAAAAATGTCAAAAAACTCAATTCCAGGTGTAACCACTTCACTGTATCCTTTTGATTTAAATATATTCTGAATTTCAACTTCAACTCTTCTTCTTATCTGACAATCTTTAAGAAGCAAGTCGCTGGTACCTTCAGGAGTTATCAAGTCATATTTTTTCATAAATTCCTCCATGTAATCTTAAGTTCACTTTAGCGTGATAACACAACAGCTAAATATCTTAGTAATATAATAACATACTGCTGTTAAAAAGTCAATACAGGTTTCTCAGAATAATGAAATCTGATTAGATTTTGGCAATTTAGATAAAGCGCCAATACTTTCAAGGGATTCTATTACCGATTTTGTTGCACCACTTCTCTGCTGCAGTTCATCAATTGATATAAACGGGCCCTGCTGAACAGCATCATAGATTGACTTTGCGGCATTAACTCCGACTCCCTTTGCAGCACAAAAAGGCATTCTAATCTTTCCATCTTCAAGTGTATACTTACATCCATCTGATTTATAAATATCAATAGGAAGAAATTCTAATCCACGTGCTAACATTTCATTTGTAATCATCAGCATTTCAAGGATTGATGTTTCTTTCTGGGAACGGTCATTCCCCTTCTTTTTTAGTTCATCAATTCTTAGCTTAACTGCACGTTTTCCCATTAATGCTGTCTCTGATTCAAAATCTTCTCCTCTAACTGTAAAGATTGTTGCATAGAAAGCAAGAGGATGATAAACTTTATACCAACCGAGTTTCATTGCAGCAGTAACATAAGCAGCTGCATGTGCCTTTGGAAACATGTATTTGATTTTAAGACAGCTGTCAATATACCATTGAGGAACATTATGCTCAAGCATAGTTTGCTTCATCTCATCTGTAAGAAGTTTAGGAGCATTTCCCTTTCTGGTAATCTCCATAATTTTGAATGAAAGCTTGGGATCAACACCATGGTAAATAAGATATGTCATAATACTGTCTCTCGTTCCGATAACATCTGAAATTGTACATATCTTATTTTTAATAAGCTCCTGTGCATTTCCAAGCCAAACATCTGTACCATGTGATAATCCTGAAATCTGAAGAATATCAGAAAAATTCTTTGGCTGAGCTTCCATAAGCATTTGTCTTACAAAGTTTGTTCCCATTTCAGGAATAGCAAGTGTACCTGTCTCACAATCAATATCTTCCGGCTTTATTCCTAAGGCCTCAGTAGATGTGCATAAGCTGATTACCTTTTCATCACCAGGGAAAATATCTGAAGTTTTAACACCAGTCATATCCTCAAGGTGCTTGTACAACGTAGGAACATCGTGTCCAAGTTCGTCGAGCTTCAAAATTGTATCATGAAGTGAATGGAAGTCAAAGTGAGTAGTTATTACATCTGAATCAGGATCATCGGCTGGATGCTGAATAGGAGTAAAATCATACACCTCATATTTTGACGGAATAACAACCATACCTCCAGGATGCTGACCAGTGGTTCTCTTAACACCAGTACATCCCAAAGTAAGTCTGTTTTCTTCTGCTCTGGATACTTTCTGTCCCGATTCATCAAGATAATGCTTTACATATCCATATGCGGTCTTTTCAGCAACAGACCCAATTGTTCCTGCTTTAAATACATTATCCCTTCCGAACAATTCTTCTGTATATCTATGAGCAGATGTTTGATATTCTCCTGAAAAGTTCAAATCTATATCAGGAGCTTTATCACCGTCAAAGCCTAAAAATGTTTCAAAAGGAATATCATGGCCATCCCTTAAATAATCAGTTCCACAGTTAGGACATATTTTTGCAGGTAAGTCATATCCAGAACCTACTGATCCATCTACAATAAATTCGCTATGCTGACATTTCGGACAAACATAATGAGGCGGTAAAGGATTAACTTCAGAAATTCCCGACATTGATGCAACGAAAGAAGAACCAACAGAACCTCTTGAACCAACCTGATAGCCGTTCTCATTTGAATTTGCTACAAGCTTCTGCGCAATCATATACAAAACAGAAAATCCATGTTTAATAATTGAAGTCAATTCCCTGTCAAGCCTTTTCTGAACTATTTCAGGTAAGGGATCACCATATAAAGATTTAGCTCTCGCCCATGTAATCATTTGTAAATCTTCTTCAGCACCATCAATTTCAGGTGTGAATGTTCCCGGAGGAATAGGCAAAATATCAGGGTCTACCATTTCTGCAATTCTATTTGTGTTAGTTACAACAACTTCATATGCCTTTTGTTCTCCAAGATATGAAAACTCCTTAAGCATTTCATCAGTTGTACGGAAATACAATGGCGGCTGATGTTCAGCATCCTTAAATTTGCCATACATCAGTATTTTTCTGAAAATCGAATCCCCTTTATCCATAAAATGAACATCACAGGTTGCTACAACAGGAATATTGAGTTCTTCACCAAGTTTTACTACTTGTCTGTTAAGTTCCTGCAAATCTTCTATTGAGTTAATACTTTGTTGTTCTTCCTCTCTTATAAGGAATTCATTATTTAAAACAGGCTGTATTTCAAGATAATCATAAAATCTCGCAATTTCCTTAATTGACTCCCATGGTCGTCCATCTTTTATTGCTGTAAATACTTCACCTGCTTCACATGCGCTTCCGACAATAAGTCCCTCTCTATGCTTTATAAGCTCTGACATAGGAACTCTGGGACGTTTTCTGTAATACTTTATGTGACCATAAGAAACAAGCTTGTACAGATTTTTAAGTCCAGCCTGATTTTTCACAAGAATGATCTGGTGATATGTATTCAATACCCTTGGGTCAACTTTTCTTACTACTGAATTAATGTCACTGATTTTCAGAATACCATCCTCAGCAATAAGCCTATTAATAAGAATAATAAAAATTCTTGCAAGAATTTTTGCATCATCTTCTGCCCTGTGATGATTAAATTCACCTAAACCAAGATGTTTTGCAACTTTATCAAGCTTATGCCTTGGCAGTTCAGGCAACATACTTCTGCACATAACAACAGTATCAATAACACTGTACTTAAAATCTATATTATATCTTTCGCAACCTGCTTTAATAAAAGAACTATCAAAGCCTGCATTATGTGCAATTAACACAGGAGATTCTCCACAGAATTCCATAAACTGTTTAATAGCCTCTTCCTGGGACGGTGCATCTTTGACCATTTCATCTGTAATGCCTGTAAGTTCAGTAATTCTTGCAGGAATAGGTTTCCCTGGGTTAACAAAAATATCAAAGGTATCAGCTATTTCAAGATTAACTAGCCTTACAGCACCAATTTCTGTTATACGCTCTGATTTAGCGTTAAATCCAGTTGTTTCAAGGTCAAATACAATTAATTCAGAGTTTATAAACTTGTCATTGTACATATTTACAGCATCTGTGCAGTCATTGACAGAATACGCCTCAACACCATATATTGCCTTGAAGTCCCCACCATTCTTTCGTATTTTAGCAACAGTATTCATTGCTTCAGGGAAAGCTTGTACAACACCGTGATCTGTTATTGCAATAGCTTTATGTCCCCATGAGTATGCACGTTCAATTAATTTAGAAGCAGGTGTAACAGCATCCATTGCAGACATATTTGTATGTAAATGTAGTTCAACACGTTTATTTTCACAAGTATCTTCACGCTGATGCTTACCGACAATCATAATGTCATTCGCCTTAAAAATCAACTCATTGTCAAAGGCATCATAATCAATTCTGCCTCTGACAAGGATAGTTCCGCCTTTTTTTAAAGCAGCATAAACATTTTCACTGTCTTTATCTTCAAATGCTTTTATAGATATTGAACCTGTATAATCAGTAATACTTACAGATGTGATTCTTTTTTCTCCATTCTTAGTCTTTATCTCTTTATCGGTATACTCAAAAACGTCGCCCCAAATAGTTACGTTTGCTGTTTTTTCTTTTATATCACCAATATTTATAACCGGAGAATTAATTGTTTTCCCCTTAATAACCTGAGCATTTTCAAGAAGAATAGGAAGATCCTTATAGTTTATCGTCTGAAATTCTGTTTCTTCCTGAATAGGTATGTTTACATTCTCCTGAGGGGGTTCAGGCATAGGAATGCTTTCTAAAACCTTGGTAAGCTGGTATTGATAACTGCTTTCAATTTCTTCTTGATTCTCACTTTGAGTCAGATTGACCTTCATATTAATAGAAAACTGTTCATTGATTAATATTGCAAGTTTACCTTCAAAATTTGACTTGTGAAGTAAATCATATCCTCCTCTTGCAAGCTGAATATTTATAACATCATTTTCAATACTGTAATCTGCATCTTTTGTATGGCCGTTTATTACATATAAATCTCGTTTAAGAAGCTCCACTGCCTCAGGTATGTAACTAGTTGTAAGCATATTGGGAAAATATCTGCATTTAAGCAAAACCTGATCAATACCAAGAGCTTTTCTAAGATTGCTTTCAAAATCAATAATATATCCATACTTGAGCAAAGACTTAAATGAAGCATAAACAGTCATATTATGAAAGTTATCCGTATGAGTTATCTTAATGATTTCGCCCTTACCTACAGGGTTAGGAATTCCATTTATATAATCAGAAAAAAGCTCTTTTATAAGCATAAGCAGTTTTAATATTATTTGTCATCCATATGACAAATAATAAACCTCCTTTCGACGACCATTTTTACATCTTTTCTATTTCACTCAATAATTCTGCAACAACATTTTCCTCATCAATTTTTTTTACAATCTGTCCTTTTTTAAATAAAACAGCACAACCATCGCCGCCTGCAATTCCGATATCGGCTTCTCTTGCTTCACCAGGACCATTTACTACACAGCCCATTACTGCTACAGTAATATCCTTATTTATATCTGCAACTGCTTTTTCAATCTCTGAAGCTATTTTGATTAGGTCAATTCTTGTTCTTCCACAGGTAGGGCATGATATTAATTTAACACCGCCATATCTGTTAATGCTCTTTAGTATATCCTTTGCAGCATACACCTCTTTAACAGGATTGTCTGTTAAAGAAACACGTATTGTTTCCCCTATATCTTCAAGTAAAAGTGAACCTATACCAATTGCTGACTTAATAAGCCCCATTCTCTCAGTTCCTGCTTCTGTAACACCAAGGTGAAGAGGATAGCTACACCTTTGCGAAAGGAGTCTGTAGGATTCTGTCATAATCTTAACATCAGAAGATTTAACTGAAATAACAATATCATTAAAGTCGTAATCATTCAGTAGCTTTATATGTCTGAAAACACTTTCACATAAGGCCTCAGGTGTCGGAGAACCATATTTTTCGAGAATATCCTTTTCAAGAGAACCAGAATTTACACCAATTCTTATAGGAATATTATTTTGCCTGCATGCATCAGCAACTTTCTTGACATTTTCGGAATTTCCTATATTTCCAGGATTGATTCTTATTTTATCGATACCTGCATCAACGCTCATCAATGCTAGTTTATAATTAAAATGTATATCAGCAACAAGAGGTATGTTTACAGCATTTTTAATTGCTGGAATTAGCTTTACTGATTCTTCATCAGGTATAGCAACTCGAATTATTTCACAGCCGGCTCTTTCAAGTTCAATAGACTGACGAACATTACCATCAATATCATCTGAACGTGCACAAAGCATTGACTGAATATAAATTTTCTTTCCGTCCAGAGTGAGGTTATCAATTTTTACCGGAGTAACACTTCTCAATTACAATACCTACTTTACAAATAAATTCTTAATATCATTAAATGTAACGAACACCATTAGAAGCATAAGCAAAGCAAACCCTATAAAATGTATTGCTCCTTCAATTTCAGTCTTGATTTTCTTTCTTCTTATAGCTTCTATAAACAAGAATATAAGTCTTCCTCCGTCAAGAGCGGGAAGTGGCAGCAGATTAAAAATTCCTACATTTATGGTTATAAGAATAGCTATATTCAATATGAAGCCTATATCTATACCTATTTCTTTGGTAACACTTCCGATAGCACTTACAATTCCGACAGGCCCCTGAAGGTCATTGATTCCATACTTCCCTTTGATAATATCACCTATTGACATAAAAATAATTCGTGAGTAATACACAGTTTTATTAAATGATGCAGGTAGAATGTTCAGCACTGACAGACTTTCGCTTTTTAATTTAAAGTCATATTTAAGTGTTCTTGCTCCAGTATTTTCATCAACCTGAATTTCAAACTTTACACCGTCTACGTTAATTTTCTCACCATTTCTTTTTACAACAAAATCTACTACACCATCTTCATCATTCCCAAGCTGGTAAATAATATCATTGTAAGTATATATTTTTACACCATTGATTTTTACTATTTCATCATCCATCTGTAATCCAGACTGTACACTTACTGCATCATCTGCAAAGTATCCAATAGTATTAGTAACGACTTTTCCTGATGTAATAGTAAGTATAATTGCGAGGACAAAACCAAGTAATAAATTCATTATAGCACCGGCAGCAATGGCAATAATTCTTAATCCAACAGGCTTATTAACAAAGACATCTTCATCCGCAGATTCTGTATCCTCGCCTAATGAGCAGAACCCTCCAATGGGAAATAACCTCAATGAATATAAAGTATCTTTATGCTTCTTTTTAAAAATGGCAGGTCCCATGCCGATTGAAAACTCAAAAACTTTCATTCCGCATAATTTTGCAGCAGTAAAATGTCCAAGTTCATGTAAAACTATAATCAGACAAAATACAAGTGCTGCAATAATTATTGATACTACTATATTCATTAAAAACCAATCCCTTCATCCTAGTAAGCATTATTTCATCTTGTACTTGCTTATAACAAAATCTCTTGCAATTCTATCAGCTTTAACGACATCATCATAAGATAAGATTTCAATAGGCGGAAGACTGTCCACTGCTGATGAAACAAGCTTTCCAATATCTAAAAAAGATATTCTTCCATTTAGGAACAGACTTACTGCTTCTTCATTTACACCATTTGCAAAACAAGGGTAAGACCCGCCTTTTTCAATTGCTTTTATACATGAAGCCAAACATTCAAAGGTTTTATAATCAGGCTTAAAAAAACTTAGCGTTCCATAGTCTGTAAGCGAAAGTCTTTTTACATCGCAGTTTGTGCGTTCAGGATATAAAAGTGCATATTGAATAGGAATTTTCATATCAGGAACACCAAGCTGAGCAATTACAGAGTAATCTTTATACTCAACAGCTGAATGAATAACACTCTCCCTGTGAACTACAACATCAATCTGACTGCAATCAAGATCAAACAGCCATTTCGCCTCTATAAATTCTAAGCCTTTGTTCATAAGTGTAGCAGAATCTATGGTAATTTTATTTCCCATTCTCCAGTTTGGATGCTTAAGAGCTGCCTCAACTGTAACACTTTTTAGTTCTTCATAAGAATACTCAAAAAAAGGCCCACCAGAAGCTGTAAGAATAATCTTATTCAGAAAATCTCTTTTTGAACCCTGTAAACATTGAAAAATAGCAGAATGCTCACTGTCAACAGGGTAGATATTAACATTATTTGACTTAGCTGCAGACATTACAAGTTCACCGCCTGCAACAAGTGTTTCCTTATTTGCAAGGGCAATATCTTTTTTATTATTGATAGCAGTTAGAGTTGGCAAAAGACCTACCATACCTACAACTGCATTAACAACAAGATTTAATTCTGGATCCGAACAAATCTCACACATGCCATCCATTCCGCACAATATATTAATTTTACTGCCAGAAAGCAATTCTTTAAGCGGAATATAAAATTTTTCATCATAAATACATACAGCACTTACATTGAATTTTCTTGCCTGCTGAGCAAGAAGTTTATAATTTTGTCTTGCTGCAAGAAACTTCACTTTAATATTATGCAGTTTACATACATCTAATGTCTGTTGTCCGATAGAGCCCGTAGAACCCAGTAAAGCAATTATTTTCATATTAATTTCCATTTCTTTTTGCTACTTAATCCGGCCTTGAACCTGAACTGAGTTCAGCTAAGCAAAATAACTGCTCTTATATATGCAGAAAAGAATAAATAGCTTCATAAAAAGATTTTTTATGCTAACCCTTGACACATATCAAGGGCGTACAAAACTGCACGCCCATAAAATGTAATTATTTAAAAATAACAAAATAGCTTAATACCATTGCCATAAACGGAGTTACAAATAATACGCTGTCAAATCTATCCATCAATCCACCGTGGCCAGGCATTATATTACCAAAATCTTTTATACTATTCTCACGTTTAATAAGAGATGCTGTCAAATCACCTATAACACCTATTGATGAACAAAGCATTCCAATAATAATTAATTCAATATAATTGGTTGTAAACTCAATACCTCTGGAAGCCTGAAAGATGGTATAAAAGTATCCATATATTCCAAAAATTAATCCAGTAGTAAGAACTCCACCAACAGCTCCTTCAATAGTCTTTTTAGGAGATATTTCAGGGCAAAGTTTGTGTTTTCCAAAGAATGTTCCTACAAAATATGCACCGGAATCACCGAGCCATGCACCAGCTAAAGTAAGAATTATATAGCATACTCCATGTGTTTCGCTTAAATCTTTTAATGTTATCAAACACCCCAAAGAAAGTGAAACGAGTAAAGTGGACATCATTATATAGCACAACTTTTCAAGCTTCATAGTTTTGTGTTGTTTGATGTAACCTGTAAACATCAGAAATACACAGAGAGTTCCTAAAATGTACCTATAAATAATATTATCAATTTCAAGAAGAAATGGCATTGCTGCGACAAAGAGAAAACTTACTGCACAATTAAATTTGAATTTTAAACATTTATAAGCAGATAAAAGTTCATAAACAATAATTATTGATATTGCTGCTATAGCAAAATTAAAAATCAAAGTATTCGCTAAAAACAAAACAGCAATAGCTAAAACTATGCCAACCGCTGCTGAAATAATGCGCTTAACCATATTATACTCCCCCGAACCTTCTACATCTTGAAGAATAATCCTCAAGTGCTTTATCGAGATCCTTTTTAGTAAAATCAGGCCAGAGAATATTGGTAAAATAAAATTCTGAATAAGCAGATTGCCATGTCAAAAAATTTGATAATCTTTGTTCTCCGCTTGGTCTAATAATCAAATCAGGATCAGGAATTCCAGCAGTATAGAGAAGGCTGGAAATTAAATTTTCATTAATATTGCCGGATTTAATAAATTTATTTTCTATCATATCTGCAATTTTCTTAACAGATTGTAAAATATCTGCTCTTCCGCCATAATTCATGGCAAGCATTAATGTCATTTCGCTGAAGTTTGCAGATTTTTTTTCTAATTCTTCCATTCTAGTCTGCATTTTTGGATTGAATGCAGACTTATCACCAAGAAATTTTAACCTAGTATTATCTTTAGCAAAATCATCGACTTCCTCAAGATATTGTTCAAACAGCTGCAAAATAGCATCTACTTCTTCTTTAGGCCGATTCCAATTCTCTGTAGAAAAGGCATAAAAGGTAATATATTTTATGCCTAAGTTTTTACAATATCTTGCAATCTTGCGAAAGGTTTCTGCACCTTCCTTGTGACCAAATTTTCTTGGAAGTCCCCTTTTCTGAGCCCAACGGCCATTACCATCCATAATAAAGCCAATATGAACAGGCAATGTAATCTGATCTTTAGTAGCCAAAAGACGGCCTCCTGCATTAATATTATATTGACATTATCTCTTTTTCTTTAGTTGCAACAGACTTATCAATTTCCTCACAGAACTTGTCAGTCAACTTCTGAATATCCTTTTCATTAGTTTTCATATCATCTTCTGTTATTTCATTTGATTTCTTCATAGCTTTAAATTTTTCAAGTGAATCACGTCTAATATTTCTTATAGTAACCTTTGCATCTTCACCATATTTATGAATCTGCTTAACAATTTCCTTACGTCTTTCTTCTGTAAGCTGTGGAAATGCAAGTCTTAATACCTTACCATCATTTGTAGGGTTAATTCCAATATCTGAAGTCTGAATAGCTTTTTCTATAACTTTAAGCTGAGAAATATCCCACGGCTGAATAACAAGAACTCTTGCTTCTGAAACAGAAACAGCCGCCATAGCATTTATTTGGGTAGGTGTTCCGTAATAGTCAACAACAATCTTATCCAAAACTGCTGGATTTGCCCTTCCTGCTCTTATAGTTGTGAATTCATGCTCAAGGCTTTTAATGCATTTTTCCATTTTTGAATTTGCGGATGAAATCTGTTCGTTCATAACTACTCCATTTCTCAGCAGTCTAAAAATTTATTTATATGTACATCCGCCGACGCTGAGTTCGGACATACAGTTTTTTATTTACTTTAATCTCTGTCAATAACAAGTGTTCCAACTGGTTTTCCAAGACAAGCATCAAGTATATTGTCAGGTCTGCTCAAATCAAACACAAGAATTGGAATATGATTATCTTTACACATAGATGCAGCAGTACTGTCCATTACAGCTAATCCTCTTACAAGTATTTCATTAAAGTTAAGTTCGTCAAACTTAACAGCATCATCGTACTTATTAGGATCCTTATCGTATACTCCGTCAACCATAGTTGCTTTAAGAACAATATCAGCCTCAATTTCAGCAGCTCTCAATGTAGAAGCCGTATCTGTTGAGAAAAATGGATTTCCTGTTCCACAACCAAATATTACAACTCTGCCCTTTTGCATATGACGCATTGCTTTGTTTCTAATATATGGTTCTGCGACCTGGTGCATTGCAATTGCTGTCTGAACTCTGACATCAACTCCGAGAGATTCAAGTACATCTGCAACTGCAAGTGCATTCATGGTAGTTGCAAGCATTCCTATATGGTCTGCTCTGGTTCTGTCCATTGCACCGCTTGATCTTCCTCTCCAGAAATTCCCGCCACCTACAACAATACCAATCTGTACTCCGATATCAGCACACTTTTTAATACTTTCGCAGATTTTAGTTATTACAGTATAGTCAAGACCAATTTTCTTTTCACCGGCAAGAGCTTCACCGCTTAGTTTTAATAGAACACGATTATACTTTGGCTGCTCTGTCATTTGTATACTCCTCTCAAATGATACTCATTTCAATTATAAAAAAGAAACTCATATCATAACAAGAATAATTAATATATTATCTTGTATATTTTACTATATTTTAAGTGTCATGTAAAGAGTTAATTTATTAATTTTTTTAAATATGTATAATTAATATAATTATTATCTGTATGAGTAAAAAAGATTTTCTGACAATATACTTTATTTTAATTATATTTTTGTATAATACAAATATATTATTTGCTAATATGTATAATATTACTCTTTGGTTATATAGCTTATATAAAAAATTACGTAAAGCAAATTTATATTTATATTGAAAATAATAATAAATAATGGTATACTAAAATACATATTTTTAAGGAGGACTATTTTAATGGTTGTTATTGAAATGGAAAATGGTAAAAGAATAAAGTTAGAGCTTTATCCTGAACAAGCCCCTATTACAGTAGAGAATTTTTTAAACCTTGTAAAAAACGGCTTTTATAATGGATTGATTTTTCACAGAGTTATCAACGGCTTTATGATTCAGGGCGGTTGTCCGGAAGGCACAGGTATGGGTGGCCCTGGTCATACTATTAAGGGTGAATTTGCTTCAAATGGCATAAAAAATGACATCAAGCACTCAAGAGGGGTTATTTCAATGGCTCGTTCAATGATGAAGGACAGCGCCGGTTCGCAGTTCTTTATTATGCATGATGATGCAACCCATCTTGATGGAGAATATGCTGCATTCGGTAAGGTAATTGAAGGCATGGATGTTGTTGATGAAATTGCCAATACAAAAACAGGTTTTCAGGACAGACCTGTAAAAGATCAGAAAATGATGAAAGTTTATATTGAAGAATAACTATATTTCCGCATGCAGATTTGTTTCTGTATGCGGAATTTTATTGAAATTAATAATAATTTAAAGTATAATAATTTTATTAATAATCACTGGAGTACTTAATGTGAAAATACTTTTCACATCGCTATTTGTTTCTTTTCTGAAAAAAACACAGCAGAAAGGAAGGGGGATTTTTATGACTGAATTAATATCAATAAAAGCAAATGCCAAAATAAATCTTTATTTGAATGTTACAGCTAAACGTAATGATGGCTATCATTTAATTGAAAGTGTTATGCAAAGTATAAGTTTATATGATATTGTTAATATAAAGAAGAATGATACTGACACTATAAGGATAAACTGCAATCATCCTGACATTCCATGTGACAATAGTAATATTGCTTACAAGGCAGCCGAAGCTTTTTTCAAAAGTTCCAGTATTAAAAGAATTGGGATTGATATTTCTATTGAGAAAAATATTCCGTCACAGGCAGGGCTTGGCGGTGGAAGTGCTGATGGAGCAGCTGTTTTAGCAGGATTAAATCAATTATGTGAAACACATTTAACTATAAATCAACTTTGCACTATTGGAAGTAAAATCGGAGCAGATATCCCCTTTTGTCTAATTGGGGGTACAGCACTTTGTACGGGCGTTGGAGATGTAATAAAATCACTTAATAACCTTACGGAATGTTATATTGTTATTGGTAAAGGTGACAAAGGTATTTCTACTTCATCTGCATATTCTGAAATTGACGCAAGGAATTTAATGAATAAATCAGATATTGATGTCTATAACATTTTTAATAACAGTAATCTGTCAGAAATCAGTTTAGGATGCTACAATGTTTTTGAAGAAGTAGCAGGATTAGATAAAGTAAACACAATAAAAAAAATTCTGACATCTTATAATGCCCTTACTGCTCATATGTCTGGAAGTGGTTCAGCTGTTTATGGTATTTTCACAGATAAGCACAATGCAGAGCAATGTTGTATAAAGCTAAAAAAAGATGGCTACTTCACTGCTTTATGTAATCCTGATAATAAAGGTTGTTATATTAATTAATTTGTAAATTATAAAAATGTGTGTTATAATATATTTTTGATTAACGACTAACAATGAATAGGGTGAGATAATGGCTACAAAAAAGAATTCATACGGAAATGAAAGTATTACCTCATTAAAGGGTGCTGACAGAGTTCGAAAAAGACCTTCTGTTATATTTGGTTCAGATGGTATAGACGGCTGTAAGCATTCTATTTTTGAAATCATATCTAATTCAATTGATGAGGCAAGAGATGGTCATGGTGATAAAATAGTTGTTACCAAATTTCTTGATAATTCAATTGAAGTCGAAGATTTCGGAAGAGGATGTCCTGTTGACTATAACAACGGCGAACAGAAGTTTAATTGGGAACTTGTATACTGCGAGCTTTATGCAGGCGGAAAATATCAGAATAATGACAGCACTGGAGATTATGAATATTCTCTTGGGTTGAACGGTTTAGGTGCTTGTGCAACACAGTATTCTTCCGAATATATGGATGTGGAAATATATCGTGACGGATATAAATATAATCTTCATTTTGAAAAAGGTGAAAATATTGGCGGATTGAAGAAAGAAACTACCAATAGGAAGAAAACAGGAACAAAGACACTTTGGCGTGCTGACCTTGAAGTATTTACCGATATTAATGTTGAAAAAGAATACTTTGAAGAAATGTTAAAGAAGCAGGCAGTTGTTAATCCCAATATTACTTTTGTATTCAGATGTCAGAATGGGGCAGGCGGATTCGATGAAGAAACCTATTTCTATGAAAACGGTATATCTGATTATTTATCTGAACTTGTAAGTGATAATGCACTTACTACACCTCAATTCTGGCAATGTGAACGAAAAGGTCGTGACAGAGAGGATAAGCCTGAATACAAAGTAAAAATATCATGTGCTGTAGCATTTTCAAACAAAATAAAATTAACCGAATATTACCATAATTCAAGTTTTCTTGAACATGGCGGTTCTACTGAAAAAGCTGTAAAACAAGCCTTTGTATCACAAATAGATTCCTATCTAAAGAATGGAAATAAATATCTTAAAAATGAATCTAAAATAACTTATCCTGATGTAGAGGACTGTCTTGTTCTTGTATCATCTACTTTTTCTACACAGACATCATATGAAAATCAGACTAAAAAGGCAATAACAAACAAATTTATCTATGATGCTATGACAGAATTCTTAAAGCATCAGCTTGAAGTCTATTTTTTAGAAAATCCTGATGAAGCACAGAAAATTGCTGAGCAGGTAATGTTAAATAAACGTAGCCGTGAAAGTGCTGAGAAAACAAGACTTAACCTTAAGAAAAAACTTGCTGGAACAATAGATTTATCCAATATGGTTGAAAAATTCGTTGACTGCAGAACTAAAGACCTGTCTCGACGTGAAATTTATATTGTAGAGGGTGATTCTGCTCTCGGATCATGCAAAACAGCACGAAATGCTGAATTTCAGGCTATAATTCCTGTAAGGGGAAAAATTCTCAACTGTCTTAAAGCAGATTATGATAAAATTTTTAAAAATGATATTATAACTGATATTATAAAAGTTCTTGGCTGTGGTGTTGAAGTTAAAACAAAAGCAAACAAGGAGCTGTCATCATTTAATCTTGATGGGCTTAAATGGAATAAAATTATTATATGTACAGATGCCGATGTCGACGGATTCCAAATCAGAACTCTTATTTTGACTATGCTGTACAGGCTTACACCTACTCTAATTGATATGGGTTATGTTTATATTGCAGAATCTCCTTTATTTGAAATTACTACAAAGGATAAAACTTATTTTGCCTATACTGAAAAAGAAAAAGTTGATATTCTTAAAATGATAGGCAATCAGAAATATAAACTTGATCGTTCAAAAGGTCTTGGCGAAAATGAACCTGAAATGATGTCACTAACTACTATGAATCCAGATACAAGAAGATTGATTAAAGTTACATCTGATGGATTTGATGCGACTTCATCAATGTTTGATTTATTGTTAGGCGATAATCTTCAGGGACGTAAGGATTTTATTTCAGAGTATGGAACCAAATATCTTGAATTAGCGGACATTTCATAATTATTTCGAGCTTTGATATTTATAACATCATTGCTCAGAAAGGATGATAATAATTGGCAAAAAAAGATAAAGAACAAAGAAACAAATCTATTCCAAATGCATATATTCAAGGCAGCGGTATTGTTGCAGAAGAAAAAATAACATATACCCTTGAAAAAAACTATATGCCTTATGCAATGAGCGTAATTGTTTCAAGAGCTCTTCCTGAAATTGACGGGTTTAAGCCATCACATAGAAAACTCCTTTATACCATGTATAAAATGGGACTTCTTACTGGTTCAAAGACAAAATCTGCAAATATAGTCGGTCAAACTATGAAGCTTAATCCTCATGGTGATGCTGCTATATATGAAACAATGGTTCGTCTTGCAAGAGGAAATGAAGCTCTACTTCATCCATATATCGACAGTAAGGGTAACTTTGGTAAAGCATATTCTAAAAATATGGCCTATGCTGCATCTAGATATACAGAAGCAAAACTTGATGTAATATGCAATGAGCTGTTCAGGGATATAGATAAAGATACTGTTGATTTTGTTCCGAACTATGATAACGAAACAACGGAACCTACTCTGCTGCCTGCAACATTTCCTACTGTTCTCGTAAATGCAAATGTTGGAATAGCCGTTTCTATGGCAAGTGCTGTCTGCCCATTCAATCTTGCAGAAGTTTGTGAAACAACAATTGCTCTTATAAAGAATCCTAAGCATGATATTATCTCTACTCTTAAAGGCCCTGATTTTCCTGGCGGTGGCTATATAATATATGATGAAGATGAACTTAACAAGGTTTATCAGACAGGAAGAGGCTCTGTAAAGGTAAGAGCCAGATATAATTATGACAAAAATGCAAACTGCCTTGAAATTACACAGATTCCGCCTACTACAACAGTCGAGGCAATAATGGACAAGATTATTGAGCTTATTAAACAAGGGAAAATACGTGAAGTTTCATATCTAAGAGACGAAACTGACATTAATGGATTAAAACTTGCTATTGACGTAAAGCGTGGAAACGATCCTGATAAGCTAATGAAAAAACTGTATAGGTTTACACCTTTACAGGATAATTATTCTTGTAATTTTAATATTCTTATAGGCGGAACTCCAAAAGTTATGGGAGTTTCAGAAATTCTCACAGAGTGGACTGCTTTCAGAACAGAATGCATAAAAAGAAGGGTATATTTTGACTTATCCAAGAAGAAAGATAAGTTACATCTCCTTAAAGGTCTGCAGAAAATTCTGCTTGACATCGACCGTGCAATTAAAATTGTGCGTGAAACTGAGGAAGAAAACGACGTAGTTCCAAACCTTATGATTGGGTTTGGAATTGATGAGATCCAAGCTGAATATGTTGCTGAAATAAAGCTTCGTCACCTTAATAAAGAATATATTCTAAACAGAATTTCCGAAATAGAACAGCTTGAAAAAGACATCTTAGAAATGGAAGAAATTCTTAAAGATGATAAGAGAATAAAAGATATAATTATAAAGGAACTTAAAGAAGTTATAAAAAAATATCAGCAACCAAGAAAAACTCTTTTCTGTTATCAGAATGATTTAGACGATGATTTAGAAATTGATGATACTCCCGACTACCCTGTCAATTTATTTTTTTCAAAAAGCGGATATTTTAAAAAAATTACGCCACAATCTCTTCGTATGTCAAATGAACATAAACTTAAAGATGGAGATATTATTGATACTTCCATTGAGACTACTAATAAAGCAGAAGTTCTTTTCTTTACAGATATGTGTCAGGTATATAAAACAAAGGCATGTAACTTTGATGACACAAAGGCATCTCTTCTTGGAGATTATATTCCTGCAAAGCTTGGATTTGATGATAATGAAAACGTACATTCAATGGTTGTAACAAATGATTACTCAGGTTATCTTATTTTTGTTTTTGATAACGGTAAGGCTGCAAAAATTCCTCTTAATGCCTATGAAACAAAAACAAACAGAAAAAAATTATCAAATGCATATACCAATAAAGCTAAACTAGTTAAGATGTTTGTTATTTCAGAAAACATTGATATTCTTGTTGTAACTGATAACTGCAGGGCTTTAGTATTTAATACTGCTATGATACTACCAAAATCTACTAGAGACACCATTGGTGTTCAGGTTATTAATCTTAAAGCAAAAGCTACTGTTGAAAAGGTTTGTGAAATAACCGAAGAGATGAAGGATGACTACAGTAAATATTTTGTTAAATCAATTCCTGCTGTCGGTAGTATGGCTAAAACATTAGAAGACCCTGATCAGTTATCATTATAATAAAACTTTTTTATACAAAAAACAGCGCTGGTAATCAACGCTGCTCTTTGTATTTTTATTAGCTGAAACACGATACTGAACTGGAATAAACATTTGACACATTCTGTGAAGTTTCATACATAGTATCAGCAAAAATAGCGTATCCCTTTGCAGGATTATTTACAAATACATGAGTAACTGCTCCGATAATCTTACCATCCTGTATTATTGGACTTCCGCTCATTCCTTGTACTATTCCCCCTGCTTTAGAAAGCAAGTCCTTATCTGTAACTCTGATTATCATATTTTTACTGTTGTTGTTGTTCATATCTATCTTTTCAATTTCGATATTGTATTCTGTCGGTTCTGAGCCATTAATAGTAGCTAGGATAGTTGCACTTCCAAGTTTTATATCCTGTCTCATACCTAATGGCATTGGTTCATGCTTTGACGGAATATTATCAAGAACACCATATAATCCGCAATTACAGTTAATTTTTAAATTTCCTACAGAAAAACCTGTTACAAATGAACCCATTAATTCTCCCGGATATCCTTGTCTACCCTTTTTAATACCATTAATAATAACATCGCAAACTTCTCCTGACGATAGCGGCATTATTCCTCCAGTATCAACATCACAGACAGGATGTCCAAGTCCTGCAAAAACTCCTGTTTCAGGATTATAAAAAGTTATTGTTCCAATTCCTGCTGAGCTATCTCTAACCCACATGCCTGCCCTGAAACAGTTGTCTGAAGTTGATTGCTGGGGCTTTAGATAAACTGTCATATTGCTGTTATCTCTTACCAGGCATACTTCAAGGCAATTTCCATTACTTTGCTTTACAATTTTTTCTACATCCGCATTGGAAGATACATTCTTTCCCTGTATACTTACTATTATATCTCCATCCATTATTCCTGCTTCGCTGGCTGGAGAAATTAATCCTTTATTTGTTTCAAAGCTACTTGTCTCAACAACTATAACACCATCTGTCAGTAGTTTTATTCCAAAAGGTGTTCCGCATGGTATCAAAACAGGTTGATCTACTTCATTGATATTAATTACTTTTATTGGGATCAGACCAGCTAGTTTAAGTTTTGCCGTCCTTGTATTACTTATTGATTTATTTATTGTTACAGTTGATTGACAATACTCATCAGTTGATGTAACCTGTACTATATCTGATATTTTTAATTCATTTCCTTTTGCAATATAAAAATTGTCAGGCAAATAAATATTATAATATACAACAAGCGCAAATACAGCTATTAAGAACAAATTTATTGTACTTGCAGTTATTCTTATGAATTTACGCATTACTTTCTCCAATCAATTATTAATAAAGTTGTTACTATATTAATATTCTCAAATACAGATTAAATATAAGAGTTTTATATTCTGTAATTTTACAACCAAGCTTTTATAAAAATTGTCGAAATTAGAAATTAAACAATAACTTGTTAAATGTTATTCATATATGTTATAATATTAGAATAAAACGTAATTTATGTTATTATTTTGTAATTTTATGAGGTGTTTAAAATGAATGTTACTATTAAAGATGTAGCAAAAGCCGCGGGGGTTTCAGTTGCAACTGTTTCTCGGGTACTTAACAATAGTTCAACTGTATCTGATAAGACAACTGATCATGTAAATTATGTAATTAAAAACCTTGGGTATAGTCCAAATTTTCTTGGAAGAAATCTCCGAAAATGCAATACCAATACAATACTGGCTATTTTACCGGGAACTGAACAGACATTTTACAGTGAAATACTTCACGGAATGCAATCAGCCGCCTCAGAGAACGGATATGATGTCTTATTCTGTACTTCTAATTATATAAGAAATATTGAAATGCATCTTTTGAATATGCTGTTTAACAGAACTGTTGATGCTGCAATATTATTTGGAACAACACTTGACTTTGAAACTTTAAAGGAACTTAATAGTAAATATTATATTGCACTATGCTGTGAAAAAATTGATAATTCAGGTATACTGACAGTCTCTGTAGATGATGAAAATGCTGCATTTGATGCTGTTTCATCCTTAATTAAAATGGGGCATAAAAAAATTGCAATGATTTCTACTATAGTTAAAAACTCTTCTTCCACTGACAGAGAAAAAGGGTATAAAAAAGCATTGGAAGAATCAAACATTAAATTCAAAGATAATTATCTTTTTAGAGGTTCTTACTGTTACGATGACGGAAGCAGAGCTTTCAAATATTTTATGAGCCTTGATGAGCCTCCGACAGCTATTTTCTGTATATCTGATCTTCTTGCAGCAGATGCTATAAAACAAGCAATAACAATGGGATATAATGTTGGCAATGATGTATCTATTTGTGGATTTGATAATATTTTGCTAAGTGATATGTTTGTTCCTGGAATTACAACGATTGAACAGCCATGCTATAATATTGGACGAACTGTTGTTGAAAAGCTTATAGATTGCATGGCAAAAGGCGAAAAATCTGAACAGCATTTTAAGTTAAACCATAAATTAATTCTTCGCGATTCAGTAGGCCGCATATAAATTAAAATACCTTTAATTATATAAAATATACATAAAAAGACAAGATTACATTGTGATTAATCAATGCAATCTTGTCTTTTTATATTAATTATTTTATTAATTAAAGATCATTTTCATAGAAGCACATAAATGTTTTATATGCCATATATACATCAATTTTAGAAACTACTTCATAAGGTGCATGCATGCTCAGAACAGGGACACCAACATCAATAACGTCCATATTTAAGTTTGCAAGATAAGCCGCAACTGTTCCACCGCCGCCGCCATCCACCTTTCCTAACTCGCCGGTCTGCCATATAATTTTATTATTATCAAGGAGCATCCTTACTCTACCCGCAAACTCTGCAGAAGCATCTGAAGTTCCAGATTTTCCTCTTGAACCTGTATACTTTGTAACAACAACGCCATAGTTAAGAAATGACGAATTTCTCTTATCAAAAGGATCCGGAAAAGTAGGATCAAAAGCAGCATTAACATCAGCAGATAAACATTGTGAATTAGAAATTACAGTATGACCATTTATTTCAAATCCCCTTGCAATATCAGCTATGAAATTCTTAAAGTATGCAGAACGCAAACCTGTATTGCCATCACTGCCTGACTCCTCTTTGTCAGTCAAGATAACAACTGCAGTTTTTTTAATTTTATTGCAGTCTAGTAATGATGAATATGCGGTATAGGCGCATACTCTGTCATCATGTCCATATGATCCAATCAAACTTCTGTCAAATCCAACATCTCTTGATTTTACACATGGAACAAGTTCAAGTTCTGCTGACAGAAAATCTTCTTCAATTATACCGTATTTTTCATTCAGGATGCATAGAATATTAAGTTTTACTTTTTCACTGATTTCGTTATCCTTATATGGTCTTGAACCAACTACTAAATTAAGTTCTTCGCCTTTTATTCCGTCTGCAAGAGTTCTCTTCATCTGTTCTTGAGCAAGGTGCGGAAGAAGATCACTGATACAGAATACAGGGTCACTTTCATCTTCACCTATGTTTATTGAAACTGAAGTGCCATCCTTCTTTATAATTACACCATGTAAAGACAAAGGGATAGTAGCCCACTGATATTTTTTTATACCACCATAATAATGTGTTTTAAACAAAGCTATTTCATTATCTTCATATAATGGGCATTGTTTTAAATCAATTCTTGGTGCATCAATATGAGCTGCTGTAACATGAACACCATTTTGGAGTGGTTCATCTCCTATAACAGCAAGAATAACAGATTTATTTCTGTTATTAGAGTAAATTTTATCACCTGGTTTTAATTTGTCACCTGGTGTATATTCTACAAATCCATGTTCTTTTGCATCGTTTATTATTTTTATATTAGATTCTCTTTCAGTTTTTGCAATATTAAGGAATGATTTATATTTTTCACAATAATCATCGCATTCTTTAAGCTCTTTATCGCTTAATATCAAACCACCGTGTTTTCTTTTACAGAATAATTCTTCTTTTAGGATCTGGGCTGCACTTTTTTCTTTTGACATTACAAGTCACCTTTCTAGCTATTATATAAATTAGTATATCCTGAATATGCAGTCATAACCTTATTAACATAATGCTTGGTTGCACTTGATGGTATGTCAGATAAAACTTTTCCATCTTTGCTGTAATTGCTGTCCTTAAGCCAATTGTTTACATTGGTACGCCCCGAGTGATATGCAGCAAGTGCTGTTGCTTCATCTCCATATTCATTGTATAACAACATAATTAAGTAAGTTCCATATTGTATATTGTATTCAGGATCATACATTTTATCAAAGTCAATCTCACGTTTGTCATCCATTCTGTACTTTAGCCAGTCAAAAGCATCTTCCATTAATTGCATCAATCCTCTGGCACCAACTTCCGAGGTAGCATCAGCATTAAAATTGCTTTCAGTTTTTATTACTGCATAAACAAGGTATTTATCTATATTATATTGACGTGAATATTCATTAACATATTCTTGATATTCAATAGGATAAATATATTTCTTGCTTATATAATCAATGTTAATTATTCCTATTATTAATCCTACAAGAATTATTATTGCTAATATTCGACTGAGGTTTTTCAGCATCATAATACTCCTTTACTTTCTCTGAAACCTCTTTTGCTTTAGCAATTAATTCTTCAATAGACTTATTGTTTTTTATAATAAAATCTGAATGTGCAATAAAAAATTTCTCAGAGTGTTGTGAAGCAAAACGTTCCAAAATTTGTTCTTTGGATAAATTATCTCTGTTTAAAATTCTTGAAAATCTAATATCTTCATTAGAGGTAACACTGATAATCAAGTCACAAAAATCGTCTGCTCTGCTTTCAAATAGAGTCGGAGCATCAAGCAAAACAAACCTTTCCTCATTCTCTGCAAGATGTTTTATTTTTGACAAAATCTCGTATGTTATGTAAGGATAACAGATTGCATTATACTGTAATAATTTTTCTTTATCCTTAAAGATTATTTTTGCCATTTCTTTTCGGTTAAGGCTTCCATCCTCATTAAGCACTTGTTTTCCAAAACATTCAGCAGTTTCAGTTAGGCATGGAGAACCCGCATACATAATATCACGAGCAATACTATCAGCATTTATAACTGCAAAACCATTTTCACTAAAAACTCTGCAGACAGTTGTTTTTCCTGCACCGCTTTGTCCTGTCAGGCCAACAACTGCAATATCCGCTATATCACTCATAACTTTATCACCTCAAATCCTGCCGCCCTTAATAATCTATTATATACAGCAAGTCCAACTCCAGTTGAAGATGGACACCTTACATATACTTGTTTTGCCTCTAATTCATCAAATTCTCTGAGTACAAAAAATAGTTTCTTTGCCTGTTCTTCAGAAGAATCACCATAAGTTAAATATTTACCTTTAATATATGCTTTGTCTGAGTTAAATATCAAAGAATATGTGTTCTCCTCATGTATTTTATTTACATAATTAGAAAAATGTTCTATATCTCCCTCAATTATTGTAATGTTAGCCTTTGGAGAATAATGCTTATATTTCATTCCAGGGGAAAGAACTTTTTCATTTACAGATACTGCTTCTGTAATGCCCTTATCATGGTATACAGTTCCGCAGACTTCCTGAAGCATTTCCAAAGAAATAAAACCTGGTCTGAGTAGTCTTATTCCGTTTCCTTCAAATGATATAACTGTACTCTCAACACCTACACCGCAGGAACCTCCGTCTACAATTGCAGGAATACGCCCTTTCATGTCATTATAAACATGCAGTGCAGTCGTAGGACTTGGGCTACCTGATAAATTTGCTGATGGGGCAGCAAGTGCCTTACCAGAAAGCCTGATTATCTCCCTAGCAGTTTTATGAACTGGTATACGAATTCCAACTGTATCGAGTCCAGCGCTTGTAACATATGGTATAACATCTTTTTTTGGCAGTACCATTGTTAAAGGACCCGGCCAAAAGCGTTCTGCTAATTTATATGCAATTTCAGGAACATTTCTTACATACTTCTCAAGATCACATAAATCTGCAAGATGTACAATCAGCGGATTGTCCTGTGGTCTTCCCTTTGCTTTAAAAATATTTGAAACAGCAATTTCATTTGTAGCGTCAGCTGCCAAACCGTAAACGGTTTCAGTTGGTATTCCTACTACTTCTCCATTTGCAAGCAGACGAGATGCAAGCTCTATATCACATCTTTCTGAGGTCAGTAGCTTAGTTTCATATGACATTTATATCTCTTCCTGTACAGATAATTTAGCTGCCTGGTCAGCAGTAGCAAGTGAGTCGAATACTTCATCCAAATTACCATTTAAAATATACTCCAGACGATAAATAGTAAGTCCAATTCTATGATCAGTCAGTCTTCCCTCAGGGAAATTATACGTTCTTATACGTTCAGAACGGTTTCCAGTACCAACCTGAGATTTTCTTTCACTGGCAATTTTATCATTCTGTTCCTGCTGTAAAGCCTCATATAATCTAGACCGCAGGATTTTCATTGCTTTGTCCTTATTTTTAAACTGGCTTCTCTCATCCTGACATTCAACTACAACTCCTGTAGGTAAATGAGTAATACGAACTGCAGATTCAGTCTTATTAATATGCTGCCCACCTGCACCTGATGCTCTGAAAACATCTATTTTTAAATCTGTCGGATTTATTTCAAGTTCAACTTCGTCAGCTTCAACAAGTACAGCAACAGTAACAGTAGAAGTGTGAATTCTTCCCTGTGATTCTGTTTCAGGTACACGCTGAACTCTGTGAACACCACTTTCATACTTGAATCTTGAATAAGCTCCTTCTCCTTCGATACTAAAACTTATTTCCTTAAAGCCGCCGAGTTCTGTTTCATTAGCATTAAGAATTTCTATCTTCCAACGTCTTGCCTCTGCATACATTGAATACATTCTGAAAAGTGAATTTGCAAAAAGTGAAGCTTCATCACCGCCTGCACCGCCTCTGATTTCAATAATAACGTTTTTATCATCGTTTGGGTCTTTTGGTAAAAGCAAAATTTTCAGTTCTTCTGACAGAACCTCAATCTTTTCTTTATTCTCATCATACTCCATCTGTGCAAGTTCCTTAAGCTCTTTATCAAGGCCACCTTCATCAAGCATATCCTTTGCATCATCAAAACTCTTCAGAACTTTACAGTATTCTCTGTACTTCTCGACAAGCGGAGTAAGGTTTTTATATTCTCTCATTAATGAAGTATATAGCTTATTATCATTAATTACATTAATATCAGTAAGCTTGTTGCTAATATCATCAAATTTTTCTTCAGTTAACTTTAATTTTTCAAACATTTACATTCTCCTACAGAAATAATTATTCTACACTTCAGATTCTCTGCTGATAGATTTTATATTTCTTTCTATTTTGCTTCTTGCGATCATAAATTCATGCCCGCACTGAATGCATTTTAACTTAAAATCCATTCCAGATCGCAAAACCAGCATTTTATTACATCCACAAGGATGAGCTTTTTTCATAATTAAAATATCATTTACTCTGACATCCATGATAAAACCCTCTCCAATAAAGATACAAATTCATTATACCACTTTTACTACTATAAAGGCAATTATTTTCTGCAATAATTTATTAAAAAATATTAAAAATAATATAAACATAGATTTTAAGAATTATTATTAAGGATAAATTTTAAATTAGCAAGTTTTTCTTCTGAAATTTTATACAAAATCTGTTTTGCAATGTACAAAACTTAGAAAGGATGCTCAAAATGAAAATAACCGCGGAATTTGATTCTATAGATTCAGCAGAATTAACCGCATCAACTATTAGACATAACCTTAGCAATAAAACATTTATTAATGTCAAATCAAATAACACATATAATATTGGCAATAATCGTACAATTTTATTCAGCAATTTTAATACAACAAATACAACACCAACATTCACATTTTATAACAATAGAAATGATTACAATAATGTCAAAAGCTATCAAAGTGATATAACAGGTGATATAAACAAAGCAACAATTGAAATAATATGCAAGAAACAAGATTTTAACACTATTAATCATTTTATAATAAATCATGGTGGAAGGAATATATCAAAAATATAGAATAACAGTTATTGCCTCCGCATAAGATTTAAAAGTAAATTCAATTGTTAGCACTGAATAAAATATGTTTATTCAGTGCTATCTCAAAATATGGGAGGTACAAAATGAAAAATTATTATCCTGAAGGCATGCTTTTCAATACTACCGAAAACATGCAGAACATCAAATCGGTTTTTGCATTACAGGAAGCAATGACACAAGGTAAAATTCTTGAATCCAAAGCTATTATCTGCGACAATGATCACAACCTTATTGTAGACTTGCCTTGTGCAAAGGGAATTATTCCAAGACAAGAAGGAGCAATTGGGATTGACTCAGGTGCAACAAAAGATATCGCACTGATAACAAGGGTCAATAAACCTGTTTGTTTCAAAGTTACTAGCATTTCAAAAGATGAAAATGGAATCACAACTGCACACTTGTCCAGAAAAAGCGTTCAGGAAGAATGCATGAAAAACTATATTGAAAGTTTGAAATCCGGAGATATTATACCGGCAAAAGTTACTCACCTTGAACAGTTTGGAGCTTTTGTAGACATCGGTTGTGGTATACCATCGCTAATTCCAATAGACGCTATTTCAATATCAAGGATTTCACACCCATCAGATAGATTTGTAGCTAATCAAGATATAAAAGTAATAGTAAAAAGCGTTTCAAATGGACGTGTATGGCTTTCTCATAAGGAGTTACTGGGAACCTGGCAGGAAAATGCTGACCAATTTAATTATGGTGAAACTGTTTCAGGAATTGTTCGCTCAGTTGAGGATTATGGAATATTTGTTGAGCTGGCGCCAAATCTTGCAGGATTGGCAGAACCAAAAGAAAATGTTAAAGTCGGTCAACACGCAAGCATATACATAAAAGCAATAATTCCAGATAAAATGAAAATCAAGCTTATAATCGTAGATGTTTTTGATGCAGTTAAGGAAAATAAGCCTATGAAGTATTACGTTGAAAGCAATCACATTTCAGAATGGGTATATTCAACGCCAGAATCAGACCGAATCATAAGAACTGATTTTAACCTTTGATATTTTTTCTGTACATATATGCAGCTTGTTCAGTCTTATTCTCTCCAAAATTATAATAAACCCTGTCCTTTATCGGGTCAGGAAGGTATTGCTGTTTAACATAATGATTAGGATAATCGTGAGGATAAAGATAATGTTGTCCTTTTATCTCTGCACCTTCGCCATCAAAATGCTTGTTCTGGAGATGTCGAGGAAAGTCTCCTAATTCAACATTCTTCAGGTCATCCACAGCAGCATACATTGCCATACATGCAGAATTTGATTTTGGTGATGTGCAAAGTAATATAATTGCTTCAGCCAATGGAATACGTGCTTCAGGTAACCCAACCTGTAAAGCACTGTCAACACATGCTTTTACAATTGAAATTGCCTGAGGATAAGCAAGACCTATGTCTTCTGCAGAAATAATAAGCAGTCTCCTGCAAAGAGATATAATATCGCCTGCCTCAAATAGCCTTGCTGCATAATGAAGAGCCGCATTTTCATCAGAACCACGAATAGATTTCTGTAATGCAGACAATATGTCATAATGGTTATCCCCATCTCTGTCATACCTCATATTACTACGCTGAGTAAGCTCCTTGGCAAGTTCAAGAGTTACAACAACAGATTCTTCTGTGTTATCAGCGGACAAAATACAAAGCTCTGCAATATTTACTGCTTTTCGAACATCTCCTCCGCATCCATTTGCTATATGTTCAACTGCACCATTTTCAACTTTAATTTTCTTATTCAGATCATCAGACATTATTTTAAATGCTCTTGATATTGCAGGAATAAGTTCCTCAGATTTAACAGGCTTGAATTCAAATACAGCACTTCTGCTGATAATAGCGTTATAAACACAAAAATATGGATTTTCAGTGGTAGAAGCTATAAGAGTAATCATTCCGTTCTCGATATACTCAAGTAAGGATTGTTGCTGCTTTTTATTGAGATATTGTATCTCGTCAAGATATAATAGTATACCGTTAAAACCGTCAATTGTTTCTGTATCGGATATTACTTCTTTTATATCCGATACAGAAGTAGAGGTTCCGTTAAGTTTATGAAGTTTCATATGAGCATTTTCAGCTATAATTCTGGCAACAGTTGTTTTCCCAACGCCAGGACAACCATAGAAAATCATATTAGGTATTCTGCCTGATTCAATGATTTTTCTCAAAGGCTTACCATGACTAAATAAATGCTTCTGACCTACAACATCATCAAGTGTTTTTGGTCTGATACGATCAGCTAATGGCACATTCACGGCTCTCACCTCACTTAACAATATCTGCTGTTTCTGCTTCGGTATACTCTATAAGATCTTCAGGATTAATAATAATTTGAGCACCTCTGACACCTGCACTTATACAGATCTGATCAAATAATATACAGGTTTCATCAATAAATGTGGGGAATTTCTTTTTCATTCCTATTGGTGAACAGCCACCACGTATATATCCAGTAACAGATAAAAGATCCTTCATTGGTATCATATCACATTTTTTGTCTTCTGCAGCCTTTGATACCTTTTTCAGATCTAGTTCCTCATTTACGGGAATACAACACACAAGATACCCTGTGCGTTCGCCTTTAAGAACAAGGGTTTTAAATACTTGCTCAAATGGCTGACCAAGCTGTAAAGCTATATGTGTGCCTGAAAGATCATTTTCATCAACAATATATTCTTTAGTTTCAAATGCAATGTCAGCAGCTGAAAGAAGTCTCATAGCATTTGTTTTAACCATAACTGAATACTCCCATAAAAAAGCAGACATAAAGTCTGCTTTTTATATAATAAATTACTTACTCGTAAAGAGGATATTTTGCGCAAATTTCGTTTACGCCTTCTCTGATGAAATCTGCCTTGTTTTCAAAATCCTTAGCAGTAAGATAAATAAACTCAGCAATCTTGTCCATATCCTCAATACCCAAGCCTCTGCTTGTAACTGCAGGAGTACCGATTCTTACACCGCTTGTAATGAATGGGCTCTGTGGATCATTAGGAATTGCATTTTTATTAACAGTTATAAAAACTTCATCAAGACGCTTTTCAAGCTCTTTCCCAGTAATATCAAACGGACGTAAGTCAACCAGCATAAGATGATTGTCTGTTCCGCCTGAAACAAGGTTAAAACCTCTCTTAACAAGACCATTTGCAAGCGCCTGTGCATTTGCAACTACTTTCTTACCATATTCTTTAAATTCAGGTTTTAATGCTTCACCAAAACATACAGCCTTACTAGCTATTACATGCATTAAAGGACCACCCTGAATACCAGGGAAAATCGCTTTGTTTATCTTCTTAGCAAGTTCTTCGTCATTTGTAAGAATAAGACCGCCTCTTGGACCTCTTAATGTTTTATGTGTAGTTGAAGTTACTACATCAGCATAAGGAACAGGAGAAGGGTGCACACCAGCTGCAACAAGACCAGCAATATGTGCCATATCAACCATGAGGTAAGCACCAACTGACTTTGCAATACTTGATAATCTTTCAAAATCTATTGTTCTTGGGTAAGCAGATGCACCGGCAACGATAAGCTTTGGTTTGTTTGCCTTAGCAAGTTCCTGAATCTTATCATAATCTATTGTTTCATCATCACCGAGACCGTAGGAGATAAAATTAAAATACTTACCTGACATATTTACCGGTGAACCATGTGTAAGATGCCCACCGTGAGCAAGGCTCATACCGAGAACAGTATCGCCAGGTTCAAGAAGAGCAAAATATACAGCAGTATTTGCCTGTGCGCCGGAATGAGCCTGTACATTTGCAAAACCAACATTGAAAAGTTTCTTTGCACGTTCGATTGCAATGTTTTCAACTATATCAACACATTCACAACCGCCGTAATATCTCTTTCCAGGATAACCTTCAGCATACTTGTTTGTAAGAACTGAACCCATAGCAGCCATAACAGCAGGTGAAACGAGGTTTTCACTAGCAATTAATTCAAGGTTTCTACGCTGTCTTTTAATTTCCTTCTGCATTGCATCTCCAACTTCAGGATCAGATGCAGCTACAAAGCCTATAGTATCCATATAATCTCCGTACATAAACATTCTCCTTTAAGATAAAATATATCTTTTTAATTATACTATCATTTAAAACATTTTTCAACCATATTTTATATAAATTAACTTTATTTTAATATGTGTTTATATAATAAAAAAGAGTTCCTAAGCAAATGCATTAAGAACTCTTCTTTGGAGGCGCCACCCAGATTTGAACTGGGGATCAGGGTGTTGCAGACCCACGCCTTACCACTTGGCTATAGCGCCGCTGGAGCGGATTACGAGGCTCGAACTCGCTACCTCCACCTTGGCAAGGTGGCGCTCTACCAGATGAGCTAAATCCGCAAATGGCGACCTGGATGGGACTCGAACCCACGACCTCCGCCGTGACAGGGCGGCGTTCTAACCAACTGAACTACCAGGCCATTGATACTTAGAAACATTTCGCATTCTAGAATATAGAATGCGAAAGTTCTTAGTAATTGATTTGGTGGGAACAATAGGGCTCGAACCTATGACCCTCTGCTTGTAAGGCAGATGCTCTCCCAGCTGAGCTATGCTCCCAAAACACCATCGTCAAACGACTTATTCATTATATACTGTAACTTGTCTTTTGTCAAGCGTTTTTGAAAATTTTTATTTAATTCCTAAATAGCCAGCCTGCATATATGATGTCCAAATTACCTCAACTGCCTTAAATCCACACAATTCAAGAACTTTTAGATGTTCTGAAATACTGATAGGGAAATATTCCTTACCATATCTTGCAATATGTTGACCGCTTTCTTCTTCTGATTTGCCGCAATTAACCTGAAAGTTTTTCCATCTCTTTAAAAACAGATTTACACCTTCATTAGATGCAGGAGCAATATTTTCAAAAGTAAAATACAATCCACCAGTTTTTAGAGCGTTATAACAATTTGTTACAGATTTTATTCTGTCACTGTTATTAAAATAATGATTAACCTGTACAGTAGTTACAACATCAAAGCTTTCATTGTATTCTGCATTCAGAACAGATTTTTCAATAAACTGATCTTCACTATTTATACAAGTATTTTTTGCAATATCAAGCATTTTTTCAGAAATATCACATGAAATTATTTTTTTAATATCAAGGTCAGACTTTCTGACTTCAAGAGACATTTTCCCAGTACCACATCCCTCGTCAAGCCATACTATATCTTTCTTTCCAGAAGCCCTGACAATATCAATAATCTGCTTATAGAATTCTGAATAATATGGTATAGTTTTAATTACTTTTTCATTATATTCTTCTGCAAAATGCGCTGTTGTATTATCATTCATGTCTTTTACCTTCTTTTAAGTTCTAATAATTCATCCTTAGTAAAACAATATTTTTTATCACAGAAATGACAGCATACTTCTGTTTTATCCTGTTCTTCTGCCATATTAGTCAATTCTTCTCGTCCAAGGCTTATTAATGCCCGTTCAACTCTTTCCTTGCTACAATCACATTTATATGCAGCTTCTGATCTATCAAGAACATTAGGATTCAATCCATCCAGAACTTTTAGTGCAATATCTTCATTTGTCATTCCTGAAGTAAGCATTTCTGTAACTGACGGTAGACTATTAATATTCTTTTCTAATATATCTATGCATGATTCATCAGCAAAAGGCAATAGCTGAATAATGTATCCGCCTGCTGCTTTTACAGTGAGGTCAGGATTTACCAGTACACCAAGTCCGCATACTGTTGGTATCTGTTCACTTACTGCAAAATAACTTGCAATATCCTCGGCAATTTCTCCTGATGCAATCGGAACCTGACCAATATATGGTTCTTTAAGTCCAAGGTCTTTGACAACTGATAAAGTACCATTGTTACCTACAGCTCCAGTTACATCAAGCTTTCCATATTTATTAAGAGGTATCTCAACAACAGGATTGCTGACATATGATTTTACATTTCCATAACAATCAGCAACGGCAATAAGTATACCTGTAGGTCCTTTTCCATCAAAACGCAATGTAACAGATTCCTTATCACCTTTTAAACCACAGCCAATAAGTGATGCAGCAATAGATAATCTTCCTAAAGCCGCAGTAACAACAGCTGATGTTTTATGAATTCTCTCAATCTCAGATACTATTTCGGTTGCATCTACAGCATATGCTATTACTGAGGCATCAGCTGAAATAGCTCTTATTATTTCAGACATTTATTTTTATTCCCCTTTATGTTTTGGCAACGAAAACAACTTTTTCACTTTTTTCTTTTGGTTCATTAAATGTATCATAGTCGTAAACAGCTTCAATAGTAAATCCAGCATTCAACAGAATGCTTTTCCACACAGAAATTTCAGGAGCTATTTCAGAAAAATCTTCACTTTTTCTTGAAAACATATTATGCCCCACATCCTTAAAAAAGTCCAGTGAAATATCTACCCTGTTATCTTTATCTTCAGAGAAACTGTTCTGCCAAACGCAAAAAACTGAATCAGTATCATAAACAAAAGTATTATTTCCAAGTATCTCTTTATGCTTATATGGCGTATTTATATCAAATATAAACAGACCATGTGGATTTGTAAACAACTTAACCCTTTTCACAGTTTTGACAATACTATCAACACTGTCAAGATGATTCAAGCTGTCAAGAGCACATATCGTTACATCAACAGTACCATACAAATCAAGTTCCGTCATATCCTGACATATATACTGAATAATTCTGCCGCTTTCAATCTTTTTGTCCATTGCTACAGAGAGCATCTCATATGAATAATCAACACCAATGACATCATATCCGATTTTGCTCATTTCTTCCGAAAGGCTTCCTGTCCCGCATGCAAGGTCAAGTAATATTCCTTTTACTCCACCATGCTTTTCAATAAGCTTGTTAAAATAATCAGCTCTGTCACTATATGAAATATTAAGAGTCAGATCATCATAATATCCTGAAAAGATATCATAATTACTCATTATTCTTATTTTCCTTCATTCTTTTGAAAACAAGCTCATAACCATCAGAGCCATAGTTCAATGTTCTGTTTACACGGCTGATTGTTGCTGTACTTGCACCGGTTTTGTTAACTATATCGCTGTAAACATGCTTTTCGTTAAGCATCTTTGCAACCTGCATACGCTGTGAAAGAGATTTAAGTTCCAGAACAGTACATAAATCTTCAAAGAAAGCATAACACTCCTCATTAGTCTTTAAACATAAAATTGCCTCAAAAAGATCATCAAGATTAGAATCCTTTAATTTACTATTCATTTTATGATACTCCTCACAATAATATAATCAAATATTATTTTTTAATATTTTTAATGCTAATGATTTTTTATAAAAGGTCATTCTGTATTATATCATTGAGTGTTTCTCTTTTAACGACTATTCTGTCTTTTCCTTCCCTGACCATAACAACTGCAGGCCTTGGATTTCTGTTGTAATTGGATGCCATAGAATAATTGTATGCACCTGTAGCAAGAACAGCAATAACGTCACCCGGATTTGAATCCTGAATTTGCATACCTTCACCAATCAGATCTCCACTTTCACAGCATTTACCTGCTAAAGTTACTACAGTATTTTTTTCTTCCGCTGCCTTGTTAGCAACTAGTACATCATATTTAGATTTATAAAGAGCATATCTTGGGTTATCGCACATTCCTCCATCAATTGACACATAAGTGCGTATATGAGGAATTTCTTTCTTGCCGCCTACTGTATAAAGAGTTATACCAGCAGGAGCAGCAATAGAACGTCCTGGCTCAATAAGTATAAATGGCTGATTGATATTAAGCTTTGCACAAGTTTCTTTAACCTTTACAGACACGTTTTCCATATATTTTTCATATGCAGTAGGTGTATCTTCATTTGTGTACTTTATTCCAAAGCCACCACCTAGATTAAGCTCTTTTATATCATAAGAAAGCTCATTTTTAACCTTAGCAATAAATGTAAGCATTACTTCAGCAGCATGAACAAAAGGGTCTATGTCAAAAATCTGACTGCCTATATGACAATGTGCTCCGACAAATAAAACATTATCAAGAGAAATTGCATACTTTACTGCATCAAAAGCTTCGCCAGTTTCGAGTGCAAAACCAAATTTGCTATCTATCTGGCCTGTCTTCACAAAATCATGAGTATGAGCATCAATTCCAGGCTTAATTCTGAACATTATATTTACTTTTTTATCAAGCTCACCAGCAATACTATCAAGCCTGTCAAGTTCAAAAATATTATCAACAATTATTCTGCCAACATTATTCTTAACGGCAAGTGTTAATTCTTCATCTGTCTTATTATTCCCATGAAAGCATATTCTTTCAGCAGGAAAATCAACACTTAATGCTGTAAAAAGTTCACCTTCTGAAACAACATCAATGCCCATTCCTTCTTCTTTCATTATGTTACACATAGCTTTACAGCAAAATGCTTTACTTGCATAACAAACTAAACCTGCACCATTATAATAGTTGTCGATTGATTTCCTAAATCTTCTGCAGTTATCTCTTATTAAATCTTCATCCATAACATACAGGGGTGTATGATACTTTTTTGCAAGTTCTATTGTATCAACACCGCCAATAGTTAAATGTCCTGAATTGTTAACGCTTAAATTTTCTGATACAAACATAATATTTCTCCTATCTGTTTTCTTCGTTATAGTCTTCTATTATTGATTTTATCTCATCAACGCCTTCTCCAGTCATAGCAGAGAATTCAATATGCTTGATCTGATCAAAACATGGAATTTCTTTATTAAAACCCGCCATGCGTTCAATTCGCTGATTTTTTGTAAGCTTATCTGCTTTAGTAAATATTATAATAAAAGGCAACTCACTGTCAATCATAAAATTTATCATATGTATGTCATCGTTAGAAGGTGCATGTCTAATGTCAACAAGCTGAAATATTAATCCGATTTCTCTTTCTGACATAAGGTAACCTTCAATAAGTCCAGACCATCTTTCCTTATCACTTTTGGAAATTTTAGCATAGCCATATCCCGGCAAGTCAACAAAATAACAATTATCAACAGCATAAAAGTTTATTGTTGCAGTTTTACCAGGAACAGAAGATACTCTTGCAAGTGCTTTTCTGTTGAATATTTTATTAATAAGTGAAGATTTTCCTACATTTGATCTGCCAGAAAATGCAAATTCGTTTCTGTCACACGGCGGAATCTGCTTGAAGGTACCATATGATTTAAAAAATTCAGCCTTGTTAAAGTTCATTTGTTGTTTACCCTTCTTACTTAATTATGAGACTGTAACTTCCTGCTTAACGTTATTTTCTGTTTTTTTACTTGAATATGAACCGCCAAAGTTCAATTCTGTTTTAATTAGCGCAGTATCAAGCACTTCACTTAATGTTTCAGCAAATACAAAATTCATCGAATTTTTAACTACATCGTCAACTTCTTCAAGGTCACCCTTGTTTTCAGCAGGAATAATAACAGTTTCCATGCCAGCCTTATATGCTGCCATAGTCTTTTCCTTTAGTCCTCCTATTGGAAGGACTTTACCATGTAAAGTAATTTCACCTGTCATAGCAATTTTGTGATTTACAGGAATACCTGAAAGTGCAGAAACAAGAGCTGTAGTCATTGTAACACCAGCAGAAGGCCCATCCTTAGGAGTTGCACCTTCAGGAGCATGAATATGAATATCCTTTTCTTTATAAAAATCCTTCTGAATATTATACTTTGATGCAACAGAACGAACATAACTGACAGCTATCTTTGCACTTTCCTTCATAACATCCCCAAGAGAACCAGTTGTTTCTATAGTTCCCTTTCCATCAAGTATTATTACTTCAAGAGGCATTATAACTCCGCCAACAGATGTCCAGGCAAGTCCGTTTACTATGCCGACTTCATCCTTTTTGCTGTACTCATCATCAATATATTTCTTTGCCCCGAGGAATTCGGAGAGATTAGCATTATCAAGGATAATTCTCTTCTTTTCACCTGAAACAATAACCTTTGCTGCTTTTCTGCACACTGAAGCAATTTTTCTCTCAAGAGATCTTACTCCTGCTTCTTTTGTATAGTAATCAATCAACGAATATATACCAGTATCGGTAAATCTAAGCATAGTCCCCTTTAATCCGTTTGCTTTCAATTGTTTAGGGACAAGATGTTCTTTGGCAATATGGAACTTTTCTTCTCTTGTATAGCTTGTAAGCTCAATAACTTCCATTCTGTCAAGCAATGGAGTTTCTATAGTCTGCGTTGTATTTGCAGTTGTCACAAACAAAACTTTGCTCAAGTCAAATGGAATTTCAATATAATGGTCATGAAAATCAGAATTCTGCTCACTGTCAAGTACCTCAAGCATTGCAGACGAAGGGTCTCCCCTCATATCATTTGCCATTTTATCAATTTCATCAAGAAGAATCAGTGGATTATTACTGCCAGCTGATTTAACGGCATTGATGATACGTCCAGGCATTGATCCTATGTAAGTTTTTCTGTGTCCTCTTATTTCAGCCTCATCCTTAACTCCGCCTAATGATACTCTGGCGTACTTCTTTCCGAGTGCCTTTGCAATTGACTTACCAATAGAAGTCTTACCAATACCGGGAGGTCCGACTAAGCAAAGAATCTGACCTTTTATATCAGGTTTCAAAGCTCTTACAGCAATAGTTTCAAGAATTCTGTCCTTAACCTTATCAAGACCATAATGATCCTTATCAAGGATACTCTTTGCTTTATTAATATCAACCTTATCCTTTGTAGATATATTCCACGGAAGTTCAAGACAGGTATCAAGATAATTTCTAACTACAAACGCTTCCTGTGATGAAGGAGACATCTTTGAAAGGCGATCAGTTTCACGAAGTAGTTTTTCTGTAATTTCATCAGAAAGATGAAGTTCTTCTATTCTCTCTATATAATTGTATATTTCATCTTGATTGTTATCATCTTCACCAAGCTGATTAGCAATAACCTTCATCTGCTCACGAAGATAGTATTCACGCTGTCCGTTATCAATCTGTTCTTTAACCTTTTCCTGGATATTATGTTCAATATCCAATACTGCTACTTCTTTTGACAGCATTGCAATGAGCATACTCAGTCTTGAAATAAGACCATTGGTTTCAAGCAGCATCTGCTTATCTTCAAGAGGCAAAGGAACATTAAATGTAATTGCTTCAAACAAAACCTTAGGATCATTTTCATTTATTACTGAACCAATCAATTCCTTCGGCATTCTTGGCATGTTAAGACAATATTGCTTAAATGTATCCTTTAACGCTCTGACAAGTCCTGCTGTTTCCTGAGAATCTTGCTTTATATTTCTGGAATCAGGCAATTTCCTTAATGATGAAATAAAATATGGATCACTTTGAAGAACACTTGTAATTTTTGCTTTGCTAATTCCTTCAACCAAAACCCTTGTTATATTGTCAGGAGTTTTAAGTATTTGCCTTATCTGAGCAATTACGCCGGTTTTATAAATGTCTTTTTCTGATGGATTATCCATAATAATATCTTTTTGGGCTGTCAAAAAAATCAATTTATTATCATTATATGCAGCATTAAGAGCAGCAACAGATTGTTCTCTTGAAACATCGAAATGAATGACTACACCTGGAAATACAACAAGTCCACGTAATACAACAGTCGGCAAAATAATGTTAGTAGTTTGCTTTATATCTGCCTTCATAAAAACCTCCAAAGCTTATATATAAACATTAGTTATAATTTTTTTATGATACTTATAGTAACACATATTATATTATATAATATTTTATTGCTTTTTGCAAGTAAGTATTTATTTATTGTTTAAATTACATGTTGCATTTAATTATAAACCAATTCACAACTTATTGACTAAACTCATACTATATTAAAGAAATACTGATTACAACAGATAATTGTGTTTATTGTGATATCTGAATACTAATCAGAAAATCCCTTGTATAGTAACTATATTTTAAGGAACGAGAAGGGAATGTATTCTATGCTTAAAACATTTCTTATTGTAGGCGGTGACCTGCGATATGTTTCACTTGCAGAATATCTTGCAGAAAAAAACAGAGTGTATGCTATTGGATTTGATAAAAACATACTTACTTCTTCTAAAATAAATGTAATTGACAATATAACTTCAATTAGTGAAAGATTTGACTATGTTATTTTACCATTACCTGCCAGTAATGATGGTGTTCTTATCAATACGCCGTACTGCAAACAGAGCATACCTCTTGAACTGATAATTTCAATTATTAAAGAAGACGGTGTAATATTCGCTGGAAGGCTTTCAAAAGAAATTAGTGATATGTACTTATCAAGAGGACTTCATGTTCATGACTATGCTGAACGAGAGGAATTTGCAGTAATGAATGCTGTTGCAACTGCAGAAGGGGCTATTCAGATAGCAATGGAAGAACTCCCTACTACCCTATTCAGACAAAAAATACTGATTACCGGAATGGGAAGAATTTCAAAGGTCCTTATTAAAATATTAAATGGATTTGAAACTGATATTACTGTTGTATCAAGGAAATACCAGGATATAGCATGGGGAAATATATTGGGATGCAGAAGTATACATATAAACAGTATTGATGACGATATGGAAAAATACAACATAGTTTTTAATACAGTACCTGCTGTTATTTTAGATGAGAAACGATTAAAAAAATTAAATAAAAACTGCCTTGTTATTGATTTAGCATCAAAACCTGGCGGTGTTGATTTTGATACAGCCAGCAGACTTGGTGTAAGAACTATCTGGGCATTATCACTTCCGGGAAAAGTTGCTCCTATAACTTCGGGACACATTATCGCCTCTACTGTAATTAACATTTTAACTGAAAGAGGTGATTTCAATGAACTTTGATATATATTTACCGGAACTGCAGGGAGTCAAAATAGGATATGCGGTTTGCGGTTCATTTTGTACATTTGAAAAGTCATTTTTGCAGGCTGAAAAACTTGCTGACAGCGGTGCAGTACTTACACCTATAATGTCATTTAATGCTTGCGGGATTGATACCAGATTCGGCAAAGCAGAAGATAATAAGAGACGGCTGGAGGAAATATGTCTTTGCTCCGCAATTACAACAATAGAGGACGCTGAACCAATTGGACCCAAGAATATGTTTGATGTAGTTGTTGTCTGTCCCTGCACTGGAAACACTCTTGCAAAAATAGCATATGGAATTGTAGATACCCCTGTAACAATGGCTGTCAAGTCTCACATAAGAAACTCAAAACCAGTTGTTATTGCTATTGCTACAAATGATGCACTTGCAGGATGTGCAAAAAATATTGGCATAGTAATGAATTACAGAAACTTTTATTTTACACCTATGAAACAGGATGACACAAAAAACAAACCTCGTTCAGCAATTGCAGATTTTAATAAACTGCCTGAAACAATATTTGCCGCCCTGTATGGCAACCAGATTCAACCTATATATTATTGAAGTAAATATGTAAATATTATGAGGGTACTGACCACAAGGTTATGTACCCTCATTTTTTAGTTATAACGCAAGATAAACTTATTATAATATAAATCCTAGATAAATTTTACAGCGTATGTTTGTTAATTTGGGTAATAAATTTATATTTATTTGCAACAATAATAAAAAATGTATGAGGTGAGAATTTGTGAGAAAATATCTAGTTACTATTTCAATGACTTTAATACTGACAATAAGTGCTTTTGTTATCCCAAATATTGTTTTCGATAGTTTTCCAACAGTAAATACATCAAAAGTTCAGACAATAACACACACAGATTATGTTACTGCAGAAGGAGAAATTCTGAAAATAGTTGGTGACAAATCCTTTGTTAAAATATTCGTAAATGAAAAAGATATCAGTAAGGTATGCATAGGCCAGTCTGCTGAAATAACAGGAACTGCTTTTCCGAACAGAACATATTCAGGAGTTGTCGATAACATAGCCTCGTGTGCTTCTAAACAATATATAGGAGCAATTGAAGAAACTGTTGTTATAGTTAATGTTAAAATAACAGATGAAGATGATTATATTAAGTCAGGATATACTGCTAATGTTAAAATTCTGACTTCAGATCCATGTTCTGTAAACATTATACCATATGAAGCTGTCAATCAGGATAACAGCGGTGAATTTGTATATGTATTGAGTAGTGGTGTAGCAGTCAGAAAAGACATTAAAACTGGAATGGAGCTTGGAGAAGGAATTGAAATAAAAAGTGGTTTGTCAGAAGATGATACTTTACTTGAATCAAACGAGTCAATTGAAGAAGGAAAGCCTGTAAAAATAAATTAACAATATGGAGTTTTTATATGATAGATTACCTTACAAAAGGATTCAGATGTCTTTTCAGAAATAAACTGAGAGCATCACTGACCATTATTGGAATTGCTGTCGGAGTTATGTCTATTGTAATAGTAACTACAATCGGGTCTATTGGGAAAAATGAAATTAACAATGAACTTACAGGTATGGGTATGGAAAGCCTTGTTGTATCAGCTTATTCAAACGGCATAACAGCATTGAAACAAGAACAGCTTGAATCTATTCAGAATATTGAAAATGTAAAAAATGCCATGCCCTTGATAAGCAGATTTTCAACCAGTGAGATTCTGGATAAATCGTATGACTGTATGATATGGGGAGTAAATGAAGACGCTAATGAAGTCATAGATTTATCTGTAATTCATGGCAGGTTAATTAACAAGGGTGATATTATTGCAAATAAAAATGTATGCGTAATAGATGAATCAATTGCTATATCAAGTTATAACCGCTCTAACATAGTTGGTAAGAAAATACAGGTTGCTATGAACGGAACAAATCAGGAATTTGAAGTAGTAGGAGTTGTAAAGAACGGAGTAAACCTCCTGCAAAATATGCTTGGTCAGTTTATTCCTGATTTTGTATATATCCCATACTCCACATTTCAAAGTGCATATTTTATTGATTCTTATGATCAGATTACTGTAAAGCTTAAATCTTCGGATGACAGCGAAGAAATCAGCAGAAAAATAGAAAGAATTATTGAGTCACAGGATAATGTTGAAACTGTAACTGTGGAAAATCTAGTTAAACAGAAAGAAAAAATGGATAATATTATGAATACTGCATCAGTTGCATTATCTGCCGTTGCAGCTATAAGTCTTATTGTTTCAGGAATTTCTATTATGACAGTAATGTTGGTTTCGGTAAACGAAAGAACACGTGAAGTAGGCATAAAAAAATCCATAGGTGCAACAAACATAAACATTATGTCTGAGTTTCTTATGGAGTCAATTCTTATAACAATATTAGGGGCTGGGTTAGGGTTAAGCGCAGGCTTATTAATGTCTCTTGCCTCGTGCCTTGTGCTTAATATTACTCCGATTATTGACACAAAAATGTGTATAAGCGTAATTATCTTCTCTATTATCACAGGTGCTGTTTTCGGAGTATATCCTGCTTACAGAGCCGCTTCTTTAAAACCAGTAGACGCACTCAGATACGAATAGAATTTAAAAATACCATACCCGAACAGGTATGGTATTTCATTTTATCTTATTAAATTGATTAATCAGTATTCTCTTTGTTATTAAGAAGATAGAAAGCTTGTTTAAGCGACGTAACCGGAACAACTTCAATTGAATATTCTGAAAGATTAATGCTTTTTAAAGACTGTTTTGGAACAAAACACTTTGTAAAGCCAAGACGCTCCGCTTCCTTAATTCTCTGAGAAGTATGTGTTATACTTCTTATTTCTCCTCCAAGACCAATTTCGCCAAAAGCAATGAATTTTTCATCAATTGGTTTATCCATTAATGCACTGTATAAAGAAAGTGCAACAGATAAATCAGCAGCAGGTTCATCAAGTCTTAAACCACCAACAACATTTATGTAGACGTCAAGGGTTCCAAAAAACAAACCTACTCTTTTCTCCAGAACCGCTATAATAATAGCCATCCTATTGAAGTCAAATCCTTTTGCCATTCTTCTCGGTGTTGTAATACTGCTCTTTGTAACAAGAGCCTGAACCTCAGCCAAAATTGGTCGGCTGCCCTCCATTATACATGCAACACAGCTTCCTGAAACTCCATGTGGTCTTCCACTGATAAGCATTTCTGAAGGATTTTCAACTTCATTAAGGCCTTTGTCTACCATTTCAAAAACGCCTATTTCATTTGTTGAGCCATATCTGTTTTTTACAGTTCTCAATATTCTGTAGCTTAAATTACGTTCACCCTCAAAAAACAAAACTGTATCAACAATATGTTCCATTACTTTAGGTCCTGCTATTGCACCATCTTTGTTTACATGACCTACAAGAAATATAGGAATTTCTTCAGATTTTGCACAATGCATAAATAGATTTGTACATTCTCTTACCTGAGTTATGCTTCCTGCACTTGAGCTTATCTCATTAATACACATCGTCTGTATGGAATCAATTATTGCTATATCAGGTTTGTTTGAAGAAATAGTATCAACAGCTGACTGAGCATCTGTTGCAGAAAGTAAATACAAATTCTCTGTCGATACTCCAAGTCGTTCGGCTCTTATTTTAATCTGTCTGGTACTTTCTTCTCCTGAAATATATAGAATAGAATAATTTTCTCCAAGATACTGACATATCTGAAGTAGCAATGTAGATTTTCCTATACCAGGTTCACCACCGAGAAGTACAAGTGAACCCTTTACCAATCCGCCGCCAAGAACTCTGTCAAGTTCATTAAGACCTGTAGAATATCTTATATCATCAGAATAGTTTAAATCCGACAGCTTCATTATTTTTTCAGACAATCCAGAGCTTTTCAAAGCAGACGATGCAGATTTTGAAGATTTAGGTGTGCTTATTTCTTCTTCAAGTGTATTCCATTCTCCACAAGAGGGACATTTACCGTTCCATTTTGCACTTTCATATCCGCATTCACGACAAACATATACTGTTTTTACTTTCCCCACTTTTTATCCTCCAATTTATTATTCCTGCAAAAATTCTGAAATGCCAGAAAATACTGTAAATGCAACCTTCTGCTGATATTCTTCCGAAGTCAGCCTTGCAGCTTCATCTGGATTTGACAAAAATCCACATTCTATCATAACTGTTGGGTTACTGCAGTAATAACACAAAAACAGCTCACTTCCGCAAAGCTTAGTTTCTCTTTTATTATCTGGCTGAATCATTTCAACAAATTTATTCTGCATTATTGTAGCAAAGCGCTGATTATTCTCGTTTGAATCCGAGTAAAACATTTGCGCCCCACTAAATCTTGGATCTGAATATGTATTCTGGTGAATTGATACACAAACTGAATTTGGATGCATATTGAAAATTTCAAGTCTGTTATCCATATCTGATATTTTTTGATTTCGTATGCCTTTTACATCTTTATCATGTATTGAAGTATCCTTATCTCTTGTTGTTTCAACTTCGTATCCAAAAAAATTTAGCATATCTTTTGTTGTAAGAACAACATTTAAGTTTATTACCTTTTCAGTTTTTCCGTCTGCAGTCGAACATCCTCCATCTAGACCTCCATGACCTGCATCGAGAACAATTATTTTCTTATTGTTTGCATTTGCATCCGTCATAATAGTTTTATTAATATTTATTTTTGCATATAATGCAGCTCCCACTCCAAGTACAATAATAGCAGCAGAGAAAATAATACTCCTTAAAAATCTTTTTTTTGTCATATTAACAGCCCCATTTCATAAATGTTAGCATTACACTAATAATTATGTCAGGGACAATCATTATATGCTACTTGTCTTCATATAAAATTTATCATATTATGACCATGCTATGATGTCTTGTAAAGTTTTGAAAAGAAAAATTTGGAACGGCAGTTTAAAAAGCAAAAAACTCTGAGTTATAAATATTTTTCTTTCTATCTTATTATAACTCATATAAATACAAAACTCAATAAAATACCATAAATAAACTTTTGCTTTAAGTAAATACTAAATACACAGAATCATATATTTCTCAAAAATATTTATTAGGAAAGAAGGATGTTTATAAATGAATTCTCAAACCAATTTATTAAATTCTTTATATCAGAATGCATCAATGGGACAAACCTCCTTAAAAAAAGTCATAAAAGAAGTAAAAGATACAGGACTTAAAACAGAATTAAAAAAACAGTTAAACACTTATAAGCAACAAGCATCAACAATTACACAACAAATGATCGCAATGAATGAAAAGCCTACTGATATAAGCGGTTTTTCAAAAACAATGGCTACAACAGGAATTAAACTTAATTGCATAAAAGATTCATCAACACAGCATATTGCAGAAATAATGATCAAGGGAACAAACATGGGAATCATCAGCATAAATAAAGCATTGAATGCTGCATCAGATGCTTCCCCAAAAATAATACAAGAAGCAACAAAGCTCTTAACTGATGAGCAGAAATATCTTGATAACTTAAAGGCATATTTATAAGGAGATGATAATTTGAACAATAATGATAAGGATAAAAGAAATCAAGGTAATAACCCACATCTCATTATGAATAGGTTTTATACTAATATAATTACAGATAATATAACACTTTCTGACGGTAGTGTTATTAATAAAGAAGAAGATAATGCTGCTCTTGCAAGAGAAAGAGTAAATGATATTCGTCTCTGATTCTAAAATAACTGCTGATACTTCCTGAAGAGGTATCAGCAGTTATTATTAACATACAATTATAAATTATTTTGCAATTGCTTTTGAGCTTTTATAACCTTCATTCTGGAGAAATCTTCTCTTTCCTTTTCCTCAAGACTGTTAGAAATAAACTTTACAATATTCTCATATCTCGGAATAACAATGTTTTTTAATGCATTAGCCCTAGTTTGTGTTTTTTTAATGGCAATTGCTAATCTGTAAACGCTGTTTTCAACTTCTGCAAGTTTTACCGTCATATGCTTAACCCTATAAAAGTTTATTACAGCTGTATCAAAATTTGAATCAGTATGCTGAAAACCATAATCCAGAGATAATCGCTCAGTATCAATAGAAATCTGAGGAATTTCACAACCCATTACACTTCTGTGACTTATCTTAAGACTATTCTCAATAGTCATAGCTTCTGCTATATCATTAACAATACCCATTGTAATGTTAGCTTTTTGCAAGGCAGAATAAGCTTCAGTATAAGTTTGTTCAATCGTTCCTCTGATTTCCTTTGCAGTATCAATAAGTTGCATGAGTTCTCTTATAAGAATATTTCTTTTTCTGTCAAGGAGCTCGTAACCAAGTTTTGCTAATTGCAAAGATTTCTTGGTATTAATTAAGTTGCCCTTTGTCGGGAAAATCTGAGTTGCCATAAGCTCCTCACCTCACTCATGCAAATTTTTCAGCGTTTTTAGGATTATATTTTTGTTTAAGAAGATTTTCATCAACTCTGTCCAGAGCAGACAAAGGAAGAAGTGAAAGAAGATCCCAGCCAAGATCCAGTGTTTCATCTATAGATCTGTTTTCATCTGCTTTTTGAGAGATAAAATACTTTTCAAACATTTTGCCAAATCTAATAAATGCCTTATCAATGTCCGACAATTCATCTTCACCGATAACAGAGGCTAATGCTCTGGCATCCTGTACCTTTGCATATGCTGCAAACAACTGGTTTGAAACGTCAGCATGATCACTTCTTGTATAGCCCTCACCTATTCCGTCCTTCATCAATCTTGACAATGAAGGAAGAACAGATATTGGAGGATATATTCCTGTCTGATCAAGTGATCTGTCAAGAACTATCTGACCTTCAGTAATATAACCTGTAAGGTCAGGTACCGGATGTGTAATATCATCATTTGGCATTGTAAGTATTGGCACTTGAGTAACAGAACCTTCACAGCCTTCAATGATTCCAGCTCTTTCATAAAGAGATGCAAGGTCAGAATACAAGTATCCTGGATAACCCTTTCTTCCAGGAATTTCACCCTTTGATGATGAGAATTCACGGACAGCTTCTGCATAAGAGGTCATATCAGTCATAATAACAAGAATATGCATATGCTTTTCAAAAGCAAGATATTCAGCAACAGTAAGAGCACATCTAGGTGTCAGAATTCTCTCAATAATAGGATCATTAGAAAGGTTAAGGAACATAACAACCTTTTGAAGTACTCCACTTTCTTCAAAGCTTCTTCTGAAGTAATCAGCAACGTCATTTTTAACACCCATTGCAGCAAATACAACAGCAAACTCCTGATTATTTTCTCCTGCAATTTCTGCCTGACGTACAATCTGAACTGCAAGTTTGTTATGTGAAAGACCCGAACCTGAGAATATTGGAAGCTTTTGTCCCCTGATAAGTGTCATAAGAGCATCAATAGAAGAAATTCCGGTATTGATATAGTTTCTAGGGTATGATCTTGAAACAGGATTTATTGGTTTACCATTTATATCAGCAGTTTTTTCGGCAAAGATTTCACCTAACCCATCGATTGGTTTGCCTGCTCCATTGAATACTCTTCCAAGTAAGTCAATTGACAATGGCATTTCCATAGGATGTCCAAGAAAACGTGTTTTTGTATTTTTAAGACTTAGTGTTTTTGTTCCCTCAAATACCTGAAGAACAACCTTATGTCCTTGAATTTCAACGACACGGCCAATTCTGTTTGTTCCATCTTCAAGTCTTATTTCAACAACCTCATCAAAAGAAACGTCTTCAACGTTATCAATAACAACAAGAGGTCCGTTTATCTCTTTTAATCCTACATATTGTAAGCTCATATTAATCTCCATTCCCTCTTTTGCTATTTATTTTGGTTTTAAGAATAAATAATTCTAATCTGTTATTTGCAGAATTAAATAAATAGCTGTGTAAAAAGTATTTTTCACACTAAGACATCCATTATAATTTTTTGCTTAGTTCTTTTATACCTTGTTCAATTTCTACATTCAGCAAAGTAAACTTTTCAAGATGATCATTTGGAATATCATATTTTACTTTAATTACTTTTTCAAACAAGCCAGTATTTAAGAGATCTGAAACACTAACTCCAGTTGAAATTGCATTAATACAACATTTGTAAAAATGGAGTATAGAATTCATCATCATATTTTGTTTTTCAAGCGGAACATAAGTATCATCCTTATGATAAGCATTCTGCTGCAAAAATCCAACTCTTACAACTCTGGCAATTTCTATTATAAGCTTCTGTTCATCTGGAAGAACATCAGAACCGATAAGCTTAACAATTTCCATAAGCTTGTTTTCTTCAATAAGAATATTTGAAATCTTCTGTCTGTTATCCAAAAATTCATGACCTATTGTTTCCTCATAGTAATTAGTCAGATCATCAACATATTCAGAATAACTGTCATTCCAGTTGATTGCAGGATAGTGTCTTGCATATGCAAGGGATTTATCCAAAGCCCAGAAACAACGAACAAATCTTTTTGTGTTCTGTGTAACAGGCTCTGAGAAGTCAGAACCCTGCGGAGAAACAGCACCAATGATTGATACCGAACCTTCTGAACCATTTAGATTTCTGACATATCCGGCTCTTTCATAGAATTCCGAAATTCTTGAAGGAAGATATGCAGGGAAACCTTCTTCAGCAGGCATTTCTTCAAGTCGTCCGCTGATTTCTCTCAAAGCTTCCGCCCAACGTGAAGTTGAGTCAGCCATTATAGCTATATGATAACCCATATCACGATAATACTCTGCAAGTGTAATACCTGTATAAATTGAAGCTTCACGGGCAGCAACAGGCATGTTTGATGTATTTGCAATCAGGACTGTTCTGTCAGTAAGTGCATTTCCTGTTCTAGGGTCAATAAGCTGTGAAAATTCCTTTAATACCTGAGTCATCTCATTTCCACGCTCACCGCAGCCAATATATACTATTATATCAGCATCACACCATTTTGCGAGCTGGTGCTGAGTCATTGTTTTACCAGTACCAAAACCGCCTGGAACAGCAGCAGTACCACCCTTAGCAATCGGAAGAATTGTGTCGATAACCCTCTGTCCTGTAATAAGAGGCTTTGTTATTGGCATTCTTTCTTTAAAAGGACGTGACTGCTTAATTGGCCATCTCTGACACAATGTAATATCTACAATATCACCGAATTCAGTTTTTATCTGAATTATCTTGTCATTTATAGTATATTCACCGTTTTCAGCAGTCCATACAACCTCACCACTTAAAATCGGAGAAAGCATACACCTATGTTCTATTACCGGTGTTTCTGGGCAGGTAGCATAAATATCTCCGCCAACTATTTTATCTCCGACAGCTGTTTTAACACTAACCTGATATTTCTTATTAGTATCAAGTGCAGAAACATTTGCTCCTTCAGAGATAAAGTCACCGCTTATCATTTGAATTTGCATTAACGGCCTTTCGATACCGTCAAAAATATTTGATATTATACCCGGTCCCAGAGTTGCAGACATTGGCATATGAGTAGGTTCTACAGGTTCACCAGGTTTTAATCCTGTTGTAGTTTCATAAACCTGTATCGTTGTTTCCTTATCAGTTATACCAATTACTTCACCTATCAATTTTTTTACACCGACATATACCATCTCAAGCATAGAAAAATCTTTAGTATCTCTTACTTTAACAACCGGTCCGTTAATTGAAAAAACAGTATTCAAGGTTGTTCCTCCTATATATTCGCAGAGCAAATTCGCTAATAATTATTATTGTGCAAAAGCATTCATATTAATGAATTTTTGCTTCTGCTCTTCAAGTAAAAGATCAAAAGTTTTGTTTACAATTGTTTCTTTTTCCTTATTATATATGGATAATCCACCAATTTTAATATTTGAATCGACTTCAAAAGTAATGTTATCAGCTTTAATTGCTTTGTTTAATTTTGCAGAATACTTAATATCTTCTGATGAAAGGTAAATTACTGAATTGTCAGATATATTGGATGTCAGCATAAGCTTTACTAAATAATCTACATAATCTATGTTTGACATAAATTCAACCAAACGTAATTTTACGTCTTCCATAAGTTCATCAGTAAGCTTTTCACGGTATAAAAGTACATCCCTTTTCATCTGCATTTCATTTTGAGTGATATCTCTTACATACTTTAACTCGCATTTTTTTTTGCTGTCAGCAAGTCTTTTTTCTGTTGCTTCCTTAGACTTAACCTTAGCATTTTCAAGAATAGCATTTTTTTCTTCTTCAGCTTCATTTAAAAGCACATTGACTTTTTGTTCTATTTCATCATTTACTGCATCAACGAACTTTTGTAGCTTCTGATTATCCATTTCCATATAAAATTTCCAGTCATAAAGCTATTATGACTATCTCCTTTCAGCTATTTCAAAGCTTAATGCCAATTGCTTCTTCAACATATTGTGAAATGGTTAACGATATATTAGACGTTGAATGACGATCAGGAATTCCTACAATTAGAGGTCGTTTTACATTTAGCTTCAAGTCATACACATACTTTTCATCCATTTTTATTAGTTTATCTGTAATCAGTATAACAGCTATTTCTTTATCGTCCATTTTCTCCATCAATACTTTTCTGATTTCCTGTTGTTTATGAACTACAATACCTTCAATTCCGGCAAGTCTCATACCAACCAGAGTGTCAACATTATCACTTATTAAAAAGAATTTCATAATCTATAACCTTGACTTTAATTAAAATTTACCTAAAATCATAAAAGCAATAAGGAAGCCATAAAGGGCAACACCTTCACCAAGGGCAACGAAGATAAGTGCTTTTGAAAATGATTTTGGATCTTCACTTACAGCACCGATTGCAGCAGGAGCAGCGGCAGCTACAGCTATACCACATCCGATAGAACCAAGACCTACAGCAAGTGCAGCAGCAATATAACCAAGACCAGCAGATGAACCCTGAACACTAGCTGTTACAGCGCCTGCTGTTTCAGCAGAAACTAATGAACCGATAGGCAAAACTGTTGCGAGTAAAAGAACTCCGAAGAATGAACAAATATTCAATAATAATGCACTCTTTGCTTTTTTTCCAGTCTGCTGCTTTCTGATAACATTAACTACAGGAAGTGATAATAAAATAACAATAACCAAAGGTAATAATAAAATGTACATACTAATTTCCTCCAAAATATTAAATATATTATTGATTAAGATTCTGAGCTAGAATCATAATCAATTTTAACTGGCTTAAATGCTTTTCCGTTTCCATCATAGAATCTTGAGAAAATCTCATAGAATTCAAGTCTGAGAACCTGAATACCAACAATCATTCCTTCCATTGCCATTACAAAGATGTTTCCAATAACAATAATTATAGGTGAAACACCTGCAGATGCGCCTTCTGATAAAGCAAGTACAACAGACATCATTCCTGCATGTGACAATACAAATCCACCTATTCTAACAAAAGAAAGTGTATTTGTTGCATACCCCAACAAGAATTCAAAAACCTCAAAGAAGTTCGAAGCTATAAAATCTCCTACACTATCAACATGAAATTTTTTCTTCTTTAGAAGACATCCGAGAGGTTCACGCAGAAACATTATAATAAGAGGTAATACCAATGCTAAGATAATAAATAATGGAGTAAAGAAATTTTTATGAATAAGAATTCCGGAAATACCTATCAGCAGACATACAAAGAATATTAATCCGCATATTCCGTTATTTCCAAACAGTGCTCTTTCAAAGTCCTTATTCTTAAAGCCTACAATTATATTCATAATTATCGAAATAATTATGAGGAGTATACCAAGAGCGATAGCTCCGATTAACACTGTATTGGTGCTGTCCATTGCTTTAAAAGGTAAAAAAGATACTCCAAGTTTTTCATACATAGGATCAAGCCATTCTTCAAACCCAAATACACTGCCATAAAGTGTTCCAAAAACAGCACTGGATAAACCTATTCTTGTAAGAATAGCTCCAAAGTCTGATTTCTTAAACTTATAAAGAAAGAAACCAATAATTGCTATCAAAAGACCTTGTCCTAAATCTCCAAACATTATACCAAACAATAACGTATATGAGATTGCAACAAATGTTGTTGGATTTATTCCATTATAGGAAGGAAGTCCATACATTTGCACAAACATTGAAAAAGGTTCAGCAAACTTATTATTTTTAATTTTTATCGGCGGTGCCAGTTTATCATCGTTGTCAGCAGGATGAATTACAAGAGAAACACTTTCAATTTCATCAAAAAGTTTCACAAATTCTTCCTGATACTCTGTCGGAATAAATCCAACAATATAGAACTTATCATTAACAATAGCAGCCTTATTTCTTAGATCAAAATTATCATGCTGAGACTTAATCCTAGAAAAAACCTTGTTTAAATTTACTGATTCCTTCTTTATTAATTCTTGAATATCATTCTGATAATTCTGAAGCTGCTGATTGTCATTATCAACCAAAGCAGAAAGCTCATCGTAAGCATCTTCTGAATTACCATGAACAAAGTCAGGAAGAATTATTCTCTCAAAATATAAAGAATCAAATATTTCATCAACATCCTCACTATCATAAATCGGAGTAAAATAAATTCCCCAATAATATTCCTGATCCTGAGTAAAATGAGCAAAGTAAAATACTTTATCATCATAATATGACAATTTATTGAAACTATCCACAGGAAGCCTTCCGAAGCGTACCTTTATATGTTCGCATTGAAAAAACTTCTGAAAATCAAAATTAAAACCCTGTAAATGTTTAACCTGAAATAATGCTTGTTCATGAGAAGAAAGGTTTTCACTAGATAATTTTTGCAGCTTTTTTATATTATCAATTTTTGTAACAATATCCTGAAGATACTTTTCTATTTTATCAAGACTAGTCTTCTCAATACTCTGAAAATCAGTGTTTAGATATTTTATACCTAAACTTGCTTTGATTTCATTCAATTTCTTTAGTAAACCGCTATATGGATTTTCTTGCTTATTATTGAAACTTCCATCTTTTCCGGTTATTTTGCCGGCAGATTCAATATGAAAGCACCCGCAATCGCTCAGTTTCAATAAGGTATTATCAAGATCTTTCGTCATTCCTGCAATATTTACAAGACTCATTCTTTCAATTGACACTTTGTATTACACCTCATTTTTAAATAACCAAAAGCATTTCAATATCTTTCTGAGGTACTCCATATCTTATACCCTCGATTATTTTAATAATGTTACTTACTTCTATTTCCATAAGAAAAACAAATGCATAAATACTTACTGGTGCTTCCTGAGATTGATTCAAGGCTCTCTTAGCATACAAATACCGCAATCCAAAAGAACTTTGATCAAGATTGTTAATATCTAATTTATTTACAATCATTTGTCTGCCATAATATGTTTTAGAAAACTTACTGATAAAATCTTTTGAATCAATTGAAGAATATAATTCCCTTTGATCTTCATTTTTCAATCTTCCATGAAAAGGAAGCATATCTTCTTTAATTACTTCAATATTTTCATTATAATAAGTTTTAAGTCTGTAGGAATTTATTATATTGATCAAATCTATATCTGTAGAAATAAGAAATTCCAAACTTGTCTTTACTTTATTGTTAAAAACCTTATCAATGGTTGCAAACAACCTTTTCAAAAAATAAGTTCTTAATAAAACTTCGCACTTTGTGTAATCAATTTTCTCATTATCATTATTGGGTTTACATTTGACTAACAAGTCATAATATGATGTTTTTTTAAAGAAATTTAATAACTCGTCGTAACTTCTGATTTTTGATAACTGAATCAAATCAAAAGATACATAGTTACTAAGATAAACAGGTGTAGTTTTAATCTGTTCAGCTGACTTAGCATTAATATGGCTGATACAGCTTAATATTTCGTCAATTTCTGCACGAACAATTTTGAAGTTATAAAACTCCTGTTTCCCTAACTGTTCAAAATTCAGTATCTTTAAATACCTTTCAAAAACACTTCTTCGGAGTATATTTTCAAGCAGTCCTCTGTGAATAGTATTTGTATCCACTGGTAACAGAATATCATGAAAATAAGTGCTATTTTTTAAATATTCAGCAATTTCTGAAACAGATTGAAGATTAATCATATTCTGATAATCTTCATTGCTTAGTCTTTTACCATGAATAGCCATGATTTTAGCTACCGTTGCATTATGCGATGCCATAAATAAACACACCGGCTTTCATATTAATCTCCATTCCTTTTTCCGAGTTAAGAATACCCTGACAGCACAGGAATAATAATCAAAATTAGTATTCACTAAATATTAACTATTGATTTAAAAATTTCATCAGACCATTTCTCTTTATTTAAGTTGAAAACTTGATTAAGTTTGTCAATTTGTTCCTTTTTCGCTTTTTCAATTTCATTAATTAACTTTTCCGAATTTTTACAGCCTTCATCTTCAAGTTGTTTAAGTTGATTATCAGCTGCAGCAATTCCCTCATTAATCAATCTCTCCTCTTCAGACTTTGCATCTGCTATAATTCTATTTTTATCAGCTATAGCCTGAAGAATTCTTTCTTTTCCATCCTGTTCAATCTGCAGGATACTATCTATTATCATTTCCATGAAATTAGCCTCCTGAAAAATAATAGACATAAATACTTATAACAAGTATAAAACTAAATAACATTTACACATTTATTATTAGAAGTATTTATGCCGAAAAATATTTAATTTTTAAGACTTTGTAAAGGTGCCGGAATCTGTCCGCCTCTTCTGATAAACTTTGAAGGAGAATTAGTATTAACTCTCATAACAGGACCGCTACCAAACAATCCTCCAAAATCAAGAACTTCTCCCTCTTTCTTGCCGATTGCAGGGATAACCCTTACTGCCGTAGTCTTTGTGTTTACCATACCTATAGCAGCTTCGTCAGCAATTATTCCGGAAATTACATCTTCAGTAGTGTCACCGGGAATAACAATCATATCAAGACCAACTGAACATACAGCAGTCATAGCCTCAAGCTTTTCAATATGGAGCGCGCCGCAGGATGCAGCTGCAATCATGCCGGCGTCTTCAGAAACCGGGATAAATGCACCGGAAAGTCCGCCGATTCTCGAGCAAGCCATAACTCCACCCTTTTTAACAGCATCATTAAGCAATGCCAAAGTAGCTGTAGTTCCGCATGCACCACATTTTTCAAGTCCAATTTCTTCAAGAATATAAGCAACACTGTCTCCAACAGCAGGAGTTGGAGCAAGTGATAAATCAACTATTCCAAATGGTACTCCAAGTCTTTCAGAAGCAGTAACACCAACAAGCTGTCCGACTCTTGTAATTTTATATGATGTCTTCTTTATTATGTCCGAAATCTCAGTAATATCAGCATCAGGATACTTTGAAAGAGCCGCTCTTACTACTCCAGGACCAGAAACACCAACATTAATAATGCAGTCAGGTTCACCTACACCGTGGAATGCTCCTGCCATAAAAGGATTATCCTCAACAGCATTACAGAACACAACAAGCTTTGCAGCACCAAAACAATTATTATCAATGGTAAGTTCTGCACACCTTTTAACAATATGGCCCATTTTTCTACAAGCATCAAGGTTAATACCAGTTTTTGTTGAGCCGATATTAACAGAAGAACATACACATGATGTTGTTGCAAGAGCTTCAGGAATAGAATTGATAAGATTTTCATCACCTGCAGAATATCCCTTCTGAACAAGTGCAGAATATCCACCAATTAAGTTTACACCTACAGCTTTTGCTGCCTTTTCCATTGTTAATGCAAACTTGACAGGGTTTGTGTTACAAGCAGCAGAAACTATTGCAATTGGTGTTACAGACAGTCTCTTATTTATTATTGGAATACCATATTCTTTTTCTATCTCTTCACCAACACGAACAAGATTCTGAGAACAACATGTTATTTTATCATAAACCTTAGCACAAGCCTTATCAATATCACTGTCAATACAGTCAAGTAATGATATTCCCATTGTAATAGTACGTATATCAAGGCACTCGTCCTGAATCATCCTTATGGTTTCAAGTATATCATAAACATTAAGCATAAATTTCCTCCAAACAACTGAGCCAAAAATACTCAGTGATAATTATTTTATATTCTATGCATTGAATTAAAAATATCTTCATGCATTGTATGAATCTTAAGACCAAGTTCTTCACCGAGTGAAGTAAATCTGTCAGCCAGTTCTGTAAAATTCTTATTAAGCAATGTAATATCAACAAGCATAATCATCGCAAACATATCCTGAAGAACACTCTGAGTTACTTCTATTACATTAGCATTATATTCAGTACAAATACCGCTAACCTTAGTTAATATCCCTACTGTATCTTTTCCTATTACTGTTATAACTGCTCTCATTTTTTCTTAACCTCCATCAAAAATTCTATTTTATTAAAAAATCAATTTCAATGATATCACACATTAATGAAAAATAAAAGGTTAAAATCAAACAATTTTGTATGATTTTTTAGTATTTAATATGTTATTTTTTTAAAATATGTGCTATAATATTAAAAAACATTATTATAGAAAGCAATAGAAACGAGGATTTTTAATGAATCTTATAGATTGTCATTCACATACAACAAATTCTCCTGACGCTTCATCAAGTGTTGACGAAATGATAAATGCTGCTATTGAGAACAATCTCTCAGCATATGCAATTACTGATCACTGTGAAATAAATCACTGGTTTTCAATTGAACATTATGGAGATACTCCAAATGGCTATGATACATATGATTATGGTTATTACTTTGAAAAATCAATGAAGGAAAATACAGCCGCTAAAGAAAAATACAAAGGGAAAATCAATTTTATCTGTGGAATTGAACTTGGTCAGGCTACTCATGATATAGGACTTGCTGATACAGTTGTAACTGATAAAAGACTTGATTTTATAATTGGATCAATGCATCAGTTAAAAGGATATGATGATTTTGCTTTTATGGATTATAAAAACTATGACGTTCCTTCATTATTAAATAAATATTTTAATGAATTATATGAGCTATGTCTGTGGGGAAAATTTGATATTCTTGGTCATCTTACATATACATTAAGGTATATTGAAGGAGATTATGGAATTAACGTTGATATTAACCCATATGAAGAAATTATTCGTGAATGCTTTAAGTTACTCATTGAGAATGGAAAAGGCATAGAAATTAATACAAGCGGTTTACGTCAGAAATATGGCAAATCATTTCCTGAACTCAATTGTGTAAAGATTTTCAGAGAAATGGGCGGAGAAGTTATATCTGTTGGATCAGATTCACATATATATTCAGATGTTGCAAAGGGCGTAAAAGAAGGAGCGGAAATTGCGCAGGCCGCAGGCTTTACTCACTTGTGCTACTTTAAAAACAGAAAACCTGAATTTATAAAGATATAACTCAAATCCCTAAATTGTTATAAAAACAACATTTAAATTGGAGGTTAATTATGGATACTTTAATTAAATTATTAAAGCAGAATGCGCGTCTTTCATGCAAGGAGCTTGCGGCGATGATGGGCTCTACTGAAGCTGAGGTAGAAGCCAAAATTAAAGAATATGAAAATGCAGGTGCTATAAAAGGCTATTCTGCCATTGTAAATGATGATCTTGCCGATAAAGACAATGTAACTGCTTTTATTGAAGTAAAAGTTACTCCTAAAGCAGACTGTGGATTTGATGATATAGCTAAAACTATCATGATGTATGATGAGGTTGAATCTCTAACTTTGATGTCGGGTGCCTTTGACCTTGCAGTTACTATCAGTGGAACTAACTATAAAGAAATCGCTTTATTTGTCGCCCAGAGACTTTCCACTATTGAGGGTGTTTTATCAACCTCTACACACTTTGTATTAAAACGTTATAAGGATAAAGGAATCTTCATTGATGATGAGGATAGAGATGAAAGGGGCTTTATTTCTCCATGATAGACTATGATAAACTTATTTCAGAAAAGTGCAGAAAACTCAAACCTTCCGGAATAAGAAAATTCTTTGATATTGCTACAACAATTGATGGAGTAATATCATTAGGAGTAGGTGAACCTGACTTCCCCACTCCTTGGGTAATAAGAAAAGCAGCTATAAGCACACTTGAAAAAGGTAAAACAATATATACTGCTAATGCTGGTCTTTCTGAACTCAGAAAATCTATTTGTAACTACATAAGTAAAAAGACAGATGTAAAATATGATCCAGACCATGAATTACTAGTAACTGTCGGCGGCTCTGAAGCTATAGATTTGGGAATTAGAGCACTTGTTAATCCAGGTGATGAGATATTAATAGTAGAACCAAGCTTTGTTTGCTATGATCCAATAGTATCTCTAACAGGCGGAGTGCCAGTAATTATAGAAACTACTGAAGAAAACAATTTTAAACTTACCGCTAAAGCACTTAAGGAGAAAATTACAGATAAAACCAAAATGCTGATTTTGCCATTTCCTAATAATCCTACTGGCGCAATAATGGAAAGATCAGATCTTGAAGAAATTGCTGCCGTTCTCAAAGATACAAATATTCTTATTCTTTCAGATGAAATTTATTCTGAACTCACTTATGGTGTCAAGCATACTTCTATTATTCAGATTGAAGGTATGAAGGAACGTACACTTCTTGTAAATGGGTTTTCTAAAGCATTTGCAATGACAGGTTGGCGTCTCGGATATATTGCTGGTCCTGAACCTATTGTTAAACAGATGCTTAAAATACACCAGTATGCTATAATGTGTTCCCCTACAGTTTCACAATATGCCGCAATTGAAGCACTTAACTCATGCAGTAATGAAGTAACCAAAATGGTTAATGAATATGATATTAGAAGAAGATGGCTTGTCAATGCATTTAATGAAATTGGACTTACATGCTTTGAACCCCTCGGAGCATTCTACGTTTTCCCATGTATTAAATCCACCGGACTGTCAAGTGAACAATTCTGTGAAAAACTGTTGTTTGAGCATAAAGTTGCTGTAGTGCCAGGAGATGCTTTCGGAGCTTGTGGTGAAGGATATATAAGAGTTTCATATGCATATTCTCTCAAGCACCTAATGGAAGCTGTCAGCAGAATTAAAGAATTTTTAGCAGCATTATAATTAAAAGCGGAAATAGGCAATCTATTTCCGCTTTTAAATAATTATTTATAACATATTTTTAATTTTAAAGTTATATGTAATAAATAGTATTATATTAAATATCTTTTATGAGGTATAATATTAGAATCAACTGGAATTTATATTGCATAATTTTAAGGAAAGGCAGGATTATATGAAAAAGCAGAACTTTATGAAACGTTTTGTCAAATTTGTTTTCAGTAGAAAATTGATTACTATATTACTGATGCTTATTCAGGCTGTATCACTGATACTATTGTTTATATTTTTGCAGTCTAAGTTTGCAGTAGTTTATGTTGCTTTAATCATACTTAGCGGTGGTATAGTATATCATATAATAAATAAAAACTACAATCCTGCATTTAAACTTGCATGGGTTATTCCTATTCTCGTATTCCCTATTTTTGGCGGTCTTATATATGTTTTTTTTCAAGCACAGCTTGGTATTCGCATTTTTAAAAAAGCACTATCTGATAAAGTTCTACAAACATCAGAATATCTGAATCTAGATGAAGATATAATTAACGAATTGAAAGAAAAAGATCCATGTATATGTAATCTTGCTTTATATCTGAATAATTATGGAGGTTTTCCAGCATATAAGAATTCTACTGTAACTTATTATGAAAGCGGAGAAAGTGAATTTTCCGATATACTTAATGAGCTTGAAAATGCACATCATTTTATCTTTATAGAATATTTTATTATAAATGAGGGTAAAATGTGGAATGATATTTTAGATGTTCTTAAAAGAAAAGTATCTGAGGGTGTAGATGTAAGAGTAATCTATGACGGAATGGGAAGTGAATTGCTCCTTCCTGATGATTATGAGAAGAAACTTAGATCATGTGGCATAAAATGTAATATATTCAATAAACTTAAACCTTTTCTTTCAACATCACAGAATAACAGAGACCATAGAAAAATACTAGTTATAGATGGGCATACAGCGTTCACTGGAGGAATTAATATTGGAGATGAATATATTAACCTTATTGAACGTTTTGGTTACTGGAAAGATAATGCTGTCATGGTAAAAGGTGACGCAGTATGGAATTTTACAATAATGTTTCTTCAAATATGGGAACTCATTGATAATAGTACTGATGACTATCTTTTATATACACCACACACGCACCACGCAGAAGAATTTGAAAGTGACGGATATATTATCCCATTTGGTGATAATCCTATAGATTATGAAAACGTTGGCGAATGCGTGTATCTTAATATAATTAATACTGCAAAAAAATATGTATATATCACTACTCCATACCTGATTCTTGATGACAGACTTTTTATTGCTCTGACTTTTGCAGCTAAACGAGGGGTTGATGTAAGAATAATTGTTCCTAATACTCCTGATAAATGGTATATTATGCTTATCAGTCAGTCTTTTTTCAAGGATTTGATTGCTTCAGGAGTTAAAATATACAGATACAACCCTGGTTTTATCCATGCAAAAACCTTTCTTGCAGATGATGAAGTCAGTGTATGTGGTTCAATTAATCTTGATTACAGAAGTCTGTATCTTCACTTTGAATGTGCAACATTAATGTATAAATGTAGTTGTATTACAGAAATAAAAAAAGATTACGAAGAAATAATTAAGAAATCACATTTGGTTACAATTGCTGAAGCTGAAGAAATAGGCTTTATAAATAGTATATTTACAACTTTTTTACGTCTGATTAGTCCCCTTCTCTAAGCAAAAATATAATTTTTGAATTAGAATATTAATTTATTTTTTAGCCATAATACCTTGTAAAGGAGGGTATTATGGCTAAAAAAATTTCTAGAAACACTTTTATTATGGATAACCCACCGTCAATTTACAGCTTTGCTTCTGTTGTAGGGCAAAAAGAAGGAGAAGGTCCTCTCTCCGATTGCTTTGATGAAATAGAAAATGATGCGTATTTTGGAAAAGATACATGGGAGCAGGCAGAAAGTGAACTTTTAAGAAGAACTGTTGATAAAGCACTTACTAAAAAAAATCTTAAACCTGAAGATATTGATTATATGTTTTCCGGTGACTTGCTTAATCAATGCATAAGTTCAACATATGGCTTAAGAGATTTTAATATTCCTATTCTTGGTATATATGGAGCTTGTTCAACGATGTCTGAGGGTTTGGTTTTATCCTCATTATTTACCGACAGTGGATTAGGAGGAAAGATAGTTGCAGTTACATCATCACATTTCTGTACCGCGGAACGTCAATTTAGATTTCCGCTTTCATATGGTGGAGTCAGAACGCCGACAGCACAGTGGACTTGTACCGCATCAGGTGCCATTGTTATTTCCCCAAAAGAAGAAGCCCCGTTTATTAGAGCTGTCACTATTGGTAAAATAGTTGACTTAGGTGTTACTGACGCAAATAACATGGGGGCTGCCATGGCTCCTGCGGCTTGTTATGTAATCAAAACATTTCTTGAAGATACCAATTTAAAACCACAAGATTTTGACTATATCATCACCGGAGATTTAGGTGAAGTTGGCAGCAATTTACTTGTTGATTTATTGAATAAAGAATCAATAGACATAACAAAACAACATAAAGACTGTGGTCAAATGATGTTTAACAACAAAGAACAGGATGTACATGCCGGAGGTTCAGGCTGCGGATGCAGTGCTTCAATTTTATGTGGATATTTTCTTGATAAAATCAGATCTGGAGAAATTAAAAACGTACTGTTCTGTGCAACGGGTGCATTAATGTCTACTACTGCATCACAACAGGGTGAAAGTATTCCATCTATTTCACATGCTGTTTTCATCTCAAACAGTGGCAAGCCGCTAAAATAAGTTCTGGAGGCAAAGTAATATGTTTATGGATTTTTTATGGGCTTTTATAATTGGAGGTTTGTTTTGTGCTGTTGGTGAAGTACTGATTGAATATACTAAATTAACTCCAGCAAGAATCCTTGTTGCTTATGTTGTTGCAGGAGTAATACTTGGTGCATTCGGCCTATACAAGCCTATTGTTGAATTTGCAGGTGCTGGAGCAACTGTTCCTTTAACAGGATTCGGTTACAATCTGGTTGAAGGCGTTAAGAAAGCGATTCAAAGTGACGGCTTTCTTGGTGTAATAACCGGTGGTCTGACTGCTGCTTCAGGTGGTATAACAGCTGCTATTTTATCAGGACTTATTATTGCAATTATATTTAAACCTAAACAAAAATAAAAAATGCACCTTATCAACTTATCTGATAAGGTGCTGCTTTTTACTTATTTACTTTCATTCTGCACGGTATTGACTGAATCAATAAAACTGTCTTTAGTCAGAATTGAGTCAGGTTCATCAACCATTTTATCTTTAACTTTTTTAATAAAGAAAAATGCAATAACAGCTAATACTGCTTGAATTGCAAAAGAAACGAAAACATTTTGATTAAGTAATATTACTACTACAACTGAAACTGTATTTAAAACTGTTGTTATTAGAAATGCTAAAAAGCCTTTTTTTACTTTTAAACTATAAATAATTGCAATTGCAAATACTAATGTAACGAAAGTTGATAACAGTGTATTTGGAATTGATACTAATAAATCCAACATCTTAATATCAGTATATACAGCTTTTGTTTGAATAACTTGTTCCTTTGTCATTATACCTGCATCGATATACTGTCTGTACTTAACATCAAAAGCTCCTGATTCTATAGTTTTTAAAGTTAAGAAATTGCTTAACCCAGAAAATCCAACTACTAAGAAATTTACAACAGAATATCCAAGTCCAAAAGACACTGCTTCATTAAAATTTCTTCTATTCTTAATAATTCCACCTGCACAAATAAGCATCGATAGCTGAGTAAGTATTACAGTTATAATAGTAACTGGCAATAAATATGAAACTGATTTAACAAATCCCATAGGATCATTTTGAATCTTGCTCATATTTGCAACAGTCAATATTCCGCCAAAAATACCTATTGCTATCAAAGCACAAATATATCCTATTACTCCACAGAAAAAACAACTGCCTTTAATCGTTTTCTTCGCTAACAAATAAATACTTGCTATAATAGGTATAATTGCAAATAAAACAACCAAAACAAGTTCCACGGCCATTACGCCCCTGCTAACCATAAAAACACCCTTTCTTTTTTACAAATATATTACTATTTTATACCTTCAAGGCAATAATTTCAAGTACAAATTATTAATTATTATATAATAGATGCAAAAAATTAAATATATTATAATACATAAAATCTTTGAAATAAATCCCTTATAATAATAATTTGAAAAATAAATAATTATATTGTATAATAAAAATGTTTTTAAATATTGAGAATTATATACAAGGAGATTAACGTGAAAATACTTTTCACGTCGCTATTTGCTCCTTTTCTGCAAAAAACACAGCAGAATTTTTGCTTTGCAAAATCGAAACAAATAGCAGAAAGGAATTGAGATTTCTATGAGAGTATATTTTATTACATTTGGATGTAAAGTAAATATATATGAAACTGAAAATATGAAAGAAAATTTCAGACTTCACGGATATATTATCAGCGAAGATGAAAAAGGTTGTGATATTTATGTAGTAAATTCCTGCACTGTTACTTCATACAGTGATAAAAAAATCCGTCAGACGCTTCATAAACTAAGAAGAAACAATCCTACTTCTATAATTGTTCTTACAGGATGTTATCCGCAAGCCTTCAATGATGAAGCTTCACTGATCAAAGAAGCTGATATAATAACAGGGACAAAAGAAAGGAATAAACTTCCTAATATCATTTCTGAATATATTAATAATAAAAGCAGAATAGTCAGCATTCCCGAGTATAGCTGTAAGGATACATTTGAAAACACATCTAATGAAGGGTATGCAGATAAGACAAGGGCATTTCTTAAAATTCAGGATGGCTGCAATATGTTCTGCTCTTACTGTATAATTCCATATTCAAGAGGAAGATTCCGTTCAAAACCAATTGAAAGCATTATAAGCGAAACTACTATACTTGCTGAAAAAGGTTACAAAGAAATTGTACTTGTCGGAATAAACCTCTCATTTTACGGAATTGAATTTGGTTTAAGGCTTATAGATGCTATAGAAGCAGTATGTAAAATAGAAGGTATAGAACGTGTTAGACTTGGATCACTTGAGCCAGAAGTAATAAGTGACGAAGATATTAAACGAATATCTGAACAGACAAAACTTTGCCCACAGTTTCATCTGTCACTTCAAAGCGGATGTGATCGTACATTAAAAGCTATGAACAGAAAATATACATCTGAGCAATATCGCATACTTGTTGAAAAATTGCGTAATAGTTTTCAGAATTGCTCTATTACAACAGATATTATGGTAGGTTTTCCTAACGAAACTGAACAGGATTTCATTGAATCGCTTGAATTTGTAAAACAAGTAAAATTCAGCAAAGCACATATATTCCCATATTCAAGAAGATCAGGTACACCAGCCGCAAAGATGGACAATCAGGTTCCAGAAAGCATAAAAACAAAAAGAGCGCAGATAATGTCAGAAGCAACTACAAGTTCTCAGGCGGAATTTCTTAAAAGTCAACTTGGAAAAGTGTTCCCTGTTTTATTCGAACGTGAAAAAATTTCAACAGAACATATAGGTTATACACCAAATTACACAAAGGTTAAAATTCCGACTGAAAATTTTGAGAAAAGTTTGCGAAATAAGATATTTTATGTTAAAATAGATAAGTTAGTTGATGATTATTGCTTAGGTAATATTATAATAAATAATTAAGGAGCGTAATTGTATGTCAGTATTCCGCATTTATGTAGAAAAGAAGCCTGAATTTGCTGTTGAAGCAAAAAATCTTTTCAACGATATTAGAACTGCCCTTAGACTTGAAACGCTGAGAAATATCCGTGTACTTAACAGATATGACGCTGAAGGTTTATCTGAAAGTGATTTTAATCTTGCAGTAAGTAATGTTTTTTCAGAGCCTGCTGTTGATGTTACTTATTCCGACCTTCCGGAATTATCTGAAAATGAAAAGGTTTTTGCTGTTGAATATCTTCCTGGTCAGTTTGATCAAAGAGCTGATTCTTGTGAACAGTGTATTCAAATTCTCACACAAAAGGAACGCTGCAAAATCAAGAACGCAAGAATATATATTATCCAGGGCAAATTGTCTGATAAAGAATTCAGTTCACTTAAATCATACATTATCAACCCAGTTGAAAGCCGTGAAGCATCACTTAAAACGGTTGATACTCTTGATACAAAATATAATGTTCCTACTGAAGTTGAAACGTTGACAAACTTTATTTATCTTGAAAAGGTTGAACTTGTCAACTTTATAAATAAGTATGGTCTTGCTATGGATTTAGACGATATTACATTCTGTCAGGAATATTTCAAGAATACAGAAAAGCGTGACCCGACAATAACTGAAATCAGAATGATTGATACTTACTGGTCTGATCATTGCCGTCATACAACGTTTTCCACTATTATTGACAATGCAAATATTGAATCTGACTATATCAAGAAAACTTATAATGAATATATAAATGTTAGAAATGAACTTGGCAGAAAAAATAAACCTATTACCCTTATGGACATTGCAACTATTGCCGCAAAGAAATTAAAAAAAGACGGTGTCCTCAAGGATCTTGATGAATCAGAAGAAATAAATGCATGTTCTGTACAGATAAAAGTTGATATTGATGGCAAGCTTGAAGACTGGCTTCTTATGTTCAAAAATGAAACACATAACCACCCAACTGAAATAGAGCCATTTGGTGGAGCTGCAACTTGCCTTGGCGGAGCAATCCGTGATCCACTTTCAGGACGTTCATATGTTTATCAGGCAATGCGTGTAACAGGTGCATCAAATCCTCTTGTGCCTGTTGAAGATACAGTTCATGGAAAGCTTCCACAGAGAAAGATTACTGTCGGTGCTGCAAACGGATATAGTTCATATGGCAACCAGATCGGACTTGCAACTGGACATGTTGCTGAAGTATATCACCCTGGATATGTAGCAAAGCGTCTTGAAATCGGTGCTGTAGTCGGTGCAGCTCCAAAAAGTAATGTTATAAGAGAAATACCTTCCCCAGGCGATGTTATTATTCTTCTTGGCGGACGTACAGGAAGAGATGGCTGCGGTGGTGCAACAGGTTCATCAAAATCTCATACTGAAGCATCACTTGAACACTGTGGGGCAGAAGTTCAGAAAGGTAACCCACCTGTAGAAAGAAAGCTTCAGAGATTATTTAGAAACCCTGATGTTACACATATGATAAAGCGTTGCAATGACTTTGGTGCTGGCGGCGTTTCAGTTGCTATCGGTGAACTTACTGACGGACTTGTAATTGACCTTAATGCTGTTCCTAAAAAATATGAAGGACTTGACGGTACTGAACTTGCAATATCTGAAAGTCAGGAAAGAATGGCTGTTGTAATCAGAAAAGAAGATACAGAAAAGTTTATGAGGGAAGCTGCCAAGGAGAACCTTGAAGCTACTCTAGTTGCTGTTGTTGAAAAGGAACCTCGTCTTAAAATGAAATGGAACGATAAGATTATTGTTGATCTTTCAAGAGAATTCCTAAATTCAAACGGTGCTGAAAAGCATACAGATATTTCTGTAAATATCCCTGTAACAACTCATCTTAAAACATATACAGATTGTGCTGAAAGCTGGACAGCCCTTATGTCAAATCTTAATGTCTGCTCTCAGAAGGGACTTGTAGAAAGATTTGACTCAACAATTGGTTCTGGTACAGTTTTAATGCCTTATGGTGGAAAGTATCAGCTTACACCTAACCAGGCTATGGCTGCAAAAATTCCTGTTCTTAATGGAGAAACTTCTACTTGCTCAATAATGGGATGGGGCTTTAACCCATATCTTACAGACAGAAGTCCATACCATGGTGCAATGGCTGCCGTAATAGAATCAGTTGCTAAGGTAATTGCAGCTGGTGGTTCTTATAAGAATTGCTGGCTCACATTCCAGGAATATTTTGAGAGAACTCAGAACAATCCTACAAGATGGGGCAAGCCATTCTCTGCTCTGCTTGGTGCATTTAAGGCACAGCTTGAGTTAGGCTGCGGTGCAATCGGAGGAAAGGACTCAATGTCAGGAACATTCGAAAATATAGATGTACCTGCAACATTAGTTTCATTTGCTGTTTCTACCACTTCAAGCAATAAAATAATTTCAAATGAGTTTAAAAAGGCTGGAAATAAAGTAATTCTTATTACACCTGAATATGATGAAAACAGTCTTCCTGTTTTTGATAGCATAAAGTCATGCTTTGAAAAAGTTGAAGCTCTTATCAATGATGGGACTGCTGTTTCAGTATGGGCTTTAGGTTTCGGAGGAGTTGCAGAAGCTGTAGCAAAGATGTCATTAGGTAACAGAATTGGATTTAAGTTTGACAAGCAGCTATCTGAAGAACAACTTTTCTATTCAAAATACGGTTCATTTATTGTTGAACTTGACGGTGATCCTTTCACTGTGGAAAATGTTATTGGTCATACTATTCCTGAGTACAGTATCATTTGCAAGAACTATACTATTAATATGGCAGAGATTCAAAAGATTTGGGAAGATAAGCTTGAGCCTGTATTCCCATGTAATATTAAAACAGAAGATGTTCCTGTGAATACTTACTCATATAAGAATGATGGAAAAATAATTCATGCAACATCTTCATTTGCAAAGCCAAAGGTTCTTATTCCAGTATTCCCTGGAACAAACTGCGAATATGATTCTGCAAGGGCATTTGAACGTGCTGGTGCTGATCCTGAAATTGTAGTTATTAAAAATCTTTCAGCAGCAGCTCTTGAGGACAGTGTTTCATATTTTGCTGATGCAATAAAGAAATCTCAGATTATCATGATACCAGGCGGTTTCTCCGGCGGTGACGAACCTGACGGTTCAGGTAAATTTATTACAGCATTTTTCAGAAACCCTCGTGTAACTGATGCTGTACATGAACTTCTCAACAACAGAGCTGGACTTATGCTCGGAATTTGTAACGGTTTCCAGGCACTTATTAAACTGGGTCTTGTTCCTTATGGAAGGATAATTGATATGAAAGACGACTCCCCTACACTTACATTTAACTCAATCGGTCGTCACCAGTCAATGATGGTTAATACTCGGATTTCTTCCAATAAATCTCCATGGCTTAAGGGCTGTGAGGTAGGAGATATACACAGAATAGCAATTTCTCATGGTGAAGGAAAATTCGTTGCATCATCGGAACTTATTAAGCAGCTTGCTGAAAATGGACAAATTGCTACTCAGTATGTAAATCTTGATGGTATACCTACAATGGATATCAGATTTAATCCAAATAATTCTATTGACGCTATCGAAGGAATTACTTCACCTGACGGAAGAATTTTAGGTAAGATGGGTCATAGTGAGAGAAAAGGACAGGATATTTGCAAGAATGTTCCTGGCGAAAAGGATCAGAAAATATTTGAAAGCGGAGTTGCTTATTTCAAATAATATTTTTTATAGCAGATTTGATTTTTCAGGTCTGCTATTTTTGTTTAAAATAACCTTTTTTACTATAAATAAACGTGATATTTTATATCAATTATGCATATTTTTATTAATCACTTAACTTTTTAATAAATATATGATATAATAATATTTAAAAGTTTTTCTTTGAAAATTCAGGGAGGTTTCTAAATGAGTGATTTTAATTACACGAATCCTGAACATTTTAAACCAAAGGTTGAAGATGATAAAGTAAAGTCAGATAATACTAGTAAATCTAATAAAAGCAATAAAAAAAAGTCTGTTAAAAAAAGTAAAGTAAATCCTGTTAAGAGAACACTTACGGTTATTGGAACAACTTTGCTTTCACTTGTACTTGTAGTCATTATAACTGGCTCAATTATTGCTGCCGCACTTACAGTTTATGTAGTTCAGTTTATGGATGAAGCTGATGTCAGTATTAATATTGATATAAACGATATGGATATGGACTACACTTCATTTATTTATGCTTATGATAAAAATGGTGCAAAAGTTGAACTTGCAAGAATAAGCAGAAATGCAAACAGAATTCCTGTAACTATTGATCAGATTCCTCAACATGTACAGGACGCATTTGTATATACTGAGGACGAACGTTTTTATGAGCATGCAGGTGTCGACTGGAAACGAACCTTTTCCGCATTTGTTAATGAAATTATTAACATCTTTGGAAAAAGACAAGGTGGTTCAACTATAACACAACAGTTGGTAAAAAACATAACTAACTATACTGATCAGACTTGGGAAAGAAAAATGACAGAAATTGCACAGGCTTCTGCACTTGAAAAGTACAGTCAGAAGGAAGCAATTCTTGAATCTTACCTTAATATTATAGGATTCGGTGGAAATACAGCGGGAATTCAGGCTGCATCACAGAAATATTTTGGTAAAGATATTTCAGAGTTATCAATAGCTGAAGGTGCTTGCCTTGCGGCTATTCCAAAGGCTACTAACAACCTTAATCCTTTTGCTGATAAGGAAGGCAACCTTAATCGTCAGAAGGTAGTTCTTTCATTGATGTATAAGAACGGTGCTATTTCACAGGAAGAATATGAAGCGGCAATAGTTGAAGAAATAATTTTTATTGATCCGAATTCTGAAAGTGAACAGAAGAAAAGGTCTGAAATTCAGAACTGGTTTGTTGATGCAGTTATTGATGATGCTACTCATGACTTAATGGACTTATATGGAGTAAGTTATGAAGAAGCAAGCAACAAGCTTTATAATGGTGGCTATGAAATCTACACTACTGTTGATATGGAAATGCAGGATGCTTTGGAAGAAAAGTATAAAGACTTTTCAAATTTCTCTAAAGATGTACTTTCAGATCCTCCTCAGTCCGCATTCATTGCAATGGACTACCAGGGAAATATCCTTGCAGTTGTTGGTGGAATAGGCGAAAAAGCAGGCTCCAATATTTACAATAGAGCAACGATGGCAACCCGTTCACCAGGTTCTTGTATCAAGCCTATTACATCATATAGCTATGCAGTTCAAAATAACCTGATTACATGGTCAACTATATTCCAGAACAGTCCTATAGAGATTAAGGATGAAGACAACCCAGGTGCAACTCGTAAATGGCCTTATAACTATAATTCAAAGACTTGGGATTATGGAGATTATTTCACTTATCAGGCTCTTCAGCGTTCACTTAACACAGTTCCAGCGCAGTTAATTGAAATGGAATCTCCTCAGGCTGTATTTAACTATCTGCAAAACAAATTTCAGGTTACTTCACTTTCTGCATACGATGCTGACCTTTCCCCTCTCGCTGTAGGTGCTCTCACAAACGGTATTTCTCTTGAAGAGCTGGTTGCTTCTTATCAGGTATTTGGTAACTCAGGAAAGTATTATGCACCTACCACTTATACGCAGGTTATTGGTCCTGACGGATCAACAGTTTTGCAGCATAATTATACACCTATTCAATCAATTGATGAGGATTCCGCATTTATTATGAATAAGCTTATGCAGACCGTCATTGAAGGACCTAACGGAACTGGTAAGGCTGCAAAATTACAGTATACTCCTCTTATAGGTAAAACAGGTACGTCACAGGATTGGTGTGACCTTCTCTTCGTAGGATGTACTCCTGATTATGTAAGTGGTGTATGGTATGGATATGATGAACCAAAACAAATTCCTACCGGAACATACTACAGCTCATCTCAGGTTTGGAAAAATGTTTTCGGAGAAATTGCGGATGCTGGTCCTACAAAAGAATTTCCTGCTTGTGACGATGTTGTAGAACTGCCTTTCTGTACTGAAACAGGATTAATAGCAGGTGGAAGCTGTCCGACATCCGGAGTAGGTTATTATAAAAAATCAAATATTCCTCCAACATGCGAAATCAATCATGCAAGCCAGAAAAAGAAGACAAAACCTAAAAAAGAAGAGGGGGCTGCTACTACAACAGCAACAACCACAACCCTTGATATTGATGAACTTACAGATGAACTAATAAACAATTAACTAGAAAGATTGGAATAAAAATATGAATGAATTACGCCTGTCGTGCCCATGCCATTTCGGACTGGAAAGTGTTCTTAACTTTGAGGTAAAGAAAATCGGGGGAACCGATATAACTGTTACCGACGGCAGAGTAACTTTCAGCGGAGATTTCAATATACTTGCAAGAGCAAATCTTTGCCTTGCAACTGCAGAACGTGTTTTGATACAACTAGCTGAATTTAAAGCTGTAACTTTTGAGGAACTTTTTCAAGGTGTAAAGAAAATTCCATTAGAAAACTATATTGGAGCAAAAGACAGCTTCCCTGTTAAGGGTCATTCCTTAAATTCTGTATTAAGAAGTGTTCCTGATTGTCAGTCTATTATAAAGAAAGCTGCTGTAGAAAGACTTAAAGAAAAGTATTCCATTAATTGGTTTGAGGAAACAGGATCAGTACATCAGATTCAATTTGGAATACTCAAGGATATTGTTACTGTTTACCTAGATACATCAGGTGCTGGGCTTCATAAAAGAGGATATCGTAAGAATTCCAATGCTGCTCCTATTAAGGAAACTCTTGCAGCAGGAATTATCGACCTTGCCCATGTACGCTCAGACAGCATTGTATATGACCCATTCTGCGGAAGTGGTACTTTTCTAATTGAATCAGCATATAAAGCACTTAATATTGCTCCAGGGCTTAAAAGAAGCTTTGCAGCTGAAAGATGGGACTGTATCGATAGTAAGATATGGTCAGAAGAACGTGAAAGAGCTTTTGACAATATTAAAAAGGACAGCGACTTTTGCTGCTATGGTTTTGATATAGATAAGGAATGTGTTGAACTTACCATTGAAAACTGCCGTAAGGCAGATATACAAAAAAGAGTTTCTGTTTCACAAGCTGATATTAAAGATTATGTGAATCAACCTGATTCCATTACTATCTGCAACCCACCATATGGTGAACGACTTCTTGAAATAAAGGAAGCTGAAAGGCTTTATCAAATGATGGGACAAAAATATATGGCTAATAAGGAAAGTCCATGCTATATTATAAGTCCTCATGAAGATTTTGAGAAATTCTTTGGAAAAAGAGCTGATAAAAAGCGGAAACTATACAATGGCATGATAAAATGTCAGTTGTTTATGTATTTTAAATAAGAAAAATGGTCTGTACTGAAAATGTACAGACCATTTTATGTTTGTTATGTTTCCCATTTTACAACTGCAATATCGCCTTCATGCAGAATGTCCATAAAGCTTGCATTCTTACCATTAATGGTAAGAATCATATTTGCCTTCGCAGGTGGGTTGTTAAAATCAACATCCGCAATCGACATAAGTTCAACAAATTCATGCTGAGATCCATCAGCATTCTCTTTAAGAAATACTTTTTTTCCGTTAAGATTTACTGAAAACTGATTTTTAACAGGTTCAGTATTGGATAAATCTTCCTCAACAATCATCTTTTTCTGAACTGGCTTTTCATCAACCTTAGGTGTTTCTTCAGGTATATGTTGATTAACTATATTTTTAACAATTGCTTTTTCTATATGCTTATTTTCTGTTTCAACCTTTGACTTTATTACATCACCGTCATATAAAACACTTTCTGAATGCAGTCTCTTTGTACCCTTATAGTAAACAGTATTCTCCTGAATAAGTCCATGTACATCCAAAAGATCACTCATTGTTTCAACATTGCATATTCTGACGTCATCAAAATTTTGTATTTTATAGTCTCCTGACACCATTTTCCCATTTACAGTTACAGTATTTCCAAGTGGATACTCTATATTATCAACTGTAACAAACTCATATGACATATCACCTGCTATATCTGACAGTGATATAGCAGCACTAATTCCGCTTACAGCAGGTACAAATTCAATAGCATCCCCTTGTTTTACAGTATTGTCTAGTGATGCAGGCAGGTTGTTCAGCAAAATTGATGCAGGTTTTGAAACTTCTCCTTTTAGCGTTTGTTTCTCACCATTAAGATTGAAAATCAGATTTCTTCCTGAACGTCCAATAATCTGAGTGGATTTATATCCAGCCATCATAAGAAGATCAAGAACAGTAAGTTTTTTTGTATCAAAAACTCTCATCTTTTTCCCATTGAGAATTATTGTTGAGAAGTCATATCCGCCTTGCATTACTGCTGTTACACCAATACCAATCGGAGTAACATATTCAGGACCTGTTATTTTGGTTTTTCCAAGGTTAATGTTTTTCATTGCTGATTTTCCGCCGACAGCAACCCTGTTTTCAGATATGCCTAACTTTTCAGCAACATACTTAGACAGCTCAGGAATAAGGCTTCCTCCGCCTACAAGAAATACCGCTGCAGGACTACTTCCATTTGCTTCAACAATTGACGCAGTTATTGTATCAGCAAGCTGATCTACAGCAGGAAAAAGACTTTGATAAAAATCATTAGATGCAATAGTATGCTCAAAGCCTAAAATATCTTTATATGTAATCTCGTCTTTATTACTGCTTAACTTCATCTGTTCAGCAGTATCAAAATCTACAATATAATTTTTAATAATATCTTCAGTAATTTCGTCACCGGCAACAGTTGCCATAGCATATGCAACAATGCTTCCATCCTGCGAAATAGCAATATCAGATGTACCTGCGCCAATATCTACAAGTGCAATATTAATCAGTCTTACTTCAGGAGGAATAATAACGTTCATTGCAGCAATAGGCTCAAGAGTAAGGCTCAATACATCAAGCCCGTTTATATCCATAACTGCATATAAACTCTCTACAACTATACTAGGTAGAAACGCCGCTATAAGTTCAACACCAACTTTTTTTCCTTTATGTCCAATAAGAGTTTTTATAGGATAATCATCAAGCGTATATTTTATTACAGTATGGCCTACGCAGTAAAAAGAAATTTTCTGACCCTCAACTTCTTCATTGAGAATCGATTGAGCCTTTGAAACACCCTCAAGCTCATATGATCTCAACATTTCCTCGGTGATATTTTCTTTACCCTCTACATCAATCTCGATACTTGCACATCTTGTTTTCAAAGCTCTTCCCGCAGCAGCTATAGATACCTTGGCAAGCTTAATATTAGCTTTTTCCTCAAGTTGGTCTTTGACCTTTTTGACAATCTTTGCAACTTCCTTAATGTCTTCAATCTGACCATCAATCATTGCTCTTTTGGTATGAGGCACAGAAATAGAGTAATCAACGCAGAATGTTTCTTTATCCTGATGTCCCAGAATGCCTACTACTGTTCTGGTACCGATATCAAGTGAAAATATATCTTTTTGTTCCTGCGTACGTTTTTTCTTTATCGGCTTTTTGGTCGTTGCGCTTTTTTTAACAGATGTAGCTTTCTTAGTTGAAGAACTAGTTTTCTTTTCAGTGCTTTTAGTATTTATGTCAGAAGTTAACTTACTAGCAGGTTTACCTGATGCCTTTGCAGATGAAACTCTTTTTAATTGAACAACAGATTCATCCGATACTATAGCCTTTTTCGTCCTTGCCATACTATTATCACCCTTAATCCTTAAGTTTTAGTACTGATCTAAGCTCTTTTGCAACAGATGACTCTGACATAACCAAAAGTTTATCTCCGCTTTTAAGTACAGTTTGTCCTCTCGGAATAATAAAATAATCCCCTCGTGTAATTGAAATAATGTTAAACAAGGTAGGGATACGTATATCCATAAGCATTTTTCCATCATAAACATAGTTCTCAGGAATAGAAACCTCAAAAATAGTAGCTTCACCATGATTAAGAGAGATAAGCTGTTTTATCCTTGAAGTGTCAACTTCCCTTTCAATAAGTGATGCAAGACTGTTTGTACTGTTAATTACATTATCAATTCCCATCGCCTGCATAACCTCAACATTTTTAGGGTTATTTGATTTTGCAACAACCTTAGGAACCCCGAATTTTTGTTTTGCAAGCTGACACGCAACAAGGTTATTTTCATCAGAACCTGTTACACTGATAAATGCATTTGCTTTTGCTGTATCTGCAGCTTCCAATGTTTCAAGAGTAGTTGCATCACCGCAAATTACAGGAATATCTATTTCATTAGCAATTCTTTCACATACAAACTTATCTATTTCAATTATAGTAGGCTCATGCCTGTGTTCAAGCAAGGTTTTTACGAGATAATAGCCTACTTTTCCTCCGCCGACAATTGTAACCTTCAAAAAATCACTCCTAATCAACAAACTTTGCAAAAATAAGCTTATCTCCGCGCATTAATTCATAATTTGTCAGAAAAATCTTATTCAAGGTCTTATCTTCACGTTCAATAGCAACAAGCACTTCATTTTCCTCATAATTAATTTCACTTACTCTGATACCAATGTACTCCTTAGGAATATCCATTTCAGATAAAACCATTGTATGAGAACCTATGCTCACATTTCCGGTTGAAGTACTTTCATTTACTGCAGAACATAAAGTTGCAACAGTAAGATTTGTTGGACAAATTGTTTGTAATCCAAGTTTTGAAAATACCTCAGATTTATTAGGATCATTTATCCTGGCAAAAACCTTAGGAACCTTAAAGAACTCCTTTGCTAATTGTGCAACCATAATATTTGTGTTATCATCTGATGTAACTGCCACAAGAACATCACAGCTCTCAACACCTGCACGTCTTAAAACATCCTGATCTATTCCTATGCCTATTGTTGTGTACCCAGTAAATTCCGGAGACAAACCGGCAAATTCATCAGCAGTCTTATTTACAACTGACACATCATGTCCTTCTGCAGATAAAATATTGCTTAAATTTACGCCAACTTTTCCGCAGCCTACAACAAGTATGTTCATAATAGCCCCCAAAATGATTATATTATAACATTATATTATTTAATTATAATACCTTGCAGAATAATATTCAAGTATTATAACAAATAATTTTGCAAACATAGTACTAGTGAAAATGCTGCGATAGTATCGCAGCATTTTTTATAAATCTTCTTTCAGATCTGCAATTTCATATACCCTAGAAAGTTTTACAACTTTAATTACATTTCCCTTTTTCTTATCTGTATATCTGAATTTAATCCAAGTTTCATCAACATCTATAATTACAGCACTAAAACATGATAAACTTGAATCAAGATACAATGTGCATAATTTTCCAACACAGCTTTCAAGAAGCTTTGATTTTATAGGTTGGTTTAATATCATTTCATCCTCCGTTAACAAATTGTTAAGATCCAAATCAAATCACTACCTTTGTCAATCAAGCTTAAGCACAGACATAAATGCTTCCTGCGGAACCTCAACAGAACCAAGCTGACGCATACGCTTCTTACCCTCTTTTTGTTTTTCAAGAAGTTTTTTCTTTCGTGTTATATCTCCGCCGTAACATTTTGCAAGAACGTCCTTACGCATAGCTTTTACAGTTTCTCTTGCAATAACCTTGCCGCCAACAGCTGCCTGAATAGGGACTTCAAACATCTGACGCGGTATATGCTCCTTCAGCTTTTCAGCCATTTTTCTAGCTCTTTCGTATGATTTATCAGAATGTACAATAAATGAAAGAGCATCGACTGTCTCTCCGTTAAGAAGAATATCAAGTTTAACAAGTTTTGAAGGAGAATATCCCAGCATCTCGTAATCAAAAGAAGCATATCCCTTTGTTCTTGATTTTAAAGCATCAAAAAAGTCATATACAATCTCATTAAGTGGAAGCTGATAATGAATTTCTACTCTTGTGTCATCAATATATTTCATGTCTTTAAAAATACCACGTCTGTCCTGACAAAGTTCCATGATATTGCCGACATAGTCTGATGGAGATAGTATTGTTGCCTTAACCATCGGTTCTTCAGCGGAAGAAATAACAGCAACATCCGGATAATTTGTTGGATTATCAATATATATTGTACTTCCATTTGTAAGATTTACTTTATAAATAACTGACGGAGCAGTTGTTACAAGATCAAGATTATACTCACGTTCAAGACGTTCCTGAATTATTTCCATATGGAGCAAGCCAAGAAAACCACATCTGAATCCAAAACCTAAAGCAATTGATGTTTCAGGTTCAAATGAAAGTGCGGCATCATTAAGTTTAAGCTTTTCAAGTGCATCACGAAGATCACCATATCTTGCTCCATCAGCAGGATAAATACCCGAATATACCATAGGATTGACATCTCTGTATCCTGCCAAAGCAATATCACAAGGATTATCTGCAAGTGTTACAGTGTCACCAACCTTTGTTTCTCCGATAGATTTAATAGAAGCGGCAATATATCCAACTTCACCTGCATTGAGTGCGCCGGCATTTACAAGATCAACAGCACCCATGTACCCTGCTTCAACAACATCAAACTCTGCACCTGTAGCAAAAAGTTTTATTGTATCACCAATCTTGACCTTACCGTCAAATACTCTTATATAAATAATAACGCCTTTATAGCTGTCATAATAGCTATCAAAAATTAATGCCTTGAGTGGTTTATCAAAGTTGCCCTTAGGTTCAGGAATATCTGTAACAATCTTTTCAAGAACAGCTTTTACATTTGTACCCATCTTCGCTGAAATTCTTGGTGCATCATCGGCTGGAATACCAATTACACTTTCTATTTCATTGCATGCACGCTCCGGATCAGCAGATGGCAGATCTATCTTATTTATTACCGGCATGACTTCAAGGTCATTTTCAATAGCAAGATAAGTGTTTGCCAAAGTCTGAGCTTCTATACCCTGTGAAGCGTCTACAACCAGAACAGCACCCTCACAGGCAACAAGAGATCTTGAAACCTCATAGTTGAAGTCAACATGACCAGGAGTATCTATAAGATTGAATATATAATCTTCTCCGTTTTCAGCAGTATAATGAAGTCTTACTGCTCTTGCCTTAATAGTTATTCCTCGTTCTCTCTCAATATCCATATTATCAAGAAGCTGATTTTCCATATCTCGCTTTGCTACAGTTGATGTCAGTTCAAGAATTCTGTCTGCAAGTGTAGACTTACCATGATCTATATGTGCAATTATACAAAAGTTTCTAATTTTATCCTGGTTATACGACAATATAACACGTCCTTTTTTATTTAAAAAATCAACTAATTATATCATTTATTTATTATTTTGTAAAGTATGACTATTATATATTCAATGTTTTCTGATAATGATAAAATAAAGTTTAATTTTATTGTTACTTTATAAGATTCTATTGAAACAACAATTAATACTTGATATAATAATCATAATAATTATTTTGATTGGAAGAATAGAAATGAATAAAACAGTACTTATCACAGGTGCTTCAAGAGGTATTGGAAAAGCCATTGCCGTTGCATTTGCTCAGAAAAAATACAATATTATAATTAACTACAATAATTCTGAATCAGAAGCTATTTCAGTTATGAAAGAAATTAAAAATATGAATGTTAATGTAATAGCTGTCAAAGCTGATGTTTCTGACCGCAGACAGGTTGACGAGATGATAAGCAAAGCATTTGACAACTTTGGTAATATTGATATTCTTGTAAATAACGCAGGCATTGCACAGCAGATTTTATTTAATGATATTTCCGAATCCATGTGGGATAATATGTTTGATATCAATGTTAAGGGAGTATTCAACTGCACGCAGGCAATTCTGCCATATATGATTCATAACAAGTCAGGAAAAATCATCAATATATCTTCAATGTGGGGCATATCTGGTGCTTCATGTGAAGTACATTACTCTGCTGCGAAGGCTGCGGTCATTGGTTTTACAAAAGCTTTAGCCAAAGAGGTTGGATTATCAGGAATAAACGTAAACTGTATTGCACCAGGTGTCATAATGACAGATATGAATATAAATTGTTCAGAAGAAACTTTGACAGAATTAAAAAATGAAACTCCACTTAACAGAATCGGAACACCTGAAAATGTAGCTGACGCTGCTGTATTTCTTGCTTCTGAGGCAGCTGATTTCATTACTGGACAAATATTATCTGTAGATGGTGGTTTAATTATATGAACAGTATAGAGTTGCTTAATATAACTTCAACTATCGGGTACTTGCTTCTTGTTTATGGTGCTGAAATATATAGGGTTGAGGATAGTATTGTCAGAATATGCAATGCATATGGATATAAAAATACTGAAAACAAAAATCAGATTGAAGTTTTTGCTATTCCATCAAGTCTTCTGATTACAATACAAGGTGATGATAATTACCCCCTTACAAAATCAAAAAGAGTTTTGGCACGCTGTACTGATTTTGATAAAGTAGATGCACTGAATAATTTGTCCCGAAAAATCTGTAAAACAACACCATGTTATGAAAGCATTAAGGAAGAATTAGAAAGGATAGACAATAGAAAAACATATTCTTATCCAATTAAAGTTTTGAGTTTTGCTTTAATCGGCTTTACATTTGCACTATTTTTTGGAGGAAAACTTCCTGAAGCCTGTGTTGCAGCAGTTACAGGGGCTATAATAAAACTTGTCAGCACATTAATTTCAAAAATAAAGCCCAATATATTTCTTGAATCTGTCCTTTGCTCTATGACTACCGCTTTTATTGCAATAGTTGCAATGAAAATCGGATTAATTCCTAAGATAGATAATGCTATTATAGGCCCGCTTATGAATCTTGTTCCTGGAATAACAATTACAAACTGTATGCGTGATTTTATTGCCGGAGATTATATAGCAGGTATGTATACATTAACTGAGGCGTTTATTATAGCCGTTGGTATGGCAGTTGGTGCTGCTTCAATTATTTCAATGTTGGTGAGTGTATGAATAATATAAATATATTACAAAGCATTATTATGCCATCTTTATATAGTTTTATTGCATCTTTTGCATTCTGTATTGATTTTAATATAAGAAAATCCTTTATAATAAGTGCTTCAATCGGCGGTTTATTAAGTCAGGTTGTATTTAGTCTTCTTGAAGTAAACTTTGTCAGTGAAATGCTTTGCTATTTTATTGCATCATTAGCTATTACTGCATATTCAGAAATCATGGCAAGGATACTTAGAGTTCCAGTAAATCTTCATCTTGTCGTTGCGGTAATCCCATTAGTACCTGGAAGTATGATGTACAAATCCATGATAACACTTATTAACGGAAATACGGAAGCGTTTTTAACTCAGGCAGCAGAAACATTTGGTGTAGCAGGTTCAATTGCTATGGGAATCTTCGCAGTATCTTCCATTACGTTCTTTTTTAAATACAGCAATAAAATAGCAAAAACAACACTGCACAAATAAAATGCAGTGTTGTTTTTTTATATATTATTCTTTATTTATACGTTAAATAAAAGTTCAGCATATGTTGGAATAGGCCAGATTGTTGATGGTGTTATTATTTCAAGTTCATCAGCTACAACCCTGAGAGACTGCATTGCAGCAAATACTTCGTTTCTGAAGAATCTTGCAACATCTTCAGTATTTCCAGCATCCTTTACTTCAATAAGCTTGTTATCAAGAATGTCTGTAGCTTCAAAAATACTGTTAGTAAGAGCAGAAACCTTATCAGCAAGTTTCTTTTCTGTATCAAAGTTTATACCTACTGACTTCTTAGCGACAACAGCATCAGCAAGATTCTTAGAGAATGTCATGCCTGCAGGAATAAGCTGCTTTCTTGCCATGTCAACCATTGTAAGTGCCTCAATGTTAATAATCTTAGAATAGTTCTCAAGCAAGATTTCTGTTCTTGATTCAATTTCAGTTCTGGTATAAACCTTAAACTCTTCAAAAAGTTTAACATTCTTTTCATCTGTATAGTGAGGAACAACATCAACAGTTGAAACGTAATTAGGAAGACCTCTCTTTTCAGCTTCTACAACCCAAGACTGATCATAACCGTTGCCGTTAAAAATAACTGCCTTATGATTCTTAATAGTTTCAAGAAGAAGACTGTTAAGATCCGCTGTAAAGTCATTGGACTTTTCAAGTTTGTCTGCAAATTCCTTTAATACTTTTGCAACTATAGTGTTTAGTATTGTATTTGTACAAGCAATAGAATCAGCAGAACCAAGTGATCTGAATTCAAATTTATTGCCTGTAAATGCGAATGGTGATGTTCTGTTTCTATCTGTTGTATCTTTAGGGAAATTAGGGAGAGCTTCTACTCCGATAACAAACTCTTTGTTCTCATTTTTCTGAATCATCTTTCCTGTTTCCAGAGCTTCAAGAATAGTTTGTAATTCATCACCAAGGAATATTGAAATAATTGCAGGAGGAGCTTCATTTGCACCAAGTCTGTGGTCGTTACCTGCAGAAGCAACAGAAAGTCTTAATAAATCAGCATTTTCATGAACTGCTTTAATTATTGCAGCAAGGATAGTCAGGAACTGTATATTATCTTTTGGATTTGCTCCAGGTTCAAGAAGATTCTGACCATCATTAGTTGATAACGACCAGTTATTATGTTTACCAGAGCCATTGACACCTGCAAATGGCTTTTCGTGAAGAAGGCAAACAAGACCATGTTTAAGAGCCACTTTCTTCATAAGTTCCATAGTAAGTGCGTTTTGGTCAGCAGCAACATTAGATGTTGTAAAAATAGGAGCAAGCTCATGCTGTGCCGGAGCAACTTCATTGTGTTCAGTCTTTGCAAGAATACCAAGTTTCCAAAGTTCTTCATCAAGTTCCTTCATATATGCAAGAACTCTCTGCTTGATATTTCCAAAGTAATGATCTTCAAGTTCCTGTCCTTTAGGTGCCTTTGCTCCAAACAATGTTCTTCCTGCAAAAATCAAATCTTTACGCTGATCATATAATTTCTTATCAACAAGAAAATACTCCTGTTCAGGTCCGACAGTTGTTATAACTCTTGTTGTAGCTGTGTTTCCAAACAATCTCAAAACTCTGATAGCCTGTTCTGAAATTATTTCCATTGAACGAAGTAAAGGAGTTTTTTTATCAAGAACTTCTCCTGTATAAGAACAGAATGCTGTTGGTATATATAAAGTATCATCCTTAATGAATGCAGGTGAAGTTGGGTCCCATGCTGTATATCCTCTTGCCTCAAATGTTGCACGAAGACCTCCTGATGGGAAAGAAGAAGCATCAGGCTCACCCTTGATAAGTTCCTTACCTGAGAACTCCATGATTACCTTTCCGTCAGGTGTTGGAGAAATGAATGAATCATGCTTTTCAGCAGTTACACCTGTCATAGGGTGGAACCAGTGAGTATAGTGAGTAGCACCCTTCTCAACTGCCCATTCTTTCATACTTGCAGCAATTACTTCTGCAACGTCAGCATCAAGAGCAATACCTAACTGCTTAGTCTTCAATAAAGACTTATACACATTCTTAGGTAATCTGATCTTCATAGTTTCTTCGTTAAATACATTACAAGCAAAAAATTCTGGAACGCTTTTTAAGTTTTCAGACATAATAAAATCCTCCCAAATAATAAATTAAATGACGCCTTAACATAGATAATTATACCCAAGTTAAAGCGTCATTGCTTTGTTTTATTTAAATTATAATATTATAATACCTTAAAATTGTTACATTGTCAACAAAAATCTAAGGATAATTTATTTTCGTTATAATAAAAGAAAAATTTAAACATTCAAAAAAATATATTAACAAAATGCACAATAAATTTAAAGCTTATGGAAGAAGTCTGTTAAGATCTCTTGGGAACATTGAAGCCTGTCTGATATTCTGTTGATTAAGCAATTTCATAACAAGTCTTTCAAGACCAATACCAAGTCCGCCATGTGGTGGCATACCATACTTATGAATCTGTAGATAGCTTTCAAAGTCATCAGGATTAAGTCCCTGAAGCTTCATCTTTTCAATCTGTTCATCATAGTTATGAATACGCTGACCACCCGTAGTAATTTCAAGTCCTCTGAAAAGAAGGTCAAACTTGCAGGCAGTTCTTGGATCATCCTTATCATTCATAGCATAGAAAGGAGGTTTTGAAGATGGAAAATGTGTTACAAAAACAAATTCAGTACCATATTCCTTCTTTGCATAATCACATAAGAATACTTCATCCTCAGGTTCAAGATCAAACTTATTCTTAGTCTTAGATCCCTTTATGAGCTGAATTGCTTCTTCAAACTTAATACATGGAATTTCATTTATTTCAGGAATATCTGCTCCAAGAATATTAATTTCATGACTATAGTTTTCCTTGAGATAAGTCATCATATACTTAAGCATTGCAGTTTCCATATTCATTACATCATACATATCATTGATGAATCCCATTTCAAAGTCAAGACCAATATATTCATTCAGGTGTCTTGATGTTGAATGACGTTCAGCACGATAAACTGGAGCTATTTCAAATACTCTGTCAAAAAATGCAACTGCAGCCTGCTTGTAGAACTGTGGTGACTGATTAAGGAAAGCATCCTTCTGGAAATAATCAAGATGAAATATATTCGCTCCACCTTCTGCTCCCTGTGCTACAATCTTAGGAGTATGAATTTCTGTAAACTTATTGTTCATCATAAATTCTCTGAATGCCGATGCAACGCCCTCCTGAAACTTAAATGTAGCTCTTTCAAAAGGATTTCTTAAAGCAACACTTCTGAGATCAAGATTTATATCAAGTGAACAGCCAAGTCTTCTTTTTGAAACATGAAGAGGATAATCTTCAGATGGTCTGGAAAGAACACTAATTGACTTTAAAACAAGTTCAATACCGTTATATGCTCTTTCATCAGCTCTTACTTCACCGACAACATGAACATAACAGCCTTCCTTAACTTCATCAATACTATCCTTGCAATTTTCAGAAGAGTATACTGACTGAAGTACATAACGTGCTGTTCTTAAAGAAATGAATGAAAATCCGCTCATACCCTTTACGTTGTGTACACAAGCACAAAGTTCTATATCCTGACCTACTTTTGATAAAGCAGATTCAAGATCAAATTCCTCAAGAAGATTATATCCGCCAACTTTAACCATTTTGATTTTCTACCTTTCTGTTGAATAATATTATAAGGATTTGAGTTTCTTTTCAAGTTCTTCCTTTATAACCTTTGGAGTACATACGCCTTTAAGAGCCTTAGTACACTGTCCCATGATAAATCCGAATACCTTCTGATCGCCTCCGGCATACTGCTCAACAGCCTTTTGATTAGCAGCAAGAACCTCATCAATTACTTCGTCAACCTTACCTGTATCATTTGAAATAAGCAAGCCTTCTGATTTTGCAATTTCTTCTGGATCTCCACCCTTATCGGACATATCTCGGAAAATCTTCTTGGCATCATTCTTAGAAACCTTTTCAGAATCTGCCATTTCAATAAGTTTAGCAAATTCTTCTGCAGTGAATGGAAGAACTTCCATTGTAATTTCACCTAGGTTAATTCTTCTCATCAACTCGCCAATAATAAAGTTTGCAACTGATTTAGGGTTATTATATGCATTAACAGCATCATCAAAAAAATCAGATACAATTTTCTGATTAATAATTATCTTAGCATCATTTTCTGAAAGACCAAACTTATTTATATATCTGTCAAGACGCTGATAAGGCATTTCAGGAAGCTTTGCCTTTATAGTATCAAGATCATCATCTGTAAAATTAACCTGAAGAATATCCGGTTCTGGGAAATAACGATAGTCGTGTGCGTCTTCCTTTGAACGCATGGACTTTGTTTCCCCTCTGTTATCGTTGAAACGCCTTGTTTCCTGGATAACTCTTTCTCCCCTGTCAAGCATTTTACTCTGACGGTAGATTTCAAATTCTATAGCCCTTACAATAGACTTTGTAGAGTTAAGATTTTTAATTTCAGCTCTTGTACCATACTCTGTATCCGTAGGTTTCATTATAGAAATATTAACGTCACATCTCAACGAACCCTGTTCCATCTTACAGTCACAGACACCAGCATACTGCAAAAGAAGAGAAATCTTTTCTACAAAAGCCTTAGCTTCTTCAGCTGAACCAATATCAGGCTCTGTAACAATTTCAATAAGAGGAATACCACATCTGTTGTAGTCAGCAAGAGAAACTCCGTTTAAATCATCATGAATAAGCTTTCCGGCATCTTCTTCAAGATGTATACGGTTTATTCTTACATTCTTTGTTTTCTTCTCACCATCAACCTCATACTCTACCGGAACAAGTCCATTTATACATAATGGAAGATTGAGCTGAGATATCTGATATGCTTTTGGAAGGTCAGGATAGAAATAGTTCTTTCTGTCAAATACAGAGAATTTATTTATATCACATCCAAGAGCAAAACCGGCTTTAACAGCATACTCAACAGCTGTCTGATTAATAACAGGGAGTGTACCTGGCATACCTGAGCATACAGGACAGCATCTTGTATTTCTGTCACCACCAAATTCAGCACTGCAAGTACAGAAAACCTTTGAATTAGTTAACAGTTCGGCATGTATTTCAAGACCGATTACAGGAATATATGACATAGTTTTCTTCTCCTCACTTATATATTTGCAGGAACATATTTAAAATTCTTCTCATATGCATCTGCAGCCTGAATAATTGTAGCTTCATCCCACTGCTTACCAATAAGTGACATACCAATAGGCATACCATTCTTATCATATCCGCAGGTTGTAGAAATTGCTGGAAGTGAGGCAATATTAACTGTTACTGTGCAGATATCAGCCTGATACATTTTAGCAGGATCAGAAATGTTTTCATTCAGCCCATATGCAACTGACGGAGCAGTAGGAGTAAGAATAAAGTCACAAGTATTGAAAATACCAGCATACTCTTCTCTTATCTTTTGCTTTAATGCCATTGCCTTTCCATAGTATGCATCATAATAACCGCTTGAAAGAGCATAGTTACCAAGAAGAATTCTTCTCTTGACCTCATCCCCAAAGCCCTCACTTCTGGAATTAGCAATAAGCTCGTTGTAATTCTCACCTATTTCTGAACGGTGACCATACTTAATACCATCATAACGGGAAAGGTTTGAAGCAGCTTCGGCTGAGGAAATAAGATAATAAGCCGCTACAGCATATTTAAGTGATGGCATTGAACATTCAATGATTTCTGCACCCATAGACTTATATGAATCCGCAGCCTTAAGAACAGTATCTATGACTACAGAATCAATTCCGTCAGCATAGAATTCCTTAGGAATAGCAATTTTCATTCCTTTTATATCTTTACCAATTTTAGCAGTAAAATCAGGTACATCTATTTTAGCTGAAGTACCATCATGCGGATCATATCCTGAAATTGCATTGAGAATTATTGCACAGTCATGTGCATCTTTAGCAATAGGACCAATCTGATCAAGTGAGCTTGCAAATGCTACAAGACCGTATCTTGATACACGGCCATAGGTCGGCTTTAAACCTGTAACTCCGCAGAAAGAAGCAGGCTGACGGATAGATCCGCCTGTATCAGAACCAAGTGCAGCGGCACAAAGTGAAGCACCTACTGCAGCAGCAGAACCACCTGAACTACCTCCTGGAACTCTTCCGAGATCATAAGGATTCTTTGTTTTCTTAAATGCAGAAGTCTGAGTTGAACCTCCCATTGCAAATTCATCCAAAGAAGCCTTTCCTAATAATACAATATTTTCAGAATTCAGCTTTTCCATAACAGTTGCATTATATGGCGGAATAAAATTTTCAAGCATTTTTGAAGAACATGTTGTTTTAATTCCATCAGTGCAAATATTATCTTTTACTGCAAGAGGAATTCCACAAAGTGCACCTGCAGCGCCATTGTTAATAGCATCCTGAGCTTTTTCAGCGGAACAAAGTGCTTCTTCCTCTGTAATGGTAATATAACTATCAAGCTTAGAATCTATTTTATTAATCCTTGCAATATATTCTTTTGCAAGTTCTTTTGCAGATACTTCCTTGCTATCAAGCATTTTTCTCATATCACGAATTTTAAATGTAGTTACGTCCATCTATTTCACTCCCAACTTATTCAACAACTTTAGGAACAACAAAGCAGCTTTCACTGTTAACTGCATTCTTTAAAATATTTTCAGTAGGAAAGCTTTCAGCAGAAATATCTTTTCTAAGGTCATTTAGATACACATCATGATTATCTTTTAAAGGATCATAATTAATATCAATTTCTTTAATAGTATCCATAATTTCAATGATACTTGTCATATCACCTGCAACCTTTTCTAACTCTTCATTATTAAAATTAAGTTTACCAAGCTTAGACAGGTACTTAACCATTTCCATATCCATAGTATTTACCTCTTTTCATGTGTAAATATGCCATTTTATAATAACACAGAATATATTATATCACTTTTAATTTTTCTTTGCAACATTTATTTAAAAAAAGCAAGAAAAATGTAGAATAATTTTTGAAATATTATGAGCAAACTTGGTAGTTAATCACCTTGTTTAAATTGTATATTATTAATAACAAAATTGGAGCTTTTAATAATAAACTATGTGGAAAGCAACATTTTCTTTAATATGAGAAATATTTTTTAAATTATAAAAAATATTAGACAAAGCAATATAAAATATGGTAAAATAATTTTAGCAAAAGTAAATTAAAAAATAAAATTTTAAAAAGCTTAAGTTTTCCAAAGTAAAAAATAGCACTGACAATTAGTTTACTTAAATATTTATGACATTTTCTGAACTTCTTATGAGAATCTTTTCTATATTTTATTTTAAAATAATGGTATTCATTGTCCTAAAAAACTCTATGTCTTACGTATTTGTAAGTTTTACTCGGACTAACCATTTTTTGTTTGGAGGTAATAATGTGAAAGCAGATCAAGTAAAGTTTTATAGAAATGATAACAACATAGAACTAATTTATTGTGAAAATTCATCTATTAGCTATTCCACACATACCCATATTACCAACTATACACTAGGATTGGTCATAGAAGGAAAGATTAATATAGTACAAAATCAGCATACTAATACATGTACTCTGGGAGATTTCTTTATCATTCCTCCTGATATACCACATAGCATATCTCCTGAATCAGAAACATACAGTTTACTGTCGATTTGTTTGAAAAAAGATTACATATATAAAAATGATATAAATTTCATATCAAGTCATATTAAATTTTTACTTGAATGTTTGGCAAAGGATAATTCTATTTTTACAAATCAAATTTCTATGTTAAATGATGTAACAAGGGCTATGCTTCTTGATGTTATAAATTCAGAAGCTTCCGATACTGATGAAATATTTCATGCAAGATTGTTATTAGAAAGCATGCCTGAGAACCCAGTTTCCATTCAAAAATTGTCAGAGCAAGTATTTATTAGCCCCTATCATTTAATAAGATCTTTTAAAAAGCAAATTGGATTGACACCGCACAAGTTCCAAATGCAAAATCGAATAAGAAAAGCACAGCAAATTCTGTTGAAAAGCAAGAGTATAACAGAAGTAGCCTTGACCACAGGATTCTGCGATCAAAGCCACTTTAATAAATGGTTTCACAAAATTGTTGGACTTACGCCAACGGAATACATTGAGGCACAAGGAACACTTTCAGATTGAACCCGGAGTTTAGCAAAGTGCAGGAAAAAATTTAGCAAAGAGATAGAGTCCCTCACTGCTTGCCGTTACCTCATGTGGAATACCTATAGGAAAAATGGAAATTATGCCAGTCTCATAATTTAACAAGGTACCATTATTTACGCAAGTACCTGACCCTGCAATAACCTCATGTGTTTCCAGTTGTTTTTCGTGAACATGGTTTCTTATGCTACAGCCTGGAGCAATTCGTACCAAATGATAACTAAACTGACCATTTGTATCCTTGGCAGTTAAAATGTGTTTTAATTCAACACCTTCAAAAACAGGGTGTTTTGACCATGCAATATCAGAAAATTGACTTTCTCCCGTAGGTAACCGCATACATCCGTCATTAAATGCTTCAAATACTGTGAGATTTTCTTTCATTACTTTTCTTCCTTTCGCTAATTAGTAGCTATATTATAGCAAAAGGAATGAAAGTTGAATTGTACAAAATTGCTCACATTATATATATTATCAGAATATCAAAAATACTAAATTAAACTGCACGCACTTTGCTAGATGAACAATTTTGTCTAGCTTTGTGAGTGCAGTTCATAATTAATTATATTTTACTTATTAATGTTACTTAACAATTTTAGGAACACTAAATCTTTTCCATGCTATGAAATAACGCTATTTAGCTATTCTAAACCTGTTTATTAGCTGCTCAAGTAATTCTGCCTGTCCTGACAATTCTTCGCTTGAAGCAGCACACTGTTCTGCAGTAGCCGAATTAGTCTGAATAACAGTACTTATCTGATCAACACCAGTTGTAATCTGTACTACATGGTCAGCCTGAACTTTTGAAGCCTCTGTTATTTCCCCAACAAGATTTATACAGGATACAGATCTTTGAGCAATTTGTGAAAGTACTCCAGCTGTATTTTTCGCTTTTAAAATACCGTTTTCAACCTGTTTATTGGAACGCTCAATTAAAATTGTAGTTTGTTTTGCAGCCTCTGACGATTTTGATGCAAGATTTCTTACTTCATCAGCAACTACTGCAAATCCTTTTCCTGCAGCTCCAGCTCTTGCTGCTTCTACTGCTGCATTAAGCGCAAGAATATTTGTCTGAAAAGCTATATCATCAATTACATTAATAATTTTACTTATTTCCTTTGAAGAATCACCAATTTCTTCAATAGCCAAAAGCATTTCATCCATATGAGAGTTTCCACGCTCAACAACATTACCCATATCTGATACCAAAGAAAATGCTTCTGATGCATTTTCAGAATTCTTTTTAATACGTTTGGACACATCAAAAACAGATGCAGACAATTCTTCAACAGATGCTGCTTGTTCTGTACTTCCTTGTGACAATGCTTGTGCTGCATTTGAAATCTGCTGTGCTCCAATATTAACCTGTTTAGCTGAAGTAATAATATCCTCAAACATTCTTTTAAGGTTTAACAAAGTATTTTGTATAGAAATATTAATAGTATCAGTTTCTGACCTTTTTCTGCATTCAACCGTCAAGTCACCGTCAGCAACAGCTTCCAATACTATTGCTTCATTTTGTATTCCTCGAATTATATCATTGAAAGACTGTGACAAGACTCCTATTTCATCTGAACTTTCAACTGGAATAGTAATATTTGTATGTCCAAGTGAAATTTCTTTTGCATAATCAGAAATTTGCTCTAAAGGCTTTGAAATACGTTTGTTTATGTATCTGATATTAAATAAAACAATTACAATTGAAATTAAAGAAATGATTGAGCCTCCAATATAAACATCTATTAATTTGTCATGAGAACTTTTAAGTTTAATTAAAGCTTCATTATTATTTTTCTCTTTAATATCTGTAAACAAAGCTGTCATCTCGGTGTTAATTTTACTATCATTTTCATATAATTCTGCGCTAAGTTCATTTGCGTTTAATGCCAAAATTTCTTGTTTAAGTTTATTAAAGTCACCTGTATACAGAACTTTAATATTATCCGTTCCTGATATCTCATTTAAAGATGAAGAAAAATATGTATCTTTCGTGCTTAATTCATCAGAAAGCGCTTTATAGGTATCCGATGTTTTATTTGTTACAGCAATTTTCTGAAGCAGAACACGCTGCTCCTGATAATTTATATTTATTGAATCCAATTTTTCTACAGATATGTAATTTTCGTCATATAAAGCAATAAGCCTTTCATCACCCCATATAAACCCCATAAATGCTACAAATATCATATATAGCAAAAAAATCAAGCAAGTTATAAATGCTATTCTTAACTTGGTTTTTATTTTCCAATTTTTAATTGTCAGTTTCATGCTGTTTTCCTCTTTTCGTCTTTTTTTGACATTGTTTTTAATAAATATAACACTTATTTTTTACTAATTGATTGATTTATTATTAAATTAAAATTAACAAAATGACAATTTATTGTTTTTGGGACATATTACAATTATACGCTTATTTTTTGGCATAACCACCAAAAATATTAAAAATATCTTGAAAAAAAGAAAAACAATGCTATAATTGTCAATAAAAAATACAATAAAAACAAATTTAATTTACAATTAAATTTAATTAGTATTTTTAATAAATAAGAATAATTATTTATCTTTAGTATTTATTTGTATTAATTGTAAACAAGGAGGATTTTATGTTTAAGGTAAAAATTAATAGTATTGCGATAAGTCATGGTAAAAAGGTTGTTGATAACAAATATTATTTTGAACATTTTAAAAAGAGAGGAAAAGATATAGAACATTTTTTCAAAGATATACTCGGAAGAGATAAGCGTTACATGATTGACAATGACAAAGAAAATACACTTACGCTTGCTGTCGATGCTGCAAAATCTGCTTTGGAAAAATCCGAGCTGGCTTGCTCTGATATTGATATGATAATTTTTTCAAGTCAACTTGCGGAGTATGTTGCTCCTCCAAGTTCAATTTATCTTCATTATATTTTGAAAGGGAAAAAAAGTTGTATATGTTATGATGTTAATGCAAACTGTACAGGCATGACTATCTGTTATGAACAGGCAGTCAAATATATGTCTGTAACTCCTAGTGTTAAAAAAGCACTTATTGTGGGATGTGATTATATCAGCATAACAATTAATCCTGATGATGAAAAGTTTCATGGACATTATGGTGATGTAGCATGTGCTGTAATTCTTGAAAAAACTGATACTGAAGCAGGGCTTATTGATTCTATTGTATCAACTAACTCCGATCAGTATGATGCTGCTATATTTCCTCCTAATGGTATGTCTAATATGCTTCACATGATGAATATGGAAAACCGTTATCTTAAAAGCAATCCAAACGATTTTGATGTTGCTGGAGAAGGAATTTATTCTATAACATCAATTCTTGAACGTAATAATCTGAAAATTGATGATATTAGTATGTTTTTATTTTCACAGTATGCTGTTATAAATATTCAGAAAATACGTGAGGAACTAGGCATAAAAGAGGAAAGAAGCATATACATAGGTGATGAATATGGATATACAGGCACAACCAGTCCATTTATAGCTTTTTATGAAGCTGAAAAGCGTGGTCTTATTAAACGAGGTGATTATTATATTATGTGGACAATTGGTGCCGGTATGGAAGACATGGGTATTCTTTGCAGGTATTAATATTTTTATAAACCAAGTATTGTTTAAGACGGGAGGAATTTTCAATGTTTGTAAACGACACATTAGGTAGCTATTTTGATAAAACTTGTGACAATTATGGTAACCGTGAAGCAATCGTATTTCCTTCGATGAATATCCGGTATAGCTATAAACAGTTTAAGGAGTTGTCCAATAAACTTGCAAAAGGACTTATTGCTTTAGGCATAAAAAAAGATGACCACATTGCAATTTTAGAACTTAATTCCCCTATTTGGATAGCTTTACAGATAGCAGCTGCAAAAATCGGCTGTGTAATAGTTTGCCTTAACACTGGGTATACTGCAAATGAACTTGAATACGTTCTTAATCATTCCGAATCAATATTATTACTATTATCTAGCGGCTATAAACGCAACAGTTTTATTGAAAACATTAAAGAGCTTTGTCCCGAGCTTGAAGTCTGTGCACCATGTACGCTGAAATCTGAACGTATTCCTAAATTAAAAACAATAATTATGACTGATAATACTGAATATAATGGAACATTAACTATTAATAAACTTATTGAACTAGGCAGCACTGTTGATAATAATGCTCTCAATAATATCACCGCAAAAATAGATTGTCAGGATCTTGTCAGTATTCAGTATACATCAGGTACTACAGGTAATCCTAAAGCCGTTATGTCAACGCATTTTTCAGTAGTTAACAATGCTATTGTCTCGGGTGGAAAGCTTAATTACTCGGCAGATGACAAAGTACTACTATGCCTTCCTCTTTTCCATGTTATAGGATGTGTACTAAGTGCATTGTCGGGATTGTTCTACGGAAGTACAATAGTAGTTGTTGAACGTTTTGAAACAGAAACTGTTCTGCAACATATCGAAAACGAACAATGTACTTTTTTTAATGGTGTTCCGTCAATGTTTATGTTTATGCTAAATCACGAAAACCTTGACAGCTATAATATAACCAGCTTAAATAAAGGGTTTGTAGCTGGTTCGTGTTGCAGCAGAGAGCTTATGCTTGATATTATAGAAAAACTTGGCATTACTGAACTTGCAAATGTTTTCGGTCAAACAGAAGCAATTGCCATTACTCAGACTTGCTTTTCGGACAGCCTTGAACAAAGATTGTGTACTATTGGTAAGCCGCTTGATGGAGTTGAAGCTAAAGTAATTGATATTATTACAGGTGAAAATATAGGTATTAATCAAGCCGGTGAATTGTGCATAAAAACGGTTTATCTGATGAAAGGATATTATAAAGATACTGCAGCAACTCAAAAAGCAATTGATAAAAACGAATGGCTTCATACAGGTGATCTTGCCATTATTGACGACAATGGGTATATAAGAATTATAGGGCGTGTAAAAGATATGATAATAAGAGGCGGAGAAAACATCTCTCCTGTTGAAATTGAAAATCATATTTGTCTTTTTGATGGAATAAGGGATGCTGCCGTTGTCGGTATACCTGACAAGCTTTTAGGTGAAGAAATATTTGCTTTTATTATTAAAGAACCGTCTGCTCAATTTACTTTTGAAGAAGTAAGAGAATTTTTAAATAAACGTTTGGCTAGATTTAAAATACCTAAGTATTTTTACTTTGCAGATAGTTTTCCTGTCACATCCAGCGGGAAAATCCGTAAATTTGCATTAAAAGAAATTGCTGTTAAAAAACTATTACTTGAAAATAAAGAAAAGAATGTTTCTGTAAAGAATATAACAAAATATAACGTTACACTCGCTTTACCATCCAAAACAAAATTTAAAATCATTTGTCAGAAATCAAAAATTTTACATTATCACAATTAAAAAATGCTCTGTCTTAAATATAACAAATATGTTTTATTGACAAAATAACAATAAACTAAATATAATAAAAACAAACCGCCACATTTAGTGCTATTTACACTAAATGTGGCGGTTAAAAATATAAACTTATATTTTATAAAGATTATTTTTTAAACCTGATACAAAAGAAAAACTGTAAAAATGACAACAATATTCAAAACCAATATTATATACAATTAATAGTAAATATATTTACAAAACAATGGTGTTTTATTAATAAATCATTCAAAAATATGTGGTATTCTTTTTATAAAATATAGGTAAGTAAATACTTACTTACCAAAAAACTTGCATTAGTTTATTATATAAAACATAGGGGGTATTATGGATCAGTCATTTTTAGAACGAAAAGACAGAATTATTTTATCTACAATAGACTTAATGAATGAATTTGGAACTCAATCCGTTTCAACAAAAAAGATTGCCCTTAGAGAAGGTATAACTGAAGCTGCAATATTCAAGCATTTTCCTAAAAAAAACGATTTGCTGCTTGCTGTTCTGGAGTATTTCTCTAAATACGACAATGATATATACGAATCTGTAAAGTTAGGAAGTATGAATCCATTTGAAGCAATAACTTTTTATGTTGATATGTATTCCTCTTATTATCAAAGCTATCCTGCTGTTACGGTTATTCTTCATTCATTTAACGAATTTAAATATAATAAAAAACTTACACAAAAAGTTCAGGATATTATTGAAATGCGAAAAAATTTTTTTAAGGAATACATTATTAAGGCCCAGGAAAACAACGAAATTTCTACTGAATTAAATTCAGATATACTGGTTGATGTTTTTATAGGCTCATTAAACGAAATTTGTTTCAGATGGCGTATGTCAGATTATAGTTTTTCATTAAAAGAAAAATGCTCTTTGGCTGTGAATATATTGCTCAACGAATTTAAAATTAAATGAAAGGGATGATCAGATTATGATTAAGGTACTGATAGTTGATGACGCAGCTTTTATGAGGCTTTCAATACGAACCATTCTCGAGCAGAACGGATTTGAGGTTGTAGCCGAAGCTGCAAACGGAGAAGAAGCTGTTGATAAATACTTTGAAATCAAGCCAGATTTGGTTACAATGGACATAACAATGCCTGTTATGGGCGGTATTGAAGCAGCCGAAAAAATATGCAAAGCCGACAAGTCCGCGCGAATAGTTATGGTTTCGGCGATGGGTCAGGAAAGGATTGTTATTGATGCTGTTAAAGTTGGTGCAAAGTCGTTTATTGTAAAACCGTTCAAGTCCGAGCGTGTTGTTGAAGTTTTGACACAGGTGGCGGCAAATTAGCATATTTTTTTAAAAGGAGGTGGATCAGTTGTCAGATAATACTATAACCGAGCCTATGCTTGAAATGTATATATTTGAAACATCTCAGATGCTTGAACAGCTTGAACAGGTAATTATGTCAAGTGAAAAAATTGGAGCATATGAACAGGATGCAATAAATGAAATATTCCGTTTTATGCATACAATTAAAGGTTCATCAGCTATGATGCTTTTTAACAACATTGGAACACTTGCACATTCTATTGAAGATATATTCTTTTTCTTAAGAGAGAAAAAGCCAAGCAAGATTAACTGCTCGGCATTGTCGGATCTGGTATTTGAAGCAATAGATTTCATCAAAATCGAAATTGAAAAAATCAAAAACGGAGATATGGCAGCTAGTGATGCGGAAAATATGATTGCCAACAACAAAGATTTTCTGACAATGCTTAAACAGCAAAACAACATTTCCGAAGATACTGTGAATCCGCCCAGTCAAAAGAAACAGCAATACTACATAGCTCCCGAGAAAAAAACTGAACAGAAACCAAAGAACACCTATACAGCAAAGGTATATTTTCAGGATGATTGCGAAATGGAAAATGTCAGAGCATTTACCATTGTTCATAATCTGACAGAGTTTGCAGAAGATCTTGTTTACAACCCCAATGATATTATTGAAAATGACAATAGTTCTGCATACATTAGGGAAAACGGTTTTGAAATTTTTTTTAAGTCGGACAGTGATTATGAAACCATAAACAGTTTTTTTGAGCATACTGTTTTTTTGAAGAAGATGGAATTATCCTTACTGGATAAACCAGATAAGCTTATTGAGCTGAAAGAAAATCAAGCAAAAGAGCCGGACGATAATTCCGTAAAAATGCCGAAGATTGAAAAGACATTATGCAGTGATACTGCGTCTGTTTCAAAAGAAGGATCTTCAGGTCAAAGTGTAATAAGCGTAAACGTTTCAAAGCTTGACCGCCTTATGGACCTTGTCGGTGAAATGGTTATTGCAGAGGAAATGGTAACTCATAACCCTGAGGTTGAGAAAATGAACATTGATTCCTTTGCCAAAGCCACAAGACAGCTTCATAAAATTACTTCCGAACTACAGGATATGGTTATGGCAGTAAGGATGATTCCTCTTTCTTCAACATTTTTAAAAATGCACCGAATTGTCAGGGATATGTGCAAGAAACTTAATAAGGACGTTGAGCTTGTTGTAATAGGTGAAGAAACCGAGGTTGACAAAACAATTATCGAACGAATTTCAGATCCTCTTATGCATATTATACGCAACTCCATTGACCACGGAATAGAAGATAAATCTGAAAGAATTTCGCAAGGAAAAGACCCAACTGGCAAAATCACATTGGAGGCTAAGAATTCCGGAAGCGACGTGTTAATTATTATTAGGGATGACGGCAAAGGACTAGATAAGGAAAAGATACTCAAAAAAGCTCGTGAAAACGACCTTATTCGCAAAAATGCAAACGATATGTCAGATAAGGAAATTTTCAATCTTATTCTTCTTCCCGGCTTTTCAACCAAGGAAAGCGTAACGGAATTTTCAGGACGAGGTGTGGGAATGGATGTAGTGGTAAAAAACCTTGAATCAATTGAGGGTTCTGTGAATGTTGACAGTGTTTCGGGAAAAGGAACAACAATTACTCTTAAAATACCGCTGACACTTGCAATAATTGACGGCATGAACATTCAGGTGGGAAATGCAAGATATACCATTCCTATAACTGCAATAAAAGAATCGTTTAAGCCTTGTGAGGATGAATGCTTTGTGGATTCGGACAACAACGAAATGATTATGGTGCGGGGACAGTGCTACCCTATTCTTAGGCTTCATGAATTTTTCAATGTCAATACAAAATTTAAGACTCTACATGAGGGCATTTTAATTATTGTTGAGCAGGACGGAAAAATGCTTTGCATTTTTGCTGATAAACTTTTAGGGAAACAGCAGGTGGTAGTAAAAGCTCTTCCAAATTATATTAAAAGCTTGAAAAAAATTAAGGGACTGTCTGGATGCACCATATTAGGCGACGGCAGCATCAGCTTGATACTGGATATTATCGGTTTAAGTAATCTGCGTGCAATTCAATAATTATTTTCTTTATGATTACATAGCAAAATTCTATATACACATTCAAAGTTACCTAAATAATACTTGAAGAAAGGACGACTGTCATGAGTAAAAATAATGAAGATGAAATACTTGACTATGATGATGACGATGATGATGAAGACACTCAAAAAGGCAAATTTTTAACATTTGATATCGGCAAGGAATCTTACGGAATAGGCATTGAATTTGTTACTGAGATTATTGGAATTCTTCCTATAGCTGAAATACCTGAGCTTCCATGCTATATTAAAGGGATTATCAATTTAAGGGGCAAAATCATTCCAGTAATGGACGTAAGACTGCGCTTTAAAAAGCCACCAAAGGAATATAACGGCAGAACATGTGTAATTGTGATTGACATTCTTAATTTTTCAGTAGGGTTAATTGTAGACAGCGTTGCGGAAGTAGTAAACATACCCGATGAAAATATTGTTCCTCCTCCCTCAACAAGTACCGGGTTTTCAAATAAGTACATAAGTGGAATAGGTAAAATAGGCAGTGACGTCAAGCTTCTTTTAAGCTGTGAATATCTTCTTGCAAAGGATGAGCTTGAGCATATAAGCAGTCTGAATTAACAAAATAAAAGATGGGGTGGAATTAGTATGCAATGGTTTTATGATTTAAAAATAAGAACAAAGTTATTATCAGGTTTTATTACAGTAGCAATAATTGCAGGTATCATCGGCGCTGTCGGCTATTTTAACATTCAAACACTGAATAACTCTGATACAGAGCTTTACGAAAACATGACAGTTCCTATTACTCTTATGACCAACTTTTCAACAGACTTTCAGAGGATTCGTGTAAATATGCGTGACATGATAATCACTGATGATTCCACGGAAATAGAAGACAAAATCAACAAAATTGCCGAATTAAGATCAAATGTTGATAAAAACATGGAGGAATTCAGCAACTCCATATCATCTGATGATATGCAAAAAACCTATGACAAGCTGACTGAAGCAAGAAAAGAATTTGCAAAACAGTATACTATAGTTGAGGACCTGGTAAGAGCTAACAAGGATGAGCAGGCTTTGGTTCTAATAGCAGAAACAGGTAATATGGGTATTGCCTCAAGATCTGAGCAGGATCTTATTGCTGAATTAATTTCCATGAAGCTTGAGGAGGCACATCAAAAAGCAGAGACTAATACAGTAAAAGCAAATACTGCTGGAGTTATAATGATAATTGTACTTATTGCAGGCATAGTAATTGCCATTGCTTTCGGATTGTTCTTAAGTAAAATTATCAGTACCCCAATCAACAGGCTTGCAGCAGCAGCCGATTTGCTTGCTGTAGGTGACGTTAATGTGAATATTAAGTCAAGCTCAAAGGATGAGGTTGGTTTCTTAATGGATTCTTTTGAGAAAATGGCACTCAATATTGAGTATCAGGCAAAGACTGCCGAAATGATAGCAAACGGTGATTTTTCAATGGAGGTTATCCCTAAATCAGATAAGGATATTCTTTCGAAAAGTATTAAAACAATGGTCACTACACTTAAAAACCTTGTTAATGAAGCATCAATGCTTACACAGGCGGCTGTAGAAGGAAAGCTTTCCACACGTGGAAATACAATGAATTTTAGCGGCGGATACAGGGATATTGTAAGTGGCGTCAACAGTACGCTCGATTCTGTAATTGCTCCTGTTCAGGAAGCTGCTGCAGTGCTGAAAGAAATGTCGGAGGGAAATCTCCAGGTAAGAGTTGTCGGGAATTATATGGGTGATCATGCCGAAATTAAAAATGCTCTTAATGATACTCTTGAAGCCCTTTCAAGTTACATAAAGGAAATATCATATGTTTTAAGCGAAATGGCTGATTCTAATCTTGATCTTTCAATAAACAATGAGTACAAGGGCGACTTCTCTCAGATTAAGGAAGCACTAACTTTGATTGTTTCATCACTTAACGACGTTCTGAGCGATGTAAATAGTGCTACAGATCAGGTTGCACTGGGTTCAAGACAGGTTTCAGATTCAAGCATCTCTCTCTCTCAGGGAGCTACTGAACAGGCAAGTTCAATTGAAGAGCTTACAGCATCAATTGAACAAATTGCAAGCCAGACAAAGACAAACGCACATAACGCGGATCACGCAAGAACTATTGCCGAAACTGCACGAAATGATGCCGCACAGGGTAATGAACAAATGCAACATATGCTCAAAGCAATTGCAGAAATTAATGAATCATCAAACAATATTTCAAAGATAATCAAGGTTATTGATGAAATTGCCTTCCAAACAAACATTCTTGCTCTTAACGCCGCAGTTGAAGCAGCTCGTGCAGGCAAGCACGGCAAGGGCTTTGCAGTAGTTGCGGAAGAAGTAAGAACTCTTGCAGCACGTTCGGCAAGCGCCGCAAAGGAAACTACAGATATGATTGAAGGCTCAATTGTTAATGTTGAAGAAGGAACAAAAATTGCAAATACAACAGCACAGGCACTTAACAACATAGTTTTAGGAGTAGCTGAAGTTGCAAGTCTGGTTGATAATATTGCCACCGCTTCAAATGAACAGGCAAACGGCGTTGAGCAGATTAACCTTGGAATTATGCAGATTTCTGAAGTTGTTCAGTCAACCTCAGCAACCTCAGAGGAAACAGCTGCCGCTTCCGAAGAGCTTTCTGGACAAGCTGATCTGCTGAAATCACAAGTAAGCAAATTCAGGCTTAAAAGACAAGACAGATCGGGGGGCTATCGTGGATATGATAATTTTAGTCCCGAAATGACTAAAATGCTGTCAGAAATGAATGACACAGCTAAAAAGGTGAAATCACCAAAAAACCCCTCCCCTAAAGCAATTACAACTAAAAAAAATGCAATGAACGATAAAGAATTCGGAAAGTACTAAGCTTATAATTAAACCGGAGGGCATATACACCTCCGGTTTAATTACATAACAAAGTTATTTACTAATATAGTCGGGAGAGTTAGCTATGCTTAATAATGAAAGTAATAAGCAACATGAGCTGGAACGAATGGCTGCCGCTTTTCAATGTATTGGGGATGCAGTAATTTTAATTAATTCAGAAAATACTATTGACTATATGAACAGTGAAGCTGAAAAATTAACTGGAGTCAGTCTTAACAAAGCTCTAAAAGAGCCTATTGAAAAAGTTTTCTGCATATTCAGCGATTATATGCCTGACGGCGTTAAATCTCTAATAAATGAAGCAATAATTCTGCAAACATCCGTCGGTTTAAAAAGAAATACACAGCTTCGAAATCAAAACGGCTCAAGCTATTATATATCAGCAAATTTCTCCTGTATAAAAAATTTGGAGAACACTATTGAGGGAGTAGTAATTGTTTTTCGTGATATTACAAAGATAAAAAAGCTTGAGGATATTGCAAGGACGGAACGAAACAACTACTTTAATATTTTTGCAAATATGCCTCTGGGAATTATAATCGTGGATAACTCTTTGCGGATTACAAAAGCCAATGAGGTGCTTATAGATCTATTCTGCCTTGCACATAAAAGTGTCATCGGAGAAACTGTCGGCGATGGACTTAGATGCATAAACAGCTTTGAAGCGGGCTGCGGAAAAGGACGTAACTGCAATTCATGTGTATTTAGAAACAGAATAGAGGAAGCAATATCCCAGAATAAATTTATTAAGGACGAAGTTGTTCAGATGGCTTTCTTTGACGGCTTCAGTGAAAAAGTAATATGGATTAAATTTAATTTTTCCCCTATAAAAACACAATGTGATGAACAGCTACTTATTATTATAGAAGATATTACAAATCAAATTAATCATGAAAAGCAACTTAAAAAGGCCCTTGACACAAGCATGAGAATGTGTGACTGTCTGCCTGTTATGGTGTGGAAATTAAATTTGGATGAGCGATTTGACTATGTTAACCGCACCTTTCATAACTTTATCGGTATAACCGAAAACCCGACGGATGAATATGAGCAGATGATAGTTCCGAGTTTTCGGAACAAAAGAAAAGCGGAGATACATGACGCTTATAAAAATGAACTCCCTTTTTGCGTTGAAATAAAACTTTTGGGCAAAGAAAATCAGATTTATCATATGATTGATTCAGGCATTCCTTATTATGATATGAAAAATCGTTTTGCAGGTTTTATTGGTGTTGTTTTTGATATTACAGAGCAGATTAATGCCGAGAAAAAAATTCAGGAAAGTCAGGAAAAGTACCGCTCGTTATTTATGAATATGAATAACTGCTTTGTTTACATGAAAATGGAACCTTGTGACAATGAAAAGCTTTATACCTGCAGAGTTACCGAAATAAATGAGGCTTTCAGAACTGCACTAAATCTTTCCAAAAATGAAATTATTGATAAAGATATTTGTGATCTTTTGCATGAAGACAGGGATGTCCTTAGAGAACTTTTCCTTTGCAGTATTAAAACCCTTGAAACAGGGACAAGTGTTCATATTGAGGGTGTATACTCCCGTGCACTTAAAATATGGTGTGATGTTTCAATGTACATCCCCGAAAAAAATAGACTTGCTCTACTTATTACCGATATTACCGAAAAAAAGAAAACGGAAACAGAACTAATTTCAGCAAAGGAACAAGCAGAAGCTGCAAACCGTGCAAAAAGTGAGTTTCTTGCAAATATGTCTCATGAAATCAGAACACCTCTTAATGGAATTCAGGGCATGGTTGATTTGACTTTACTCACTGATCTGGACGAAAACCAGCAAGAAAATCTTAACACAGCAAAGGGCTGTGTTAGCTCTTTGCTTAATATTATTAATGATATACTTGATTTCTCCAAGCTTGAGGCAGGAAAATTCACAATATCTTATATCTCCATTAATTTACGTGAAGTAATAGACGATGTTATTAAAGTACATGCGCTACCAGCAAAAAACAAAAAAATCAATCTTGTTCTTGATTATGATAAAAACATTCCCACATCAGTAATCGGAGATGATAACCGCCTTAAACAGGTTTTAAACAACTTAGTAAGCAATGCTGTAAAATTCACTAATTCAGGAGAAATATCCGTAAGTATATCAGCAGCGTCATTCACTGCAAATACAGTGGTTATCAATTTTTCTGTAGCAGATACCGGTATAGGTATTTCACCCGAAGAAAGTTCCAAACTATTTCAAAGTTTCTGTCAGATAGACGGTTCATTCACACGGCAATACGGCGGCACAGGGCTTGGTCTTGTCATCAGTAAACAGCTTGTTGAGCTTATGGGCGGCAAAATTAATCTGCAAAGCGAAAAGGGCAAAGGGAGCACATTTTCGTTTTCACTAGAGTTTAAAATTGATTCGCAGGAAGCAGTTATAATTAAAGAGATGCCAAAACCAATACTAGTTAATACAAAGGCAAAAGTTCTTATTGTTGAAGATGATCATGTCAGCCGTAGTGTTGTATCAAAAATGCTGGCAGAGCATGGTTTTACTGTTGATTTGGCCGAAAACGGACTGGAAGCTCTTGAAATGTATTCCCAAAATGACTATAATATAATTTTGATGGATATACAAATGCCAAAAATGGACGGAGTTGAAACAACACGTCACATCAGAAATAAAGAAGTTTTTTTCAAACATACTCCTATTGTTGCTCTTACGGCATTTGCATTATCTGGAGACAGGGAACGCTTTTTATCCGCCGGAATGGATGAGTATATTTCCAAGCCGATTGTAATGGATGAGTTATTTAAAATTATTAACAGTGTTTTAAAAAAAGGGAGCTATGACGAAGAAATCAGTAAACTGCTTGTTTTAAATGACACTAATAAGGAAACAAATCCTACTACAGATATTGACTTGAAAGTAATTGAATTAATGGAACACGACATTGAAGTTGTTAAGGAATCTATTCGTTTTAAAAATAATATTAAGCTTGAAATAGCTTCACATAATCTTAAAGAGCTTTTTGACGAAATGGGCTATGATATGCTTAAAGGTCTTGCATTTAAAGTTGAACTTGCCGCAAGACGAAGCAACTTTGAGCAGGCAGCTACTTCACTTAGTATAATTGAAAATGAACTCACAGCTTATAAAAAAATAATAACTTGATAAAAGGAGTGTTTAGTATGCATAAAATCTTAATTGCTGAAGACGATTTGGTAAGCAGAAAATTTCTAAATAAAATTCTTGTTAAGTATGGAGAATGCGACCTTGTTGTTGACGGTCTTGAGGCTCTTGAAGCATATATGATGTCAGTTAGAGAAAATACACCTTATGACTTGATATGCCTTGACATAATGATGCCCAAGGTTGATGGTGTTAAGGTTTTAAAGGTAATTAGAGACTTGGAAGTGCAACATAATGTTCCTAATGAGAAAAAAGCAAAGATTATAATGACAACGGCTCTAGGCGAAACACAGGTTGTTAAAACAGCTTTAGAATACGGATGTGACGCATATGCATCAAAACCTATCGACATCAGTAAACTAATAGAAGTTATGAAAAAACTGGGCATTAAGGAGCAGGAGAATATGAAATAAACAAAATTCTATAAAAATGAAAAATCTATGCCTTTGTTCATAATTAATGCTAATATACATATTATTGTTTTGAATTTTTGATATTTTCAATGCTAATTTCTTAGATAAAAAAATTAATTTTATCGTTTCATTGACCTCTGCCCATAATTCTAATTTAAGTTCTGAAGCGTTACTATATTAACATAAAAAACGATAGTAACTCGTATTTACACGTATGTAAGAATAATACAATATTTTTATAATTATTTTATATATTTGTGGCATTTGTTTGTTGTATTGTGTTATTAAAAGTAATATAATTATAGTAAGTACTAGTAAAGGATTTGATATGATGGACAACAATGTTAATCTTGATAAACAGCCCAATTTCAATGCAAATATGTACCAGAGCCCTGAATATAATCCTAACAATGGGACTAAATCTTCAAATAAGAAAGTAATCGCTATTGTTCTCGTTATTGTTGGTATTGTTGTTCTACTAATTGCTGCTCTTATTGTGGGTATTTTTACTTTTGTATTTTCTCTTCTCAAAGAGGAAGAATATGATTTATCTGGAGGTACTATTGCTTCCTATTATGCAATAACTGATACAATGCCAAATCAGGTTTCAAGTTCTTATGATATTAATAAAAAAACTATTATAAATGAAATTCAGTATAACAGAAATGACGAAACAATGTATGATGATATTGAACAGTACATTACATATCTTGACGAAACTGGTTTCCTCTGTCTTGAAGATATAGAACCTGGTTCAACAAGCGGTACTATTGATATGGCAATGGAATCATCTGCTGAAGGCGAGATAATCCGAGTTACTATTGATTATAAACCAGGATATGTAAAGGTTATTGCAATGCAGTATGAAGACGAACTTACGGTATACTAAACGAAAGGAAATCCTTATGAACGCTTACAAAGATGCATTTGTAATGAATATGTCAGTCAAGGTCGTTTGCGAAAGCAAAATGGCTTTGAGTCGTCGTGTTCATTAAAGATATTTTCTTTTATCTTTGCTGATTAACGGCTTGAAGTTTAATGCTTCCGGCCGTTTTTTTATAGACTAAAATAAAATGGAGGAATACAATGTCAGAATTTATTATTTCTAAACTTGAGTATCCACAGTACAAATTGGCACTTGATCTTGCGTTTGATACTTTTATGCAATTTGAAGCTCCTGAATATTCACAGAGCGGAATAGACTCATTCAAGTCTTTTGTTTATGGCGATTTAATTAAGCAAAAGTGTGACGATGGGAAATTTATTATGTGGCAATGCACATACAGCGGAAAGATTGTTGGTGTTCTTGCTATAAGAGATATGACTCACATAAGTCTGCTGTTTGTACACAAGGATTTTCACAGACAAGGTATTGGACGAATGTTATTTAATAATGCTGTTAATTACTTAAATTCAACAATAAAACCTGAGTTTATGACTGTAAATTCTTCTCCTTATGGCTTACCTTTTTACAAAGCAGTCGGATTTAAAGAAACTGACATGGAACAGATTGATGATGGAATAAGATATACACCAATGAAAATAAATTTGCTTTAATCCCATTAGTTATAGAAATAATCTATAACTAATTATTAATTACTCGTATTTGACAGAGTAAATTAATGGTGATAATATAAATATAGAAATTAATTATTAATTCAATATTATTTGAAAGGAATTTTAATTCATGAAAGAAATTCGCCAAGATGCAAAAATTGAAACCAAATGCCTGCACTCAGGCTATACCCCTAAAAACGGAGAACCAAGAGCTTTGCCAATAGTTCAGAGTACCACCTATTGTTTCGATTCAACTGAACATATTGCTCACCTTTTTGATATGCCAACTGAATTTATGTATTCAAGATTTGCAAACCCGACATGCGATGCTGTTGAAAAGAAAATTGCTGCTCTTGAAGGAGGTGTTGCTGCAATGCTTACTTCAAGCGGACAGGCTGCTTCACTTCTCTCAATACTTAATGTATGTAATGCTGGTGACAGCTTTATATCTACAACAACAATTTATGGCGGTACAGTAAATCTTTTCAGCATCACATTGAAGAAACTTGGAATCGAATGTATCTGGGTAGATCCTGAAGCTTCAGAAGAAGACGTTCAGAAAGCATTTAAACCAAATACAAGAGCTGTATTTGGTGAAACTCTTGCAAATCCTGCACTTGCTGTATTTGATATTGAAAAGTTTGCAAACATTGCCCATAAGAACAATGTTCCTCTTATCGTTGACAGTACTTTTGCAACACCTATACTTTGCCGTCCTTTTGAATTTGGTGCTGATATTATTGTTCATTCAACAACAAAGTATATGGATGGTCATGCAGTTCAAGGCGGCGGTGTTATCGTTGACGGTGGTAACTTTGACTGGACAAACGGAAAGTTCCCAGAATTCACTCAGCCTGATGAAAGCTATCATGGTGTAGTTTATACAGAAGCATTTGGACCAGCTGCTTACATTATCAAGGCAAGAATGCAGCTTATGAGAGATTTTGGATGCTATGCTGCTGCTAACTCTGCTTTCTTGCTTAATCTTGGCCTTGAAACACTTCCGGTAAGAATGAAGCAGTACTGCGAAAATGCTCTCAAGGTTGCAAAGGTTCTTACAGCTTCAGATAAGATTGCTTGCGTAACATATCCTGGACTTGAAACAGACAAGTACCATGAACTTGCTAAGAAGTATCTTCCACAGGGTTCAAGCGGTGTAATTTCCTTCTCAATCAAGGGCGGACGCAATAACGCAGTTAAGTTTATGGACAGCCTTGAACTCGCTTCAAATGTTGTACACGTTGCTGACATCAGAACCTGCGTTCTTCATCCTGCTTCTGCAACACACAGACAGCTTACAGATGAACAGCTTGTTGCTGCAGGTATCGACGGAGGAATGATCAGATTATCAGTAGGTCTTGAAAATGTTGACGATATAATCGCTGATATTAATCAGGCACTTGCAAAAGTTTGAAAATTAACTTTTTAAAATTAAAATCCCGTACAGTTCATTGAACTATACGGGATTATTTATATACTTATTATTAATCATTCTTTTCCTCTATTTATTCCGTTTTTGCAAAGAAAAATGTCTGCTGTCTTTTTTTAGAAAAGGAACAAATAGCTGCGTAAAAATCTATTTTTCACGCTATACTCTTACTGCCTTATGGAAAACTTTCTTTCCTTTTTTTATAATCACAGATTCTGAAATTTCAACAAAAGCTGCTGCATCAGTAATTTTGTCGTCATCAATTGAAACTCCACCCTGCTGAACAAGTCGTCTTCCTTCAGCTTTTGATGGCGCAAGTCCTGTCTTTACAAGGAGATCAAGTATTCCAATTTTATTATCAGCTAATTCACTTGCTGAAATTTCTGTTGTAGGCATATCTTCTGATGCTCCTGATCCACCAAAAAGCTGTTTTGCAGCTTCAATGCATTTATCAGCCTCTTCCTTGCCATGAATCATCTGTGTAAGCTCATAAGCAAGAATTTCCTTAGCCTTGTTGAGTTCTGCACCTGTCATAGTCTTTTCCATTTCCTCAATCTGTTCAACTGGAAGGAATGTGAGAAGCTTCAGACACTTGATTACATCGGCATCACTGACATTTCTCCAGTACTGGAAGAACTCATATGGTGATGTCTTTTCAGCATCAAGCCAAACCGCACCCTTTTCAGTCTTACCCATCTTCTTGCCCTCTGAGTTAAGAAGAAGTGTTATTGTCATAGCATGAGCGTCCTTGCCAAGCTTCTTTCTGATAAGCTCTGTACCACCAAGCATATTTGCCCACTGGTCATCTCCACCGAACTGCATATTACAGCCATATTTCTGATACAGCATATAGAAATCGTAGCTTTGCATGATCATATAGTTAAATTCAAGGAATGTAAGTCCACGTTCCATTCTCTGCTTATAACATTCGAATGAAAGCATCTTATTAACGCTGAAACAAGCACCAACTTCACGGAGAACATCAACATAATTCAGCTTAAGTAGCCAGTCAGCATTGTTCACCATTATTGCCTTGTCCTCGCCAAAATCAATAAAGCGGCTCATCTGCGTCTTGAAGCAATCACAGTTATGCTGAATTGTTTCAGGTGTAAGCATCTTTCTCATATCGCTCTTTCCAGATGGATCCCCTATCATTCCAGTACCGCCGCCAATAAGAACGATTGGCTTATTTCCTGCCATCTGCAAACGCTTCATAAGGCAAAGTGCCATAAAGTGTCCTACATGGAGGCTGTCTGCTGTAGGGTCAAAACCAATATAAAATGTAGCTTTTCCTTCGTTTATCAAATTACTGATTTCTTTTTCGTCAGTTACCTGCGCAATAAGTCCCCTGCGCTGTAATTCTTCGTATAAAGCCATTTTAATTTCTCCCTTTATATTATTTTCTTATTTTACAAAATAAAAAACCCTCTGAAAAGCATAAGCTTAACAGAGGGCGAATTTCCGCGGTACCACCTCAATTTATCACAATATTACACTATTGTGACCTCATTGGCGATATAACGTTATGCATACGTTCACTTCTACTGCAATTATCAAAGTGACAGCTCCAAGATGTATTCACAATCAGCTCTGTATCTCCTCACACCAACCGGAGATTCTCTTGACAGTTTACTGAAAGCTACTTGTTCTTTTCACAGCTTTTAAAACTATATTCAATTCAATGTTGTAATAATAACACACAAAAATTTCTTTGTCAAGTGACAATTAACGTTATGTACATATTATAAATCAGCACAGCAGCAAGGGAAACGTTAAAAAACAGGGACATTATAACATACCCGAATTTTGTTGACTTCCTTTTAAACCTGATTGACCATAAGCCTACAAAAAAACTTGAAACAATAACACCGAGGAGATTTACAACACAATATGATGTAAAGTGGCCCATCGGCAGCCAGATTGATAATTTTTCTGAGAACAAATATGCAAATACATTTGCAAGCGGGAGTATCAGCAGTGGAATAATTGCAATTGCATGATCTCTTTTTATTCTGTAGTAAAAAATTGCCATTGCTGCTATAATAACGGCAATAACCAAACACTCCGCAAGCATATTAGTCACCATTCCTTTCTGCTATTTATTTCGGTCTTGAACCTGAACTGAGTTCAGCTAAGAAAAATTTCTGCTACCCTTTTTGCAGAAAGCGTGAAAATTTTTCACGCTTATCCTCAATATGATTATTTATTATAATATTTATTAAATATAGATTTTGCTGTATCATTATCTCCTGTTACACAATAAAAAAGGTAATTACCCTTCTGAACTATGCTTGCATTTTCAAGCTTTGTATACTCATCCGGATTATAATCCTTAAAGTCAACCTTACGACTTTCTATTCTTGTTTTTACAACAGCCTCAAGGTCTTTTACAGATGTTTCTGAATCCATTTTAAATATGCCAACTTCATCAGCAAATCCACCTGAACCACATATATACAATGAATACTTTTGAATCTTACTCTGGTCGTAGTCAATATAACTGCTTAATCTGTCTGACTGAACTTCAGCCATTGAGGACATTTCAACTGTTGAAACAATTTCATTTACTGCATCAGCAGGCTCAAAATCAACTGCTTTTTCTGTACCTCCTGAACAAGCAGTAAGCATCATACAAGCCAAAACTGCACTGACAATAGTTTTTAACATCTTCATTATTATTACCGTCCTATCTGGTATCTTAAAGCATAAAGCCATCAAGCTCACCAATTGTTAATTATTTTCTTATATGTAGTATGACATATATTTTATATGTCTTATACAGTATGACTTAACATATATTCAAGAAAAACCTTGTTTCCTTCTTCAGACAAAGCCTTTCCGTCACTTTCTGAATATTCAGGCTTTAACTTGCCTTGATCGTCGGACAAAGCAGAATTCACATCAATATAATATACACCCATTTCATCTGCAATGTCAAGTAAAGCTTCATTAAAAAGTTTCACAGAAGAATTAAGCACCGGGCTTACTCTGTCATTTTCACGCTCTGCTGTAACAGGCGGAACAGAAACAATGTAAATATTTTTCTCATTGTTATCAGAAAGTACAGATTTCAAAAAGCTTTTGTATTCTTTTAGCATTGCTTCGTTTGTCATCGAATCCATGCTGTCTGTTCCAAGAACTATGTAAATATTGTCACCCTGCATTGCTGCAAGCTTTTTGCTGACAGAAACAGGGTTATCTTTTTCATTAACTGTAGCAGAATTTATCGACTTAATACTGACATCATCACCTGTTATCGCATTATTTTCAGGAATGATTCCGCCCTCAGTCAAACCTTTTAGAACACTGTCACCAATAAAAAGACATGAATTAAGATAATCATTATCCTTTTTTTCACTTTGAGGAACAGGATTTGAAATGCCACTCTCACTCTCTGTCAGATCGGTTATATAAACAACAGCAGCTTCTGTTTCTTCAGTTGTAGTTTCTGTTTTCTTAACATCCAAGAAATTAATGTCATTTTCATCATACATATAGTATAAAAAGCAACCACCAAAGCTTAGCAATACTATTACAAATAGTATAGAGATTCTAAAGCGATGTTGTTTCTTTTCCTGCCGCACCTGCATAAATATCATTCCTTAGCATAATTACAATACATAAAGCATTATTTTATAATTATACTATAATTTTTACAGACTTTCAATTACAATTTTATTACAAATACAATAACATAAATATATCAAGTGTTTTCATTCAGAATTTTTTTCATAAACTGCTCCGTAGATACTCCGCTAGGTCTGTTATATCTGTTCAATGAATACAAACATTCAGGGTTTTTTGTAATATAATTAGGCTTCTCCCTGCAGGTCAGGAGCGCCCTGAATCCCAGTTCCTTTAAAATTGGTACACTTTCTTCAGAAACCATACCATATGGATATGCATAAACGTTAGGGCGGAAACCGCAGTTCTGTTCAAGCAAATCTTGTAATAGTCCAACATCATCATTAAGCAATTTTTTATATTCATCATTAGATTCTCCATAAATCTTACTGCTGCCTCTTCTCCCGTTCATGGAATGAAGGTCATATGAGTGATTTCCAATTTCAACATGTCCGCTGTCAACAAGTTCGGAAATATCTTTCCATGTAAGATAAGAATATGCTGGATTATGCTCATTTGATTCTGAATACTTCTGAATATAGTTACCAACAACATTTATGTCTACCTTTAAGTCAAGCTCCTTAATTATAGGCAAGCAATATGTAACATTGTTATAAAAGCCATCATCGAATGTCACAACTACAGGTTTTTCAGGCAGAGGAACATCATTATCCACATATTCAATCAGATCACTTACAAAAACTGTAGTATATCCATTTTCACTCAGATACCTCATATCACTTTCAAAAACATCTGGAGAAAGCACATAGTCACCTTGCCTGTCCGGTTTTTTCAAAATACTGTGATACATAATAATCGGTACAAAAACACCCTGTTCCTCCTGATTTTGCGGAACAACCGAAGTCACAACCGCATTGAAGCTCGCTACAAGAAGTGAGATAGATACACCAACAATCAGCAATAGTATTACAGCCGCTCCGACAACTCTGTTGATTTTACAGCAAAAAAACATTACAATTCCTCCATATTGCTAAGGTAATGATTAATTAATTCTTTTCTTCTATTTTATATGTGATTCTTTAAGTTTTTATATTCAACATTCTCTGATTTCTCAATATTATATATATGTTCAAGGAAAAGAAAAAGACGTACATGCACTGTACGTCCTATAATTTAATTTTTTACTATAAATCTTTTTATTTTAACAATAATAAAGAAGGTGTGAGCGGATTGCTGTCAGCATTTCTTTATAAAGCTCTGTAGCAGAAGAAAGATCAGCTGTCATAAGGGGATCATTAAGGAAGGCATTAAAAGCAATATCAAGATCTTTCTCAAAAACTGCCCTTACAATAGTATTCTGGTTATAAATATGCCTTGCTGTCAATCCGAGAATATCTTCAGGCAGTTTTCCAGAAGCTATTGCTTTAACTGAATTTTTGCTTATAAGGGCATTTGTTTCAACTATTGTATTCTCTTGAATATTTGTAATCTGTCCCTGATTTTTCATACTTACACTTGTGATAAGATTCCCAAGACCCATAAGAGCCTTAATCTGAAGCCCACATTCCAAAGAAGTAGTACCAACAGGCAAAGCTTCCTCACCTGTCATAAGTCTTTTAGACCTGTTGAGATGTTCAAGTGCTATCTTCCTTATGTAATTTACGGTAGTCTGAGAAAACTTCCATGAGGCAATAGTTTTTGGAGATTTAAGATACCATGATGAACAAAAATCTGCTGTTACACTATCAGTTTGTGCAGGAATAAGTCCATATCTTAAAAACAAATCAAATTTTATTTTATTTGCAGAAACCTTTGGATTGGACTTATATTCATTCACCCTTGTTTCAAGTCCGTTTTCACTGTATTTATCTGCATACTTACGAAACAGCGGAAATAAATCCTCTCCATTATATGAAGCCTCATTAAACCAGCTAAAACTGCTGATACCAATAAGCCCTGTTTTAATCTCACGTCTTCTAACACGTGGAATATCAAACTCATTCTGAACAATAGAAGCAAGGAATTCCTGTGTCTGGAACATCTCATTTGAAGAACCAAACAACTTTATTTCAGGGAAAACATGATACAATGTCATCATACAAACAGACATAGGAGTTGAAAGATTGATAACCCATGCGTCCGGACATGTTTTCTTAATTAACTCTGCATATTTTATGTAAACAGGAAGGGTTTTCAATGCCCTCATTATTGCCGACGGTCCGGTTGACTCACCTGCTGCCTGATAAATTCCGTATGCCTCAGGAAGATGAAGTTCTGAAACCATTTCCTCGATTGTTCCATGAGAAAATGACAGCAAAACAATATCGGCACCCTTCATTGCTTCCTCGGCTGTATCCACAGCAAGATAAATTATATCACTTTTGCAGTCAGGGTTTTCCCTCATCTTATTGCCGATAACTTCATTAGCAAGAGCCTTCTGTTTATCAGTATCATAAAGGTTTACCTGCGCACACAGCTCTTCATTTGCAAGTTCAGAAATCAATTTCCAGCCAAAATTGAAAGAACCGCCACCCACATATGCTATAACAGTCCTGTTGTCCTTTACATCCATACAATGAATTCCTTTCGGATAAATAATCTGCAAAAATATATTCTTAAACCTATCTATGGAAAAGCAATCCAGTATCAATTACTAAACGTTTTGATATATGCTTTTTAGTTATAATCTGACTAAATTTAAGAATTAATATGTATTTTTACTAATAATTATATTATTGTACAAAAATGACTTTTTGTCAAGCTTTTATACATCTTGCTTTGTATAAATTATAAATAAAAAAGACTACTTCACTCTTTTTAAAATGTAACACGACAGATTCAAAAATATATTTTTTTGTCAACCCATTAATAAGCCTATTCAGTTTTAAAAAATAGAGTTAAGTCAAACTGTTACATTTAGGCACTCTTTATTTACAAAAATATTACAGATTATGAATATTATTGCAAACAAAGCATCTTGTGATATATAATGAAAATGTAATAGAAAATATATACATCAAGGAGCAACAACTTATGAAAATCAAAAATGCAGTATCAATTATTATCACAGTTACAATTAAAATTGAACATTTTAATGTAAGTTTTGAATCTATGCCTAAGAGTAAAAGTATAACTTAATTAACAATTGGCAGTAGTACTTTAGAAAACATGAATGGAATTGAAAACTTAAGTTTGCTTGAATCTATCAGCATGTGTCATATGAATGTAAATGATAGGACGGCTATAGGAGAAATTGCTTCACTTAAGAAATTATATATAACAATTGATGACACCCTAGTTGTAGATTTAACATTTATGGAGAATTTAAAAAACCTTGAATATTTTAAATATTATCCTGTATATGAAACAAAAAATATTGACGCGATTTCAATGTGTAGCAATTTAAATGAAGTTAATATTATGGCAGATATAAATAATATAGATTTCGTATTAAGTCTATCTAATTTGGAATCATTTACTTTTTATTCTAACAATGAAAATGAAATCAGCATTAATAAACGACAAAACTGTTCAAATTTAAAAGAAGTAAAATTAACGTGTAATTATCCTGTTATTGAATTGGAAGAGCTTAAAGACAAACTTTCAAAATTTAAATTTGAATAATGGAGAAACCTGTATATGAGAAACAAAAAGACATTATTCTAATTTTAGCGACAGTCTTCATGTGCAATCTTTAAAGAAATATTATTGAATATCTGTTGTCTTACTTTGTAGAAATATATACATATGAAAACGAGGAGTTTAAGCTCTTTGATTAAGATCAAAGCTCAGATATAAGATATAGCGCTGACAGAAATGTATTAATATCGACAAAACAAGGCTATAAATACTTGCACACGAAGAGGAATGTAAGTTTCTCATGATAGTGCAACAAATAAAAAGTTTGAAATTCAACATGGTATTTAAGTTACAAATTAAATATGGTATAATAATTTAAAATACTGCTTTATGTAATAAAATATAATAAATTATTTGGAGGTAATATATGATTAAAAAAGATGATGTTTTTAGCTTTCTTGAGAGCTGCGATATAAAACATGACGATAAAGTCACTATACACTGTTCGTTAAAATCAATCGGAGAAATTGAAAACGGTGCTGACGGATTGATAGATGCATTTTGTGAATACCTATCCGATGGATTGTTTATTGTCCCTACTCATACATGGGATAGCGTAAGTAAAGAGCATCCATTTTATGACGTCAAGACTTCGATGCCTTGTATTGGAGTATTAGCAAAAGTTGCTGCTTTCAGAGGTGATGGAAAGCGTTCACTTCATCCTACTCATTCTGTTACTGTATTCGGGAAAAAAGCAGCAGATTTTATAAAAGGTGAAGAAAGTTGCGCTTCTCCTGCTCCAGTTAACAGCTGTTTAAGCATGCTTTATGAGGAAAATGGGAAAATACTGCTTGTAGGTGTAGGCCACGAACGAAATACATATCTCCACGCAGTTGACGAGCGTCTGAATATTCCAAACAGGTTAAATCCAGATGTTTTTGAAATAACAATTAAAGATGAAAACGGCAATCTGCTGAAATCTCCACCTTTCCATACTCATTTTACAAGGGGTTTATCCTGTTGCTGTTCTGATTATTATCCTAACTACAAAGAAGCATTTGATTACTTTGGGGCTGTTACATATTCCATGCTTGGAAATGCAAAGGCATACTGCTGTGATGCAAGGAAGATAACCGATATAGTAAAAATGCTATAGAAAAATACTGACCACGACCTTTGTGTTACTAATGAGAAAATACCTGAAAAATATTACATAAAGTAATTTAATTTTTGTAATAAGTTATAGAAAATAGTAAAAACCATACCTCTTCAGCAATCTCAAAAAAGGGCTACAAACGAATTAAAGCCTGTTAGGAACGATATTTGCTCCTAACAGGCTTATTTTTTGTATTTTGCGTGTCACTTTTTTGCATTTTGGGCGGCATGCTACACTTCACCATATTTGAGCCTGATAACCATTAAAGCACCTGTTAAGCGCCCACAGGTTTTTGCCGCTTTTCTCATGCCTCAGAAAAATGCAACAGCCATTTGTTCAATTCATCTTTAGAAATATTCAATTCGTCAGCATATGGCATTACTACTGCTTAAGCACAATTACATCCATTGTCAAGATAGTCCATCGCAATTTCATTCTTATTCATTCTAATCAATTCATTTCACTTTTGATAAGAATATAATACAATATTTGAATTAAAGTCCACACTGCATAGAAAGCAACTGGAGATGTTCCCATTGTGTGTGAAGTTACTGCTGGTTCGTTTGGAGTTAACGCCCATCCGCCGAATGTGTAACCTGTTTTTGTAAGGTTTCCTGTGTTACCTGCAATAGGTACGTTTGCACCAGTTGCATATGTATTGCTGTCAGTTGGAGAAGTTCTGGTTGTGGTTCCGTTGGAATTGTAAGTTACACTGTAAGCTTTAGAAATAGCTGTCCATCTGACATAAAGCTTTAGTGGCTTTGTTATAGCTGTACTAAAATTATAGTCAGTAGCGTCTGATTTTGCCCAACTATTAACAATTTTCTCTGAGTTTATAATAGAAGTAGGCTTAGTTGCTGTATTGGTAGTAGGATTGCCTTTTTCCCAGACTTTTACCCATTATGGTGCAGGGTTTGTAAGTTTTGTCGTATCATTATAGAAAGCCACTTCACATTCAGCAAAAGAATTAACACCGACATTTCCGCCACCTATACTGCCAGCACTAATACTTCTTGAAACAGAAGCGTTTTCATAGACTTTTAAGCAAGCTGTTCTGCTGACAGAACCATCATATCCGCCACCCAAAAAATATAAGTAATTGTTCTACCGCTTACTGTTACACTTGTGTTACCTATTACAGAATTTTCACTTACGCCAAATCCGCCGCCGTAAACATCCTCTATAATTACTCCACCGCATATTATTACGCTTGTATCCGCTACTTGCATCGTAAGGTCCCAAGGCATTAGATCCGCCAAAAATGCATTTAACTTTTCCACCAAGCATTGTTATTTTTGTAGAAGGAACCATTGTTGATGCACTTCCGCCAAAAATATAATAACTAGATAAATCATATCCACTTGTTTGATCACCTCCGGACAATCCTAAATCTTAAGAAGTTTCACCGTTATCAATAATACCGTTACTGTTGCTATCAAGATAAATTAATGTTTTATCACTTGTTGAGCCTGCTTCTATAATTATTGAATTACCTTTTGCATAAATATGAATACTAGAAATTGTTATTTCATTGGTTGCCGAAGCCTCCATAGGTCAGATAAACAGTACTGCCATAATGACGATTACGATAACTTGAATGCATAAAATATTGATTTGAGTTTAAATTGTCGCTTTTCCATAGTTGTTCAAAATTGCCGTATGGCACTGGATGGAAGATTATCAATTCCGACTTTCAAATCCTCACACCCGTTGTAAATACGCTTCGCATAATTGGCACGAATATTAATCAGATAGCAAAAAAAGCAAATGAAATCAACAGCATTTATGCCGATGACTTCAAAAAATTCCAGGAGGATTACGCAAGCTTATGCCATACATTAAATCGATTTCTCTCCACAATACAGTCGAACGCAGCCTAGCCTACATACTCAACCCCAATAAAACAGAGGACTTGCTTTATACTACCGCCCTAAACTGCATGGCAAATGCTGAGGACGCTTATTTGAATATGAAGATGGTGTATGAGCATTTTTCGGGGAAGAAATTTAATGAGCCTCCGCCCCTTACCGGTAAGGGACGAGTAAAAGCAATTCACTATATTCAATCTTTTGACCCACAGGACAATATATATCCAGAAGAGGCTCATAGAGTTTCAAAAGCATTTGCGAGAAAAACTTTCGGCGATGATTGTCAGATTGTTATAGCCACACATTGTGACAAAAACCATATCCATACGCATTTTATTTTAAACTCATATTCACTGTCGGGCAAGAAATTTTATGATAACCAAAGCACGCTTAATAAAATTAAAGAATATTCCGACAGGGTATGTCTTGCATTTGGCATTCAGCCTTATGATAAAAGTAAGGGCAAAGGTAAAACTATGGCTTACAATGAATGGGAGCATAAACGGCGTGGCACATCGTGGAAACAGAAAATTCGTCTTGAAATTGATAGACTTATAGCGACTGTTAAAAGTATTGATGAACTGTTATATGAACTGGAGCTTCTAGGCTATACCGTCAAACGAGGTAAATATATTTCTATAAAAGCACATGAGCAGCAGCGGTTTGTCCGATGCAAAACGTTGGGTGAGGATTATACTGAAGCAAGCATTATTTCAAGAATTTGCTGGCGTGATGTAGGTGCAAATGTCACTCTTTCAGGCGAGCCTGCACCTATTCGAAATGATTATATTAAAACAATCGATGAGGTATCTCAGCTTGCGAGGGACGGTAGAAAAATTCAGCGGAAGCGTGATAGTTCTGCTCCTTACTCTCCTGAAAATGATATGGATGTATATAAATTATCAGCACAGCTTATTATTATAAATCGTGACAATATTCATTCTATAGGTGAGCTTGAATGTAAAATCGAGTCATTGAAAGATAAATATGAAAGTGCAAGGCAGGAACTCAACATTCTTTTATCAGAACAGGACAGGCTTAATAGCCTTGTTGAGTCAGCGGATACTTTTTATGAACTTTCAGAAAAGTCATCACTTTCAATTTCTGAGAAATTGCGTTTGAATATTTCCAGGCAGACCATGCAGAAAAACGGTATCAATAGCCATGAGGATTATGAACGCTTGAAGCAATTACAGTTTGATACCAAGCGGAAAATATCAGCCCTCAATAACAATTTTGAGAACTGTAAAAAGCTGTATGATGTTTATGCTGATATTGCTACGACATATCACGATATTTCAAAGGGCGATTATATTTCAAGACTTGTTGAGGAGAAGAAAAGACAGGAGCAAAATACTGTGAAGAAAAAATCAAGGTAATATTTTTACATTGATATGTAGGAGCTGAATAATATTCAGTCCCTAAGTTAAACTTAGGAAGCTAAAAATACCGATAATTTATAGGAGGATCAAATTGAGAAGAAATGAATTATTTACAAATACCGCCATAGTAAATCCAGAAACAGAGTATGCTTTTGGCAAAACAAAATATATCGTTACGGTGTCATACAACGATAAAAGCAATACTAATATTTCTGATGTGATTAAGCGTCTAATTATAAAAGATGCTGATGAATATCTACAAAAGAAAAGCTCGTAAATTTCAAAAAAAATACTGACAAGTTAGGGCGTTTGTGGTATAACTTTACAATAACATTCTCAACTTTTCCTGCCTCAACATCTGAAATCATCTGCTGAAAGCCTTTTCGGTCAAAAGTTGTTCCTGATATTCCATCATCAACATAGAACTGGTAGTTATTCCAGCTATTCTTTTTTGCATAATCAGAAAGAATTTGTTTTTGATTTTTAATGCTGTTAGAATCTCCCTGTAACTCGTCATCTGATGAATAGTCTAATAAGGTGACAATTATTCTTCTGCGTTAATATCGCCCACAAAGTTATAGAAAATCCGTATTTTCTGAGTTTTCACACTACTAATTACTTCACGCTCATATATCTCAATCTTATCAATCAAGATATTCAAAATCTTAGATTTAATTCTGTAATGTCGGCATACATACCAATTTCATCAATAAAGCTTTCAACATCACGAGTCTGTGAAGTGCTTTGCTTTAACTGTTCCTCAATCTCAGCAATGCGATATTCTGCATTTTTTTGTTCATCATCAAATCTTTCAGACATCATCTTAAAGCGGTTGTCAGTCAAGATACCTTTGGAAAGATTATCATAAAGCGAAGCATAACTGTCCTCAATTTCTGAACAGCGCTTTTTAAGCTTTAATAGCTCTCGTTCCAGTTCAGCCTTATCATCATTCATGCGGATATTTTTCTGACGAATAATTCTTCTTGACAATTTTTCACGGTCAATATTAGCAGCTTTTGCATGCTTACGAATATCATATAAAACAGAATTGTACAGATCAACAGCTTCAATTTTATGTTCAGAACATGAGCATTTTCCATGTGACCTGTACAGAGTACAGCAATAAAATGTTTTCTCCTGCAATGTTACAGCCCTTTTTCTGCGTGTTTCTGTCTTAAAGCTTAAACTATATCCGCAGTCTCTGCAAAAAAGCAAACCTTTAAAAATGTTATCATATCCATCTTCTTTTGCTTGTATTCCTTTATGTGATGATACGATTTTCTGGACTGCATCCCAGTTTTCCTGTGAAATAATTGGTTCATGAGTATTATATACAACTTCTCTTTTAGATGGTGGGATATATACCTTTGAGGTTGAATGCACGCTCCTATTTGGTGTCTTAAGCACCTCAAGATGCCCAGCATATATTGGATTTCTCAAAATCATACTTATATAACCATGTGCCCAATAATATTTATCTTGGTCACTTCGTTTATTATGATATGAACGCTCTCTGTGATATGCAGGTCTTGGTATTTCTTCTTCACGCAAACGATTGCAAATAATATGTGCTCCCACACCATCCAAAGCATAAGCATATATTTTACGGATAATGGGTGCTGTTTTCTCATCAATTATTAGATGCGTTTTATCATTCGGGTCACGCAAATAACCAATTGGAGGAATAGAAGAAACAAACTTTCCAGCTTTGGCTCTTGCCATTCTTGCAGATTTTATCTTTTTTGAAATATCCTTTGCATACATTTCATTCAGAATATTCTTGAATGGAGTTATATCCATTTCAAAGTCATTTGCCGAATCAACACCATCATTAATGGCTACATACCTGACATGATGTTTTGGAAAATATACCTCTATGTATGTTCCCGTTTCAAGATAATTCCTTCCAAGTCTAGATAAATCCTTTGTTATTACAGAATTGACAAGCCCACTTTCAATATCCTCAATCATTTTCTGAAATGACGGTCTACGGAAATTCGTACCTGAAAATCCATCATCAACATAAAACTCACAATTTAAAAATCCGTTATCTTTTGCATATCTTGAAAGCATATCCTTTTGACTTTGAATACTCATGCTGTCAGTGTTGGTTCCATCGTCTTTCGATAAACGACAGTAAAGTGCTGTTATATTTTTATTCCTGTTCATAATTACCTCCATATACGAACAGGGTAAGATGTTACATTAATTATACCATCTTACCCCGAATTTATCAACCTGCTTTTCTAATATTTTCGTTAACTGCAATGCGAATATTTTCTTCTGCAATCACTTGAAATATTTCTCCAGCAGATTTTTTACCCACATATTCATGCTCAACAATTATATGCACTGTGTTTTTTCGGCTGCTGTTCGTTATATTTTCAGATGGTAATTTTTTCTTTGCCATATTTGCTACGGCGGTATTCGTGTATACATTTCTTGTCAATTTAACTCCTTATCTGCCGTGAGATTTTTTCTTAACGGCTGTTTGATTCTGCTTTTCTTCCTGTAATTTTTTATTTTGCTCAGAATAAGAATTTGTAAAATCAGGTAATTGTCTAAAGCCAACCTCATCAACATAGTATGCTTTCTGTTCGGTCTGAGTTTGCACCAGAATGACCGTACCGATTGATAAAGAATTATCCCCATACACATTTTCAAGCTTCATGCCGATATCATCACCGTCAGCATCAATCCAATTTCCACCGCCTGCATTGTAATAATTATCAATGTTCGGCTGAGTTATCTGCTCCTTGTATGGAATGAAATTTTTGTTATGTGGATAATAAATTTCATAGGTTTCACTTTCCAGACTTTTCAGCTTTGCCCATTCCTGTTCATTCATTTTATCACGAGCAGCTTTTACAAGCCTTGAAATATAGTCACTGTCCGAACTTGATTTATATGTATCAATAATACTGCGGTAACTTTCAGCTTTGGCTGTTATCTCACTTAACGTATTTTGTAAAACTGTAATTTTATCAGAATACCCCTGAACATTTTCCTTGAATTCAGAAATATCGTCAAGATTTTTTATACTGAATTCAGCAAGCAAAGCCTTATCAGCCTGCTGTTTTGATTTTGGATACTGCTTCCCCTTTTCAAACACGCCATACTTTTTAAAATACCGTTCTGCCGCAGAAATAGTATTCTCTGCGGATTTTTTCTGCTCGGATAGCTCATCAAGCTGTGACTGGGTATCTTTCGCAAGCTGTTCTATTTCAGTGAGCTTGTCCTCAGCCTGAGAAATTGATGTGATGCCCTCTGTATTGATGACAGTAAGCTGATTTGATAGCACTGTAATTTTATCAAAAACACTTTTTGCAAAGGAAAATTTTCTTGACTGATACTTAAACTGCTCCATAACCTCAGAGATAATTTCGCTGACAGTTTTTGTTTTAGGCAGTGAATCAAGGTATTCACGAATCCGACGTACAATATTTTCCTCAGCATATTCTGCACCTAAAGTTTTTAAGCGAACTGCTCTTTGCTGATTGGGGGCTTTTATAGAAATATATTTGCCATATTTAATTGTGTAGCCTTGCAGCTCCAATTCTTGAAGAAGTTCATCAAGCGATTTAGCAGACCTAACAAGCATATCAATTTTATTGCGGATGATTTCTTTCCATGAAGTGCCTTGCTTTTTATGTTTCCACTCGCCGTATACAACGCTAACAGGAACATGATTTTCGTCTGACATCAGCTTTTCCATTGCACCAATACCGTAACTTCTGCAAATCTCATCAGAAATATCACGAACCATTTTAAGGCTCTTTTTATTGCTGTTGAATTTCTTCCCTAACAAATCGTAAGGGCATAAACAAATGTGATTATGAATGTTGCCAGTGTCTGTATGGGTTGTGATTATTGCCTGAAATTTTTCACCGAACGCTTTCTGTATCCACTCCATTCCGATTTTGTGGCAAGCTCTGCATCACATTCATCACCTTTGAACGATTGAACAAAGTGAAATGCTTTCACTGGAGATTTATCCGACAGCGTTTTTGCATAAAAGTTTTTGTGAGAATAATTTTGATATGTAAGGCACAGTTCCTTTTCTGCAATCTCAATATTTTCAGAACAGTTAATTCCAGATACAAAAACACCACCATGTGTTTTTTTGGGATTGGAGATATATTTCAAGCAGCCTGTGACTGAATTTCTGATAGATATGCTTTTGATATATGGCATATTTCCTCCCGAAAATGTTCAACCTGCCTCAGTTCATCAGGCGTAGCATAACCAGTTGAATTCACAACTCGTGCAATCTGATTCAGGTTACTTCCGATTCTATTTAAGGCGGCAACATACTCATGGCAATTACTCAAATCAAGATTTACAACCTTTCCGTTCAGCGCCATCTGCTTTATGTAGGCGGCAGTTTTCATATTGCACTCATTGGATAATTTTCTGATACGCTCCCACTCATCAAAAGTGAAAGTGAGATTTTTATACTTGCGGTTTGTTCTCAATAGGACACCGCTCCTTTCAAATTTAAATAAATTTATAGGTATGTTTTTTATGGGGCTTAAAAATTTTCAACGACAAGCCAATTTCTGATTTTAGGGAGAGCGAAGCTGGGTTCCCTAAAATATGTGATTTTTCTGCCCTTTGGGGCAGTTTAAAAAACGGCAGAAATTGTGAAATGTAGTATTATATTTCTATGCTTGCGACGGGGAGCCCCCGCAGGCATTTTTATTATAAGTTACTTTCCTTGATTTTTAGTTGCGAATACCTTAATTAGCCAAGTTATTTATAAGCCAGAGCAGACGAAGCTGCTCCTGCTCGTCAAGCTCAAAGCGTAAAACCTGCATAAGGGTCTGTTCTGTAATGCCGAGTGCAGCTGCTAATTTTTCTGCTTTGACACTTTTGCTTTTTAGTTCTGTGAAAATAATTTCATTGGCGATATGCTAAACCTCCTTGTTGAAAAAATTGAAAGTCACATTGCACACTATGACTTTCATCTGAGCTCACCGTTATTATATCCGACACCTTGACAGAAGTCAATAGATGTGATACTATATCTCTATTGAATGCTATTTTCACAACTATTTTTGATATATCTCAATTTTTAATCAGTGTCACATCTACTTTTATAAAATTCTCAAAAAAATATTTTTATGCTTGGAGGAAACAGCGTAATGACGGAGTTTAATGCATACTTCTACGGAAGTAAACTTTTTATTAACGGTAAAAAAGAGTACACACTCGGCGAAATCCTTACAAAATATCTTTCAAAAAAATTTAAAGACCTTGAGGACACATTATATCAATGCAGGTATTATGAAAATAATCTCCACTACCCTGAAGATGAATCAGAGTCGAAAACCTGCAACATATTTCTTCAGGATGCAATTGCTTTCTTTGGAAAAATAGATGATATGATTTATTCGTTACCACCTTATAATACTTTCAGCAGAGGTGAGAACAGGCTGTTTTGTTTATTGAATGAGGAAAACTGGCTGTTTGACAATGAACCCGATTTGAAAGAGTGGGATGAATATGAGCGTAAGCACCCTGAATACAATGATTATTTTTATACAACGCTTCCTCTTGATGAAATCAAAGATGCGGATTTAATAGACGGCGTTCTAAAATTTAATGATAAGTTAAAAGCTTTTGCACAGGAGTACGTTACTTTCGTTGAGGATTTAATTCGTGTGAAAAAAGTCTATGAGCCATTTTTGAAACAGCTTCATTCTCAAAGCAAATATCTTGATAATGCGGAAACTGCAAAGATTGTTGCTAACTTTTTTGAAGCCACTAAGAATAAAATACATGATTATGAAAAGCTTAAATCGTCAGGAACTATGACGGTTTCCTATACAGTTCTAATGCCTTGCGAGGCACAGCAAAAGAAAAGCCCCGTCTTGTGTGAAAACTATCATTTCACAACAATCGGAGCGTTCTTATATATTGAATTGTTCAAGGGCATGGAGCTGCATTATCTTCCTAAAAGGTGTGGTTACTGTGACAGATACTTTTTGCTTGAAGCAGGTATCTTTTCTGATTACTGCACTCGCCCTGTGAAAGATATGGAGGATAAGGTCTGCCGTGACTTGGGACACCGTAAAAAATATGCGGACAAGGTGAAGAACGACCCTATATGGCTTGCGTATGTTCGTGCTTACAAACAACATTACGCACGCTTTTTGAAAAAGAGAATTACGCAGGCTGAATTTCAGGAGTGGGCGGATTTTGCACTTGAACTAAGGCAAAAGGCTATTGATGGGGAGATGGGGCTGGATGAGTATTGTGAGATAATTAAAAAGTGAAAATTATAATTATATATGGTAAAATATACAAAATGGTGGTGAATAAAATGAAGATTGCAATATGTGATGATGATGAATATTGCCTTTCAAAATTAAAAGAACTTATGAGTAAATGCTATATTGAAGCAAAAAAGTGTGATGTTATCGTACTTGATATTGAGATGAAAGAGTTAAGTGGATTGGATGTAGCGAAGCAAATCCGAAATTTGGACAATACTGTTATTATTGCTTTTCTTACCAGTCATCAGGAGTTCACTACACTTGGATATGAAGTTAATGCTTATATAGTATGATATATGTGGATATTAATAGGAAAGTGACAATGGTGGAAAGGCTTCTTGACCAATTAGTAAATTTAATGAGAAAAACGGTATTATCAAGCATGAAGACAAAATATAACAAATTTATGCATTTTATGTATTGACAAATTTATAATAATTATAGTATTATAAATTACGTTAGTTGCGAGGATAATTAATCCAAAAATGTAAAACTTATAATGGAGGTCATTAAAATGAATTATAAAAAGCCTGAAATGAAAACACCTTGTTTTAACTCGCTTAGTGAAAAGGAACTCAAAGAAATCAATGGCGGTAATGTTGGTACATGTCTTTTAGTAGGTTATACTTGTAATACAACAAAGGGCGGCGGAAAGATAGGTACTTGTCTTCTTGTTGGATATTCTTGCACTACAACAAAAGGTAACTTCTAATTAGTTAACAATTCAAACAGTATACGAGATGGTTATTTATCCTCGTCAACAACATAAGGAGTAAATAAAATGATAGATACTATTTTCAACAATTATACAAATTACATTTATGATATAAAACAAGTTGGGAATGAAAAGAATTATTTACTGTTCAATCCTGCTATTCACTATTGGATATCTGTAAATGAGATTGGAAAAGAAATATGTGAACAACTGATACATGAAAATTCGCTAAATAAAGTTAAAGAAAACCTGATAAATAAATTTCAGATCAATGATTATATTTTTGATGAAGATATTTTTCCGTATATTCAGGAGTTAATTAAAAAAAATTTCTTCAAGCATGAATCTACTCCATTAAATGCGGAATATATGAATAATACAACTATATTGACAGATATTGATACATATCCTTTTTCTGAAATGTATATCAGTTTATCTGATTTATGTAACTTAAATTGCATATATTGCTTTAATAAAGAAAAACGAAAAATGAAATTGAGTTCTCCAAATTATAAAGCTATGACTTTTGAAGATATTTGTAATGTGGTTTTACAATTTAAAGAACTGGGAGGCAGTAGGATCGTTCTTACTGGTGGTGAACCTACTTTAAATAGAGATTTTGAAAGGATATGTCAGTTCATTCATTCTAATGGATTAGAACTCAGCTTTATAACGAATGGTCTTACTTTATTACATAAAGACTTTGATGAGATATTCCCATATGTATCAAGTATAGGATTAAGTTTAGACAGTGTTTTTAATAATGAATTGAATATACTATGGGGCATTCAGGATAATGACATCTCATGTACAATGCTGTCTATCCTGAAAAAAATAGATAATTGGTCGCACAATAATCAGATAGTTTCTGTTAATATAATGCCTATATCGTCAAAAGCAAATTGCAGATCCATGTCAGAGATAATTCATACTATCGCAGTAAATTTAACACACTGTAATGTAACTTGGCAGATAGTCAAATACGATAAGCTGAATAACCCATCTATTGATGAAATATTAGATATAAATAATGATGAATACAGGAATTCAATTATTGAAGGTTTATCATCTATCACGGATATCAGTGATAGAAGTAAGTATATAGAAGTATTAAAATATGCTTATAGTAATTCTGGACGGCTTATGCCTGCTAAAGCACCGAAGATTTATACCTGTGCACCATCATTTTTTATAACAGCAACTGGTGAGATAAAGCCCTGTCAGGGACTGGATAGTATTAATCTCGGAAATATTCATAGCACTACCTTGAAAGAGGCTTTTGCCTCAGATGGATTTGACAAGGTTCGGAGAATTATCTGCAAAAACCAGATCGCTGTCTGCAAAGACTGCGAATTCAGATTTGTTTGTGAAGCTGAACATAGAGAATGCTATAACTATAAGAATCTGTCTATAGAGGATTGCAGAGCAAGAATGATATATCAGTTATATTTAGAAACTTTAAGTCAGGAGTAATATTTATGATTGAAACCATAGAACTTGTCAAAGAATATAACGGTAATAAAGTGGTAAACGGTGCTTCTGTCAGAATTGAAAACGGTAATATATATGGTTTGATAGGAAAAAATGGGGCAGGAAAGACCACATTTATACGAATGATATCAGGATTGATCTTCCCAACATCAGGTGAAATCATAATCAACGGTAGAAATGATGAAGCCGGACTTTCAGAGCAGAGGAAGAGTATGAGCTTTATTGTAGAAACTCCTTACTATGAGCCTTCACTGACTGCTTATGAAAATATGGAGCTTCAAAGGATAGGTCGTGGTATTTCCTCAAAAACAAACCCCTCAAGAAAATGGCTTGAATTCGCAGGGCTAGCTGATACAGGAAGCAAGAAATCTGGTGATTTTTCTCTTGGAATGAGACAAAGACTTGGTATTGCAATGGCAATGTTAGCAGAACCTGAGGTTTTATTTCTCGATGAACCTATAAACGGACTTGACCCCATGGGCATCGTTCAGATGAGGAAATTGATAAATGATATGAACAAAGAATACAAGACCACAGTCGTTATCTCAAGTCATATCCTATCAGAATTATATCAGGTCGCTACAGATTATATCTTGATTGATAACGGTTACATCATAGACCAGTTTTCAAAAAAGAATCTTGACGAAAACTGTAAATCATATATAGAGGTATGTGTTGATGACGTCGTTAGAAGTGCTGAAATTTTGAAAAGTAAATTAGGATGTTTAAACTTAAAGATCGAAAAAGAGAACAGGAATATCAAAATATATGATGAGAATATAGATATATCAGCTATAGCTTCTCAACTCGTAAAGAACGATATCCTTCTTTATAAACTGAATGAAACAAACATGTCATTAGAAGACTTTTTTATTTCAAAAGTTAATTAATAGAAAGGATTATATAGTTATGACAAATGTTTGCAAGAATTTTTTTTACTATATTAAGAAAACGAGGATATTTATCAAGGCTGCTATTGTTTTTTTTCTTATAACTATCGCCTCTTTAGTATCTGGCATAATGCAGATGAGCGAATATACGTTAGAGGAATTTTTAGGCTCTTTGGACACTTGTACAATGTTTAGCACTATTACTATTATTGTACTTGTAGCGATTAGCCTTGGAAATGAATTTAAGCATAAGACTAGCTACTATTTGGTTATGAATGGTCATTCCAGATCAGAGATCTTCTTTGGCAAATTAATTGCTGTACTGCCATATATTCTGCTTTTAGGAATAATTCAGTGCATCATAATGTATGCCTTGTTAGTATCAATGACCGGCAGTGAATTTGTCAGCGAAAACATACATCATTATCTATTAAATTCATTAGATTTCATTATAATATATATTTCTTATGCGATCCTCAGTTTGTCGTTTTCTTTTATGACCAGAAGTACAATAGGAGGTATAGGAGGAAGTATTATTGTTATTATTGTATATAATGTTATATATCTTTTATTCGGCTATCTTACAAATTTCAATATGTTTTCTTACAAGTTTAATGAAATGTTTGGTATGTTTACATTCAGATATTTATTAGTGCATAATAATGATATTAGTTTCCAACTATCTATTTTGGCGTTATACATATTGCTTTCTGCTGTATATATGTTGATTGGGTATAATAAATTTAGAAAAGATGATTTAATTTAAATAGTGCCGCATAGGTTTTAAACTTATGCGGATTATTTTTAGAAAGCGACTTTGTGCAGCAATGCTCGCATCTTAATAATGAGGTGAAAATATGAGTTATACTTATGTACTGCAACATGATATAACGGATTGTGGTGCAGCCTGTCTTTTGACATGTTTAATGCGATATGGATATGATATTCCGATAAGTCATATCAGAAAGTACGCTAATACTGACAGAAAAGGAACAAGTGCTTATGGTATAATAAAAGCAGCAAAAAAAATTGGTTTTGATGCTAATGGAGTAAGACTCAGTAAAGATGAACTTATTAACAGTGAATTTAAGTTGCCTGCTATTGCTCATGTTGTTATAAATGACAACTGGCAGCATTATGTTGTTATACATGAGATCAATGATGATAGTATAATTGTGGCTGATCCTGCTGAAGGAATTAAAAGATACAGCATAGATGATTTTATAAAAATATGGAAGGGAATCCTGATATTATTAAATCCCACCGATGATATCAAAAATAATAAGAAACATAGAAGTTCATTACGAAGTTTCTTTGAGATTCTAAGGCCACAGAAAAAAATACTCGCCAAATTATTTTTTCCTTCTTTGTTTATTACGGCGGTAGGTATACTTACGTCTTTGTATTTCAGCTTTGTGGTAGATAATGTAGTAGCGGACAAAAATATAGTTCTGCTAGCAGAGGTATTTGTCCTTGTCATAGTCTTGTTTCTTATAAAAGGTGGGCTTGAGGTATACAGGAACTTTCTCATGTTAAGACTTAATCAAGAATTAGACCGCTCACTGATTATGGAAAGTTTCTACCATATGGTACATTTGCCAATAGAATTTTATGAAAGCCGCAAAACAGGTGATATAACCTCCAGATTTACAGATGCTTCGAAAATAAGAGAATCTCTTTCGTCTGCGGTGCTGACACTGATGATAGATATGGTAATGGCAATAGGAGGAGGAATCGTATTATTTTTTCAAGAAAGATCTCTGTTTTTAATAGTATTGATTATGATAATTGTTTACGCAATAGTAGTTTGGAAGTTTAATAAACAGATCAGAAATGCTAATAGAGAACAGATGGAAAACAACGGAAAGTTTGTATCTTTTCTGACAGAGTCTATCATGGGATTTGAAACAGTAAAAGTAAACCAATATGAGAGCCACGTGGGTAGACTGCTGAAAGAATTGCATGATAATCTTCTAAAAAGCGTATTTAATGTGGGCAAGGCAAACACTGTTCAGCAGTTCGTAACGGAGTTGATATTGAAGATCGGTGAGACCTGTATCATCACTCTGGGTATAGCAAAGGTAATATCAGGTACGCTTACGATCGGTAAACTTATTGCTTTCAATGCTCTACTTGCATATTTCTTTGAGCCTGTTAGAAACCTTATTTGCTTGCAACCAATGATGCAGGCATCAATTGCAGCTTTTGAAAGGCTGAGCGATATATTGGATCTTCCATATGAAAGTAATGAAAAAGAAAAGCTTAAGTTGTTAGAACTCAAGGAATCCATCAACATCAATGATCTGACATTTTCTTACGGTGAGCGACCACCTGTGTTCAAGAATCTGAGCCTAAATATTAAGGCAGGAGAAAAGGTTGCTTTTGTAGGAGAAAGTGGCTGTGGTAAAACTACTATAGCCAAGCTGTTATTAAAATTGTATAGTGCTGAGGCTGGTCAAATACTGATAGGCGAGAAAGATATAAATGATATTTCTATAAATTCAATAAGGAGCAGGACAAGCTATGTTTCTCAGAATACATTTCTTTTCAGTGATACGATATTAAACAACATTACTATGAGGAATACAGATTACTCAATAGATGAAGTGAATGAGGTAAGCAAAATATGTAAAATTGATGACTTTATAAACTCACTGCCTTCAGGTTACAATACATACCTTGAGGAAAACGGCAATAATCTTTCAAACGGTCAGAAACAGAGAATTGCAATTGCAAGGGCATTGATACGGAGACCTGATATTTTTATCTTAGATGAGGCGACCAGCAATCTCGATGCCTTAACGGAATATGATATTACATCTACCATTGAAGATCTGTATTCTAATATAACAACAATAATAATTGCACATAGACTGAATACAATAGTTAACTGCGATAGGATCTTCGTGATGGACAATGGGCATATAACTGAATGTGGTTCTCATAAGGAATTATTGGCTAAGAAGGGAAAGTATTTCAGAATGTGGTCTAAGCAACAGTCCCTAAACTAAATGTTGAATGTACATATGTTTCATATATTTATGCAGGAAGCATTGAACTGTTACCTTAAAATAATTTTCTGTAAATCAAATAATTATTCATACAAATAATAAACATAAAATCGGCATTTGTTTGAGTTGTTAGAGTATGAACATAGGAGCCCTATTGCTCAAATCAACGAAAAATATGTCTTTATTTAATAAGTGTGCCAATTAATAACTGTATAAAAAACAACTGTTCGATAACAATTGGGTCATCAAGGAATTGTTATCGGACAGCTATGTTGGTAATTCTACGATTTTTTTAAAACTTCTATACCACTTTCCTACTAATGCAGATATTTACAATAATATATTTCTATTTGATGGTTCAAAATGATTATGTTTATTACATTCGAAAAGGTAGCCAATAACATCATTACCCTGTTCTTCTTAGTCACCCATATAAACTATTCATCATCATGAGATAATCTGCAATATAAAGCCGTAATTTTATTTTCGAAATTTGACTGTCTTTTCATTTTGACCTTACCTTTCCGACAGTCAGAACGTTAATAATATTATTGTCACGTTTTGGGCGTGATTATTTGAAGGTTGGGTATTAGAGGTGCTTTTTGCTGAGCATGATATTCACTTTATTGCTATTAATGATGGTGTTGACAGTGATCGTGAGGATAATGATTTTACGCCAATAAGAAACCTGTTCAACGAATTCTATGCAAAGGATACCAGTAAGAAAATTCGTGCAGTATGGAAAGCAAAGGGTTCAGCTGGCGAAAGAATAGCTTCTGTTCCGATATATGGATATAAGAAAGACCCTGACGATTCAAAGCATCTTATAATTGATGAAGAAGCCGCAACGATTGTTCAGCGAATTTATCAAATGTGCTTATCGGGTATGGGACCTTTGCAGATAGCAAATAAGTTAATTGCAGAACAGATTCTTTGTCCATCACATCATTTGAAAATATTGGGATGTGTGACCGGACTGACTTGCCGAAAAATCCATATAGCTGGAACTGCACAACAATTGCTAAAATCCTTATAAATCGTGATTATCTTGGGCATACAACCAATTTTAAGTATAAGCGTAAATCATATAAAAGCCATGTTAAGATTACATTGCCAAAAGAAGAAAATATGATTTTTGAGAATACGCATGAAGCAATTATTTCCGTTGAAGATTGGGATGCTGTTCAGAAAATCCGTGATGGTCGCAGAAGAAAGAATTTCAGCGGTGAAACAAACAAGTTTTCAGGACTTTTATATTGTGCGGATTGTGGTAAAAAACTCTATTATCATTACAAGCCCTCAAAGCCAAAGCAGTCAGCTTTTCAATGCGGAACATATGCTAACACATTAACAAAGTCTGAATGCACTACGCACTTTATCCGTGAAGCTGTGATTAATGAGATAGTTTTAGCTGAAATGAACAAGCTTATTCGTACAGCAAATATCAATGAAAACCACTTGATTAATATTCTCACTGAACACTGTGAAAAGGATTCAAAAAAGCTTATATCAAAGCAGACAAAAGAGCTTGTCTCTGTACAAAAGCGTTATGATGAACTGGACAGACTTTTCACTAAAATATATGAGGATAATATTTCAGGGAAGCTTACAGATGAACGTTTTTCAAAGATGTCGCAGGGATATGAACAGGAACAGGCTGAGCTAAAGGTAAGAATATCACAACTTTCAGCTTCATTGAATGAACAGACTGAAAAAAATGATAATGCTAAACGGTTTATATCAATGGTAAAGAAATACACTCAACTTATGGAGCTTACACCTGAAATTCTGAATGAGTGTATTGATAAAATTATTGTTCATGCTCCTGATAAATCTAGCGGAAGACGTGTTGTAAGGCTTGAAATCATATTCAATTTTGTTGGCGCGATTGATGATATGCAGCTTGCGGCATAATACATAAGAAAACAAGCAAATCTGCGTTCGTTGCAGATTTGCTTGTAAAGATAATAAAGTATCTTTATGGTAGGAACGTAGATACGTTGTTCCGGGAGCTCTATTTTTCCATTAAATATTTATATCCGTTGTTTGTCTTATAAAAAACTTAGAGCAACTGTTCATCTCTATAGTTTATATAAAATGGTTTTTAACATCTGCTTTTAACTTCCAAAGTTTAACTTAAGGATTTCAATCTTCTCATTGCTTCAATTGTATTTTCATAATTGTTGAAAGCAGTAAGCCTGAACCATCCTTTTCCGTTAGGACCAAAGCCATCGCCTGGTGTCCCTACAACCTGAATATTTTCAAGCAAATAATCAAAGAACTCCCATCCAGACATATTGTCAGGACACTTTAGCCATATATAAGGTGAATTAATTCCACCTGTGTAGTTTATACCTAATTCATCACAAGTCTTAGCAATAACCTTTGCATTGTTCATATAATAAGCAATCTGCTCTCTTGTCTGTTTCTGTCCTTCCTTTGAAAATACAGCTGCGGCAGCACATTGTACAGGATAAGAAACTCCATTGAATTTACTTCCTTGACGTCTGCACCATATTTTAAATACATTTATGCTTTTTCCGACAGCAGTATATGCTTCAAGTTCCTTTGGAATAACAGTATATCCGCATCTTGTGCCTGTAAAGCCTGCTGTCTTTGAAAGAGAGCATATTTCTATAGCACACTTTCTTGCGCCCTCAATGCAAAAAATACTTCTTGGCAGATCTTTTTCAGTTATGAAAGCTTCATATGCAGCATCAAATATGATTATTGCCTTGTTATCAAGAGCATAATCGACCCATTCCTTAAGCTGTGACTTTGTATAAACTGATCCCGTTGGGTTATTTGGCGAACAAAGATAGATTAAATCTGCGTGCACATTATTGTCTGGCATAGCCGCAAATCCGTTCTGCTCATTTGAATCTGCATACACAATCTTTTTACCGCTCATTGTATTAGTATCAACATATACAGGATAGGCAGGGTCAGTAATCAGAACAGTGTTGTCCTCTCCAAAAATATCAACGATATTTCCGCAATCACTTTTTGCGCCGTCGCTTATCAGAATTTCATCCATATCAACGTCAACATCATAACTCTTGTAGTATTCTGAAACAGCTTTTCTTAAGAATTCATAACCTCTTCCGCTATCCTCATAACCTTTGAAGGATTCTTTATGTCCCATTTCATCTGCGCCTTTTTTCATTGCATCAACAACAACAGGTGCAAGAGGAAGAGTTACATCACCGATACCCATTCTGATAAGTGGCTTATCAGAATTTGCTTGCTGAAATGCTTTGAGTCTTTTTGCAATTTCTATAAAAAGGTAGCTTTCTTTCAAGCTAAGAAAATTCTCATTAATATGTGCCATTTTTTCCTGCCTTTCGATAATATAATCAAATTTCAATCGTTCCGTCAAAAACTTTAGTTGCTGTACCTCTCATTAGCACTTTATCATCACTAAGGTACTTAATATAAAGATCTCCGCCGCGTAGATGCAACATAATTTCTTCATCCCTTTTACAATGCCCATTTAATACTGCCGCAACAGCAGTTGCACACGCACCTGTTCCACATGCCCATGTTTCTCCTGAACCTCTCTCCCAAACACGCATTTTTAAAGTATGACTGTCAATAACCTCGCAAAATTCGGTATTTACTCTTTCCGGAAAAAGTGGGTGATTTTCAAATCCAGGTCCTATTTTTTCAAGGTCAAGCTTATCAATATCGTTTGTGAAAATTACAGCATGAGGATTGCCCATTGAAACGGCAGTAATATAATTCTCCCCTCCGTTTGCCATAATTGGCTTGTTTATAAAGCTTTCACCGTTTGCTGTCATAGGTATTTCAGTCGGAACAATAACTGCCTTGCCCATATCGACTTCAACAGTATCAACCAAACCATTTTTAACAAACAGCTTTAAATACTTGATTCCACTTTTTGTTTCAAGAGATATTTCTGTTTTGTCAGTCATTCTGTTATCATAAACATATTTACCGACACACCTTGTTCCGTTTCCACACATCATGCCCTCAGAACCATCGGCATTAAACATTCTCATACGGAAATCAGCTTTATCTGAAGGCATTATCATTATCAGTCCATCCGCACCTATTCCATAATGTCTGTCACTGATGAATTTTGATACTTCTTCAGGATTGTTTACTGTTTCTTTAAAACAGTTTACATAGACATAATCATTTCCTATACCATGCATTTTTGTAAAGTTAAACATAACTGTATACCCCTTCAAACGGTATCATTTTTATATATACACTACATTTCGTATGTTCTCAGAATATCCTGAGCAACTGATGCAAGTGATGCCCTCTGATCCATTGCACGCTTCTGAATCTGCCTGTGTGCTTCTGCCTCTGTGATACGCAAATACTGAATTAATACACACTTTGCTCTGTCTATCAGCTTTGCATCGTGCAATTTATTTTCAAGGTCGCTGATAGCATTGTTAAGCTCTGCTTCCTTTGAGCGAACATTCATAACAAATCTCAGAGCCTGAATTATAATCTGTTTGTTTACTGGTCTTGCAAGAATATAAGCTCCTGTAAAACCAATCTTTTTGTATGCCTCATCATAAAGTTTCTGCGGAACGAGTACAATTATTGATGATTGAGTTTTTTTGCTAATGTATGCAATAAGTTCAAGACCTGCCTCTGTTTTAAGAGGCAGGTTTAAAATAACAACATCATAAGTATTATGCTCAAACAAAGTTCTTGTATCAACACCGTCAGAAATAGATATAGAATCTATACCATATTCCTTAGAAACGAGAGAAATATTTTCAAGCATTTCATCCGATGACGAAACAATTAATGCACTTGTCATAAATATTCCTCCAGTCATTAAAGTTATCAGTTATTCACATAAAGCTGCTTGTAAGGATTTTTAGTATTCGGCACAAGTTTGAAGAAATGTGAAGACAAGAGTTCTATTGAATTATAGCCGAAATTTTCTGCAAAGTCAACAATATCTCCCTTTATAATCTCCATATCCTGTTCATCTGCATCACTGATAACTACCTGTGAAGGAAGTCCTTTTGGGGCAACATTACTTCTGATATATATTTGACCGCCATGCATTCCTGTTCCGCAAAAACTTCCTACAGGACATTCATTTTCATGACCGATACCGAGTACGATAATTCTTCCTCCTGCCTGATATTCAGCAAGAAAATCTCCGACCTTCTGTCCGATTACAAGAAGTGGGATGTGTTTCTCATATTGTTTCATATGAATTCCTGCACGGTAACCTGCTGAACCCTTGATAAGAATTTTACCGTCTCTCATTCCGTAACCTGCGGCATCTCCGCAGTTTCCGTGAATAATAATTTCTCCTGAGTTCATTGTATCACCGGTTGCATCCTGTGCGTTGCCATTTACAATAACTGTACATTTATTCAGATAAGCACCAAGAGCATTACCTGGAATACCATTGATAACAATCTTTTTATCGGCAACGCCTCCGCCGATATACCTCTGGCCGATTACATTATTAATAACAATTTCATTATCGGAAGAATTTCTGATAAGATTATTCAGATCTTTATAATGCATACTTTCTGCATTAATATTATATGCCATTTCCGACACCTCCTGCAAGCTTATCATTTCTTCTTTCTCTTCTGAATGCCATTAACTGTGGCTTTGTTTTTAACAGTTCAAAATCACATTCATCAATATTAATATTCTCCTTAATCAATGAAGTATAAATTCCCGCTCTGTCAACATCACCCATAAGTATATATCCTTTGAGCTGATTATCCTTTGTTACAAGCTTCTTAAAGTTATTTCCTTCAACTGATACATAAGCATCACCATCATAAGAGCCGGCAGAAATAATATGCAGACCAAAAAATCCGATAGCATTCATTGGAATAGCATTAAGGTAATAAGTTTCATTACCTGCCATGTTCTTTCCTGCTACCTCACCCTGCATGAATGCATTAGGAAGGAGTGCAAGTATTTTCTGCTGACCTGTTGTAATATCAAGAGATTCTGTACAGTCACCTGCTGAATAAACATCTGAAAGTTCTTCAACCTTCTGTGTATTGTCAGTGACAATACCTCTGTTAACCTTGCCGCCGGCATCGGACACAAGCTCTGTATTCGGTCTTACACCAACTGCAACAATTACTATATCAAAATCAACATTCTCACCATTTGAAAGCTCAGCACTATTTTTACCAAACTTCTTTACACTTGTATTTAGTATGAACTTTACGCCCTTACTCTCGATATGCTTTTTCATTATTTCTGATGAATCACTGTCAAGAATAGATGGAAGAATTCTGTCTGCAAGGTCAATTACAGTCATCTTAACATTATAATGTTCAAGTGCTTCAGCCGCTTTTAATCCGATAAGTCCAGCTCCGATGATAAGAACTTTTGCACCATCAAAAACTGCTTCCTTTACTGCCTTTGCATCGTCATACTTCATAAAGCTGAATTTCTTTTCAACAGCGTCAAGTCCGTCCATAGGAGGAACAAAAGGCTTTGAGCCTGTTGCGACAAGCACTTTGTCATAAGAAACTGAACTACCGTTATCAAGTACAATTTTCTTTGCAGAAGTATCTATTTTTGTAACCTTTGAGCCAAGAATTGTTTCAACATTATTCTGCTCATAGAAATCCTTGTTGCGATAGCGCATATTTTCTTCACTTACTGTACCCTTTAACCAGTATGAGATAAGAGGGCGTGAATATGTATGATATTTCTCATCAGAAATAATTGTTATTTTTCCGTCATTATCAACAGTTCTTATTCCTTGAACAGCACCGATTGCAGCAGCTGAGTTTCCGATTATAACATAATTCATCAGTCCTCACCTCTTTCCTCAAATACTATTGCTTTGTTTGGGCAGTTTGCAACGCAGGCAGGTTCACCATTGCTGTTTCTTGTACAAAGTTCGCACTTTGTAACTGTCTTTCCATCATTCTTAGTATCTATTACTATACATCCGTAAGGACAGGAAAGAACGCATGTATAACATCCTACACAGCGTTCCTTGTCAATTTCAATAACGCCGTTGTTAATTGATAATGCACCTGTTATACAGCCCTTAACACAGGTTGGATTTTCACAATGTCTGCACTGTACTGCAAAGTTTATTTCGTCTCCCTCTTCAACTCTGATACGGGGAGCAACATCTTTACCGAGCTTGAATGTCTTTGCCATATCTGATTCATTGCTGTTTGCAAAAGCACAATAATATTCACAAAGATGGCAGCCTAAACACCAATCCTCATTAACATAGACTCTTCTCATCTATATAATCTTTCCTTTCATAGCCGACCAGATTTATAAATCATACAGCTTATTAATTACTCTCCCGCATGCTGAATTCCGAGAATACTGAGTTCCTTATCACTGAGACCTATACCTCTTAGCATAAGACGATTTCCTCTCATGGCTTCAATTGAGTTAATACCCATACCGCCCATCATTTCTTTAATTTCATGATCCCATGCGTGAACAAGATTAACAAGTCTCTTATATCCTACTTCTGGATTAAGACGTTTAACAAGATCAGGACGCTGTGTTGCAATTCCCCAGTTGCACTTTCCGCCGTGACAGCTTCTGCAAAGGTGACAGCCAAGAGCAAGAAGCGCAGGAGTACCAATATATATAGCATCTGCTCCAAGTGCAATAGCCTTGACTGCATCAGAAGATGAACGAACTGAACCACCGACTACGATTGAAACTTCATTTCTGATACCTTCATCACGAAGTCTCTGATCAACAGCTGCAAGAGCAAGCTCAATCGGAATACCAACGTTATCTCTTATTCTTGTAGGAGCAGCACCTGTTCCTCCTCTAAATCCATCTATTGCAATTATATCAGCACCTGAACGTGCAATACCCGAAGCAATAGCTGCAACATTATGTACAGCCGCAATCTTAACCATTACAGGTTTTTTGTACTCTGTAGTTTCCTTTAATGAGAAGATAAGCTGACGAAGATCCTCAATAGAATATATATCATGGTGAGGTGCAGGTGAAATTGCATCTGTTCCCATTGGAATCATTCTGGTTTTTGAAACATCTTCACGGATTTTCGCTCCAGGAAGATGTCCGCCGATACCAGGCTTTGCTCCCTGACCCATCTTAATTTCAATTGCTGAACCCGCATCAAGGTATCCTTTGAATACACCAAATCTTCCGGATGCAACCTGAACAATTGTATTCTTACCGTATTTGTAGAAATCCTTGTGAAGTCCACCTTCACCTGTGTTATAAAATGTTCCGAGTTCTTCTGCTGCACGAGCTAAAGATTCATGTGCATTCTTTGATATAGAACCATATGACATAGCAGAAAACATGATAGGTACATTAAGTTCAAGATATGGGTCTAATGATGTATCAATTGATCCATCAGGATTTTTCTTGATTACAGATGGCTTTTTGCCCAAAAATACCTTTGTTTCCATTGGTTCTCTTAGTGGGTCAATAGATGGGTTTGTAACCTGAGAAGCATTGATAAGAATCTTATCCCAATAAACAGGATAATCCTTTGGGGTACCCATTGATGAAAGAAGAACCCCTCCTGTTTCTGCTTGATGGTAGTTTTCAATCATTATCATCTGTGTGTAATTTGCGCTTTCTCTGAATTCATTTTCATTTCTGCGTATTTTAAGAGCGCCTGTCGGACAGATTGTCACACACCTCTGACAATCAACACATTGATCATCATGTGTTAGCATTTTATCATAATCGGAATCGTAGTAATGTACTTCATTTGAACACTGTCTTTCGCAGGCACGGCACTTAATACACTTATCTGTATTTCTTATTACCTCGAACTTGGCAGGAAAGTAGTTTACAGGCATTTCTTTTTACCCTCCTCATTAAGATTTATAATAACTGGCTCTCCTCCTCTTGGAGACCATACATTTTCTGCATCAGGACAAATTGAACGTATTGCACATTCTTCACTTGCAATACAAACAATGTCATTTTTTTCAGCAACAACCATGGAACGAAGCTTGAGTCTGTCATTCAGAGCCATAATTCCTCCGGTATAACCGAGAATAATTGAGAAAGGCCCAGTTATAAGCAGGCTTGATAAAGCATTACGGAAATATTTCAGCTTTGCAACTTTTTCAGGTTCCATTTGTTCAATTTCACTCCAGAACGGAGCAGCTATAATACTTGCTATATCTTCAAGGCCTATATTCTGCTTTCTGTTCAGGTAGTCAAAAATATATGTAATTACTTCGGTATCAGTAAGAAGTGTACACTTATATCCAAACATTTCTATAAAACGTCTGTTAGCATCATAAGAGGAAATTTCACCATTGTGAACAATTGTATAATCTAGAAGTGCAAACGGATGAGCGCCTCCCCACCAGCCCGGTGTATTTGTTGGATAACGTCCATGAGCAGTCCATGCATATCCGTCATATTCGTCAAGTCTGTAAAACTCACCTACATCCTCAGGATAGCCAACAGCTTTGAAAACGCCCATATTCTTTCCACTTGAGAAAACATACGCTCCATTAATTTCATTGTTAATCTTTATTACACATTTCGCAACAAATTCTTTTTCATCAAGCTGTGACGATGCTATTTTAGTAGGCAACGGATTGACAAAATATCTCCAGATCAACGGTTCGTTTATGATTGACGGAGTTTTCTTTGTCGGTATTCTGCTTAGGTTCACAACATCAAAATGACGGTCAAGAAATTTTTCTGTTTCATCTCTTGAAGCATTTGAGTCATAAAAAACATGAAATGCATATAAATCCTTATATTCAGGATAGATTCCATATCCGGCGAAACCGCCTCCGAGTCCGTTTGAACGGTCATGCATAACGGAAATTGACTTTACTATTTCACTTCCGTTAATACTATTGCCGTCTCTGCTTATAAAACCTGATATAGCACAACCCGACGGAATCCTTACCTGACCCTCTTTTAATAACATATACTCACACTCCTGTTAAATATCATCAAAATTAATCTATATATATGATAACATTGGATTTTAACTTTGTCAATAGGTTTTTGCAAGAATAATAGTTTAATCTTGCAAAATACATCTTAAATTGCCTAATTATTGACCAATATTTTTTAAAAATGAACAATTAATCTATATAAGTTGCAAATAATTATAAAATAAATATTTAGGCAATGCCGTACAATGCCAAAGCTAATCCAGCTTTCCACACAATCAGAGCATAAATGTGAAAACTATCCCTATTTTGATTGCTTACGGCATACCAAATCAAGCCGTCAGAGATTTTCTGTCAGCAAGATACAGGTTTGCCAAAGCAAACATAATATTCAATTTAGCTGTCTGTTTTCGCAACCCTCGATATCGTGTTTTTCTATAACCAAACAGCTTTTTAACTACTGCAAAAACGTGTTCTACTTTTGCTCTTACTGATGATTTTTTATGCTCTGCTTTCTTTGCTGCATACTGTCCGCTGACCGAAAGCTTCTTTACCTGTGATGGTTTTCTGTTGATTTGGTACTTGATTTTCTTACCCTTGTTATTTTTTATGATTGCATCGTCACGCTTGTTTGCACCTGTATATCCACTATCACCGTAGACCTCATGCTCGTCACCGTTGAGCAGCTTTGAAGTAACCGTTACATCATGTTCATTTGCACTTGTAACCTCAAGATGATGAACTAAACCGGTATCTTTATCAACACCGATGTGTGCCTTGTATCCAAAGTGCCACTCGTTGCCTTTCTTGACGGAATGAGCATCTTTATCACGCTTTTTCTCCTTGTTTTTTGTTGATGAGGGTGCAGCAATTATTGTGGAATCTACTATGGTTCCACGCTTTAATATCAACTGTTTTCTGCTGAGAATATCTATCACCTGATGAAACAGTTTTTCCTGTATACCGTTTTCAATAAGTATGTTTCTGAATCTGCCGATAGTATCTCCGTCAGGAATCTGATTAGGCGAATCTACCCCGCAGAAGTCCGAGAACGCACGGCTGTCAATAACCTCGTTCATCACCTTCATGTCGGATAAATCATAAAGATTCTGAAGCAGAAATATACGAAGCATTAGGTCAAGGGCATAGGGCTTGTTTCCATGCTCTCCTTTGTAGTAGCAAGGCTTGATTATCTCTATCCACTCGTCAAATGGTATTATCCGTTCTATCTGTTTCAGAAATTCTTTTTTACTTGTATTTGCCTTTGCAAGCTCGTCGCTTATCAGCGAAAATGTTAGTTGTTTATTCATGTTTCAATTATACCACTTTTTGTCCTTTTGGCAATGCTTTGTGCGGTTTTGCCTTTAGTCATTTTGCATTATTTATTGACAAAATAATCTATAAATGTTATATTGTATGTATAAAAAAACAAGGAGGTATTAATTTTATGTCCATGTTACCTGATGAAAAGAAAAATGGTGACTTTTCCGAGGAAAATGACAACGATTTATATAATAATCCTGATGATATTTCTGAAAAATCTGAAGAAACAGAAATTAATTTACCCAAAAATAAAAAGCATAAAAAAAAGAAATTCAAAAGGTTAAAATTAATAATGATCATTGCAGTCATTGCAATTGTGGCTGCTGCAATTCTCTATTTAATTGCGTTGTTTAATTCAGGTGAAGGTGAAAAGCTGGCAAAAAAGATACCTATCGGACGTAATATTGAGTATGCCGAAAAGCAGTCAGGAGTAACTTTTTCTGAGACATCGCAGTATAATCAGCTTGATAAAATTCTAGATTATGATTATGTTTATGAATGTGATAAAAGCGTAAAAATCAGTGGCATTACATTACCTGAATGGGTAATCATGATTACAAAAAATTCAGATGGTCTGATTGATACTGTTACATATTACGATTTTGCACAGCTTCAGAAATCCTGGAAAGGATATAAAGTAAATGACATTATCGAAAATACTGATGTACAGTATGGCATGAGTGCCTCTGAAGTAAAAAATGCCCTCGGAATCAAGCCTTACTACATAGAAACGGGCATTGACAACAGCGTTACATATGTCTACCGTTATTATTTCGTTGACCCTGAAACAAACAATGATGTTGTAATGAATTATTATGTTGTTTTCAATGATGTTAATAATAGTGTTAAACTTGTTTACAGTAAGGAATTTGATTATACTGCTTATCTGTTGAAAATTGAATAAAAAAATCCTGTATTTCAAAAAAGAAATACAGGATTTTTTTATTATCTTATAGCTTATCAGGAAATGACCTCAGATATTGTATTGCTATTTGCGTCCTATGTTCAAGTCCTGTTTTCTGAAGAATAACGCTTATATGGTTTCGTACCGTCCCCGACGAGAGAAACAGCTCCTCTGCTATCTGATTGTTGGAATAACCCTTTGCAATAAGTCTTACAACGTCAAGCTCACGCTCTGACAATAGTTCAAATATGCTTGCATCAGGACTGATCGCTGAAACACGTGAGCGAATATATTCAACAATGTCAGGCTGAAAAACTGTTCCACCATTATACACAACTCTTATTGATGAAAAAATACGATCAGGTGGGCTGTTTTTAAGTATGTATCCGCTTACACCTGTTTTCAACGCCCTGAATATATAGTCCTCTTCATCAAATGTTGTAAGCAGCAGAGGCTTTGAAAGCTCATCTCTCATTATTATTTCAGAAGCTGTTATCCCATCCATTTCAGGCATTCTTATATCAAGAAGAACAACATCAGGCTTTTTTTCTCTGCACAGCTTAACTGCCTCAGCGCCGTTCTGTGCTGTCCCAAGCAGTTCAAAATCTGGCTGCAATTCAAGAATTATTTTAAGCCCTTCCCTGATAATTACATCATCATCTGCCATGACTATACGAATCATAATATCCCCCATTTCATGTGTTATTACAAAATATTAAATATAAATATTGTAGAAAATCCATTCTGTCCGCAGGATACAAGACACCTGCCGCCACATTTGACAGTTCTCTCCTCAATAGCATCAAGACCTATACCCTTTTCATATTCTCCGTTGCATTTTCCGTTATCAGAGAATTCAGCCTTCAATATCTTATTATACATTTCTATATTCACAGAGAACATATCGCCGTTTGAATGTTTGAGCATATTCGTAAGTGATTCTTCAAGGTTTTCAATTATACACTGCCATACTTCTCCCGATACACGTTCCATATTCCCCTTGTTAGTAAATTCTGTCCTTATACTGTATGTAAGTTCAAATTCCTTCAGCATTGAAGTTATCTGACCAATACCGAGAAACAGCTTCTGAGGACGTTCTTCCCTTAATGACATTCTTATATCATCAACACCATTTCTAAGGCAATCCACCGATTTTCTTATACTCTCCTCTGCCTTTTCAGGATTGCTTCTCAACATCATCAGCGCAGCCTCAAGCATGATAATACTACCACTTATTCCATGTCCAAGTTGATCGTGAATTCTGCCTGCAAACCTGTTTCTTTCCTCAAGCGCAGTCTGCGTTTTTATTGCCGATGCAAAACTCTTTATATCTGTAAGTTTTTTATTTTGCTTTGATATTTCTTCTTTCTGGATTTCGCATATTTCTTTATAAATATTAAGCTTATCAATAACATATCCTGCATAAATTGTAAGCCCCATACTGATAACTGACATTGCAATTGCAGATAAAAGCGGCGAAAACAAGAAAATCATTATAACAAATATAATTCCAGTAATCTGATAAAGATGTTCATCTGAAACATAAATATCTATAAATTCAAATGTAAGAATAATTATAAGCGGAAACATTTTTGCGGGCCTGTAAAAAACATAAAATAGCACAGTACAGGCAAGTATTGCGCTTACAACTTTTTTATTTTTAAGAAGAATCATTACAAGGTGCTGAACCAGAAAAACACAAAAAGAGCCAAGCACCGATATTACCATTATGGTTATATCGGTACCGGACTTATAATTCAACAATGATGAACATAACAAGGTCAAGCTGTTTGCAATGAAATAAAGCGTTGATTTATTCATATCGTAAATCCGACTTTCTAAAGCCTTCTCCTTTTGTGTTAATAAGTATGGTTAGTTTCTGTACATCTTCTTCTGTGTAAACAATACTGCTCCTATAAGGTAAATAAGCACTGTAAACAAAATAAGAACTATAATATTATTTGCAACATTTATTTTTTCAGCGGCCTGATAATTTCTTATAACACTCATAAACCAGTAATGAGGAGTAATTTTAGCTACATTCTGCAAAGTATCTGATGCCTTTTCAATTGGAAAGAATGCACCACCGAGCATACAGCTGATTGTTGAGAATCCTACAATTATTGTCATTATTGCCATTTTTGAATTGCAAAGCAATGCCACTACAAGTGAAAATCCAACAAGGAAAATACTTATCAATGTCATTAATAAGAACAATAAACCTAATGACATTCCGATGAACAAACCAGTTATTTTTATGTATGCACATACTACTACTACCATCAGCATCAACTGTAAAATACCAAACAGTGTTATGCCAATTATATACTGAATTGAACGGATAGGAGAAAGCTTTATTCTGTTATATGTTCCTGACATTCTGTCATCAAATACTGTCAATGAAATAAACATGCAAGCTGCAAGTGCCAGAAACAGAAACATTCCAAGAAAATTTTCAAAAGCATTCTGCTGTATCTCTTCTATATTGTCAACTCCGTAACTTTCATCTACTACAATATCTACAGACATATCCTTTTTCTTGTTTAAAATGTTTATAAATTCATCTTCATCTCCTGCTGCACAGTTTGACATAGTATTTACTCCACCCATATAAGACTCAAGATATGCGCTTGTAAATACCTTATTCTCAAAGTCATTCATTGCAGTTAAGCTGATATTCATAGGATTACCTTCAGCTGCGGAGGAACAAAATCCCTTCGGCACTTCAATTATAACAGATATTTCCCTTAAAATCAATTGAGACGACAAATTCTCATATGTATCCTCAACAAGATCGAATTCAAGATCATCAGTAAGATAGCCTTTCAGATCTTCACTTAAAACTGTTTTATCATAGTCTATAAATCCAACATGGATTCTGTCGGTGTTATATGTGTCATTGGAAAAAGAATTTATAAACAGTATTATTACTACTGCACATGCAGCAGAAATGAACAGTGAAATCTTATTTCTTCTGATACTTGCCTTGACAAGAATTAAAATGTTTTTCATTTTATATCCCCCCCTAATTAATAATTCTTTGTACTTTTTTTCTGATATATGAATCCGCCTGCAATCACAAGAATAACAAACAGAACAGCACTTACCATCGTTACCTTAACCAAAGGCATTTCTCTTCCGCAAGTAGTAAGTTCGAAGATAGCATTCTGGACAATATACGGAGGGAGATATTCTGTAAATCCATCTATGGTTATATCCATTGCAAATGACCCGCTCAGGAAAAGTATTATCCACATAACAGGAAGAATTATCAGCATAGGGTTCTTTTTACTGCATATACCAATTAAAACCCCGATTGTATTTGCCGTTATGGTTATTACAAATATACAAGTAACAAGAATAAGATTTTGTGAAAGAGTTGCAGCATAATGAGCGCCGAATACAACAACACTGACAATCATAATTACAAGTGTCTGCAAAAATGACTGAGGAAGCTGACCAATAACACCGGCAATGAATATCTGGAAAGGTTTTTTTGGAGTAAGGAAAAGTCTTCTCATTGTATTATTTTCTTTTTCAGAAACAAAGCAATCTGTACCTATCATTATGCTTACCATAAAAATTGTCATGACAAGGATACTTACCGCATAATAATCCATCATTGTTCTTGTAGAACCAAAGTCCTTATCCAAAACTCCGCCATCAGCAGAATCTGCTGCATTCATCATCAGCATCGGTGAAACAGACATTACTGAATATACTGCATTGTAGTTTTCTATAAATCCTGTAACAATTGATTTAACAGCCCTGTTGGAAACATCATTATTTCCTGCATATATCTTAAATTCAGCAGGATTGCCCGTTACAGACACTACTGCGCTTAGTTCTTTTTTATCAAGCAGATTTAAAGATGTGTTTATGTCTGTTGTAAAAGTAGATTGCGCAAGTCCATCATCGCTTATTGTATCAACAAAATCAGTTAAAGCACTCTCAAGAGTTTCGTCATCAGTTGATATGTACCAGCAGACATTTATATCTCCTATTGCATCTTCTGAATTTTCTACATACTCAAGAAAATTCCCTAACAGAAAGATCAGTACAAGCGGAAACAAAAAGCTGAAAAAAACACTTGCCTTATCTCTGAAAAACAGCTTCAATTTATTATTTATAATACTAATCATAATCAATCATGCTTCTTAATGAAGCACTCCTTTCAATAAAGTCAACAAAGATAATTTTTAATTGTGGTTATTTCCTTAGTTCATGTCCAGTAAGTGTCAGGAATATAGTTTCAAGATTAGGAATGTCAGAATTTATGCTGACAGCCTTCAGACCGCTTTGCTTCATATTTTCAAGGATAATTGGAAGAGGTTCTGAATCGTACTTCACATCAAATCTGATTGTGTCGTTATCAATAGATACAGCAGTAACTCCAGGAAGTTTTGACATCTTTGAAATAAAATCATCCTTTTTAAAGTCAGACTTGATTCTTGATTCTATCTTGTAAGATTTGATATCTGTAACAAGTGAAACAAGTTCCTGCTCTGTGCCGCTTGCAATAAGCTTTCCGTGATCAATGATTGCTATTCTGTCGCAGATTTCTTCTACCTCTTTCATGTAGTGGGATGTATAGGCAATTGTTGCACCGTTATCACGAAGAATTTTAATTGTGTTCATAATATGATCCCTTGACTGTGCATCAACTCCGACAGTAGGTTCATCCATTACAATAAACTTTGGTGAATGTGCAATGCCACAAGCTATATTAAGTCTTCTCTGCATACCGCCAGACATCTGCTTTGGCTTTAACTTTGCCTTATCACTAAGTCCTACAAATTCAAGAGCTTTTAATGCGGCTGATTTGAGTTTCTGTCCTGACAAACCATATAATGAAGCAAAGAAACATACATTTTCATAGGCGTTAAGATGATTATAAAGTGCAATTTCCTGAGGAACCATTCCAATGTTTTTCTTGACTTTCATTCGATCCTTATTAATATCAAGGCCGTCAATGCTAACACTACCCTTATCAAAATCAAGAAGTGTTGTGATAATACTTAATGTTGTAGACTTTCCTGCTCCGTTAGGACCCAGCAAACCAAATATTTCTCCCTCATTTACTGAAAAGCTAAGATTATCTACGGCACAGAATTCACCATAGTTTTTAGTTAAATTTTTTACAGATACAAACTCTGACATTATTTTTTCCTCCCGTTTGTTATTTACTGTACATATTATATCACGAATAATATAGTACGAGAAGTGACTATTTACTTATTCATGGCATTACATTTGTCATGTTTTTATCATGAAGAAAATTCAAATTTTCTCTTGACAAATTAAAATCATCGTGATATACTACAGACATATTAGAAATGCGCTGATAGGAATAAAAGCTTAATCAGGATTTCAGAGAGCCGTTGTTTGGTGTGAAACGGTAATCCCAATAAGTCATAACTCGTCCTTGAGCAGTCTGTTGAAAGCAAAATATGCAAGTAGATCAGATCGGGTTCTCCCGTTACAGAGATACGCATTAGATATCAAATTGATTGAGATGCGGTGAGGTGCGGATATTTTATATCCGAACAAGAGTGGTATCGTGGAAGTTTTAAGCTTTCATCTCTTTATTGAGATGAAAGCTTTTTTATTTTTCTAAGGTCCAGCCTGCGCCGCAAACACGAAAGGAAATGATTTACTATGAAAAACTGCAGTAAGTATACCAGAGGATATTTTATGCCACCGGTACAGTCTTTGAAGTGGACGCAGAAAGAGTATATTGATAAGGCACCAATCTGGTGTTCTGTCGATCTGCGTGACGGCAACCAGGCACTTATTATTCCTATGTCACTTGAAGAAAAGCTGACATTCTTTTCTTACCTTGTAAAGATAGGTTTCAAGGAAATTGAAATAGGCTTTCCTGCTGCTTCAGAAACAGAATTTGAATTCTGCAGGGCGCTTATTGAAAAGAATTTGATACCTGATGATGTTACCATTCAGGTTTTAACCCAGTCAAGAGAGCATATTATTGAAAAGACTTTTGAAGCATTAAGGGGAGCAAAAAATGCTGTTGTTCATTTGTACAATTCAACTTCTGTAGCACAGCGTAATCAGGTATTCAAAAAATCAAAGGAAGAAATCATTGAAATAGCTAAGTTTGGTGCTAACCTGTGCAATGAATACAAGGCAAAGACAGACGGCAATTTCAGATTTGAATACTCACCGGAAAGCTTTACCGGAACTGAAATTGATTTTGCTCTTGAAATCTGCAATGCGGTTATTGATATATGGAAGCCAACAGCAGACAACAAAGTTATTATCAATCTGCCAGCTACTGTTTCAGAAAGTATGCCACATGTTTATGCTTCTCAGATTGAATACATGTGTGACAATCTTAATTGTCGTGAAAATCTGATTGTTTCACTTCATCCTCATAATGATCGTGGCTGTGCTATTGCAGATTCCGAGCTTGGAATTCTTGCAGGGGCAGACAGAGTTGAGGGAACTTTATTCGGCAACGGAGAAAGAACAGGAAATGTTGACATTGTAACACTTGCTTTGAATATGTACTCTCATGGCGTTGATCCAGAACTTGATTTTTCAAACATTACCGAGGTTACGGAAATGTACGAGAAAATGACCAGAATGCACGTCTATGACAGACAGCCATACAGCGGTTCACTGGTATTTGCAGCATTCTCCGGTTCACATCAGGATGCTATTGCAAAGGGTATGAAGTGGCGTGAAGAACAAAATCCTCAGTTCTGGAATGTTCCTTATCTTGCTATCGACCCTAAGGATATCGGCAGAGAATATGACGGAGATGTTATTAGAATCAACAGCCAGTCCGGTAAGGGCGGAATCGGTTACCTGCTCGAACAGAAATTCGGAATAAACATGCCGCCTAAGATGAGAGAAAGCTTCGGGTATGAAGTCAAGAGCATTTCCGATCATTCTCATAAGGAGCTTATGCCTGACGAAATTTATGCAATATTTAAAAATAATTATGTCAACAACACAAGCAAATTTAGTGTTGCAGAGGCTCACTTCTCACAGATTGATGGCATAACTGCTGTCGTTGATGTAAAACACAATGGAACTCATATCACAAGAAAAGCAGTCGGAAACGGACGTCTTGACGCTGTTTCAAACGCTGTCAAGGATGCTCTTGGCATAGAATATTCAATTATCACTTACACTGAGCATGCTCTTGAAGTTGGATCAACGTCAAAGGCTGTTGCTTATGTTGGTATTGATACAATTGACGGTGTATTCTGGGGTGCAGGTATCAAACCTGACATCATCGATGCTTCAATCAGTGCTCTTATTTCCGCTATCAACAACAGTAACGTTATAAAATAAAAAGTTTGGGGCATCTGTTAAGGTGCCCCAAAACTCATAATAATGTTATTGTAATAATACCGTAAATATGCTATGATATGAATATATATGAAAGGGGCTGATAAGATGAATAAACCAATAGGACTGTATATTCATATACCTTTCTGCAGGCATAAATGTCCATACTGTGACTTTTATTCAGTTACAGCCTCTGCTTTGATTGATGAATATATTAATGCTGTAATAAGAAATATTAGCAGCATATCCGATTACTATTCCTTTGATTCTGTTTATTTTGGCGGAGGTACTCCATCTTTGCTTACTCCCCTGCAGGTCAGAAATATTGTCAGCAAAATCAATGTTACTGATTATGCAGAAATATCCATGGAGTGCAATCCTGAATCATCTGATTTCAACAAGCTTTCTGCATTCAGAAAGGCAGGAATAAACCGTATTTCATTTGGAGTACAATCCCTGTCTGATAAAGAACTAAAGCATCTTGGCAGAATACATAATGCCGAAACTGCGGAAAGAGCAATTTACTCTGCCTATGATGCAGGGTTTGATAATATTTCAGCAGATCTTATGCTTGGCATCTGCAGTCAGACGCTGTCATCAGCAAAAGAAACTGTCAATATCTTGACTTCTTTCCCTCTGACCCATGTATCTGCATATATGCTCAAAATTGAAAAAGACACTCCTTATTACAATAATACTGTTATTCTGCAGGACATTCCTGATGAAGACACTACTGCTGATATTTATCTTAATACTATTTCAATGCTAAAAGAAAAAGGTTTTGAGCAATATGAGATATCCAATTTCTCAAAATCCGGCTATGAATGCCGCCATAACCTGAAATACTGGCTTTGTGAAGATTATTACGGAATTGGACCGGCAGCTCATTCCTGTATCAATAATAAAAGATTTTACGTTGAAAAAGATATACACCAGTTCATTTCGTCACAAACTCAGGAAACTGTCATTTCGGATGAAAATGCATGTGGATTTTTTGAACAGGCTATGTTAAAGTTAAGGCTCAAAGATGGAATAAGTATGCTTGATTACCCAGAACACAGTGAACGGATTCTGAATAATGCACAGCCTCTTATTCGTGCTGGGCTTGTCAAACATAAGGGTAATAACATTCTTATTACTGAAAAAGGTTTTCTTGTTTCAAACGAAATAATATGCAGACTTCTTGATGAAGATTAAAGGGTAGGCATGCTTCCTATGAAAGCATGATAATAAAAATGAAACTATTCTATTTTAATAATAACAAGTTCAGGACGGTTAAAAAATCTCGGAACAGGGTTATTTTCACGGGATAATCCTCTGCTTACTATCATGGTTGTATTTTCATACTTGTACAATCCACCTGCATACTTTGGAAACAATCCCTGATTAGGTGCATATACACCGTCAATTATACCAGGTAATCTCCATTGTCCTCCATGCACGTGTCCTGAAAGTACCAGATCAAAATTAAAATCAGTATATGTAGTAAAAAGTTCAGGTCTGTGTGCAAGTAAAAGTGAAAATATTTCATTGTCACTTACATCTTTTAAATTTTTGAGTTGCTGATAAATCGTAACTTCATTGTTATATTTGCTTATCTCTGGATCATCAATGCCACACATAATAATATCTTGTCCGTTTATTTCAATGGTTTTGCTTGTCCCTTCAAGGACAGTAATCCCGAACGAACGGATTTTTTCTTTCATTTCGTCAGCTTTGCCGCTCCATAACTCATGATTTCCACATACATAGTAACAAGGGTATTTTTTACTTATCTTTTCCAAAAAGATATCAGCATTATTCTGTGGAAGCCTGTCATCATAGATATCGCCAGTCATCACCACTATATCCGGATCATTGTTATCAATAGCATTTATGAGTGTCTGCTGATTTTTCCCGTACCAACAAGAATGAAGATCAGATACCTGTGCAATTTTAATTTCTGCATTGACTTTATCTGAATCTATTTTATATGTATTTACTTGCAGCCTAAAATCGGACATTATCAAGAATAATAATATCAAAACAATGACAATTATTCTTTCAATTACCTTGCGTTTGAAAGATTTTACTTTTTTAATCTTATCGCTTTTCTTTTTCTCTTTAGTTGTTGTAATAATTATATGAACACCTTCCTATATATTTTCATTTAAATAAAAGATAACATATTATACACACATTGTCAACAGATATGATCATTTCACCCTATGATATTGTCAAGACAACTTCAATTCACACTAAAGTTTGCACCCGATAAAGCAAAACTATTTAACCAGAAATTTACTTTACGTGATCTTGTAGCTAATACTTCATTAATATTACCACAAAATTTGTACTTGACAAATTGACTTTATTATGCTCATGCTGTATAATACTATGAAAACCATACGAAAGGATTTTTATATGGAACCATTGTATGTTGCTGTCTGCGAGGATAACCTTGATGAACAAAATCAGCTCATTTCTATAATTAAAAACAGCAGTTTTACTACTAAAATAGAAGCTTTTTCAAGTGGCGAGGAATTACTTGCGAAATATCAATCAGATAAATTTGACCTTATTTTAATGGATATTTTTATGAATGGTATTTCAGGAATTGAAACCATTACTGCAATTCGAAAATTTGATCAAAATGTTTATGTTGCTTTTACTACTTCAAGTATTGACTACACGTTGGAAAGCTATAGGCTTGAAGCACTTAAATACATAGAAAAACCTGTCAGAGAAAAATCTGTCATTGAACTATTAAATATAGTTAAGCTTAATAAGGAAAATGTTCCTCGTTTTATGATTAAAATAAGCGGGAAAGAGGTCACGGTTTGTTTTAATCATATTTTATATTTAGAACAAAAAGCACATAATCTTCTCATTTTTTTAAAAGGCGGTGATGAGTTACAAGCTACGGAAAAGCTTGAAAACATCGCAAATCAGTTTGATGGAAAGAATTTTTTTCGCTGCCATAAAAGCTACATTGTAAACTTAGACTATGTAAAATATTTGGATGATGAGCTGAGAGTGTTTTCCATGAAAGAGGGGCAAAATGTTCATATTCGTCGAGGAAGTATGTCAAAAGCACGGAAAGCTCTTGGAGAATATCTTTTTAATAAAACAAGAAACATGGGCATTAAATAAATTCCGACGTATATCGTTCTGATACACGCCGGAAAGATAAAATATCAATATATTAAGATTTACTTGAAGTATCTGTTGAGAAGTCCCTTGAATGCACAGCCGTGACGAGCTTCGTCTTTTGCCATTTCATGAACTGTATCATGGATAGCATCAAGTCCTAACTGCTTAGCCTTTGCAGCAAGCTGGAGTTTTCCGTCACAAGCGCCGTTTTCAGCCATCATTCTGAGTTCAAGATTCTTCTTTGTCGAAGGAGTTACAACATCACCGAGAAGTTCAGCAAACTTTGCAGCATGTTCAGCTTCTTCATAAGCAGCCTTTTCATAGTACATACCAACTTCAGGATAGCCCTCTCTGAAAGCTACTCTTGCCATTGCAAGGTACATGCCTACTTCAGTACATTCACCCATAAAATTCTGATTAAGACCTTCAACTATTTCAGCGTCAACATCCTTAGCAACACCAACTATATGTTCGCAGGCCCAAGACATTTCTGAATCCTTAACCTCGTTGAATTTACTTTTTGGAGCATTACACTGAGGACATTTTTCCGGAGCTTCATCTCCTTCATGAACATAACCACATATTGAACAAACCCATTTAGCCATTGTTTTTCTCTCCTTAATTTTTAATGTAATTAAACTATACCATATTAGTATAATTAAGTCAATAGTTTTTAAAATTATTATTACTTTGCAAATTCTTTTGCATTAAAAACGTATTTATCTTCATTTAAATTAAGGATTATGCTGTCACCTTTCTTGACTGATCCGTCAAGAATCTGTTTTGAAAGCAGGTTTTCAACTGACGAGATAATTGTGTGTCTGAGTTTTCTTGCACCATTTTTGTCATAGCCATCATCTGTAAGTTTAACAATTGCATTATCTGAAAATTCAACAGAAATTTCAATCATTTCAGCACGCTTTTTCAGCTCATCAAGGAGTTTTGAGGTAATTTTGCTCATATCATCCCTGCTAAGACGGTTAAAGATAATAATGTCATCAATTCTGCCGATAAATTCGGGTTTCATGAAGTTTTTCAGTTCGTTCATTACTTCTTTTTTTGTGTTAGAATATGAAGCTTCTTCAGATGCAAATCCCAGTGTTTTGTTTTCGGTGATAAGTTTTCCACCAATATTTGAAGTCATGATAATAATTGAATCTTTAAAGCTAACTGTTTTTCCTGTACTGTCTGTGAGAATACCATCCTCAAAAATCTGGAGCAGAATATTGAAAACATCAGGATGTGCCTTTTCAATTTCATCAAAAAGCACAACCGAATACGGTTTTCTTCTAACACGTTCAGTAAGCTGACCACCATCCTCATAACCAACATATCCCGGAGGAGAGCCAATAAGTTTTGAAACGCTGTGCTTTTCCATAAATTCAGACATATCATATCTGATCAAAGCATTTTTATCATTGAACAGCACTTCTGCTAGTGCTTTTGACAGTTCAGTTTTTCCGACGCCGGTTGGGCCAAGAAAAAGAAAAGTACCGTTAGGTCTGTTAGGATCCTTTAATCCTGCACGACCTCTTCTAATTGCATCAGCAACCGATTTTACTGCTTCATCTTGACCTATAACCCTATTTTTAAGATTTTTTTCAAGATTTAATAACTGACAGCTTTCATTTTCGCTTATCTGTGTTACAGGGATACCCATAGTAACTGACAAAACCTGTGCAATATCCTCAGGTGTGACATCAATTTCAGGGATTTCATTTTTACTGTACCAGCTCGTTTCTCTGAAATCCTGAGTACCTTTTTTATCTTTTTCAGTTTTCAGCTTATCCTTAGCCTGTTTTTCAAGCATTTTTTTAAGGCTGTCAGCAAGCTCTTTGAGTGACTGCGGAGAAGATGATGCTTTCATCCTTACTCTTGATGCAGCCTCATCTATAAGGTCAATTGCCTTATCGGGAAGATACCTGTCAGGAATATACCTTACAGATAATCTAACAGCACTTTCGATAGCTTCATCTGTTATTCTTACATTGTGATATTCACCATAGCACTTTGCAAGTCCATGCAATATCTTAACAGCGTCTTCCTGTGTTGGTTCATTTACCATAACCTGCTGAAATCTTCTTTCAAGAGCACTATCCTTCTCAATATATTTTCTGTATTCTTCTATTGTTGTTGCTCCTATAATCTGCAGATCTCCCCTTGCAAGTTGGGGCTTAAGAATATTTGCGGCGTCAATTGCACCCTCTGCTGCTCCAGCACCAACAATTGTGTGAAGTTCATCTATGAACAGAATAATATGACCGTTTTCAATAACCTCATCAAGACATTGTTTTATTCGCTCCTCAAAATCACCTCTGTATTTTGCTCCTGCAAGCATGGATGTCAGATTAAGAGCAAAAATTCTTTTGTTTTTGAGTGAGTCAGGTGCCTTCCCGTCCGCTATCATTGTTGCTACGCCTTCAGCAACAGCAGTTTTTCCGACGCCGGCTGCACCGATAAGACATGGATTGTTTTTTGTTCGTCGGGACAAAATCTGCATAACACGTTCTATTTCCTTATCACGACAGAAAACAGGATCACATTTTTTATCCCTTGCCATCTGAGTAAGATCACGTCCGTATTTCATTAATGTCGGAACTCTTGTCAGCGGATTATACACCTGTGTGTCCATTGTATTCAAACCTATACAGGAATTATATATTTTTGTTATGCTGCCGCCGACACCTCTGATTATTGTTACTGCTGTACAATCGTCCTGTTTGATCATGGATAACAGAATATGCTCTGTACCTGCAAGATTACTGCCGGCTGTTTCAGACAGTTCAGCAGCATCATCAATCATTTTTCTGACAGCAGGCGTTACTGAATTCATACTGACTGAAGTACTGTCACCTCTACCGACCAATGTAATTATTTTGTCAAGTACAGCGTCCTCCTTGATGCCGCAGGACTTTAATATACTGTAAGCTGTACTTCCCTGTTCGCTTGAAAGCGACAAGAGTATATGTTCGCTTCCAACGTAGGTATGCCCCAGTTTTCCCGCCTGCAGAAAGGCCTTGTTAATAACAAGGTTTGCTTTCTTTGTAAAACGTTCAAGATTGTACATTCTAAAATCTCCTAAATAAGTGTAGTACATTTTTATTATGCCACTTGTATATAAAAATATTTGTCATAACATGGGATAAATATTCATGTAACACTTTTTTCTTTATTCCATATTATGAACTATGAAAGTTCAAACGAAGAAAAAATCAACATAACATACTGCTTCGAATGAAATTTCAAACTACATTATAAAAGGAGTGTACCATTTATGAGTTGTGGATGTGGTTTTGGTAGAGGTAATAGCTGCTGTTGGATTATTATAATCCTTATCGTTCTCTGGTGCTGCTGCGGCAACGGATTTGGCTTTGCAGGCGACGCATGCGATAACAATTGTGGCCCTTGCTGCTAATTCTTATCACGCTATCCCTCCGAAATATCGGAGGGATTATTTTTTAATTTTAACCAAAAATCACTTGTATTTTACTAAAATATATGTTAAAATATATAAAATCTTTACGAAAGAGTGATTTGTGTGGGTAAATTCTGCAACTATAAAATAGTAACTGATATTACATGTGACCTCCCATTTGAATACTATGAGAAAAATAATATAATTTGTCTTGAACTTACTTACTCAATTGACAATGTTGAATATACAAAATATACAGACATTTCAATCAAAGAATTTTATGATAAAATGAGGAACGGTTCTGTAACCAAAACAGCGCAGATTCCTCCTGACGTTTATAAGAATGCTTTTGAAAATATTCTTAATGACGGATATAATATTATATATCTTGCCTTTTCATCAGGTTTGTCAGGCGGTTTCAACAATGCAAGATTTACTGCTGAATCATTGTCAGAACTTTATCCTGAAAGAAAAATTGCTGTTATTGACAGCCTCTGTGCTTCTCTTGGTGAGGGTCTGCTTCTTGCAAAAGCTGTTCAGCTTCGTGACAATGGCGCTTCATTTGAAGAAGTTACAGAATGGATTGAAAGTCATAAGCTTAATTTAGTCCACCTTTTTACTGTGGACGACCTTATGTTCCTTCACAGAGGCGGACGAGTATCAAAGGCATCTGCAATAGCAGGATCTTTGCTCGGTATTAAACCGGTACTTCATGTTGATAATGAAGGACATCTTATTCCTATTTCAAAGGTAAGAGGAAGAAAACAGGCACTTACCGATATTGTTGACCGTATGGAAAAGCTTATGGGTGATCACGATAACAGTCTTATTGCAATATCTCATGGTGACTGCCTTGAGGACGCAGAGTTCGTTGCATCTCTGATTAAAAAGAGGCTCCGAGTAAAAAATATTATTATTAACCATGTCGGAATGGTTATTGGCTCACATTCAGGTCCAGGCACAATTGCATTGTTCTTTGAAGGCGATAACAGGTAATAATTTGAGGGTACCGTCCATTATGGATGGTACCCTTTAATATTTTTAAAAATATCTTATTTAATTCAGAAAAAAGTTATTCTTTGTACTCTTCATTAGTTCTTTCTTCATAAAACAAAATATCGTCATAAGAGGCAAGATCAGATATATCTGATTTATTGATTTCTACAAATAAACAATAGTAAGCCATATCATCGGTAAATGTTTCCGGACGGTAGCTTGGCAAAGTAATTTTAATTATTCCATCTTTCTTAATTGCATTTGCATGCTTTGTGTCATATTTTATTGATCCTGTAATTTCTTGAATTGTTGTATAAAATAGCACTTTGTCTTTAAAATAATTTTCATCATAAACATAAAAATGTTCAAATACTCCGTTCACATAATTTGGCTCTATAACCTCATTTATAAATTTTTCAAACTGCTCGTAACTATCAAAAACTCTGTCTTTATCATCAATTTTATTTTCAAAATAGTCACTTGAATTATGTACAAATACGTTTATTTCAAGCATTTTTTCGGTTTCTATAATTTCTGTTTTATTTGTATTATCGTTTGATACTGTTTCAGATGGAAGTGGTTCATGGATTTTACTGCTTTGGGTGACTTCTGTTGTTATGGTATTATCGCTTAATGTTGTTTCAGATGGAAGTGTTTCATGGACTTTACTGCTTTCGGTGGCTTCTGTTGTTACAATGTTATCGCTTAATGTAGTTTCTGTCTGAAGTGTTTCAACTGATTCTGAAGTCTTACAGCCAGTAAGATTACATGACAATATTATAGTTACTAACAAGAATGATAAAAACTTTTTCATTTATGTATCCGCCTTTCAGGTTTATATATGCATTATACGTCATAATTTGGATATAGTCAACTATAATAATACCCTCTGTTATATGCACAACAGAGGGTAAAATTTAATTCGCTTTAAGATCTTTTTCAGCCTTGGTAATCTGTAAATATTCTGCATTGAGGTCATCAGGAGAAGTGAAATCTTTTTCAAATGCTGCAAAGCAAAGGCTTGAAGCAAGCTGTAGTCTTAAATGAGGAGGTGCAAGCAATATGTTCTCGACTTTTGAATTATCACAGTATTCCTTTGCATAATCCCCTGTAATCATAACGTCCAAACCAATAGCTCCGATTATTTCGTTAAGCTGTTCAACTGAAATAACAGCATCCTCAGTAATTCTTTTTACACATACACCATCTGATTCAAAAACAGCAGCGTAAACAAGATTCAATCTTGCATGCATAACCGCACAAACTGCAGTCTTTATGCCCTTAAAGTTATATGCAAGTGATTCAAGAGTTGAAATTCCACAACACTTTTTATCAAGAGCAAAAGTCATTCCCTTTACGGCTGCAACTCCAATTCTCAATCCTGTATACGAACCCGGACCCTTTGCACATATAATTGCATCTACATCCTCTAAGGCAACATCTGCACATTCCAACACTCTGCTGCACACTGGCATTATCACCTGAGAATGTGTAAGCTTTGTCAGAACAGATGTCTGAGCAATAACTGTATCTTCACTGCAAAGAGCAACCGAAGCTGTTTTGCCTGAAGTATCTATTCCAAGTATCAGCAAAAACGTTCATCTCCATCAACAGTAATAACTCTTGTGTCTTCATCGGCTCTTTCAGTATTTATCGTAATAGTATTGTCCGGAAGAAAATTTGAGATATTCTCCGACCATTCTATTACTATAACACTGCTGTCAGAAATATAGTCGTAAAATCCTGTAGTTTCAAGCGCTTCCTCGTTCAATATCCTGTACATATCAAAATGATACAATGTAATATTTCCACGATACTCATTTACGAGAGAAAAAGTAGGTGAAAAAACCTCATCCGGAAGTCCAAGGCCCTGTGCAATACCCCTTGTCAGAGTAGTTTTGCCGGCTCCAAGACCTCCCTTATATGCAATAATATCTCCGCCTTTCAGCATAGATCCTATCTTTTTACCAAAATCTATGGTATCCTCAACAGATTTTGTTATCTCAGTAATCATCCTTCACCTCAACGGAAACAACCCGAAAACTTTCACAGAAAAATTTGATATCGTCATCCTCAAGAGAACGGATCAGATATTTTTTATGCTCATCCTGAACTTTTAGCTCATCCGTTTTTGTAATATCAAAACCAAATAAAGGTGTTCTTATTCCCTTACATCCAATTTCAAAATCACTTACGTTTTCAAACGTAATGTCAACAGTGAATTCAATTGTATCCGATGTACCAAAACGCATAGAAACACATGGTATTTCTATGCCTCCAAGCTTCACACCTGAATAATATCTGAATTCACCAAACCAATCAAAGTTAAACCAATAAAAATCCTTATCAATATCTGAAATCTGTTCAATACCATAAATACCACCGAAATGATTGAGCAATGTACATGGTTCCTGAAGAGGTTCTACACATTTTCTCATTCCCATAGAAAATCTCTCAAACCCAAGCGACTCATACCATGAAATCAAACTGTCTTCACAGCACAATTGAACATTCATCCTGAAATTTCCAGACTGGCAGTAATATACCAACCTGTTGACAATTTCAGCACCAATGCCATGTCTCCTGTATCTTTCCCTGACACAAAGTCCGCTTAATACAGCCACGGTAGTTCCATCTGATACTACCCTACCAAGTCCGACAAGTACAAGGCCATCGTATGCATAAACAGAATAAAAACTGTTATGTACTGCCTTATCAATTTCCTCGTCGGTATAACCCGGAAGCTGATACCATTTCAAAGACATATAAAGTCTTTGAGTGTCTCCGTCATCTCTCGGTTCAGAGAAATACTCAATATCCATACAAATCGCCCCTTGCTAATTTACAATTCGCGTACCGATATTATCTATATGAAGTTCGTGTACCTCCCAGGTGTTAAGACCCATGTTGTCAAGAGCAAATCTTAGTTTTCCACAGAAGAATTCATTATCTGCGTCAACTATTGCCATAAGTGAAGGACCAGCCCCACTCATATATGATGCATACGCACCAAGGCTGTATGCAATGTCAAAAACATCCCTGCCATGTGGAATAAGTTCCATTCTGTAAGGCTGATGCAATCTGTCGTGAACAGCAGTACGAAGATTTTCATACTTTCCTGTAAGAAGTGAAGAAGAGAAAAGTGCTGCTCTTGAAAGGTTATAAACCGCATCCTTGTGCGAAACTTCCTTAGGAAGACAAGCTCTTGCCTTTTCCGTTTTCAGTTCAAAATCAGGAATAACAACAACAAATTTGAGTGTTGTAAAAACCTCCTGCTTAACCCAATGAACATCCTTTCCGTCAAAAACAGCAGTTACAATTCCACCCAGAAGTGCAGGTGCAGTATTATCAGGGTGACCCTCTATCTGTGCAGAAAGATTTACAAGTTCATTTAATGTCAACGGCTCACCCATAAGATTGTTTGCACCGACAAGACCTGCAATTATGCAGGCAGACGAACTTCCAAGTCCCCTAGCCATTGGGATATTATTTACCTGTTCAATCTTTAGTCCCTTGAACTGACGTCCGCATATATTGAACAGCGTCTTAGCAGTTGCATAAACAAGATTACTTTCATCTGACGGAACAGGTGTATTGTCAAGCGAGGTAATATGAATGCCATCTGCTTCATCTATATTGACATAATTATAAAAGCTAAGCGCAAGACCAAGAGCATCAAAGCCTGCTCCTAGATTTGCGCTGGTAGCAGGAATTTGTATCTTAACCATTAATTCTTACAGCTCCAAAACGCGAATTTTTCCGAGGACTTTACAATTAAGCTTTTCAATTCTTTCGTCAATTTCTTTTTCAACAAAGTTTGGAGTAATAAATGCTTTTTCGGAAGCAGTAGCATTTTCTCTTTCAATGAACTCAACTTTGCCAAAGACATTTTCAATTACATCAGCGGAAACTCCGTCTGTTCTGACATACATACTGAGAATATCATTTCTGTAATCCTCAATAAAGCTGTTATCAGTGCTGTCCTCCCATTTCTGAGAAACAGAAGTACCACTCATCTTCACGGCATCAATAATATCTGCAACAACAGCGCTTGCTGTCGGCATTTTTCCGGCGCCGCGACCATAGAACATAACCTCATCGATAGCATCGCCGAAAACCATTATAGCATTGAATACATCTGATACATTTGCAAGCTGTATAGCGTTGCATACAAATGCAGGACTTACTATAGGAAGGATCTTGCCGTTTTCAAGCTTCTTTACTGAGCCGATAAGTTTAATCTTTCCGCCCCAGTTTTCGGCATATTCAATATCTTCAACAGTAAGCTTTGTAATTCCTTCACAGTGAACCCAATCAGGATATACGTGCTTACCGAAAGCAAGTGAAGCAAGGATACAGATTTTTCTGCATGCATCATGCCCCTCAATATCGGCAGTCGGATCACTTTCAGCATAACCAAGTTTTTGAGCAAGAGCAAGAGCATCATTAAATGCCATCTGCTCATTTACCATCTTTGTAATAATAAAATTAGTTGTCCCGTTAAGAATACCTGCAACTGCAGTAATTTCATTAGCAGCAAGGCACTGATGAATCGGTCTGATTATTGGAATAGCTCCGCCTGTAGATGCTTCAAAAAGGAAATTACAATTATTATCAGCAGCAAGCTTCAAAAGCTCTGCACCTTTTTCCGCAACAAGCTCCTTATTGGAAGTTACAACACTCTTTCCCTTTGCAAGGCATGACTTGACATAGTTATAAGCAAATGTTACTCCACCAAGAACTTCAGCAACAACAGTTACTTCATCATCATTAAGAATATCGTTAATATCCTTAGTAAATTTTTCATGATACGGTGCATCAGGAAAATCTCTTAAATCCAAAACATACTTTACTTCAATATCATTGCCGGATTTTTTAGAAATACTGTCTCTGTTCTTGATAAGCAGTTCGACAGTTCCTGAACCGACAACTCCGTGTCCCAATACGGCTACTTTTGACATATTCAAAACTCCTTGTAAAAATTATTCTCCTGAAATCAGACGGTATTCCACCACACCGTACATTTCTGCAAACAAAGTGTTTACATCATACGATTCGATTGACTGACCATTCAGCCGCACGGTAACAGTTACCGAAGCGACCCCGTCAATCGGGATATTCTGATTTACGGTAAGTATGTTTGCACCCTGAGAATGAAGTTTTGAAAGAACTGATGCCAGAACTCCGGGTTCATCCTTAAGAACAATATAGAAAGTAATAATTTTCTGAGTTAGCTTTTCATTATAAGTAAAAACAAAATCCTTATACTTATAAAAAGCACTTCTTGAAATGCCGATCTTCTTGCAAACAGATGCAGAACTCTTTTCCTCACCGCATGCAAGCAGTTTCTTTGCTTCTATTACTTTTGTGAAAATCTCAGGCAATACTTCTGTGCTGACAACAACATATTTGGAATTACCCATAACATCACCCCTATCAGACTATTAAAACAGTCCGTCAGATACAAACATGTGTATTTAATCCAAATACAATAATAGCACATTACATATTTGTTTGTCAAGTTTGCACTTATTCAGAAATATGTATAAATCCCTTCGATTTTACAATATAATAAACAAAAAATATCAGTTATTGCTCCGAAAAATAAAAATCAAGCAATAAATTAACCATACGACCATAACTTTGCTTACCGTCAGACACGCCGTTTAACTTAAGTGAAGTATCAATTGCTGTATCTGAAAAAGCAGATGCTTTCTCAGACGGAAAAATAGATTCTTCTTCTATTTGATCAATAATACTTTGTTCAACAAATATATTATCTTCCCAGACCTGCTCGTCTACTGAAGACCATAACCTGTTGATGGTTTCCTGATCACCGTATGTTCTTATTTCTCCAAGAACATAATTGAATGCGGAAAGATATCCGCTGTATCTGAAATAATCGTTATCATAACTGATACAAGCTACATATGACAAAAAATTAGCTTCATCCTCCTGAATATAACCCTTGAGGTGAGAATACTCATGACAAATGGTATCAGCAAAATTTGCAGGATACATATTTGCATTATAATTAGCCTCAAGCGTAAAAGGATAGTATACCCCCGCAAGATCCATCTGAGTCATTAGGTCAGAAAAAATCATCGCCTTTGCATCAGGATAATATCCTTTCAGCATCGGGAATGTATTGCTTATATTATTCATTGCATTTTCTGCTTTGTCATAAAGGTCATCCGGAACAATAACTCTGCCGTTCTGGTCACGGTCAACCCTTGCTGAATAATAATTCACTCCGTCAATAACTATTTCGCCTAACTGAACCAACTGTTCAAAATCATGTTCACTTCCCCCCCCGTAAAGTGTTTCGGATACAGGAGTACAATGATACATTATAAAACAGTTCATAGTTTCAGTAGCCAAAATATATGTAAATACCCAAAGCATAAACATGCCTGTAAATCTTAGTATGCGCTTTCTTTTCTTTTTTAAAATTATCATACAGATAATGAACGAAAGCGGTCCGACCAGCAGAATCAGTATTCCAAGAACAATAAGAATTTCACCAAGTGAAAAAGGAATTGCTCCTGTCAGTCTTGCAACTGTATTATTTATAAGTGGAAAAACATTACCTGAATACCAATCTGAAAAATCAATACTGACCCATGAAATTACATTCAGTATCAACATTACAGCAATCAGAATTAGCGCGGTAAAAAGAGGAACTCTGCTTTTCTTTTTTATGTATACATTTGCTGTCTGATTGTCGGAAAATTCCATGCGGCGTTCTTTTTCAAGCAGACCGCTGCTGTTAGTATGCATAAAAAGCTCCTTACATTAATAAATTAATTGTTTATATTATACAGCCTTTAAGACATTTTTTCAATAATAATATCAAAATATTATAAATTTCGTCAAACATTACAATGTTTATAAATATAATATATCAATACCGTATATTGACAAGCTATTTTATAAAAATATAATGTATCAAATATTGCAATTTTTTATCTTATCCTGTCTAAAATTGTTGTGTATTATCATATCTTGATTTTTACTCCCTGCTATTATATAATTATAATATAAACTAAAATTACATTTAAAGCGATTTTGCAAAATAAATAAAACCAACTGATTAATAAAAAAGGTTACGAAAGGAGAATTGCTTTTCAACGAAAAGCATATTTTATTATGGTAAATGATATAAAGCAGCGGATTCTCAAGCTAAAAAAAGAAAAGAGCATTACAATACTTGCTCATGCATATCAATCTGAAGATATACTTGAGGTTGCTGATTACACAGGAGATTCATTTCAGTTGTCAGTAATGGCTAAGGAAGATAACAACCCTACTTGCATTATGTGCGGAGTACACTTCATGGCTGAAACATGTAAAATCCTCTCACCACATAAAAAGGTTATTCTTGCTGCACCACATGCCGGATGTCCTATGGCTGAGCAGTTCAAACCGGAAGATATAATCAGATATAAAGAAGAAAATCCGGATTGTGCAGTTGTCTGTTATATAAACACTACGGCTGAGCTTAAGGCAGTCTGTGATGTATGCGTAACATCTGCTTCAGCTGTCAAGATATGCAAAAACCTTGAAAACAAGAACATACTGTTCATTCCTGACATTAATCTTGGCTCATATGTTGCTTCACAGCTTCCTGAGAAAAACATTGTGCTGATTGAGGGCGGATGTCCTGTACACGCTTCAGTTACGGAAGATGAAGCAATTGCTGTTAAGAAAGAACATCCAGACGCAGAATTGCTTGTTCATCCTGAATGTAGTCCTGATGTTGTCAAGCATGCTGACTATGTTGGCTCAACAACTGCAATTATGAGTTATGCTGAAAAGTCTGATAAAAATGAATTCATAATCGGAACAGAGCTTTCAATTGTTGAACATCTTCAATTTGCTTGTCCTGATAAGAAATTCTTTGCTCTTTCAAAGAAACTGATATGTCATGATATGAAACTGACAACGCTTTTTGATGTATATAATGCAATCACAGGCAAGGGTGGTCTTGAAATTGAAATGAGCGATGAGCTTATAAGAAAATCGTCAGTCTGTATTGATAAAATGCTCGAACTTGGATAAGAATATTGTTTTGAGGTTGTATACATATGGAAATGTATACAACCTCAAAACTTTTTTATGAAACGATATAAAATTATTAAGTATTTCGCTTAAACTATTGACAAATGCGACTTTTTTTAATAAAGTGTATAAGGTATTATGTCGAAATACAGCGTACAGAACGTTAATACTTAATAAAACAATCCGGAGGAAGAGTATAAATGGAAAATATAATTGATCTTCAGGACATATCAGTGGCCTTTGACGGCGAAACCATTTTAAATAATATTAACCTCACTATTAAGGATAAAGAGTTTGTAACGCTTCTCGGCCCTTCTGGATGCGGTAAAACTACTACTCTGCGAATTATAGGAGGATTTATTACTCCTAACAGCGGAAAAGTTATGTTTGAAAACAAGGTTATTAATTATATTCCGCCGCATAACAGAAATGTCAATACGGTTTTCCAGAGATATGCTCTTTTCCCGCATCTTAATGTATACGAAAATATTGCTTTTGGTCTAAGAGTTAAAAAGCTTCCTGAAAAAGAAATAAACAGAAGTGTTGCTCAGATGCTTGAACTTGTAAATCTCATGGGTTATGAAAAGCGATCAGTAAACAGGCTTTCAGGCGGTCAGCAGCAAAGAGTTGCTATTGCAAGGGCTCTTGTAAACAAGCCAAAGGTTTTGCTGCTTGATGAGCCGCTCGGTGCCCTTGACCTTAAGCTAAGAAAAGAAATGCAGATTGAACTTAAAAGAATTCAGCAGAGTCTTGAAATTACTTTTATATATGTAACACACGATCAGGAAGAAGCTCTTACAATGAGTGATACCGTTGTTGTTATGAATAAAGGCGATATTCAGCAGATTGGCTCGCCTGTTGATATATACAATGAACCAATCAATGCCTTTGTTGCTGACTTTATCGGCGAAAGCAACATTCTTGATGGACTTATGATTGAGGACAAGCTAGTTGAAATAAGCGGACGTGAATTTGAATGCGTTGACGGAGGATTTGGCGATAATGTTCCTGTTGATGTTGTTATACGTCCTGAAGATATCAAGCTTGTAAGCACTGACAAAGCAAAGATAAACGGCGTTGTTGAATCTGTTATCTTCAAGGGTGTTCACTATGAAATGATGGTAGAATCATATGACTATAAGTGGACAGTACACTCTACAAAGGCAGCTGAGCCCGGTTCATCCGTCGGACTGAAATTCGGGCCTTCTGATATACATATTATGAAGAAAATGAAAAAAGAAGTAAAGATTCCACTATCTGAATCAATGGGAAAATGAGTTTTACCTTTTTAGACTTTAGTCAAGAATCTGCTTTGGCAGAACACTAAAACTCAGAAAGGATGTACATATTAATGAAAACTAAACTTGTTTCAGCTCCATATCTGATATGGATGGTAATATTTATTCTTGTACCTCTTGTAATGGTAGGCTACTTTGCCTTTACTGATTCTGACGGCAATTTTACACTAAAATATGTATCAGATGTTGCGCAGTATGCTCCTATATTTATCAGATCAATCTGGCTTGCGGCAATTGCTACGGTTATATGCCTTGTTGTTGCCTACCCTGTTGCTTTTATACTTACAAGGATGTCAAAAAACTCTCAGAGCACTATGCTTATGGTTGTAATGCTCCCAATGTGGATGAATTTTCTTTTAAGAACATATGCATGGATGACACTTCTTGGCAATAACGGAATTATAAACAAACTTTTTGATTTTATTGGCATTGGCTCTTTTAAAATGCTTAATACAGAAGGTGCTGTTGTTCTTGGTATGGTTTATAATTATCTCCCGTTCATGATTCTGCCTTTGTATTCAGTTATGGTCAAGATTGACAAGAGTATCCTTGAGGCAGCAGCAGATCTTGGCTGTAATTCAAGAAAAACTTTGCTCAAGGTTGTTTTCCCTCTTAGTCTGCCTGGAGTTACATCAGGAATAACAATGGTTTTTGTACCTGCTATCAGTACATTCATTATTTCAAGAATGCTTGGAGGCGGCGGAAACCTCCTCATAGGCGACCTTATTGAAATGCAGTTCCTCGGAAATTCCTACAATCCAAACCTTGGGGCAGGAATATCCCTCGTACTTATGGTAATCATCCTTCTGATAATGACGATAATGAATCAGTTCAGCGACGATGATGACAGAGTTCTAATATAGGAGGCATTAATATAATGAAAAAAATGTCCAAAGTATATCTCAGCCTGGTGCTGATATTCTTATACATGCCTATTATTGTGCTGATTATTTTCTCTTTCAATACAACAAAAAGCCGCTCCGTAATGTCAGGGTTTACGCTTGAATGGTATGCAAAGCTTTTTAGGAACGAACTAATAATGACTTCTCTAAGAAACACTGTTATTATAGCTGTAATCGCTTCAATATCAGCAACAATACTTGGAACAGCGGCGGCAATAGGTATCAGCAAGATGAAGAAACTTCCTAAAGCAGTTGTAATGAACATAACCAATATGCCTATTATCAATCCTGAAATAGTAACAGGTGTATCATTAATGCTCCTGTTTGTTTTCTTTGCAGCAAGAATGAACCTTGAATTTGGTTTTGTAACCTTGCTTATTGCTCATATTACATTTAACGTTCCATATGTAATTCTGAATGTTATGCCAAAGTTAAGACAGATGGATCCGTTTCTTTATGAAGCTGCACAGGATTTAGGGTGCGGACCTACACAGGCATTTGTTAAAGTTGTACTTCCCGAAATAATGCCGGGTGTTGTATCAGGATTTCTTATGGCATTTACATTCTCTCTTGATGACTTTGTTATCAGCTATTTTACAAGCGGATCAACTTCACAGACTTTGCCTATTACGATTTACTCAATGACTAGAAGAAAAGTAAGTCCTGAAATAAATGCGCTTTCCACGCTTATTTTCATTGTCGTTGTAATTGTTCTCATTATAAAGAACATCATTGAGCGAAAAGGTGAAAGAGTTACAGTTAAAGTCAAGGAAGAAATCTGAATATTAGCTGATACAATAACTGAAAGGTTCGGATATATATATGAAATTAAAATTCAGAGGATTACTGTTGTCTGTTATTATTGGCAGTCTAATGCTTTCAGCATGTGGTGCTGATAAAGAAGTTGTTGAAGATGAAGAAGCCCAAGAAACAGAATATCAGACGCTGACTGTTGAAGATGAGGAATACTATAAGCAGTTTGAAGGCAAAGGTATTTCTATTAATGTCTACAACTGGGGAGAATATATCTCCGATGGTTCAGAAGAAGGAACTCTTGACGTAAATGCTGAATTTACAAAGCTGACAGGCATTAAGGTAAATTACAGTACATATGCCACTAATGAGGAGCTTTACGCAAAGCTTAAAGGCGGCGGATCAAACTACGATATTATTATTCCGTCCGATTATATGATTTCAAGAATGATGAAGGAAAACATGCTTGAAAAACTTAACTTTGATAATATTCCAAATTTCAAGTATATTAAGAAAAACTTTGTCAACCCTGCATATGACCCTGACAACAGCTTTTCCGTTCCATATACATGGGGAACTGTAGGCATTATCTACGATGAAACCCTTGTTGATGAAGAAAACATCGATTGGGATATTCTATGGAATGAGGACTATGCAGATCGAATCCTAATGTTTGACAATCCTCGCGACGCATTTGCAATTTCTGAAATTATGCTTGGTTATTCTATCAATACCGAAAATGAAGAAGAACTTGAAAAGGCTGCTGAAAAACTCAAAGAGCAGAAAAGCGTAGTACAGGCCTATGTAATGGATGAAATCTTTGATAAGATGGGTGCAGGTGAAGCACTTATTGCCCCCTATTATGCAGGCGACGCAATCACTCTTATGGATGAGTATGAGGATCTTGCTTTTGTCATTCCTGAAAGCGGAACAAACCTGTTCATTGATGCTATGTGTATTCCTGCCTCCTCAAAGCAAAAAGAAGCCGCTGAAATGTATATTAATTTTATGTGCGAACCTGATATTTCATATGCAACTACAACATATATCGGTTACTCAACACCTAATACTGCAGCATTTGATATGCTTGACGATGAAGTGAAAAATGACGGTATTTCTTATCTTAGCGATGAATATCTCAATGAGAATACAACTGTTTTCTATAATTTATCTGATGAAGCAAATCAGAAAATGCAGGATTTATGGACTGAAATGAAGTCATCACATGATGAGGCCAAAAACGAGTGGATTGTTCCTGTTTTCCTACTTTTGTGTGTATCAGCATCTATTTCTATACTCATTGTAAGGCATTTTAAAAAGAAAAAGGATATTTTCTGATATTTCATTAAAAATATTGACTTTGAAAGCATATGCTGATATAATATATTTTTGTAATAAGACAGTTCGTTTGTGCCATCCTGTCTATAAATAAAACCAGGACATTCATAGCTTTTTTGTATTTTAAAAGGCATGGGTGTTTCCCATGCCTTTTTATTTTTTGAAATTGATAAGATTTGTTTTATCAATTTTACCTCTATTTGCTTCGAAAAGCACAAAACTCAGAAAGGATTGTTATAAAAATGTATTGCTTAAAAACAGAAGCGTCCTTTGATAGCGCACATTTTCTGCATGGATATAATGGAAAGTGCAGTAATATTCACGGACACCGATGGAGAATTGTTGCAGAAATTAAATCTGATAATCTTGTTGCTGACGGACAACTTAGAGGTATGATAGTAGATTTCGGTGACATAAAAACTGACTTAAAAAACATTGCTGATTTTTATGACCATGCTTTTATCTATGAAAAAAGAACACTGAAAAAAGCTACTATTGATGCTCTAAATGATGAGAAATTCAGGCTCATTGAAGTCTTGTTCAGACCTACGGCTGAAAATTTTTCAAAGCATTTTTATGATTTGCTTTCAGACAAAGGATACAATGTCAAGTCTGTAAGCGTTTATGAAACACCTAATAACGGTGCTTTTTATTCAGAAGAATAGTTTTTATAGTAGATTAACAGCAAAAAGAGATGGAGATTATTATGGCAGTTTTTAATGTTGTAGAAAAGTTTATCAGCATTAACGGTGAGGGCAGAAAAGCTGGACAGCTTGCTGTTTTTATACGATTTAAAGGTTGTAATCTTAACTGCTCATACTGTGATACTAAGTGGGCAAATCAGCCTGACGCTGAAAGCATACAAATGACCGAGCAAGAGATATATGATTATATTAAAGCCTGCAAAGTTGAAAATGTTACAATTACAGGGGGAGAACCTCTCATTCAGAAAGATATTACAGTTCTGCTTGAAAAGCTGTCGCTTGATGATTCACTTAATATTGAAATAGAAACAAATGGGGCGGCTGACATATCATGTGTAAATAATATTAATGGAAAACGTCCTTCGGTTACACTGGACTACAAACTTCCGTCAAGCGGAATGGAACAATATATGAATATGGACAACTATTCTCACCTTACTTCTTCTGATACTGTTAAGTTTGTGTCGGGTTCATTAGATGACTTGAAAAAAGCAAAAGAAGTAATAGGCAGCTATAATCTTTCTGAGACTTGTGCTGTATATATCAGTCCAGTTTTCGGAAATATTGAACCATCTGAAATAGTTGAATTTATGATAGAAAATAAAATGAACAAGGTCAACCTGCAGATTCAGCTTCATAAAATTATCTGGGATCCGCAGAAAAGAGGAGTTTAGCGTGAAAAATAAATTTCATTGGTCTGTTTTTTCATCAAAACTGAAACAAGAAGCATAAGGAGGAGTTAAAATGGCTATAGATACAGAAGCAATAAAGTTTCATATAAAAGGACTTCTTTCCGCTCTTGGAGATGATCCTGAACGTGAGGGGCTAAGGGAAACACCTGAACGTGTTGCAAAAATGTATGAAGAAGTTTTCGAGGGCATGAACTATACAAATGAACAGATTGCAGAAATGTTCAATAAAAGCTTTGAAGAGAATCTGAGCAGTTCTGATAATGACATGGTTGTTGTCAGGGATATTGAAGTATTCTCATACTGTGAACATCATCTTGCGCTTATGTATGATATGAAAGTTTCCGTTGCATATATTCCGAAAGGCAAGGTCCTCGGGCTTTCAAAGATTGCACGAATTGCAGATATGGCTGCAAAGAGATTACAGCTTCAGGAGAGGATCGGCAAGGATATTGCAGAGATTATGCAGATTGCTACAGGCTCAGAAGATGTAGCTGTTATTATTGAAGCAAATCATAGCTGTATGACCGCAAGAGGTATAAAAAAACCATCTGCAAAGACAATGTCAACAACTCTTCGTGGAAGATTCAATTCTGATATTTCATTGCAGAACAGGCTTTTATTACAGTTATCAAGAAAGGATTGATATAAATGAACGAAAAGGCACTCGTATTATTCAGCGGCGGAATTGACAGTACAACCTGCCTTGGAATAGCAATTGACAAATATGGAAAGGATAATGTTGTTGCATTATCAATTTCATACGGACAAAAACATACAAAAGAAATTGAATCTTCAAATGCTGTTGCAAATTACTTTGGAGTTGAACATATCTGCCTTGACTTATCGGAAATGTTCAAGTATAGTAATTGTTCTCTCCTTTCACATTCAGACAAGGAAATTCCTAAGGAATCCTATTCTGAACAGCTTAAAAAGACAGACGGAGTACCTGTTTCAACATATGTTCCTTTCAGAAATGGGCTTTTTCTTTCATCAGCTGCAAGCATAGCATTATCAAAGAATTGTAGTGTTATTTATTATGGCGCTCATGCTGACGATGCAGCAGGAAATGCTTACCCTGACTGCTCATCCGTTTTCAATAACGCTATTTCTACAGCTATATTTGAGGGCAGTGGCAGACAACTTACTGTTGAGGCTCCGTTTGTCAGCTGGAGCAAAGCGGATGTAGTAAAAAAAGGTCTTGAACTTAAGGTTCCATATGAACTTACATGGAGCTGTTATGAAGGCGGAGACAAGCCTTGCGAAAAATGCGGAACATGCATAGACAGACAAGCTGCTTTTGAAAAGAACGGGGTTAAAGACCCTGCATTAAAATAATACGGAGGTATTACAATGACCGGCAGAACTAAGGATGAAACAAACGGTGTTACCTTACTTGGAAATCAGAATACAAAGTATGCTGATGATTATGCTCCAGAAGTTCTTGAGACATTCATTAACAAGCACCCTGACAATGATTACTTCGTAAAGTTCAACTGTCCTGAATTTACAAGTCTTTGTCCGATAACAGGACAGCCTGACTTTGCAACAATATATATTTCATATGTTCCGTCTGTAAAGATGGTGGAAAGCAAATCGCTTAAGCTTTATCTTTTCAGTTTTAGAAATCACGGAGACTTCCATGAGGACTGCGTTAATGTAATTATGAAGGACCTTATAAAGCTTATGGATCCTAAATACATTGAAGTATGGGGGAAGTTCACACCAAGAGGCGGCATTTCAATTGACCCTTACTGCAATTACGGAAAAGCAGGAACCGTCTGGGAAAAGGTTGCTTTTGACAGACTGACACAACATGATATGTATCCTGAAAAAGTTGATAACCGATAAAAAATCCCCTGTATCTTTTAAAGTACAGGGGATTTTCATATTACTTATTATCTTTATTTCTAATTTCGTTACGTTTGATTTTGCCGCTTATTGTTTTTGGAAGCTCATCAACGAATTCAATAATTCTAGGGTACTTATAAGGAGCGGTACTCTTCTTTACATACTCCTGAAGTTCCTTGACAAGAGTTTCGTCGCCCTTATCCTTATACTGCTTTGTAAGAATAATTGTTGCCTTTACAACCTGACCTCTGATCGGATCAGTTGCACCTGTAACTGCAACCTCAAGAACTGAAGGGTGTTCCATAAGAACGCTTTCAATTTCAAAAGGTCCGATACGGTATCCGGAAGCCTTAATAACATCATCCATTCTTCCTACGTACCAGAAATATCCATCCTCATCTTTCCACGCAGTATCTCCGGTATGATATAAATCATCATGCCATGATGAAGCTGTTGAATCAGGATTCTTGTAGTATTCCTTAAATAAACCAACGTGCTTACTATTTTTTGTACGGACAACAATTTCACCAGTTTCACCTGCAGGAAGAGTATTGCCGTTTTCATCAACAATATCAACATCAAACAACGGAACAGGTCTGCCCATAGATCCAGGCTTAGGTGTCATACCGAATAAATTAGCAACAAGAAGTACGGATTCAGTCTGACCAAATCCCTCCATAAGCTTAAGTCCTGTGTATTCAAGCCATCTGTTGTAAACCTCCGGATTAAGCGCCTCACCTGCTATTGTTGAATATTTAAGATTTGACAAATCATAATTTTCAACCCCATCCTTAATGAACATTCTGAACATTGTCGGAGGTGCGCAGAAAGAAGTAATTTTGTAATCCTGAATTTTCTTTAATATATCTGCAGAATTAAATCTGTCAAAGTCATACACAAAAATGCACGAACCGCAGAAGAACTGACCATACATTTTCCCCCACATACATTTGCCCCAGCCTGTATCGGAAATTGTAAGGTGAAGGCTTGCTTCATCAAGGTGATGCCAATGCTTTGCAGTAACTAAGTGTGCAACCGAATAATAGTTGCTGTGAAGAACCATCTTCGGGTAGCCTGTTGTACCTGATGTGAAGTACAGGAGCATATCGTCGTCAACCTTGTTAGGTATACGTTCAAGTGTATCAGGATATCTCTGAATTTCTTCATCAAAGCAAACCCAGCCATCCTTCTTACCTCTTACAATAAACTTTTCTTTTATACCATCATATTCCTTAATAGCACCTTCAACGTGTTCAGGAACTTCACCATCAATTGTAGCAAATACATACTTTACTTCAGCAGCCTCAAAACGATAGGTATAGTCCTTTTTCATAAGCTGGTTTGTCGCCGGAATAAGAACTGCGCCTATCTTGCAGAGAGCAATTGTAAGAAACCAGAACTGATAATGTCTTTTCAGAACTGCCATTACCTTATCGCCCTTTTTAATTCCGTGGTCAACGAGCATATTAGCAACTTGGTTGGACTTCTTCATAAGATCAGCATATGTGAACTTATGCTCCTCACCTGCTTCATTAATCCAGATCATTGCAAGCTTTTCAGGTTCTTCAATTGCAATTGCATCAATAACATCATATCCAAAATTAAAATTATCCGGAACATTTATTTCAAATTTATTCAGTATTCCGTTACTGTCAAAACTTTCATTGACATACTTTTTATAAAAATCCTTCATTTTTATGACCATACCTTTCTGAGTTTTGTGATTTGCGTAAGCAAATCGAGGTGACAGCATTGCTGTGGCAAAAGAAACAAAACTTGTAGATTGAAAGATTTATCTTTCAATCTTTACCTCCATGCAGATTACTTCTTGATTAGTATTGCTAAGAATTCACATTTCTCGCCTTCAGCAGCAATCATGCCATGAGGGGTTGATGAATCATATATTACAGAATCGCCAGCTTTAAGAACCTTGATTTTTTCTCCGATAACTATTTTAAGTGTTCCTGAAATAATATAGTCAAATTCCTGTCCTTCATGGACGGAAAGAGAAATAGGCTTATCCTGTTCATCTTGGCTGTAAGGAGCTATTACGAGGAATGGCTCAATATTCTTATCCTTGAACAGATAAGCAAGGTGCTGATATTCAAAACCCTCACGTCTTTTGACAGGAAGTCCTGTACCCTTTCTTACAACACAGTATTTTTTAAGCTTAGGGTTTTCTCCTGTAAGAATTTCAATAATATCTACACCGAATATTTCTGCACACTTATAAATGAACGTAATTGAGAAATCCTTTTCTCCCTGTTCAATAAGAGCATAGTCTTCCTTTGAAACGCCTGTCTTTGCACAGATTTCTTCAACTGATACACCGAGAATTTCTCTGAGAGCCTTAAGTCTCTCCGCAACTTCCTTAACGCTGTAATTCATAGCTTTAACCATTCCTTTCAATACAGATATGTTTTAAGTCAATGCCTGTACCACTAATTTATGTCACATAAGTTACTTGTTCATGCTGTCAATGTAAGTTAGTATATCGAGAGGATGTGAAGCAATGAAATCAGCACCGCTATCCTCTAATTCTTTTCTTGTTCTAAAACCCCACAGACATCCGATTGATTTTAATCCTGCGTTTTTAGCAGTAATAATATCAACGTTTGAATCCCCTACAAAAACGACTTCATCAGCAGTTACAGAAAGTTCCTTCATAATTATATGTATACATTCAGGGTCAGGTTTTTTTGCTATACCCTCTCTGTTTCCATAAACATATGTAAATTTGTCTTTCCAAAATGTACTGATTAATTTCTTAGTAAAATTATCAGGCTTATTTGAAGCAACTGCTGTCATTATATCATTCTGCCAGAGTTTTTCAAGAAGCTGATTTATTCCGTCGTAAGGCTTTGTTTTATTGCAGTAATTCTGATTGTAGTAGAAATCAAACCTGCTCTTAACCTTTGAAATAGTATAACTGTCTCTGCAATTATCAGGCAAAACACGTTCAATGAGCGTCTGAACACCATTTCCGACAAACATATAGAATTTGTTAAGTTCATGTACCGGGAAGTCATTTTCAGTAAGTGCATGATTTACTGAGTCTGCAAGGTCTTCTATTGAGTTAATCAATGTTCCGTCAAGATCAAAAATCAATAATTTTATCATTTCCTAGAGCCTTCCAATAATAATATACTAATAATGTTATTATATCACAATAACGTTATCATTTCAACCAGATTTAGTATTACGGATATACCAATTTGTTATAGAAAATATAATCTCAGGGAAACATTCAAAGCTTTGAACACCTATGCTGCTATATGACTTATGAAGATTTTTAATCCGATAAGAATAAGTATTATTCCTCCTGCAATTTCAGATTTAGCGCCTAATATATTGCCAAACCGTCTTCCAATTATCACACCGGTAAAGCTTATCAGTGCCGTAACTGATGCAATAACTACTGCAGAAAAAACAATATCCACTCTTATTACAGAAAGACTTACCCCAATTGCAAGAGCATCAATGCTTGTAGCAACTCCCTGAAACATTAGCATACCAAAGCTTAGATTCCTATTGTTCTCCTGATTATTACTATTATTTTCATGAAGAGAATCATGAATCATTTTACCGCCTATTACAGCAAGCAAGACAAACGCAATAATATGGTCATACCGTTCTATATAGGAAGCAAAAAGCTGACCAACAGCAAAACCTATTGTTATCATTGCTCCCTGAAAAAGTCCGAAAGTAAGGGGGGTGGAAATATATACAGAATTAAAGCCTTTCTTTACTGTAAGACCGTTAATAACTGAAACCGCAAATGCATCCATAGATACACCTATTGCAAGGATGAGAATTTCAATAATCGACATAAAAGCACCTCAACACTATATAATAACTGCCCGATTATTTTTCTACATCCTCTGTCACTTACAGTCTTGTTGAAAGAAGAGTTGAGTATTTTGCCCTGAATTGGTCAAATGTACCGTTGTCAAGAGCATCCCTAATTTTTTCCATAAGAGTATTGTAAAAATACAAGTTGTGCATAACTGCAAGTCGTCCAGCAAGCTGTTCATTTGCCTTAAACAAATGTCTGATATATGATCTTGAGAAATTTCTGCAAGTCGGACAATCACATTCCGGATCAATAGGAGAATTATCAGTCTGATAGCATTTATTTGTTATGTGCATAACTCCACTCCATGTGAAAATTGTGGCATGACGGGCGTTTCTGCTTGGCATTACGCAGTCAAACAAGTCTACCCCTCTTGCAACGCCTTCAATGAGGTTTGACGGTGTTCCTACACCCATAAGATACCTTATCTTATTCTCAGGCATAAATGGCTCAACAGCTTCAATTACTCTGTACATTTCCGGAATTGGTTCGCCTACCGCAAGTCCGCCTATTGCATAACCGTCAAGATCAAGCTTTGCAATCTCCTGCATATGCTTAATTCTGAGATCATTAAATGTACAGCCCTGATTGATTCCGAAAAGCATCTGCTTTTTATTAATAGTATCATGGAGAGAATTAAGCCTTTCCATCTCATCCTTGCATCTGTAAAGCCATCTTGTTGTTCTTTCGCAGGAGCGTTCTGAATATTCATGTGTTGCAGGATTTTCAACACATTCATCAAATGCCATAGCTATTGTTGAAGCAAGATTTGACTGAATCTGCATACTTTCCTCAGGACCCATGAAAATTTTACGTCCGTCAATATGTGAATTGAAGTACACGCCCTCTTCCTTTATTTTACGCAGCTTTGCAAGAGAAAATACTTGAAATCCTCCGCTATCTGTAAGAATTGGCTTTTTCCAGTTCATAAATTTGTGAAGTCCGCCCATTTCTCTAATTACATTATCAGAAGGACGCAGATGAAGATGGTATGTGTTGCAGAGTTCAACCTGGCATTTCAAATCAACAAGATCAAGTGAGGATACTCCCCCCTTGATTGCAGCGGCAGTTCCTACATTCATAAAGCAAGGCGTCTGGAATGTTCCGTGAACGGTTTCAAAGCTTCCTCGTCTTGCTTTTCCTTCTTTTTTTATAAGTGTATACATGAAATTACTCCTAAATATATGTTAAAATTATTTATTATCAAAACCATGGTCAGCAATAAACATACAATCACCGAAGCTGAAAAATCTGTACTTTTCTGCAACAGCAGTTTTATATGCGTTCATAGTGTTGTCATATCCCATAAATGCTGATACAAGCATAATCAGCGTACTTTCAGGAAGATGGAAATTTGTAATAAGTCCATCAATAAGCTTGAATTTATATCCCGGATAAATGAAAATATCTGTGTAGCCGTCATGCTCCTCAATCTTATCATAGAAAGTAGCAACACTTTCAAGAGTTCTGCATGATGTTGTACCTACAGAAATAACTCTTCCGCCGTTTGCCTTTGTTTCATTTATTAAATCCGCTGTCTCCTGTGGAAGATGATAATGTTCACTGTGCATTTTGTGGTCAAGAATATTATCCTCCTTGACAGGACGAAAAGTTCCAAGACCTACATGAAGAGTTACATATCCTATTTTAATACCCTTTTCCTGAAGTTCTTCAAGCATTTCCTTTGTAAAATGAAGTCCAGCTGTCGGAGCAGCAGAAGAGCCAAGTTCCTTTGAATATACTGTCTGGTACCTTTCCTTATCTTCAAGCTTTTCAGTGATATATGGTGGCAAAGGCATTTGTCCCACATCCTCAAGAGCAGAAAAAAAGTTTCCTTCACATTCAAATTTAGCAATACGGTTACCTTCATTTACAGTTTCAATGATTTCAGCTTTTAGCCGTCCGTTTCCAAAAGAGAAATGTGAGCCGGGCTTTGCCTTTTTACCAGGACGGACAAGTATTTCCCAGATCTTGTCACCTTTCTGTTCAAGAAGAAGAAATTCCATGAAAGCGCCTGTTCCCTCCTTTTCGCCGTAAAGACGTGCAGGAAGAACACGGGAATCATTAAGTATAAGCAAATCACCTTTTTTAAGGTAATTGCATAAGTTATAGAAATGACTGTGTTCAATTTTTCCTGTTATTCTGTCAGAAACCATCATTCTTGAGGTGTTTCTCGGATAAACAGGCGTCTGCGCAATCAGTTCCTGCGGCAGATCATAGTAAAAATCAGATTTAAGCATTATTTTTAGCTTCCTTTCGTAAATCTACGAATTTATTTATTGAATATTATTTGTATAGCTAGCATATATTTCTGCGTATAATAAATTATGAAAAGCTATTGACAAAATAATATGAGCGTGATATATTTAAGTTAACCTAGATAGAGGTGCGGTAACGATTAGTACCGGCTGACAGACTTGCCACGTTTTATGCAGCCGCAAAAGGCAATACCGCCGAAGGTTTGAAATTGGCAGATTCAATCCTGATTGTATGTTAAATAAGCATGCAATTGTCATCATTTGTATGATGGAGTGCTATCGGCAATATGTTTGACATAATGTCAGTATTTCTATTATATATTATGATGAATCGGTTTGCAACCGATTTTTTTATTTTTCTAAAAAATTGTAAAGGAGTTATAAAAATGAAACAGTACAATGTAGGTATCATTGGCGCAACAGGTATGGTAGGACAGCGTTTTGCACTTCTCCTTGCTGAGCACCCATGGTTTAATGTTAAGGTTCTTGCAGCTTCACCAAGAAGTGCAGGCAAAAAATATGAGGATGCAGTAGGTTCAAAATGGGCTATGACATCACCTATTCCTGCAAACCTGAATGATATGATAGTCCTCGACGCAACAGCAGATATTGAAAAGATTGCTTCTGCAGTTGATTTTGTATTCTGCGCAGTTGATATGAAAAAGGATGAAATCAAGGCTCTTGAAGAAAGATATGCAAAGGCTGAATGCCCTGTAGTATCAAACAACTCTGCTCACAGAAACACAGCTGATGTTCCTATGGTAGTTCCAGAGCTTAATCCTGAACACATTGAAATCATTAAGGCTCAGAGAAATCGTCTTGGAACTAAGAAGGGCTTTATTGCAGTTAAATCAAACTGCTCACTCCAGAGCTATGTTCCTGCACTTCACCCGCTTATGGATGAATTCGGCATAGAAAGAGCTCTCGTATGCACATACCAGGCAATCAGCGGTGCAGGCAAGACATTTGAAACAATGCCTGAAATTATTGATAACGTTATTCCATATATCGGCGGAGAAGAAGAAAAGTCCGAACAGGAACCACTCAAAATTTGGGGTAAAATTGAAGGCGACAAAATTGTCAATGCAACAGAGCCTTCAATCACAGCTCAGTGCTTAAGAGTACCTGTTACAGACGGACACACAGCTGCTGTATTTGTTAAGTTCAAGAAGAAGCCTACTAAGGAACAGATGCTCACAGCATGGAAAAACTTCAGAGGCGTTCCACAGGAACTTGACCTTCCTTCAGCTCCAAAGCAGTTCTTAAATTACCTTGACGAAGATAACCGTCCACAGGCTAAGCTTGACAGAATGCTTGAAAACGGTATGGCTGTATCTATCGGAAGACTTCGTGAAGATACACAGTATGACTATAAGTTTGTTTGTCTTTCACATAACACATTAAGAGGAGCGGCAGGCGGTGCAGTTCTTATGGCTGAACTTCTTGCAGCTAAGGGTTATTTTGATTAATTGACTAATTGAAAGTATATTTATCGTGAAAATATTTTTCACGCAGTTATTTATTCCTTTTCTGCAAATACAAAAGCAGAAAAGGAACAGCTAACAGAAGGGAATGAAGATTTCTATGAAAAAGACTGTATTTACAGGCGCCGGCATTGCTATCGTCACCCCTATGAATGCCGACGGTTCTATTAACTATGAACAGTTCGGCAAGAACATAGATTTTCAGGTTGAAAACGGCACTGACTGCATTCTTGTATGCGGAACTACCGGTGAAGCTTCAACTATGACAGATGAAGAACATATCGAATGTATCAGATTCGCTGTTGAAAGAGTAAATCACAGAATTCCTGTTATGGCAGGAACAGGTAGCAATGATACAAACTATGCAATAAAGCTTTCACAGGAAGCTGAAAAGCTTGGTGCTGACTGTGTTCTTGTTGTTACACCTTACTATAATAAGACTTCACAAAAGGGACTTATTGCCCACTTCACAGCAATTGCTGACAGCATAAATATTCCTGTTTTCCTGTACAACATTCCACCTAGAACTAACATAAACATTTCGATTGATACATTTGTTGAATTGTCAAAGCACCCTAATATTGTTGGTGTTAAGGAAGCAGGCGGAAGCGTTGGTTATGCTGCAAAGATAATTGAAGCATGCGGTGATAATCTTGATGTTTACAGCGGTGATGACGGCCTTACTGTTCCGATGATGTCCGTTGGCGCAAAGGGTGTTATTTCTGTTCTTTCAAATATTATGCCAAAGGAAACACATGAACTGTGCCAGCTTTGTCTTGATAATAACTTTGCTGAAGCAGGAAAGCTCCAGATAAAGTACCTTGAAATGATCGACAACCTTTTCTGTGATGTTAACCCTATTCCTATAAAGGAAGCAATGAACATAATGGGAATGAATGCAGGTACATTAAGACTTCCTCTTATTGAAACAGATGACAGCAAAAAGAAGATTATTGCCGATTCTATGAGAAAGTTAGGTTTGATCAAGTAATTGATTGAGTACAAAGTGCATAAAATTATTATGTGCTTTGTACTTTTTCATACCTGAAAGGAATGATAAAATGACCAACATTGCAATTTGCGGCGCAAACGGTAAGATGGGCAAAGTTATTGCTTCAATAATTGCTGACAGAAACGATTGCAAGACTATTGCCGGAATTGATATCAATACAGAAGCTTACTCTGATTTTCCGATATATTCTGCACCACAGCTTATGAAAGAAAAGCCAGATGTAATTATAGATTTTTCACATCCGTCTGTACTTGAAAGCGTATTAAATTACTGCCTTTCAACAGGTACAGCTGTTGTTTTTGCAACAACAGGATATAATGAGGAACAAATCTCAAAAATTAAGAAAGCAGCTGAACAGATTCCTGTTTTCTTTACATTCAACCTTTCCCTGGGAATAAATCTTTTGATTAAACTTGCTAAAACTGCTGCCGAACTTCTTGGCGAACAGTTTGATATTGAAATAGTTGAAAAGCACCACAATCAGAAAATTGATGCTCCAAGCGGAACTGCAATAATGCTTGCTAATGCTGTAAATGAAACACTTGACAATAAGTACAATTATATTTACGACAGACACTCACAGCGCAAAAAGCGTGAAAAAAGTGAAATTGGTATCCACTCTATCAGAGGCGGAACTATTGTCGGGGAGCATGATGTAATCTTTGCAGGAAGAGATGAAATTATTACACTTTCACATTCAGCTACTTCAAAGGAAGTATTCGGAGTTGGTTCTGTAAAAGCCGCTGTTTTCCTCAATGGAAAAAGTGCAGGACTTTATGACATGGCTGCTCTTGTTGAGTCCTCAATATAAACATTAATAAAAGCACATATGCAATATAAACTGCATATGTGCTTTTATTTTATTACTTTTTGCCATTGACAACATGTACATCAAGTTGATTATACGGAATTGTAATATCATTCATATCAAATTCAAGCTTGACCTGTTCAATTATATCAAAATATACTGTCCAGTAGTCAATTGAGTTTACCCACACTCTTGTTACAATATTCATTGAACTTTGAGCAAGTTCATTCAATCGGATTGTAGGTTCAGGATCTTTTAAAATAAGAGTATGCTTATCTACAACGTTCTGTATTATTGATATTGCTTTTCTGAAGTCATTTTCATATGATATTCCAAAAGAAAAGTCCACTCTTCTGCGTTCTTCCTGTGTATAGTTTACAATGGTTGCACTTGAAACAGTACCATTCGGAATGAAAATTACTTTATTGTCTACGGTTGTTATTTTGGTACTTAAAATAGTAATGTCAGCAACAACGCCTGAAATACCATTTACTTCGATATAGTTTCCAACCTTGAATGGCTTTGCAAAAAGGAGAATAAAGCCTCCTGCAAGATTTGATAAGCTATCCTGAAGTGCAAGACCTAATGCAAGTCCTGCTGCACCTATTACTGCTACTATAGAACTCATAGGGATTCGTAGTATTGACAGGGAAATAATCAAGGTAAATGCATAAAGTACAACCCTTACCATTGATCTTAGAAAACCATGTACAGTTTTATCAAGCTTACTTTTCTTCAATCCCTTTGTAAGTATTTTCAGTACAATTTTATTCAGGAGTGTTCCAATAATAAATATAAAAACTGCAAAAAATATTGTAGGAAGAAACGAAGTAAGTTGTTCAAGGAGTTTTTCAATCAAACCTGGATTCAGATTCTCTGAGGTTACGTCAATAATATCATTCATTATCTGCACTACATCCTCTCATTTTGTTTTATATACTTTTAATTATATATGTTTTTAAATTTAAAATATTAAAAAATTTATAATATAAACCAATTAAATTATTAACAAGTATATTATGCCGTAATATGTGAATAATGTTTTAAAAATAAACTTTATGGAATTTTTATAAAAATTATATTGCATTATGGATATAAATATAGTATAATAATCTAAATATTGATTTTAAAAAGGAGCTTTAATCATGGAAATGCAAATGGATATCGGCTATGTCTTTTCTGTTGTAATAACAGGACTTACTGTAGTGTTCTTGGGACTCATTATTCTTGTTCTTTTTGTTTGGCTTCTTGGTAAGATTTTTGATTCTTTCAAGAATAATCCAACAAAAAAAGAAAAAGTTGATGTAACTAAATCAGTGCAAAAAAAACCTGCTGATTCACCTGTTCAATCAAGAGCAGTCTTTGATGGAATAGATGACGAAATAGCAGCTGTTATTGCTGCAGCAGTTGCTGCAATGTCGGACGGAGACACAGTTTACTCAATTCGCAGTATAAAAAAATCTGGCAGACATCAAAGAAGAACAGCCTGGGGAATGGCTGGTATCTGCCAAAATACAAGTCAAATTTAAAAGGGAGCTGTATTATCAATGATATCTAACTTTCTTGAAACACTCAAGGATCTTTGGATGACATCAGGTTTGTATAACCTCACATGGCAATCATGTGTAATGATTCTCATCTCATTCGTTTTTATGTATCTTGCAATCAAGCATAAATTTGAACCTCTTTTGCTTCTTCCGATTGCATTCGGAATGCTACTAACAAACCTTCCTCTTACAGGAATGTATCACCCTGAACTATTCGATATAAGCAATGGCAATTCAATCGACTTTGGGAAGATTCTTCATGAAGGCGGTCTTCTTGACCTGCTTTATCTTGGAGTTAAACTTCAGATTTTCCCACCGCTCATATTCCTTGGTATTGGTTGTATGACTGACTTCGGTCCGCTTATTGCAAATCCAAAGAGCTTCCTTCTTGGTGCTGCTGCGCAGGCTGGTATCTTCCTCACATTCATTGGTGCTGCATTCCTTGGATTCACTCCACAGGAAGCTGGATCCATTGCAATTATCGGTGGTGCTGATGGCCCAACAGCTATTTATGTTTCAAGCAAGCTCTTGGCTAAGGGTGGTTTCGATGTTGATACAGGTACAATCGCTCTTGCGGCATATACTTACATGGCGCTCGTTCCGATTATCCAGCCTCCGATAATGAAACTTCTTACTACAAAAAAAGAGCGTGCAGTTGTAATGACTCAGCTCAGAACTGTTTCACAGACTGAAAAGATTATCTTCCCTATCGCTGTTACAATTATTATTTCTCTTCTTGTTCCATCAGCTGCTCCACTCGTTGGTATGCTTATGCTCGGTAACCTTTTCAAAGAAAGCGGTGTGGTAGACAGAATCTGCAAAACCGCTCAGAATGAACTAATGAATATCATTACAATATTCCTTGGTGTTTCTGTTGGCGCTACTACAACTGCAGATAAAATTATTAACCCGAAATTTGGCGGCGTCATTGTTCTTGGTGTTGTTGCTTTCGGAATTGGTACTGCTTGCGGTGTTCTCTTCGGAAAGCTTATGTATCTTGTTACTGGTGGTAAGGTTAACCCGCTTATAGGTTCTGCAGGTGTTTCTGCTGTTCCTATGGCTGCCAGAGTATCACAGAAGGTTGGCTCACAGGAAAATCCAGCAAACTTTCTTCTCATGCACGCTATGGGACCAAACGTTGCAGGTGTTATCGGTTCAGCAGTAGCTGCCGGTGTTCTCCTCAGCATAATTCCATATTAATAGATATATGAATAAAAAAACACTTTCGTATTTTTATACGAAAGTGTTTTTTAAAACCATTTTGTACAGCCTGATAATCACTTTTTCAAGTAAATCTCAAAATCTTCACATATGGATTTTATGTATAAGTGTTCATTTGCAATATGTTTAATAATAGCGTTAGGATATTCAGGCGATGTATCAAACAACTTATCTGTAACTCCTGTTCCATAGACTTCATAAATTAAATTTAAAAGTATATTGCTGTATTTACTGAAATTCTGAACAACGGCATACAGCTCGCTATTTGTTATTTCCTTCATTTCAGAAATGATATAGCATATATTATTAAATTTGATTCGATAGCTGTTCAAAATATTATCTGCACCGTAAGGATTCGGTATAAGATTTATAAGAAAATCCGCATGCTCTGCTGCAATAATGCTCCAGAAATATATACTGCTGCAAATACAGTACATTACTGAACCTGATAACAAAGGAGAATTAAATTTTATTACTGGATAGGACGGACATTTTTTTGAAGATGGAATGGATGTACTCATTTTGAAAATTTCAGACGCATATTCCTGTTCATAAATCAAATGAATACCAAACTGATACATAAAAGGCATACCATTGATTACTTCAAATTTCATTCTTTCAAGAATATTTATGAAATGACGGTTGATATTCAAAAAATTCAGTATCAGATTTCTTGGATTTATCAGATAATTTTTCTTTACTTCTGTCAGAACTTTACTCAATTTTTCAGAAATTTCAGTAAGCTCACTGCGAAAAGTGTCAGGAAGTAAGATACCGTTTTCTTGCTGTGAATTAAGTATAACAGTAATATGCTCCATAGAATTGATAATCCAGAATTCGAGTGTCATATTTACAATTTTATTGGAGTTTTGCTTTGTACAGCTTATATAATCCATATTAAAAACCATTCCTTTCTGCTATTTGTTCTGGTCTTGAACCTGAACTGAGTTCAGCTAAGCAAAATTTCTGCTGTCCTTTTTGCAGAAAAGGAACAAATAGCATCGTGAAAAATTTATTTTTCACGATAAAACCCTCCTGCAATAATATAAAGTTAAAGAAATACTTTTCTTAAGCATTATATGATTACAGGAGGGTTTTGTGATTATTGTGAAGGAATAACGCCAAAAATCATTTTAGTTAATGCAATTTGCTTTAATACTTGCAGGAATTTTATTTGTTTAATTTCCTGCCAAACGGTTGTTTAATATAGGTTTCAGCTTCTTTGCAAGGAATGCAGCTAGAAAATTTAGCACTATATCACCAGGTGCTACAAAGACAAAACAATATAAAAATACATTGCCTGCGCTTATTGGTTCTGACATATATACATTTCTTATCAGATAAAAATATATAATTCCAAAGGCATATACAACTGCTAATCCGGCAAAACTTGCAGCAAGAAGTCTTTTATATGATGGATTTTTATCTTTATTTGCGATAAGTCCTGTTACAAATGCACCCAAAATAAAACCGACAAGATATCCGAAGGTTGGCTTGAATATGTATCCTATGCCGCCACCAGCTGTGAAAATCGGAATGCCAGACAGTCCGAGAATCATATATACAAGTGCACTAGCAGCTCCTGCCTTAGCGCCAAGTAATAGACCAGCCATAATTACAAAAAACAGCTGCATTGTTATTGGCATATTAGGTATCGGAATCTTCAGAAACGCTCCTGCTGCAATTAGAGCGGTAAATAAAGCACAGAATACAAGTGTAAGGGTTTTGCTATGATTATTTGTTTGCGTGTTTGACATACTTACGACCATTCCTTTCTTAATGTCTTGTGTTTTACTACCATTGAAAAACACAAGATTCAAAGTTTGATAGGTTTATCTTTCAAACTTTCACTACTTTCTTTTTTACGATGTTCAGTATAGCACACACAATTATTATTGTCAACTAATTAATATAAAAAAGTCGACAATTAATAAAATTTAATATTTGTATATTTTGCTTTACTTTAATAATATAATCATGTATAATTATATATAAATTGATATTACTTTTAATTTAATAATTTACAGAAAGGAGTAATTGCCCATTCCAGGGTTGATTAACATATATGAAAGTTGATTTCAATAAAAAGTACACAACCATTTCGGTTTATTGCATAATTACATTTTGCGTCTGCCTTACAATTCTGCTGATTGCAGCAAGGTTTGATGTTGTTTCAGGATTTATTTCGGAGGTTTTCAAGGTTCTTGGTCCTATTAACTGGGGGATTGTTATTGCGTTTCTTGTAAACCCTGTTCAGGTGTTTGCTGAACGGAATATTAGATTGCTTACCGGAAAAAAGAAAGCTCATCCAAGGATTGATAAATGGCTTAGTGTGCTAATTTCTATGCTTTTTACCCTTGCAGTTATTGCTGCACTTGTTGCGATAATTATGCCACAGGTAATAGACAGTGTCATGAAAATATTTGAAAACAGCTCTGTTTACTTTGGGAAATTAGAAAAATGGGTTTATGGAATAATCGATGATTACCCTCAGCTTAACTCAATTATTGAGGAACAGTTTGAAACAATTCAGGTAAAAGTAATGGAATTCGTTGACAACATTATGCCTACACTTGGAGATTTTGCTGTTAAAATTAAGGATGGGGCAATTAATTTCTTAATTGGTTTTAAGGACTTTGTTATCGGTTTTATCGTTGCAATATATCTTCTTTTGAGCAAGGAAAAATTTCTTGCTCAGGCAAAAAAATTCACATATGCAATACTGCCTAAAAGACTATGTAAGGGATTTTTGGATGTATGCAGTACTACCAATCGAACATTAAGTGGATTTATTTCAGGCAAAATCATAGATTCATTTATTATCGGCGTTCTGTGCTTTATCTGCTTGAAAATAATGAATATAGAAATGTATGTACTTATAAGCTTCATTATTGGTATAACTAATGTAATTCCGTTCTTTGGTCCAATTTTTGGAGCAATTCCCTGTGCATTTATTCTGCTTATGATAAACCCAAGTCAGGTTATTCCGTTTATTATATTTATAATAATACTCCAACAATTTGACGGAAATATTCTTGGACCTAGTATTCTTGGTGAATCCACTGGGCTTCCTGCTTTCTGGGTTATGTTTTCAATTATTGTGGGCGGGGGATTGTTCGGCTTTGCAGGAATGTTACTGAGTGTACCGCTGTTTGCAGTCATTTACGAGCTTGTTGCAAAGTTTACTAACTATCTGTTAAGAAGAAAATCTTTGTCCTGCGATACAGAAGATTACTGGCCTGCTGAAAGAGAGAGTAATGTTAGAGCAAAGAAATTATTTAGCAGTATAGATTTGAAAAGAATCTTCTCAAAAAAGAAGATTAATGTTGAAAGTAGTAATGAAAACAATTCACAAGCAGAAACTTTACCAGAAGTGAAAAATGATCTAGATGATGAAGAAACAGATGCTTAGCTTATGACATTAAAATGACCGGTTAGGCATAAAAAATCTGCACAGTAAAATTCAATTACTGTGCAGATTAATTTTATATTTACGTTAATACTTATATTTTCTCAATCTTTGCAACAAAGTCCATAGCACTTGATCTTACTGTTCTTGAAGCAAGATTGTAAATGTCAGTTGATGCTGCTGTGAGATTCATATATCTTCTGCATATTGCATTTGGATTTTCTGCAAATTCCTTAAAGCCTGTTGAGAAAGGAATTGTAAATCTTGATGCTTCAGCTTCCTTTGCTGCTGCCAGAATTTCAGCGCCCTTATTATTAAGTGCAAGAATTCTGCCGTATGGCGGAGGTGACTGGAGATCAAGAGCCTTTATACCAATAAAGAGGTTAAGGAGTATTCTTCTGAGCCTTGCCATTGGGTATCTCTTTGTCTTTACAGCCTCAAAGAAGGAATCAATAGATGTTGCCATTTTCCCTGCTTCAAAGATTCTGTTTTCTAGTCCCTGTGCAACATCAGGAGTTTCAGCTATTTCCTTAAGAGATACAGTTCTAAGCTTGTACAACATCTGGCGTTCCATATTGTCGAAATAAGCAAGGAGCTGCTTTTCTCTATATTCATCAATAGCATCTACAGTATCCTTAGGAACAAATGCTGAAATGTCTTCTTCATCTTCAATCATTTCCCTGAGCTTTGAAGCACTTGCGATTCCATCAGAAATACCGTCACCGTCATGATCGGCACCCTTGCGCTTGATTGTAAATGCGTCAAAATCCTGCCCCATAACCTTCATTGCCTTGAGATATTCAATTGCAAGAATGTTATTAGGAGAAGTAAACAGATCTGAAACAAGAGGGCCATACTGTAAGCCTACAAGGTTTTCAATAGCTTCAGGATAAGGCATACCTTGTTCAAGAAGAGGCTTGATGTTTTCAGGTGTTGCAACTGCAATCGCAGCATCAGCAGCTTCCCTGAGCATATCAATGTTTCCACATTCGCTTCCAAATGATATTCCGTCAACACATCCAAGTGCAGAAAGCATCATAACTCCGCAGCGTGCAAACATTTCAGCATTAGCAATTGAATAAACAACAGGCATTTCAATTACAAGGTCAGCACCGTTCTTAACAGCTATTTCAGCACGTTTGAACTTATCAATTATAGCTATGTCACCACGCTGAACATAATTGCCGCTCATTATGGCAACAATATGGTCAGCACCATGCTTTCTTGTTTCCTCAATCTGATATATGTGTCCATTGTGAAAAGGATTATATTCACAAATTATGCCATAGGTTTTCATTCCAAATTTCCTCCATATCTTTTGCAAAAAAAATTTATGTTTTATAGGACAAATATAGACAAATACAAAACTTTTTTGTGCATAAAACTGAATATAATACTAAAGTCTTGATTTTTATCCTATAAAGTAATAATATTAAATTAATGCCTTGTTGTCAAGGGGGAAACTCAAATTTTGAAAGGATTGTTAAATTAATGATTATTCTCGTAGTAAACGCAGGTAGTTCTTCACTGAAATATCAGCTTCTTAATATGGACGATGAAAGTGTCATCGCTAAAGGAAACTGTGACAGAATTGGTATAGGCGGACATATATCGCATAAAACCTTTGACGGAAGAACAGTAGATTTGGACTGCGATTTTCCTACACATACGGAAGCTTTTGAAAAACTCGTAGAAGTACTTACAACTGGTGATGCTGCTGTTATCAAGTCAATGAGCGAAATTTCTGCTGTTGGTCACAGAATAGTTCAGGGTGCTGAAATATTCAACAAGACTACGCTTGTAACTGATGAAGTTATCCAGCAGATAGATGATCTCAGTGAACTTGCACCTGTTCACAACCATCCTCATGCTCTTGCTCTCAGAGCCTGCAAAAAGGTTCTCCCTGCAAACGTTCCTCAGGTAGTTGTATTTGACACTGCCTTCCATCAGACAATGCCTAAGAAAGCATATATGTTCGGACTTCCTTATGAAATCTATGAAAAGTATCATGTACGTAAATATGGATTCCATGGTACATCACATCGTTTTGTAACCGCCGCTCTTGCAAAGGCTATGGGCAGAGATGTCGAGGATCTTAAGATTGTTTCATGTCATCTCGGAAACGGCTCATCAATTACAGCTGTAAACGGCGGACAATCCGTTGATACATCAATGGGATTCACTCCTCTTGACGGTGTTATCATGGGAACGAGATGTGGTTCAATTGATGCATCTGCTGTTACATTTGTTGCAAAGAAGCTTAACCTCTCACCTGCTGAGATGAGTGATTTTCTTAACAAACAGTCAGGTTTCCTTGGAGTATCGGGTATCTCAAGCGACAACAGAGATATCTGTGCTGCTGCGAAGAAAGGTAACGAACAAGCTGCTCTTGCAAGCGAAATCCTTTGCTACCAGATTAAGAAGTATATTGGCGCATATTCAGCTATTATGAACGGCGTTGACGCTATTATTTTCACAGGTGGAATCGGTGAAAATGCTCCAGAAATACGTGAAGGCGCACTTAAGGATATGGACTATCTTGGAATCAAGATTGATTTTGCTTTGAACGAGACAATTCACGGCAATCTTACAAAGATTTCAACTCCTGATTCAAAGATTGAAGTATGGGTAGTTCCTACAAATGAAGAACTTCTCATTGCCAGAGATACACTTGCACTTGTTACAGGTAAGAATGTATAATTAAATTACTTAAGGGGCTGATTGATTCAGCCCCTTTAATTTACAGCTTACTCACAGAAATTTCACCCTCTGCGGAGGCTGGCAGGGCTTTCCAGTTGCCCTGCACCTTCGAAAAAAACAATTATTACTTGTTTGTAACATAATAATATTATTTAAAACGTAATTATAGTTGTATAAATTGTGTCTGCTATTGTTATTGCAAGAAGTGAGTAAGCAATTATTTTTAGTTTTATATTGCTTATTTGATTGAAAAGCTTACACAGATTCGGATGAAGAATCTTCAAGAGGAATATGCATGCTGCTCCGAAAATCAGGCATATTACAACAGATACCCTTCCGTTAATATCTAGCTTCATATAAGAATAGTTCCAAAGCTCAAGATTAAAGCATTTTTCAAGTATGTATGACGCTATGTATTCAAGCACTCCGATACAAAGTGTACATAGTAAATAAAGAATTGGTAAATTAAATTTCAATTTTCCAAGTGTGAAGATAATAAAAAAAGAAAAGAAACCGTATATCGGGCAGATTGGCAAGTGAAGAAATCCTCTTTCTGCAAACTGTCCCCATGCAATAGAAGTATATATAGTTTCATATGTCCAGCCGATGAATGCAAACACCAGAAATTCCAGTATGTAGACAGGAATATTATCTTTGAATGTTCTTGCAGGCTGTTTTATTTCAGTTTGTTTCGCAAGTAAAGCCGTACTCATTTTGTCCTCCTGTTTGATTATTTTATTGAATATATTATAGCATAACTTTGTTTAATATGAAATGTGTAAATAAAAAATGCTTATATTACAGAAATTTTCATCTGTAATATAAGCATTTTTCTATTTTTTTCAGTAAATGCAAAGCTGTTGATTTTCGCCGTTGTATGATGCAACATACTGCTTTTGCGCAGTATTGTTTTCATCAAAAACTTCAGAGCCAGTAATTGTGATATATTTCACTTTTTCAGGGAAATCACAGTCGTATACTTCAATTTTATACTGGTTTGCCGATTCTTCTGATTTAAGAAATCTTATGCCAACAACGGTTTTGTTTCCTATTGTTAGTATTGCTGGTCTGCCTTCACTTAAATCATTTGTAAGTGCTATAAAAGCATCCTCGCCTTCATAACCGAAGTCATGGAATTTAAGCTTATTATCTAGATACATATTCTGATAATATGAAATTGCCTTAATGACATTTGCATCAGAGCCGGCATAAATTTCAGGGGAAATGTAGATACAGTCCGCAGTATCAATTCTGCCAATATCGTTGAATGTTATTTTTCTAAACAGACTTTCAATACTATTGTCATCTTCAATTTTAAAATCAAAGTCAATAGCGGAAATTCCAAGCTGATTCTGAGTAATCATAGTTCTTGCTTTTGTTGTATACATGAGATGACCGTCTTTAATTGAGAAGTAATCTCTGTTATCATTTCGCGCTGTCTGCATTGCATATGCATCAAGAACAGGACAATGCCAGTCAGAAAGGTTAGTCCTCTCGTCTTCCATAAGAGTTGAATCAGCTAAGTCATATCCAGGAACAGTATATCCGCTTTGTGTTACAAAGCTTTCTTTGCTTGCTTCAAGATCGCCGGAGTAATACTTTGAAACAAACTGTGAGATACCAAATGATGTTCCGCCAAATGAATTGGATGAGCGGAAATTCTTATACTTAATTGCGTTGCTCTCAATGTTGAAGCCGCTGTCTGCAATAACGGCTGATTTGACGGTATCAGTAGAGTCTGTATCCTTAATTTCTTCAGATACTTCAACATGGTTATATGTTGTAAAGCTTTGAATTTTATTATAGATATCTTCAAGTGCATCAGCATTTGTCGCTTTAAAATACATACCGTTCGTGTCATCTGCAATTGAGTTGAGATAAGATGTGTCGAGAGTTTTTCCAAGACCGATAGTAATAACTGTAATATTATTTTCGATACAAAGCTCTCTTACACTCTGCTCATTTTTATCATTTATTTCAGATGGCATTCCGTCTGTCAGAACGATTATAAAGTTCTTGTATTCCTTACCTGTATTAAATTCCTTTGAACACTTGATTATGCTTTCAGCAATTTCAGTTCCAGTAAAATTCTCCTGATATGTTTTTAATTCCTCAACAACTTTTTTTATCTGTTCCTTATCATCACTGATTTTTGATAATGAAGTATAATCCGAAGTGAATTTCCCTGCCCCAAAAAGAGTATTTTCATCAAAATGATCAAGCATATTAACCACAAAATCAACACGCTTAAAGTCAACATCATTTTCTTCCGAATTTTCACAAAGTTCTTCGCTGAACATTGAACCTGAGTTATCAATAAGGAAGAATACCTGTGTTTTATATTCGGAAGCATTTGCAGAAATATCTCCGAGAGCATAAATTCCGTTTTCAGAGATTTTTGCGCTGACAGTGCGGCTGCTAGTGCTTACAGTTGATTCAATAGGAGTAAATTTATTGCTTTCATTATCAAACTTGAGTATAGTCAAAGAAGATTTATCAGAATCCCATTTTTTGAGCATGTTATCATTATAACTGAATGATAATTTTACATCTGCATTTTTTGCATTGATATTAAACTCATATGCATTGGAAATCAAACCAATTGCACCATTAAGACTTATGTTTTCGGTTGTCTCAAAATATGTACCATAGATATCCGGATTTCCCTTGACAGTTAATTTAGCCTCTTTATTTTCAATTGTTTTTGAAACTTCAGTCAGTATATCACCGTTGTCTCTAAGAGGATCAAGACCAAAATATATTTCTGCGCCGTCGGAAATTCCGTCATTATCACTGTCTGAAAATGTAGGATCAGTCTTTGACTCATTGATTTCATAACTGTCCGACAACCCATCACTGTCATTGTCAAGGAGATATGGGACAAGGTTATATTCAGACTTTTCCTCAAGTGACATAAGACCGTCAGAAAGTGAGGCAGCAATAATTTTATTTTCTCCCGTAAGACTATTTATACCGTTTTCAATTTTATTAATTAATTCGTCTTTTGAATGTTTATAGTTTACAAAAGCAGAAGCGTAAACTAGAACAGCACAAACAATAACTCCGATGCCTATTCTTGCAATAATCTTTCTCTTTTTGACATGAACAGTATCATATTTTTTGAATTTTTCAACCTTATGTGAAAAGAAAAGATTATCAGAATCCTCCGTTGATTCAGGTTTTTCAGTTTTTATCTGTTCAACCTTTTCCTTGAATTCTTCATATCCGTCAACTTTTTCTCTGTCTCTCATTGAAGAAAGTTTTATTTTAGATGTATCAATATCTTTTAAGTCAAATTCGTCAGATTGTGAAGGCTTTTTTTCAATCGGAGGAAGAGTTTTTTTAAGAATATTATTAAAAGATTGTCTGTTGGAACCATCAGTTTTTTTCATATTAATCTCCGTTCCTTTTTTACTATTTATTCCGATCTTAAACCTGAACTGAGTTTTGCTAAACAGAATTACTGCTCTTTTACTAGCAGAAAAAAATAAATAGCTGCGTGAAAAGTATTCTTCACGCTAATACCACACCTTAAGGTTTCATATATAAAAATTTATGTAAAATGAAAGCATAAATAGAGTAATTTCAAATGACTATACCACTAAGCAACTCGAAACTAAGACTATTTTACACTTTTAAGGTAAACAATAAGATTGATTTCTACATAATTCTAACATATAATAATGTTCTCGTCAATTAATAATTACTCATTTATGACAGAGTAACTTTGAAAAAGCTGCCTGTCCGAAAGCAATCCAGGCAGGCAGCTTAATATTTTATAATGCGTATTTAGACATGTATTTATCTGAAAGTTCGACATATTCCTTATTTTCGCCTTTATGAGCCGCCTGAATGTATTCATGTCTGTTAAGAATACTTTGATTTATAATATTGCCTATAATATAAACGGCAATATTTGAACAATGGTCGGATATTCTTTCTAGGTTAATAAGGATATCAAGGAAGCTGATTCCGCTTTCGACAACACACTTGCCTTGTTTAAGTCTTTCAATGTGTCTTGATTTGAGGGTTTCATTAAGGTAGTCTATAACTTCTTCAAGCGGTTCAATTGCAATGGCAACAGAAACATCATTGTTATTTACCGCATCTATCGCCATACTGATTATTTCTTCAACTGCTGACGAAATTTTATCAAGTTCTGCCATTGCTGATTCAGAAAAGGAAAGGTTATTCTTTTTAAGATTTTCAGCTGTTTCCATAATGTTAACTGCATAATCTCCGATACGTTCAAACTCACTGACTAGATGAAGAAGGAGTGTAACTCTCTTACTTTCGTAATCTGTAAGCTCACATTCTGTAAGCTTTATCAGATAGGCATTAAGTCTGTCTTCCATACGGTCGATAGAATCTTCATTTGTTTTTATTTTTTCAATAAGTTTTTCGTCATAATTTTTAAATAGCTTTCTGATACTTTTATAGTTTTTATCAGCAAGTTTTCCCATACTTATTGCTGCGCCATTTGCCTGCTGTATAGCAAGGAACGGTGATTTCAAAAGACGATCTTCAAGTGTTGCAAGAATAACCTGTTCTGAGCTTGATTCTTTTGAATCAGCAGTCTCGGCCTTTTCTTTTATAGTCCATGAAGCAAGCTTTACAAGAAGCTTATGGAAAGGAAGAAGCAGCAATGTAGCAGAAATATTAAAGAAAGTATGGAAGTTTGCAATACCGCCCATATCTATTCTGTCAGACCAAAAGGAAAGACCAATTGTGTATTGAATTGCATAAATAACGACAAGGAAGAACATTGTTCCTATAATATTAAACCAGACATGAATCATTGCAGATCTTTTTGCATTTTTCCCTGCACCTACACTTGCGATAATAGGTGTGACACATGTGCCGATATTCTGCCCCATTATTATTGGAAATGCCGATGAAAAAGTAAGTACACCTGTTGTGGATATTGCCTGCAGAATACCGACAGATGCTGAAGAACTTTGTATAATTACTGTTACGATAAGACCAGCAAGTATTCCGAGAATAGGATTTGACATGGTTTCAAATGCTCTTCTGAAAGCTTCAAGCTCTGACAAGGGTTTTACTGCGTTTGTCATGCTTATCATACCTGTAAAAAGTACACCCAGAGCTATAAAAACTTCACCCATTGTTTTAATTTTGTCTTTCTTTGCAACCATGAATAACAGTATACCTACCAAAGCAAGCATAGGAGCAAGCATTTTTGGAGTTAGAAAGTTCATAAAACTGTTTACGCTCTCGTTTTTTTCAAGGTCTCCAAGTCTTAGGATTTGGCCTGTAATAGTTGTTCCGATATTTGCACCCATAATAACACCAACAGCTGATGAAAGTTTTAGAATACCTGCATTTACAAGACCTACTACTATTACAGTAGTTGCACTTGAACTCTGTACCGCTGCTGTAACCAAGGCACCGAGGAGAACGCTTAAGAAAATATTGCTTGTAAGCTTTTCAAGAATTTTTTCAAGATGTCCGCCGGAAGCTTTTTCAAGGTTGCTTCCAAGTACTGTCATTCCATAAAGAAATAACGAAAGTCCGCCGAGCAATTGTACAATGATTGTAATGATTTCATTTGAACTCATTTTCTAACTCCTTCAACTAATAAGTAGCTTTTAATTATTTTTTCTTCTTTTTTCACACAAAATAATTATATCAGTTTTAAACTGTTTTTAAAGTACTTTTAACATAATTTATAGAAAACTTACAATTAATTTTTTTATTATATAAAAATAATAGCAAATATTTATATAAGCTTAAAATTACTAGTTATATATGGAAATATAATTATGTTCAATATATCTGTACTCTAAGAATAACCCAAATAATACATTATATACCATATATTCTAATGCGCACAAAATCTTGACAAATTGAATGAGTAATGATATAATAACACTTGCTGATTATGCGGATGTGGCGGAATTGGCAGACGCGCTAGATTTAGGCTCTAGTGGGTACCCCCGTGAGTGTTCAAGTCACTTCATCCGCACCATATTGAAAAACCCCTTAACTACGTTGGTTGAGGGGGTTTTGTTATTTGTTGTTAATTTGTAATAAAATGCGCTACTACGACACTACTACGACAATTATACAAACAAATCCGCCTACCCCGTAAAAGGAGTAAGCGGATTATTAAAATTGCGACTGTATATATCTATCAACTTGAACTCTATATTTGATTCAATTTTGATTCAATTATGATGATCTACATACAAACGTATAAATTCATTTGCAAATTTTTTAACGAATTCTCTATCAATTGCAGTAGCCCATGTTTCTCCATTATAATTAGCCGAAGCCGTCCAATTATACGACCCATGCATAACATAATCCATATCTATAATACAAAACTTGTCATGCATCCTATTATTTCCGTAATAACCAGAACGCTGCACTACCACAGTGTCAAAATGATTTTGCAATTTTGACAGGAGTGCCTGATTTGATTCTTCATCAGATACGATAACTCTTATATTTACACCAGCTTCTTTCTTTGCCAAAAGCTCTCTGTAAAATGTTTCATTAGTAAACCATGCTACCGCTACCCATATTAAATACTTTGCATCCCTAATGCCTTGTACAACAGTATCTTGTATTTCATCAAAAATGACGTCATTTTGAACAAGTTCATCAATATTTGAAGATATAATTCTTGGTCTTATTAGCACTTTATCTAGAGCATAATCTTTTGTTTCCTCGTATACATATGAGAAAATGTCTTTGATTTCTTTTTCGTGTGCATTAGCAGTATCTATTAATGGAACAGGAACCCTCAACTCAATATTTTCCCAGCGCTGTCCATCTCGGACTGCAAAAGCCCATTGAGGGACACTGTTGACAGTACTCCGACTAATTATTGGTAACAATAAAGGCTTTAAATCTTTATATTTACTATCAAACCGTAGTGTGTTAATTAAAGTTTCTACAAACAACGTCTCATTCATTATTTTGTCTCCCATCATTTCAATATTAAGTTGTCACTGCTTATTGCAATAATTCTTTAATTTTATATTAAGTTTACTACATATCTTAACATTATTCAACATATTTTCCAACATTCTACACAATAAATAAAATAAATACAAGTGTTTTTATATTGACAACAAACAAATCCGCCTACCCCAAAGGAGTAAACGGATTCAATTAAATTATATCTGTATTTTCAGAATTGTTATTACTCTCCTATTGAAGCTGAACAAGAACATTAACAAGCTTCTTTGGAAGAGAAACACCAATACGATAAATGTACATAAAACATACCGCTCACCATGAAATTATTATGGTGAGCGGTATGTTTTAGCTTTCAGTAATTATTACACTTACGGGGCAACCATCAGCAGCATCCTGTGCTGAGTCTTCATTTTCAGGAGTTGGCTGTTCATATACTTCTGATAAACCTTCATCATTCAAGCGAAAAACTTCCGGGCAGGCATCAATACATATGCCGCAGCCAATACAACCTTCTTCAATTCTTACTTTCATTTACTTTACCTCACTTAAATATTGTTATAACATAAAAATACACGCAATTATTTCATACGGTAAATTTAATGTCTTTCATAGCAATTTCTATTTCCATCTTATATATTTCCTAAAAATTTATTTATTATTCCGGCAGATATAAATTAGAAGTTTTTGTTTATAAAATATTTGAAAAATTATTTTTAATTAAACATTGTTTACAGTTTTTCGAAAAATAAGGAAACTAAAACTTTATGTCATATGTATTGATAAAACATTATATTATATTTAAGTTTAGTTTCATTACAGATATGTTTTCGTATTTGTAGCAATATAGGGATTTGTTCCGTATTATGTATTAAGCAGCTGCATGATTTGTGAGGTGATTAAATGGGTTGCATCAATACAGGTAAATTTACAACAATTTGCAGGGTGTTAGGATGTTACGATGGATTATTTTCAGTAAGCCTGTATGATCCCTGTAAGAAAATGATTGATTCAAAATATGCTGATAGGGACGGAAGGGCTGTATTTATAATTCCACAATCAGGAGTGTATTCTGTATATGCCTGTGCTTGTGGACTTAGCCCAAGAGCTATCAGCTCAAAAATATATTTAAACAAGGATGATTATAGTTTGAAATATTTTATTTTCAATGAATTTCATCCAGAGCGTAGAATTATTCACGCAACTTTTCATCTTACAGATCAAAATTATACTGGCTTGCCAATTTTAAAAGGAGTGACTAAACTATGGCAATTTCCTATAACCTGACCTTTACAAACGGTACTGTCACATCGCCAATTATGGATGGTTCCTATACCTCTACTACCAATTCAACCGGTTATGATCAGACTACCGGAACATTAAATGTAGTAGATGGTACTAATGATTATCCAGTAACAGTTGCAGCTTCCGGAACACTTACTCTTCATGTTACAGATACAGGAACATCAGGTGGTACCGCTATTACTACTGCATCATTTTACCGTACAGACTCAGGCGGTGTAACTCATTATGGTGCTGTTCATTCACCTAATGGAAGTGGTAATGTTGTATTCGCTAATGTTCCTTATGACGCAACTTCAGCTCCGAATATATATATTGTTCAGACTGAATCAGACGGATATCATGAAATAACTACTCCAGTTCACACACTTACAATGACTACAGATGCTAGAACAGTGGAGGTTGAGAATCCTCTACCATCAGACCGTACCATTACTCTTCAGGATGCTAACTACGATGGATTAGTAATTCAGACAGGTACTTTGGGCTTGGTATCAACCTGATTTTAATAAAAATAGTATTTCATTGTGTGTAAAAATAATAACTGCTCTGCTTCAGATATTTATTTCTAGGGCAGAACAGTTATTTTCATAAAATTAAATTAGTCAAGAATTCTGCCGTCAGTAGATATTGTAATAACACTCCATGGAATAAACTTTCCACTTGCCTGTAATGCCCGCTTTACTGCATTTTCAATGCCTCCGCAGCAAGGTACTTCCATTCTTACAACAGTAACACTCTTTATGTCGTTTTCTGCAATTATATGTGTAAGCTTTTCACTATAGTCACCTTCATCAAGCTTTGGACAGCCGATAAGTGTTATTTTATTTTTTATGAATTCACTATGGAAATTGCCATATGCATATGCTGTACAGTCTGCTGCAATAAGCAGATCTGCATTGTTAAAATACGGAGCATTCACAGGCACAAGCTTAATTTGTACAGGCCATTGTGAAAGTCGGCTTCTGACAGGTGAAGTGTTCTGTACGATATTTTCAGCCTCGTGACAAATTGTCTTTGAATTTGAACCAGGACATCTGCATGGGGGACTCTTTTTTGCATTCTGTGCGGCCTTTACAGCGGCTTCATCATATTCAGGTGCTTCACGTTCTTCAAAAGTAATTGCGTTTGTAGGGCAGGCAGGGAGACAATCGCCCAACCCGTCACAGTAGTTTTCGTACATAAGCTTTGCTTTACCATCTACCATTGCAATTGCACCTTCATGACAGGCAGATGCACAAGCACCACAGCCGTTGCATTTTTCTTGGTTAATTTTAATAATTTTTCTTATCATAATTTTTAATATACTGCATATGCAGTATATCTCCTCGTATTATATTAAAGTAGTAGTTTTTAGAGTTCCTCTCCAAGAACTTTAAAAATTTGCTATACTGTAATGGATACTGTGGATTGGTTTCACCTCCTACCGCAAGACGGTTTCAGAAAGGC